>JAOQAG010000020.1 GCA_025963715.1 Bacteroidota bacterium
AGGGCTTTTCGCCCGAAGCAATCTCACACCAGCATATAATCTAGAATGAGATTGCTTCGGGCGAAAAGCCCTCGCAATGACGTTCTTAAAATAATTTCTTTTCATGGTGCAAAGTTCCGGATACTCAGTTAAAATTAAGTAAAAGGCAATAATTTACTAAACTTTAAGAATCAGCATTTTTTAGATAGTTTTTTCTGTGAGATATAATTATCCCGCCCAGCCTTCTCTGTCCAAACTTCTGTATTGGATCGCTTCCGCGAGATGGTTGGTTTCGATGTTGTTGCTTTGATCAAGATCCGCAATCGTGCGTGCCACTTTTAAAATACGGTCGTAAGCGCGTGCCGATAATCCCAA
This sequence comes from Bacteroidota bacterium, assembly GCA_025963715.1. GTDB lineage: Bacteria > Bacteroidota > Bacteroidia > 2-12-FULL-35-15 > 2-12-FULL-35-15 > 2-12-FULL-35-15. The sequence continues at coordinate 355 of JAOQAG010000020.1, forward strand.
ACGTTCCATTGCCGTTTTTAATAATTGATTTCCGGCTTCATCAATTTTACACACTTCACGCAATTGTTTGGAGCTGATCTGCGCATTGCAATGCACACCCTCATTGGCTGCATATCTTTTTTCCTGGATCTCCCGTGCATTGATCACCCGCCCGCGTACCACATTGCTTTTTTCAGAGATCCGTTCCGCCGATAATTCGGAATACGAAACCGGTGTTACTTCCACATGAATGTCGATGCGATCCAGCAAGGGACCGGAAATTTTATTCAGGTATTTTTGTACCATTCCCGGAGGACAAACACATTCTTTTTCAGGATGATTGTAAAATCCACATGGACAGGGATTCATGGAAGCTACCAGCATAAAACTCGCAGGATATTCGATGGAGAATTTTGCACGCGAGATCGTCACAACCCGGTCTTCCAGCGGTTGTCGCATTACTTCCAGCACGCTGCGCTTGAATTCGGGTAACTCATCCAAAAATAAAACACCGTTGTGCGATAAGGAAATTTCGCCCGGTTGCGGAACGCCACCACCGCCTACCAGCGCCACATCTGAAATAGTATGGTGCGGCGACCTAAACGGACGCGCGGCTACCAGGCCGGTGTTTTTCCCCATCTTGCCCGCAACACTATGAATCTTGGTGGTTTCCAGTGCTTCGTGCAAATTCATCGGAGGTAAAATCGTCGGTAATCGTTTGGCAAGCATTGTTTTTCCTGCGCCCGGCGGGCCTATCAGGATCACGTTGTGCCCGCCTGCTGCCGCAATCTCCAATGCACGCTTTATATTTTCCTGTCCTTTTACATCCGAAAAATCAAATTCAATATCGTGCAGCTGCGTTTGAAATTCCGTACGTGTATCAATCACTGTTTTTTCTAAAACTACTGTTTCATTAAAAAAGCCGATCACTTCTTTAATGCTTTCCACTCCGTAAACGTCCAGCCCGCTTACAATGGCGGCTTCCTTTACATTTTGTTTCGGCAGGATAATGCCTTTGAATTTTTCTTCCCGCGCTTTGATCGCAATCGGCAAAACACCTTTCACCGGCTGCAATCCACCATCAAGCGAAAGTTCTCCCATGATAATGTAGTCACTTACACGTTCGGATTTTATTTGTCCGGATGCCGCCAAAATTCCCACTGCAATCGTAAGATCGTAAGCCGATCCTTCTTTGCGGATATCGGCAGGAGCCATATTGATGACAATGCTTTTACCGGGAATTTTATACCCATTGTTCTTTAATGCGGCATCAATCCGCTGCTGGCTTTCCTTTACAGCACTATCGGGCAAACCGACCAGCAAAAAATTTACACCGGGATTTATATTTGTTTCAACCGTAACCGTAGTTGCATTAATTCCATATACCGCACTTCCAAAGGTTTTTACCAGCATAAATTTGTATTAAATAGTGTATCGATTGCTAAAGATTAATTGTAATTAACTATGATTTTTGGCGAAAGTATTCTATTTTTGATTGTAAATACATAAACGAGTGTATTGTAAAAATTGACCTGAGTATAAATTTAATCCGTGCAAAAATGAAAAAAGCTACGTTATTATTAAGTTGCATCTGCCTGTTCATCGGGGCAAAAGCACAAACCTTTTCTGATGGATTTGAAAGCTACACGCTTGCAAAACTAGGGCCTCAGTCGCCAGACTGGAGAACCTGGAGCGGAGCGGGTGGAGGAGCCGACGATGTAATGGTTGTAAATACCGACAATCATACAGCAGGCGGAGTACAATCCATTTATTTTTCTTCTACAAGTGCAACCGGCGGTCCGTCCGACTGTGTATTGCCATTTGCTGCATCGCCGCTAACTACCGGGCATTTTACATTTACGGCCTGGTTTAAAATTCCAGCTGCTAAAACAGCGTATTTTAATTTCCAGGGAGCAACCACCATGGGTAACATGTACACCCTGGATTGTTTTATGGATGCAACAGGTGCTATCAGTATCCAGAACAGCGGAACGGAAGTATTGGCGGGAACACACCCTTTTGATACCTGGTTTGAATTATCGATCGATGTGAACCTGAACACCAACTCATGGAATTTACTGGTGGATGGAACATCACAGGGAACCTGGACAAATGCAACAGATCAGATCTATGCAATTGATATTTATCCTGCTGATGCAGCAGCAAAATACTGGGTGGATGATGTTTCTTACACCGTAACTCCATACACGTTACCAAGCGTAAATGGCGCCGGAAACATGATCGGTGTTACAAACGGCTTGGTTACCCAGTCGAGAAGCGTTTCTTTTACCATGCGTAACTTAGGTACAACGCCTATTACATCTTTTGATGTATCGTTGAACCAGAATGGCGGAACACCGCAAACACAAAACGTTACAGGTGTTAATATTGCATCGCTGGCAACGTACGTGGTAAATTTACCAACACCGTTTACACTGGTAGCCGGTGCAAATACATTTACAGCAACCATCAGCAATGTGAATGGTGCTGGTGCAGACGGAGACGCAAGCGATGACGTGATTTCTACAACCATTACACCGGTAATGCCTGCAGCAGGTAAAATGGTGATAGGTGAAGAAGGTACAGGTACATGGTGCCAATGGTGCCCGCGCGGTGCTATTTACATGGACATGATGGCTGAAAAATACAATGGTTTTTATGCAGGTATCGCGGTTCACAATTCGGATCCGATGACGTTAACTGCGTATGATGCAGCAATCGGTGCATTGATCAGCGGATACCCAAGTGCATTGGTTGACAGAAGCCGCGTGATCGATCCAAGCGGATTGGAAGGCGATTTCCTTGACCGTGTGATCGTAGCGCCTGACGGATTTATTGTGAACGGTGCGATGTACAATTCAAGTACACGTGTACTGAATGTGTCGATCACAACTACAATGCAGACCAACATTTCCGGAAACTACAAAGTGGCTTGTGTGATTACAGAAGACAGCGTAAGCGGTACAGCAAGCAGCTACAATCAATCGAATGCTTATTCCGGCGGAGCTTCCGGTGTAATGGGCGGTTTCGAAGCATTGCCAAACCCGGTTCCGGCAGCGCAAATGAATTACAATCACGTTGCACGTGCATTAAGCCCAAGCTTTGCAGGTATGCCAAATGCTTACGGTACAAGCGCTACAGCGGGAGATGTGTTTACACATAACTTTACGTACACGTTACCTGCTGCATGGGATGCAAACCAGATCCACATCATTGGTATGATGATCGATCCTAGCGGATTGATCGACAATGCTGCATCTGCAACTATTCCACAGGCAGTAAGCAATGGTTATGTATCGGGAATGTCAGTTGGGATCAACCAGATCGCGGAAGCGCCGGATGCCATCCAATTGATGCCAAACCCTGCAAGTGACATTACCAATGTAGCACTGAACTTAAAAACAGAATCGGAATTAACGGTAGAAATTTTTGATGCAAACGGAGCATTGGTTGCTTCAAAAGCATACGGAAAAATTTCCGGTGCATATCACTTGCCGATCGATACACAAAATTTTGCAAAAGGAATTTATTTTGTAAAAGTGAGTGTTGACAATCAACCGACACTTTTAAAACTGATCAAACAGTAATAGATAATTTTCCCCAAAAACGCCCTGTCAATTAATTTTGACAGGGCGTTTTTTTATGCAGAATTTATTGATTTCTGATGTGCAGATTATTTGCTGTATGCTTAAAAAAAACGAAACCCTTTCAGGGCTTTTTTGTCCCTGGAAGGGTTAGATAACAAACATTGGTATGGAAAACAATTTGAAAATTTGAAAATGTGTCAATTTGAAAATATGCTGTGTGAAAGATTACTGATGTACTGATGAAATAGTTGCGTGTTTTTCAGGACGGATATAGAGGTATAAAACCCGGTTAGAACGGGCCTCGCCACTAATGAACCAATGAACAACTGAACCAATGAACTACACCAGCGCTTCCTCCACAATCCCGATCAGCGAATGGATCACTTTGATGTGGATCTCCTGTGCCCTGTCGGCATAGTTGCTATGCGGTGCACGTACTTCCACATCGCATAACCCGGCCATAATGCCGCCGTCTTTTCCGGTTAAACCGACGATGATCATTCCTTTTTCCTTAGCTGCATGGATCGCGTTGATCACATTTGACGAATTGCCGCTGGTGCTGATGGCAAGCAGCACATCTCCTTTATTTCCAAGCGCTTCAATGTAGCGCGAAAAGATCTTGTCGAAACCGTAATCGTTGCCTACACAGCTGATGTGCGACGCATCCGAGATGGAAACTGCCGGTAATGCTTTCCTGTTTTCGCGGAAGCGGCCGCTTAATTCCTCTGCAAAATGCATGGCATCGCACATGGAACCCCCGTTACCACAGGAAATGATCTTGCCTCCGTTTTTAATGGCGGTGATCAGGACTTGTCCGGCCTGCTCCACGGAATCTATATTTTTAGGATCGGCAATAAAAGCCTGAAGTACTTGCTGTGCCTCGTGGAAATTGGTTTCAATCAATGATTTGCTCATGGTTTCGGTCGTATATGTGCGCATAAAATTAAGTGTTTTGGCATAACATTTGAAATTCCGGCGGGATTTTATACTTTTATCACCTATTTTTTATTATTTTGCAATCGAAAAATTGATCTAACCATGAAAAAAATCGCTACTATTTTAAGTTTTTTAATAATCGGTATCGCTACTACTACCAATGCACAAACAGCTCCAAAAAAAGAAGAAGAAACCAACTGTTATTTGAAGTGGGCGCAAAAATTTGAGGAAAGAGGCGCGGAGGATATTGCAGATGGTACATATACGGATGTGATCATCTCTTTCAGGAATGGGGGCGATGCAGAATGTTTTAATGGAAAAGTGGATGTAAAAGGCGGAAAAGTGATGGCAATGTATCTGAAAAAAGAAGACGGCTCATTTGAGATCGTAACAAAAAAATCCAAATACGATAAAGTGCCTGTAACGATCACAAACGGTATGTCCAGCACCATTGTGACAAAAGACGATGAGCTGATCAATGTGTTGTTTGTAAAAAAGATCAAACCGAAAAAAGCCGGTTTTGAAAAAGCAGCAGATCCAACCGACGATTAAGAAGTATTTAGTATCGAGTATTAAGTATCAAGTACTGAGTATTAAGTACAGAATTTCAATAAATAAAAACACCGCAATCAATTTGATTGCGGTGTTTTTTTATGGTATTTACTTTGAAATTATAATTTAAGACTATGAACTTTAATTGTGTAGAATCAAATCTAACATCTCAAATCTAATATCTAACATCTAATTTTCAAACAGCTCAAATTCATAAAATTCCATGATCTGGTTGGCCAGTAATTTTTTGCAGGCTTCGTCTACTTTAGTTGTTGCAGCATCCTTGGTATCTGCTTCAATTTCCAGTGTAATGTGTTTGCCGATGCGTACATTCTGAATTTCGGGTAAACCAAGGTTTTTCATGCTTCCTGTAACGGCTTTTCCCTGTGGATCTAATAATGCTTTTAAAGGCATCACATCAATTTCTGCTCTGAATTTCATTTGTTATGTGTTGTTTAATTGTTGTTTTTACGTGCTGTTGATTTTAAAATCCGGTTGTTAACCACCGATAAAACGATGTACAAAAATATAATAAAAGGAATTGCCATCACCTGAAATACTATTAACAAAAGCACCGAAATTATTAAGAATGAATAGCGGATCTTGTTATCGGGCCAACCGAAATTTTTGAATTTAAGCGCGAAAAGCGGCAACTCGGCGATCAGCAGATAACACATCAGCAGGGTTAAAGAAATCAGTGGCGCTTTTGAAAAATAAGAAAGATTAAAATCGGAGCCGGTATGACGGATTAGAATAAAACCCAGTGAGCCTATTAAAATGGCATTTGCAGGCGTTGGCACACCAATGAAAGAATCGGATTGCCGGGTATCATTGTTGAATTTAGCCAGGCGGATCGCTGAAAATACAGGGATGAGGAAGGCAATAAATGGTAAAAACAGGTCGACCTTCGTAAGGTTTTGTACGCCAAACTCTATAAGCACGGCCGAATCGAATCCACCAGCTTTAACTATTCTGTCCAAAGAAGAATACGCTTCTTTTGCCAATTCTACATTAAATCCTAATACCGAAATGCTCAGCATCCGGAACATAATGAAGCCCGGAAGTACGCCAAACGTAACCATATCAGCCAAACTATCCAGATCCTTACCGATAGGCGAGTTTACTTTTAATAAACGTGCAAAAAAGCCATCGAAAAAATCAAGGAAAGCCGCCAGGAGCATAAAAATAAAAGCAAGATCGAGCCGGTACCACGATGTGACCAGTAAGCCTAAACAGCCGCAAAGCAAATTGCCGCAGGTAATGGCATTGGGGATGTGTTTTTTGATGTTCATATCTTCGGTAAAATTACGATTTTTTATTACAGATAACGAACAGGAGCGAATATTACGAATCTGTGTGCTTAATGCGTGGAGGCGCTGCGTGGAACACACCCCTGGCCCCTCTCAAGAGGGGAATCTGATCCTGCTGAATTTAGAAATTATAGTTTTTAATAAAAATCATAAAATAATTATATAATCAAAATGTGTGCAGGATGCATTCCCCTCTTGAGAGGGGCCAGGGGTGTGTAATTGCAGATAACTAAATAAAAACAAAATAATACAAATCCATATTCGTCTGTTTCCAATATACTCGTCACCGAACTACAAACTACAAACTACAAACTACTAACGACTAAATACTATCTTTACACATGCAATTACTGTTGCCAACACTTTATGCTCTGTTGTTCATTTTCCTGATTTGTAAAATGAATTTTTTTGTGATCCCGCAGGTTTCGGCGATCAAGCTGGTGGTGTTTTTTGTGCTGAAACTCATCGCCGGTTCTTTTGTGTTTTGGGTGTATACACATCATTATTCCGGCTCCGATTTTTTTACTTATTTCTCCGACAGTACTGCTCTTATTAAAAATACGTTTGGCGGACATGCAGCGTATTCAGCGGCCTGGAATGGCAATTTTGAAAATGTATTGTTCAGCAGCTCGCGTGTGATGATCGTGCTGAATGCAATATTGCAACTCTTTTCCGGCGGTAATTTTTATGTGCACGCTGTTTTTTTCTGCTTCTTTTCATTCATTGGTTTAACCGCTTTGCTCAAGGCATTTTTAGTTCATTTTCCCAATCGCAGAACCAGTTTGATCCTTGCCTTGTTTTTTATTCCCAGTATTTTATTCTGGGGATCCGCAGCGCTCAAAGAATCAGTGATCATTGGTATTGTGGGGATGCTGGTATACCTTACAGATTTTGGATTACGTAAAAAATATACTTTTTGGCAACTGTTGCTGATCGCGATTTTACTGCTGCTCTTGCTCTTTGTAAAAATATATGTGCTGTGTGTGCTGCTTGTGTTATTGCTTATAAATGCAGTGGTTGCCCGGACATCCACCCATTTTTTATTGCTGAAATACAGTGCCGGAATGCTACTGCTAGGCCTGTTTGCATTTGCCGCCGCGGCCCTTAATCCCGATTACAATGTATTGCGGTTGATCAGCGACAAGCAGGCAAAAGCTATCAGCGAAGCCAATGGCGGCGTGTTTTTAGCCAATCAAAAACATTTTGTGCGCGTGGATTACGATCAGCAAAAGCAAATTGTAGTACCGGAAAACGACAGCATCTTTCATCTGAAACCCGGAAGCAGTTACACCCGCTGGAAGCTCGACAATATGCGCGATACCACATTTATTACCGCATCGGAAGATACATCAGCGTACCGTTTGGTATACAGCATCCAACCCGCGCGCTCGGTTATAAAGCTAAAGCGTTTAAAGCCAAAACTGGCTGATTTTATTGCCTATTCGCCACATGCATTTGTAAACACGCTCATTCATCCAACCGTTTTTGAGATCACGTCGAAGTATCATTTACTCATTGCACTTGAAAATATCGCGATCATTATTTTGATCTTGCTGGCGATTATTTTTTTCGATAAAACGGCACTGAAAAAAAAGGAAGTCTTGTTGTTTTGTTTGTTCTTCGCGATCATATTATTTGTGCTCATTGGCATAACTACGCCCGCTATCGGCGCCATGGTGCGCTATAAAACCATTGCCTTGTTATTTTTAGCACCGGCATGTTTCATGATGATTTCGGTTGAAAAAGCGATGCCAAAGCTCATGTACATTCCTTACTTTTTTATACGCTTGTTGGGAGCGCCCGGAAGCATCACAAATTACGAAGGTTATGATTAATTATTCGAAAATTCCTCCGTTGGAATGGATGTAATTGACCACGTACAACGAAATATAAACTTCGCCGGATCGGATTGTTTTTAGTAGTTTCCAGCTCTTTTTCACATCTTCTACCTGTTCCGGAATATCTGTATTGATCACATTGCTTTGCAAAAAATACATGTAATTAGTGATAGGTCCGCGCCACACATTCGTATAGCTGAAAGATGATCCGGTTAAATCCGAAAAGCGCTTGTCAGTGATCAATGGAAATTGTGTCCCGATCATTTCCGGCGGAATTTGGTTTTCCGTAATGTAAGCATCCATTTGCTTTTTTAATTCGAAATACGGCAACACTTTCAACGACGAATCCCAGCCATTTCCATACCGTTCCGGGTACAGCCAAAAGTTTCCGCTGATCAATGCTCCTGCAAAAATAACAACCAAAAATAATCGCATTTTTTTATTGGCAACAGTTTGCAGCAAATAACATACGCCGATGTTCAGCGTTAAAAAAACAACAATAAAATATTTATGTCCAACGGGATTGGCGAACGGTGCCAAACAAATAATTAAGACCAGGAAGGGAATAAAGATCAGTTTTAGCAATACATTCAGTCCCGCTGTTTTATTTTTTTTGTAAAAAATAATTCCGGTTACCCCGATGAAGATCCAAAGCACAATGCGCCCGAAATCAGCAGCTTTCCAGCCGATGAATAAAATTTGCCGCAGCATCATCCCAAACGGAACAATGGATTCGTGTGTGGTGGCACGTACCGGTGAAAAGAAAAACCAACCGGTTTTCTGCTGATGGAAAAATGCCCAGAACAAAGTGATTATTACAGCGGGAATGTATTTTTTTAAAGAGTTTGTATTTATTTTTTTATTGATAAAAACATCCAGCACCAAAATGGAAAATCCCAGGAAAATCCCACGCATGCTGCTCATGCAAAGCAATGTAAGCGCAAACGCGAAAAGATTTTTTTTACCGGCTAACAATGCATTCAGCGCCAGCATAAAAAAATAAACCATTAAAATATCGTAACCCATCAACACACTTTGTGTGATCAATACCGGCTCGCAGATCAGCAACAGCAATGCAATGGGAATAAATGCCGGATTTAAAAAACGCTTTGCCAGTTTTATATATTCATACGCAATGCCCGCTAAAAATGGAAGCATGACAAGGTGTGAAACCGGTAATGATTTTCCAAATATTTTCCAGGCAGCAGCTAAATAAGCCGAATACAAAGGAAATCCGCCGGTATCAGGAATGTTTGGATCTGTGAAATTTCCAAATCCTTTTTCAAAAAAGTGCACAGCTATTTCAGAGAAAAAAGTGCCGTCCCAGAAAAACGGAATGTGTAAACTGTAAACAGTGAGCAGGATGAAAAATGCAAACGCAAACAATAAATAATTAGAGCGGATCCTCATTGCTTTTTACAATTTCTGAAATGCTGTATTGCGGTTTGTTGTTGATGGCAAGGTACATGCGGCCAATGTATTCGCCAACAATGCCAAGGGTAATTAAGATCAGCCCGCTGAACAAAATAATCAACACCACAACGGTTGTCCAGCCTTCAATAAAATTTTTCGCGATAAAATAATCGTACAAATATTTGATCAGTAAGCAAAAGCCGACAAACGTAGCAATGCATCCGGTAACGGTGGCGATGCGTAATGGCAGCACCGAAAAACCGGTGAATAATTTCATGAAAACTGAAAACGATCTGGAAAAATTATAATTGCTTTTGCCGTTCAGCCGTTCCTGGTGCGCCACATCTATTTGCGTGATGTTGGACGAAATGCTTAAAATAATTCCATCAATATACGGATACGGCCCGGCAAATTTAATGATCTCGTTTACCGTGGAACGGTTGATGATCTTGTACGGCGACAAATAAATTTCCTTTGGCTTTTGCACCAGTAATTGCGCCACTTTTCCGTTAAGATCGCTGCCCGTATTTTTTAATGCCGATTGTTTTTTTGAATTAAAATTGGCGTAGCACACATCCCATCCATTGCTGCAAACCGTGTACAGATCCATGATGGCGGCAGGCGAATGCTGCAGATCGTCATCCATGATCACCGCGTAATTCCCTTTGGAAATGCGCAATCCGGCAAGCAGGGCATTGTCCTGCCCGCTGTTTTTGCGCAGGTTAGCGCCGGTAATATTTTTGTGTTTGCTTGCTAATTCCGTAATTTTTTTCCAGCTCTCATCTTTGCTGCAATCATTTACCAGGATCAGTTCGTACGTGATCTTTCCATCCAGCGCAGCCGCAATCTGCCGCTGCAGCTCGGTAATAATACCGGCGCTGTTATAAACAGGTACCACAATGCTTAATTCTGGAATGTTCATTTTTTGATCAGGATGATGATGTCTTTCTCCACGCGCCCGGCAATGGAAAATGTAAAATTAAATTGCAGGCTCAGCTCATTTAATGTTTGCAGCAGCGTTGTTTCCGTGTACCGGAAATGCTGCTCCTTGCCGTTCACATTTGCCGAAGCCTTCGCTAATTTACCAATAATTCCGTTCCTGTCCGAAAGATTAATCACCGGTTCCGAAAGAATGATCAGCGGTGCTGCAGTCAGCATTTTTTCGAACAATGCAGTCACTTCCTCATGAAAATGATACAAGGATCCGGAAATAATGCACACATCTGCAGAAGCAAAACTCCGCATTGCTTTTATATTTCCCGGAATCACGTTATATCCTTTTCCCGCAGCATTTTTTATAAAATTTGGATTGATGTCGTATCCCGTCCATTCGATGTTGTGTTTTTTGCAATAGCGTGCAATAATGGTATCGCCAAAGCACAATTCCGTAACCTTTTTGCCTGTAATGAGTTTGCAAATCGCCTGGTAACGCTTGTAATAATTGCCGCAGTACAGCATGCTCATCAGGAAGCGGTAAATGGTAATATTTTTATAAATGAAAGAGTTTTTCACGATGTAAATATAAGCGTATTTAACCGCGCAAAAAAACGCCCCCCGGCCTTATGTGGTAGAAAAAAGTATAGCATCTTTGCGATCTTTGCGTCTTTGCGAGAAAAATACCCGTACTTCCCGGGCCTGCGAGCATTCAGCCTCCGTGTCCTTTGCGCCCTCTGCGGTTAAAAACACACAGTACCCTGTGAACACCGTATTTCCCCCGTGCTCTCTGTGTTAAAAACGCACAGTGCTTACAATAAATCCCCTGAAAGCCCGTTATCATCCGGTTTGTTTATCAACGAAAAATATCGTATTTTTAACCTTTAAACTATGAACAGGAAACACATACTCTCTATACTGTCAGTACTTGCAATTGTTGCAACCGTGCATGCGCAAACCCGTAAATACAGTAACGAATTTTTAAACATCGGCGTAGGAGCAAGGGCATTGGGTATGTCCAATTCCTACATCACTTCCGTAGATGATGTTACAGCCGGTTACTGGAATCCCGCCGGATTGAACCGCATTGGCAATCAATACCAGGTTGGATTGATGCACAGCGAATATTTTGCAGGCATTGCCAAATACGATTATGCAGGATTTGCAACCCGTTTGGACAGTTCCAGCGTATTAGGCGTGAGCGTGATCCGTTTTGGTGTGGATGATATCCCAAACACCACCGAGCTGATTGATGCCAACGGAAATGTAGACTACAACCGTATTACCACTTTCTCCGCAGTGGATTGGGCCTTTTTAATTTCGTATGCAAAAAAAGTAAAGATCCCGGGATTGAACCTCGGAGCCAATGTAAAGATCATTCGCCGTAAAGTGGGTGATTTTGCAGGTGCATGGGGGTTCGGACTGGATGCTGCCGCGATGTACGATTACAAAAAATGGAAATTTGCCGTAATGGCGCGTGATGTAACATCAACGTTCAACGCATGGAGCTATAATTTATCCGACGAAACAAAACAGATCTTTTTACAAACCGGCAATGAGATCCCGCAAAACGGCGTAGAGATTACCTTACCAAAATTGATTTTAGGAACTGCCCGTAAATTTGATTTTACAAAAAAAATCTCGCTGCTGGCAGAAGTCAACCTGGATGCAACATTTGACGGGAAACGAAACGTGCTGATCAAAAGCAAAGTAGCAAGTCTGGATCCGCACATTGGGCTGGAAGCAGGTTACATGAACATGATCTTTTTGCGTGCCGGTGTTGGCAATTATCAATCCTATACCGATGCTACCGGTAAAGCCGTGCACACCTTCCAGCCAAACATCGGCGTGGGTGTTCGCATCAAATCCGTTTACATCGATTATGCACTGACCGATATCGGTGACCAGTCGGTGGCTTTGTATTCCAATGTTTTTTCGTTGAAGATCGATATAAACAAGCGGAAGCCGAAGTCATAAAAAATAACATTTCTACTTCATAAATGATAAAACGCTTACTTGTTATATGCTTCTTATTATTTGTGTTTATTAGCGCAAGGTGCCAGCCTTTCGGCAATGAATGGATCAGTTATTCCCAGCAGTATTACAAAATAAAAATTGCACAAAACGGTATTTTTCGCATCGATTCCGCAACACTCGAAACAGCCGGGATCCCAATCAACTCTATCAATCCACAGAATTTCCAGATTTTTAACAAAGGCATTCAGCAGCGCATTTATGTGCAGGGCGAAAGTGATGGTGTGTTTAATTCCGCGGATTTTATTGAGTTTTACGGAGAAAAGAATGATGGAAAGCTGGATTCGCTGTTGTATAAAAATACGGCCTTTTTACCCAATCCGTATTACAGTTTAATTAATGATACCGCCGTTTATTTTTTAACCTGGAACAGCTCGGTTTCAAACAGCCGCATGCAGATTGAAAGTGATACGGCATTCAGCACATTCACACCCGATAATTATTTTTTCAAAGAAGAGATCCTCAGTTTTTCCGGCAATTATTACGAAGGCGAAACCGATGTGGTGGGTGGCACCGACTCGCGGTACATGCGCTCCGAAGGCTGGTTTGATGGAAACGTGATGGACCTTGGTCAGGTAAATACTTACAACGGAATGGTAAACACATCGCGGCAGTATAATTTGCCCGGTGCCCCGAATGCGATCATTAAAACAGTGGTGGTGGGCGCTTCCAAAGACGATCACCTGCTTTCATTATCGATTGACGATCACCGGCTGAAAATAGAATACGGTTCCAATCTCCTGACTGATACAACATTTAAAGGATATGAATCCAATCGCTTTATAAAAAGCGTTCCGGTTGGGAATTTAGGAAGCCCAACCACCGATTTTAAATACACCAGTGTAGTGGATGCCGCCTTCTCCTCCAATCGTACTGCCGTTTCCTACATTTATGTAAAATATCCGCACATATTTGACCTCGAAGGAAAAAGTAATTTTATCCTGTATGTTCCGCAAAATACGGTAAACCTAAACGGAAAAGCCTACCTCAATATTACTGATTTTAATACCAGTGGAACGGTGCATCTGTACGATCTCAGCAATGGCAAACGCATTGATGTAGTTGCAGGCGCCAGCATAAAAGCATTCGTACCGAACAGCGGCGCAGAAAAAAAATGCTACATCACTTCCGATGGTTACATCACCAATATCACATCGCTGCAGCCGGTAACGCCCACAGCAACCTTCACGGATTATTCAGTAATGGCAGCCGATTCGGCTTACCTGATCATTACCAATAAAGCATTGATGGCATCGGCGCAGGATTATAAAATTTACCGGAGCAGCAGCAGCGGTGGCATGCACAATGTGGTGCTCGCGGATATTGATGAGCTGTACGATCAGTTTGCCTACGGCATTGTAAAAAGTCCGCTTTCCATCCGTAATTTTTGCAATTTTACTTTGCATACCTATCCGAGCAAACCGCATAATTTATTGCTGCTTGGTAAATCCATTCACATGCTCGATTGCAGGCAGGACCCTGCAAGCTACGCCAGCTGCCTTGTTCCGTCGTTCGGAAATCCGTCGAGCGATAACCTCCTCACAATGGGATTGGATGGAACCATTATCAGCACCGCCATTCCAACCGGAAGGATCTCTGCAAAAACAGATGCCGATGTGGAAATGTACCTCGATAAAATTAAATTATACGAAGGCTTGACAGGAGCGGAAGAATGGATGAAATACATCCTGCACTTCGGCGGCGGCAGTTCTCCTTCCGAACAATATTCCTTTAAAAGTTACCTGAACATTTACAAGGATACGATCCAGAATGTAGCGTTTGGCGGCACCGTGATCAAGGAATTTTTTAAGAACAGCTCGGCACCCATCGAAATAAATTCATCCGATACTTTGCGCGATCTCATCAACAACGGCGTAGCCATGATGACATTTTTCGGGCATGCTTCCGGCACCGGTTTCGATCAAAGCATCGACGACTGGAGTACGTACAGTCCGGCACCTGGGCGCTACCCGTTTTTACTTGCCAACTCCTGTTATGCAGGCGATTTTCATTCCAATGATCTTAGCTCCAGCGAATCCTATACCTTTTTAAACCGCAACGGAGTGATCGGTTATTTAGGTTCTGTGGGTTTGGGAATTCCGTATTCACTCAATTATTTTTCCGGTGAATTTTACAACGAAATTGCGCGGAAGAATTACAATCATTCCGTCGGCAGCAGCATTCAAAAAACGCTGGCCGTGCTTCAGCCAACAGCGCTGGGCGATACCTTAACCCGCGAAACCTGTTATGAAATGAACTTGCAGGGAGATCCTGCTTTGATCCTGCACATGCATGCACAGCCCGATTACGAGATCACCAACAGCAGTGTATATTTTGATCTTACCAGCGATCCCGATTCTTTTAAAGTGTATGCCATCCGCACCAATCTTGGAAAAGCCATCAACGATTCTTCCTTTACGGAATTGCTGCGCATCCTGCCCAACGGCGATTCCATCCGTTACCTGTACCGGAATAAAACGCCAAAATTCCGCGATACCGTTGAGTTTAGCATTCCTGTTGATTTTGTGAACGGCATCGGCCTGAACAAAATTAAAGTTACGCTCGACCGCAACCTGGAAATTCCGGAGCTGAGCGAAACCAATAATTCCACCACATTGGTGGATCTGCTGATCAATGGCGGAACAATTGTTCCGGTGTATCCGGCGCAATTTGCGATCGTTCCCAAAGACACCATCACACTCAAAGCCTCCACGGCCAATCCCCTGGCTGCGGCTAAAAATTACCGGTTCCAGGTCGATACAACCGATACGTTTCTCAGTCCCTTAAAAGACACGATCATTAACTCTGCCGGTGGTGTGGTGCACTGGCATCCGCGCCTCACGCTTACGGATACCACCGTGTATTACTGGCGTGTAAGCCCCGATTCGGTAAGCCCGCTTGCCGGTTACAGCTGGCGTGAAAGTTCATTTCAATACATTCCCAATAAACGCGGCTGGGAGCAGGCGCATTTTTTCCAGTTTAAAAATGATGGATATCAGTACGTAAAATTTAACCGGCCTGTACGGCGATTTGATTTTGCCAATGATATAAAAAATATTTATTGTCAAAACGGAATTGTGCCGCATTTGCAGTATTACGATGTGATCTACAAGATCAACGGCGATACAAAATATTTATCCAGCTGGATCTTCCCGGGTACAGGATTTGTATTTGCCGTGATTGATCCGGTAAGCGGCGAGCCGGTGCAGAATTATGCCGCAGGCGGTGGTCATGGCTCGTATGGAAGTATAACAGGATACGCACCGCCTGCGCACGAAAACGCTTTTGAATTCCGCGATGACAGTATCGGCCAGGCAAACGCCATCAACTTTATCAATACCGCTATTCCTAACGGCTATTATGTGCTGGCATATTCGCAGCAAAATGTAAAGTTTGGAAATTACATTCCGGCGCTTAAAAGTGCCTTTCAAACGCAGCTTGGTGCAAGCGGTTTCGGCTCCCTGCACGATTCGGTTCCGTATATTTTATGGGGACGCAAAAATATGGGAACCAGTACCGAGCTGGTTGGCGCTTCCGCAGATTCCATCCTGCAGTTAAATGCAGTGCTTACCACCAACTGGAACGATGGTTACATTTCATCGCCGGTAATCGGCCCTGCAGCCAGCTGGGATTCCTTATCCTGGCGGCAGCACAGCATTGATGGCATTCCCACTGCCGATAGTATTGTGGTGGAGCTGATCGGGATTGATACGGCCGGACATGAAACCCACCTTACCAATTTTAATACATCGCAATTAAATATTCCTAATTTAGGATCGTACGTACCGGTAAGCATGTACCCGAATATCCGCTTGGTGGCGCACATGAGCGATAACACCTTTCACACGCCGCCGCAGCTCGATCGCTGGCAGGTAATTTACACGCCGGTGCCCGAAGCCGCCATTAATCCCGTTGCCGGATATTCATTTCCTGCGGATACAGTGCAGCAGGGCGACAATATAAAAATACATTTGCCGGTGCAGAACATCGGTGATATTCCGTTTACACAGGATAGCCTGCTGATGACTTACTGGATCGAAGATGCCAACAGGGTAAACCATTATCTGCCGCAAAAATTAAAGAAAAAACCATTCAATCCGTCCGAAATCCTGATCGATACCATCAGTGTAAATACAACGGATTACCAGGGAAATAATGCATTGTGGGTGGAAGTGAATCCTGTTGGCAAGCCGCATTCGCAAACAGAGCAATATCATTTTAATAACATTGTGCGCATTCCCTTCACCGTTTCTGCAGATAAGATCAATCCCTTGCTGGATGTGACATTTGACGGTGTTCATATTTTAAACAACGACATTGTTTCGGCACGGCCGAATATTTTAGTAAAGCTCAAAGACGAGAATCAATTCCTGGCGCTCAATGATACCAACGATTTTAAAGTGTTTGTAAAATCGCCTTCCGGAAGTTTGGCGCTGCGCGTATTTTTCGGAAACGAAATGAGCTTTATCCCTGCATCGCTTCCGGGCAACAGCTGTAAAATAAATTATACACCCACGCTGTACGAAGATGGTACGTACCAGCTGCTGGTGCAGGCGAAGGACCGTTCCAACAATCAATCCGGCTCGGTGGATTATAAAATAAATTTTGAAGTGATCAACCGTTCCACCATCACGGAAGTAATGAATTATCCCAACCCGTTTTCCACTTCCACGCGATTTGTATTTACACTTACCGGCTCCGAACTGCCTACCAACTTTAAGATCCAGATCATGACCATTACCGGGAAAGTGGTGCGCGAGATTTTTCAGGACGAGCTGGGTAGCATTCACATCGGCCGCAACATCACCGAATTTGCATGGAATGGAAAAGATGAGTTTGGCGATCAGCTTGCCAATGGCGTTTATTTATACCGCGTGGTTACACAAATTGCGGGCAGTGATATCGAACGCAGGGAAACCGAAGCCGACCAGTATTTCAAAAAAGGCTGGGGCAAAATGTACCTGATGCGATGAAGCAGATTGTTTTTATTTTTTTGTTTCTTTTTTCATTTGCAGCAGCAGCGCAACATCCTGCACGCAAACAATTCAAATCCATTTCGCGTCCCGAAAAATGCTGGGCGTTCACACATCCTTTTGTAGCAAAAAAAGCATTTAAAATTACCGGCATCGTTCGCGCCGATGTTGATTCCATTAAAAATATAAACATTATCGGCACCGACCTGGATGGCGGAAAACTGGATGCGTTCAAACATGCATACTGGATGGCGAGCCTGAGCTTATCCATCGGAACAAAAAAAGCACTGAAGCTGGGTAAAGCGCATGAAAAAGGAAATTATTTAGAATATAAAAAGCACAAACTGGAAGACAGCATCTTGCCCGATTCCCTGAGTTCCGCAATGGACCTTGCCAACAATGCAGCCGGAGTTGCTGTATTTGGAAATTGCCGCACGGTACGCGATCGCCGCGAAACACAGGGAAAAGTGTTGCACGCGTTAATGGAAGGAAAATTATTTATGATCAAAAAAGATAAACACGGAAATTATTTAACCTGCGATGGACAGTTGATTGACATGAATGTTTGGAAAGGTAAATGGGGGATCCCAAAATGTTTGATCGCTTCAGATCAGCATTAAAATTTTATCTTTGTGATCGTAAATGGTTATGTTGTAGGAAAATGTTACTATGGAAACAGAAATACTCTCCTGAGCTGTCATCCCGGGCCTGACCCGGGATGACAAATCGAAATGAAATATCAGGTAAAATAACCATTGTTCTACAACATAACCTATAAAAAACAACTATGCAAAAATCACGTCTTGTTTTACTTTCAGTATTTAGTGGTGTGTTGCTTGCCCTCGGCTGGTTCCCGAATGGTATTTTTCCTTTTTTATTTTTTGGTTTTATCCCGCTGCTTATCGTAGAAGAGCATTTTTATAATAACCGCGATTTAAAACCGCGACTGCTTTTTGCACTCAGTTATCTTGCTTTTTTTATCTGGAATATCTTAACCACCTGGTGGATCAAAAATGCATCGTTTGGCGGCGCAGCGCTTGCTATTATTTGCAACGCTTTGCTGATGTCGTTTACCTTTATGCTCTTTCACAGCGTAAAAAAACGCATCGGACAAAAATGGAGCAGCGTGTTGTTTATTTGTTTCTGGATCTCGTTCGAATTTTTTCACAACAACTGGGAACTAAGCTGGCCCTGGCTTACACTCGGTAATGCTTTTGCAGATACGCCTTCCATTATTCAGTGGTACGAGTACACCGGAATTTTCGGAGGCAGCTTGTGGATCTTAGTAATGAATGTTTTTTTACTGAATTTTATTCTCAATTTTAAAACCATCAGCAAAAAACAAAAATGGAAAGATGCACTTATTATTTTAACCGTATTGGTTGTGCCAATGATCGTTTCGGTGCTGTTGCTACCCATCATCAATTTTAATAAAGGCGGTATTTCAGTTGTGGTTGTGCAGCCCAACATTGACCCTTACAACGAAAAATTTGAAGCGCCATACGACGAGCAATTAAAAAAAATGCTGGCACTCGCCGGGCAAAAAATAACATCGGAAACCGATTATGTGATCTTCCCGGAAACGGCACTGGTAGAAAATAATATCCAGGAAGAAAGCATCAATCAAAGCGGAAGCGTGGCGATCCTGAATGCGTTTTTGAAAAAATACCCGAAATTAAAGATCATTACCGGTGCATCCACCATGAAAGTGTACAAACACGGAGAGGAATTATCAGTAACCGCGCGCAAATTTACGCAGCAGGACGATTATTACGATTCATACAATACAGCGCTGCAGCTTGATACCAGCGAAAAAATTCAGATCTATCACAAATCAAAACTGGTTCCGGGCGTGGAGCAAATGCCTTTCCCTTTTATTTTCAAGCATTTGGAAGGCCTGGCCATCGACCTGGGCGGAACAACCGGCGGATTGGGAACGCAAACAGAACGCACCGTATTTGCATCGCCGGATAACAGCATGAAAGCAGCGCCTGTGGTGTGTTACGAAAGTATTTACGGCGAATATGTAAGCGAGTATGTGCGCAATGGCGCCAATTTTATTGCCATTATTACCAACGACGGCTGGTGGGGCAATACACCCGGCTACAAACAGCATTTACGATTCGGAGCATTGCGTGCCATCGAAACCCGCCGTTGGATCGTCCGTTCGGCCAACACCGGAATTTCCTGTTTTATTGATCCTTACGGAAAAATAATCAAGCCTACAAAATGGTGGACGCCCGATGTGATCGAACAACAGATCCAGCTCCATAACGACGAAACATTTTATACAAAATACGGAGATTACATTGCCCGTGCGGCCCTGTGCATCACTTTCGCGATGCTGATTTATTCCCTGTTAATTCGTTTCCGCATTATTAAAAAATCGTAATTTTACGCGGCTTTGAATCAAAGCTCAAACCCACAATCTCTAAACAAAATAGTTATGGAAAAATTTGATGTTACCGTTATCGGCTCCGGCCCCGGCGGATATGTTGCTGCAATACGCTGCGCACAATTAGGAATGAAAACCGCAATCATCGAGCGTTACAATACACTGGGCGGAACCTGTTTAAATGTAGGTTGCATCCCATCCAAAGCATTGCTGGATTCGTCCGAGCATTACCACAACGCTACACACACGTTTGCTACGCACGGCATTGATGTAAAAGATGTGAAAGTAAATTTAAAACAAATGATCAGCCGTAAAGCCGATGTGGTAAAGCAAAACTGCGACGGAATTACCTTCCTGATGAAAAAAAATAAGATCACCGTATTTACCGGCCACGGCTCATTCGTAAATAAAAATACCATTGAGATCGCTTCCGCAGATGGTACAAAAACACAGATCGAATCCACCAAAACCATTATTGCTACCGGTTCAAAACCATCGTCCTTACCGGGGATCGAGATCGACAAAAAACGCGTGATCACTTCCACAGAAGCATTGGAATTAACAGAGATCCCAAAACACATGGTTATTATCGGCGGCGGTGTGATCGGACTGGAATTAGGTTCTGTTTATGCACGTTTAGGCGCAAAAATTTCCGTAGTGGAATTTACCGGCGGCATTATCAGTACAATGGATGGCGGCTTGGGAAAAGAATTACAAAAAAGCCTGAAAAAACTCGGCTTCGAATTTTATTTTAATCACAAAGTAACCGGCGCTACTGCAAAAGGCAAAGAAGTAACTGTAACAGCCGAAAATGCAAAAGGCGAGAAAATAGAATTTAAAGGCGATTATTGCCTGGTTTCCGTTGGCCGTAAACCCTACACCGATAATTTAGGTTTGGATAAAGCGGGTGTAAAAATGGATAACCGTGGCCGGATCGAAACCGATGATCACCTGCAAACCAACGTAGCAGGCA
Source organism: Bacteroidota bacterium (assembly GCA_025963715.1). GTDB lineage: Bacteria > Bacteroidota > Bacteroidia > 2-12-FULL-35-15 > 2-12-FULL-35-15 > 2-12-FULL-35-15. The sequence goes on from JAOQAG010000020.1 coordinate 21,278, forward strand.
TTTATGCGATCGGCGATGTGGTAAAAGGTGCCATGCTGGCGCACAAAGCAGAAGAAGAAGGCGTATTTGTTGCCGAAGTAATGGCAGGACAAAAGCCGCATATCAATTATAATTTAATTCCCGGAGTGGTTTATACCTGGCCGGAAGTAGCAGGAGTAGGCTATACCGAGGAGCAATTAAAAGAGCAGGGAAAAAAATACAAAACCGGGAGCTTTCCCTTCAAGGCAAGCGGCCGCGCACGTGCTTCCATGGACATGGATGGTTTTGTGAAAGTATTGGCCGATGAAGCCACCGACGAAATTTTAGGTGTACACATGATCGGGCCGCGTGTAGCCGACATGATCGCGGAAGCAGTGGTAGCAATGGAATTCCGCGCAAGCGCAGAAGACGTTGCACGCATGAGCCACGCCCATCCAACCTACACCGAAGCAATGAAAGAAGCGTGTATGGATGCTACCGGTAAACGCGCGATCCACTTCTAACACAGAGGCACAGAGAGAAAGGAGTTTATGTTGAGGTTACATGATTAATTGTGGGTTGTCAGCCTGAGCTTATTGAAGACTGTGCGAGAGGGGAGAAGTGTTATGAAAGTGCTGAGCGTGCAAAATAATTAAATATAATCATAATTAGAACGAGCGTTGTCAGTCTGAGCTTGTCGAAGACTATGCGAGAGGAGAAGATTTATGAAAACGATGTACGTTTATATTTTAGAATGCAATGATAAATCTTATTATACCGGAGTTACAAATAATTTAGAATTACGTTTTCAGCAGCATTCAGTAGGGATAAATAGGAATTGTTATACATTCACAAAACGTCCGTTAAAAATTGTCTTTTATGAAATGTTTAATGATCCAAACGCTGCAATTGCTTTTGAAAAGAAAATAAAGGGCTGGAACAGAAAAAAGAAAGAAGCATTAATGAAAGCTGAATTTCATTTATTGCCTGAATTATCAAAATCGAAATCCCGCCCACGGTCTTCGACAAGCTCAGACTGACAGCGCACAAAATAATATAAGAATATAATAAAAAAATAACCCCGGTGAAACCCTGACCCCTCAGTGTTCTCCGTGTTAAATAAGCTATGAAAACAGGAGTCCTACTCATAAACCTCGGTACCCCCGATAGCCCGAAAACCCCGGACGTTCGTAAATACCTCACGCAATTTTTAAATGATCCGCGTGTGATCGACATCAGCCCGGTTGGCCGGTTTATTCTTGTAAATGGAATTATTGTGCCTTTTCGCGCTTCCAAATCCGCAAAGTTATATCAGCATATCTGGACCAAAGAAGGATCGCCGTTGTTGATCAACAGCACCAAACAAAAAGAAGCACTGCAAAAAACACTGGGGGATCAGTTTGTGGTGGAGCTTGGGATGCGTTATCAAAGCCCAAGCCTGAAATCGGCACTGGATAAATTACGATTAGCGCAGGTTGAAAAAATAATCATGATCCCGATGTATCCGCAATACGCCTCTTCCAGCACCGGTTCCTCCATTGAAGAAGCCATTCGTGTGATCCGGAAATGGGAAGTAACACCATCGGTAAAGATCATTTCAAAATTTTACGATCATCCCGGTTTTATTGATGCCTGCGTGGAACGCGCACAAAAATACAATATCAGTGAATATGACCATGTGATGTTCAGCTATCACGGTTTGCCCGAAAGACACATTGCAAAAGGATCGGCGCATTACGGTGCAAATAGCTGCAAACTTGGCAGCTGCTGCGATTCCATTACCAAAGACAACCAATATTGTTACCGCGCCAATTGTTTTGAAACCACGCGCCAATTAGTAAAACGCTTGAACATTCCGGAAGGAAAATATGAAACCACATTTCAATCACGCCTGAACGATAAATGGATCAAGCCATACAGCGATAACGTGATCCGCGAAAAAGCAAAAGAAGGCAAAAAGAAAATGCTGGTTTTTTCTCCCGCATTTGTAGCTGATTGCCTCGAAACCATTTATGAGATCGGAACCGAATACGATGAGATCTTTAAAGAACACGGTGGCGAAAAAGTACAGCTGGTAGAGAGTTTGAATGATTCACCCGTTTGGATCGGAGCGTTGAAGCAGATGGTGATTGCTAATTGTTGATTGCTTGTTTTACAAAACAAATTTCATTTTGAATAATGCGCTTTCCCTTTCGAAGTTATCATCCCGTTCTTTCAATGCCAGATTTCTGCAGAATCAGCAATCGACTGTCATCCCGCACCTGTTGCGGGATCCCGTAAATGTTTGCAGTAATTAATTAACCGATCCCGCAACAGGTGCGGGATGACAGTTAGAAAAAAGCGGCGAACTCAATTTTAATGACGAACCATAAAAACAAAAAAAGCGAAGAATGAATTTCTTCGCTTTTTTTTATGTTTTGTATAAATTATAGTGATCAATTACTATGACTGATCACAATTTTTTTCGTCAGTTTTTTTGTAGTCCCGTTGCTTATGTTCACAAAGTACATCGCATCATCCATGTTTTCGAGTGTCATTTTTGTTTTAAAAATGCCAGCATCCACATACATACTTTTTGATGCAACAACTTGTCCCATCATGTTGTAAATGGTAACCGTATAATTTTCAGCAACAGCAGCATCGATCTGGATCGTAAAATCATTTGCGCCTTGGCTGAACACATTCATGCCTGCATTGGGATCATCGCAGGCAGCGACATAAATCACACCGGATTTTTTACTGTTACCGTTAAAATCCGTTTGCGCCAAACGATAATAAGTACCATTAAACGGATTGGTATCCGTGTATGAATAATTGATCACAGAACTGCTGTTGCCTGCACCATTAATTGTAGCTGCGGCTTCAAACTCAATTCCATCAATACTTTTTTCAATTGTAAAATAATTGTTATTTGTTTCTGTAGCCGTCGACCATTTAATGCCCAGATTACCATTTGCACAAACACCGGTAAATGAGATCAGCTCAATCGGTAATGGCGATGTATTATCTGTCAGCGTCCAGGAGCGGAAAAAATTTGCAGACGTAGCAGGCACATTCGTTACCGTATTCGCAGCAGTGGAAATGCTCCCCTGCGGCACGTATGCATCCCAGTTTCCGGCAGGCGTATTAAAACGCTGTGCGCCTAAATTGCCTTCTGTGATCGTGTTTCCGGCAGCGCTCCATTCCGCATCAATATACGTGAATGATAAAGTAGCGCTTGGTTTTGTAGTATAAGAGCTGGCATCTGTGATCCAGAAACGGTCGATCACTTTCGGAGAATCATCCGTTCCACCGATCAAACTATTCATATTGGTAACATCGCTTGGGCGATAAACATTATTATCCCAGCTGGCATTATCGTAAGTCGAAAAATCAATTCTTCCGCCTGCAGATCCCGCTGTTCCAATCGTTACGGTAAACGGAATTTTAGTCGCATTGTCATCATCAAAAAACGGGATCACATACGAGCCGGTATTGTTGGAAATATTCCAGCGGATGCGGTTATTTTCCGCTTCCGTGATGATCCTTCCGCCAGTTCCCGTTAATGTGATCGCATTTGCATTGCCGTTATCAATTACCAGGTAAGCGCTGTTGCTGATCACAATATAACCGTCGTTATTTAATACGAGTCGCGATTGTGCAAAAGCAAAGCAGGGCAAGAGCAGAGAGAGTTGTATTAAAATTCGTTTCATGCTTGTTTTACTTTTTAGGAGTGGATGAAGCAGGCGGTGTACCGCTCACATTTTGTGGATCGCCTGTTTGCTGCAGCGAAAGTGTTTTTTTGCGCAGGCTGGGAGGCGTTTCCGTTACAATCTGCGAAGGATCCGGCTGCAGCAGCACCGGGTTACTTTTTTTTAACAGCTCTGGTGGTGTGATATATACTATTTGCGATGGGTCGGGTGCTTTAGCCTCCAGTGCAAATTTTTGCCGCAGCTCGTCGGTAACCTGTATTTTTTCAACGCCATCCTGCGCCTTAGCAGCAAGACCGATGAATAAAAAGCCGATAAATAAAGCCTGTGATTTCATGTTATTTTTTGATCATGGTTACACTCATTGTTGCTTCCAGTACACTGGCATTATTTCCGCCAACAGTAGCATTGGAGCCGCCGGAGCCTGTACCTGCCGAAAAAAAGGCAAGCGTATGCGTACCAACAGAAAGACTTGGGAACGAAACATTAAAATTGGCATAACGGATCTGGCTGCCGATACCACCGTTGTTTCCTACAACCATCCTGTCGTAGCCGCCATTCGCAAGCAGTGAGCCATCCAATGCGATCACTACATCCACGCTCGAATAATTGGTAGCACCGGTTGCAGTACATTGTACGCCAACAGTACCTGTTACAAGGACAGAGGTGTTGGCCGCAACAGTGATCGTTACAGGAAAGCCTGGTATCAGAGTGAAGCCCGTTGCAGAAGCAACCGTGATCCCGCCGCTGCTGTAATAATCCGTTTGGCTTTGTCCCAGCGTGCTTGTGCTGGTAAGCATTGGTACCCACACCGGAGATCCGCTTGTACCTGAATTATAATAGTAGCCAACTCCGCCGGTAATTGCGGCATTTGTGTTATAGATCAAAAGCGAAGCTGCCGGAGTGGTTATTGTTGTTGCATCCGTAAGCGATGTTAAGCTCACCTGTGGAATCAACACTCCTTTGTTGGATGCATTTACATCCAGCATGGCGCTGGCATTTGGTGTAGCACCTGTTCCATTGATCCCCACATTCTGGGCATAAATGTTTACCGAAAATAATAACGCGCTTAAACTTAAAACAATTTTAATGTTTTTCATTTTTCAGAATTTTATTAATTGAAAATTTAAAGTAATTGAAATGCAACAAAGGATGTTTTTTGGAGCAGTTTGTATACATTTGTATTTATCCAGACACAAAAATATAGAAAAAAGTTGCTTTTATCCTAATAAAACTCTCTTTTATTGTGTGATATTGTACTTTTGTCTACAAGCAGTAGAAACAGCAGGTATGAATAAAAATAACAGAATATTGTTTTTTAGCGGTAAGATTTGGCGAAATTTAATTTTGTCCGGCCTGTTGCTGTTTTTTAGTTCTGCTGCAACTCTTAAACAATCAAAAATATCCGACTGGACCCTGAAAAAAAATGAAAGCGGCATTGCTGTGTATACAAGAGATGCAGACAATTCCGATTTTAAAGAATTAAAAGCCGTAACCTATCTGAAAACTTCCTTAAGCAGCATTGTGGCGCTGCTCAATGATTGGGACACTTACCCGCAGTGGGTTTACAAATGCGGGAAATCCAGCACGCTCAAAAAGATCAGCGATACCGAAGTAATGCATTACCAAACCGTGGTAGCACCATGGCCGGTGGATAACCGCGATTTTGTAGTAAACGTAAAGCTTACGCAGGAACCGGCAAGTAAGATAGTGACCATTGTTTCCACCTGCAAACCCGATTACATCCCAAAAGTGCCGGGACATGTGCGTATTACCGAATTTAAAGCTTCCTGGACGCTCATCCCGCTAAAGGACGGCACCATCCAGGTAACGTACCAGTTACTGGTAAATCCCGGCGGGTATGTACCGGCCTGGCTGGTAAACCTTGCGGTGATCGACGGGCCTTTTGATACCACCCTGCATTTTAAGGATTGGGTGATGAAAAAAAAATACCAGGAGGCCGTTGTTCCATTCATTAAAGACTAACAGATTTGAGAATAAACTTTAACTTTACGCCGTTGTGAAACGCAATGACATTGTATGGCTATCAAAAAAGATCAAAAAATAAATTCAGTTCCGGAATCTGAGAAATTTATCAATATCGAAAAAGCAATTGCTTCTAAAAATCCGCGATTACTAAAACTTTTACCGGGCTTTTTATTACGTTACATCAAACGGATGATCCACGAAAGCGACCTGAATGAAGCGATCTACCGCAACAGGAACCGTCACGATATTGATTTTGTAAACGCAGCTATGGAAGAGTTTGGTGCAAACACTACCGTGGAAGGTGCTGAGAACATTCCGCTGACCGGCGGCATCATCATGGCCGCCAATCATCCTTTGGGCGGTTTGGATGGGATTGCATTCATGAAAGTGGCCGGACAATACCGCAGCGATATTCGTTTTTTTGTAAACGATTTATTGATGGCGCTGAAAAATTTTGCTCCTATTTTTGTTCCCGTAAACAAGCACGGAAGAAACTCTTCGGAATACACACAAAAATTTGAGGAAGTATATGCTTCCGATGCCTGCCTGCTGATCTTCCCTGCAGGATTGGTTTCCCGCCGACAAGAGAAAAGAGTGGTGCAGGATCTTGTCTGGAAAAAAAGTTTTATTACCAAAGCCATTCAATACCAGAAAAATGTGGTTCCCGTTTTTATTGACGGACACAATTCCAAACGTTTTTACAACCTGGCATACTGGAGAAAAAAGATCGGTATCAAAGCCAACATCGAAATGTTTTTCCTGGTGGATGAAATGTACAAACAAAAAGGAAAGACAATTAATTTTATATTTGGAGAACCGATCGCCTGGGAAACATTTACTAAAGATAAACCTGCCGAATACTGGTCGGAGCGTGTAAAACAACACGTATACGCACTAAAATCGGGAGATAAAACCAAACTATTGCCAACAATAAAAAACCACCAAACTGTTTCACAAAAATAATTGAACGTATGGAAGCAATTATAGAACCTGTCGACAGAAAATTATTAGCATCGGAATTAACGCCGGAGCGCTTCGTGCGCGATACCAATAATGGCGATAACGAAATCTATATTATTACACATCACGATTCGCCAAACGTAATGCGCGAGATCGGGCGCCTGCGCGAATATACTTTCCGCAATGCAGGCGGTGGCACCGGGCACGAAATTGACATTGACGAATTTGATATTGCAGATGCTCCTTACAAACAGCTGATCGTTTGGAACCCCGAAGAAAAAGAAATTGTAGGTGGTTACCGTTTTATAAAATTAAAAGATGCACCGGTGATCAACGGAATAGTGCATGTGGCTACCACCGGGCTGTTCCATTTTTCGAAAGCATTCATGGAAAAGTATGTTCCCGAAACCATTGAATTGGGGCGCTCATTTGTACAACCGAAATTCCAACCGTCGGTAGATAACCGCAAAGGCTTGTTTTCCCTCGATAATTTATGGGATGGGCTGGGCGCTATCGTGGTGGACAACCCGGATTCAAAACATTTTTTCGGAAAAGTAACCATGTACACCGATTTTAATGTGGCTGCCCGCGATATGATCCTGGCTTTTATGAATTACTTTTTTCCGGATAACGAAAATTTAGTAACGCCGCTGGAACCATTGTCGTTAAAAACAGATGTAAGCCCTTTTCTTAAATCAATTGAAGGATTATCCTATAAAGATGCACACCGCATCCTCGGCCAGAACGTGCGTGATCTGGGCGAACACATTCCCCCACTGGTAAATGCCTATATGAACCTTTCTGCCACCATGAAAACATTTGGTACCTCCATCAACTCGCATTTTGGCGAAGTGGAGGAAACCGGGATTCTGGTGACCATTGCGGATATTTATGATACTAAAAAGGAGCGTCATCTTGCTTCCTATAAAAAGTAAAATTCGTCCGAAGTAATCTCCTCCACGATTACCAATTACTACCACATAAGGCACAAAGAAACACATAAGGCGTAGCGTGTAAAAAGGGTTTACCACAAAAAGAATACAAAAGGCGATATGTAAAATACCAATGTGTATTTCTACATCCGGTTTACCACACAGGTTCTTTTGTTTCTTTTGTTTCTTTTGTGGTTCAAATTAAGCTAAGAAGTACACGTTGGTATGCCACGACTTGCCTTATGTGTTTCTTTGTGCCTTATGTGGTAGAAGTAAAATGGTCAGCTTTAACCGCTTAAATCCTTTATACATAAGCGCATTCCGGGGTTTTTACAAAAAAGGCAAAAATCTTACATCCGTTTGCAAACCCGATGATTTTGTTCAAAATGCCGCTTTACAGGTAAAAATTGTCCCCGTCTTACATACCCGCTGATTTTCAACATATTGGTTATTTTTTGGTTATACGATGTCCTTTCTTTGTATCGTAAACCAAAACAAACAACCAAAATGAAAACAAATTTACTCACCCTCATTTTCTGCTGCAGCCTTTGCTTAGGAAAAGCACAGATCAAATTCGAAAAAAACTATGGCGGAAACGCTGCGGATGCAGGAATTGCTTCCTTGCCGGTAACTGGTGGATTTATTATTGCAGGTAACACTGCAAGCTTTGGCGCAGGTGGTACCGACATTTACCTTTTGAAAATAAATACGCATGGCGACACGCTTTGGACAAAAACCTATGGTGGAGAAAATGATGATGTTGCAACTTCCATTGTACAAACTACCGATAATGGTTTCATCATTACAGGTTACAGCAACAGCTTTAGCGGAAGCAAAGATGTATATGTGATCAGTACCGATGCAAACGGGAACGTAAACTGGTCCAAAACCTATGGTACAACCAGTGATGATGCAGGAATGGCTGTGAAAGAAGATCTGATGGGAGGGTTTATTATTGCAGGATATACTATAAATGCAGGTGAAAAGGATATGTACCTTGTAAGCCTTGATGCAGAAGGAGACCTGAGCTGGTCAAAATCATACGGTACCTCAAATGACGATGAAGCAAACGCTGTTTCCATCACTTCGGATGGCGGCTATTTTATAACAGGAACATCTGTTTCTGCAACAAATTCGGATGTGTACCTGCTTAAAACAGATGCAGCCGGAAATAAGATCTGGTCCGAAAATATTGGTGGCACTGCAACTGATCTTGGAAGATCTGGACAACAAACTGCCGATGGCGGTTATATCATTACTGGTGCAACAACCGGTGTTAACGGCAATCAGGATCTTTATTTAGTAAAAACAGATGCGAACGGAGCTGTTCTTTTCTCAAAAACATTTTCAGGAGCAGGCAATAATATTGGAAACGTAGTAAAACAAAATGCAGACGGATCGTACCTTATTGCCGGAAGCATTAGCAATGTGCAGGGAAATACAGATGTATGCCTGATCCAGACGGATTCAACCGGAAACATGATGTGGGCGACAAGCTTTGGGGATATTGGAAATGAATCGGCTGCCGATGTGGTAAAAACAGCAAACGGTTACCTGGTTACCGGTACAACCGATGATGGTTCCGGTAATACCGATGTGTACTTTATTAAAACAAATGCCGACGGAACTACCAGCTGCGCTAAAAAAATGTGTATGCTCATGGTAAATACTGTTACATCAACTGTTTCAGCAGTTGTGGACAGCGAGCTTTCCATGCCATCTGTAAGTATTTACAATGCGGTAGCAAGCATTCACAGCGGAGGTGTTTCCAATACACGCTGTTATGCAGATGAAAGCATTTTAAGTACAGATACACTTTCGTCCTATTTACCTGCAACTGTAAATGAAGACATTGCAACACCACGATCAGTAGCGACAGAAGCAATAGCACCTGCAATTGTTTTTTATCCAAACCCTACTACCGGACAATTTAACATCAGTGGTTTAGCAGCAGGAACTAAAATTGAGATTTTTAATGTAAGCGGACAATTGGTATTTGAAAAAATATCTAATGGTGAGCTTGAATCTATTGATATTACAGGAGAGGCAAAGGGGCTTTATTTTTACCGCATTACCGGGGAGAATGTGCATGTACAATCCGGAAAAATTGTGAAAGAGTAGATTGGAAAGATTGGATTGGTTTAAATAGAAGCTTGGCGCAACAGCAGGAAAATTATTTTCCTGCTGTTGTGTTTTACACGTGTATCAAAGTAGGTAAAGCATAACCCGAAAATTTATTACCTTTGGCTTCGTAAAAATAAAGACCCCATACGCATTCCCTAATGGAAATAAAATCAGCACAATTTGTTATCAGCAATACCGACATTACAAAATGTCCGGCGCCTGCATTGCCCGAATATGCTTTCATCGGCAGGTCCAATGTGGGTAAATCATCGCTCATCAACATGCTGGTGGATCGTCGCGATATGGCCAAAACATCCGGCAGGCCGGGAAAAACACAGCTGATCAATCACTTTATTGTGAATGAGAACTGGTACCTGGTGGATTTACCGGGTTATGGATATGCGCAGGTGTCAAAAGACAAAAGGGATAAGTGGGAAAAATTTATTTCCAATTACATCCTGGAGCGTGAAAATTTAATGTGCCTGTTTGTATTGGTCGATTCGCGCTTAAGCCCGCAAAAAGTGGACCTGGAGTTCATGGACTGGCTGGGCGAAAATAACATTCCGTTTGTAATGGTATTTACCAAAATGGATAAATTATCGAAAACCAAAACAGCTAACAATATCCACAATTACAAAGAAGAAATGGGAAACAGCTGGGATGAGCTGCCGCCGTGCTTTTATACTTCCGCAGAAAAAAAAGAAGGACGCAAAGAAATACTGGACTTTATCAGCGATACCAATAAGCTGTTTAAGAAGCCGTAGTTAAAAAAAATCCGGCTCTCTTTAGTACACAAATATGTAATGTTATTTTTGTTCGACACCCCCCTAACCCCTCTCAAGAGGGGAATTGGCGCTTCAAGCATAATTTTTTTGTAATAATATTATGATCGGTAATTTTAATAAAATCTATACACTACACTTTTGCAGAATGATTCAATTCCCCTCTTGAGAGGGGTTAGGGGTGTGTTTTACAGAACCTTTGGAAACTTATTTAATATCATAGTTGTTGGGAGTAGGGTCCCCCGCTACGCCCAACAAATAGTTCTTAATATTAATCCATTAGAAATTAGAATTTTAACTTTATAAATAAAAATGGCGCTTGAGATTATCTCAGCGCCATTTTTTTATATGTTATTCTAAAATTATTTATTTCTGATCAGGTTGATGAAGCCTGTTGTGCTTACATCTTTTTTAGAAATAGAAGTTCCTTTCAGGATAAAGTAATACGTACCATCGCTTAGCTCAACGCCAGCAGATGAACGGCCATCCCATTTAATACCTGCATCATTGGATGTAAATACTTTTGTTCCCCAACGGTTAAAAATATCCAGGTTAAAATTAGTTAATCCGGAGCTGTTGATGTAGAACAGGTCGTTTGTTCCGTCACCGTCCGGTGTAAATACGTTCGGAATATTCAGGTATTCGGTTGCATCAATGATAATGTCTTCGCAGGCAGTAGCAGAACAACCATCGCTGTTGGATGCTGTTAAACACACATTCTGGATTCCATTGCCGCTGTAATTGTGTGATGGGTTTTGTGCGCTGGAAGAGCTTCCGTCGCCGAAATTCCATGCCCAGTTAGTCGCGCCGCCCGTACTTTGATCTGTAAAGTTGTAATTGAATCCGCCTGCAGAAGCTGTATCAAATGCTACCACCGGTGGCGTAGATACCGTTACCGTACAGGAGGAAGGATAAGAAACACATCCCAGTGCGCTGGAAGTAGTAACCGAGATTGGCCCGGAAGCATTGTTCCAATCAATTTCTACAGTACCGGTTCCCTGTCCTGATGCAATGGTGGTTCCTGCAGGAGAAGTCCAGGTATAAGTACCCGTTCCGCCTGTTGCAGTAAATGTATTTCCTGTTGAATTGGCACAAACCGGTGCACATGCGAATACCGGCATATCCGGACGAATGCGTGCAAGAATGTAAGGCGAGTTGGAAAAATCAGCCCAGCTTACTTTTAACATATCATTGTAAGGGCTTGCAGTAGTATTGGTTACTGTTCCCATGTTGTTCCAGCGTGCAGCAGTTGGTGTATTCCATTGTGCCATTCCATCCCAGTTACCATCGCCTGCCTGGTCATAAAAAATATCAATGCTTGCATTATCAGCACCCGCGCTGTGGTTTACCTGGTGGTAATACAATGCGTTTACAGTACACATCGTACTATCTAAGGATGCGGTGTTAAAAGCATCAAGAGTTGCATTGTTGTTACCAAGGCGTGCATTGTACTGGTTAGCCGATGCCGAAGCAGGGGTAAGGTTTACCGGTCTGTAACGCGTTGTTCCTAAGCTGGACCCGGTTGGGAAATTGTACACAGCTGCCGTATTGGTAACGCGTGATAAGCTTCCGCCTACGCTGCTGCTCACAAAACCTTCGTTGAAAGCGGTTGTATTATTGGTAACGCAGGTGGTAGAAGGATTTAAAACAAACATCGTATTGGTTTGTGTTTCCAGCTCACGGTCGTTAATGGCCAGTGTTCCCGTTGTACCGATGTTGGCATTTACCAGCTGCAATGTTTTTTTGCGGTTGGCCGCCGTACCCGTTCCTGTTAAAGTAAGATTATTAAAAGTAGTTACTGTTGCGGTGGTGCTGGTAACAAATTGCTGAAGATTTCCATCCAGGTTAACCGTGCTGGTGCCCGCTGTAAAAGTAGCATCGTTGATCCAGTCCTGCTCCACATTATACGTTCCGTTGCCTTGCAGCGTGGATCCGTTTGTTAAACGAACAGTGCCCGGAGTACCGCTGTTGGCGATAGTCATAGTGCCGTTGTTCTCAAAAACAGGAGTCGTTCCGGCAGCGCCGTCGTTTTGAAAGCCGCCGTTTACCTGCACAATAGCAGTGGGGCCGGTATAGATCTGTGCACCGTTATTAAAAAGAATGTTTTGCGAAAAACCGCTGAAGCTTAATCCTGTTAATGCAAGGAATGCAACCGTTTTACCGAATGTTTTCCCAGAGAGAGTAATTTTGTTCATGGAGTATTGTTTAGTTCAACGATTAAAATCTTGTACTATTAACAAATATAAACGAAAATCCGGCTAAAATCCAAATTTTCAGCAATAAATGTTCTGAAGTGCATACGTCCCTACTTTTTCTTGATCAGCTCCAGCTTTTCAGCGAAATGGAGAGAGAGGGCTTTTTTTAATGTGATCCCCCAATGGAATGCTTTAAGGCTTGTATAACTTTAAATTCGGGATAAAATCAAAATCTTTGCGATTGAGTGTATATAATTCAAGATTGTTGCTCAGGGCGATTGAAGCAATTAAAGCATCTGGTATCCATTTCTGTGTCTTTGATTATAATGCGACTGGATAAGCCCGTTAAAAATTTCTGAAGATTCTTCTGAAATATGGAAAGTTTTATGATCTTTAAAAAAAGCTTTTAAATGTACAAATTCATCTTTGTTAGAACCGCAGTAAGCTTCGGCATGAGTAATAACAGAAAAGGCGATACGGCCTTCACCAATTTTTTCAAGGTTTTGCTTTATTGTATTGTCACCATTAAGAAACTCAAATAAAATATTCGTATCGCATAGAACCGGATTTATTTTCTTCTTTCCCATTGCTCTTCCCTCACTTTATTAAGATTCTTATTTTTCCCTTTCCATAAGCCAAATACACCGTCCAGGCTATTTTTTACTTTGGATTGTTGACTTAAAGATCCATGGTGTGGAATAATTAACAGATTGATATCGTATCTTTTTTCAATCAGTTTTTCCATACTGTTTTCATCCCTGCTTTTTACTAATCTCTCACGGAAATCGTCTACGCTTTTATCTGAGTCAGAAGATTTTATTTTCCATTTCCCTTTCTCTTCCAGAATCATCAATGCCATTCCAATAATAACAAAAAAACCGAGAACGACTAAAGCTGGTAAATCGTCTTTCTCCATAGCAATAGTAGGGTGTTTTTTTTCATACACCTTTTCTTTTTCGAACCATTTTACCAGATCGTTTACATCTTTTGTTTTAGAAACGGGAATTTCTAATATAACATTCTCTGCACTCATTTTTTATGATCTTATTAGTAAAGTTACTTAAATTTTTGCTAATAATTAATCTAGCTGAGATCGGAAGTTTATTAAAAAGTAAATATTCTACTTTTTCTTGATCAGCTCCAGCTTTTCAGCGAAATGCTGCGCATAAGAGCGCATTTCCTTTGCCGATTCCGTTTCACCGGTAGCGCGCTCAAATGTATCTGCCATCGAGAGCAGGCATTGGTGGTAAAACTGCTTCATTTCATCAACGACCATGTCTTTTGTCCACAGATCAATACGCAGCGTATTGTTCTCATTGGCATCCCATAAAGCAATCATTACGGACTTGCTGGAACTTTGTTCGCCTCCGTCGGTGGCACTCCAGTCTATTTTTTCAGGTAAATTATTCTCATCCAGCGTTACTGTAAATTTGATCTCCGATTGTTTCATAGCTCTTATTTGTTCTTTAAATTTTAAATGATCTGATGTTTAATGTTTCCTTTTTTTCAGCATCCGGTACTAAATTACTAACGACTTAATACTTTTTACTTTCTTTCAGCATGTAGTACCTGATACTAACTACCTTATACTAATTACTAATAACTACTTCCCCGGTTTGTACTTCGCTTTTTCCAAGATCTTCTGGGCGCTGCTTTCTTTCATCAGCTGATCGATGGTTACATCCGGGTTGTTTTTTATGTATTGTCTTACGATCTGCCAGCCGATCCAGTAGCCGATCCGTGGTGCCGATTCTTTACTTAATGCGCTGGTGAACGGGGCATCGGATGTAAATTTCATGATCTCGGCCTGGTCGGTGCTGTATAAAAGCTTTTGTGCCGCAAAATAACTCCACACATTAAATTCATTTTGCACGCAATACTCCATTTGTTTGCCTGTGTACTGGATCTTGGTTGTATCATTGATCTTTGCAGGTAATAATGCATCGGTCAGGTACATGATCTTACCCACATACACGATCTCACTTAAAAAATCGCTTTTGTCCATGTTGTATGGAAACTCCTTCATCATCCATGCACGTGCTGCATCCGGTACAATGTTCTCTTTGTTCATAAAGGCGGTTTTGTATTTTGGTAAGGCCAGCATCTGATAAAACGGACAGTTGCTGCCGAGGTACATTTCCAGGCCGATCGCTAATGTGCTGTCGGGTGTTACCACCGCGTAGTTGTACCCGGAGATCATTGTGACAACGGCAGGAAGAGGGCGTTGCGGAAAATAATAGTTGAAATGCCTGAACAGATCTGTTAATTGTTCTTTTAACGTATCTGTAGTTGGAAAAACTTTTTGCGTTTCGTGATATGTTTCCAGCATGTCGCGGTCGGTTATAAACTGCTTGACACGATACGTGTAAGCCGAATCGCGCAAGCCGCCATTGTTGAGGATCCCGCTGATAAAAGTGGTATAGAACGGGCCGTATTTGGCCTGCATTGTTTTGGTGGCACCGGCAATATCCGAAGTATCCATTTTAAAGAGATCCTGCTCCAGGCGGTTGATCTTGAAATCGGTGATTTTGATTTCACTTACATCCACGTCCAGGCGGTTGTGTTTACACGATGCCATTGCCAGCAGCAGGAACAGGAACGCGGCGTAATTAAAATTTTTCATATAAAAAAATATACTTATTATTGTAAAACGAATTTAATGGAATACCACATTAAAATTTAAAAACCCAAAAATATGAAAAATATGAAGAAGATCTTTACAATAACAGCATTAGTATTTGCAACTACTGTTGCTTCCGCCCAGGACGATGCTGCATCGAAGAATGTGCGTTTTGGCCTGATGTTAACTCCTTCAGTCGACTGGTATAAATCCGGCGAAAAATTAATTGAGAAGAACGGCGCTTCTGCAAAATTTGGCGGTGGGTTATCGATTGAATTCAGATTAACAAATGTAGCTTCACTTGTAACGGGCGCACAAGTAAATATGGCTGGCGGAAAAGTGAAATACAATAATAATGTGACCGGAAATCCTTCTACCAGCTATGTAACTTATTATTACAATAATTCAGATGATGTGATTGCGCCTTATAACAGCGCGGATGGGGAAATAAATGCGTACAGAGCTGCACATCCGCTGAGCACTGAAGCTGATAAATCAAGCGCAGGTGGTAAATACACTAATTATTTACTGAATGAGCGTAAATATCAGTTAACGTACATCACTATTCCTGTGGCTTTGAAATTAAAAACGAAAGAGATCGGTGCATTAAAATATTATGGAATGATCGGGGTAAACTCATCGATAAGAGTAGGAGCAAAAGCAACTGACCAGGTTCAGACGTATGGCACAGGCGGAATATACAACTTAGGAACGCCTGGGACTGTTTCAAAAATAGACATTAAAAAAGACGTGGGTTTGTTTAACGAAGCGTTAAATGTTGGATTAGGAGTGGAGTGGAATTTATCAGGGAGTACTTCCCTGGTGATCGGTGCAAACTATATGCTGGGCTTTACCAACGTTGCAAAAGACAAATCAGATTATTTAAGAAAACAAACCGATCCATATACTAATGGTGATGGAACAGAGCTTCCACAGAATTTAAAATCAAACAGCATTTGTTTGACTATTGGTGTTTTATTCTAACAAACAATAGTTAGTAAAATTAATCCCGGCTTCATTTTTATGAGGCCGGGATTTTTATTTTTGAATAATGGAAAATCAAAAAGTAATAGCACACATTGTTGATTGGCTCAAACAATACAGCGAACAAAGCCGTACTTCGGGTTTTGTGATCGGTATTTCCGGTGGGATCGATTCGGCAGTAACTTCTACGCTTTGCGCGAAAACAGGCAAGCCGGTAATTTGTCTCAACATGCCTATTCATCAGCACAAAGCGGAATATGATCGCGGACACGAGCACATCGACTGGCTAAAAAAGAATTTTGATAATGTAACCTCGCATGAAGTGGAGCTTACAAAAACATTTCAGTCGGTTTCCGATGCATTGCCTGCGGACATCCAGGATTGGCTGACGATGGCAAACACCCGTTCGCGCCTGCGCATGACCACGTTGTACGCATTTGCCTGCCATTATAAAATGCTGGTAGCGGGTACGGGAAATAAAGTAGAAGATTTCGGAATCGGCTTTTTTACAAAATACGGTGACGGCGGTGTGGATGTTAGTCCGATTGCCGATCTGATGAAATCAGAAGTGTTTGCGCTTGCAAAAGAAATGGGTGTTGTAACTTCCATACAAGCGGCAAAACCTACGGATGGCTTGTTTGCAGATGCAAGAAGCGATGAAGATCAGATAGGAGCAACGTATGATGAGCTGGAATGGGCCATGAATTTTATTGCCAATCCGCATGATTTTACATTGCTCAGCGATCGCAAAAAAATAGTGCTGGATATTTATACCCGCATGAACAAAGCCAATCAGCACAAGATGAACCCGATTCCGGTGTGTGTGATTCCTGCTGAAATAAGGTAATAAGTATCAGGACAAAAAAGAAGCAAAAATTAAGATACAAGAATCAAGAGAAAAAAAGTAGACAACAGACAAGAAGAAAAAAGTAATAAACAAGAAAGAAATAAAAAGACAATTGGCAGTAGGCAAAGGAAAAAACAGTAAATAGTAGACAATAGACAAGAAGGAAAATACAGCATATAGTCTTTGCGAACTTTGCGTCTTTGCGAGAAAAAAATACATAGTTCACACACAGCACACCAATGAACCAATGAACAAGTAAACCAATGAACGAACTCTACTCCCATTTTCTAAAACACCCTGCGGTATGCACCGATACACGCGATATAAAACCCGGGTCCATTTTTTTTGCGCTCAAAGGCGGAAATTTTAACGGTAATCAATTTGCTGATCAGGCGCTGGATTCCGGTTGTGCGCTGGTAGTGATCGATGAAGAAAAATACCTGCCCGAAATGCAGGCGGGTAAAAAAGACGACCGTTATTTTTTAGTGGAAGATGTGCTGACTGCCTTGCAACAACTTGCAAATCATCATCGCAAAACAGTGAATATCCCGGTGATCGGGATCACAGGTTCTAATGGAAAAACAACATCCAAGGAATTGGTAAACGCCGTATTGAGCCGTAAATACAACGTTTTAGCAACGAAAGGAAATTTAAACAATCACATTGGTGTGCCGCTTACGTTATTGTCGATCACCAGCCAGCACGAAATGGCAATTGTGGAAATGGGCGCCAATCACCAGGGTGAAATTGAAATGCTGTGCAATATTGCGGAACCCGATTTCGGGATCATTACCAATATCGGGAAAGCTCACCTGGAAGGTTTCGGCGGACTGGAAGGTGTGAAAAAAGGGAAGAGCGAATTGTACCGTTTTATCCAAAATAAAAAGGGGAAATTATTTATCCACGGAGATGATGGGGTGTTGGTAGAATTGGCCGGTGCAACGGATAAGATCACTTACGGCACCAAAAAATTATACGACATCGTAGGTACACTTCAGCAAAATAATAACAGCGAATTTATTTCTTTTCAATGGGCAACGCGCTACACTGCTGCTTCTTTAAAAAATATGGAAACGGTGACCACCAATCTTGTGGGTATTTACAACTATTATAATTTATTGTGTGCGGTGGCTGTCGGGAATTTTTTCAGAGTGGAAGATGCAGAGATCAACATTGCTTTGCGCGAATACACACCTTCCAATAACCGTTCGCAATTGCAAAAAACAGAGCACAATACACTCATTCTGGATTATTACAATGCAAATCCTTCAAGCATGACATTGGCGTTGGAAAATTTTGCAACGCTCAACCATCCACATAAAATGGTGATCCTTGGTGATATGCTGGAATTGGGCGAAGAAAGTGCAAAAGAGCACGATGCGATCCTGCAGTTGCTGCAACAAAAAAACATCCGCAATGTAATTTTAGTTGGACCGCTGTTTATGCATGCCGGTAAAAATGCAAACGTAAAAACATTCGCTGCCAGCGATGAAGTTGTAAATTATTTAAAAGAACATCCGCAGAAGAACACAACCATTCTGATCAAGGGATCAAGGGGGATTAAGTTGGAGAAGGTGGTGGAGGTGTTGTAGTTCAAAGTTTAAAGTTCAAAAGTTTAAAGTTCTGGGTATGTACTGTGTGTATATTTTGTAGAACTAGCAGGTAAGATCACAATAAGTGTTGGTAAACACAGCATCTGCGCACAGCAAACTTTAAACTTTTGAACTTTAAACTTTGAACTAAAAAAAAGCAGCCGTTTCTCGGGAGAGAAACGGCTGCTTTTTTTTAATGATCTTAAGCTAATAACGCTCTTGAAATAACAATTTTCTGAACTTCAGTTGTTCCTTCATAGATCTGGGTGATCTTCGCATCGCGCATCAGACGCTCAACATGGTATTCTTTTACAAAACCGTAACCGCCGTGGATCTGCACCGCTTCAATAGTTGTATCCATTGCTACTTTTGACGCAAATACTTTTGCCATTGCGCTTGCTTTGTCAAAATTCATGTGCTGATCTTTCATCCATGCCGCTTTCAAACACAGCAAACGGGCCGCTTCAATTTGCGTTGCCATGTCTGCTAATTTAAACTGAATGGCCTGGTGTTGGTTAATCGGTTTCCCGAATGCTTTGCGTTCTTTTGAATACGCCAGTGCTAATTCGTATGCGCCGGATGCAATTCCCAACGCCTGGGAAGCAATGCCAATACGTCCGCCGGAAAGCACCTGCATGGCAAATTTAAATCCGAAGCCATCTTCGCCAATACGGTTTTCTTTCGGCACTTTCACATCTGTAAACATCAGTGAATGTGTATCCGAACCGCGAATCCCTAATTTATTTTCTTTCGGGCCTACGACAAATCCCGGTGTGCCTTTTTCGATAATTAATGCATTAATTCCTTTATGTCCTTTTTCAACATGCGTTTGCGCGATCACTAAAAACACAGAAGCAGAGCTTCCGTTGGTAATCCAGTTTTTTGTTCCGTTTACCAAATAATGATCGCCTTTATCAATTGCCGTCGTTTTTTGAGAAGTGGCATCCGAGCCTGCTTCCGGTTCTGATAAACAAAATCCGCCAATGATCTCACCTTTGGCCAAAGGCACTAAATATTTTTGTTTTTGTTCTTCCGTCCCGAATTTTTCCAATCCCCAGCATACCAGTGAATTGTTCACACTCATTACCACGGAGCAGGAAGCATCAATTTTAGAAATTTCTTCCATCGCTAAAACGTAGGAAACACAATCCATTCCGCCGCCGCCGTATTTCGGATCCACCATCATTCCCATAAATCCAAGCTCACCCATTTGTTTGATCTGCTCGGCAGGAAATTTCTGTAATTCATCACGCTCGATCACACCCGGTTTTAAAACATCATTGGCAAAATCACGTGCTGCCTTCTGGATCATTAAATGCTCTTCAGTTAAATCAAATAACATGTTGTAGTAGTTTTTGTGTTAAAAATAGCTTTATTTTTGAGAATGGCAAATGTAATTTTTAAATTCAAATTTTGCTAATAGTTTATGACAAATTTAAACCCTTCCACATACAACGTAATCGGCTTAATGTCTGGTACTTCCCTTGATGGGCTGGATATTGCTTTTTGTCGATTTACTGTTGATAAAAACAACTGGAATTACGAAATTGTTCAGGCCGAAACCAAAGCATATTCAGCCGAATGGAAGGAGCGCCTGCTTTCGCTGGAAACTGCAGATGCAGCTATCTTCGAACAGGCAAATGCCGAATACGGTTATTTTTTAGGACGGCATGTATCTGATTTTATGATCAAATATGGCATCAAAGCCGACTTTGTAGCCTCGCACGGACATACCATTTTTCATCAGCCGGATAAGCGTTTTACCGTACAGATCGGTGCGGGAAGTGCCATTGCTTCGGCTTGCCAGATGCCGGTAGTGTGTGATTTTCGCTCGCTGGATGTGGCACTGGGCGGGCAGGGTGCGCCATTGGTGCCGGTTGGCGATCAGCTGCTTTTTGCAGAATATGATTACTGCCTCAATTTAGGCGGCTTCGCTAATATTTCCTATGAGCATTCCGGTAAACGAATTGCATTTGATATTTGCCCGGTAAACATTGTGATGAATGCCATCTGCGAAAAGCTCGAGAAACCGTATGACGATAAAGGCGAACTGGCCCGCTCGGGAATGCTAAGCAAATACATGCTGAACGAATTCAACCAGCTGCCATTTTACAAAATTCCTTTGAATACACCGAAATCACTGGGTAAAGAGTGGGTGATTGAGAATGTGAATCCAATTATTGAACAATACGAAATTGAAAACAATGATCTGTTGTGCACGTATTGCGAACATGTTGCGTTGCAGGTTTCAAGAGTGATAGAATCAAAAAAAATAAAAAAAATGCTGGTAACGGGCGGTGGCGTTTACAACGATTTTCTGATCGAACGTATTAAAGAGCTGAGCTCGCCTGAACTGGTAATCCCCGATAAAAAAACGATCGAATTTAAAGAAGCGCTGATCTTCGCTTTTTTAGGAGTATTGCGGATGCGCAATGAGGTGAATTGTCTGAAAAGCGTAACAGGTGCAAGAAAGGACAGTTGCGGAGGCGCTATTTATATGTTTTAAAAATGAAAGAACGCCTTTCCGTTTCCGGAAGGCGTTCTCTTTTATTAGGAGTTTTGATTAGTAATTATCATCAAAAAAACCGTCGTCTTCATCGTCGTCATCAAAATCGTTGTCTAATTTCAGATCGTCATCTTCCATGTTGAAATCATCTTCATCCTCGTCATCTAAATTGTTCTTCCAATTTTTTTTCTCTTTTTCTTTCTGAGGCTTAAGAGTTACTGGCTTTCTTAACTCTCCTGAATCCTTTGCCTTGTCGGCTTTTTTAGCAGGACTCTTTTTTGATGTGCTTGGTTTTTTCATTGTTAATGAAAATTCGTTTTAGAAAATGAATGAATAAATTTTATTGCTGAATTTTTTTTAAACATTGCTGTTAGAACAAATTTCGTAAATTTTTTTTCGAAACAAAAAAAATAATTCAAAAATAATTCAAAAAAATAATCGGGGAAATAGATCGGGTGTTAGTACCTTTGCAGAAAATTTAAACATACCGGAAATAAACAATCAACAATAATAACAGGATGGTCTACGAAATATTGCAGCGAACATTTTTAGGAAATACACTGGAAAGCTATTGCTGGTTTGTAGGAATTATTATTATCGGGCTTGTTTTTTTACGGTTGCTTTCCAAAACGCTTACCTACGTTATTTTTAAATTCTTACAAAAATATTCTACCGGCGTTAGCTACGATAAATTGTTAGGCCTGCTCCGTAAGCCGCTCAATGCGTTCATTCTGCTGGTCACGCTTTACCTGGCATTCGATCGTTTGTCGTTTCCGCCCGAGTGGCACATTGCTTCCATTGAGCGTTTCGGTTTAAAAATGATCCTGTACCGTACTTACCAGATTGCCGTGGTAAGCTCCATTACCTGGATCTTCCTGCGTTTAGTGGATTTTCTTGGACTGATCATGATGTACCGTGCTTCCCTGACCGAATCAAAAGCGGACGACCAGCTGGTACCGTTTTTTAAAGAAGCGCTGAAAGTAGTGCTGGTGATCTTTTCCGTGTTTTTTATGATGGGCACCATCTTTAAATTAAATGTAGCATCACTGATCGCCGGACTGGGGATCGGAGGTTTGGCAATTGCATTGGCGGCGAAAGAATCGTTGGAGAATTTACTGGGATCGTTTACCATCTTTTTGGACAAGCCTTTTGTGATCGGCGATCTGATTAAAAGCAACGGAGTGGAAGGAAATGTGGAAAAGATCGGTTTCAGAAGCACCCGCATCCGTACCGTGGAAAAAAGTTTTGTGACCATCCCCAATAAAAAACTGGTAGATACGGAATTGGATAACCTTTCGCTGCGTGTACAGCGCCGTGCAAAATTTAACGTTGGTTTAACCTACGAAACCAAACCGGAGCAGTTTAAAAAAATAGTTTCCGAAATTCAGGCATTTATCAAAGATCATCCGCATACCTTATCGGATGAAACCCGCGTGCGCATGTACGAATTTGATACCAGCTCTATTAATATCATGATATTGTATTTTGTAGATACGCTGGAATATGATGTTTACCTGGACGTGCGCCAGGAGATCAATTACAAGATCATGGATATTGTTGCGGAAAATGGCAGCGCCTTTGCATATCCGACCACCACGGTTTTTATGAAGGAGAAAAAGGAAAACTAAAATTTCTGAATTTTAATTTCTAATTTTCTGCAGAAGCTATTTCTGTATGTTAATTTTGAAAACTTATTTTCCTATACACTGTCATCCCGGGCCTGACCCGGGATCTGCCGTTTAAGGACTTTGTTTTTTGCCACAGATTCACGGATTAAAATTAATAAAAAATTTACACAGATTATTACAAAATCGCTCTGCGGTTTTATTTGTGAAATGGATTTTTATCTGAAAAAATCTGTGAATCTGTGGCTTTAACCGGATGCTACAAACATTTATGAGATCCCGGGTCAGGCCCGGGATGACCGTTTTATTTTGTGATAGAAGTAAAAGAATGATTTTAGCCAGAATATAATTTACACGCAGCATCACACAGATTAGTATATTAGTAAAAATTGGTATTTAGTAGATTCTTTTTCTTCCCACACAATAAACAAAATACTCCTCCGTTATACCATCAAAATCATCCCCCGTTTTTTACATCCCCCTGCTTGCAATGTCATCAAATTCGTGAAACACTCCGGTGTTTGACATCCCTGTTTTTCTGACATGATTATTAGTTCAATTTGATTATGGAAATAATGCAGCGTTTGCATCCATGTATCAAAACAAGATTTAAAAACTCTTAAACTATATAACCATGACTACATCATTCAACTCCGAACAAAACTTTAACGAACTTGTTTTCGAAAAAAGAAACAAAGAGTACGGTGCGTATGTGATCCGCCGCGATTATAACGATACCGTATCACGCAGCCTGCTCATCACATTTGGTGGCATTTGCATTATTGGGATTGCCGCATTTTTATTGAATAAAGGTAATCTTGTTGCAAAAATAACAAAGGGTGATCTGGGTACATCTATTACCATTGTAGTAGATCCGAATATATTAAATCCTCCAAAAGATCCAAATCCGCCGGTACAGCAAAAAACAACAGCACCACTGCCGCCAAAAACAGATCCTGTGAGCGGAGAAGTAAAGGATAAACCAACAGATGATAATTTGAAACCAAATGACCAGGCGGTTGTAGGGATTGGCGATCCGAAAGGCAAACCTGCAGACAGCGTACAGGATGTAATCCCAACTATAGTTGTAAAAAAAGCAGACCCACCGGTTGAAGTTGATCCATCCCGCATTGTGGATGAAATGCCGGAGCTGAAAGACCTGGGCCGCATTATTGCTTCGAATTTAAATTATCCGCAAATCGCGAAAGAGAATGGAACAGGAGGGACTGTCTATTTATCTTTTGTAGTGGAAAAAGACGGGAGCGTTACCAATGTGAAAGTACTACAGGGAGTTGCCGATGGTTGTACCGAAGAAGCAATGAGGGTTGTAAAGGCGCTGCCAAAATGGAAACCGGGAAAAAATCATGGTGAGCCTGTACGCGTTTTGTTTAATTTACCAATAAAATTCAGGCTGCAATAAACAATCCGGTGTTTATAAGTTAGCCTCCAGTTAAAAAAAACACCCTCCTCATATAATTAATTTAGCAATCGCGAGTTTATATACTCTCGGTTGCTTTTTTATTTTTTAAACAACATAAACAATCTACATATGTTTCATTCTGTTTTATTGCAAATTGTAAATAACGGTGCGGCAGCTGCTGCACAAGTGGTGGATACTACAAAACAAGTAGTAGCACAGGCACCGGCCACGCCGCCGCCGCCAACGCATGCTTCTTTAAAGCTGCTGGATCTGATCTTATTGGGTGGGCCGATCATGGTGCCGATGGGAATTCTTTCCTTAATCACGATCTATTTTTTCTTTGAACGTTTTATGACGATCCGGAAAGCATCTAAAATGGATAGTAATTTTATGAATAACATCAAGGACTACATTCATAACGGAAATATGGATGCTGCAAAAGCATTGTGCAAAAATTCATCAGCGCCAGCTGCACGCATGATCGAAAAGGGAATTTCACGCATCGGGAAACCGATCAAGGAAATTGAAGAATCGATGGAAGTGGTTGGAAAACTGGAGATCAACAAAATGGAAAAAAACTTAAGCACATTGAGTTTGATCGGCCGGATTGCACCTATTTTTGGGTTTATTGGAACGATTGCGGGGGTAATTAAAATTTTCTACGATATTTCATTAACCGCAGATATCAGCATCGGTTCGATCTCCGGCGGACTTTACCAGAAAATGATCACATCGGCAACCGGCCTTTCAATTGGTTTGCTTGCCTTTATCGGTTATTATATTTTAAACGGGATGCTGGATAGAACGATCAATAAAATGGAAACTGCTTCGATGGAATTTATTGATTTGCTGTACGGACCGGGGAAGTAAAAAGTAGCAAGTTGTTAGTATCAGGTATCAGGTACAGGTACTGTGTGACTCAAAAAAATTATAAAGAAAATAAGTGTTCAATTCATGAACCTTTGAACTAAAAGAAAATGAAACTAAAACGCAGACATAAAGAGGGTGCAGAAGTAAGCACGGAATCGTTGAACGACATCATGTTCTTCCTGCTGTTGTTTTTTCTGATCATTTCCACGCTGGCAAATCCGAATGTGATAAAATTGAATTTACCAAATTCGAAACAATCCGATCAGCAACCTGCACAACAGGTCGTTTTGGAGGTAACAGCCGATAACCAATACCTGATCAATAAAACGCCGGTGCCGCTTGCACAGCTGGAAGATGCCATTAAAACGGAACTGGCACGCACTAATTCTAAAACGGTGTTGTTGCGTTTGGATAAATCACTCACCATCCAGGATCTTGCGGATGTAATGCAGATCGGTTACGGATTGCAGGTGAAAATGGTGCTTGCTACAAAACTAATTGGTAAATAATATGGACGCGTCAGCAGAAAATAGAAGTAAATATGCAGCTTTGGGTTTTACCCTTGGTTTTCATGCCCTGTTGTTTTTATTGTTCATCCTGGTGGTGATCATTACGCCATTGCCGCCTTTTAAGGTAGAATTGCCGCCGATCCCGATAGATGTAATTAATGAAGGAGGAATAGAAGGAATGGGAAAAGATGCTGGTGGCAGCGGAAACAAACAGGATGATATTAAAACCACTCCGGAAGCTATAAGCCCGGCACCAGCGGTTTCATCACCGAATATTGTGACGGACGAAAGTGCAACAGATGTTTCCGTGAAAAAAAATCCGAAAGCAAAACCGGAAGCAAAAAATGAAGATGTAAAAACGCCGGAAGAAGAAAAAGCCAGCAGCGAATTATTGGCAACGCTTGCAAAAATAAAAAGCAAGCGCAAGCACGATGGAGAAGGAGAAGGAACCGGGCAGACCGGCGGTTCCGGAACGGGAACAGGTACGGGGATTGGCTCCGGTAAGGACGATGACCAGGGAAATGGTGGAGTGAAGGATGGAACAGGCGGCCATGGCTGGGATTTGATAGGCCGCTCGCTGATCCATAAACCGGAACGTTTAACAGATGCTACCGAAGAAGGAATTGTGGTAGTAGAGATCGTTGTGGATGAGAACGGGAAAGTGATCGATGCAATCCCGGGACAGCGTGGTTCTACCACGTTCAGCCAGAAATTATATGCAAAAGCGCGTTTGGCTGCAAAACAGGCAAAATTTAATCCTAGTCCAAATGGCGTTAAAGAACAACACGGAACCTATACGTTTGTGTTTACGCTGGAATAACGAATTAATTGTTAGAATGTCTGTTTCGGAGCACGTTCTTACAATTGGTTGTCATCCCTCACCTGTTGCGGGATGACAGCTTCGAAAAAAAAATTCGAGAAACGACTAACCGAAACTCTCAAGCACACATTCATACTATTATAATCTGTGAATGGGTGGCTTATTAATTAATACCGGAATTAATTTTTAATTTTGTAATGCTTCTTTTCTCTCCCTGAAAAGAAGCATTCTTTATTTTATTGCACATGAACTACCAACAAACACTTGATTACCTGTTTAGTCAGCTGCCTATGTTCCAGCGGATCGGGAGCGCGGCCTACAAAGCTGATCTCGACAATACCATTGCGCTTTGCAAGCTGTTGGGTAACCCCGAAAATAAATTCAGATCCGTTCACGTTGCCGGAACAAATGGTAAAGGTTCCACATCGCACATGCTGGCTTCGGTTTTACAAAGTGCAGGTTTGAAAGTAGGGTTGTATACCTCGCCGCATTTAAAGGATTTTCGTGAGCGGATAAAAATAAACGGGGAAATGATCCCGGAAAAAAATGTGATCGATTTTGTAGCGAAGCACAAGAATGATTTTGAAAAGATCGAGCTTTCTTTTTTTGAAATGACGGTTGGCCTGGCATTCGATTATTTTGCAACTGAGCAGGTGGATGTGGCTGTAATTGAAGTAGGATTGGGTGGACGGCTGGATTCCACGAATGTGATCAGACCATTGGTTTCTGTGATCACCAACATCAGCTTTGATCACGTTGCTTTGCTGGGTGATACGCTGGAAAAGATCGCGGGAGAAAAAGCAGGAATTATTAAAGATAATGTTCCGGTGGTGATTGGCGAAACAACGCCGGAAACTAAAAATGTGTTTTCAGAAAAAGCGAAATTGCATACAGCTGAAATTGTTTTTGCTGAGGAAATATACGAAGCAAAAAATCTTCATCAGGTACATGCCGATACGTTGTACTTAGCAATGAATGTGGAGAAACAAGGCGGTTTGCTTTTTGAAAATCTTGAAAGTGAATTACCGGGTTTGTATCAGCGTAAAAATATTGCGACTGTAATTGCAGCAATAGAAATTTTAAATCAAAAAGGGTTTTCATTAACAGAAAAAATTATCCGTGAAGGAATAAAACACGTGATCAAAAATACCGGTTTGCTTGGCCGCTGGCAGGTGCTTTCCGAAAATCCTTTAACGATAGCTGATACAGGGCACAACGAAGCGGGAATAAAAGAAGTATTGAAACAAATAAATGTTACTCCGCACAAGCAATTGCATTTTGTAATCGGGATGGTCAATGACAAAGACATTTCCACCGTTTTAAAATTATTACCGAAAAATGCAATCTATTATTTTTGCAAAGCGCAGATTCCACGTGCGCTAAATGCGAACGAGCTTGCTGCGCAGGGAAAAACCGTTGGCTTGATAGGAAATGTATACACTTCCGTGAAAGATGCACTGGAAAATGCGCAGCACAATGCAAAAGCTGGTGATTTGGTTTTTGTTGGCGGAAGTACGTTTACGGTTGCGGAGGTTGTTTGATGTGCGGAAAATTGATGTGCAGATTTCTGATGTGCAAATGTGCAGATTTGCTGTGTACATGCTGTGTATGATCGCCACAGATTCACAGATTAAAAAATAATAAGGAATTGCATGGATTATTTAAAAATCGCAAAGCGATTTTTATCTGTGTAATATAATTTGAATTAGAAAAATCTGTGAATCTGTGGCTTTCATTATTCGTTCCGTACAAATCTGCACATTTGCACATCAGAAATCAGCAATCATTTTTTCATCCGTTTCTTGTATTCTGCAATTCCTGCATCCAGCCAGTTGATGTATAATTGTTTGTCAGGATCGTAGTGTGTGGTTTCCGGTGTTAGCATTTTTTCATCATTGTCGATCAGCACATACAATGGCTGTGAATTGGTATTATACCTGCTGGCTTGCATGTATACCCATTTTGTTCCGAGTGTATTTACTGTAAAATCAGAATCTCCCAGCTTTTGTTCACTTTGTTGCTCTTTTGGCAATGGTGTACTATCATCCACATGCAGCGAAACCACCACTACATCGTTTCTCAACCGTTTGTCCACTTCCGGATCGGTCCAAACCTCGCCTTCCATCTTGCGGCAGTTTACGCAGGCCCAGCCGGTAAAATCGATCATCAATGGCTTGTTCACTTTTTTTGCATAAGCCAGTGCTTCATCGTAATCATTAAAACAAGGAAGATGGTTGGGACATTCCTCTTTTTTATTTTTTATTTTAGTAGCACCTGCTTGCGCGTTTGTGCCGCTACCACTGCTGCTTTCAACCGCGCTGCTTTGTGATCCGCCAAAACCGTTTGGCGATTCGCTGTAAAAATCAGGAGGAGGAAAGCCGCTGATCAGTTTTAAGGGAGCGCCCCACAATCCGGGGATCAGGTAAACGGTAAATGCCAATGCGATCATGGCAAAGAAAAGCCGCGTTACCGAAAGGCTTTTTACATCGCTGTCATGTGCCATTTTAAACCAGCCCATCAGGTAGATGCCTGTTAAACCGAAGATCACGATCCAGATAGTGATGAATACTTCGCGGGTAAGGATGTGATGCTGTCCTACTAAATCGGCATTGGATGCGAATTTAAAAGCAAGTGCTAATTCCAGTAATCCCAATGTTACTTTTACAGAGTTCAGCCATCCGCCTGATTTTGGTAAGGAGTTCATCCAGCCCGGGAAAGCGGCAAATAATCCAAAAGGTAAAGACAATGCAGTGGAGAAGCCTAACATTCCCCAGAACGGGCCGGAAAGATGTCCTGTGGCGCCTGCGCTGAACAACAGCGGGCCAATGAATGCACTGGTGCAGGAAAACGATACCAGTGCCAGTGTAAATGCCATGAAGAAGATCCCGATCAATCCGCCGCGATCACTTTTTTCATCCATTTTATTGACAAAGCGTGATGGCAGTACAATTTCAAATGCACCTAAAAATGAAACAGCAAATACAACCAGCATCACAAAAAAGAACAGGTTGAACCATACGTTGGTGGACATTGCGTGAAGCGCATCCACGCCAAATGCGAGTGTGAACAATACACCAATAGAGGTGTAGATGGCGATGATCGAAAGCGAATAAATGATTGCGTTTTTGATCCCTTCGCGTTTGTTTTTACTTCTTTTGGTAAAAAAGCTTACCGTCATCGGGATCATCGGAAATACGCAAGGGGTAAGCAATGCGGAGAAACCGGCAAGGCAACCCAGGAAAAAAAGGATCCACCAGGAATCATCCGCAAGGTCTTTTTTTGCTTCCGGTGCTGCTGTTGTGCTGAGATTTGATTTTGCTGTATCGGCAACTGCAGTCGTAGCATTCGGATCGGGCAACCCGTTTTTATAAAAATACGCACGTGCAACGGCGCAGGAGTCAATCGCGCAAGGGGCAGCAACATCTGATACAGCCGGAACCGCAACACTTGTTGTTGTTGCTTGTGAAGTGGAACATAAAAGATCATTTTCAATTTTAAATGAAAATTGTACGGTCATTGGCGGCTGGCAGCTCACATCGTTACACACCATGTATTCCAGGTTTCCTTTTATTTCGAAAGGTTTATTGGAGTTGATCTTTACTTTTTGTTTAAAGACCGCTTCGTGTTCAAAGAAATTAAGCTCTGCATTAAATACAGGCTCAAATTTTTTGATCATGTTTTTTTCAGATGGTGTTCCTATGGCCTTATAATCTCCGCTTTGAGTCAGGTGGAATGAAGTAGGGATGGGGCCGTCATCGCCGTAGGATTTTTGTCCGTACAAATGCCATTTGTCTTCAATACTGGCTTTGAAGATCAATACCGCTTCGCAATCATTTGTTTTGCTAACGCTGAACGTCCATTTTACAGGATTAACAATTTGAGCCGTTGCCGGATTAAAAAGCAGGAACGAAAGAAGGAAGATAACACCCGAAAATATTTTTTTCATATAAATCAAATATAAGTAGTAATGGGATGATTTTAATTTGAACTACGTAAAGTTAAAAAAATAGCCCCGACAAATCAGGGCTAAATTTAAAATATTATTAGTAATCGGTGCTATACTTTTACTTCGTGAATGCGGTGGATCGGCACAACCGCGCCTTGTTTAAGGATCACCCGTTTGTCGGTAACACCCCAAACGGTAGTATCTACCTGTTTGATGCCTTCCGAATCTTCAAAAATGATCTTTATTTTGCCGTGCTCCAGGTTTCCGAGCTTCATTGCCTTCTCCAGGTTTGCCGTTCTCATCTTTTTATCTTCCGGTGTGGTCAGTACATCGCCTTCCGGGAATTTTAAGCCGCTGATATTTTCTTTGTCAATAGCGACTGGCTTTGAGGTGTTAGTAGCATCTGTCATGTGTAAGGGGGATTAAGGTGATTAATTCTAAGACTAAACGTGCACACATTTATACGTACTAAGTTAGTACACCGTTACGAATTATCAAAATAATATTTACTAAAATACAAATGAATACTAATATACCAATCTGTGTGTGAGTTATGCCGGTGTTTATTAGAATAGAATCACGTTCCGAAGCTGTCATTCCGGGCTTCGACCCGGGATCTCATGAATGTTTGCAGGATGTGTTGGATTCTTTTGAACTAAGTACAAGTAGGCGCCAGGCTCTGCCTGGTGACATTGCAATCTGTCA
>JAOQAG010000038.1 GCA_025963715.1 Bacteroidota bacterium
CGGGATCTTATAAATGTTTGCAGAATGTTGATCCCGGTTTTTAATTGGCAGATCCCGGGTCAGGCCCGGGATGACAGCTCAGGAGAGTATTTCTGTTTCCATAGCAACATTGTTCTACAACATAACCTTTTTAAATTGCTATATGTTTAAAAAACTACTTTTTATTCCGGGCTTTTTGCTTTTGCTTGTTTTTTCATGTGTGGGAAAAACAAATTCCGACAGTCTGAAAAACATCATTGCAAGTACAACGGTTGATACATTAAAGATCAATGCGCTGTATAAATTATCCTCCACACTGGAAGATACCATTCCATCAAAAGCCATCGAATACCTCGAGCAGGCCCTGGTCATTTCCAAAAAAATAAATAACCGCCCTCTTATTTCCAAAGTGGCCAATCAATTGGGCACTTTGTATTTTTATACCGGCGATTATGAAAAGGCCATCCGTTATTTTATTGAAACGATGAATGCCTACGAGCAGATCAATGACAAAAAGGGAATTGCCGATTGTATGAACAATCTTGGAAGCGTGTATGTGGAGCAGCACAATTACGATAAATCGCTGGAATATCATTTAAAAGCATTGAAATTGCGGGAAGAAAACCTGGAGAACGGGATCGGGGATAAGAACGATGTGGCCATGTCGCTGGGTAACATCGGGCAGGTGTATTATTACCTGGAAAAACACAACGAGGCCATGAATTATTATAACCAGTGTATCAAGATCTCGCAGGAAACCGGAAATAAAAGAAGGATCGCATTAATGCTGAACAATATCGGGAGCGTATTTGCAGAAGAAAAAAAATACGATGAAGCGCTGGAATATTTTCAGCGGGCGTATGTCATCCAGCTGGATTTTGGAAATAAGCAGCGTGTGGCGATGGCATTGAATAACATTGCGGAAGTATACCTGAAAAAAAAGGATTATCCGCATGCTATTGAAAATTATCAGAAAGGATTGACAGAAGCAACGGACGTGCAGGCGCTGGACGATGTAAAAATGAGCTACGAAGGCTTGCATGAAACGTATGTGGAGCTCAAAGATTTTGAAAATGCACACAAATACCTGGAGTTGTATTCGGAGATCAAAGATTCGATCTTCAACCAGGAAAATGCAACGCAGATGAATGAGCTGCTTGCAAAATTCGATTCCAATAAAAAGGACCAGGAAATTGTTCTGTTCCAGAAAGACCAGGAAATTCACAAGTTTTGGAGGAATTCGCTGATCGGCGGCTGTTTATTAATATTGCTCGTGGCGATTCTTTTATTTAACCGCAACAATGTAAAGCAAAAAGCAAACAACGAGCTGGCGCGGAAAAATGAAAGCATTGAAGAACAAAAACACGAGATCGAGCTGAAGAATACACAGCTGGCATTAAAAAATAAGGAAGTAACGGACAGTATCAAATATGCGAAAAACCTGCAGCTGGCGATATTGCCGCCGGATAGCCAGGTGAAAAATTTACTGCCCGACAGTTTTATTTTGTACAAACCGAAAGATATTGTGAGCGGCGATTTTTATTGGGTGGAAGAGTGGGGATCAAAAATATTTGTAGCGGCTGCGGATTGTACCGGGCATGGCGTTCCGGGTGCATTTATGAGCATTGTAGGGAATAATTTATTGCAGCAGGCACTGCATGTATTTGGTTTGGACAAACCAAATTTGATCCTGAACCAGGTAAATAAAAACATTTCCAAGATGCTGCATCAAACCGAAAAAGACTCAGCAGTGCGCGATGGAATGGACATTGCGCTGGTGGCGATCGACAAAAAAAACAGTAAAATTGAATATTCCGGCGCCTACAACCCGCTGTGGATCATCCGCAACGGCGAGCTGATCGAGATCGCAGGAAATAAATTTCCGATTGGTGCGTTTGTAGGGGAGCAGCTGCAAATGTTTACACTGCACCAGTTTGATCTGCTGAAAGGTGATGCTATTTATGTTTTCACGGATGGTTATGCCGACCAGTTCGGTGGCCCGAAAGGAAAAAAATTCAAATACAAATCGCTGCAGCAATTATTACTGAACCACCAGCATTTATCAATGGAGCAGCAAAAGCAACTGCTGGATACAACAATTGAGCAATGGCGGGATAATTTAGAGCAGGTGGATGATATTTTAGTTTTGGGTGTTAAAATATAGTTCAAAGTTTAAAGTTGGAAAGTTTAAAGTTTGCTGTACGGATAGCGCCCGCCTGAACGATTCGGGCAGGAACAGGAACAAAACTACGAATCTGGTATATCTACTAAATACTAATTTTTACGAATATACTAATCTGTGTATCTGCTGTGTTTAATCCGGAACACAATTTCCCTCCGGACTGTCATCCCGGGCCTGACCCGGGATCTCACAAATGTTTGCAGTATTTAATAGAAGTATGCTTTCTGAGAAAGTTTAGCGTTTAATGGGAGCAAAATCATATTCGAGCGAAGCCGGGAAAGACACATCAACAGGTTCTCATTAATCTGTGAATCTGTGGCTCCATTCAATCAAAAATCAGCAATTAATTAATAAATAATCATTTTGTATCTTTGCAGCGATGAAAATCCGGATCACCGTCATATTAATCCTGTTGCCTTTTCTGTTGCTTGCTCAAACAAAAAAAACAACAAAAAAGCACAAGGCAAAGCCGCAGCAGACGGTGTGTAAAGCGCCCATGGCGGAGTATTACACACGGTTCAACCTGTGTCCGGATTCGGCGGTAACGCCTTATTTGTATGCGCAGGTATACGACTGGATCGGCACGCGCTATAAATATTCGGGCGAGACAAAAAAAGGAATTGATTGTTCGGGATTTGTGAGTAAAATGTATGCAAACGCGTATTGTATTAATTTAGCAGGCGGCTCCCGCGATATCTGGACAACTGTAACACCCATTGAAAAAACGGATTTAAAAGAAGGCGATCTTCTGTTTTTTAAGATCAAGAAAGGACAGATCTCTCACATAGGAATTTATTTAGGAAATAATAAATTTGCACATGCATCGGTGCAAACCGGCGTTACGATTAGTGACCTGGATGAAGAATATTATAAAAAAAGATTTTTTAAAGGCGGCCGTTTGCTGAATTAAAACGGGCGAAAATAAAGCAATTATGACAAAAACATTAATTCTGAACAGTAAACAGATAGAGCAGAAGATCAACCGGATCGCATACGAGATCTATGAAAATAATTACGATGAAAAGGACATTGTAATTGCAGGTATTGCTGCAAACGGCTATTTACTGGCAAAACGCATTGCGGATGTGCTGCAGCAGATCTCGAAAATAAAAGTGCAGCTGCTGGAGATCTCTTTTGATAAGGAAAATCCGTTTACGACTGCTGTGAGCATTAAGCTGAGCGATAAAGAATTGAAAAATAAAGTGGTGATCCTGGTGGATGATGTATTGAATTCAGGTAAAACATTGATCTTCGGGGCGAAATTGTTTTTGAGTGCACCTTTGAAACGCTTGACTACAGCCGTATTGGTTGATCGCGGACATAACCGTTACCCGATAAAAGCGGATGTGGTAGGGCTTTCCTTATCAACCACTATGCAGGAACACATTACAGTGGAGCTGAATAAGAAAGGGAAAGAAGTGGCTTACTTATCTTAGTATCAGGAAGAAAATACCAGGTATCAGTTACTGTGTGTGAGAAAACTTTATTGCTGAAAAGTATCGGTTAACTTAAGACATTTTAATTTCCGTTATTAAACTATTAACGTCTTGATACTTTACACCTGCTACTTAATACTTTTTAAAAAATCCACCATTTCATCCACATTCAAATTCTTTCCTTTGACAATGTATTGCGCCTGATGGTAAATATCTTCGCGCTTTTCCAGGTGTTCGGTAATAAAATTCCGTAATTCTTCTTCGTTTTTATTTGCCAGCAACGGACGTTTGTCTTTTGCGTTTATAAGGCGACTCGCCAATGCATCGGCACTCATTTTTAAATAAATGCTGATGCCGTGATTGTTCATCAGCTCCATATTGCCATAATAGCAAGGTGTACCGCCACCGCAGGCAATTACCCGATCCTTATTTTCATTGATAAGCTTTTTTAATGCGTTGTTTTCCAGCGCGCGGAATTCGTTCTCGCCTTTATTGGCAAAGATCGCATTGATACTTTCTCCGGTTTCTGTTTCAATAAATTTATCGAGGTCTACAAATTCGACCTGCAGCTTTGCTGCTAATTTTTTACCGGCGGTGGATTTTCCGCTGCCCATGTAACCGATTAAAAAGAGGATAGCCATTAGTTAGGAAGGATTAACATGTGAGAATCATTCAGTGGTTTACCGTAATTAATAGAGCTGAGTTTGTTCTTTTCAAAATAAAAATCGATGTTGGCATCGTCGAAGCTCAGGCGTTTTTCACCCCATTCGTGTACTTCGGTTTCGTATTGCGTGTAATTTTTGCTTTTAAAAAGTTCAATGATCTGTTTTTCATTCATGCTGAAAACCTTTTGTCCCCAGAGTACGCATTCTGAATTATCAATTTCCACACAACCGAAGAGCTGGTGTTGGTTCTCGTCAAAAAATACTGAAAATCCATGATCCCAATAATGCCAAACGGTGGATTTGGAATCGTCGATATCATCCAACAGTTCTACTTCTTCGGGTTGGCCCAGCACTTTTTCGATCTCAGCCATAGATGCGCCGAACAATAGATTGGACAAGCCAATACAGGGTTTTATTTCCAGGGAAGAGATCAAGATTAATAGTTTGTTTATTCACAAGTATAGTGATTTTTACGATATATGACCAAATTAAACCGATAAGAGATTTAAACAAAAGGATCATCTGGTTTTAGGCGCAAATAGTAATTAAATCCGTTGATAATCAGGCATAAAGAAAATATTTTCGTTTTTTAGTAAAAAGGCTTTGTAAAATAAAATAATGCTTCTATATTTGCACTCCCAAAATCAAACAGGGACTTGCAATTTTAGTGTAATTAGATTCCGTAGCTCAGCTGGTAGAGCATTACACTTTTAATGTAGGGGTCCTGGGTTCGAATCCCAGCGGGATCACAACAGAATGTGACCTTGTCGATTTTGAAAAAAGCCTCTGAAGTAATTCAGAGGCTTTTTTGTTTTTTGTCAACATTGATTTTTGAGACAGTTTATTAATAATTGATTTGAAGGAAATTATTAATAATCTCATAAAAGCATGAAATTTTTTTTACAAAAAAATTTTGATTTAGAAATGAGATGATGTAATGAATTTCATGGTTTGAAATCTTAATCCGGTACTGCTGTAACCTCACTTCAGGATCTGCAGTAGGATGAGAGGATTACTAACCAGATCGAACCTCGCGAGTTGTTAGCGCCGTGGAATAGCATTTCGGCTTAGATTTTTACAAAAACAGACAAAATTAATCACTTTCCGCACCTTAAATCCGCACCTAACCATATGGTAATTATTATAGATGATTTTCCCTTGTTTTTTTAACACAATTTTTTACGTTGTAAATTGTTGTAATACAATGTTTTAAATAATTAAATGCCGTTTCTACACTGTCAGAATCTTGGTAAAACTGTCCTTGTTTTTTTTGATTTATAGTCGGATATTTTCTGAGACTATAATATTTTTCAATGGAACGCGAAAAAAATAAAGAAGAAAACAATCGGGATTTCTCCTATAGATATAATAAATCGTTGAAGGTTGACCTTTTAACAATTGGTAAGAATTCAAAAGATATAATTGATGATCTCGATTGGCTCGACAGAATTCTAAATGCCCGTTTATTAAAACTGCAAAAGAAAACAACTGCAGAATTAGTTTTTCATGATGAAGCTCCGCCAAAATTAAACGAATCTGATTCTCCATACGCAAATCTTATAAATCAATTTCAATTAAGTATTTCAGAACGCCTATTGCTTATTTGCAGTTTGGCTCCGCATGTTTCCCCTGAATTATTTACATCAAAGCTGAAAAAAAACAATTCATTTGATATTCAATATCCACAGTTGGGTGGCTATATCGACAGTACATTTCATGTGTTCATGCCTAACTTACAAACTGTATTGCATCTGCTTGCTGGCGAAGATCAAACCAATGCCAGTTTTTATCACATCGGTTTCATGGAGCAAAGTGTTCTTATCCGGGAACAGATTGTAAATCTTGTTACAGTGAGAACCGAAATGGAAGGTTCGCTTCGCCAACAGGTTATCGAACTGGCACAGGAATATTTATACTATTTCATTTCAGGTAAAAAACCGATGCCTGATTTTGGAAAAGCTTTTCCGGCTTCACTTATTACTACCAGCATGAATTGGGAACAATTGGTTGTTTCTGACAATGCGCTTAATGAATTACAACGGATCACACGATGGGCGAAATCAGGAAAGGAGCTTGTGAAACTGACTGAGAACAGGCTGAGCGCGAGCTTTGCCTGTTTATTCTATGGCCCACCGGGAACAGGAAAAACATTGGCAGCACAATTATTAGGTAAAACGTTGAAAAGGGATGTTTTTAGAATTGACCTTTCGATGATCGTATCAAAATATATCGGGGAAACTGAAAAAAATCTCGCTTATCTTTTTGACAGAGCAGAAGGAAAAGACTGGATACTTTTCTTTGATGAAGCAGATTCCCTTTTTGGAAAGCGAACAAACATCAGCGATTCAAAAGATAAATGGGCGAACCTTGAAATGTCCTATTTGCTGCAGCGAATGGAAGAGTACCAGGGCATCACTATTTTGGCAACCAACTTGAAAAACAACCTTGATGCAGCTATGAACAGGCGGTTTCAATCCTCGATCTATTTTGGAAGACCAACCCAGGAACAGCGTAAACAACAATGGATAAAACTTTTACCCCAGGAATTTATCTATGAAAATATTGATATGGATAAACTTGCCAGGCATGATCTTACAGGCGGAAACATTATCAATATTTTAAAGGCATCTTGTTTAGAAGCTTTTCACAGAGGAGATAATAAAATAATAGGACAGGATCTTGCGGATGCAATGTTGCGTGAATTTGCAAAAGAAGGCCGTACACCATAATATAAAATGAAACAATACGAACATCAGAAAAATGATCGATGGGCTGCGGTAAAAAGCCGCAGGGACCTTGTTATGCGTATGCAACAGGCTAAAGAACAAATTGATCAGGAAGAAGAACATGAATCAAATCAAGGCGTTCCTGTTTCCGGAGAATACGATGAATTAGAAGGTTATAATACCGCTAATAAAGAAACCGGCGATCCTGGTGCGGGATATTACAGAGCAGTGATCCAGGGGAAATTAGACGAATTATGTGATTACGATTCAAAAAAAGGAGAACGGCAGGAAAAAGCTCTTGAACAGGAAGTGGCAAACCGGAAGCAGCAGCAGAAGGAAGAGGATTTACCGCATAAATTAAAAAGGCAGGAGAAGAAAGCATTGCGGAAACGCGCAAAAGCTGAAAAAGAGATTGGGAAAGATCCGAAGGATAAAAAAGCAAAAGCTGAATTCAATAAACAGAACGATGCCATTAAAAAAATAATGGGAGTAACGGAAGCGGACGAAAAGAAAGCAAAAGAATCCGGCCAGACTATTTTTAATATAAAAGAAAATTATACGGATGATCCTCCTGCTAAAAAAGCGGAAACCTTTGATCCTAAAAAAACTGCTGAAGAATTAATTGCTGAGCTTACCGAGCATCCTTTTGGAGAAGGTTTACCGGCATACGAAATTAAAATGCTGCTCAGCTATGGTGTTTACGATAGCATGAGTGAAAGTAGTAAAATAGCATTGGCACGTTTCCTTAAATTATATGTGAGTGATGCAAGCAAGCAGCACCAGGTTTTCGTGGATCAGCCTGATCCTTTTGATCCCGCGGTACTGATAAAACTTTTTACACCCGGCACACTGGAGGTGGATTCGAAAATGAAAAAAGAAAATTCGTATGAAAATAGGTGGGTTGCCAATCATAAGGACGAAACAGATCTTTCAAAACATCAGCAAAAAAAATTAAAGCGTTTGGAAGGAAAAGGGCATAAGGGGGACGTCATTAATCCGGATGATTACAAAGAAACGCTGAAATTTGAGAATAAATTTATTGACGTATTAGGTAATTTACAAAAAGAAGCAGCAAAACAAAAAGGACAGGATATTACACCAGTTACGCAGGCTGCCGATCCGAATACAAGTCAGAAAACAGCAGCTTCGGTTAATGCTGAAGGGACTTCTGATCTTGCGGCTTATTCAGATCTTTATCACATCTCTGTAAATTACGTAAGCGGAATAGATACCGGTGATGCAGGACAGGATAAACTGGTTTTATTCAATACGAAATATGCTAACGACAATGAGCTGCTAGCAACTTTCTTTCCGGATTTGAAAGCAAAAATTGCCAACGGACAAGCGATCACTGTAGATGATGTGAAAAACCGGGACATGTTTCCATGGCTTCCCACGGATTTAAAAAATGACAAGGGCTGGGTAAAGGTAAATGTATCACAAGAAACTCTTGAAGCTGAAACTAAACCTGCTCAATCTCTATTAATAAATAAATATACAAAGATACTTCCCCATACTTTTGGTGCGCAAACGGCGCTCACAAATACGTTGCAAACAGGTGTGTTTTCTTTTGTTGAAAAAAATAAATGGCCTCTTTTAACTGCGGGTGCAGTAACAGCGGGAACGGGATTGTTTTTTATAGGAAAAGATATTTTCGTGCCGGATCTGAAATCCGGCAACTGGGAAAAAGACCTGGCAAGTATTACGCGGTTTATTCCAAAGCAAACGTTCAAGATTGGTTTCGGGCAAACCTATTCACAAGGCCTTACTAATTTTGCTCCATGGAAAGGAAGTTTCGCATTTGATCCTTCTAAAACTGATCCTGCTCCATCCGGTGATTTGAAAAGTTTTACCGGAACAGATTTTATTAAAAAAGTTGATCCGCTTGATCTTCGCGCAAAGCATATCAGTCCTTTAGCATTGGATGCAACTTTTCAGCTCGGGCAGGAAAGTAAACGATTGGGTGATCCATGGCTCAATAATAATTTCGAAGCGTATGCAAAAGCAAGATATTATTATGAAACCAACAGCACGGATATTAATTTATTTCAAATGGCCGAATGGGCGAAACTGCATTTCGATGCTCCAAAGGCGCTCGACATGATAAAAACAGGCACTACAACCGACATTACGAAAAATTTTGCTACTAACCCTGCAGCAAAACTCGATTTTCAAACCGGGGGGCTGTACACGTTTAAAACAGGCGCAATAAAATTTACAACCGGTGTGGACTATCTTTCCATGAATAATCTTGATCCAAGTGATAAACTTTACAGGGCCTTTTTATTTAAAACGGCTTATGAGCAAACGATAAAACTGGACCTGGGTAAAAAAATGCCGCCTGCCGATTTGAAAGTGTCCGGTAATGTAAGTTCGGGCGTTTCGGATATTGATAATAATTTTATGGCGAAAAAGGACATTACGCAGTATGGTGCAAATCTAACCCTGGATTTTAAAAAGCAGAACGGCACCACAAAACAAGCGACGAGCATTGGACTTGGCTATTCCGGAGCAGCCGTTACCGATCCCAATAAATCCCAGGGGCAAACCACTACAACAGATGCGCTGAATGCCAGTTTAAAATTCAATGCAGCGAATACAAAATGGTTCCAGTTTGATGTGGGATTGGATCTCACAAAATCGCTACAGAACAAAAGTAGCTCCGGCAGCCTGTTTGTTGTTATCCGTCCAAAATAAAGTGAAAAAACTTGACAACAGTCAAAGGAACTTTCATCTGCAGATAATTCAAAATTTATTTAATATCTTTATTACATCCGTGTGGATAATAAAGAATATGAAAAAATACACAACATCATTGCTGAAAAAACTGGTCTTATTTATTTTATTCCTTCCCGCATCACTATCAGCACAGCAGGTGGAATTAGGAGTAAGTAAGATCAGCTCCTATGTGCATAGTGAAGCATTTACAACAGATGGTGAAAAAATAAAATGCCAGGGAAAATTAAAAAAAGGCCTCTTCCAGGGAAAATGGAAATGTTATTACAGTGATGGAACACTTTTCAGTGAAACCAATTGGAATAAAGATCAGATTACCGGGCAGCGCATCATTTATTTTAAGAATGGGCACATCAAAGAGATCACTAACTGGAAAGAAGGGAAAATGAATGGCAAAGCGGAGGTGTGGTTTGAGAACGGACAGAAACAAAGTGAAAGTTTCTTTAAAAATGATTCGCTTGACGGACCGGCAATAATTTGGTACGAGAGTGGAAAAGAATTATGCTCACTAAGTTATGATAATGGCGCAATAACGGGCTTTTTTGAAGAGCTTTATGAAAATGGGAATGCTAAAGTAGCGTGCTTTTATGTAAAGGGTGGGATTTCTGGAATATTAAAAGAATGGTATGAAAACGGGACTGTCAAAAGCGAATTTTACTATAAAAATGGAATGGTAGACGGAACTTCAGCCTATTACTTCAGAAATGAAAAGATCAAAGAAACATCAGAATATAAAAACAATAAGCTAAATGGAATAACAACTGAATGGGATAGTTTAGGAGCCAGGTTGGAGGAAGATCTATATAGGGATGACATCTTAGTAATGCGGCGTTTTTTTTATACCAATGGGAATAAATTTATGGAAGCACCATTTACCAATGGGTTTGAAAATGGGCTTCAAACGTCGTGGTACAGCTCGGGAGAGAAGCACGTTGAAACCATGTATAAAAATGGAAAAAAAGAAGGGAAATTGCGGGAATTTCACGAAAACGGAACAATTGCTTCACTGGCTGTATACAGAAACGATTTGCTTGACAGTATTGAAACAAAATGGTTTGAGAACGGAAATATTCAATCAAGGATTTATTATAAAGAAGGGAAACGCGCAGGCAGCGCCATAACGTGGTTTGAAAACGGGCAAAAACATTCCGAGGGTAATTATGATAGCAATGGTATCCCGTATGGAAAAACGTATTCATGGAGCAGCAACGGCAACCTGGCTTTTGAAGCACAATTTTCAAACGGCAAAATGGAAGGCCCGGTTAAATTCTGGCATGAAAACGGAAAAAAATCATCTGAATCCAATTATAAAAACGGAGAGCTTAATGGACAATTCACTTCCTGGTACGATACTGGCAAAAAAGAATCAGAAGGAAAATATAGAGCAGGAAAAAGAGAAGGTGTTTTTCTTTATTACAATAAAGATGGAAAACCGGAAAAGAAAATATATTATGAAAATGGCAAGGAGATAAAGACGGAAGAAATAAAATAAAAACATCTCTATGGAAAAAGAAATTTCAGGAAGCAGCGGAAGTTACTTCCATACTAAATCTCTAAAATAAATGTTTAGATCCTGAAAGCGCCTGTAAAAGCATTTTCAGATCCTCATTTTTTTTGATTAACTTTAAGGTTGAATATGAAAAAAGTGGTTATCCTC
This sequence comes from Bacteroidota bacterium, assembly GCA_025963715.1. Taxonomy (GTDB): domain Bacteria; phylum Bacteroidota; class Bacteroidia; order 2-12-FULL-35-15; family 2-12-FULL-35-15; genus 2-12-FULL-35-15. The sequence goes on from JAOQAG010000038.1 coordinate 11,382, forward strand.
CTTATTGCAGGTGTGTTGTTGCTTTCGGCCTGTAATAGCTCAAAAGGCAGGGGATTGTACGTGAAAAAGCATTCGAAAAAATGCGGAACCTGCCCGGTATGGTAATTGCCGCTAAAAATTAATCTATGCTCCGGATCAGCTCCATTATCATCGCTTTTTTTATTTTGTCCTCCTTTAGCGGCGATGAAACCTACAATGGAAAATTTATTGGAAAAAAAATAGCTGAAACTCCTTTCGGAGATTATGTAAAAACAGATCTGCCGGGAACTAACGTGATCATGCTGGTGTCTTATGGTTGTTCGCATTGCTGGGATGCAACCGTGGCGATGGATAAATTAAAAAAAGAAAAATTAATTGATACTCTCTTCATTCTCGGAAACGGAACCACGGAAGAAAAAGAAGAATTCAAACAAAATACAAACACGGATTATCCAACCATTGATTATGATTTCCAGGAAATGAAAGCGAAGATCTTTGCCATTGATCCGGATTTTCCACCGCCACCCTGCGCAATTCTCGTTATTGATAATATTATCACTGCCGTATTTATTGATATGCCATCAGCAAAACAATTAAAAAAAATCACAGCAAAAAAATAAGATATTCAAAACTGCTGTATCTTTTTATACGAATACCGTTATTAAAAAAGTAACTAATAAAATAATTAGCATGAAAAAAATTACCATTTTGTTTTTTGCAATCATTGCTTTTAAAGCGGTGTCTGCACAAATGATGATTGCTACCATGGAAGTAAAGGAACCTATTCCGGGTACCTGCAGCGAAAAAACGGTATATGCATTATTTGGTGGTTTTAAAGGGCAAACACAGGCGGTACCTCCGATCACGGAAAAAGAAATGATGAAAAAATTGCAGGAGGAACTGGCTTTCTTAAAAGAAAATCCGCATTATAAAGGCACGCTCATGATGAGCTGCATCATCAATTGCAAAGGCGAAATGGTAAGATGCGAAGTAGATAATAAATCCGGGAACGATCAGCTGGATCAGCAGGTGCTGGCGATCTTCAATACATTTAAAACCTGGGGCGCCGGTACGCTCAATGGTAATGCCGTTGATTGTGTGGAGCTGTTCAGCATCGATATTAAAAAAGGAAAAGTGAAGATGGAGTAGTCTTCGCGCGTTATCGCGACCGCTTGTCGCCATAGTTTTAGCTGTGACACAATGCTTTTCGCCCGGAGTAATCTCATTAAAGTAAATCCAACATTTTTCTCTACCACATAAGGCACAAAGAAACACATAAGACGTGGTGTGTTTCTTTGTACCTTATGTGGTTAATTGGATACGCGGTTGCGATAAGGTTTTAACGTAATTTTTCTTAGGTGCAAAATTCCGGATCCGCATTTAATTTTACTTCTATATTGTTTTTTATTCCATTATTTTATTTGGCTAGTACGTCCATCTGCACATCAGTAATCTGCACATCAATTATCTCCTACCCACTTTCCGGACAAAATTTCCGCTAAATTATTTTTTACCTGAAATTTTTTCAGGCTATTCAGTATAAACAGGAAAATGTGTCATTATAAAATACTGTTTTTTGAATTGGAACAGCAATTGACGTTCACGAAACATCAATTTAAAAATCAAAAAAATAATCATTAACAATTAAAAAAACAGGAGGAACCTAATTATGACCTTAGTAAATTTTAAAAAACCAGCAGATCACGTAGTATTTAACTCGCCATTTTCCGGCCTGATGGAAAATTTTTTCAGAGACAGCCTTTTAACCAGGGAGCATGCTTCTTTTGTACCGGCAGTAAATATCTCGGAAGAAGAAAGCAAATTCAATGTTGAATTATCGGCACCAGGATTTGTAAAAAGCGATTTCAAGATCGAATTGAACAAAAATGTATTGACCGTTTCGGGCGAGCACAAAACCGAAAAAGAAGTGAAAGAAGAAGTGAAAGAAAAAACATTTACCCGTAAAGAATTTAATTACGGCTCGTTCCACCGCAGCTTTACGTTGCCGGAAGGGGTCAATGCAGAAACCATCGATGCAAAATATGAAAATGGTATTCTGAACATTGCATTGCCTAAAAAGGAAAAAGAAAAACAAGCAGATTCAAGAGCAATTACCATTTCCTAAAAACGAAAAAAGATGATGAATACAGCAATCATGTTGAGCCTGCTCCTTGTGAGCGGCATAGTACTGATGATCTCGGAAGGAGACAAGTTGTTCAGTAAAAAAAGCAAGCGTTATTCCGGGGTGCAAATTCCGGCGGAATGCGAGAATAGTGGAGTTGAGAACAACCTGTTTCCCGACGATAAAAGCAACGGGGTTAACTTGCTTGATTTTTCAGGCGGTACACTGGGGATTTGAAGATTGTTGTTTTTGTTGTGTTTGGTGAAGCCACAGTTACGCTGTAAAGCGGAAGCTGTGGCTTTTTTATATTTATCTGGCTGCAACTAATACCGGCGCTGGATTGTCAAGCGCATCTTTTGCCTGTACCAGCAAAATCAATGCTTTGTTTTCTTTCTCTTCGGCATTCTGTAAATTGGCCAGGATGGCGGCATTGCTCAATTGTGCATACGCTTCTTCCCGCAGCTCAATCGCCAGCCGGTAACTGCGAACGGCGTTCAACAACAAGCGTTTTGCTTCGATGGTGCTGCCATCATTCGTGTCGTATTTTTTGAGTGTTTGTATGAATGCCGACTTGGTGAGTTGAAATTCCATCCGGTTGTTGTAGGCCTGTAACTCGGATGCGGCGAGTTTTTGTACTTCTGATTTTTTGATCCATGCCGCTGCTTCATTCAGCAGGCGGTCTTTTTCTGCTCCTTTTTTTGTCAGCGCTTCTTTATTCAATTGTTTTGCTTTGGCTGCCGATTCATCCGATTGGAGCAATAACTCGGAAGGATCCTGTACCATCGAAAATTCCCTGCGTTCGGCTTCTGTAAAGTGTGCATAACCGAGCACATAATTAGCGTCAGCTTGAAATGCCAGGTTGGCGGGCGTTTGGCTTTTTACCATTACCTGAATGATAACTGCCAACAATGTTGCGATGTAAACTTTTGTTTTCATAACGGTCGTGTTTTAAATAGGTGAGTATGTGCATGTGTCTTTTAATTTTTTTATGACGGAAAATATAATTTGTATAATTATTTTAATCTGCAGGCGGGTGTTTATTTGCCGTTTTGTACGCATGCTTTTTATTTAAGTTTTTGTTTTCGCAGATAGATATGAACAGGCTGTGTTCATTAGTTTTAAAGGGTTTTAGAATCGTTTGAAAATCAAAACCTTGGTGCCGGATACAACGTACAAAAGGAGGTTTGCTTTTATTCTGGTATCAAGTCTTTAGTATCAAGTATCAAGTACTGCGTGACATTCGTATCAAGTCATTAGTATACTGTGTAAAGGTCGTTCTCTAAAATTCAACAGGTACAGGATACATTGCATTCGCCAACTCTTTTGATTCTTTTGTTTTCTTTTGTGGTTCAAATTGCACGTTGGTATGTTACATCTCCGGCTTTTGCTTTCTTTTGTTTCTTTTGTGGTTCAAATTGCACATTGGTATGCTATACCTCAATTTCACGTTGGTATGTTACATCTAACCTTATGTGTTTCTATGTTCCTTATGTGGTAGAAATTTTTTTCGGTAAGCATTTAATTTTAACAAAAATTAAATGTTACAATCTCAAATAAGTATTAATTTAGTTTAGGATTTACACAACATAAAAACGTCCGTTGCATGATAAAAAAATTACTCATCCTATTTTCATTTACACTCATCACCATCGCCGCACAGGCGCAGGAAGCCACACAATCCAAAGAAGACCAGGCGGCAGCTTATATTGACCAGGGAAATGCAAAAGCAAATGGTGGCGATTGGTCGGGCGCATACAGTGCATACAGCAGCGCACTGGCACTTGATCCTAAAAATGCTTCCGCATATTATCGCCGTGGTGCAGCGCGACAAAATCTGAAAGATTACCGTGGCGCCATCGTTGATTATTCCAAAGCTATTTATTTAAATAATTCGGATGCCGATTCGTATTACAATCGCGGTATTTGTTTTTATACGATCGGGAGCAAAGATAAATCCTGCCTCGACCTTACGCGTGCGCTGGAGCTGGGGAACAGCGATGCCAGCCAGGCGATCCAGAATTATTGCAATTGATTCTACTTCATTTTTCATCTTTTTTAACCACAGGATTACTTTCTTTTCGCCGGAAGCAACCGTGTAAGCGTGATGGCACGATAAATAATGCGTTGCTTTTTTTGTCTAATTACCAGAGACTAGTGACTAATGACTTTTCCTTATATTTGAAAAATTGTATTTCAAGATATAGATATGAAAAAAGGACGGTTAGAAGCATTCAGCGATGGCGTGATCGCGATCATCATCACCATTATGGTGCTGGAATTAAAGATCCCGGAAGGCGGACATTTTGAAAACCTCAAACCATTGCTCAGTGTGTTTTTGTGCTACATCCTCAGCTTCATCAATATAGGGATCTACTGGAACAATCACCACCATTTATTACATGCAACCGAAAAAGTAACCGGCAGTATTTTATGGGCCAACATGCACTTGCTGTTCTGGCTTTCGCTGATGCCGTTTGTGACCGCCTGGATGGGGGAGAATCATTTTGCCGCATTACCGGTGGCGGTGTACGGTGCCGACCTTGTGCTTTGCGCAATTGCTTATTACATTTTGCAAACACTCATTTTAAAAGAACACAGCAAAAATTCGCCTTTTGTAAAAGCATTGGGAAAAGATCTGAAAGGGAAGATCTCGCCTATACTTTACCTGATCGGGATCCCGTTTGCATTTGTAAATACCTGGATCTCCGGTATTTTATACATTACGGTTGCTTTCATCTGGCTGATTCCCGATAAGCGGATCGAACGTGCATTGTCGGAGAAGGGGAATAAGGCAGTAGACAAATAAGTCAAAAATAAAAAAATTAAAATTCAAAAGAAGAAGTAAACAATAAGCAAAAAAATAAACAAAAAAGCAATTGATTTTATTTTTTAATCTGTTAATCTGTGGCGATAATAACATCTGTGAAAATCCGTTCGATCCGTTTTATTTGTGTTCCATTTGAAATAACAATACGCTCAATTCATACACACAGGTCTAATATCCAACATCTAATATCCAACATCTGCTTTTTTATTTATTTTTTGTATAATTGTAATACAAAAATACTCTCATGAAAAAAATAGTATTCTTTTCATCCTTATTTTTAATGATCGCTTTTGGGGGCTGTAATCCCGATCCAAAAAAAGAAAATAACGGAAAAATAAAGCTGGCTTTTCAGCCTGTAAAAGACAAAGCTGTAAAGATCAGTTATTCATTTTCTGTGAATTCCAAATCCTCCAATTCTCTTACTAATTTTTACATGACGCTGATCGGTAAAGGAGAAACCGCTGCAGATGGCGCTGTGATCCTGGAACTTAAAAACGAGAGCATTAAAATGGATGGAACTATCGAGGGCAATAAAGTAAACGGGGCTGCAGGTGCAACGGATACGCTTACCGGCGATGCCCGTTTGGTTTCCATGCCGGTTTTTACGCTGTATGGAAAATCCTATCGCAGCAGCTACGATCCCGGCTTAAATAAAAAATGGGAAGTGCAAACCGATGGAGATAAGATCGTAGATTCTACCGAAAATAAAATGCAGTTATTGGTGCGTTATGCCGATCATGAAGTTGGAGTAGGGGACAGCTGGGAGAAAAACCTGGTGATCAAAGCAGGGAATAAAATGAATTGTATTGCCAAATACACGCTTAATGAAGTAAAAGGCGATAGCGCAATCATCTCCGTAGAAGGAAAATTATACGGCAAGGGCGAAAGCTTTGGAAATGAATTTACCATCGACGGAACACTGAAAGGAACTTTTACCGTGGATGTAGCAACCGGCTGGCCATTGAGCACCAACATCGACCAGCATTTTACACTCAAGCTCGGTGATCGTAATATTCCGATGCAATATAGTATTGAGTCGTTAGTTGTTAGTAATTAGATTGGGTTGGATGTTAGCACTTGTCTGTTAAAATCGGAGGCCAATCTCACTTTTACTGTCATCCCGGGCCTGACCCGGGATCTGCCAATTAAGAACTAACAGCACGCTGCAAGCATTTATGAGATCCCGGGTCAGGCCCGGGATGACAATTTTATTGTATAATTCGATTCAAATCGAACATCTTATCCAACATCCGACATAGCCTACCGACTTCAGACTGAATACTACCAACTACTTCTGCGCCTTCTTCAATAAATACCAGGCTAAAAAGCTGAAAATAATATTCGGGATCCATACTGCGATCAATGGCGAAACCAGCCCGCTGGCAGCAAATGTGGTTGTTACCTGCATAAACATAATAAATGTAAAGCTGATGCCGATCCCCAAACCAATGTGCATCCCAATCCCACCGCGTACTTTTCTGCTGGCAATAGAAACGCCGATCAGCGTAAGAATAAACGTAGCAAACGGAAATGCGATCCTGCGGTCGATCTCCAGGTCGATCAGCTCAGTATTACTACTGCCTTTCAGTTTTTCACTGTCGGCATATTTCGACAGCTGGTAATAATCCATTGCTTCGATCGTATTGTCTTTTCTCCCGAATTCATCCGGCGTAAAAGAAAGCACCGTATCCAGCCTTCTTCCCTTCTTGATGTATTCATCCATTCCATTGATGTAACGGATGTAATAATCGTTGATCGACCAATGTTTTTTAACGCTGTCCCATTTAATGTTATCCGCCATCAGCTTATAATACAATGTTCCTTTGCTGAATTTTTCAATCGAAAATTTATAGCCCACATTGTCTTCCGTGCTGTAATTCTGCAAATAAATATAATTTCCCGGCGATGTTTGTTTGTGAATGTTGCGGTCGCTGTTATGAAACTGGTTGTGAATGTAGCGGTTCTCAAACTCGATCCGCTTTTTAGTAGCATGCGGGATCACAAAATTATTGAGGTAAAGCGATAAGATCGCGATCACCGTTGCAGAAAGCATGTATGGAAAAAGCAAGCGCGTATAACTTACACCGCTGCTGAGGATCGCCACGATCTCCGTACGGGATGCCATCCTGGATGTAAAAAAAATAACTGCAATAAATGTAAAAAGCGGGCTGAATAAATTAACGAAATACGGAATGAAATTAAAATAATAATCCACGATGATTGCTTTCAGTGGTGCGTCCTTCTCTACAAAATCCTCGATCTTTTCGGAAATATCAAATACCACCACGATCAAAATGATCAGGAGCATGGAGAAAATAAATGTCCCCAAAAATTTACCGATGATATACCTGTCTAATAACTTCATTAAAAATAATTATGAATTATGAATTATAAATTATAAATGTTGAATGATTGATCCTGCATCAATCTGTAATCCTTCATTTAAATTACAATTTCTTCTTAATCTTAAAATTCTTAAATCCTGATTCCTCAATTTATAATCTTTCATTTATAATTCAGCATTTATAATTTATAATTCTTCACAAGCGAACTCCCAATTGTTGTACCATTTTATTTTTCCATTCATAAAATGTACCCGCAATGATCTGTTCACGCGCTTCGCCCACCAGCCACAAATAAAAAGCAAGGTTGTGAATGCTGCAGATCTGCGCACCCAGCATTTCCTGCGAATGTACCAAATGGCGCACATATGCTTTGCTATAAGCACTATCCACGTAGGAAGTACCGGATTCGTCCAAAGCTGAAAAATCATTTTTCCAGCGTTCGTTTTTCATGTTCATGATCCCGTTGCGGGTAAACAGCAAGCCGTGACGCGCATTCCGTGTCGGCATCACACAATCGAACATATCAATACCCAATGCAATACTTTCTAAAATATTGATCGGCGTACCCACACCCATCAGGTAACGGGGCTTGTCGGCCGGTAAAATGTTACAAACCACTTCCGTCATGGCATACATCTCCTCCGCCGGTTCGCCTACGGATAAACCGCCAATAGCATTGCCTTCGCGGTTTTGGGAAGCAATAAACTCTGCCGATTTTATCCGCAGATCTTTATAAACACTCCCCTGCACGATCGGGAACAGCGTTTGCGAATAACCGTATTTCCCTTCCGTTTCATCAAAGCGTTTGCAGCAGCGCCTGAGCCAGCGGTGCGTCATTTCCATAGATTTGCGGGCGTACTCAAATTCGCAGGGGTAGGGCGTACATTCGTCAAATGCCATGATGATATCCGCGCCGATGATCCGCTGCGTATCCATTACATTTTCCGGCGTAAAAAAGTGTTTACTTCCGTCGATGTGGGAAGTAAATTTCGCCCCTTCCTCCGTTAGCTTCCGCTGATTGGCAAGCGAATACACCTGGTAACCACCGCTATCTGTTAACAGTGGCCGGTCCCAGCCGTTAAATTTGTGTAATCCTCCTGCCTGTTCAATGATCTCCAAACCCGGGCGAAGGTATAAATGGTAGGTATTTCCCAGGATGATCTGGGCTTTGATATCGTCTTTTAATTCCCGCTGATGTACCGTTTTTACCGTTCCGGCCGTTCCCACCGGCATAAAAATCGGGGTTTGTATAATTCCGTGATCGGTTGTGATCTCACCTGCACGTGCCTTGCTGCCTTTATCAGTGCTTGATATTTTAAAATTCATATATTTCGTTAGTCTTCAGTCTTAAGTAATTAGGCTGTGTATGGAGGTGTATTGCTTTTGTATACACATGCGTTTTACACACCCCTAACCCCTCTCAAGAGGGGAATTTGATCCTGCAAGCATTTATAAGCTCCACACAGATTGGTATATTCGTATTTATTCGTAATTCGTAGCACCAATTGTTAATTACTTTGTTTAAATCATCACAAAGATAATAGAATACCATAGACCGTTAAAATCTATTTTTGCTAGGCCTTACAAGGTTTAAAAAGGAAAGGATACATTATGAACTGGTCGGTATTTACTACATTTTCGTTGGGGTTAATTGTTTTTGGGATCTATGTTGTTGCATTGCTGATCCAGCTGTGGTATTACCTGGGAATTTTCAGCCGTCTGGCATTTTATAAAAAGAAAGAATTAGAACCCAATACCCCGCCAACCTCCATTATTATTTGTGCCCGCAATGAGGACGATAACCTCGTTGAGTTCCTGCCCCGCATTTTCGAACAGGACTATCCCGAGTTTGAAGTGGTGGTGGTAAATGATTGTTCTTTCGATAATTCGGAAGATATTTTAAAGGAATTTGCTCAAAAACACGATAATTTAAAGATCGTGACCATCAAGGAAGACGATACCTATTCCCACGGTAAAAAAATTGCATTGATGATGGGTATCAAAGGTGCAAAATATGAGCATTTGCTTTTGACCGATGCCGATTGCAAACCCAACAGCACCGACTGGTTGCGCAGCATGACCCGGCATTTTGTTTCCGAAACCGAAATTGTATTGGGATACGGCGCGTATGAAAAACAAAAAGGATTCCTCAACAAGATCATCCGGTACGATACATTTATCATTGCCCTGCAATTTTTATCCTTTGCCCTTGCGCGTAAAACGTATATGGGAACCGGGCGCAACCTCGCTTACAAAAAATCATTGTTCTTTAAAATGAAAGGTTTTGCATCGCATTACCATATCGAATCGGGAGACGATGACCTGTTTGTGAACGAAGCTGCCACCAAACGTAATTCGCAGGTGGAAGTAAGCATTGATAGTCATACCATTTCACGTGTAAAACGTACCTTCAAGGAATGGTTCCGCCAAAAGCGCCGCCATGTAACCACTTACAAACATTATAACGGCGCTGCTAAATTCCGTTTGGCAATGCTCAGCGGAAGTCATTATTTATTTTACACCGCCTTTATTGCAGCACTCATATTTCAATTTCAACCAATCATCGTATTGTCGCTGTTTGCATTGCGATTATTCATTCAAATACTTATCTTTAACAAGTCGATGAAGCTTTTGGCGGAAAAGGATTTATTGTTATTTTCGCCAATCATTGAGTTAACACTTTTGGTGGTTTACCCGATGATCACACTTTTTAATATGTTTGTCCGGAAACGGAAATGGAAATAAAAAATAGCATTCGAATAACGTTAATAACCGATTTGAATAAATGGACGAATTAGAGAACAACCTTTCCGAAAAAGCGGTGTATGATTACAACCTCATCCGCTCTGCGCTGGATACCGCCGATCAAAAAGCGTATGCCGAACTGATGGGCCGTTACCGCGATTCTGTTTATTTTATGTTATTAAAAATGGTCAACAATAAGGATGATGCCGATGATCTGACCATTGAAGCATTCGGTAAAGCATTCAAGCGTTTGCACCAGTACACGCCCAATTATGCATTCAGCACCTGGTTGTTTAAAATTGCGTCCAACAATTGCATTGATTTTATCCGCCGCAAAAAAATGATCACCTTCTCCATCGATAAAACATTTGAAAATGAAGAAGGCTCCGAAATGGCCATGGATATTAAAGCCGAAGGATTGAACCCGGAGGAGAACATGGTGAAAAAACAAAAGGTAAAACACATGCGCGAAGTGGTGGAAAAATTAAAGCCGCGTTACCGTGTGTTGGTGGAAATGCGTTATTTCGATGAGCTTTCCTATGAAGAGATCGCTGAAAAATTAGAATTGCCACTGGGTACCGTTAAAGCACAATTGTTCCGCGCCCGCGAGTTTTTGGCAAACATTCTTAAAAATTCCGACGGAAAAATTTAACTGATTTTTTTCCGCGGAAAGCCACACAGGGAAAACACAGCATCCCAATGAACTAGTTAACCAATGAGTTTTTAATTTTTTTGCGTGATCGCTATTATCCAAAAATATTTTCCTGATCTTACTCCGCAGCAGCAACAGCAATTTGCGCAGCTGCAGGAATTGTACATACACTGGAATGCGCAGATCAATGTGATCTCCCGTAAGGATATTGATTTATTATACGAGCGCCACGTATTGCATTCCCTTGGTATTGCAAAAGCAATGGCATTTGCCCCCAATACACACATTATGGATGTGGGCTGTGGCGGCGGATTTCCGGGAATTCCATTAGCGATTTTATTTCCTGAATGTCATTTTTACCTGGTGGATTCCGTTGGTAAAAAAATAAAAGTGGTGAATGAAGTAGCAGCAGCCATCGGCCTTAAAAACCTGCAGGCAGAGCACAAGCGGGCGGAGGAAGTAAAAGATAAATTCGAATTTGTGATCAGTCGCGCCGTTACCGAATTTCCCACATTCTACAGATGGGTACAAAATAAATTCAGCAAAAAACAATTCAATGCGTTGCCAAACGGTATTCTGTATTTAAAAGGCGGCGACCTTGCCGAAGAATTTAAAGCCTTTCAAAAGCGGGTAGTGTTCTACAACCTGAGTGATTATTTTACCGAAGAATTTTTTGAAACAAAGAAAGTGGTGTACATGGCTATGCAGTAGGTAGTCTATAGTCGTTAGTCTTTAGACTGGACGAAAAGTAGCAGGTAGTAAGTATCAAGTATCAGGATGTGAAACCACGTAATGTGGATGTTTTATATTAAACCGATCTCTTATTTTCGAAGTCGTCATCCCGGGCTTGACACGGGATCTCATAAATGCTTGCAGTATGTTCTTCGTTTTTAATCGGCAGATCCCGGGTCAGGCCCGGGATGACAATACGAAGGTAAGATCTCCCGCTGATCTAACAAACGCAGTACTCACACAGTCCAAAGACTAAATACTCAGTACTTCAGACTAATTCCATCTGCATATTCGTCAGGCTCCTGTACAAGCCATTTTCCAGCTGCATCAACTCCTGGTGCGTTCCCGCTTCACGTACCTGGCCTTTTTCGATCACTACAATTTTATCCGCTTTACGGATCGTGGATAAGCGATGTGCGATCACGAACGAAGTACGGCCAACCATTAATTTATCCAGCGCTTCCTGCACCACGCGTTCCGATTCCGAATCGAGTGAACTGGTTGCTTCATCGAGGATCAAAATACTTGGATCTTTCAAAACGGCCCTGGCAATGGCAATGCGCTGACGCTGGCCGCCCGAAAGTTTTACCCCGCGCTCACCCACCACTGTTTCCAGTTTTTCAGGAAACAGATCGATGAATTCCAGTGCATTTGCTTTGCGTGCAGCTTCCACAATTTCAGCAATGGTAGCATTGGGTTTTCCGTATGCAATGTTTTCCTTGATAGTACCGCCAAACAGCAATACATCCTGCGGAACAATGGCCATGTTGTTACGTAATTCTGTCAATGGATATTTTCGTGCATCAATACCATCGATCAGGATAGCACCGCTTTCCGGATCGTAGAAACGAAGCAGCAAGCTTACAATGGTTGATTTTCCGGAGCCGCTTGGCCCGACAATAGCAATAGTTTCACCTTTTTTAACGGACAGGCTAATATTTTTTAATACCTGGATTTCCTTCCGGGAAGGATACGTGAACGCAAGGTTTTCAAAGCTTACAGTTCCTTCAATGCGTTTGGTGATCTCTACATGTTCATTGATAGAAAGCAATTCAGGCTCCTCGTCTAAAATTTCGAATACACGCTCAATAGATCCGATCGCTTTTTGAACCTGTGCATACAATTCGGCAATACCGCCAAAAGACACACCTACAAATGCAGAGTATAAAATAAAGGCAAACAATTCACTTACACGTAATTGATTCAGAGAAGCCAGGTGTATTCCGTACCAGATCACAGAAACAATAGCACCGAATAAACAAAAGATTACAAATGAAGCAAAAAAGCCTCTGTATTTTCCTCCCCGGATCGCATTTTTTACGATCTCTTCCGTGCTGCGTTTATAGCGTGCATTTTCAAAAAATTCATTAGCAAATGCTTTTACATTGCTAATTCCCTGGAGTGTTTCTTCAATGATCGTATTCGATTCGGCGATGCGCTCCTGTACTTCTTTTGACGTTTTGCGGATGAAGCGACCGAAGATCACTGCTGCAATTGCAACAATAGGTACAATTCCCAGCATCATCAATGTTAATTTAGGTGAAATAACAAGTAAGAAAATGATCCCGCCGATCACTAAAATCACTTGTCGTAAGAGCTCTGCGATCGTTGTTGTTAGTGTATCCTGGATCTGGGAAATGTCGGAAGACATGCGGCTGTTCAAATCACCAACCCGTTGCTGAACAAAATAGCTCATTGGTAATGTAATAAGATGTGCATAGATTGCCCGTCGAAGAGATGCCAGTGTGTTTTCGGTATAATTTACAAATAAATAAATCCGGAAATAGGAAAACACAGATTGAAATGTCAGTAATAAAATCAAATAGATCCCAATGTTGTTGATCTTATCATAATTTTTGAGCTCAATGGTGCTGATCAGGTCTTTCAGGATCATTGGAAAGCCAAGCGCTGTTCCGCCTGTTAATAATAAGAAAAAGAGGCCCAGATATAATTTCCATTTATGCGGGCCGATATATTCATATAACCGGAACGCTTTTTTTAATGAACTTCTGTTTATTTTTGCTTTCGGAAGATCTTCTGTATCTTTTACTTTACGTGCCATTGTTTTGTTTTTAACCGGTTAAAATTGTGCGGTTTAATAAAGAGCAAATTTAATCATTACCGGCGGTTTTAAATGTCATAGAATTGTCAGGAAGCTGTAATTAAATCAAAGCATATAAAAGCAAAAGGGCTTCGGTAAGAAGCCCTTGCTTTATTTGAATGTATTTTAATTCTCGCTGAACGTATGCGGCGGTTTTTTATTTAAAAGCGCTCCGGTGATCAGTGAAACGATCAGTCCCCAGAAAAGAATAGGAGGGATCAGCCGGAAAGAACCGTAATTGGCGCGAACGGCATCTAGGTATTGCGGATAGTCGGCAGGTAATATTTTTTTATCCGCCATCACTACCGTTTTTGCTTCGTTTAAAAAATAATCGATCGTATCCGGCGTAATAAACGTGTAATAAAAATAATTGAACAATGCTACGATCGAAGCCAGGATAAGACTGTAAAGCATTCCTGCTTTCATCGCTTCTTTAAATTCCAGCAACCCGCCATTTCCGCGTTTTGTTAAAAATATGGAAAGGATTACGCCGATAATGATCAGTGCAAATGCTAAAATATTACGGTATACATACACATTCACGGAATAAAAACCCATTGTCCGGGCCATCAGGTACCAGGTCATCGAAAAAATGATCCCTGCAGCAGCTCCTATACTTATAATCTTTGATGCTTTCATAAACTAGCCATTCATGGAGATTAAAAACTCCTCGTTTGTTTGTGTATTTTTCATGCGGTCTTTCAGGAAATCCATTGCTTCCACCGGGTTCATATCTGATAAATGCTTGCGCAGGATCCACATGCGTTGCTGCGTATCTTTATCGATCAGCAAGTCATCACGGCGCGTGCTCGAAGCAACAATATCGATAGCAGGATAAATACGTTTGTTCGCAATTTTTCTGTCCAGCTGGATCTCCGAGTTACCGGTTCCTTTAAACTCTTCAAAAATTACCTCGTCCATTTTCGATCCCGTTTCCGTTAATGCTGTCGCGATGATCGTTAACGATCCACCGTTCTCAATCTTACGTGCCGATCCGAAAAAGCGTTTTGGCTTGTGCAATGCATTTGCATCCACACCACCGCTCAATACCTTACCGGATGCCGGTTGCACCGTGTTGTAGGCACGTGCCAAACGGGTGATGGAATCCAGCAGGATACACACATCGTGTCCGCATTCAACCATGCGTTTTGCTTTTTCCAAAACGATGTTCGCAATTTTTACGTGGCGGTCAGCCGGTTCATCAAACGTAGAGGCAATTACTTCTGCTTTTACGCTGCGGGCCATATCCGTAACCTCTTCCGGGCGCTCATCGATCAACAGGATGATCAGGTACGTTTCCGGGTGATTCGCTGCAATCGCGTTGGCAATGTCTTTCAATAAAACCGTTTTACCGGTTTTTGGCTGCGCTACAATCAATGCACGCTGTCCTTTCCCTATCGGAGTAACCAGATCAAAGATCCTTGCGCTCATATTCGATTGCGCATGGCCTGTTAATTTGAATTTTTCGTATGGGAATAATGGAGTTAAATATTCAAAAGGAACGCGGTCACGCACATAACCCGGATCGCGGCCGTTAATTTTTTCTACTTTGATCAACGGAAAATATTTTTCGCCTTCTTTCGGCGGACGGATGCTGCCGCGAACAGTATCACCGGTTTTTAACCCGAATAATTTGATCTGTGATTGTGATACATAAATATCATCAGGAGAGTTTAAATAGTTATAATCCGATGAACGTAAAAAGCCGTATCCGTCAGGCATCGTTTCCAATACACCTTCGCTTACCACAATGCCGTCAAAATTATAAAGATCCTGTTGCGGGCGTTGGTTCGGGCGCTGGTTGGGATTCATATTTCCGCGGTTGTCGCGGTCTCTGCGCTCCTGCGACATGTTCTGATCGCCGGATGTATTTATTTCAGGATTCTCGTGGGATGTATTTTCGTTCGGATGAACGTCTTTTACTTCGGTAACTTCAGGAGTAACGGGAGTTTCAGTCTTTGGTGTTTCAGGTGTAAAATCCTCGTCGTGAAAAAAATTGATCTGCTCTTCTGCTTTTATTTTTGGCTGTGCCTGGTGAACTTTCGGATGTGGCATGTCCTGGTTAGGTTCACGTGGTTTGCGCGGACGCAGCACCCTGTTCTCTTCTTTGTGTTCCTTGTGCTCTCTCTGCCCGGGTTTATTTTCCGGTGTTTGTTCTGCTGTCGGTGCTATCGGTTGTTCTGTTTTTTGTTCGGTGGCAGGAGGAGGGTTTATTGCCTGGTGGTCAAGGATCTTGTAGATGAGGTCTTGCTTCTTCAATGCTTCATACTTGGGAATGTTCAAGGCTTTAGCAATTTCTTTCAGCTCACCAACAAGCTTGTTGTTTAATTCAATAATGTCGTACATATTTTTTTATTTGGGTTTATTTGTATCAGCAGATAGCGATACATGAATGGGGGATAATAAAGATAATTTGATAATTAATTTGGTTCTTCGGTAAAATAATCTGATTGTGATTTGTTATATAGATAACATAACGCGGAATCGCTTTGCAATAATACAAAGATTTTTTTACATACAAGCAAATTTATCCAAACTCTAATTTAAATTTGTATTTATTTTTTTACGGATTTTTCTACTTTTTCAAAAATTAGTTCTGTCTTCTTTGCGTTGCAGGACAATTTATACAAATCATTGCTTTCTATTGCCTGTAATACTTTTTTATAGAACTCTGTTTTGGCAGTTTCAGTAAGATTGGGTGAACCTTCAGGGCCGGTTTTAGGATGTATGTATATCAAGTACGTTTTATCGTCTTTTACCAGGAGTAAATAATAGACCCTAAATCCTCCACGACCGCTTAATCTTTTCTTTATGTAGGGACTTGACGGGTTATTATTTAAATTGGCGCCGGAACTGATTTCTGCAATTGTTTTACCAAAAAAATAATCTATTGTATCTTGTTCTATTTCGTTATAAGGCTTGTTTTTTTTTAATTTTTCTACTATAGACTTAAACTCCTGTATACAATAAACATCCATTACAAATCAGACAATTTATTAGTAATGTCCTGAAATTCCTTGTTTTGAGGTAGAAAGAAAAAAACGGATTCCAGATCCTTATAAGCTTCGGTAAAATCGTCAATAGAATGTTTAAAACAAATTATTTCTGTTTTAGCAATTCCTTGTCTCCTTATTTCATTATAAGAAACGTATTTTTTAATTAAAACGCTTCGTAAATCTTTAGAAGAAGCAATTAATTCATTTAAGGCTTTTAATTCGTTTTCCGAAAGACCAGTATACCAGGTAAGTTCCTCAAATTTTCCAGTTAAGAATTCGATCTCCGAGATTGTTCTTTGTAATTCTTTTTTAAACCCATTTATGCTATCAAGAAAATTGTTAATAATTTCTTCTTGTTCAGCCAATGATTGTATATGGGTTTTTTCATAGTATGAAGCATCTCTTACTACGTTTACAACACCTACAATTTTTTCTGATATGGTCGCTTCCATGTTTTTTATTTACTCCTGGATAAGGGTTAGTTAATTTATGCAATTCAATATTTGGGAATAAAGGGTTTCATAAATTACTTACGTAAAATTACTCGTTTTATGTTAATTTAACTAGAAAATAGTATTTAATCGCTTATAAAGAGCAGTATAACTAAATGCCAATTATGATATAAGTTAAAAACAATAATTGATGGACATTGTTGCACTTTACAGTTTATTCTTAGAAATTAAGAACGTTTTCCAAGCTCAATCACTTCCAGGTCTTTGATCTTATCGGCATCAATGGTAAAGCGCACCATGGTTTTTACATTGTGAAAACCGTGGTTTCCGGCAGCACCCGGATTGATGTGCAGCAGCTGGTATTTTTGATCGAACATTACCTTTAAAATATGGGAATGCCCGCAGATAAAAAGGGTTGGTGCTTTCCGTTTGATCTCCGCCAGCGCTTCCAGCGAATACCGGTTCGGGTAACCGCCAATGTGCGTCATAAACACATCCACTTCCTCGCACATAAAACGCTGGTTCAGCGGGTAAGATCTTCTCACATCCGTCCCGTCGATATTGCCGTACACCGCCACCAGCGGTTTTATTTTTGCCAGCTCATCTGCAATGGCTATAGTACCAATATCCCCGGCATGCCAGATCTGGTCGCAGGAATCAAAGTATTTAAAGATCTTCGGATCTAAATAATTGTGTGTGTCCGATAAAAGTGCAATGCGTTGCATGCCGCAATAGTAATGAAAAAACCTCAAAAGAAACGGGTCTTTTGAGGTTTTTATATAGTGGTTTTCTACTTACTTATCTGATCACCGTAACATGTCCGATGTATTGGTGTTTTTCACCGATCTTATCTTTCAGGTTAATGATGTACACATACACACCCATTGGCACTGGTGTGCTGTTGCCATTGGTGGTACCTTTCCAGTGTTTATTGATATCGTCTGCACGGAAGATCAGGTTCCCCCAACGGTCGTAGATCAGCATTTCAAACTGAGAAATATTCTCACCTTTTGCATAAAATTCTTCGTTCAGGCCGTTTCCATCCGGTGTAAATGCATTCGGGATGTAGATCGTAAAGTCCGGCGTAATAACCAGGCAATTGGTGGTCGTATCGGCACAAGCCGGTGTATTGGTTGCGATCAGCTGTACACAGTATGTACCCACATCCGAATAAGTATGTGTAGGATCCATGGCTATGCTTGTATTTGTTCCTGCATTTAAAGCCGAATCCGCAAAGTTCCATTGCCAGCCGGTAGTGTTGATCGACTGATCGGTAAACGTGATCTCCGGATAATTAATAGATGCCGGTTGCGGGTTGTAAGTAAATGCTGCGATCGGCATATCGTACACCGTGATCATGCTGTTGATCGTTTGGGTGTTGATACAACCCTGGTTGCTCGTATCGGTCAATGTTACATTGTACACATTGCCTGTCCCGAAACAATGGATCGGGTTAGCGCCGTAAAGTATGGTACCGTCTACCGACCAACTGTGACCGGTAATGCTTCCGGAAGCAATGGTGCTGTTATCGCTGAATTTTACACACAGCGGAGCACAACCGGATGTTACATCGGAGCTAAAGCTCATGTTTGGCAATGGCGATACCGTTACTGTTACCACATCGGTTGCTGCCAGTGTGGTACAGCCATCTGTTAATGTTACGGTATAGGTTGTCGTTGTTGAAGGAGATACGCTGACGCTAGATGTGGTCATTCCGCCCGGCATCCAGTTGTAGGAATAGCTGGTGGATCTTCCGCCCGAAGCAACCGCCGAAAGGCCAATGCTGGAACCCGGACAGATCGCTTCATCGTTGCTGGCAACAATGGAAAGCGGTATTCTTACCGTTACTGTAACCGTTTGTGTGTTGGCCGACGGGCATCCCATCGGATCAGTAGCACTTACGGTATAAGTGGTGTTGGCAGTAGGAGAAACGGTGTATGGATTCCCTGTAAACGCAGGTGCCATCCAGTTGTAGGTATACCCTCCCGGATTACCGCCTGTTGCCGATGCTGTTAATGAGGTGCTTTGTCCGGTACAAATGGTCACGGCAGGGACCACATCAATGTTGATCGTTGATGGCTGTGTTAATGTGATCATTACAGTATCTGTACAACCGGCAGAATCGGTTACGGTGCAAACATAATTTCCTGCGCATAAGGATGCAGCGGTTGGGGTGGTTTGTCCGTTGTTCCATAAATAGGTGTACGGTGGAACGCCACTGCTGGCCGTTACTGTTGCTGTTCCATCGCAGCTGGCGTTACAGGTGATTGCTGTAGTTCCCACCAGCGATGCATTTACGCCCGGTATATTGGTCACTATTACCGTTGTGGTTGCAGTACAACCGTGAGCATCCGTAACCGTTACAGTATAAGTATTGGGAGTTAAATTGGTTGCTGTAGCTGTGCTTTGTGATCCCGGCATCCATAAATAGGTGTACGGAGCAACTCCGCCGCTGGCATTTACCGTAGCCGATCCGTCGGGTTGGTTACAATGCGATGTAGTGGAAGAGCTCGTCAATGCAATTGCTGCAGGTTCCTGGATCTGGATCGTATCGAGTGCACTGCATCCGATCACATCTGTAACAGTTACGCTGTACGTTCCAACGCATAAACTGCCTACTGTTGGTGTAGTGGCACTTGTGGACCAGCTGTAAGTATAAGGTGCAAAGCTGCCGCTGGCAAGCACGCCGCCTTGTCCATCGCAGGAGCCGGAACAATTGGCCGGTAACCCTGCGGCATTCAATACCAATGGAGTGCCTACGCTTATGGTGATCACATCCGATCCGGTACAGCCAATGCTATTGGTAACCGTAAGTGTATAAGTGGTGGTGGTGGCAGGCGTTACTACCGGCGATGTGCTGGCAGAGAAAGACGGGCTGCCCGGTGCATCCCAGTTATAGGTGAACGTGCCGGATGATGGCGTGGTTAATCCCAGTGTGAAGGATGCGCCGGAACAAATGCTGTCGTCCGGAATAGTAACTACTGTAAAGCTGGCCGAAACGTTTGCCGTAACCGGGGTACGTGGTCCCGTACAGCCGCTCATGGTGCTTTGTACAAAATAAGTGGTGGTGGCGGTTAATGCCGGGGTGGTGTAGGATGCACCGCTGAATAATAATGTTCCGCCCGCTGCTGCATCGTACCAGTCGTATGTTCCGCCCGGAGCTGTTGCTGTTAATGTTGCAGCTGTATTGCTACAGATAGAAGTATCGGCAGCTGTAGGTGCAGCCGGAATAGGATTTACAATAATGGAAACGGTGGCTACCGGGCTGGTACAACCGCTCACGGTTACTGTTAATGAATACGTTCCACCCATGGCAGGTGTTGCGCTGGTAAGCGCTGCCGGGTTGCGCACGCTGGCTGTAAAGCCGTTAGGGCCGGTCCAGCTGTAAGACGCACCTCCAATGTTATTGGAAGTAAGCGTGATGGTGCTTCCTGCACAAATGGCGGCAGGTGTTGTGCTTCCGTTAATGCTTGGAACCGGTGTGGCCGGTGTATTGTTAACGACGGCAGTGGTGCTGCCGATAGGACTGGTACAGCCGTTTGCCGAAATGGTCAATGAGTATGTTCCCGTTGCAAGGTTGGTAGCGCCCGGGATGCTTGGCGATTGTGTTGATGCTATAAAGCCGTTAGGGCCGGTCCAGTTATAGGTAGCTCCTGCTACAGCAGCGGTGTTAAAATCAAGGGAACTGCCGGAGCAGATAGGGCCGTTGTTGGTTGGTGCCGGTGCTGCCGGTGTTTGATTGATGGTTACAACAGTAGTTGCCGTACAGGTGGCACTTGGCGTGGTTACCGTTAATGTATACGTACCGGATGCCAGTGTGCTGGCGCCTGCAATTACCGGGTTTTGTAAGGTGCTGTTAAAGCTGTTCGGGCCTGTCCAGTGATAGGAGGTGGCTCCAACCACCACACTTGCATTTAAGTTGAGGTTACCGCCCGAACAGATCGGGCCGTTGTTGATGGCGTTGGCAATACAAGGCGTACAGTTGGGTGGCGATGTATAGGCTTGTGTACGTGTACAGGATGGTGTTGCAGAAAATACCGCAGTAACGTTACATGCTGCACCGTTGGAGGTAATTCCGTTGATGGTGTAATTGATAGGGCTGGTAAACGGAGCGTTAAACACCTGGCTTCCGCCGCAGCTGCTGGATACGGTTAATGTGCCTGTTGTTGGCTCTGTAGTAAATGCCACCTGCCCGGATACCGAATAGGTATTGGTTGCCGGTGTACAAGCAGTAGGTGTAGCGGTTAAGCTGCTGATGTTACAAAGTACGGCACAGCTGGTAGAGCCTGATCCGCCTGTTTGGGAAAAAGAAACGGTGGTTGCTGCGTTTGAGTAATTGGTGATCAGCAATAAATAATATTCTCCGGCGATCCCGCCGGTAATGTCGGCGTACTCATCGGCAGTACCACCTGCATAGCTACAATCTTCGGTATTTGCAGCTGTTAATTGAGAAGCGCAGGGTGTGCTTGGCGACGTAAATGGCCCGTATAGGATAAAATCCACATCGCGTGCCGGTACAGGGTGAATGGTTAGTGTAATGTTTCCGGAAGTGCTTACCTGCATAAAAAACCAGGCTGGATTTGGCTGGCTGAACAAACAGCCATAATTTGGACCTGCCTGTGCGGTTCCTGCACTTACCCCTGCAGGGTAGGTTGTAGAGCCGGAGCAGAATGGTGCCGCACCGCTACAATTGCTGTTCTGGGAAAAAACAGTAAGGTTGCAGAGTACAACAGTTATAAGGAGTATGAGAATCTTTTTCATTTGTGGGAGTGAGTATGCTTGTTTAGTTATGTACGGTTTCGGTTTATTTATTATTGGTATTCAGCCATTCCTGGCGTTGGAGCTCCGTCATGGAACCTACCTGGGTAATGGTTTGCTGTTTCAAGGAATTAAAGAGTTGGCTGATCTCCGCATCGGTATAGGTTTTATCCACTTTAAACCAGGCAATGTTAAGGTTGCCTGCATCAATGCGAACGATCTTGTTTTGCTGAAATGCAATGCTTTCAAAATACATTTTCTCCAGTTCGGTTTGAAAGTCATTGAGGTTAACCGCATAAAAGTTGCTGTTGGCATTATTCTCTGCGATCACGGCAAATGAACTGTTAAAACGAATGTTGGTATAATACGGAATATTATCCACCTGCGCCTGTGTTTTAAGGCTCAGAAAGCTTGTCGCTGCAAGGAGTACTATGAGTGGTAGTTTTTTCATGTTTATTCTTACACTATTAATGTGTTATTGTTACGTTATTAATGATGCAAAGTTCGGATAAAAGGTTGCATTTACGTCTGATATTTACAGAAAAATGGACGTAAATTAGATAAGCGGGGAAGTGGGGCGGATAAAACGCCTTGTACGGATAACGAACAGGAACGAAATTACGAATCCGGATCTACTAAATACCAATTATTACCAATATACTAATCCGGGTGTATTGTGTTAATTTGAACCGCAAAAGAAAACAAAAGAACCAAAAGACTGGAGGTGAAATAGCCCTGTCAGGGTTGAAATTCTAAAAGTAAAGCCTGTCACGTTGTTATGGCCACAGATTCACAGATTTTTAACGTAAAATTTGATTACACAGATAAAAATCGCTGAGCGATTTTTTTGCCAATCATTTTTATGACCTTTTTAATCGGTGAATCTGTGGCAAAGTACTAATTACTAAAGACTAAGTACTAAATCTTCTGAAGATCTGCCGATTTTACCCAGCCCACATTCCCGTTCACTATTTTGATCTCGCTCCAGTCGTTTTCCTCGTCGGTAACTTCTACTTTTACACCTTCGTGCAGGATGAACAATTTTGTGCCTTTTTCGGAAGGAGAACCGGTAACGGTAACTGCTCCGGAAGTGATGATCGCGGAAGCGCTGTTGATAGTGGTCGTGTACTTGTTCTTCGCCAGAAAAAATACAAAAACGGACAGGATCAGGAGGAGGGAGCCTCCGAAAAAGCCGGTTTGTTTCAATATCCTGTTTCCGGAAACGATATAGATCGCGATCAGCAATAAACCCAGGAAAATCAGGGCAATAAAGGTAAGCGACCATTGTTTTTCAGTCATCAGGTCGGTGATGCCGTTTTTCCAGGCGGATAAAAACAGCTGAGGTGCCGCCTCAATTTTGTCTTCTGTGCGCTGGTTGGCAAGTTTCAGGTTTTCATTGATCTCTTCGTCGTCCGGATTTAGCTTTTTGGCACGTTCATAATTTAAAATGGCGAGGCCAATGCTGTTGGATTTAAAATAAGCATTTCCCAGGTTAAAATACAAAGCGGCCGATTCCTGGTTATCAGCCAGGATGCTTTCATATAATTTGATGGCGGCATCGTATTTTCCTTTCGCGTAAGCGGCATTGGCGCTATCGAACGCCGCAGAGGTGTTCCCCGCATGTATGGCTGCAGAAACAAAAAGAAGGAAAAGGAGGATGATCCTATTTAATTTCATTTTCTATTTTCGTAATAAGTTCTACGGTACTGTTGTAAATCGAGTTGAGGTCGCCGGAAACCGCGCTTGGCGCATAACGTGCATATTCGCAATTATCCAGTGTAGCGATCAGCTGTGCTGCTGTTGCATCCGACACATTCCTGTTTTTGAGCAATGCGGAAATATTTTCTTTGTTGAGATTAACTCCTGCAATGTTCAATTTATCAGCAATGTATCCGTACAATGCCTGCGAAATTTCCATGTAAAACGATTCTTTGTTATTGGTTTTTAAATGCTGCTCGGCAACCGACAATCGTTTTTTTGCCATCCTCGTAGCTTTGCGGCTTTTTACGGCCACAGCATCTTTGTTCTGTTCAATGTTTTTGCGGCGGATAAAAATAAAGGCAATAAACAGTATAAACGGACTGATGAGCCCGGTGTAAAAAAGTCCGGAGCCGAAAAAATAATCGTCTTTAGGCTGTAAATGCGTGTCGTTGGTTTTGATGTAACGGATGTCATTCCCCAATACTTTTACATCTGATTTGTCACCTGGTGTGTACACATTGGCGGCCGATCCCGGATCGCCTTTATCCACATGAATATTTAATTCGGGAGAGGGAATAGTGATGTATTCGTTTTTTGCGGGATTGTAAAATGTAAAGCTGAGGTTATCAATTTTGTAATCGCCTTCGTGACGCGGAATAAATAAATAATCGTAGGTATTTACACCGCTTACCCCGGTTGCTCCAACGGAGATATTGTTTTTTGTTTTCGGATCGTACGTTTCAAAATCTTCGGGGAAACCCACTTTTGGCGCTTCAATCAGCTTGATGTTTCCTTTACCGGCAAGTGTAATGGTTAAGTTAACGGCATCGTTTGCTTTTACGTGATCTTTCGATAATTCTACTTTATAGGTATAATCGCCTACAGCGCCCGAAAAGTCCGCAGGTTTGTTGGCTTCCGGCAACGGCTGCACATCAATAGTTAGCGGCTGACTTTTTACGGAATAAGAAGCATCTTCGTAACCGCCGCCAAAAAATTGTTCGAACACATCGCGCGGACGTTTGTTGGATTGTTTGCGCACCACCACATCTACCATCATCGGCTCGATCAGCATTTTGCCGCTGCGCTGTGCAAATAAATAACTGCGTTTCAGCTCTGCCACCTGGTAATTAATGCCATCTACATTTTCATTGGATACCTGGATCTGCTGATTGATCGGCATGTCCTGCGACCAGAAACCATTATAATCGGGGAATTTTACATCCTGGAAACCGCGCAGCTGGTAGCGGCTGTATACCTTATGCGTGATGGTGATCTGCTCGCCCTGTACCACTTTAGTTTTGTTCACAGTGGTTTTTACAAACAGGTTGTCCGAAATGTTTTCGTTGGTGGGAGTGGATGGATTTTGCGGTTGATTACTGCCTTGCTGCCCGCTGCCTGCTGCGCCTTTTACCACTTCCATGGCAATGGGATTGGATTGGAGAGTGCTGCCGCCGCTTACCGTCACACTTGCCGGGCCAATGGTGATCTTTCCTTCTTTTTTTGCAGCAAGTATGTATGATAAAGAAATGGTTACGCTTGCCACACCGTTTACATTGGATGAAAAGGAACTTTGGTTGGGGCCGGAGTACACATCAAAATCCGCCAGGTTGGGCGCCCTGAAATTTCCTCCGCCACTATTAAGTGTAAACGTGAGCTGGAATGTTTCGCCCACGGCTACGCGCGTTTTGCTTACCTGTGCGGTAAGCTTTTGCGCTAACGAAACATTGGTTAGTGTAACTATAAAAAATAATATGGAAATTATTCTTTTCATTTTAATGCTCAAATTCTGTTTTAAAATTTCTACCAGTCTTTTTCGATCGGAACTTTAACGCCAGCCGGTTTTCCTTTTTTCAATTTATCCTGCAGGTTTTTTTCATCATTCTGCAAGGCATCTAACAAGCGTTGCGCATCCTGTTTGGAGATCTGGTTTTTATCCTGTTCCTGTTTCTGCTGATCCTTTTTCTGATTGTCTTTTTTATCCTGATCTTTTTTGTCTTTATCTTTTTTATCCTGGTCCTTTTTATCTTTCTTGTCTTTTTTATCGTCTTTTTTATCGTCCTTTTTATCCTGTTGTTTTTGCTGTTGCTGCTGTTGTTGTTTCAGATATTGCTGTGCGCAAGCCAGGTTGTAGCGTGTATCGGCATCATTCGGGTTGTTCTTTAGCGCATTTTTATACGCCTCCACACTTTCCTGGTATTGTTTTGCTTTCATCAGGGAATTCCCTAAATTATGGTAGGCTTTTGCCAGCGTGTCTTTGGAAGAAGCGATGTGCGTAATGTTTTGAAATTGCTCTGCCGCTTCCTTGTATTTTCCCTGTTTATAATACGCATCGCCTAAGTTAAAATTGGCTTTGTACGAATTTTTATTTTTTGCCAGCGCCTGTTTATAGCTTTTTTCAGCATCGCCGTATTTTTTATTCTTATAACTTGTATTTCCTTCCTTGATGTATTTTTTATCCTGTTGTGCTTTCGCGATCAGCGGTAAAAGGAATACAAGCGCCGACAGAAATAATTTTCCGGCCAAGCCTTTGTAAAATAATATGCATCCTTTATTGATCATTTTTTTTCTCCGAATAAATTTAAGCGTTCATACAATTTGCTTCTGCGCTCGGTGATAAAGATCTCGATCACCAGCAATAACAATGCTGCTGCAATAAACCATTGAAAACGGTCTTCGTAATCGCTGAACATTTTACTGTCAAATTGTTTTTTCTCCAGCTTGTCCAGTGCACCCAATACATTATTCAGGCCAGCATCCGAATTAGTCGCACGCACATAAATTCCGTTTCCGGCTGCCGCGATCTGCTGCAAATTTTGTTCATCCAGCTTTGTAACAATCGTATTTCCCTGCTTGTCTTTTTTAAATCCTTCCTGCACATCGCCCCTGTATTCCGGGATCGGGGCACCATTCTCGGATCCCATTCCAATGGTATGAATGCTGATATTTTTCTCCGCGGCATCTTCCGCTGCCCTTACTGCATTTTCTTCGTGGTTCTCGCCATCGGTAATGATCACGATCGCTTTGTTCTTGCCTTCATCTTTCCCAAACGATTCCACTGCCAGGTCGATGGCTTTGGCAATGTCAGTTCCCTGCGTTGGGATCATATCGGTATTGATGCTTTCCAAAAATAATTTAGCAGCAGCGTAATCCGTCGTGATCGGTAACTGCACGTACGCTTCGCCGCCAAATACAATGATCCCAAGCCGGTCGCCTTCCAGCTTATCGATCAGCTTTGCAATGGCTTGTTTGGATTTTTCCAAACGGCTGGGCTGCAGATCCTGCGCTTTCATACTGTTGGAAACGTCGAGGCAGATCATAATATCAGCTCCTTTGCGTTTTACTTCTTCCAGCTTGGTACCGATCTGCGGGTTCACAATTCCAATGATCACCAGTGCAAATGCACATGTATACAACACAAATTTAGTAATGCGTTTTGCGTTCGACACATCGGGGAACAGGCGCTGGATCACTGCTATATCGCCATACGCTTTAAGCGCCCGTTTTCTCCAGGCGTTTACCAGCAAATAAATGATGATAAGCGCCGGAACCAGCAGCAATGCGTATAAATAATATCTGTTCTCTAATTGCATATTCCTTTTTCCGTACTTACGGAATGCTTTTAAATAGGGTATTCCTTAATAAAAATTCGAGCAGTAATAAAATCGCTGCAGCGATGGCAAAGGGTAAAAAATGTTCAGCTTTATTTGTAAAATTCTTTTCTTCAAAAATGGTTTTTTCCTGCCTGTCAATTTCCTTGTAGATTTCTCTCAGCTTTTCGTTATCGGTTGCCCGGAAGTATTTTCCGCCGGTAAGGTTGGCGATTTCGGTCAGTGATTTTTCATCAATGGTCACATCCATATAACCGTATTCATATTGCCCGTTCGGATACATGGAAATAGGGAAGAGGGCTTTCCCGATTGTTCCTACACCCACTGTGTACACACGCACGCCAAATGTTTTTGCTATTTCCGCAGCGGTAAGCGGTGCAATCGATCCCTGGTTGTTTACACCATCCGTGAGGAGGATCACCACTTTGCTTTTTGCTTTGCTGTCTTTCACGCGTGCTACGGCTGTTGCTAAACCGTTCCCGATCGCTGTTCCATCGGCCACCATCCCGGTGTGAATGCCTTCAAATAAATTTTTTATCACGGCGTGGTCGCTGGTAAGCGGACATTGTGTAAAACTTTCGCCGCTAAAAATAACCAATGCAATGCGGTCGTTCGGGCGGCTGTCAATAAACTCCTGCGCTACTTTTTTTGCAGCTTCCAGGCGGTCCGGTTTAAAATCCTTTGCCAGCATACTGCTGGAAATATCCAGCGCCATTACAATATCGATCCCTTCGGTTTTTACATCTTTCCAGCTGGAGCGGGATTGCGGACGGGCCAATACAACGATCAGCAAAGCGATTGCCATTAATCGTAACACGATCAAACTGTGACGCATGTATTGTTTGAACGATGTTCCAATGCCTTCAAAACCGCTGATGGAAGAAACTTTCAATTCGGCGGTATACGTTTTATTTTTGAGCACGTACCACACAATGATCGGTGGGATCACCAGCAGGAGCCACCATAGTTCTTTGTTCGCAAATGTGATATCGTTAAAAAAATCAAACATAATTTATGCTTTTTTACCTTTACTGTCGGTATCGTCTTTTTTTGTGCCGTTTACAAAATCGTAAACGTTGTTTAAGCTGCCTTCGTTTTCATTGGCCATCGGCTGCTCTTTTGCAAATTTCACGAGATCGGCCAACCCCAATACTTGTTTCAGTTTTGTTTTGCTTTCATCGTCTATCGCCACATTGCGGAAGCCGTATAAAATTTCATCCGTTGTTTGTTCCAGCGCCTGGATCTTAAAGCGGTTCTCAATGTATTCACGTAAAATATCGGTTAACGAACTGTAATATAATTTCAGTTTTCCTTCCTGCCACAGCTTTTCGCCTTTGAGCTGTTCCAGCTTACCCAATGCAATAATGTGTGGCGGCACTTTCGGCGCTTCTATAATTACTACCGGCGGTTTTACTTTTCTGTATTTGCGTACGTACACAATTACGATAATGATCATGAGGATCGCTGCCAATGCAATGTATACTACATACATGTTGTCTTTCAGCCAATCGATAAAGGTGTATGTTTGTTCATACACACCTTTGATCTCTTTGATTGCCTGCGTGGTATCCACTGCAACGGTGCTTACCTGCAGCAATAAAGGATCAGTGAAAACTCCGTTTGTATCATTGTTCACGGTAAATTTAAAAGGTGCTAATGCCCAGTAACCCGAGTCGAATGAAGTGATGTAAAGCGTTTTGGTAAGCGTAAATTGCAAAGGATCATTTTTATTGATGATGGTGTCGATCTTTGATTGGCTTACTACTTCCACTTCTTTGCGCAGCGTATCGGTTATTTCCGGAAAACGCACGCTGAGGTGTTTGCCATTGTCGGCTCGGAACTGCACTTTTAACTCCAGCCTGCGTTGTTCGCCGATCAGGATCGAATTGCTGTCGAGCTTTGCCGTTGCAATAATTCCCTGCGCATAGGAAAGCCCTGTTGAGTGCAGTAACAGCAGTACAACAACCGATTTTAAAATGTGTTTATATGTTGTTTTAAATTTCATATTTCGTATAAGATTCCGGAGCTAAAGCTGTGCGGAAATTATCTTCTTTTAAACAAATTGGTAAGCGGTGCCACATACGATTCGGAAGTACTGATATCCGTTGCATCCACGCCACTTTTGTTAAATAAATCTTTCAGCTCCTGTTGTCTCTTTTTTGCGTTTGCGGCAAAATGCACCCGCACTTTTTTGTCGGATGAATTGATCCATCTCAATGTTCCGCTTTCGGCATCCACTACTTTGATAAGCCCAACATCCGGCAATTCATTTTCGCGTTTGTCGTAAATCCGCAGCGCTACTAAATCGTGTTTTTTATTAGCAATTTTTAATGCATCGGCAAAATCATTCGCCATAAAATCGGAGATCACAAAAGCAATGCTTCGTTTTTTGATCACGCTGGTCAAATAACGCAATGCCTGTTTTATATCGGTTTTTTTATGCTCGGGTTTAAATTCGATCAAATCTCGGATGATGCGTAACACGTGGCTTTTTCCTTTTTTAGGCGGAATAAATTTTTCAATTTTATCTGTGAAAAAGATCACGCCGATCTTGTCATTATTCTGGATCGAAGAAAAGGCAAGCACTGCGCATAATTCGGTGATCAGATCCTGCTTCAATTGTTTTTGTGTTCCAAACTCGCCGGAAGCGCTCACATCCACAAGCAGCATCACCGTCATTTCGCGCTCTTCTTCAAAAACTTTTACAAAAGGAGTATTAAAACGGGCAGTCACATTCCAGTCGATGGAGCGGATATCGTCGCCCGGCTGGTATTCGCGGACTTCGCTAAACGTCATACCGCGTCCTTTAAAAGCACTGTGGTACTCGCCTGCAAAAAGCTGGTTGGAGAGGCCGCGTGTTTTAATCTCGATCTTTCTGACTTTTTTTAATAACTCCGATGTTTCCATGACTCCTCTCTAATCTCCCCACAGGGGAGAAGTTTTGATTCGTATAACTTTTTATAATTTGTATTTTATTCTTAATTTCTATCTTTCAAACACAGCTTCGTTTCTCAACTAGCGCCCATTTTCAAATTTTCAAATCAGCAAATTTTCAAATTGTTACGGGACTTCCACCACATTTAAAATCTCATTCACGATCATTTCCGATGTAATGTTTTCCGCTTCCGCTTCGTAGGTCAATCCAATACGGTGACGTAATACATCAATGCAGATCGCGCGTACATCTTCCGGGATCACATACCCCCTGCGTTTGATGAATGCGTATGCTTTTGCTGCCATTGCCAGGTTGATACTCGCACGTGGCGATGCGCCAAAGCTGATCAATCCATCGAATTTATTCAGTTTGTATTCCGCCGGATAACGGGTGGCGAATACGATGTCCACAATGTATTTTTCAATTTTTTCATCCATGTACACTTCTTTTACAATTTTGCGTGCATTGATGATGTCTTCTGTTTTTAAGACCGGGTTAACGGTTGGGTATTCACTCGCTAAATTCTGGCGGATGATCTTGCGTTCGTCTTCTTTTGTCGGGTAACCGATCACCAGCTTTAACATAAAACGATCCACCTGCGCTTCCGGCAATGGATATGTACCTTCCTGTTCAACAGGGTTTTGCGTGGCCAGCACCAAAAACGGATTTGGTAATTTAAACGTTTCTTCGCCAATGGTCACTTGTTTTTCCTGCATGGCTTCCAGCAGGGCGCTTTGTACTTTTGCCGGTGCACGGTTGATCTCATCGGCAAGGATGAAGTTGGAAAATATAGGCCCGCGTTTTACGGTAAATTCTTCTCTTTTCTGGCTGTAGATCATGGTTCCGATCAAATCGGCAGGCAACAGATCGGGTGTAAACTGGATCCTGCTGAAATCAGCATGAATGGTATTTGCCAACGATTTGATTGCCAGTGTTTTTGCTAATCCGGGAACGCCTTCCAGGAGGATGTGCCCGTTCGACAGTAAGCCGATCAGCAGGCGTTCCACCATGTATTTCTGACCTACGATCACTTTGTCCATTTCCATGGTCAGTAAATCCACAAAGGCACTTTCGCGCTGAATCCGCGCGTTTAATTCTTGAATATCAGTCATGTTTTATAGTTTTAGAAACGAAATTCTGTTTAGCATTTTTCGATGAGGCAAAAATAATGCAAACTACTGTTAACGGGTGTTTCAGGTTGTTAAAAGTTGTTAAACATTGCACGCGTTTTGAACTCATAAAAGATGTTGATTTTGGTGCTGCAAACATAGTTTTTTAGTCTGAATACAGCACACTTTCAAACAAAAAAACAAGCCAGCCGGGAAAAAGGATTTTTTTTCGGGTTTTATACCTCTCTTTTGGCGGAGTTGAATTTTACACGCAGCAAACGTACAGATTCGTAGTTTGGTTCCTGTTCGCTATCCGAAACAGATTTTAATTTTTATCTTTGCGCTTCCATCTAAAAAAATAAATGCAACGTTATTTCATCCGGCTTTCTTACAACGGAATCGCTTATCACGGCTGGCAGGTGCAGGAAAATACTTTTTCCACGGTACAGCAGGTGGTCAACGATATGCTGTCGATGGTGCTGAATGAACCCATTTTTGCAACCGGTTGCGGACGAACAGATGCGGGCGTGCATGCTACCGATTTTTACGCGCATTTTGATACTGCCAATGCGGAGCTGCTGGAAAATAAAGGAAAATGGATCTTTAAATTCAATGGCGCATTACCTGCGGATGTGGCCATTCACGATATTTTTGCCGTGCATGGGGAAGCAAATGCCCGTTTTGATGCCGTTTCGAGAACATACGAATATGTGGTCAGTAAAAAAAAGGATCCGTTCAGGATCGATCGCGCTTGTTTTTACAATGGTGTACTGGATGTAGCTGCAATGAACAAAGCAGCGCTGGAGCTGTTTAATTATACGGATTTTTCTTCCTTCGCGAAAATTAATCCGCAGAATTTTACCAATAACTGTAAGGTTTTTAAAGCAGAATGGAAGGAAGAAAATGATGTATTGATTTTCAGAATTTCGGCCGACCGTTTTTTACGGAACATGGTAAGGGCCATCGTGGGAACACTCATGGATGTAGGGAAAGGAAAACTGAGCCTGGAAGGATTTAAAGAAATTATAGAAAGTAAGAACCGGTCAAATGCAGGCTACTCAGTACCTGCAGGTGGGTTGTACCTTGTTGGGGTAGCATACCCCGAACATTTTTTTACAACGCAAAGGAACAATCCCGTTGCTGAACGATTGTAATGTTATAAAAAATTGAAATGGCGAAAGAAAGAAAGATAAAAACGGGTAAAGCAGTGGATGTGGGCGTGTTGCGGCGTATTTTTAAATACGTAAAACCGCATCGCCTTAATTTCGGAATGGCTGTTTTTACAACCATCTCGCTTGCGCTGATCTCACCGATCCGCCCGCTGATCGTGGGTTACGTGCTGGATCATTATGTAGCGAAAACGGATAGCGGATTGACTGCTTATTTGCAATCATTTTTGCAAAGCCATCCGGAAATGGCCGGAAGGACCAATGAAAACATGTTGTTTTACCTCACGCTGGTAATGGTGGGAATGCTGTTGCTGGAAGCGGTATTCCAATTCGGTGATTCCTACCTGACGAACAGCCTGGGACAAAAAATTATCAAAGACCTGCGTGTGGAAGTGCACAAACGGATTGTGAATTTACGCTTGAAATATTACGACAATACGCCGATCGGAATCCTTGTAACACGTGCTGTTTCTGACATTGAAGTGATCGCAGATATTTTTTCCGACGGACTGATCGTGATCATCGGTGATATTTTAAAAGTAATTGTGATCATCACCGTAATGCTGTTCCTCGATTTTAGATTAACACTTATTGTATTGATCCCGATCCCGCTACTACTGATCGCCACGTATATTTTTAAAAATGCCGTGGAAGCCTCTTTCCGCGATGTGCGCACGCAGGTAGCGCGACTGAATTCGTTTTTGCAGGAACACATTACCGGTATGAAGATCGTGCAGATCTTTAACCGTGAAAATGCGGAAATGAAAGAGTTTGAAGCGATCAATAAAAAACATCTGGAAGCCAATGTGCGATCGATCATGGCGTATTCTATCTTTTTCCCGGTTGTGGAAATCCTTTCATCTGTATCGCTGGCGTTACTGGTGTGGTGGGGCGGAAAAAGTATTATGGGTACGCATACATCACCGGGATTTTTAGCAACATTTATCATGTACCTCAATATGATGTTCCGCCCGATCCGCCAGCTGGCCGACCGTTTCAATACCTTGCAGATGGGTGTTGTTTCATCCGAGCGCGTATTTAAAGTATTGGATACAAACGAAGTGATCGAGAATACCGGCTCTGTAAGTGCCGATACGATTGAAGGAGATGTGTCGTTCAATAATGTATGGTTTGCTTACAACGATGAAGAATGGGTGTTGAAGGATGTTTCCTTTGAAGTGAAAAAAGGCCAGACGATTGCATTGGTAGGTGCTACAGGCGCAGGCAAATCATCCATCATTAATTTACTGAGCCGTTTTTATGAATACAACAAAGGTTCTATAACTATTGATGGCATTGATGTGCGGGACTATGAACTGGGATCGTTACAGAAAAATATTGGCGTGGTATTGCAGGATGTATTTTTATTTTCGGATACTATTTTAAATAATATTTCTTTAAATAATCCCGATATCACACGCGAGCAGGTGATTGCCGCTTCGAAGATTGTGGGTGCGGATGAATTTATTTCGAAGCTGCCAGGCGGTTACGATTACAATGTAATGGAGCGTGGCGCCATGCTTTCTGTTGGCCAGCGGCAGTTGATCTCCTTCATTCGCGCATATGTTTACAATCCAAAAATTTTAGTGCTGGATGAAGCAACTTCTTCCATCGATACGGAATCAGAACGTATTATACAATATGCAACCGGGAAGTTAACGGAAAACCGCACATCGATTGTAATTGCGCATCGTTTGGCAACCATTCAGCGTGCTGATAAAATTGTGGTGATGGAAAAAGGAAAAGTGATCGAATCGGGGAACCATCAGCAATTACTGAAATTAAATGGACATTACAAGCGTTTGTTTGAATTGCAGTTTAAGGAAGAGGTTGTAGCGTAAAAAAGTTCAAAGTTTAAAGTTCAAAAGTTTAATTTTGCTGTGTGTCCGCTGTGTGGCTCCTTTGGAGCGTTTTTTTACCACTTAGGCACTAAGAACACTAAGAAGGAAAAGAAGAAAAAGAGTTTTTGCTGTGTGGCTCCTTCGGAGCGTTTTTTTACCACGAAGGCAAAAGGCGTGAAGAGAAGTAAAAGGATTATTTTTTTATAGCTTTGGTTACACAGATTTATAGTATTGCATTTTTTAACACAGCTCGGGTATAGCCCCCTCTCCTGTGGAGAGGGGATGAAGGGGAGAGGTGTTTATAGTTTTCCTTTCAGATACTGCCCTGTATACGAGCTTTTATTTTTTACTAAATCTTCCGGAATACCTTCAAAAATGATCTTTCCGCCCTGGTTACCGCCTTCGGGACCTAAATCGATCACCCAATCTGCGCACTTGATCACTTCAATGTTGTGCTCGATAATGATGATGGAATGCCCTTGTTTTATTAATGCATTAAAGGCATATAACAATTTTGAAATGTCATGAAAATGCAAACCGGTTGTAGGCTCATCAAAAATGAAAAGGGTGGGAGAAGTGCTGTGCTGGCCAATCCCAAGGAACGACGCCAGTTTGATACGCTGTGCTTCGCCACCGCTTAAGGTGCTGGAAGCTTGGCCCAAATGCACGTAGCCCAAACCAACATCCGATAACGGAACCAGTTTTTGAACCAGTTTTTTCTCTGTATTGCTGGGCTTTGCAGGCTGACTGAAAAATGTAATGGCGTCATCCACCGTCATTTCCAATACATCGGAAATGTTTTTATCGTTGTATTTTATTTCAAGGATTTCTTGTTTAAAACGTTTGCCTTCGCAGGCTTCGCACAACAAATGAATATCCGCCATGAACTGCATTTCCACGGTTACAATTCCTTCGCCTTCGCACACTTCACACCTGCCGCCATCCACGTTGAAGGAGAAATGGGAGGGTTTGTATCCGCGTGCTTTTGCGAGTGGCTGATCCGAAAATAAAGTACGGATCTCGTCGTATGCTTTTACGTATGTAACCGGGTTGGAGCGTGATGATTTACCGATCGGGTTCTGATCGATCATTTCTACTGCCGAAATACTGTTGATGCTGCCGCTGATTTTATCGAAGCTGCCGGTTTGTTCGCCCACACCTCCGTGAATTTTTTTCAGCGCCGGATATAAAATGCGTTTTACCAGTGATGTTTTTCCCGAGCCGCTCACGCCGGTAACCACCGTCATCACATTCAACGGGAATTTTACATCCACACCTTGTAAATTATTTTCGCGCGCGCCCTGCAGCTGGATGTAATTGTTCCATTTTCTGCGGGTTGCAGGCGTTTCAATTTTTTCTTTTCCTGTTAAATAACGCGCGGTCAGGCTGCGCTGTTCTTTTTCCAGATCTTCGTGATTTCCCTGGAACACCAGCTCACCGCCGTGTGTACCGGCCAGCGGGCCAATATCAATGAGCTGATCTGCTGCCCGCATAATTTCTTCATCGTGCTCCACAACAACAACGGTATTCCCAATGTCGCGGAGCGAAGTCAGCACTTTTATTAATCGTGTGGTATCGCGGGAATGTAAGCCAATGCTGGGTTCATCCAAAATATACATGGAGCCCACCAAGCTACTTCCCAATGAAGTGGCAAGGTTGATCCGCTGCGATTCGCCGCCGGATAAGGTATTCGACAAACGGTTGAGCGTTAAGTAACCCAGGCCTACATCGCATAAAAACTGTAAACGGTTGATGATCTCCGTTAAAATGCGTTTTCCTACTTCCTGGTCGTAGGCCGATAATTTTATTTTTTGAAAAAATGGCAATACTTCATCCACCGGCATTAATACCACATCGGTAATGGATTTTTCTGCAATTTTTACGTACGATGCATCTTTGCGCAGGCGCGTGCCGTTGCATTCCGGACAAATTGTTTTTCCGCGGTAACGCGATAACATTACACGGTACTGAATTTTATACGCTTGCTCTTCCAAATATTTGAAAAAACTGTTCAAGCCTTCGAAATGGCTGTTGCCGGTCCAAAGTAACTTCCGCTCTTTTGCGCTGAGATCATAAATGGAACGATGGATCGGAAAATCGAATTTATGTGCATTCTTCACCAGCACATTTTTCCACTCGCTCATTTTTTCGCCTTTCCAGGCCACAATTGCATCTTCGTATACCGATAAATTTTTGTTAGGGATCACGAGGTCTTCATCAATACCGATCACGCTTCCAAAACCTTCGCAATGTTTACAGGCGCCGATCGGGTTGTTAAAGCTGAAAAAGTGGAGCGAGGGTTCTTCAAACGTCATTCCATCCAATTCGAATTTGTTGGAAAAATTACGTATTGTTGATTTAGGATTCGGGATTTTGGATTTTGGATTTTCTGCGTTTGAATCCTGCATGATCTCCACGGAACATTCGCCATTGCCTTCGTAGAAAGCGGTTTGAACGGAATCCGAAATACGGTTCTCATTGTCTTCATCTTCCGGGCGCACGGTAATCCTGTCGATCACGATCCAGATCGGTTCTTTTTCGGAGATCTTTGTTTGCACAAAATCTTCGATCTTTTGCACTTCGCCTTTTACCTGTACTCTCGTAAATCCTTGCTGCCCCATCAATTCCAATTGCTCTTTAATGGTTTTACCGGTTTGTTTTTTAAACGGCGACAGGATCAGCAATTTTGTTTCGGGTTTCAGCGTACTGATATACATCGCCACATCCGAAACGGTATCGCGCTTCACCTGGTTGCCCGATATGGGCGAAAACGTATGCCCGATGCGGGCAAATAATAATTTAAGGTAATCGTAAATTTCGGTGGAAGTGCCAACTGTAGAGCGTGGATTGCGTGTGTTTACTTTTTGCTCGATCGCCACAGCGGGAGAAATTCCTTTGATATAATCTACCTCCGGTTTGTTAATCCTACCCATGAACTGGCGGGCATAGGAAGAGAGACTTTCCACATATCGGCGCTGGCCTTCCGCATACAGCGTATCAAATGCGAGTGATGATTTTCCCGAACCGGATAAACCAGTGATTACCACCAGCTTGTTCCGTGGAATTACGACGTCAATGTTTTTTAAATTGTGCACGCGGGCACCTTTAATGATGATATTTTGTTTTGAATCTACTTTATCTATCTCAACCGGCTTTGCCATCTTTTACTCTTTCTTTTTTATGGGAATTGTTTTGAAAACCCTGTAAGGATCGTCTAATTAGAAACAAATCAAGAGTATGCTTGTTTATTCCGCTTTGAAAATTTTCAGGGAATGCAAAATTAGTCAAAAAATTAAATAGTATTGCTTTGGAATCTTCGATTATAAATGTATATTTGTTCTGCACAAAAATATTTTTTTTGTTCGAATGCAACATTTATACAATTTGTGCGTTAAACAAGTCAATTTCCAATTTATTATTCACCGGCTGTTATTTAACAAAAATTAATAAAAGCCCTTAAAAACTCGATACACATAGGAAAACATCTACTTTTTTATAATCTATTTTAAACTAAAAAAGGAGGTAACTATGTCTATTCAGCAGTTTGTTGACGACCAAGAACTCGTTAATCTGTACATCAAAGGTGAAGAATCAGCCCTTGCTACACTTATTCAACGACACAAACGTAGAATTTTCAGCTACATCATGCTTACTGTGAAAGACAGAGCGGTAGCCCAGGACATTTTTCAGGATACTTTCTTTAAAGTGATCAATACGCTTAAAAAAGGACAGTATAATGAAGAAGGAAAATTCCTGCCATGGGTTCTGCGGATCGCCCACAACCTGATCATTGATAGCTTCCGTCGCGATAAGCGCATGCCAACTATCAGCGGCGGTAAAAACGATGAAGGTGAGGCTTTCGATATTTTTAGCGTATTGCCGATGGAGGACAAAAATGTGGAGCAATCCATGGTGCAGAGCCAGGTACGGAAAGATATCCGCAAGCTGGTGGAATTACTGCCTGCAGAGCAGCGCGAAGTGCTGATGATGCGCCATTATTACGATATGAGCTTTAAAGAGATCTCCGAACAAACCAATGTGAGCATCAATACTGCATTGGGACGGATGCGCTACGCACTGATCAATTTGCGTAAAATGATCGAAGAAAAAGAAATTGCGGTTAATTTTTAGAACCATCAATTGATATAAAATAGAAAAGGCGCTGAATTCAGCGCCTTTTCTATTTTATATCGGTATGAAACAATACATATTGATTTTAAACAATAGTTAATGAATAATTATATCGTAGTTATATCTAATTAAAATACCCGGTTTTCCGTCGTAATATTGGTTTTGTTCAATGATTCGATTTGTCGTATCAAACACCTTGAAAAAAATGATACAGAATGGACGGGTTCTTCCTATTCTGAAAAAAACCGGGCATTAGCTATTTAGTTGGATTTTTTATATATTTATACAATAAACTAAAATACGCAGCGTTAACCTGTTATAATCTCAAACAAACTATTATTAACCAAAACCAAACTGAATGAGTAAAACCTCTACTAAAAAAATTATTACATCCCCAAAAACAGAAATGAATGAGAAGATTGATGACAAAAAAGAATTTCCCTATGAACCAGGAAACCAAGTTATCAATAACATTTTAAATTATTCAAAAGCTTTAAGTGTTAGAAAATCGAAAGGCGGCGACCATTTTGAAATGGTATTGAACTAGGGATAAATTATTTTGGAAAAAGCCCTGCAATTAGATTGCGGGGCTTTTTTTATGGTTTTTTTAACCACTAAGGCACTGAGGACACTAAGGGAAAAGTTTAAAGTTCAAGGTTCAAAGTTTGCTGTGTGCGTAGGCGCCAATCCACAATAAAACTTCGCGAAATTATTTTTTAATCTGAGAATCTGTGGCGGCTTTATTTTCTGCTTCAACAAAATCTTAGTGCTCTTAGTGACCTTAGTGGTAAAACCTACCTGATCAGCTCCACAATCCGTTTGATCGCATCCTGATTTTCAGGCAGTTTCAGCGATTCCAGTACTTTTTGTTTTTCCTTATTGGTCAAATGCCAGCTTAACGAAATGCGGTCGTTTTTTTCGTTGCGCAATTGCACATCTATGATCTCAATCGGTGATTTGCACCACAGGTCGGCCATTTGAATTTGCTGATTCTGGTTAAAATCCTGCACCTGGAATAAATTTCCGTAAAAGCTGCCCATCGGCCTTGCCAGCGCTTGTGCCAATGTTTGGGAAGGATTGTCATCGATCGGAATATTTTTGTGCTTGTCCCTGATCTGGATGATCACAATACCGCTGGTGTTCTGCGCGATCCAATCATTGAACGTGCGGATAAAACGCAGACTGGTTTCCAATCCGTAGTTATCGCGCAATCCCGCATCTTCAATCTCTATGCGGGGATCGCTCGGTAACGAAACCACCGGCGTAATGTATGGGAACGTGGCGCTCATGCGCAATACACTGGAGAATAATGTTTTTTCTGCGCTTTGTTCTTTAAAAAAGCGGGAATACTCAATGGCGTCAAATAATTTGTTATACACCGTTTTGTCGGTGCGCGCATTTTGCGTTAAATAGGAAATGCCTTGCGGCGAGATCAGTAATTTGCGGCCATCGTTAACAATGGAAGGCGAAAACACCATCATTGGAATGTAGGCATTGGCTTCCGGCAGTTTGTAATCGCCCAGGCGTTTTTCAAAAACATGGTTTACATTTTCTTCCAGCTTTTGCTCAAAGGCATATCCACGGTCAAAAGAATAGCGGTGATCATCGATGGTAAAGCTTTTTAGCGGGAATAACCATTCGCTCGTGGCGACGGTGAATGCGATCGGGTTGAGCACATCCTTCGAAATATTTGTTAAATGATACGGCTGATAATAGCTGGCGATCTTGTTGCATTGTTTTTGCAGGTACAATTCACGAAGGTATGCCGCACCGATCATTCCGCCGGAAGAGCCGGTAATGAGCTGTATTTGATTCAATAATTTACCCTGCGTTAAACTATCTGCCACCTGCAACGTGTAAAACGTGAACAGGGAAGAGCGCAAACCGCCGCCACTGGTATTGATGAACACGAGCTTCGGTTTTTTATCCGGATGATAAGGATCGGTGTTTTTTGTTTTCCATTTGTTGAGGATCTCAATGGTTTGAGCAATGTCGTGGTTCAGGTTGTTGTATTCCACATCAATGCTTTTAAAATTATCGTAAGTATATTTGGCTTGTACGCCGGAGTAATTTAATCCGTATGCTTTATTTTCCGTGGATAAAAAATCGATCTTGTGCAGGTAATTGAACAACACTAAAAAGATCAGGAAAACCACCGTGGACCAGCCTCTGAACCAGGTGTAGAAAGAGCTGAACAGCATGATGAACATGGTGAACAATAAAAAAATACTGGCACCTGCCGGGATCTCAAACGCATCCACTTCCGAAAATAATCCCAATGCGATCAGGGTAACAATGCTCAGAATCTGGAATGTAAATGCCGCCTGGTGATTTTGTTTTAATACTGCTTTCAGCATTTCTTTTTTGTAATGCCGTACGGAACGCACCAGCCTTCTTTTAAACGGATTACTCAAATACGTTTCTACGTACCAGTCACGGGATTCCTTGATCAGGTATGGATTGCGTTCGCCCGAATGTTTTTCCGGCTTTTCGATCTTATCGGTATTTGCATCAAAAATACGGATGCCGTATAATTTGGTAATGTCCTTATTGGTACCGAAAAAATACGTGAATGCGATAAAAATAAAAAATAAATTTCCTCCTAAAAAGCCGGAGATCAGCCAAATGATCTGCATCGTTGAAAAAGTGCCTTCATCCTTTAAAAAAGAAAAGACCTGGAAACAATACAGCACCGTAAAAATTACCGGGATGAAAAAATTATTGAGGCAATATTTCATGAAAGGATTGCGCAGCGTTGCCAGGAAAGGAAAGCGGAATGCATTTTTAATATAGCTGGCAATGTTGTAGGACATGATAAATCCGCCGCAGGCAAAGCCGGTGATGAAGTAGGAAAGGAAACTCACTTTATCAAAATACTCGGGACCCCAGAATAAATAAGCAACTCCGTATCGCGGCGCCACATTATTGGTAATGATCCCGAAAAATAACAACCAGAAAAACAGCAGCAGCTGATTTTTTTTAAAATCGAGCAGTGTTAAGCGGAAGTGGAACGAGTAAAAAAAACGACGGAACGCAGGATGTTTCCGGAGATACTTTTTTACCCGTGTGATGAATCGCATAAATTAAATTTTAGAATTTACAATCCGGAGAATCTCTGTTTCCAGCGAAGTGGCTTTTGTCTCTAATACGTTGCCTTGCTCAATAATGTTCTGTGCAAACGCTTTATCTGTTAATCCGGCTGCATTTATTTTTACATTCAGGAAAGCGCCCATCACCGCCGAACGTGCGCAAAGTGCGCCAACACCGGCATCTGTCACCGAATTAGGATTTCCAACTTCGGCCATTGCCTTGATCACTTCCATGGAATCGAAACACAGCTGCATCACCTTGAATGGCACTTCTGTAGCGTATCTGGTAGCATCCTGGATGGCCTGGGTGCGTGCTTTCTTTTCTTCGTCAGTTGCCTTTGGCAAGCCAAATGCTGTCATGATTTTGTTGAAGGCATTCGTGTCTTCATCCACCAGTTTTAATAATTCGTTTTTATAATGCTGTCCTTTTTCCGCCCAGTCCGAAAACTCTTTCCAGCGCTCGTCCCAGCCCGGTTTGTGCGATGAAAGATTGGCCACCATCGTTCCAAGTGAAATACCCAGTGAGCCGATGTAGGCAGAAATAGAACCACCGCCCGGAGCAGGGCTTTCGCTTGCTGTTTCATCAGCAAATTCAACCAAATTCATTTTGATCAAACGCTCTTTGCTCTCGTCTTTCAATAAATATTCGATGATGCGCTCTTCCGGTTTGAACGGGGCTAATTCGTCCAGCCCCAGTGATTTTACCGCGATCCTGATCAGCTCTTTTTCAGAAACGCCGGTAGAACGGTTTTGTTTTTCAAGAAAATATTTTCCGGCATCCAGCATGGATTTAAGCGGCACCAATCCTACCAGCTCTGAGCCGGTAACGCGCATCCCGCGCTCATTTGCTTTGTTGCACACTTCGTCAAATGCTTTGTGAACGGATGTGATGTTAATGTTGGTAAGGTTCATCGAGATCTGCGCAATGCCGTATTCCTCGATGTACCAGCCGATGGCTTTTACCGATTTTAAAGAGCCGGGAATGTGTACCGGATTTCCTTTTTCGTCGGTTACAATTTTACCTGTTACAGGATTTCCTTCGCGTTTTACGCGGCCGCCTTCGCGCACGTCAAATGCAATGGCGTTGGCGCGACGGGTGGAAGTGGTATTTAAATTTACGTTGTATGCCACTAAAAAATCGCGGGCGCCAATCACGGTCGAGCCTGATTTTACAGAATGTTCGGCCGGACCAAAATTCGGTTTCCATTCCGGTAATTTTATTTTTTTGAAAAATCCTTCGTATTCGCCCGCACGGATTACCGATAAATTATTGCGTTCTTTATTTGATTGTGCCGCTTCGTATAAATAAACCGGAATGTTCAA
Organism: Bacteroidota bacterium; assembly: GCA_025963715.1. Taxonomy (GTDB): domain Bacteria; phylum Bacteroidota; class Bacteroidia; order 2-12-FULL-35-15; family 2-12-FULL-35-15; genus 2-12-FULL-35-15. The sequence goes on from JAOQAG010000038.1 coordinate 53,997, forward strand.
TTCTTTGCCAACGCGCCCGCCTAATTTTTTTGCAAATTCAGCAGTTTCTTCCATGGAAATGCCCGCGATCGGGATTAGCGGGCATACATCGGTGGCGCCCATGCGCGGATGTTCGCCTTTGTGTTTGCTCATGTCGATCAGTTCGCCCGCTTTTTTAATGGCTAAAAAAGCCGCATCGATTACTGCCTGCGGTTCGCCTACAAACGTTACTACCGTTCTGTTGGTGGCTTTACCCGGATCCACATTTAATAATTTAACTCCTTCTACCGATTCAATTTCGTTGGTGATTTGTTTGATGATGTGAAGATCGTTCCCTTCCGAAAAATTCGGAACGCATTCGATTAGTTTGCTCATTTTGTGCTTATAATTTGAGTGATTCTTTTTCTTAACGGTTTTTCAATGCATAAAAATGCTAAAGCAGAAATTAATATCAAAGCAATTAGGTAAAAATAAAAAATTATCGTCGTGGAAGCTTTAAAATGGGTAAGGATCATGAACACAGAAAACCACTCTGCAACCGGATGCTGCAAAATATAAATGGCATAGCTGATGTTACCCAGGAAAACGAGCGGTTTTAATGAAAACACAGAAGAAATTCCTTTTTTGGTGAATTGCAGGCTGATGATGATCAGCACAAATAGCGGCGCTAACAAGCCGTTATGGATCCATGGCAAAATGGGATTATCGGTAGCGATGATCAGGAACAGGAGTGTGCAGGATCCTAAAAATACAATCGTGGAAACGCTATTGTTCCAATTGATTTTATGCCGGTTTACAATGGTTGCACCGGCCATTCCAACAATAAATGTATTCATGTGAAACAAGGGATTGTACAGCATAAATTCGCCCCAGGAGCGGCTGTCTCCATGATCTGCTGATTTCATCAGGATGTGAATAATGGCGCTGATGACCCAGATCGTGATGGTGAAAAAAAGAATTTTTTTCGTGGAAACCTGTTCAAAAAAGCGCAGCAGAAAAGGAAAGTACAAATAGAAAAAAAGCTCTACGGATAACGACCATGCTGGAAAGTTGATCTCGAGGCAAATGCCCGGCACCCATGCATGTAATCCAAGCATTTGGAGAATAATGCTATTCCCTTTTGGGATACTGTGGTATAAAAAAAATCCTGAGATCAATGCCATGAAAAAACCGAAGAAATACAAAGGATAAATGCGCGCAAAACGCTTGAGGTAAAATTCTTTTTTGTCAATTTTCGAACGATCCGTTTTGTAATACACATGGGCTAAAATGTAACCCGACAAACAAAAAAAGTAGCTGACCGCAAATGCGCCTTCTTTTGCAAAATGCTGAAGAAGCCCGCTGTTAAAAGGAAAAGCATGCTGACCGTAATGAAAAATAAGAATCATCAGCGCAGCTACAAAACGCGTAAATGTAAGTTGCCTGATTTCCATTAAACGCGGGAATTTTTAGCTTTAATAAAATCCGTTACCAAATAAGCGATCAGCTTTCCGGTTTTGTTGTCCGTTTTAATGTGCGATAAAACCGGTGCCGCTTCCGCGATGTGGAGATACACCGCTTTTGTATTTTTTCCGCAGCAGCTCACAAATTGCCGCGCCTGGTTGGCACTGATCCCGCTGGATGTTTTGGCGCTGGAAGGAATATTTTGCACCGTATCCATATCCAGCTCAATGCCGCAATACAACTCTTTTGTAAAATCAATGGCGTTCAAAACCGCTTGTTTAAAGCTCAATTCTTCCTGTACAAAAATTTCTTCGAAGAGTGAATATTGAATTTGTTTGGAATATTTTTTTAATTCATTCAGTACATTTTCCGAATTGTAATTTTCGTGCAATCCCACGATGGCATACTTGTTCAAAAATCCTTCATGAAAAGCATAACTGAAACCATTTCCGCTGTGGCGGCCTTCCAGTGCACGAAAATCGGTATGCGCATCGGAATTGATGCAATTAATTTTTGCTTCCGGCAACAGCTTGTTTTTTAATAATCCAAGTGCAGCGCCTTTTATATTTCCATACGAATTATTGTGTCCACCGCCAATAATAATAGGCGTTTTACCGGCACTCACAATCATACTGATCACTTCCGTAACGCGCTGATCGACTTGGCTTACCAATTCGCGTAACGTTTGTATATCTGCTTTTTCAGCTTGTTTCATCAGGTCATCCATATCCACATGGCCAAGGATCAGCAATTCATCGCCTTTAAAAAAATGATTGCTTTGGATATTTAAAATATTGGAAAGTGCAGGCTGCCATGCGGTTTGTGCGCCACCACGGCCGTAATTTGCGCGTACGCCAATGTCTTCGGGCAAACCGAGCAATACATATGTTGCGGAATTATTTTTTAGTTCATCCGCAAGAGCTGACGAACTCAGTGTTTGCACGCATTCGCCCAGCTTTGTTTCACCGGCACGCTTGCGGGTAAGGTGTTGAATGTGTTGCTGATCGTAAATTTTTAAATGCATATATTATTTGGTCACTACTTTTCCGCCAATGATCACTGTTTCCACTAAATTACTTCCAAACGAATACGGAATAAAGCTATAGCCCGGGATTTCTTTTGTAATAAATACATTCGCTTGTTTACCAATGGCAATGCTGCCGTGCGTAGCGCTCAGGTCCATTGCGTAAGCCGAATTGAGCGTTGCCGCATTGATTGCTTCTTCCGGCGTCATTTTATATTGCACGCAACACACCGAAAGTAAAAAATTCATATTTCCGCTTGGGCTGCTACCGGGATTATAATCGCTGGCAACCGCTACCGGAAGCCCTGCGTCGATCATCTGGCGGGCAGGAGGGAAGGGCAGATTTAAAAAGAAAGCAGCGCCGGGCAGGATCGTCGGCATTGTTTTTGAATTTTTTAATGCTTCAATTTCTTTTGCTTCCACAAATTCCAAATGGTCCACACTGATCGCTCCGGCTTCCACTCCGGCGAGCACGCCGCCAAAATTACTGAGTTGCTCGGCATGTACTTTTGGTGTCATCCCGTGTTTTTTTCCGGCAGTTAAAATTTCAATTGTTTCTTCTTTTGTAAAATATTTTTGCTCGCAAAAAACATCGCAATAATCCGCCAGTTTTTCAGCAGCAATTTTTGGCATCATCTCATTGATCAGCAAATCGATGTATTTTCGTTTGTCGCCCTGCAACTCCCGTGGAACGGCATGTGCGCCTAAAAATGTAGCTTTGATCGTAAGCGGCGAAAGTGTTTTTAATTTTTGGATCACGCGCAGCATTTTTAATTCCGATTCGGTGCTTAAACCATAACCGCTTTTAATTTCAACCGCCCCTGTTCCCTGGAGCATGATCTCATTTAAGCGCGCCAATGCGCTTTCAACCAATTCATCTTCAGAAGCATCGCGTAATTTTTGCGCCGAATTTAAGATCCCGCCTCCGCGTTCAAAAATCTGCTCGTAGCTCAATCCGTTGATCCTGTCCACAAACTCGCCCACACGGTTGCCCGCATACACAAGATGGGTGTGACTGTCGCAATAACACGGCAGCACCACTTTATCCGATGCATCAATGATCGTTAAGTTGGTCCAGTCGGTAATCCCTTCCCAGTCGTCCATCCGGCCGAATCCGGCGATCTTGTCATCTTCCAGTGCCAGCCATGCATTTTCGATACAACCCAGTTTTTTCATTTGTGCACCTGCCAGCTTTAACTGCGGTTCATCTTCGATTCCGGCTAATTGTTTTATATTTTTTATCAGGATTTTCATTCAAAAATAATTTGCCATCTAAAGTAGAAAGAATTACTTTTATAAAATCAAAAAATACTGATTAATGAAAAAAATTATAGCATTCTTTTTTGTTTGTTTCCTGTTAAATTCACACTTTATAAAAGCGCAGGACAGTTGCATTACTGCGTACCCATTTTGTTCCGGAACTATTTATAATTTTAACCGTCCTGCCGGGATTGCCGCACCCACCGGCCCGGATTACGGCTGCCTTTCCTCACAGCAAAGCCCGCTGTGGTTTTCCATTCACGTAACCACATCAGGCCCCATAGATATTACCGGTGCCGGGCTGGACTCTGCCGATAATCCTATGGACATTGACTTTATTTACTGGGGGCCATATTCAACGTTAACCGGCGTGTGTTATTCACAGTTGGATGCAGCGCACATTGCTGGTTGTGATTATTCTACCAACAATGTGATCGATGTAAATCTTCCTTCCGCAGTTGCCGGTTCGTATTACATTGCCATGGTTTCCAACTATGCGGGGATTCCTGCAAATATTTCGTATTCGCAAACCAGCGGAACCGGTGAAGCATCCTGCGTGCTGCCCTGTTCCTTTACGTCCATGACGGCTGCCCCCGGCGCCTGCAATCCCGCAGATAACAAATACAATCTTTCCGGTTCTCTGAATTTTGTAAGCCCGCCTTCTACAGGAACGCTTACTGTTTTTGGGAGCTGTGGCGGCAGCCAAACATTCAGTCCGCCGTTTACCAGTCCGCAGAATTATACATTTAATGGTTTAAATTCCAATGGCAACAGCTGTTTTGTAAACGCGTTGTTTTCTGCAAATTCCTCCTGCAACATCAATCAAACGTACACAGCGCCCATTGCCTGCAACCCGTTTTTGGGCCTGGCTGCGTATGCAAATGAAATTGGTTTAAAAATAGCGCCCAATCCTTCCAACGGAATTTTTAACATCAGCTTTCAATCCGGTTCGCCCGATGAAGTAATTACCATCACGGATATTGCAGGGCGGAAAGTATACCAGGAAATAGTTGTGAAATCAACAGGTACATACAGCAAACAAATTGACCTGACCGCATTTGACAAAGGGATTTATTTTGTAAAAGTTGCCGGTGAAAAAGGTAGCAGCACACAAAAAATTATTTACAATTAAGGTCGGAGTTGCGCAGTATTAATCATTAATTTTGCTTGTAACAGAACATCACATTTATGGCAGGCAACACGTTCGGCAAATTATTTACGCTTACCACTTTTGGTGAATCCCACGGCGAAGCGCTGGGCGGGATTATTGATGGTTGCCCGGCCGGATTAATAATTGACCTGGAATTTATCCAATCGGAGCTGGACCGCAGGCGACCCGGCCAATCCCACATTGTTACCCAACGCAGGGAAAGCGATAAAGCCGAATTTCTTTCTGGAATCTTTGAAGGAAAAACCACAGGAACACCTATCGGTTTTATTGTGCGGAATGAAAATCAAAAATCGAAGGATTACGAGCACAATGTGGATGTATACCGTCCCTCACACGCCGATTATACCTACGATGCAAAATACGGCATGCGCGATTACCGCGGTGGCGGCAGATCATCTGCCCGTGAAACGGTAAGCAGGGTAGTGGCAGGTGCTCTTGCCAAGCTGATTTTAAAACAAAACAGAATTTCTATTCGAGCCTATACATCTCAGGTGGGTGATATTAAATTGTTAAAAAAATACACAGAGCTGGATCTGGATAAAATAGAAACAAACATTGTGCGTTGTCCCGATGAGCTGATCGCGGAAACGATGATCAATAAAATTGAGCAGGTGCGTAAAGCCGGGGATACCATTGGCGGCGTTATTTCCTGTGTGATCAAAGGCACACCGGCCGGATTGGGTGAGCCTGTTTTTGATAAATTGCATGCCGATCTTGGCAAAGCGATGCTGAGCATTAATGCTGTAAAAGGCTTTGAATACGGCAGTGGTTTTGAAGGCGTAAAAATGAGCGGATCACAACACAATGATGTGTTTACTACCCAAAATGGGGTAATCACTACAAAAACAAATCATTCGGGCGGCATCCAGGGCGGCATCAGTAACGGTGCTGATATTTATTTTAATGTAGCGTTCAAGCCCGTTGCCACGATCATGCAGCCGCAGGAAACGGTGAACTCAAAAGGCGAAGCAGCACAGATCATGGGAAAGGGAAGGCACGATCCTTGCGTATTGCCCCGCGCTGTGCCGATAGTGGAAGCGATGGCGGCCTTGGTATTAGTTGATCATCTACTAAGAAATAAGTCGGTAGTTCTTGGTTAGTAGTTCGTAGACGGGAAAAGAAAGTAGGCAAAAGCAGTTTGCAATAGGCAAGGAAAAAAGTAGACAATAGGGAAGGAAAAAAGTAGACAAGAGGCAATTGGCAAAACATAAATAAAAAAATAAAAACAACAGCAAACACAGAACTGTAAACTGTAAACAAAAAACTCAAAACTGTAAACAAAAAACTCAAAACTGTAAACAATAAAAACATTATAATCATAAAAGCTTAAAAAGAAGTTTACGCAGAAAGCCAAACTTTGAACTTTGAACTTTAAACTAAAAAAAGAATGGAAGCACCTAAAAAGAAAAAAAGCTTATTGAGAAGAATCTTAAAATGGACAGGAATTATTTTTCTTGTACTGATCATTTTAATTATTGCAGCGCCTTTTTTATTCAAAAAGCAAATTGTGCAATTTGTAAAAGATACAGCCAACAAGGAATTGAACGCAAAAGTAAATTTCGGAAAATTCGACCTGACTTTGTTCAGCTCCTTCCCGGATTTTACACTTTCCGTGGATAGTGTAAGCATTGCCAACGTGGGCGAATTCCAGGGAGATACATTGTTGTATGCGAAAAACCTGACCATTGGTCTGAACTTAATGAGCGTGATCAAAGGTGACCAATACAAGATTAATTCGATCTCCATTGACCAGCCGCGCATTTTTGCCTTGGTGCTGAAAAACGGAAAAGCCAACTGGGACATTACCAAACCAAGTACAGATACCACTAAAACGGCATCAACCGGCGAATCCAAACCGTTTAAAATGACGCTGCAAAAATTCGAGATCAAGAACGGATATATTGTGTATGATGATGCATCGCTTGGTTTTAAAACCGAATTGTACAATATGAATCACACGCTGAGCGGTGATTTTACATCCGATAATTTTACGATGAACACGCTGACAGAGATCGAACGGTTTTCGATGACCTACGGCGGCGTGGCGTATATGAACAAAGTGAAAACACGCATCAAAGCCGACCTGGACGCGGACATGCCGAATTTTAAATTTACGTTCAGGGAAAACGAATTTTCATTCAATGAATTAACGCTGGGGCTGGACGGTTACTGGGCAATGCCAAAATCCGACATGGATATGGATTTGAAATTCAAAGCCAATCAAACTGAGTTTAAAAATATTTTATCACTGGTACCGGGCACGTACACTGCTGATTTCAAAGATGTGAAAACAACAGGGTCATTATCGCTGGATGGCCATGCAAAAGGAATTTACAACGACAAAACATACCCTGCTTTCGGATTAAAATTACTGATCAGGGATGCGATGTTCCAGTATCCGTCGTTGCCAAAATCGGCAACAAACATACAAGTGGACCTGGCTGTGGATAATAAAACCGGTGCGCCGGATGCAACGGTGATCGATCTGAATAAATTCCATGTGGAATTGGGCGGTAACCCGATTGATGCAACAATGCACGTATCAACGCCGGTTTCCGATGCAAACATTGATGCAAAAGTAATGGCGAAAATAAATTTAGCGACCATGAAAGATGTGATCCCGCTGGATAAAGGCGATGACCTGAACGGTATGGTGGCTGCGGATGTGAAGATGAAAGGCCGCATGAGCTCCATCGAAAAAGAACGCTACGAAGAATTTAATGCAGCGGGAACACTGGATATTACGAACATGAATTACAAAACTGCATCGTTGAATTATCCAACGCAGATCAGCAAACTGAATTTGAGCTTTAACCCGAAAACAGTTGATCTGACTGCTTTAAATGCCAAGCTTGGAAAAAGCGACATTGCGATGGATGGAAAGATCGAAAACTTTTTACAGTATGCTTTGAAAGATTCATTGCTGAAAGGAACGTTTAATCTGAAATCATCGCTGATGGATATTGATGAACTGATGAGTAGCCCGGCAGGAACAACACCAACTACTGCAGCAGCGCCCGATACAGCTAAAGCAACCGTTGCAGTAGTACCGTCAAATTTAGATGTACGCCTGAATGTGGACATCGCAAAAATGCTGTATGATAAATTAACGATCACAAAAACAACCGGCGGCGTAGCGATCAAAGACAGCAAAATGATCCTTGATAATTTAAAATTAACGATTGATGAACTGGAAGGAACAATGGGATTGACCGGCGTTTACAATACACAGGATGTACGGAAACCGAAAGTTGATTTCAGCGTGGACATTGCAAATTTCGACATCCCGAAAACGGTAGCGGCATTTGCAACGGTACAAAAATTAGCGCCGATCGCGAAATATGCAAAAGGTAAATTTGCTACCGATCTTAAATTCAGCACCACGCTGGATGAACACATGAGCCCGGTTTTGACGACATTACAAGGGAACGGACATTTGAAAACCAACGCAGTAAGCGTGGAAGGTTTTGAACCGATCAACAAACTGGCGGATGCATTAAAACAACCGAAATATAAAAAACTGGCATTTGAGAATATTAATGCTACGTACGAGATCAAAGACGGCAGGGTGGAAGTGAAAGAAATGCCGGTCAAATCGGGTAACATTAGCGGAACAGTGAAAGGTTCCACTGGTTTTGACCAAACAATTGACTACACCTGGAACCTTGAAATTCCGCGTGCCGAGTTTGGTACAGAAGCAAATGCGGTTGCCGGAAGTTTGTTGGATCAGCTGAACAAAAAAGCTGGAACAAATGTGAAAATGAGCGATAAAGTGAAGATCAAAGCGATCTTCGGTGGAACGATCACGAAACCTGTATTGAAAACAGATCTGTTTGGCAGCAGCGGCGAAACTCCGAAAGAACAAGTGAAAGAAGTGATCTCGCAAGGTGTGGACCTGGCAAAACAAAAAGCGCGTGAAGAAGCCGACAAGATCATGCAGGATGCGCAGGCACAAGCTGATAAAATAAAAGCGGATGCAAAAACACTGGCAGATAAAACAAAAGCCGACGGTTATGCCGCGATCGATAAAAATATCGAAACCCTGAAAAATCCGATCGCGAAAGCATCTGCAAAAGTAGCAGCGCCTTCTGCGAAAAAAGAAGTGGATAAAAAAGCACAGCAGATCCTGGATGAAGCCAATAAAAAAGCCGACGATATTGTAAGTAAAGCAAAAATAGAATCGGATAAAAAACTGCAGTAAATAAATAGAATCAGGTAGCAAGACACAAGAATCAAGACTTGATTGGATGAGCATTTAACTGATTGCAATTATTTTTACAGGTCATGTTGTAGAAAATGTTGCTTTGGAAACAAAAATACTTTCCTGACTTGTCATTCCGGGCTTGACCTGGGATCTGCTTATTAAGAACTGTGAATGCTGAATGTATCTTTTTAGGATTACACCGTTATAATGCAAAGCATTAAATTTATTTTACGCATAATTTAGAATTTAGAAAAATTAGATTTTAGAATTTATTACTATATGAAATTGAAAAACGCATTTTCTTTTTTAGCGCTGGTTTTTATTTCATTCTCTGCACTTGCACAGGATGAAGCAAAATGTCAGGAGATCGATAATAAAAAAGCAGTAAAAGCATACGAACAAGGCATTGATAAAAAGAACAAAAAAGAAGAGCGCCTTGCTTTTTTGCAGGATGCCATAAAGATGGAACCGGATTATGTGGATGCCAATTTTGCATTCGCAATGGAGCGGATCAAAACGCTGGCGTATGCCGATCAGTCGTTTAAACCGACCGAACCGTACTTTAAAAAAGTGATCGAGATCTGTCCGAAGTACCATCCTTACCCGTATTATTTTTTAGGATTTATTTATTACGATGAAGAAAACTGGGAAGAGAGCGCTAAAAATCTGAAATTATTTTTGAATTTTAAACCTGCCGACGATGCGCAGATAGACAAGGATTACGATGCGTATCTGAGCCAGGCAAAGGAAATGCTGAAATATGCAAAGCTCTACGGCGAAATTTTAAATCATCCCGTTCCTTTTGATCCGAAGCCGGTTCCGGGCATTTGTACAGAAAAAGCAGAATACCTGCCGATGATCACTGCCGATGATGACATGATGCTTTTTATCCGCCGTATGCCTTATGTGGATAAGAACGGAGGAACTCCCGGTGTTCAATCGGATCGGGAAATTGAATTGTTCAGCTACAGCAAACGCGATCAATCCACCGGCTTGTTTACAAAAGGCAGCCGCATGCCATACCCTTTCAATAAAGGAACAAACGAAGGCAGCGCTACCATGTCGATTGATAATAAGCACATTTATTTTACGTATGGAGCCGACGAAGGCGGGGAGCAGATCAACATTGATATTTATCATTCCGATTTAGTGGATGGCGAATGGACGGAGCCGGAAAAAGTGCCGGGGATCAATGATCCGATTGCCTGGGATTCGCAGCCGACATTGGCTTCGGATGGCGTTACGCTTTATTTTGCAAGCGACCGCAAAGGCGGATACGGTGGAACGGATATTTATAAAACGGTAAAAGATCAGAAAACAGGAGTGTGGAGCAAACCGGAAAACCTGGGGCGCACTATCAATACCTCGTTAGATGAGCGCACACCGTTTATGCACTCCGATTTTGAAACCATGTATTTTTCTTCCAACGGACATCCGGGAGTAGGTAATCTGGATATTTTTTACTCGCGCTTAGGCGAAGATGGTAAATGGACAGAGCCGAAAAATATTGGTGTACCTATCAACACCAAAAGCGATGACTTTGGCTTTTTTGTAAGCACCGACGGGCATTACGGTTATTTTGCATCGGATGAGCCCTCGCGTACATTGGGGCGTTCGGTTGGTAAATCAGATATTTTTTCCTTTGAATTATACCAGGATGCCCGTCCGCAGGATGTGCATTTCCTGAAAGGAAAAGTAGAAGATAAATCCAATGGTGAAGTGAAAAATTTTACGGTGGAAGTGACGGATGCCGTTACTAAAAAAGTAACGAAAGGGTTGATGGATTCCCTTACCGGTGATTTTACCGCGGTAACAAAAGCGAAAAATGATGTGATCATTACCATAAAAAAAGACGGTTATGCTTTTAGCTCCAAGCTGGTTTCAAAAGATTCGCTGCTGAATTCAAAGCCGAAGAAGATCGGAAACATTGTAACGGATACCATCGCGATCGGTAAAACATACGCGCTTAATGATATTTATTACAATACCAATTCTGCCACGCTGGATCCGCGCTCAATGATCGTGATCGACGAGTTTGTGGCTTTCCTGAAGGCCAATCCAACGTTTAAAATTGAGATCCACGGTCACACCGATAACGTGGGTAAGCCCGAAGCAAACCTTGCATTGTCCACCGACCGTGCTTTCACCGTAAGGGATATTTTAATTGAAAAAGGCATTGATGAAAAACGACTGGTACATTTTCAGGGTTTTGGCGCAACCAAGCCCATTGCTGATAACAGTACAGAAGCTGGCAGATCAAAGAACAGGAGAACGGAGTTTGTGATTGTAGGGAAGTAATAAGTTCAAAGTTTAAAGTTGGAAAGTTTAAAGTTTGCTGTGCGCAGATGCTGTGTTTGCTAAATTAAAGAACAATCTATATTTATACTGTCATCCCGGGCCTGACCCGGGATCTGCCAATTAAAAACGGGGATCAACATTCTGCAAACATTTATGAGATCCCGGGTCAGGCCCGGGATGACACCTTCGAAATGAAATATCAGGTAAAATAAACATTTTCCTACAACATAACCTTTAATAACCCCAGCATCTGCACACAGCAAACTTTAAACTTTCCAACTTTAAACTTTAAACTTCCTTACCCTGCAAAACTATACGCACATCCGTGTTCCTGCGCCCTGCCAACCGCCCAGATCCCGGAAGGCATCAGGTGAACATCGGGAATAATATTCATTAAAAGATCTTTATGTACTTCATCTGCTTTTAAGCTTAGCTTTTCAGCGATGTGCTCACTGTTGCCCTGTATGGCTTTGCTGCAAACGCCAACCAGCACTCCGCGTTTTTGCAACACATCTATCGACATGGAAGGCTCCAGCAATTCCTCCGTTTTTACATTGGTGAACAAATTACGCAGGGCCGGTATTTTGGCAGTGGGATCGTCAATTTTATAGATCTCTCCGAGCTTGTATTTTTCCCACATGGCATCGTTCAGCGCCATGCCAATCGCCATGGAACGGAGAATGATCACTACATTTAATCCTGTATCCGGCGTTCCCGTTTCGTTATTGGTGTTCATAAATGTTTCGCCCCAGGCAAGCGCTGCGCCGCTGTGAAAAGCCGTTACATCAAACACGATCCTGTGTTTTCCTTTCATGTTTTTAAACAGTTTTTCGGCCGGGAGCGGGTCTTTCTCCGTTTTAATTGCTGTAGCGCTTAACCGGAGCGGCGCTGCAACCGATGTGATCCCGAAAGCTGCGGCCCCGCTTAATAATAATCCTAAAAATCCCCTGCGGTGTGTTGTTTCCTGATCTTTCATAAAATGTGATTGTTTTGTTATCCTCAAAATTAACCCGATTCGTAAAAAAACAGTCAATAAATTTGATTTTTATTTGAATGTTCCTATATTTGATAAGACTAAAATTAAACTGTAACATCATGAAAAAGAATTACTTCTCCGCTATTCTTGTTCCTTTTTGTTTGTTGATCTGCGGATCGGCATCCTATGCTCAAAAGCAAAAAGCACGATTGGCTTTTCAGAAAGGTTCGTTAATGGTAAGCGTTTCCGAAGGCTCTACCATTGCCAATTATAAAACAAACGGTACTGCAACATCGTCAGCATCCACCACAACAGGCACTTATCGCTCAACGGGTGCGCCAATGCCGATCGACGACAGTCATCCCACATCTCCATCCTGCCATCACCATTGCACCGATGGAACCCGCGATCCGTTTATCATCGAGTACGGAATCACCAATAAAATAAGTTTAGGGATTACTTCCGGTAACGATATTTTTGTTGTGAAACCTTCTGCTTTTTACGGTTTTACACTTCCGGAAGATCAATCAGTGAAAGTAAAAACAACGGAACTGACCTTTGATGGCAGCTACCACTTTTTTGTAAACAGGCGTTTGGACCTTTCTGCATTTGCCGGATTGGGACATTTCTCAGTTAATTTTAATGGAAAAACAGCAAGCGATGCCACTGCTTATAACTACACTGCAAACGGAAGCATTGCACGTGGCGGCTTACGCGTACGGTATTATTTTTTGTATCATTTAGGTGTGTTCGGACAAATAAGTACGTATAGCGGAAAATGTTCGCCAAAAAATGTAAAAGGAAATACGGTTGCAACGGATTACACAACCAAAATCAGCGGAAACGCTATTGAGGCAGGATTGTGCTACCGTTTTATACGATAATTTAAAATTGATTTTTTAAGAAAGGCAGGAGCGATTCCTGCCTTTTTTTTGAGAGAAAGAGAAGCCACAGATTCACAGATTTTTTTAGTTGTAGAAACAAAGACTGATTATTTGAGCTCTATTTCTCTTTTGATGTTGTCATCCCGCACCTGTTGCGGGATCTCGTAAATGTTTGCAGTATTTAATTAACCGATCCCGCAACAGGTGCGGGATGACAGTTCTGAAGAGTATTTCTGTTTCCATAGCAACATCCGTAAACACACAGATTCGTAATATTCGCTCCTGTTCGTTATCCGTACCAAATGAAAACTAAAAAAGCATTCCTTCTTTTCATAGCGCTTTTCGTAGCGGGATGTTCATTTGCACAAACCAGGGCATTGAAATTTCGTCCCTTAAAATTTAATTCTTCGATCATTACAATTCCTTTTTCCGGTAATTTAAAAAGCACAGCTTCCGCAGATGTTATTTTATTTTCCGGGGAAACGCATACACCGGCAACTGTGGATCCTGTGGTACATTATCCCGCTTTTTTTTGCCGCATGGAATTAAGATCGGTTGATCAGCTGGGAATCTGGATCAAGATCCACGCCGGTGATTACGATACATACGGTCGCTCAAATTCCACACATTGATGTATTGAGCTGGCATTGTTTTTTCGTGAGAAAGTTATAATCTAAAAACTCAATCATCATGAAAAATAACATCACCGGTTCAGCTTCCATCAGCATCGACGCTTCTGTTGAAAAAGTATGGGAAGCACTGACTACACCAAAACTTATCAAAAAATATTTTTTCGGCACCGACACACATACCGATTGGAAACCCGGGAGTAAAATAACCTTTACCGGCGAATGGGAAGGCAAATCTTACGAAGACAAGGGGACCATCATTTCTGTTGAAAAAAATAAAATGATCAAATACAATTACTGGAGCGAAATGTCGGGGATCGAAGACAAGCCGGAGAATTATGTGACCATAACGTATGAATTGGCGAAGGACGACGATAAAACAAAACTGACGATCACACAGGAAAATATCCCGGATGAAAAAATGAAGGAGCATTCCATTGAAAACTGGAAAAAAGTAATGAGCAATTTGAAAGAATTGGTGGAGAGGGAACGGATTGAAAGTTAAGGAACATGTTTACTAAAAATAAAAATGCCACTGAAAAATAACTATTCAGTGGCATTTTAAATTTCCGGTTAAACAGCTTATCTGTAAGTTTGATCTCCCGACTCGGAATGCCCCTTCACCAGGATATTCCCCTGTTTAATAAATACTTTATTCTTGTTTTTCACTTGTTGTCCACCTTTTGAAATACTGATATCACCGTACTCAGCCGAGAGATCAAAGCTAAGGTCGGCATAATCGTTCAGAAGGCTCATCGATACACTGCCGTAATTGCTTTTGGTGGTCATCCCTTCTTTTAATTCCACATTTTTGCCGGTAATATCGCCCGATGAAGCATACAGTTTCGGTGTCCCTTTATAATCCTGCAGTGTAATGTCGCCGTATTCAGAGATAACGTCGAGGTTACCAAACATGGCGCAGATGTTCACGTTGCCAGAAACCGCATTAATAGTAGCGTCGCCGGTAATACTTTTAAGCACAATGCTGCCGTAAGCAGCTGTGATCTTCAAATTTCCATTGAGGTTAGAAATACCTACATCGCCGGAGGATGCAGTAACTACTACATCTCCTTTAAAATCGCTGATTACTACATCGCCATAGCTGGAATTTAATTCGATATTGCCATTGCCGTTTTCTACCGTTAGCTCGCCTGAAGATGTTACGAGATTACATTTTTCAGTTCTTATCCCATTCATTTTTACATCGCCGTAAGCATTATTGATCATAAGGGAAATGCTGTCGGGAACGTTCAGGTCGATCACCGCATGAACTTTATAATCGCCCGCAATTAAAACATATTTTGATTCGTTCTCAAGACGAATTTTTAATACGCTGCCTTGTTTTTCATACACCACACGGTACCCGCCTTTTCCGATCATAATCCCCCGCGTTTTTGTAGTGATATCTGCTTTGAAATGCACCAATGATGTATTGGATGGTTTTACATTTACATCGCAGGAAGTAACAGTCAGCTCAAGTGCATTGATCCCCGAAAAGGTTGTATCTGCAAACAATGAATCTTTTTTTGTGCTGTGCACGGTGGCTTTATCACCTGAGGGATCCGTAGACTGAAGAGTAGGAGCGGCGTTTGTTTCTTCAGAAACACCTTTTGCATCAGGTAACAGGAGCTCCGTCAGCGTACTAACCGTTACCGCAGGGCTGCCTGCAATTGTGATATCATCGTTTTGTGCAGGTTGCGAAGGTGTTGCCGGATGGATGTCGTTATTTGTTTGTCCTGGTTCGGGCGGGGCGGCTTCTGCTTTACCGGCTGCCGGTATGCTGGTTGCAGCTGTAATGGCTTGCGTTACCGGAAGGGGAGAAGAAGGCGGTTCGTTTTTATTTACCAATGTATATAGAAATCCTAATGCAAGGATCACAGAAGTGCTATAAGCAAAATACCTGAGCCACGAAATGTTACTTTTAATAACAGGAGTTTTTTGCATACCAGTATTTATTTTCAGCCATACATCTGAGGATGGCACAAAAGAATCCATTTGCTGACGGTTCATATCGATGAAAGTTTTAAGTTTAGTACTCATGTTTTTTTTCCTTTAGAAGTGTGAGTAATTTTTTCTTTGCGCGGTGGAAATGCGATTTAGAAGTTCCTTCTGAAATGTTTAAGAGCGTTGCAATCTCTTTATGACTCTGGTTTTCAAATAAGAATAAAGTGAGCACAATACGATAATTATCAGGTAATTCCAGGATGCAGGAACGCAGTGTTTCTACTTCGTATTCGGCATTCTCTTCTTCCTCTTCTATACCCTGGGTTTTGTCGTCGATGGCAACAAAATTGATCTTCCGTTTGCGCACAAGGTCAATGGAGCGGTTGATCACCACTTTTTTGAGCCAGCCGCCAAAGGCCATTGCATTCTCAAATTTTTGAATATTTTGAAATGCCTTTAAAAATGCTTCCTGCAGTACATCTTCCGCTTCATCTTTATTATTAACAATGCGGTAGCTGATGTTATACATTGCCTTTGAATAAAGGTTGTATAATTCTTTAAAAGCATTGTTGTCAGCATTTTTAGCTGCTGCAATGACAGAAGAATGTATGCCTGTATTGACTGTTTGTTGCTCCATTTTAAGTCTGTTCTGTGTCAGGAACGTGAAAAAAGCAAAAGGTTGCACTTTTCTTTCATTTTGCTGAAAATAATTTCATAAAAAAACGCCCCTGATCTATTTCAGAGGCGTTTTGCTTAACGAATATTTATTTTTAATCCGCTTGTAAAAACGGGTACCTGTAATCCGTTGGCGGTACAAATGTTTCTTTGATGGTGCGTGGCGACACCCAACGCAACAAGTTGATCATCGAACCTGCTTTATCGTTTGTTCCGGAACCGCGCGCTCCGCCAAAAGGCTGCTGTCCAACAACGGCACCGGTTGGTTTATCGTTGATGTAAAAATTACCTGCTGCATACCGTAATTCTTTTGCTGCGTATTCGATCGCGTAACGGTCCTGCGCAATTACCGCGCCTGTTAATGCATATGGCGAAGTGGAATCCACAATTTTTAATGTTTCTTCAAATTTATTTTCATCGTAAACGAACAAGGTCAGTACCGGCCCGAATAATTCTTCGCACATCGTTACGTATTTCGGATCGTTGGCACGGATGATCGTTGGCTCAATAAAATAACCTTTTGATTTATCGTAATTTCCACCGGCTACGATCTCCACATTTTTATCTGCTTTGGCAGCATCAATGTATTTCGCCAGCTTATCAAACGATTTTTCGTCGATCACCGCGTTGATGAAGTTTGTAAAATCTTCCGTAGGTCCCATTTTAAAGGATTTCAAATCGGCTTTTACCAGCTCTTTTACTTCTTCCCATAAGTTGGAAGGAATATAAGCACGGGATGCCGCCGAACATTTTTGTCCCTGGTATTCAAACGCACCGCGGCTGATAGCCGTTGCCAGTGTTTTTACATCAGCGGATTTATGCGCTACAATAAAATCTTTTCCGCCTGTTTCGCCCACAATGCGCGGGTACGATTTGTATTTGTGAATGTTGTCGCCAATGGTTTTCCAGATGTTCTGGAACACTTCCGTAGATCCTGTAAAGTGGATCCCGGCAAAATCGCGGTGCGAAAAAATAATTTCAGCTGCATCCGGGCCCGAAGGATAGATCAGGTTGATGACACCGGCAGGAACGCCTGCTTTGATAAAAATTTCCATCAGCACATTGGCTGCGTAAACTTGTGTATTGGATGGTTTCCAAACCACCACATTGCCCATCATGGAGCAGGAAGTGGGTAAATTTCCGGCAATCGCTGTAAAGTTAAACGGCGTTAATGCGTAAATAAAACCTTCGAGCGGGCGTTGTTCCACGCGGTTCCAGATCCCAACTCCCGCTACAGGCGGTTGTTGTTTGTAAATTTCGGTCATGTACAGCACGTTGAAACGCAGAAAATCAATGATTTCGCAGGCACTGTCAATCTCTGCCTGGTATGCATTTTTTGATTGTCCCAGCATGGTTGCTGCGTTTAATTTAGCGCGGTACGGGCCTGCAATTAATTCAGCCGCTTTTAAAAAGATGCTGGCGCGGTGTTCCCACGATAATTCTTCCCATTGTGGTTTTGCCGCCAATGCAGCGTCAATGGCCTGTTGTACGTTTTCTTTTGTTGATTTGTGGAAATGACCCAATGTGTGTTTGTGATCGTGAGGAGGAGCAAGGCGGATCTTGTCGTTGCTGCGTACTTCTTTGCCGCCAATGTACATCGGAATGTCGAGTTCTTTTGAGCGAAGCTCTTTTAACATGGCCTGAAGTTCTTTTCTTTCAGCGCTTCCGGGAGCATAATTTTTTACGGGTTCGTTCCATGGTGCCGGAACATTGTAAATACCTTTTGGCATAATTTGGAGAAATTATAGATTATGAATGTTGAATTATAAATTTTGATTTGCAAATATACGTATTATACAGGGAACGAAAAAGGCGTTTTCGGTAAGCCCGTATTAATAACAAATAAGTATTCAGATATAGTTTATAACCGGATGCCCATTACCAGGATATCGTCCACCGGTTCTGTACCTGCCTGCCATTCCTTGATAAAATCATTCAGGAATGTTTTTTGGGAAAGCATGTTCGTATCCTTTACCGAAAGCAGCAATTCCTTGAATTTGCGGGTCGTGAGTTTTTTATTGGTTTTGCCACTGAAGGTATCGGCATAACCGTCCGAAAAAATGTAAAATGCATCGCCGCTGTTCAGGTGTATTTCATGCGTTTCAAATTGCTGGTTGTCATCCGTCAAACCGCCGATCGCTTTTTTAGTTGCTTTTATTTCTTCCACCACATTGCTGCCATTACGGATGATCCAGAGCGGTCTGTTGGCACCGGCATATTTTATTGTGCGTGTAAGCAGATCCACTTCACACAGCGCAATGTCCATTCCATCACGGGTGGAAGCAGTGTTGTCGGTTTGTTTGAGCGATGTTTTAATACGCTTGTTCAGCTGGTTTAAAATTTCAGAAGGATCATTGCTGTGGGTAATTGCTTCTTCCAGCTTTTCATAACCGATCAGGCTCATAAACGCACCGGGTACCCCGTGACCGGTACAATCCACCGCTGCAATGTAAATACCGCGCTCATTTTTATGGAAATAATAAAAATCGCCGCTCACAATATCTTTTGGCCGGAATAAAATAAAATTATCGCGGAAAGCGGTATCAATGTCTTCTTGCTTTGGAAGCTTTGCCTGCTGGATGCGCTTTGCATACGTGATGCTGTCTTTCACACTTTTCAGCGCTTCACCCAATTGTTCGCTTTTTTCGGTAATGATTTTTTTTTGCTGCTGCGTTACGCGCAACGAACGGAAAATGATCACCGCGATCACAAATAATAAAAAAAGTCCGCCACTGATGGCTGCGATAAGGATCTTTTGTTTTCGTTTTTCCTGCCCCGAAATAGCGTCTTTCTTTTCCTGTGCTGCCTGTACCGCCGCCTGCTTTTTATCAAAATCATACTGCATGGCCATCTGCATATTTTTTTCGCGCACCTGCTCATTGGTAATGCTGTCGCGATAAATGATATACATTTTGTAATGTTCCAGCGCCTGTTTGTAATTGCCCTGTGCACTATCCAGCCTTGCAAAAAAAACGTAATTGTCTTCTATCAGCGATTTGCTGCCAATTTCTTTGGCCATCAGCAGCGACTGCGTTAAATATTTTTCAGCCTCCGCATATTTTTTTTGCCGGATATATAAAGAACCAATGTTGTTTAATTCACGTGTTTTTCCGTTTTTGTTTCCATTTTCTTCGTCAATTTTCACCGCTTTGAAATAACAATCCAATGCCT
Organism: Bacteroidota bacterium; assembly: GCA_025963715.1. Classification (GTDB taxonomy): domain Bacteria; phylum Bacteroidota; class Bacteroidia; order 2-12-FULL-35-15; family 2-12-FULL-35-15; genus 2-12-FULL-35-15. The sequence continues at coordinate 73,655 of JAOQAG010000038.1, forward strand.
TGTCATAATCACCTTTAGTGCAATAGATCAGGCCAATATTGCCGAGACACGTAGAAATACCTACTTTATTCCCGATCTCTTCGTTTAATTTTAATGCTTTTGTAAAATTATCGAGCGCTTTATCAGCGTTGTTTTGATGCGCATAAATGATCCCGATATTGCTGATATCTACCGCCTGTAATTGTTTGTTGCCTACTTCCTGCGCCAGTTTTAATGCTTTGGTGTAATAATCCAGCGCTTCTGCAAAATTATCCTGGTTGCGGTAAACGTTGCCAATATTACAATACAGGGAAGCAACGCCTCTTTTATCGCTGATCTCTTCACGTAATTTAAGCGCTTTTAAAAAGTGGGCGAGTGTATTGGCAAAATCGCCTTGTGAGTTGTAATAGATCCCGATGGAATTTTCGGCCATGGCAATGCCTTTTTTCCAGTGTAATTTTGTAGCAAGCGCTAATTCCTGGTTGGCATAAATGAGTGCTTTTTGCGGTTCGGAATAAATGTATTCCCAGGCCACATCGTCCAGTACTTTTACTTTACCGGTATCGTCCACGGCAGTGCTTACATAGGAAACAAGCGAATCCGCCTTCCCGTGCTGCGCGTATGCACAATTGCTTGTTGATGCTGCCAGCAGGACAAAACTACTCAGCAATAAATAACGGAGAGTGATCATTTAAATAAAATAGATTACTGTAAAAGTAAAATAAATTATGAATGATGGAAGGGGAATTATAAATGATGAATTATAAATTATAGATGCTGGGTTTACCAATCTTCAGGTATGATAACCGTATTATATTTTTAACCACATAAGGCACAAAGGAACACATAAGGCTTTACCTGCAGCTTTGCGTTCTTTGCGCCTTTGCGAGACAATTTAAGCCTTATAATTTTTATACACAGCAAAGCGAAGCTTCTCCGCGTTCTCAAAATACGTAGGAAAAACCGGAAAATGGCTGCTCCTGCGAACTTTGCGCCTTCTTTGCGCTCTCTGCGGTTACATACACACAGGAAACACCAGCCTCTGCGAACTCCGCGTCTCTGCGAGAAAAAAACGCCTCCACGAGAAAACCACAACACTACTACTGCATTTTAAAAATGATCGGTAAATTAAATTGCACACTGATCGGTTTTCCGTTTCTCAGCGCCGGTTTCCAGTCGGGCATTGCACGGATCACACGCAGCGCTTCCATATCACAACTATCGTAAAAACCTCTCAAAAGCCTTACACTGTCTATTTTTCCGGTTTCTGTTACTTTAAAGCTTACGTATACTTTTCCGCTCAAACCTTCATCTTGGGCGCTTTTTGGGTAATTGATATTCTGTTTGATATACTCAAGCATTGCTTTTTCGCCGCCGGGAAATTGCGGCAGTTCATCTCCAACAGGCATTCCTACAATATCAGGTTGAATTGGTATTATATCAACAATGTCCGGCTCTATGATCCTTGATTCTTCAATTACAGGAACTTCCGGATCGGGTGGTGTTTCCTGTATTGTTTCATCCTGTACCACAAACGATTCCATTTGAACCGGCTTACGAATGATGCTGTCCGGCAATGTTTCTGCGCTATCAACAGGCGCATCCGTTAAATTACCTATAATTTGCATGGTTGGGCCTGTTTTCGGTTGTTGTTCGTCGCTGTTGCAGCTAAACAGGCTTAAGCCGAATACAAGCAACAAGGCGGCTACAAATTTTAAAGTATGCTGATTTTGAAAAGGAATTTTTTTCGGTTGATTCAACTGTGCGGTCTTAAATTTACCGCAGGTACGTTTTCCGGCATTGGCAGCAAAATAATCGACGATCTCCTGCTCGGTTTTGGTGGTAAAATCGATCACTGTTTTTTGCAGGATCCGCAAAACCGGCCATTTTCATCGGGAAGCATCCCGTTCCAGCTTTCGTGGCAGGGAATAGGAATGTGTAAGCGGTTGATCATAAAAAAGAATTAAAGAATGACGGGGATGTCTATTTTTTAAAACAATTTTTAATGCTATCGTAAGTTAATTTTGACCGGTAAATTAAACCGGACGTTTACTTTTCTTCCCTGGTTCTTTCCGGGTGTCCACCTCGGCATGCTTTTTACAACTCTTATGGCTTCTTTATCAAAACTGCTTTCCACTCCCCGCAGCACTTCTACATTATCAATACTGCCATCTTTCCTTACCACAAACGTGATGTAAGTAGTCCCGGAAATGCCAATGTCTTTTGCCGTTTCCGGATATTGTAAATTAGCCTGGATGTATTTCATCATAGCGGTTGTTCCACCCGGAAATTCAGGCATCTGTTCCACAATGGTAAATACTTCATTTGTATCGCTGGTGGGAGCTAAGTTTTCACCGGGAAATATAACATCGCCGGTGAGCGTTGATTCCTCTGTCAGCGAATCTTTAATTATTTCAGGCGGCGTAAATTGTAATACTCTTTTTTTTGTGGGAGTGGTTTTGGCCGTAGTATCTTTTGGTAGGCTCGTTTCACTGCTATCTGCCGGTATTAGTGGCGAGATTATCACTCCTGTAAGATGTTGCTCTTCTTGTGGTGGGGGAACAGGCTTTTCATAGGGATTACAGCTGAACAGCGTCATTCCGAAAACCAGCAATAAAGCCGCTACAAATTTTAAAGTATGCTGATTTTGAAACGGAATTTTTTTCGGTTGATTCAACTGTGTGGTCTTAAATTTACCGCAGGTACGTTTTCCGGCATTGGCAGCAAAATAGTCGATGATCTCCTGCTCGGTTTTGGTGGTAAAATCAATTACAATTTTCTGGCAGGAGCCACAGAAACGCCCATTTTCATCGGGAGTCATCCCGTTCCAGTTTTCGTGGCAGGGATTGGGAATGCTTAATTTGTTGATCATACGCTATTGGTTAAAGAGATAGCGGGGATGTTGATGTGCTAACGCAGCTTTTTTTTAAATATTGTGAAATCCTCTATCGCTTGATTATCAGAAGTTTTCAAAATTATCCAATTCTTATTAACACGCTCCGGAAATCCCTGTTTTTATTAGTAAATTTACATTCCTGAATTTTGAAGTATGTCTTTCTTCCGCCCCGGTGTAAGAAAGAGACAAAACGCTAATAAGTTCAGGTACTAATTACTAACGTCTATCTACTAACGACTAAATAAAAATGAATTTTTCCCACTTACACGTACATACCCAATTCTCCCTTCTGGATGGTGCTGCCGATGTTTCTTCGTTGTACAAAAAAGCGGTAGGTGATAATATGCCTGCGCTGGCCATTACCGATCACGGCAACATGTTTGGCGTTTTTAAATTTGTGGCCGAAGCCGGAAAATACAACACGCCGGAAAACCCGAACAAGATAAAACCAATTGTCGGTTGTGAATTTTACCTCGTGGAAGACCGCCACAAGCGCCAGTTTACAAAGGAAGCAAAGGATGTACGCTATCATCAGCTGTTTCTCGCGAAAGACGCCGAAGGATACGCCAATCTTACCAAACTATGCTCACTGGGCTATATGGAAGGTTTGTACGGGAAATACCCGCGGATCGATAAGGAACTGGTATTGAGATATCACAAAGGATTGATTGCGACGACGTGCTGCCTGGGTGCATCCGTACCGCGCACCATCCTTAAAAAAGGAGAAGAAGCAGGCGAAATAGAATTTAAATGGTGGCTGGATATTTTTGGGGAGGATTATTACGTGGAAATGCAGCGCCATGATATTCCCGAGCAAAATAAAGTGAATGAAGTGCTGTTGAAATTCGCGCAGAAATACAATGTAAAGATCATTGCGTCCAACGATTCGCATTATGTGGATCAGGCAGATGCCAATGCTCACGATATTTTATTGTGCATCAATACCGGCGAAAAGCAAAGCACGCCAACGATGAAAGATTTTGATGACGATGTATCGATGAAAGGCAAGCGTTTTGCATTTTACAATGATCAGTTTTATTTTAAAACTACCAGTGAAATGACGAAGCTGTTCAGCGATATTCCTCAATCGATTGATAATACAAACGAGATCGTCGACAAGATCACCCCGCTGAAATTAAAGCAGGACATCATGTTGCCGAACTTTGTGATCCCTACCGGTTATGCCACGCAGGACGATTACCTGCACCACATTACCTATATGGGTGCCAAAGAGCGCTACAAGGAAATTACACCCGATGTGGAAGAACGCATCAATTTCGAATTGTTCACGATCAAAACGATGGGATTTGCCGGTTACTTTTTAATTGTAGCGGATTTTATCCAGGCCGGGCGTGATATTGGCGTGCTCATCGGCCCGGGCCGTGGATCTGCTGCGGGTTCTGCAGTTGCGTATTGCATCGGCATCACCAACATCGACCCTATCAAATACAACCTCCTGTTCGAGCGTTTCTTAAATCCCGATCGTAAGTCGATGCCCGATATTGATACCGATTTTGATGATGAAGGCCGCCAGAAAGTAATTGATTACGTAGTGGAAAAATACGGCCGTAACCAGGTGGCGCAAATTGTGACCTATGGTACCATGGCGGCAAAAATGAGCATCAAGGATGTGGCGCGTGTACTGGACCTGCCTTTGCAGGATTCCAACATGCTGGCGAAAATGGTTCCGGAGCGTCCGGGTATTTCGCTTAAGCGTGTGCTTACTGCGCCAATGATGGGCGATGATAGCCTCGAAGAAAAAGAAGGATTAGGAAAGGATGAGCTGGAGGAAATAAAAAAATTACGCACGATCATGGCGGGCGACGATATGGCTGCACGTGTGCTCAAAGAAGCGCTGATCCTGGAAGGCTCCGTGCGCGGAACGGGGATCCATGCTGCCGGGATCATCATCGCGCCAAAGGATCTGACCGACATCATCCCGGTATTTACATCGAAGGAATCGGATTTATTGTTAACGCAGTTCGACGGTAAAGTGATTGAGGATGCAGGCGTAATCAAGATGGACTTTTTGGGATTAAAAACCCTGACGATCATTCGTGATGCCTTAAAAATGATCAGGCAGAATCATGGTGTTGAGATTGTGATCGATGATGTTCCGCTCGACGATCAGAAAACATTTGAACTTTACCAGCGTGGCGATACCAACGGTACGTTCCAGTTTGAAAGCGCCGGGATGCAAAAATACTTAAAAGAGTTAAAACCGGATAAGTTCGCGGATCTTATTGCCATGAACGCCTTGTACCGTCCGGGTCCGATCGAGTACATCCCTAACTTTATCAAGCGGAAGCACGGACTGGAGCCGGTAACGTACGATCTGGAGGATATGAAAGAATACCTCGACGATACATACGGGATCACCGTGTACCAGGAACAGGTAATGTTGCTGTCGCAGAAGCTTGCCGGTTTTACAAAAGGCGATGCCGATGTATTGCGGAAAGCGATGGGGAAAAAAGATAAAAAAACGCTGGATAAATTAAAGCCGCAGTTTATTGAAGGTGCCAGTGCAAAAGGACACAAAGCGGCTACGTTGGAAAAGGTATGGACGGATTGGGAAAAATTTGCGCAATACGCGTTCAATAAATCGCACTCTACGTGTTACGCGCTGGTGGCTTTTCAAACCGCTTATTTAAAAGCGCATTACCCGGGCGAATACATGGCATCCGTGTTAACGCACAACTTGAGCAACATTGATAAGATCACGTTTTTTATGGATGAGTGCAAGCGTATTGGCGTTCCGGTGCTGGGGCCTGATGTGAACGAAAGCTCGTACCAGTTCTCTGTAAATAAAAAAGGACAGATCCGTTTTGGAATGGGCGCTGTGAAAGGAGTAGGAGAGGCCGCTGTAATTTCCATCGTGGAAGAGCGTACGGAAAACGGGCCGTTCAAAAGCTTGTTCGATTTAGTTCGTAGAATTAATTTACGTGCTGCCAACAAAAAAACATTTGAAAGCTTAGCCTATGCCGGTGGTTTCGATTCGTTCAACATTCCGCGTGCTACGTATTTTTATACGGATGGAAATGATAGTATGAACTTTTTGGAAAAGGCGATCCGTTATGGAAACGGACAGCAGGATGCCGCCAACTCCGCGCAGGTATCGCTGTTTGGCGAGGAAAGCGCTGTGGATATGCCGGAACCTGCAATTCCAATTTGTGAAGCATGGGGCAACATCGAGCAATTAAAATACGAAAAAGATGTGGTAGGATTTTACATTTCCGGACATCCGCTGGATACATACAAACTGGAAATTGATAATTTTTGTATGCATGCCATCGGCGATACAAAAAAAATTGAAGAGAATAAAAACAAAGATTTAGTGTTTGGCGGCGTGGTAACGCTGGTGCATCACGGGATCACAAAAACAGGAAATCCATGGGGCAAAATTGCGCTGGAAGATTACAACGAATCGGCCGAGCTTGCTTTTTTCGGTGAAGATTATGTGAAGTTCAAACAATACATGGTCAACGGATTATTTTTATACATCCGCGGTAAAGTATCCGAGCGTTTCCGTGGTTCAGGGAATTTCGAATTTAAAGTGAGCAACATTCAGTTGCTTTCGGAGCTGCGCGATAAATTAGCGAGAAGCATTACGATCAACGTTCCGCTGCGCTCGCTCAATGAAGAGTTCATCACGCAATTCAATACCATTATTACGGAAAATGCAAAAACAGAATCGCGCAATTGCACGCTGCGTTTTAAGGTAATTGATGCAGAAGAGAATATTGTGGTGGAGCTGCCTTCCAAGCGGATCAAAGTAAGCCCGAACAATGAGTTTATTGCAATGCTGAAAGAAAATGCGCTGGATTTTAAATTGAATTAGCTATTGGAATTTATGGTTATGTTATAAAATAATGTTGCTCTGGAAACCGAAATATTCTCAAGAACTGTCATCCCGCAATGTTGCGGGATCGGTTAATTAAATACTGCAAGCATTTATGAGATCCCGCAACATTGCGGGATGACAGTATTATTTGTGAGTATGATAAAACAGCAACATTTTCTTACAACACCAAATTTATTTTATATTTAACCACAGATAAATTAATACATGGGCTATTTTCTTCAATTTTTTGGCGAGTATTATTACCTCGTTGCTATTTTACAAGCAGTATGCGTTTATCATTGCGTGCGAAAAGGAAATCAAAAAAACTGGATATGGATCATCATATTTGTTCCCGCGATCGGTTGTTTGATCTATCTTTTTTCCGAGGTAATTACCAAGCGCGACATCACTACCGTGCAATCGGGGATCAGCACTATTATTAACCCGGCCGGAAGAATAAAAGACCTGGAACGCCGACTGGAATTCTCCAATACATTTGATAATAAAGTAGCGCTGGCGGATGCATATCTTGCGAATGGAATGACGCAGGAAGCCATTGCCCTGTATGAATCCTGCCTGGTAGGTGTGTTCGATGATAATCAATATGTGGTAACACAACTGATCGAGGGATATTATCAATCGGCACGTTACGAGGATGTTATAAAGATCGCTCAAAAAATAATCCGCTTTTCCGAATTCAGTAAATCACATGCACACATTCTGTATGCGCTTTCGCTGGAACAGGCTGGAAAACAGGAGCAAGCGGAAAAAGAACTGATGACGATGCGCGGAACATATTCTAATTTCGAAGGGCGGTTTAATTACGGACAATTTTTGGTAAGAGCCGGTCGCAACAACGAAGCAAAACAGCTTTTTAAGGAGATTTTAGAGGAAGCTTCCCACATGAATTCAGGCGAATCCCGCAACAACAGGGAATGGTTCAGAAAAACAAGGGAAGAGCTTGGGAAGATCGGATAGGGACGCGTTAATTTTTTTACAGCGTCCTTTTTTCAAATAAGCGAATGTTTTTTACTAAACTGTGTGCGGATTTAAAAAGCACAAGTGATTCTGCAAACATTAATGAGATCCCGGGTCAAGCCCGGGATGACAGCTTCGAAGGGATGAATCCCGGATTAATTTAGCATCTGCGCACAGCAAAACTTTAAACTTTAAATTTTTTCTTATCTGCGCCTGTCAAACACAACAAACTCTAAACTTTTACTCTTTGTTTTCTTAGTACCTTAGTGGTAAAACCCGCTCCGCAGGAGCTACACAGCAAACTTTAAACTTTTGAACTTTAAACTTTGAACTTATTTCGTTTCCGTGTTCTTCTTCCATTCCGCTTCCGTAATGGCAATGCCGTCTTTAAAATAATACACGGTACCAAAAGTGGTTTCTTTCTTTTCGTATAAATACCCTTTGTTTTCAATAACAACAATGCGGCGGGTCACGTTATTGTTTCCTTCTTTTGTATGTTCTTCGGTTACCCCGATCGGATATTTTTTAGCCAGGTCATTTTTATACAGATCAAAATTTGCGATCAGCACATCAATGTCTTTCAATTTGTTTTTCGGATAATCGTCATCCGGTTTTATTTTTAAAGCGTCGTTAAATGCAGCTTTTGCAACCGGGTAATTTTTTACAGTGATCGCCGAATCGCCTTTGCTGAGAATGCGTTTGTAGTTATTTTCGAAATTCCGTTTTTCCTCTTCTTTCGCCAGGCGTACTTTTTCAGCTGCATCCGCCGCCGCTTTTTCTTTATCGGCTTTCTCTTTTGCTGCCGCATCCGCAATGGCTTTTTCTTTTGCTATCCGTTCTTGTTCGGCTTTTGCCGCCACTGCATCGGCCGCTATTTTATCAGCTTTTTCTTTAGCCGCGGCATCTGCTATTGCTTTGTCTTTGGCAATGCGTTCTTTTTCTGCCGCTGCATCGGCCGCTATTTTATCAGCTTTTTCTTTTGCCGCTGCGTCGGCTATTGCTTTGTCTTTGGCAATCCGCTCTTTTTCAGCAGCAGCATCAGCCGCTATTTTATCAGCTTTTTCTTTTGCAGCAGCGTCGGCTATCGCTTTGTCCTTAGCAATGCGTTCTTTCTCTGCAGCCGCATCGGCCGCTGCTTTGTCAGCTTTTTCTTTTGCTGCCGCATCCGCTATCGCTTTTTCTTTGGCGATCCGATCCTGCTCAGCTGCTGCTGCATCAGCTTTTACTTTGTCAGCTTTTTCCTTTGCTGCAGCATCCGCCAACGTTTTTTCTTTTGCTAACCTGTCTTTTTCAGCCGCATCTGCCGCCGCTTTATCTTTCGCTATTTTATCCTTTGCCGCTGCATCTGCGAGCGCTTTTTCCTTCTCCGCTTTCTCTTTCGCAGCAGCATCCGCGGCAGCTTTATCTTTGTCAGCTTTATCCTTTGCTGCTGCATCCGCCAGCGCTTTATCCCTGGCCGCAGCATCAGCAACCAGCTTATCGGCTTCGGCAATTTTTGTTTTCGGGTATTGTTCAGCCGGTTTTAAATCGGATGCTTCGGTATATTTATCCTTTGCGAGCTTGTAATTTTTTGCCGTCATTGCTTTATCACCTTCGCCAACAGCAGCATTGTATTTGGCTTCCCGGGCAGCAATTTCTGCAGCAGCAGCGGCCGGGCCTTCGGCTTGTTTTTTCAGCCTGGTAAGGTCTTCTTCCATGGATTGCTGAATGTCATTATCGCCCACCATTTTATTGTCGTCCGCACTGTAATAAAAGCTCATTAAGGGTTTGTTAAGCAGGTCATTTACTTTTGCCGCCAGTTTCGGGTCCTGCGGGGTTTCAAAAATCTCAATTTCGGGGTTGGACACACCTGTAAACTTGGCACCTTTTGCCGAAAGTCCGATGGTGGAGTAAAGGATCTTTACTGTGATGAATCCGGGCTTGGTAATCAGCATGTTGTATTCTTCATCGGGTTTTAAGGCAAAGGAAAACCCGCCATTGCTGCCGGTGGTAATGTCTTTTATTTTTTCTGAATCAAAATTGTAAATGCTTACAATTGCGCCACTTAGGGGAGCGCCGTTGTACTTTACTGTTCCCTCTACTTTGTAGCTGAATTGTGCAAAACCGGCATTCGCGGAAAGCAACAGGAGGATAAAAGAGAAAAATATAGTGGAAAAGCTTTTGAGGGCTTTTGGTGACCCGTTAAAAATCATAATCAGAGTAAAATATAGTTAATTAAGTAGTTTTAAAGATCATCATTTTATTTCAAAGGAAATAAGAAAATAATCACAAAAAAGTATAAATGCGTTCTATCCGGAAAGCAGCGACTAAAATACATAAATTCTTCAAAAAAAACAGTGCCACTCTGTCATTGAAAACTTTTTGGCAAATCGTTTGACAATGTCAGCGCACAACTTTACCTTTATGTTTTATTGAACGAAGGAAATAGAAAAAAATTATAACACAACAACAATCTTAAAACTTACAAAAATGGCAGTACAAATCACAGATGCTAACTTCGAGGAGTTGGTTACAAAATCAGACAAACCGGTATTACTTGACTTTTGGGCAGAATGGTGCGGACCATGCCGCATGGTTGGACCTTTGGTAGAAGAATTATCAAATGAATACGAAGGAAAAGCATTGGTTGGAAAAGTAGATGTAGATGCAAACGCAAATATTTCCGCTATGTTCGGGATCCGTAATATCCCTACTATTCTTTTCTTTAAAGGCGGACAGGTAGTGGACAAACAAGTAGGAGCAGTTCCGAAAGCAACGTTGGATGCAAAACTGAAAGCATTGTTCTAGTGCTGGATTAAACAAATTTAAATAAAACAGTAGGTGATGAGCCTACTGTTTTATTTTTATGAGATCAATGCGATCATGTTTATCGTTCTTTTTTAACCGATCCCGCAATCCGCCGCGGCGGACGGGATGACATTATAAAGAAAGTAATTCGTTTTTAACAATCGGCAAAGCACAGCAAACTTTATAACCTTATAACCTTATAACTTTCTAATTTTAAACTTCTTTCCCTTGAATTCTATTAATCCACACCCTTTACAGCCTTTTACGCACCTGGAACTGATCGCAAAGCAGGTGGTGGAAGGTTTTATTACCGGATTGCATAAAAGTCCGTTTCACGGGTTCAGTGTGGAGTTTGCGGAACACCGGCTGTATAACAAAGGCGAATCTACAAAGCACATCGACTGGAAATTATACGGACGGACGGATAAATTATTCATCAAGCGTTACGAGGAAGAAACCAATTTACGCTGTCAGATCATCATTGATAATTCTTCATCGATGTATTTTCCGGTGCCGGATGGTAAAACGGCAAAAGACAATAAAATTACATTTTCAGTATACTGCACTGCTGCACTGATAGAGCTGCTGAAACGTCAGCGTGATGCTGTAGGATTAAGTGTTTTTGCCGAAAATGTAGAAGTACAGACCAATGCAAAATCCAGTTCACTGCACCACAAAATGCTGTACCACGAGCTGGAAAAAATGATCCAGCCGCGGAAACTGGATGAGCATAAAAAAACATCGGCGATCCAGGCGCTGCACCAGATCGCGGAAGCTATTCACAAGCGCTCGCTCGTGATTATTTTTAGTGATATGATGGATTCACAGGCCAATTCGGAAGAATTGTTTTCGGCGCTGCAGCATTTAAAGCACAACAAGCACGAAGTGATCCTTTTTCATGTGACCGATCAGGAAAAAGAGCTGGATTTTAATTTTGAAAATCGTCCGTATCGCTTTATCGACATGGAAAGCGGGGAAGAAGTAAAGCTGCATCCAAACGAGATCAAAGAAACGTACCTGAAAGAAATGTCGGCTTACAAAAAAGAGCTGATGCTGAAATGCGGACAATATAAAATTGATTTTGTGGAGGCGGATATCAACCTTGGTTTTGACCAGGTACTGATGCCTTACCTTGTGAAGCGTACTAAAATGGGTTAGTTTAACCTAATCTTTCGGAGCAACCGCTCTGCCAAACAAATGTTTACGGTTACTTCTCATTTGTTTATGATAGCTTTTTTTATTCCGTTTTAATACCGCTGCATCTTCGCGTAATTGCTGCTGACTGGGTTTTGTTTTTGCTTCCCGGTAACGGTTGTGTCCGGCCTCATGGTGGCAGGACGGTGTTAATACCATCGCGGTAACGCAGGCAAGGCAAACGAAAAAAGTATGGAATCTTCTGGTCATTATAACAAAGATAACCCTCAAATTAATTATTTAGTGTGTGGCCGGTTGATTTTATCAACGGTGTTTTAAACAAAGCCTTTAACGCCGGATCTTTTTCTGCTTTTTTGCTTTTCCATGCGGATAATGTTTTTTCATTTTAAAGAATTTTTTACTGCTGTTGAAGTACGCCTTCTTATTCTTCTTTGTTTGTGCAAGAAAATTTTTATTCCCTTTTGCAAGGATGGCATTATTCTCCCGCATTTGCTGTTCGCTGGGTTTTACTTTCATGCTCAGGTATGGATTCCAGGGCGTTTTAGAAGCGCAGGAAAACAGCAGCAATGCAAGCAATAAAAAGCAAATTGTGGTTGAATATTTCTTCATGGAACCGAACATTCTCTTAATTTTGTTTCCCGAATGCACGGGTATAACGCAATGGCTATAAAAAGATACATTTTTCTGTTTCCCTCACTGCTGCTGCTGATTGGCTCCTGCGGCAGTCCGGAGCAACCGGAAAAAGTGACGTTTGCGAAAGACATTGCGCCGCTGGTGTATAAAAATTGTACCGGTTGCCACCGTGCAGGTGAAGCCGGGCCGTTTCCGCTGATCTCCTACCAGGATGTGGCATCGCGCAGCAAGCTGATCAAATTTGTGACAAAAACGCGCTTTATGCCGCCATGGCCTGCGGATGCAACTTACACCCATTTTATTGATGAAAAAGTACTGACACCGGATGAGATCGCGCTGATTACAAAATGGGTAGATGAAGGTTGTGTGATCGGTGATTCGTCAAAAATTCCGGTGCCGCCTGTTTTTCCTGCCGGTTCGCAATTGGGTACACCCGACCTGGTGATCAAATTCCGCGATGTTTATAAAATAAAAGGCGATGCAAAAGATCATTTTTTGCTGATGCGCGTTCCGTACCAGATCCCGGAAGATAAATACATCAGCACCATTGAAGTGGTTCCGGGCAACCGCAAATTGCTGCACCATGTAAATGCACAATTGCTGAGCTATGAATTTGATAAGCGGAAAGATGTAATGGGGGGAAATGTGGTGGTGGACATTAATGATTATCCCAATACGCTGGATGCTTATAAAGCGTTGTCGTTACCCAATGACGACGGTACATTCCCAATGCTGACACAATCCATTACCAATTATTTGCCGGGAGTAACGCCGCCTCTTTATCCGCCGGGGATCGGTGGTTTTAAAATGCCGCGCAAAGGCGCTATTTTTTTGAAAGATATTCATTACGGGCCATCGCGCGTTGATACGAGTGATCAAACCACCTTCAATGTGTTTTATGCAAGCACACCGCCAAAACGGCCTACGCAGGAGTTCCAGATGGGAACCTATGGCGTTTCACCGATCGTTCCGGCACTAATTATTCCGCCGGATACGGTAATGAAATTTACATCGCAATACACGGTACCGTTTGATATTTCCATTTTAACAGTGAACCCGCACATGCACTTATTGGGGAAAAACTTTTGGGCCTATGCAGTAACCCTACAGGGTGATACGATCCCGATGATCCGCATCAACAAATGGGATTTTCGCTGGCAGTATTTTTATACGTATAAAAAAATGTTAAAAATTCCGCGTGGTGCCACCATCCATGTGGAAGCTGTTTACGACAATACCCGGAATAACCCGAATAATCCGTTTAATCCGCCACGTGTGGTGGCAGAGCGGGATGGCAGCATGCGTACGTCGGATGAGATGATGCAGTTTATTGTGACGTATTTACCTTACCAGGATGGGGATGAGAATGTTAGTTTGGAAAGGAAATAAGTTGGAAAGTTTAAAGTTAAAAAGTTTGCTGTGTTTGTGCCGGGTGTTTATTTTATCTCTGCTCTTCCTTCGAAGCTGTCATCCCGTGCTTGACACGGGATCTCATGAATGTTTGTAGTATTTAATTAACCGATCCCGCAACAGGTGCGGGATGACAGTATTGTTCATGAGTATCGTAAAAAACAACATCTTATTACAACATAACCAAAAGTTTAAAGTTTGCTGTGCGCAGAAAGTAGTTTAAAGTTCAAAGTTTAAAGTTTTGCTGTGTGAATCGCTTCGCGATTATTTTACCACGAAGGCGCGGAGACGCAAAGAAAAAAAATTAGTTCGTTTTTTAATTGTCTTTGGTCACACGCATTTATATCCTTGCATTTGATAAACATAGTTTGGGGACAGTCCCCTATCTTGACTCTTGCGCTAAGCTTCAGTGCGTGGATAGGGGATGAAGGGAGAGGTTTACATGCAGATTAGTAATTCGTTAAAATTCGTAATTCGTTGAATCTTTTAATCATTGGTACTGTTTTTCCCGAACCGGCTTCATCTGCAGCCGGGAGCCGCATGATGCAATTAATAGCATTATTCAGATCACATTCCTGGAACATTACGTTTGCAAGCGCGGCAACAGACAGTGAGTTTATGGTGGATCTTTCGGCGTTTGGACTTGATAAAATAACGATCGGGCTCAACAGCAGCAGTTTTGATGAATTTGTAAAAGGCTTGCAACCCGATGTGGTTTTGTTCGACCGTTTTATGATCGAAGAACAGTTTGGCTGGCGTGTAGCAGAAGCGTGCCCGGATGCGATGAGGATATTGGATACCGAGGACCTGCATTGTTTGCGTGCGGCACGGCAGCTTGCATTCAAACAAAAACGCAGGTTTGAGATTGTCGATTTGTTGCAGGAAGAAGTTGCAAAACGTGAAATTGCCAGCATTTTGCGCTGCGATCTTTCATTGATCATTTCACCTTTTGAAATGGAGCTGTTGCGCGATGTTTTTAAAATAGATCCTGCGTTGTTGCATTATATTCCGTTTATGCTGGATAAAATCACGGAAGCTGAAACTGCCACCTGGTCTTCGTTTGAAGCGCGGAAAGGTTTTGTAAGCATTGGTAATTTTTTACATGCTCCTAACTGGAATGCCGTATTGTTTTTAAAAGAAGAGATCTGGCCGCTGATCCGTAAACAATTACCGGAAGCGGAATTGAAGGTATACGGCGCGTATGCTTCTCAAAAAGTAAATGTATTGCATGCGCCTGCGGAAGGCTTTCACATTATGGGAAGAGCGGCATCTGCAAAAGAAGTGATCGGGAATGCCAAAGTATTGCTGGCACCTTTGCGCTTTGGTGCGGGAATAAAAGGAAAATTAACGGATGCTATGGAATGTGGAACGCCTGGTGTGACCACTGCAATAGGCACTGAAGGCATGCACGATACAATGGAGTGGAGCGGAATGATCGCGGATAACGCTGCGGAATTTGCCGCCGCTGCCGTAAAATTATATACACATCGCGAAAGCTGGCAACAAGCGCAGGAGAATGGTATAAACATTATCAATGCTATTTACCCGAAAGAAGAATTGGGAGAAAAATTAATGCTGCGCATTGCTACTGTAAAGCAAGATCTAAAACAACACCGGCTGCAAAATTTTACCGGCGCCATGCTGATGCATCATACTATTTCCGGTACAAAATACATGTCGAAATGGATCGAAGCGAAGAATAAGAATGTGTAAGTGAGTTCAAAGTTCAAGGTTCAAAGTTTGCTTTGCGCAGATGCTGTGTTTTTTACATCTCGTGTTGGGCGTAGCGGCACACTACGCCCAACAGCACTAGCAACTAATTACTAACGACTAGTTACTTTCTACTAGTTTCTTGATCTCCACCAAAATCGGGTTCCAGCCTTCGCCGTTGTTATATGCTTCCGTATAACGGCGCCCGCCATCGGCCACTTTGCTGTAATCGCCCTGCGTTACGGTTAATACGGTTTGCCCGTTTTCTGTTGTAAGCAGATACGTTACATCCAGGTAATTTTCGGGAATGTCGGCAATGGTAGTATTGTTAGGATCAATGGTGGTATACGTCAGTAATTTTTCCGGTTGAATTTCCAAGATGCTGCCTTTTACAGCCACAAAGTCCTTTCCTTCATATTCCATTCTCCATAACAGGGAACTGCCCGGTTTCCAGTCCGAAACAGTTTCGCAGCCGAACATGTATTTTTTTGTCTGTTCCGGGTTTACCAGTGCGTCCCATACTTTTGCTGCCGGTGCGTTGATGGTGATAACGTTTTTTATGATCAGTGGATCCATTGAATGTTTGTTTTTATAAGTGTTTTCAAAAGTACTTTTTCCGATCCGTTTTTTGCCTGAAAATTTAAATTATCGGATGGAAACTTTGTAATCAAAAAATGTTTCCGTAGTTTTGCTGCCTCCAATTTTATAATATTATGAGCATCATCATCCGCATTTTTCTTATCGGAATATTTTTATTTTTAGTTGACCTGTATTTTTACCAGGCGCTCCGTACTATTATGGCAGGAGCTTCCGTTAGCCGTAAGAATCTTGTATTTTACATTTACTGGGGCTTTACCATTTTCAGCTTTCTGCTGTTTTTAACACCTGTGTTTTTCACTTTTTCGCATTTTCCAAAATTCATCCGTATTTATGTGTTTGCTTTTGTGGTGATGCTGATTATTTCAAAACTCATCGGTTCTGTATTTATTGCGGTGGATGACCTGGTGCGTTTGTTTCGCTGGATCGCCAGTTATTTTTCAAAACCAACCGACGTGGTCACCGAATCGGTGCAAAATCCACATGCGATCTCCCGTTTGAAATTCCTGAATTACATTGCACTGGGAATGGCAGCATTGCCTTTTGCCAGCTTTATTTACGGAATGGTAAAAGGCGCGTTCGATTATAAAGTACACCGCATCCGGGTAACGTTACCAAACTTACCTGCGGAGTTCAACGGCTTAAAGATCGTGCAGATCTCGGACATTCATTCGGGAAGTTTTGTTTCCAGCGAACCGCTGGAACATGCGGTGCGTATTGTGAATGAGCAAAAAGGCGACATTGTTTTTTTTACAGGAGATTTGGTAAACGACCGTGCAGTGGAAGTAGAGCCGTTTATGGATGTGCTGAATAAAATCACAGCGCCAATGGGCGTTTTCAGTACGCTTGGCAATCATGATTACGGAGATTATACCACCTGGGACAGTGCTGAACAAAAAAGAGAAAACCTCGAAGATCTGAAACAGAAGCACGCGCAATTGGGTTGGAAATTAATGATGAACGAACACGTAACGCTTAAAAAGGGCGATGCAGAAATAGCACTGATCGGGATTGAGAACTGGGGTGGAAATTTAAATTTCCCGAAATACGGCGACATGAAAAAAGCGTATGCCGGAACGGAAAAATATCCGGTGAAATTATTATTGTCGCATGATCCTTCGCATTGGGACAAACAAGTACGCACGGAATATCCGGATGTGGACATCACGTTCAGCGGCCACACACACGGCTTTCAGTTCGGGATCGAAATTCCCGGTTTCAGATGGAGCCCCTCACAATATGTTTACAAGGAATGGGCTGGATTGTATACCGAAAACAATCAGCACATTTATGTGAATCGCGGATTGGGTTTCCTTGGTTATCCGGGCAGAGTAGGCATTCTGCCGGAGATCACCGTGATGGAATTGTACAATTCTTAATTTGAAAATGAGACAATTTGAAAATTTGAAAATGTGCTAATTTGAAAATGTACTGTGTGCTTTTTTACACACAGCTAACTTTGAACCTTGAACTTTGAACCTTTTTAGCACACAGCAAACTTTAAACTTTTGAACTTTAAACTTTGAACTTATTTATGGATGCATTAAAAGACATGTTCAATAAAAAATTCTACGAGCGTTTGGCTGTGGGATTTAGTAAGGCGGATAAAAATTTTCATCCCGATAAATTTGTAAAAGAAGTAGTAAAAAATACGGAAGAGCTATCGCTGAACCAGCGGCTGCGAAATACTTCCGTGATATTGCACAATCATTTACCGGCGGATTATAAAAAAGCAGCGGCCATTATTTTGGAAGTAGCACCTGCATTTGGTGGTTATACAGCCTTGGTATTTCCTGATTTTGTTGGTTTGTATGGTCACGATCATGTAGATCTTTCGCTGGATGCTTTGAAAGAATTAACGCAATACAGCTCTTCCGAATTTGCGATCCGCGAATATTTAAAACGCGACCTCAACAAGACGATCAAGGTAATGTATAAATGGGCGGAAAATAAAAATCCGCATGTGAGAAGGCTTTCCAGTGAAGGAAGCCGGCCGCGTTTGCCATGGTCGTTTAGTTTGGAGCAGATCGCAAAAAATCCGGAGCTGACCAAACCCATTTTAGAATTATTAAAAGCTGATCCGGAATTGTATGTAAAAAAATCGGTAGCAAACCACCTCAATGATTTTTCAAAAAATCAGGCCGACTGGATGTTGAACCTGATCAATTCCTGGGATAAAAAAAATGAGCATACCGCCTGGATCATCAAGCATGCCAGCCGTACGCTTATTAAAAAAGGCGATGCACGTTCGCTTGCCGTATTTGATTTTGAGAAAAATGCAAAACTAAAAGTGGAGCATCTTGCAATTAAAAAGAATAAAATAAAATTGGGCGAACAATTGGAGTTTAGTTTTGATGTGATCTCCGAAAAAAACAAATCCCAAAAGCTGGTGATCGATTACGCGATCCATTATGCAAAAAAATCCGGCGAATCCTCCCGCAAGGTATTTAAGCTGAAAGAGTTAAATTTAAAAGCAAATGCCACTGAGAAGATCACAAAAAAGCAGCTGTTCAAGGATTTTTCTACCCGTAAGCATTATGCAGGAAAACATACGCTGGAAATTTTAGTAAATGGAAAATCGTATGGGGAGAAGAGTTTTGTTTTAGAAGTTTAAAGTTAGAAGGTTATAAAGTTAAAAGTTTGCTGTGTTTAATTCGGAGTGCAATCCTACTCTTTACTGTCATCCCGGGCATGACCCGGGATCTGTTAATTAAATACTGCAAGCATTTATGAGATCCCGGGTCAGGCCCGGAATGACAGCTTCGAAGGAAAAGCACCAATAAAGTAAACATTCATCCCACACAGCAACCACACAGATTAGTATATTGGTACTCATTGGTATTTAGTAGAGACACAGATTCGTTTTTCTTTCCTGTTCCTGCCCGAATCGTTCAGGCGGGCGTTATCTGTAAATAAATTATTGCGGATTAAACACAGGAAACATACAGATTAGTATATTAGTACAAATTAGTATTTAGTAGAAAACCTGTTATATAGTAGAAAACCTGTTATATGAAATCGAAAAGCCTCCAGTTTGTTCAATATATTGCACTTCTTGCCGCCGGGTTGATCCTTTCCTGGCTTTTTTTTAAAAATTTTAATTTCCAGGAACTAAAGCAGAACATCAGCAATGGTAATTTTTCCTGGTTTTATGTGGTGATGCTTGTAACACTGCTGGTCTACATTATCCGTGTGTTGCGCTGGCAAATGCTTATCCGCGCTATCGGGCACGAAACCAAATTTATCAATGCCTTTGCAGCACTGGCGATCAGTTATTTTGTGAGCTTTATCATTCCGCGCCTGGGAGAAGTAACGCGTTGTTTGTCCATTAAAAAATACCACGATATTCCTTTCATGCAATTGCTCGGAACTGTAATTATAGAGCGGGTGGTGGACGTGATCAGCTTGTTTGTTTTATTGCTGATCACACTGGCGCTGCAATTCAATGTGATTATCGAATTTGTACAAATAAATATCTTCCGGCCGTTTTACGAAGGCGTGATCGTAAAGATCGTTGCCGGAAATTTAACAGTGCTCATCATTGCAGTATCTATATTATTAATCAGCTTGTTCCTGTTTTTTTATTTCCGGAAATACATCCGCGAAAAATCCCCAAAGCTCATCGTGCAGTTTGTAGAAGGCTTAAAACAAGGATTGGCAAGCATTGCAGCGCTGAAACAAAAAAAAATATTTATCCTCTATACATTTTTAATCTGGACAGGTTATTATTTTATGACGTATTTCTGGTTCTTCGTTTTTAAAGAAACATCGGTGCTTGGTTGGGGTGCATGCCTGAGCATCGTGAGCATTGGCAGCATCGGCCGCTCGGTACCGATCCAGGGCGGTGGAATGGGCGCGTATCATTTTTTAGTAGCAAGCGTGGTAATGCTGTACGGCGTTTCTATTGAATTTGGTAAAACACTGGCAACTGTGATCCATGCCGGACAAGCTTTTTTTACACTGGTAATGGGCATTGTGGGGTTGATTATTTTTTATGCGGGGTATTTTAAGAAAAAAATTTAAAGTTCAAGGTTTGCTGTGCGCAGAAAATAAGTTCAAAGTTTAAAGTTCAAAGCTTACTGTGTGCAGATGCTGTGGGCTAAATCAGAGATAAATTTCCCTCCGTATTGTCATCCCGGGCTTGACCCGGGATCTGTTAATTTAAGAACGTAAGGCATACTGCAAACATTTATGAGATCCCGGGTCAAGCCCGGGATGACAGTTTTGAAAGGAGAGTACAACTAAAATAAACATCCGTTACATCTCGCACACAGATTCGCAATATTCGTTTTTGTCCGTTATCCGTATAAATCCGTTCCATCCGCAAAATCCGCGTTCCATCACACACAGATTAGTATATTGGTATTCATTAGTATTTAGTAGATAATTTCTTCAACACTTTCTTCGCCCTGGAATGAAACGCCGCTGTTGTTTTAGGAAGCTGATCCTCGATCGCTGCTTTTAATTCGTTTTTTAATTCGGGATATTGTTTTATTAAATTGGAAAGTACTTCCAGCGCAAATACTTTAACGGCAACGGTTTCGGTAGGGCTTAAAATAAAATCAAAACAAATAGTGATCGCTTTTCCTTTTGATTTTTCGGGAAGCTCTTGTGTGGTAAGTGCACGCAGCATGTGCCGCTTGATCCCATCGTTATTGAAACGTTCGATGGTGTCAATAAATTTAGAAGCGTAAGGTTTTATTAACTGCGGATGTTTTTTTGAAATGATCGTGAGCAGCCAGGAAGCACGGTGCGGAAGCGGTTGCTGTTCCTGGTAAATAATATCAATTATTTTTTTGAATTCAGCGGGATCATCGCCAATTGCGTTGGCAATGCGGTCCATGTTGGAACGCGAACGATCGGCTGTTAATTCGGCAATGTAATTCACGAAAGCAGTTAATGAAATTCGTACGCGCCTATATCTGGTGTGGTATCCCGCGGATAATTATTCAAATCGAAGAATGGAACAATAATGCTTGTGTTGCCATTATTGACTGCAATGGAAGTGGCGCTGTTCAGTTCATAATCATTAACAGTCACATCCTTAAAACCCGGATTGTTATTCTGGAAACAACCCGTGTAATGGCTGTTGCTGAAGCTCCTTACGCTCTTGATCACGCAATGGTCGAACTGGTAAGAAAACGGCGCGCCTGAACCCGCAACAGTATCAATGCCTACTTCTTCCGCCTGATCGCCGTAAATAATGCAATTGGCAAAATAGCAGCTGTCCATCGGGTACACAAAAGTGGTACCTGAACTGGTGTAATTATTATTCATGGCCAGCACCGGCGTGGTACGTGCTGTTGATGATGAAGAGCTTCCACTGGATCCGGTCCAGAAATCAGCAAATGTACATTGCACAAAGCTGTAATTGCCACCCAGCGTAAGCGCCGCTACATATTGTCCGCAATTGGCAAACAAACAATTATTGCTGCGGATGTGTGCGGTTTGCCCGAAAATAGCCGCTGCCTGCATGTTTTTGATCACCGTATTTGTAAGGACCAATGTTGGCTGTGAATCGGCTGTACTATCGGCCTGAACACCAATACTGCCGTTTTTAATAATGGCCCAATCGATCACATTATCCTTACTTCCCTTCGAAAGCCAGATCTTGCCCCATTGTCCGGGTACATCCTTGTATTCCGCTTCCAGTCGCATGCCCTGAAAGGTAACCTCGTTACCCGGAGCGCCACTCACTACCAGCGTTCCCTGGTCAAAAACCCATAAAACCGCGCTGTTATAAAAATAACATTTGGTACCCGCCAGCATCGTCAGTTTGCAATGCGAATCAATAACGGTATGCCCGAAAAACAAATGGGGCTTATCATTCGGGAGGATCGTATCAAAATTTTCTCTTCCGGTGATGGAGTAGGGCGGTAATCCGTTGGTCGGAAAATGATCGGGCTTGTGGATGTACACATTCTGCCCGACCGCTGTTAATTTTACATTTTGTGAGTTTCCGTTGGTTTCGAAAATAACGGAATCCTTGATCAGTAAAGGAGAAGAAGCGCTGGTTGGATCTACTGTTACCTGTACAAAAACAAACAGGCTGTCGCCGCCCAAAATCTCCACATCCGAAATGCTTTTGCCGGATATGCCATCCACATTGAGCTTAAACGGGGATCCGTTACCCATTGCCAGGTAAACCCTTGAAATATTAAGCGGTTGGGAATGATGGTTATAAATGCGGAACGACATGGTAGTGGAGCCGAGCGAAGTAAAAACGGTATCGAACAATACGGAATCCGTTGAAAAATCAAGCTTTGCAGAAGAATCGGTGAGCAGCTGATCCTTTTTACAGGAAGGAAAAAACAAGCAGGAAACAACCGCTAAAAGGAAAACGTATTTTATAAACTTCATATTACAAATATAATGTTGATGCCTCACACAAACGGTATTTTATAGTAAATATTTTACAGCGGAGGCAATCGGGAGATCTTTTATGGAAATGTTAAAAGTGTAGCATCTGTACGATAAAAATCTTAAATTTGTATGTTAGGGTGTTAAATAGCAACATTTGCTTTGTGGGCGCAGCCGATCCACCTGATTTTAACTTAATGAATTGCTTCCCAATTCGATTGGGCTTTTATATGAATAAACAATTACGGTTTATTATTTTCCTTTTGTTTGTGATCGGGATGGGCATCCACTCATCCACTGCCCAAACGACTTTTGGGTCGGAGGAAGAATTAAAGCAGCAGGCAACCAGGCTTTTCGATGATGATGAGTTTGAAGAAGCATATCCACTTTATTCCCAGCTGGTAAGTCTTTATCCCAAAGATGCCAATTACAATTACCGCCTTGGTGTGTGTATGCTGTATGCCAGCGACGACAAGGAAAAACCAATCCCATTTTTAGAATTTGCCGCCAAAAATTCACAGGTGGATAAAGAAGTATTTTTTTACCTCGCAAAGGCATATCACCTGAATTACCGCTTTGATGATGCCATTAAAGAATACCTCGAATATGAAAAAGCAGCATCGTCAGCGAAAGCGGAAAAGCTGCAGGTGGACCGGCAGATAGAGATGTGCCGCAATGGAAAAAAATTGTTACGCAACATTACCGATTTAGTAGTCCTCGATAAAAAAGAATTGAGCCGCGCCGATTTTTACCGCGCGTACGATATTTCGGATATTGGCGGAAAGCTGTTGGCAAAGCCGGATGAAGACGCGTTTAAAACGTCGCTGGACAAAAAGAAAAAAGAAAAATCCATTATTTATTTATCCAATAACAACAATCAGGTTTATTTTTCGAGCTATGGCGATGATCCTTCGCATGGAAAGGATATTTACATTATCCGGAAGCTGCCGAACGGCGAATGGAGCAAGCCGCAAACACTGGGTTATCCTGTAAATACAGAGTATGACGAGGATTATCCCTTTTTACATCCCAACGGAAAAGTATTGTATTTCTGCTCCAAAGGCCACAATTCCATGGGAGGTTATGATATTTTTAAAACCACGCTCAACGAGGAAACCAATACCTGGAACAAGCCCGTAAACCTTGATTTTCCTATTAATACGCCGGATGATGATATTTTGTATGTGACCAATGAAGATGAGAAAGAAGCATTTTTCTCGTCGGCCCGCGCCAGCAAAACCGGTAAAACAGAAGTGTATCATATTAACGTGGAACGCAAACCGATAGACGTTGCTATAATCAAAGGCGCTGTGATCCGCAACCGCGAGAGCCAGGCGATCGATGTGAAGATCACGGTAAAAGACCTTGCGGATAATGTGATCCTGGGAATTTATAATTCGAAAGCGGAAACGGGCGGTTACCTGATCAATTTACCGAACGGCGGAAAATTTATGTACACTGTGGAAGCGACCGGTTTTAGTACACAATCCGATGTGGTGATCCTGCCAACGCAATACGAGTTCAAGCCATTAAAACAGGAAATTACTTATGAACTGGGAACCGATAAGCTGATCATTAAAAACATGTTTGACGAACCGGTGGACGATCAGAGTTATTTGCAGGTGATCAGTTACCTGAAAGAAAAATCGAAGCTGGATGCCGGAATTAATAACGATGCCAATCAGCCGCTTGCCGCGAAAACTGTAACGAGTGATGATGCGACACAAAGCACCGGCACACCTTTCAGCACGGAAGACGGCATTTCAAAAACATCGACCAGGCCAGGTGATAATTCCACAACGCCAACAGATGATAACACATCGAAAACCCCGGCGGATAAAACAGCTGTAGCGAAAACCAATGGTGCAAATAAAACCACTCCGCCAGCACAGTTGAGCAACAACGACATTGTGAAAATTGCTTACGACGATGCGAAGGATGCGGAGAAAGAAGCCAAAGATCTGCAGGAGCAGGCCGACATTGCGCTGAACCTTGCCAATGAAAAAAATGAACTGGCGCAGAACAAAACCAAGGAAGCCACACAGTTAATGGCGGATGCCAACAGCATGACCGACAATGTGAAAAAGCAAACGGTGATTGATGAAGCTAACCAGGCGCGGGAAGAAGAGGCGGAGCTGAACCAGGAAACCGTTGCTGCATTTAACATTGCAAAAAAATTAGGATTAAAAGCTGCTTCGAAAGAAGAAGAAGCGGACTTGTCGATGCAATACGCGAAAGATCTGGAAGCCGCTGTAAAATCGAAAAATTCGACGGAGGCAATGGCGAAGCTCGAAGACCAGGAGAAAAAACTGGAAGCGCTGAGCGAGCAGAACGGGAATGCCGAACCGGATAATATCACTGCCGGTTTGAAAATGGATGCGACCAATAAAAAACGTGAGCTGGATAAAGTAACGCAGGCATCGGAAGATCTAAAACAGGAGATCAAAGACAATGAAACGCTGATAGCCCAGCTGCAATCGGATGCAGATAAAACAAAAAAGGATGATCTTAAAAAAGGATTGCTGGACCAGATCGCAGGATTAAAAGCCGATAACGAGCAAAGTCAAAAGGATTTAGAGCAGAATGAGCAGAAAGTGGCGCAGGTGCAAAAAGAATACAATGGTATTAATAACCAGATCGATTTGGTGAACAATGTGATCGATAAATCCAAAACAGGAACGAATGAAGCGGCTGCTGCCAGCGTTGCCACGATTGATAAAACAAAGCTGGAAGCACAGATCAATGAACTGAAAAGCAATACGGCTGCGGATGATGCGGTTTTGATAGCCAGTACAAAAACAAATGGGAGCAGCACTGCTGCAAAAACAAATGATACAAAATCGGCGGATGCTGCCATTGCTGATAATACAAAAACAAACTCCGGCGATGCCGCTGATAACAGCAAAAATAAATCTACGGATGCTTCCATGCCGGACAATACTAAAACGACTCCGGATAATGTAATAACACCTGCAGTTGATTACGCAAAACAATATGCGGATCAGCTGGCTTCCGCAGATGGAATTACGAACGAACTGGAGCGCGAAAATAAAAAAGCGGAATTATACAAAAGCTGGTCGGCAGGGATCACGGATGAATTGACGCAGAAAAAACAAGCTGTAAAAACAGAAAAAGACAAAACGAAAAAGAAGGAATTAACGGATGCGATTGCTGTGCTTGAAAAAGAATTGAAAGAAAAACAATCTGATGAAAAAACAGCGGTTGCGAGTGCAGAAAAATTAAAACAGGAGGCAACGATTGCGGCTGCAAAAACTACGGACGATGCTACCAAAACAACGGATGCAACAAGCAACCCGGATAATTCTAAAACGACAAGCGACAATACCCAAACCGCTGATAATGCTACTGCCAATACGAATTCGGCGACGAAGCTTGCAGGTATTAATGAAAAATACCAGGGCCGTTTGGCAGATGCAAATGTGATCACCAATGAATTAGAAAAGGAAAATACCAAAACGGAAGTGTTTAAAGACTGGTCGGATGCGCTCAATGCACTTGTATTAAAACAAAAGCAGGAGCTGGCGGCAAGCACTGATCCGGAAGCAAAAGCAGCGCTTACAAAACAGATCAGTGACGCGCAAAAACAAGCGGAAGATAAGAGTACAATGGCATCGGCCAGCCAGGAACAGGTTGCGGTTTTGAAAAAACAACAAGGCATTGCGGCAGCTTCTACTGCTGATAAAACTGCTCCGGATAATGCAACTAAAACAACGGATGCAGGAACGAATACCACTACTGATAATGCTTCTAAAACAAGCGATGCTGTAAAAACGAATCCGGATAATAGTGCTACAACGGATGTCCAAAAACTGGACAATGCCATCGCGGAAGCAGATAAAGCAACAACGGAGCGTGAAAAAGAAACGAAAAAACAACAGGCATACACGGATTATATTGCAGCAGAAAATGTGCAATTGCAGGAGAAACAATCGGCTTTAAAAACAGAAAAAGATAAAACAAAGAAAAAAGAACTGACGCAGGATATTGCCGCGATCCAGCAGGAGATCAAACAAAAACAAACGGTACTGGATGACACCAGTGCAAAAGTAAAAGTGCTGAATGAGCAGGCGGCGATTGCTGCAGATAATACAACGGATGCAACAACAGACAACACCAAATCAGATCCGGCAGCGGTTGCTGTAAATTATACCAACCCGGTTGCTGCCGATGAATCGAAGAAAGCAGCGGCAGCGCAAAAAGAATCGGATGATCTGAATGCAAAAGCAAACGACCTGAAAACAGAAGCGGGAACAAAAACAAAACAATCGGAAAAGGACGCGTTATATACACAAGCAGCTGATCTGGAAAAACAGGCGGATGACAAAAAAATAAAAGCAACACAGTTATCAAGCAGTGCCAACATGACGGAATACAATGCAAATAAAAATGCATTGGAACAATATGCTGCAGCATCTACCGGCAATAAATCGGATGAAGTGTCGATGGCCGAGATGATGAAAGATGAGTCGAAAATTTATTTTGACAAAGCGCAGAAATCAAATGAGCTGGCAGCGACTGTTTCGTCGGATGAAGACAAGCTGGCCGCGCTGGAAGATGCAAATGCGAATGAAAAAATTGCGCTGGAAAAACAACAAAAAGCAACGGAATTGTACAAAAAGAACAATCCGGGCTTTGTTGTAAAAGCTGCGGATGTGGCGATTAATGAGACTAAGTCGACAAACAATACTACTCCGCCGGACAATACAAAAACAAAATCAGCCGATGCAACTACCGCAGCAGATAATACCGCAGCAAAAACAACTGATGTGGCAGTAAATAATAAAACAAAGTCAACTCCTGACAACGCATCAACGCCGGATAATGCAACAACAAAATCTACAGACGCAGCAACGAATGCAGCTGATAATACGGCTGTAAAAACAACCGATGCAGCGGTAACTGAAACCAAATCGACGCCGGATAATACGGCAAGTACAGCGGATAATACAAAAACAACAGATGCAGGTACCAATTCTGTAGATAACACAACTGTGAGCCTTGGCAGCATCAATGAAACGTATCAGAATAAATTAACGGAAGCAAACGCGATCACAAATGAGCTGGATCGTGAAAATGCGAAAATAAAAGTGTTTAATGAATGGGCAGCGGCGATCAATACGGTTATTGAAAAACAAAAACAGGAAATGGCTGCCAGCAATGATCCTGAATTAAAAGCGTTGCTTGCGAAAAAAATAAGTGATACACAAAAATTATCGGAAGATAAAAATACCATGGCTGCAGCAAGCCAGGAGCAGGCAACGGCGTTGAAAAAACAACAGGGAATTGCTGATAATTCATCTGCTAAAACCACGGATGATAATGCAAGTACAAAATCTGCGGATGCAACAAAAACAAGTGATGGCGGCGATAATACAACAGCAAAATCGGTTGATGCGGCTACCAGTACGGCGGACAATACCGCAGCAAAAACAACGGATGTTGCGACTAACGAAACAAAATCCAATCCGGATAATTCCACTACACCGGATAATACAAAAACGAAATCAACGGATACATCTGTAAAAACTGCTGATAATACGGCTGCAAAAACAACAGATGTTGCGACCAACGAAACAAAATCGACTCCGGATAATACCACCACGCCTGATCATACAAAAACAAAATCAGCAGATGCAGCTACTAATACTGCGGATAATACAAATGCTGCAACAAAAACAACTGATGCAGCAGCTACAAAATCCAATCCGGGTAATGTACAAACAACTGTTGGAACAAAAACGGTGTTAGCGCCGACTGAAAAATTTGAACGCACATCGCAACCGGCTTATTCGGCATCGAAACCAATTCCTGTAAATGAAAAATTACCGGAAGGTTTGGTGTTTAAAGTACAGATCGGTGCATTCCGTAACCCGATCTCGCCGGAACAATTTTCGGGAATGAAACCGATCACTGCTGAAACTACATCACAAGGCTTTACGCGATATACGGCAGGTTTGTTTACCAAATTCGCTACAGCGGATAATGTAAAAACTGAGATCAGGGGATTGGGATACAAAGATGCATTTGTGGTTGCATTTTTAAATGGCAAGCGCGTTTCCATTTCGGAAGCCTTGAGTATGTCGGGCGAAACAGGCGCCGCTGTTGCAACTGGAAACACCACAACACCGGCAGAAAACAAAACTGCTGATGCAACCAAAACGACAGATGCCGCTACCAATACAGCCGCACAAACGACACCTGTAAAAGCTGCGGTGAATGCTGCGGATATTGCTCCGGCCGAAAATGTAACAGTGGTAAGCGGGTTGTTTTACACCGTACAGGTGGGGGTGTATTCGCAACCGATCACATCGGCGAAATTGCATAACATTCAACCGCTGTACACCGAGAAAACGCCGAATGGTTACATCCGTTACAACACGGGTATTTACAACAATATGGCGCGTGCAAACGAAGCAAAAAATATTGCAGTGGGGGCAGGAGTGAAGGATGCATTTGTAACAGCCTACTATCAGGGCAAACGCATTTCGCTGGTTGAAGCAACCACATTGGAAACACAGGGAAGCGGTGTGTTTTCGACCGCGCCGGGAATTAATAACCTGCCAACAGTGAATGGTGCAACAAAACAACCGGCTACTCCAGCGCCTGTAAATACGCCTGCACCGGTAGTGAATACAGCAAAAGAAACGACCGCGAAACCAAAACCTGTTCCGGTTAAAAGCACAACGCCACCGGTAACCACACCGGAGCCGGAAATAAAAAATAATGATCAGCCGGTAAAAGCAACAACAGCCGAAACTCCTGCAACAACAGAGAAAACGCCGGTAACTACACCGGAAAAAACACCACCGGTAAATACGGAATTAAAAAATACGGTGACCAAAAATAATCCGATGCAGGTAGATCCGGGTGTGGTTTTTAAAGTACAGATCGGTGCTTTTAAAGATGAGGTTCCCCTGGAGATTGCGAACCAATTTTTAAAAATTGCGAATAAAGGAATAAAGAATTACACGGATGAGAACGGGCTGACGATCTACACGGTTGGTAATTTTAAAACGTATGAAGAAGCGAGCCAGCTACGCACCGAAATTGCAGCCATTGTGAAGGATGCATTTATTGTAGCATACAGCGATGGTAAAAAAATAAGCATCGACGAAGCAAAATCATTATTAAATAAATAAGAACATGTTGGATTTTGACAAAACAGAACCTGGCCATGAAACAGAATCGGATGTACTGTTGGCACCGGATGAAGTAACAATTGATCAGCAGCAGATCATTTTATACAACGATGATTTTAACACGTTTGAGCATGTGATCGAATCGTTGATAAAAGTGTGCAAGCACGATAAAGTGCAGGCAGAACAATGCACGTACCTGGTGCATTACAAAGGAAAATGTTCGGTAAAACGCGGCTCCTACAAAGAGCTGGAACCAATGTGTACGGCTTTGCTGGAGCGCGGACTGACTGCAGAAATTGAATAAATTATTTTTTATCTGAGAAATTTATATCCGAAAAATTCTCAAGTGTAACGATCAGATCATTTAGTAATACTACACGTTCGGAATTGATGCTTTTTTGTTTTTCTTTGATCTTTTTAATGGCGTCTGCAATGTGTGCTTCTTCAAACGGCCCTTCCATATTCTCAATTACCGTAATGGCTTCCAGTGATATTAAATAATCGTCCTGCAAAGCAAGCAATACAAAAAACGGTAAATATTTACTGAAATTCATTTCCGATTCCCAACAAGCTGCTACTAAGATATGTTTGTTGTTTTCGGATTTTGGGCTGGCGATCGCCATTAATAGAAGCTCTGTTCCTTTTTCTTTTTTGAGTGTGATCAGCGTTTCTTCTTTCACCTCTTTATTCGCAGGATCCACCAATAAAGAGATCAGTGTGGAGATCTTGCTTTCGCTTACTGCTGGTGCAGGTTCTCCGCCTTCGTTACCGATGATGGCGGTTGCGTATTCTTTTGAATCAAAATATTTTTTAATGTCGTCGTTATTTTCCATGTGGTTGAAATTATTTTTTGCAAATATACGTATCTACTAATTACGAATGAATACGAATATACTAATCTGGGTGCGGATAACGAACAAAAACGAATTGTACAGATAACGCCCGCCTGAACGATTCGGGCAGGAACAGGAACGAATATTACGAATCTGTGATCTACTAAATACCAATTTTTACTAATATACCAATCTGGATATTTGCTGTGTGAAATTCGGAGTACAATTTCATTTTATTCTGTCATCCCGGGCTTGACCCGGATCCCATAAATATTTGTAGGATTATATTTATAGTTTTTAATTAACAGATCCCGGGTCAGGCCCGGGATGACATTAGAAAGGAAGATCTGTCTCTGTTTAGCGCACACAGCATCTGCGTAAAGCAAACCTTGAACCTTGAACTTTGAACTTCTTTTAAAGAAAATTACGGATCTCATCTCTCCAGATCAGCACAATAACACCGGTGATGGCTATTAATGCACCAATGACAGCTTTTAGCGTAATCTTTTCTTTATAAAAAAAATAAGCCAGCGGCAATGCAAAGATCGGCATGAGCGAGAAAATAGTTTGCGCTACGGAAGGTTTGTTGTGCATCAGTGAAATAGTGAGCATCGACAGGCTAACGCCGGTAACAGGCCCGAATATGGCACCTGCCAGCGTGTACATGTTTCCTTTGTTTTTATTTTGAATGACGGGTAAGGCAATTTCTTTGATCCTGCCCCTGATTGCAGTAATGATAAAAATCACAGTTGTGGCGCAGATCATCCGCAGCCAGGTTGCCTGGAAGAATGGAAGATTGGCACCATTCTCCTGGTACGTAAATCCTTTGTTGGCCAGTACAACGCCCACACCCTGGCAAATGGCAGCCAGCATTCCGTATAAAATTCCTTTCTCTTTGTTACCATGTTGTTCCAAATGTTTGATCTCTGATTTTGCGCTTTTACTTAATGTGAGCCAGATGACACCAAAAATAGTAATCGCGATGCCAATTAAGCCGATGTAATTGATCCGTTCGCCGATCATGAAATAACCTGCAAATAAAGCAGATGCAGGAGCAAGGGTATTGAATACGCTGCTTACTCTTGGCCCGATGATGGCAAAGGATGTAAAGCTGAAATAATCGCCGAGCGCCAGGCCCACCACACCGGATAGGCCAAACCAAAGCCAGTGTTCGGGCAATGGCGATGTAAATAATTGTGTAAAGGAAATTGGTACAAACAGAAGGGAAAGTATCGTTAAAAAAAAGACGGCTATTACCAACCGGAAATGGTTGACTTGATTGGGACCCAGTCTGCGTGCCGCTTCTGTAAAAGGAAAAATACCGATGCTCCACGAAAGTGTAGTGCCGAATGCTACTAGTTCACCGAGGTACGGAAAAGTGGACATGTTTTTTTAGTTCAAAGTTTAAAGTTCAAAAGTTTAAAGTTTGCTACGCGCAGATGCTGGATGTTATTTACTAAATACTAATCCCCGCACGTGCGGGACTAATATACCAATCTGTGTGATGCTGGATGTTTATTTATAATAAAATCATTAAAAAAAATGTCATCCCGTGCCTGACACGGGATCTCATAAATGTTTGCAGGATATTGATTATCGTTTCTAATAGACAGATCCCGGGTCAAGCCCGGGATGACAGTGTGAGTTGAGATTTGATGTCCCAATTTATCATACAGCATCTGCACGTAGCAAACTTTGAACTTTTGAACTTTAAACTTTGAACTTATTTCACCAAACAATCCATCTTATTCCGCAATCCCGAATATTTAGAAAGCTGTACCTTGATCGTGCCAACAATGATAGGTGTTTCTACATATACCGGCATCCGGTTTTTGTCGTCGGTTACCCAAACAGTCATGCCTTCGCCGCCTTTAAAAATGGAACCGGCAATTAATTTGGGGCGGAATTTTATGCAACGCACATTACCCAGCAGATCGGAATGAATAACCTCTGTTCCGAGGTAACGCACGTAGGAAGGGTATACCAGGCCATCCAGCACAAACGTAACCGGAATGGTATCTTTGGGTTTGTACAACGAAAAATCAATGCAGCGTACATTGTAAATCGCCGTGAGCACATCGTTGGTACAAGCTGTAATTTTCAGCGAGTCAAATTTTGCAGGATTGCTGTTTCGTTTGGCAGAAGTGTAAACAATGTTGCGCCGCTGATTAAAAACATAATCATCGGAAGTATAGCTGCCACCTTCGTTTGCCTCGCGCTTAAAGCGAAGTGGCTTTAGTGTAAGTGTATCAGCATAGGATTCGTATGTATCATTAACTTTATAAAACCAATCGTATTTTGGATAGGTTTTCCCCAATCCTACAAAATGGTAAACGCTGCGCCCGGCCAGCTCTGTTTTATAAGCGCTGAAACTGGCTTCGGCCGCAGTAAGCCAAATGGCGCCCCAGTTGTAATAAACAATATAGCTGAATTGTTCGTTTTCTTTGAACGTTTTATTGGAAACGGAACAGGAAGTTTGTGCATTCGAAAAAAAGGCAGATACTAAAAACAGGTACGTAAGTGCTTTTTTCATGTTCATACAATTAATAAAAGATCAGGCAATGCACCGCAAAAAATCAGGCAATTACCAGCTGATCGATCACTTCCGTGACATTTTTTGCCGCTGGGAAAAACGAAATTATTTTTTGCAATACTTCATCTACAACTGAATCCGGGCAGGAAGCGCCGCTTGTAAGAATAATATTTACCACTGCTTTTTCCGGTAAAAAATCTATTGAGTGCAGGTGCTCGTGGTTTAAGTAATCATAATGGCGGATCTCTTTTTTAGAAGCGATCTCGGTTGCGGAAGAGATAAAAAAGGTTGGTAATTTTTCTTCGCACAATTCAACAATGTGTGAAGTGTTGGAACTGTTGTAACCGCCGACAACAATTGCCAGGTCGGCATTTTCCTTGAGCAGCCCGTAAGTTGCTTCCTGGTTTTCATTGGTAGCATAACACAGAGTATCGCGTGTATCCGCAAAATGTTCCTTTAATGCATCCGCACCGTATTTCCGGATCATTATATTTTTAAAATATTCCGCAATTTCCTGTGTTTCGGTTGCCAGCATTGTCGTTTGGTTGATCACACCCACGCGCAACAGATCTTTTTCCGGGTCAAATTTGTCGGAAAACTTACCATTAAAAACACGATAAAATTCATCCAGCTGCACTTTCCCTAAAATAAAATTCCCGAGTAATTCCGCTTCGTTTATATCTTTTACAATGATGGAAGGCGCGCTCTGCTCACTTCTTGAAAAAGTGGCTTTGGTTTCCTCGTGGTTGGATTTTCCGTGAATGATGATCGAATAGTTGTCTTCTCCTAATTTTTCGGATTTTTTCCAAACGCGTTCTACAAACGGACAGGTAGTATCGTATTTGCGCACTTCAATACCAATGGTGTGCAGCTGTTCTTCTATTTTTAAGGTGGTGCCGAAAGCCGGAATGATCACAATATCGTTGGGTGTAAGCTCTGTAAACGGAATGATGGTGGTACCGGCCGTGTCCATTAAAAACTGAACGCCGCGTTTCAGCAGATCATTATTTACATCCGGGTTGTGGATCATCTGGCTGAGCAGAAAAATGCGCTTGTCCGGATTTTCCTCAATGGCTTTGTAAGCCGTTTCAATGGCGTGTTCTACCCCGTAACAAAACCCAAAATGCCGCGCGATAAAAAAGCGTACCGGGCCAAAATCGAGCACGGTAGGTGTAAAATCTTTTTTACGCGGATCGCTGATCTTGCGCATTTCCTTTACTTTGGAAATGATCGGGCTTTTATAAAAATCGGGGATATTAAAACTTTTCATTGCGTTGATTCTGATGCTGCAAAATTAAGAATTTAATCCATTCGGACGGCTGTTTGATTATTGCAACGAAGTAAATCTGCAAGTCCGGAAGGGTAAATTCCATGTGTTTTATCAACAATGGAATGTGGATGTTATATTATGCCGGGAAGGCACAGAAGCGCCAAATTGTGTTTATTTTTGTAACGCAATGAAAAATAAAAAACCGTTGATCCTGGTAACCAATGACGACGGCATTACCGCACCCGGGATTGCCGCACTGGTGGAAGTAATGCGTACCCTGGGCGATGTAGTGGTGGTAGCACCGGATAAACCACAGTCGGGGATGGGACACGCCATTACCATCAATTCCACATTGCGGATCAATAAAGTGAACATTTACGGTGTAAAAGAAGAATACAGCTGCTCGGGAACGCCGGTGGATTGTGTGAAAATTGCCGTTAACAAAATACTGAAACGCAAGCCGGACCTGTGTGTTTCCGGGATCAATCACGGTTCCAACATGTCCATCAATGTGATCTATTCCGGTACTATGTCGGCTGCCGTGGAAGGCGCCATTGAAGGAGTTCCTTCGATTGGGTTTTCCCTGCTGGATGAATCCATCGGTGCAGATTTTAAAGCAGCTAAAAAAATTGTGAAAGCAATTGCCGGCAGCGTATTAAAAAACGGATTGCCTGCGGATGTTTGCCTGAATGTGAATATTCCGAAGTTAAAATCCGACGAGATCAAAGGAATCAAAGTTTGCCGCCAGGCGCGGGCCAACTGGATAGAGGAGCTGGATGAGCGATTTGATCCGGCCGGAAAACCCTATTACTGGCTTACCGGAAAATTTGAAAATTACGAAGGCAAAAGCAAGGATACCGACATTTGGGCGCTGGAAAATAATTATGTTTCGGTGGTGCCTACGCAATTTGATATGACTGCACATGCAGCGATCAAAGAGATCAGTAAAATTAAATTCTGAAAAGGATAAGAAGCATAACGTTATGATGAAAAATATAAATTGGGATCAGATCTGGATCGGCTTTATACTGGGTTTTTTAACCCCATTGGCCGCTTATGGGATCTATTATTTTATTGGGAGTACATTTGAGCTGCGCCGTGTCAATGTGAGTTTGTGCATGGTTGCCAACCTTGCCCCGTTTTTTATGACACTTAACAGGGAGCTTTACCGCTCGTCGCGCGGCATCCTGTTCGCCACTGTTTTCTGGGCGATTGTGATCGGATGTTTGAGTTTTTTCACCAATGAGCTACACATCCTGTAAGATGAACTACTACATTATAGCCGGTGAGGCTTCCGGCGATCTGCATGCTTCCAACCTGATGAAGGAATTAAAACGTGCGGATGCCGATGCGCAATTCCGCTGCTGGGGCGGCGACCTGATGAAAGCGCAGGGAGCGGAGCTGGTAAAGCATTACCGCGATCTGGCATTTATGGGATTCACGGAAGTGCTGATGAATTTGCGCACCATTCTTGGAAACATCGATGTATGTAAAAAAGATCTTCTGGCGCACCGCCCGGATGTATTGATTTTGGTGGATTATCCGGGTTTTAACCTGCGCATTGCCGAATTCGCGAAAGCGCAGGGAATAAAAGTATTTTATTACATTTCGCCGCAGGTGTGGGCCTGGAAACAATCGCGCGTGCACAAGATCAAGCGCGTGGTGGATAAAATGTTTGTGATCCTGCCGTTTGAAAAAGAATTTTACGAAAAATTTAATTATCACGTCGATTTTGTCGGACATCCTTTGCTGGATGCCGTTTCGTATTTTGCCACCCAATCGCTCACACTATCGGTAACAACCGAAAAGCCCATCATTGCTATTTTACCGGGCAGCCGCAAGCAGGAAATTTCGGTAATGCTTCCGCTGATGCTGTCGATGCAAAAATATTACCCGGAACACCAGTTTGTGATTGCCGGTGCACCGTCGCAAAGCAAAGCGTTTTACAAAACATTTATTCAGAATGCCAATGTGGACATTGTGTACAATGAAACGTACCCGCTGTTGCAAAAAGCTACGGCTGCATTGGTAACGTCCGGAACAGCCACGCTGGAAACGGCTTTATTCGGTGTGCCCGAAGTGGTGTGTTACAAAGGCGGCGCAATTTCCTACATGATCGCGCGGCAATTGGTGAAAGTAAAATACATTTCACTTGTGAATTTAATTATGGATAAAGAGATCGTGAAAGAGCTGATCCAGAACGAGCTGAATGAAGCCAATTTAAAAACAGAGCTGGATAAATTATTAAATCCGGCATCGCGCAGGCAAATGCTGGATAATTATACGGAATTAAAAACGAAGCTTGGCGGCGCAGGCGCATCAAGGAATACAGCAGAATTAATGATTGCCGAATTAAAAAGAACAGCATAACAAATCGAATGATGATCAAAAAAAAGTCTCTCCCTTTATTTCTGATATGTTTTTTATTCAGTATACATTTCACGCAGGCAAGTACTGTTTCCGTTAGGATCCTTACCACAAAAGTGATCAATACGTTTATTTTTTCTCCTTTATCGGGCACGTATAAAATATACGGCGATGGTAAATTATTGTCCGATTCGGTGGATCCTTCCGGGATCTTCCAGATGAGCATCACCGGCGATTCTATTTTATTAAAAACATTTGAAAAAACGATCGGCAAATACAGTGCGATCAACATTTTTGCACGCCAGGGAAATTCGGCTTTTAAAATAAAATCGGTATTGCCCGAAAGCAAAGTGCGTTTGTACGATGATAACCTGGACATTAGCATTGGCGCTGATAAAAAGCAATTTTTGCTGATCAATAAAGTAGATCTGGAAAAATACATTGCAGGTGTGGTGGAATCGGAATCCGGAACAAAAACCAGTTTGGAATATTACAAGCTGCAATCCATTTTGTGCCGCACGTATCTGCTGGCAAACATCAACCGCCATGTGGCAGATGGTTTCCAGGTGTGTGATGATGTGCATTGCCAGGCGTACCTGAGTAAAAATAAAGAAGAAGATGTGACCAAAGCAGTTTTGGATACAAAAGGTTTGGTGGTGGTGGACAATGACCTGAATCTGATCACGGCGGCATTTCATTCCAATTGCGGCGGACAAACCGTTAATTCGCAGGATGTGTGGAGCATTTCTACCAGCTATTTAAAATCGGTAAAAGATACTTTTTGTTTGAACCAGCCGCATGCAAAATGGCAGCGCACAATTTCACTGGAAGACTGGAAAGCGTATTTACAACTGAAACATAAATACCCGGTGGATGACAGTTTGAAAATGAATACGGCCAATAATTTTTCACAAAACTCCGGCCGCTCCATTTATTTTGTGGACCGCGATCTTAAAATTCCGTTGAAAGTGATCCGCGCTGATTTTCAATTAAAATCTACTTATTTTTCCATCGAGCAGCAAGGAGATAATGTGATCTTTAACGGTCGCGGATATGGCCATGGCGTGGGTTTGTGCCAGGAAGGCGCTATGCGCATGGCAAGCCTGAAATATTCCTATAAATCCATTCTTAATTTTTATTACAAGGATGTGCATTTGGTGGATCTGTCGGCGCTGAATTATTTTAAACAGGAGTAATTAGTATGCAAAAAAAATAGAACGCAGATTTATTATGTCAAAAAGATCTTCGATGTATGATTGATTATAATTTGATTCGAGTCAAATCATAATCGATCATACATCCCGGCAAGCCGGGATCAATTTTTTACATAATAAATCCGCGTTCCAATACAAAGTTGGCGCAAACTGCACCACGATATAAAACGAGCGCAAATAAAATCAACATTCCAAATTCGCTTAATCAAATACTTCTTATCTTTAGAAGTGCGTTTATTCCTAAAAAAAATGTCTCTTTTTTTATGCTGCTTTTTTGCAGTGTCTGCTTCGTTTGCACAAGCTGACAGCATTCCCACCGAGCAACCCGGTTTGCAAATAAATTATATAAAAAATCAATTAAGCAGCAGTTATTCAAATACACTCGACATGGATTCGGCAAGGTATGTATGGGCCCATCCTTTTAACAAAAAACGCCTTGCTATTGTACTTTCGTCCGAAGCGGTTTTATATGGCGGCTCACTCTACGGATTAAATACCTTGTGGTATAAAGATTATCCGCGTTCGGCATTCCACTTTTTTAATGATAATGACGAGTGGCTGCAAATGGATAAGGTGGGCCACATGACCACATCGTATTACATCGGCAGGGTAGGAATAGGTTTAATGAACTGGACGGGTTTAAAACGTAAAAAAGCGATCTGGTATGGCGGAATGCTTGGTTCTCTTTATCAAACCACGATCGAAGTGCTGGATGGTTATTCGTCGCAATGGGGATTTTCACTGGGTGATTTTGCCGCTAATACAGCAGGTTCGTTTCTCTGTGTAGGGCAGCAGTTGGCCTGGAACGAGCAGCGCATTGTATTGAAATATTCATTTCAGCAAAGCCCGTATGCGAAGTACAGGCCAAATTTGCTCGGCAGCGATTTACAGGAAAATGTATTGAAGGATTACAACGGACAAATTTATTGGCTTTCTGTTAATTTATATTCATTCATGAATAAAGATTCAAAATTTCCGAAATGGCTGAACATCGCTGCAGGTTATGGCGCCAACGGAATGACAGGTGGTTCTTTTAATCCGCCGTACATTGATGAGAATGGAAATCAAATTTATTTTGACCGTTACCGCCAGTTTTATCTTTCACTGGATGTGGATCTTACGCGCATCAAAACAAAATCCAGATTTTTAAAATCCGTTTTTTACGCGGTTGGATTTATAAAAATTCCTGCGCCAGCATTGGAGTTTAGCAAGCATGGAGTAAAGGGAAACATGCTTGGTTTTTAACGGTAAAATTTAATTGAAATCCGAAAGTTTATACCGAGCTTACAGCTGTTTTATTTAAAAAAAATGGTTATGTTGTAGAACATTATTGTTTATGGAAACAGAAATACTTTCTTAAGCTGTCATCCCGGGCTTGACCCGGGATGACAATATTATTTGTGAACATTGTAAAAAAACAACATTTTACTACAGCATAACCCAAAAAATTAATCAACGCGTCATTGCGAGGGCTTTTCGCCCGAAGCAATCTCATTCTGGATTATATACTACTGGTGTGAGATTGCTTCGGGCGAAAAGCCCTCGCAATGACATTCTTAAAATAATTTCTTTTCATGGTGCAAAGTTCCGGATACCCAATAAAATTACTTTTTAGCGTGCTATAAATCCTCTTTATTATTATCTCCGGATCTGGTTTCCCCGGGCAATAAAACGCAGGCATTTACGTTATTCAATGAGTTATAATTAATCTGTAAAGGGTTGCAATTAAAGAAACAGCCTATTGTTAAATATCGTTAATCTATTTATTTACCTGCAATTACCAGCTTAATTTTGCTTATCTTTAATACTATTACAAACCGCTTGGTTCTACCCTGAAAGTTACGATTAGCTGACACCTTCTTATTTCTTACATACTTCCCGGCCTTAACAAATCCTGTTTATACGGGTATATCACAATGAAAACAATAAAGTTTATTAATAAAGACCGTGCACAATTTACTGTCGCGTTAAGAAAAAATGTAAATGAGTATTTTAAAAACAAAGGGATCTCTACAAAAGGAAATTGGAAAATGATGCTTAAAGCTATTGCTATGCTTTCCATTTATATGATCCCGTTTGCATTGATATTATTTTTGCCTATGGCTAACTGGCTCATCTTCCCACTTTCGGTTATTATGGGAATTGGCATGGCTGGCATTGGCATGAGTGTGATGCACGATGCCGCCCATGGCTCGTTTTCCGGAAGAAGGTGGTTAAATAAATTATTTGGCAGCACCATGTATTCTATCGGCGGCAATAGCTTTAACTGGCGGGTCCAGCACAATGTGCTGCATCATACCTTTACTAATATAGATGGTTTTGATGAGGATATTGAGCCGAAAGGCTCACTGCGCCTTTCGCCGCATACGCCTTTAAGGAAAATACACCGGTTCCAGCACGTATATGCATTCTTCTTATATTGTTTGATGACATTATCGAGATTTGTAAACGAGTTTGGACAATTGATCAGGTACAATAAAGCCGGGATTACAAAACAACAGGGATCCACTGCTAAAAAAGAAATGACCCGGCTGATCCTCACCAAAACAGCTTATTTTTCAATTATACTCGTGTTCCCATTATTATTTTCGGGTTATAGCTGGTGGTTAATTGTGCTGGGATTTCTGATCATGCATTTTGTGGCAGGTGTTTTTATGAGCGTAGTATTTCAAATGGCGCATGTTGTGGAAGAAGCGGAGCAACCGCTGCCGGATTTAGAAGGTGCTATTTATAACGAATGGGCCATCCATGAATTGGAAACAACTGCAAATTTTGCCCGTGGTAACCGGTTTTTAGGATGGATGGTTGGTGGCTTAAATTACCAGATCGAACATCATTTATTCCCTACTATCTGCCATGTACATTACCGGGCTATATCTCCCATTGTAGAAAAAACCGCCATCGAATTCGGGTTAAAATACAATCAGAATAAAACTTTTTTCAACGCTGTTGGCTCGCATGTGCGGATGTTAAAAAAACTGGGACGGAATTAGCATTGTCCTCTGTTTGTTATATTATCCAACTGTACTAATTCGCATTAAATGTTTTATTTTAATTGAAAAAATCTTAATTTGTGCGTCATTGCGAGGGCTTTTCGCCCGAAGTAATCTCATTCTGGATTATATACTGGTGTGAGATTGCTTCGGGCGAAAAGCCCTCGCAATGACGTTCTTAAAAGAATTTCTTTTCATGGTGCAAAGTTCCGGATACTCAATTAATATTTTGATCTGCAATTTATTTGCAAAGTAAAATAAAAAAGTAGTAAAGAATGTTTAACCGGACAAACATTGCGCAACAATTTCCTATTTCAACCGACACCTTTGCTTCTCTGTGACACTTTCAGAAAATTTGATTTTGCATTAGAAAAATGTAGGTTTTTGTTTGAATCCTTAAGAAGCATAAAATCGAATGCTGCTTCATTTTATACTTTTTTCTTTTTGTCTTGAAACAAAAAGAAACAATCCCGCAGGTGCGGGACAAGAACAATCCGCCGCGGCGGACCACGCACTATCCGACGCTTCCCCGCTACTTGTTCCGGCCACCGCGCCCTTCTGAATTGATTTTTCTTACTCCCTTCGGATCGGTGGGAATTAAAATCGTGCTCTGCTTCTCAAACATTCTGCCGCCAATTTTAATTTGCAACCAATCATAATTTTCAATCATAAGCGCCACAGGCGATCTTTTTTACATCATAAAAATCATTTTTGATCTGCGTTCCGATACACAGCATCGTTTTTGAATGTCTGCTTCATTTATCAGCTTGATTATTTTTTTCAAAATGGGATAAACTTTCCGATTTCATTTTAACTTTCTTAATAAATTAAATATAGTTTGTATCTTTTTAGGCAAAATTGGGTTATGAGTCTATAGCCACTATATAAAAATCTGCTGAATGAAATATACGATTACTCTTCCCTATAAAATTTGTGTGTTCCTTGCTCTGCTCTCTCCTTTCGCCTGTATTTCGCAATGCGCCATAAAAGGCAACGTAGTTGATACTACGCAGGCCGCTATCCCCTACACTCCGGTTGGTTTATTAAACAGCAAGGATAGTTCTGTTTATAAAGGAGCAGTAACGGATCAGAATGGTAATTATTGTTTTGAAAATATTCATACGGGAGAATACATTCTAAAAATCAGTGCTGTTGGTTACAACACTTTTTATAGCACTAAAATAGAATTCGATAGTATTCATTTAATAAATATGCCCGTTTTTTCCCTTAGTTCCGGCAATACCAATCTAAAGACTGTTGACGTTGTTGCCTTTAAACCTACGGTAGAATTTAAAAAGGGGATCATTGTTTTGAATGTAGAAAATAACCTCATCGCTAAAGGCAACAGCGTTCTGGATCTGCTAAAACAAGTTCCCGGAGTAAATGTGGATGCTCAGAACAATGTTACAGTGAATGGCATGGGAGGAGTTCGTTTTTTGATGGATGGCAGGCTTCAGCAAATGTCGGATGCGCAAATGGCAACTATTTTAAGCGGAATGAGTGCCGAAACGATTACTTCGATCGAGCTTATAAAAAATCCTCCTGCAAAATACGATGCTTCCGGTACAGCCGGACTGATAAACATTGTTACAAAAAAAGCCAGGCTGAAAGGGATTAATGGCAGTATCGACCAATCATACAGCCAGGGAAAAGCAGGAAGATCTTTTACCACACTTACGCTTAATTTTAAAAATAATAAGTTGAGCGCATTCAGCAATTTAAGTTACGGCTACTTTAATATGTATGATCTTACGGAATTAGACAGGATCCTTAGCACTACCGGCAGTACTACTGCTTTTAATGCGAGCGGTCATGTTTCCAGTTTACAGAAGTCTGCAAATTTTAATGGAGGAATAGAATATGAGCTCAGTCCAAAAACCATTATCGGGTTGTATTTTAACGACAATATTAACAGTTCAAATTCCGTTCAAAAAGCAACAACCACTGTTTTAGAAGGAAATGCTTTTAATTACAATTCATTTAGCTACCGTTCCGATCAAAAACAATATTACACTTCTCCGAATGTCAATTTTAACATCCTGCATAAGCTTGATACATTGGGCTCGCAGCTTCAACTCTCTTCGGATTATGTTAATGTGGCAGGAAATGATAATAAGTTTGTAGCCAATCATTTTTATGATCTTGCTAATGCTGAAATATTATCTCCTACTAACTACGCAACAAATACAAAAAGCGATTACAACATATTTTATCAGAAACTGGATTATACCAAGATGTGTAAGAAGGACTTTTCAATTGAAGCAGGTTTGAAAGGAAGTTTTATTAATATCAACAGCGATGCTGATTACACATTGCATAATTCAACCGGCGATACTGCGCTTCAAAACAATTACATTTATAAAGAGCGTGTTTTGGCGGCTTATACTACCTTATCAAAAACTTATAAAAAAGTGGGCGCAACAATTGGCCTCCGCGCCGAACAAACGGATATAAGCGGGCGAAACAAAATAACAGGTTTTATGCTGAACAGAAGCTATTTAAATTTTTTCCCCAGCTCCTCCCTGGACTATAAAATAAATGAAAAAAATACGCTTACAGGCGCATACAGCTACCGGATCGACCGGCCGGGCTTTAACAGGATGAATCCGGCCCGGGTTTATAATGATGAATTAAATTACACGGTAGGAAATCCAACTATAAAACCACAGTATACACACGATATTACAATGGATTATAATTATAACAGCTTTGTTACTGTTAGCTTTGATTATTACCGCACCCGTGATTTTATGTACTGGTACACGTATACGAAACCTCAATCGAAGATAAACATTGACACTACATTTAATTATCGTTTGCGCGACAATTATAGCCTGAGCGTATTTGTTCAAAAACAAATCAAATGGTTTAATTTTCAGTTATACGGTTCGGTAATGTATTATGATTTTAAAGGAACCATAGACGGGGAAATTGCTAACTCTGCAACAAAGCAATTTTACGGGGCTTTAAAAGTAGAATTTTTATTACCAAAAAATTTCAAAATACAAGCAAACGGCTATTACGCCACTCCTTTTTATGATGCCATACAAAGATATGCCCCGGTAAGCTCCATTAATTTAGTGATCAGTAAAAGTCTTTTAAAAAACAAGCTGGATGTTACGCTTGGCTTCATGGATATATTCTATTCGGAGAATCAATCTATGTCCAGCAAGTTGCCTGATCAGTATTATTATTATTTCCAACGCGGAGACACACAAAGAGTG
Source organism: Bacteroidota bacterium (assembly GCA_025963715.1). GTDB lineage: Bacteria > Bacteroidota > Bacteroidia > 2-12-FULL-35-15 > 2-12-FULL-35-15 > 2-12-FULL-35-15. Next base: position 117,595 of record JAOQAG010000038.1, read on the forward strand.
CGGCTTAGCTTAAGCTATAAATTCGGAAAGATGCAGATCGAACAGAAATTAAAACAGGAGGGTACGGATAACAGGTTTAAAAAATAATAGTTACGTTGTAGAATAAAATCGAAAAGTTTATACCATTTTGGAAAAGGCAATCAAGCTGATAAATGAAGCAGACATTCAAAAACGCTGCTGTGTATCGGAACGCAGATCAAAAATGATTTTTATGATGTAAAAAAAGATCGCCTGTGGCGCTTATGATTAAAAATTATGATTTGATTGCTTGCAAATCTATCAAAGTGGGATTTAGTAATGATATAGAACTTTATTTGGGGGCTTCGACTTTCTCCGCTTGCCCCGATTGCAATGACGCGGTACATGTTGGTATATTACAGTTCGCCTTTTGATTCTTTTGTTTTCTTTTGTGGTTTAAAATTACACGTTGGAATTCGCATCCCGCCTTATGTGTTTCTTTGTGTCTTATGTGGTAGATTAAGCGGGTAGATTTAAATTAAATGAGATCTTCTCCGCTTGACGGATCGGAATGACGTTCTTAAAATAAATTCTTTTCATGGTACAAAGTCCCGGATACTCAATAAAGATTAAAACTAAAAAAGTATAACATAAAAAAAATCTAATGTCTCCCCTTTACATCCGTTATCCTTCCTAAAAACTGCAAGCCGCGGGTAAATGCATATTTATAAAAATCAATGGCCCTGCTGGCACCGCTTTGCTGATAGATCTTTTGACGCTGCTTTTCAACAGCGCGCTTTGAAATATACATCTCATCTGCAATTTCATCGTTTGTAAGACCATCAAATATCAGCGGCATTATTTCTTTTTGTCTTTCTGTAAACTGTTTTTTACCGGGAGATTTTTCATGAAGATATATCTTTCCATTTTGTATTTCCATTAATGCTTCCATTAACAACTCCGGTTCCAAAGCATCTTTTGGGATGTAACCTTTTGCTCCGCGTTGCAGGTAATGCTCCACTAAAACCCATTCAAAATAAAAACTTAAGATGATCACTTTTATTTCAGGGTATTTTTTGCTGATTATATCCAATGCTTTATTGCCATCCATTACAGGCATCTCCAGGTCAAGCAACACAACATCGGGATGGATTGTTTCGAGCAAACGCAGTAATTGTTTTCCATCCGCAGCCTCTCCAATAATTGATACACAGGAAGGTTCCAGCATTTCTGCAATCAATTTTCTATATCCTGCTTTATCGTCGGTAATTATTATTTTTATTTTTTCCATAGGTCAGTAATGGGGGTATGATACTATGTGTAGCTAAAAATTTAAATGAGTCCCGGCAACTTTGTACTTGCAGATCCTGTTTCTATTGGTGCAATTTGGTGATTATTGTTTTAATTTAACTTTTAAATTTTGAAGGCCCGCCCGATTGAAATTTCGTTCAGTCGGGCAGACAAAATTTACAATGCCGCAGGTGCGGGACGATCTTATCTCCAAAAGGTGAAGCCCAAAAATAGAGTTCTATATCATTACTAAATCCCACTTTGATAGATTTGCAAGCAATCAAATCATAATTTGATCATAAGCGCCAAAGGCGATCTTTTTTACATCATAAAAATCATTTTTGATCTGCGTTCCGATACACAGATTAGCTTACTGGTTCATTTGTTCAATTGTTCATTGGTTGCTGTGTGTTTGCTGTGTATTATCAAATTACAGATGAATTATCATTAATGATCTATTGATTGATTTGTACTAAAATCAAATCATAATTCAATCATAAGCGCCACAGGCGATCTTTTTTTACATCATAAAAATCATTTTTGATCTGCGTTCCTATACACAGCATCGTTTTTGAATGCCTGTTTCATTTATCAGCTTTGATCCGGCACGGGTAACGGCACCAATGAACAAATGAACCAGTAAACCAATGAACAAAATGAATCAATGAACAAACATCCACCCGACTAACTTATAGCAAAAAAGCTATATTCCAATGGACACTTTTGCCTCTCTGTGACATTTTTTTGTTTACCAGCAATTAACCAGTGGGGAACAGGAATGTTCCCCACTGGTTTTTATTCCTGCGACATCCGATACACAAGCGTTTCAATGTTCATCAGCGTTTGCGTTTCATCAGTGTACTGCGAATACAGCTTCAGCGAAAACACCCATTCACCGCCGGTTTCCACCGGTTGATAGGTAGTTTGCCAACTGGTAATTGCAGTGTTGATCCCGGCAGCTGTGTTAGCAGACAAGGTCTGGTTAGGATAAAGGCCGATCGGCAGGTACGTGATCAGTCCCGGATCCGGCGGCGACGGAGCAACCAGCTCAAATCCATAACTAAGTCCCATCGTGATCTTCTGTCCGTTCATCTGTGTGCCAAAAAGATCTGTGAAGCAGGCATTCAGCGCATCCGTAAGGTTAGCACCCAGTGAAGTAATATCCACCCGCGTTCCAAAATTATTGAGCGGAGTTACCACGCTGGCAGCAACAACGGTATCTGTTGTAAACAGAAAATCCGGGTTGGTAGGAACATTGTCGAGCAAATTCTGATTCCGCAACACATTCATCTGCGAACGTGCATTCTGGATCACACCCACATTCAGTTCCTTCCATACAAGCCTGAATTCCGGCCACGACGGTAACACCACAATATCCGAAGGCACCGTATAAACCGCGCTGCCTGTTCCGGCAACCAGCGTCATCTGGTGATACATTTCCGGGGATTCTGTTTCCGGATGCTCCGCGTCCACTTTTCTTCCCCACACCCATCCTTCCGGCCAGGTATTGTTTGGCCCCGGCTGCTGGTTGCCCGGAGTTGTCAGCGTAAGCGTATCCACCAGCACAGTAGTATCCACCAGTGTACGGTATTGCACACGCGCATTGAAAAAATACGTTTGCCCCGCAACCAGCTGATCCGTTGGATTGGTAGCAAATGCTTCCTGCGGCAAGCGTGTGGACCAATAATCAGCCACATTGGTTACCAGTGATGCATACGTGCGCACCGCATTTTCAATGTCGGCAGGAGGAAATGCAGGAACTTCCGCAGTAAGGCTGTTCAGCATGTTCCAGAGTTCATCCGCCACAGTAATGTATTGTGCCAGCTCGGTAAATAAATCACGCGGATTATCTTCAGCTCTCGCCTCCATGTCCGGCGTGGTAAGATTAAACTGCGCCGTGATTACCACATAATCCTGTTCGGCATGCTGATGAGAATAAATAAATTCATAATCCCATTTGCTCAGCTGGCTCACATCCTGGGTTCCGTCCGGCGAATTTTGATTTGCCTGTTGCTGTACAATTTTTGGCAGATCAGGGAAATTACGCAGCGGAACCGGTACATCCACCGTTCCCGGATCGGTACCGCTAAGCGCCGACGGTTTTTCCGCACCCGCCTGCAACGGTACAAACGTAAGCCAGTCGGAAGATTTGTAATCGCCCGGCATATTTGCTCCGCTGATGTTGAACTCAAGATGAGAGAGCGCGTAACCGAACATTCCCGATACATCCCTGTGGAAAGCCGGGTTGTCAAGGATCATCAGGAAGTTTACAAAATCACTTGCCTGCGAAAGATCTGTTTTAGCAGCAATCATCGTAAGGCCCGGGATCATTGAATTACTTCCCGGTGCAACAATGCTTCCGTCTCCGTAAAGGGAAGCCGGTTCCAGCGAAGGATCCGTCTGCCAGGACGAATCAACCGTAGAATTATACTGGATCAGAACGGTTGCTTCGTATGTTTTGGCAAGGCTCACACCCAGCTGCTGTTCAAGCGATTCCTGTGCGCTTTCCAACCCGGCCTGTTTACCGGGATCCGTAATAGCAAGCACCGTATCCAGTCCCGCGGCAATTTCAGGAATCAGCGTTTCTTTTGCATCCAGCACCGCATCCAGCTGCGTACGGATGGTTGTATCTCCATACACCGCAGTGGCGTAAGGCCCGGAAAGGAAACGGTCCATATCTTCCACAAAGCGCCGCGCCCATAATTCCACATCAATGCTCTGGAATGCAATTTCCTGTGCGGTTCCCAGGTTGCCATTGCTGCTGAGCGGCGCAACAGAGATCGTACGTGTAACAAGGAACTGGTAGAGCGGCAGCAGCGCAAAAAAGCGCGGCTGAGCCACATTATTTACCTGTGTTCCTCCCACAAGTTCCACTTCCTTAATTCCGTTGCTATCAAAATTGATCTGCCACAGATCCTGTTTTACACCATTTACTTTTGCCGTAGCGATGCGAAGATCCGGCAAAGCCAGCTTCATTTCGGCTACAAAAGCATTGAGCGTAAGCCCGCTGTCGGCACTCGTATTATTTACCGGTGGCGGAAAGTCCGATTCCGTCATTTCAACACTACCCGTACCGGTTGCTGTTTTGAAATAAGTATTGATCAATGCCTCCGGACGGAGCAAGCGCAATGAAACCTGCAGCGGAACGATCGGCGACAGGTACGGCCCGCCGCTGCCCATGTTGGCTGTGAAGCTGATCTCAGCCGGAGGAATAAAAGCCAGCGCACCGGCCGCTATAAACGTTTCCGCCAGGTTGGCCATTATAATTTCATTCGCGCTGATCGTCACGTGCTGTTCTGCAAAACGCGAAATAATACTATTGAACGTATCATTGGCCTGCGTTACAACCGATACCATTTTTGCCACATTGTAAAGTGTATAACCGCTGCCGATGAGGTTTTCCATCGCAACGTTGGCAAGCGCAAAGGAAGCCGGAGTAACTCCGTACGTTGCCAGGATGGTTTCCGGCGCTGTTGCCTGCGCAAATTTTGCAGGTGGGCAAATAAATAATCCGCCGGGATCAAGCACGCCGGTAGTAGCGCCCATTCCATTCACAAGATCTGCAAGGGTTGCTGTTGGCGCCTGTGCCTGCAACAATACCAGTACCGAAGCAAAAGAAGGGTTTCCGGTGCCTGTATTTACATTGTAAGTGGTGCCACCAACCGGGATCGCAATCACAATGCCCGGAACAATGGTTCCCGGCATATTTTGATTCACCGTAGCCAGCTGCAACGCGGCAGAAGCGGTGGTAACAACGTAATTGAAACGCAGCGCTACTGCATTCAGCGTATCCCCGCTGAGGATCGTGTACGGTATGCTGATCATATTGCTCTCCGACGTTGGCCACGATAAGGTGCCGGGCACAACTATTTGAGTTCCCTGCGGCAGCACAAGCCCCGCATTGGCATCCAAAAGAAGATCTGCCGGGCAGGCATACCGGTCGGCAAATTCCTGCAGCGTAGGAATAGTGCTACCCATGCTCACGTTACTGAAATTACCAAAATAGATCAGCGCGCCCGGATCAAACAGATCAGGCGTATCTACGTTGAGTGTAGCCAGTGTGGCAACGCTCACACCGCTGCTGTTTGTTTCCAGCTTATCGCCTTCCTGGATCAGGTAAGTGTTTGCAAACAGCGACTGGTTAACGGCAAACATACCCGTTAACTCGCTGTGAAGCGCAGCCAGGGCAGCAACAGTGGTATTAACGCCCAGGGTGGCATATTTTTTTACCACCAGGTCAAAGCTGTTTGTTGTTGCATCCACCGTTACAACCACCTCCGTTACATCGTCCACTTCCATCTTAAACTCAAAACCCATTTCGAGCACCGGTTGTAAGGCATTGGTTATGGCCAGGTCATAAACGGTAGTATGGTTATTATTGGCAAGTGTAAGCATCTCCGTGCTTGGTTCGGTAGCTCCCGTAGAAATAGTGATCTGCGGAATTACCATGCTGCTTCCTGCTTTGAGCAGCAAGCCGGTATTTTCAGGCATCGTAAGCAAATCTTCATCAGTAGCTGGTTTCGGCCAGCCAGTTGGCGGCATATTATACAGCTGGCTGATGCTCTGATGTTCTACAAAGGGATAGTAAGCCGGAACAACCGGCAGTGAAGCGCCAAAGAGCGATGGTAGTAATGTATCGGCATTTGCTTGCGCGAGCTCGGTATTTCGAACGCCATATTGTGTGAGAATATCTCCAAGCGAATTGCAGTTTGCCGGGCTGGTAGCGGTCATCTGCGTTAGTCCCGAAAAGACAGCATACGATCCCACGGCAAATTTCCACAGCGGGCTGATATCCCCGATCGCGATCCCTTTATTTCCGAAATTAGCATCGGTCACATAATTCAGCGATGATACGATCCAGCCATTGATCTGCGGCTGTACCAGTTGGTAATAAGCCTGCGCAAACTGATCCCGCTGCTGAACAACCTGGTCGGCATTCACAGTGCCGCTTTGCGACGGCGTAGGAAGCATTTCCGACGGACGCGGAGAAATGTAAACGGATAACTGCGCTCCTAAACCGGAAGGCAATACGTTGTAATACCGCGCAGTGGAAGGCCAGTCGCCCACACCGATCATATTGTCGGTATAACCCACTGGAACAGATGTAGCACCTGTGCCGGTTGCATTTGCCCCGGTGCGGTTCCCCAGCACATCCCCAAAAGTAAATACAAAGGAGGCAGAAGGCATCTGCGTTTGTGTTCCGTATCCCTGGTAAGGATCACCGGCAGGCAGCGGCAGCCCCAGCACAGCCGGGGAAGCAATGGCAGTACCGGCAATAATAAAGCGCGAAACCGGCATTACCTGTGAGTATTGCCAATACGGCAAGACATCATCTTCATCTTCGCTGACAAGCCCGGCTCGTAAGGCTTTACGGGCATTGCGCGCTTTTTCCCAAGCCTGGCCCGGTAGGTTTTTTGTAGGATTTGGCAATACCGGAAGCCCGGATGCATCGGCTGCAAAAGGCGAACCGGCTGTTTCTGCAACTTCATAGCACAGTAAACTGTATAATGTTTTTAGCATGATCTCATCGGCGCTAAACGAAGCGGATTGTGTTTCCGGGTTGTCGAGCACTAATTCAAAACCTACATTTCCCGGAGGCATCAGTGCCTGCGTAACTGTTTCCGATGGGTCAATGCTACCGGCGCTTTGAATGAAAACCGAAAGCTGTGTATTTTCATTCCCCGGCCCTATCAGCACACAATTATTGAAAGCAAGCAGCTTACGTCCGCCGGACTCAACCGATTGCTGTGTACCTGCGATCACAAGCAGCTGCAATGTAATATTGCCTTGCTGATCGATGGCACTGCCAGGCAAATCCTGGCCCGGACTAAAATAATAACCGGTTCCGCCAACCACACTGCCTTCCCAGAGCAGCATCAGAAAATCGGCAAGCTCGTTCATGCTGGCGTAATATACATTTCCACTGCCTCCACCCACTGCCTCGCGAAGCATCATGGACGGCGGTACGGAGAGTGTAGACAGGTTGCTTTTGATCAGGTACGCGTCGGCAGCAGCGGCTGTTAAAACCGTTACTCCCGAAGTATTTGCTGCATCCGGCGAAGGAGAAAGTAACTGGTAAGAAACAGTGTTTGTGCTGTTAGTTCCAACTCTCAGCCAGTTGCTGAGTGTGATGAGCGTGCTTCGCTTATCAGTATCCACTCCAATCAGGTTGAACTCCGAAGAGCTTCCGTTGAGTCGTTTTATCTTGAACGGGATCATCGTACCAAACGTACTGTTGTCGATCTGTGTGGCTACTGCACCGGCCTCGCCTCCGAGCGGCGCAGCAAGCACTTCATAAGCAATTAGTGTTCCGGCCTGCGCTTTGGTTTGCAGTTCCGCTGGCAGCACCCACATGCCCGGGTTGCCGGTTACGTTTTCCTCTCCGGCAACAACCGGAATTGGTATAGTTACCGGTGTTTGCAGCTCTACGCGATGATCAAGCCCATACGTGCGCGGTACCGTTCCGCTTACAGGAAGAATGGAAGGTGCAACATCCGTAGGAGGAACAGGTTGTATTGCCAATCCCGCCGCCGGTGAATCGGCAGCAATATCAGCATTGGTATAGCTGTAATCCAGTGAAGTAGTAACCGGTGCGGTAAGCAGCACCATTCCCACTTTAAATGTTTCTTCGTTCAAACCGGGATTGTATTCCAGGAGATCCGGGTAAAGCGCTTCCAGCGAGGCAAGTGTATCGCCTTCCTGAACGGTGATGGAGTTGAATAATTCGATCCATGTTTGTTCGGAGAAAAGCGAAAGCGCCAGTGCAACCGCTGTTGGCTGCGAATCATCCACAGTAATACTGAACTGCTGGCCGGTAAGGTCATAGATCGGAAGCGGGTTGGCTTCATCCGGAACAACGTGTCCGTTCTCCTCTTTGAGGCCCGGCAGCTGCAAGCCCGACATGAGCATGCGGGATGATTGGTTAACGATCGCAGCAAAACTATCGCCCTGCAGGATCTGCGCAATCAGCACATCAATATCCTGTGCAGGCAGCAGTTTCACAAGCAACACGGTTCCGCTGGCATACAGGTTACTTACATTTTTAAGACGCGCAGCGGCATCTGTAACTGTCAGTCCGTATGTTTTTGAAATAACGGTAAAGCTCAGTTCGGAAGATACAGTTGTTTTTGCATCCGGTACTGTAACCGATGCAAGCGGCAATAATATATTGGCGGTAGCGGTCCATCTGGCAACGTTTGTCCAGTCGTATGACCAGGTGCCTTCTGTTGGCGTACCATCAACCACAGGGGTCCAGGTGGCATCCACCACCATGCGGCGCACCAGCGATTCGAAGGTTTGTGCCACGTCTATCTTAACGCCAGCCCATTCCTTAATGTTCCAGCCGCCGCCGGTTGCAGGTGTCACACCGTCCTGGAATGTCTGCCATTGCGGAACAGTGCCTGAAGCGGCATAATCCTGCTGCAGGGCCAGTGTGTACCCGATCGTGTTAAGCGTGTCGCCATTGATGGTAGTATATGTGTTGGTAGTTCCGGTTTGAGTGTAAGCAACGCCATACGCATTTGGAACCGTAAGCTGCTGACCGGGCGGCAATTCAACCACCGAAGGGATCAGCTGATTCGGGAAAAGTGTTTGCAGCAAGGTCTGGTTGATTTCTGTAATGACCTGTACATACCAGTTGGCGGTGTTTGCCACCTCTGCATTGCCAGGGATTGCGGTATCAATAAAATCGGTATAGCGGATATAGAATGCAGCAGCAGTGCGCAGCTTAACAAAATCAGCCGGTGGATTGCTGAATACCTGCGCCGTCATCTGGTAAGCTGCATCCGCTTTAAGAATATTGCTGGCAGCAGAAAGCGCAGGCAGGATCGGATCCTGGTATTCGAGCAGCGTGGATACACTGGCCACCTGGAAAAGTGTGGCAATACCCTGCAGCGTTTCGTCCACGGCTGCCTGGTGCACAAGTGTGCCGAGTGTGCATTGCGTAACCGCAAACACCTCATCGGCATTATCGAGCGCCAGCACTTCCGGTGCAACGCCCAGCTTAATGGAAAGCGCCGTACCCACCGCATTACCAAGGTCATGAATAAGAGTTGGATTTAAAAATTCCAATTCTTCAACAGTAGCGCCAAGGTTTGCAGCTACACTGTCTATCGTATCACCCGACTGAATGGTATAGCTCACAATGGTTGTAGGCAATCCCGTTGCTACTTCGTTCAGGTTCTGAACAACTCCCGAAACGGTGATTACCGTAACGGTAGTATTGTTCATGTGCTTTTGCATTTCCGTAACCGCATTCTGGATCACCATCATGCAAAAATCGCGGAACATAAAGCTGGTAAACGATTCATAGTCGGCCGGTACATCATTTTCAGGTTCTTCACTTTCCTCGCCGCTCACCGGAAAATACCGGGAGAGCCATTGCGACATTCTCCATTCGTACCACGGGCCAACTTCGTTTTCGGTGCTGAAATCAACATCGCCTCCCTGTGCGGAAGTCCAGCGCAGGAATGGCGGCATTGGTAAAACCATTGCTGATTTTTCATCCGGGCGCGGGTCGGTATCGCCGCTGATCCACAAATTAATATTGGTGCTGAAAAACACCTGCAGGCTGTCAATGGATAAGCCGTCGGCCATTGCTTCGGGCAGATCAAGCTGTTCGAGCAGCAAACTTATATCGTGTGCAGTAATGTAATTTCCCTGGCTGCTGCTGCGCGGCAAAGCATCAATCGCATACTGCAGCAAGCCTTGTGTAAGAATATCGGCGGCCAGCAAGCTGGTATCTTCGTCGCTGCTGGTCATTGCGCTGTGCGCCGCGCTCCGTACCGCACATTGTTTTGCGGTGGAAGCACTCACGTCGATCCCGCTATCGGCAAACAGCACAAAGGCTGTACGATAATCGGGAGTAGTGTTTACAGGTACGGTGCCATCCCAGTTTACTGGTACTCCTGCAATGGTAAATACAGGAAGCAGTGTAAGATGAGCTTTGCGCGGAGCATCCGTAAATACTTTGTCCGCAGGTTTCCATTGGAGAATATAGGTGGTAGACAGGTCGATGCTGTAGCTGCTGTTTCCGTCGGTGCGCAACAGTGCCGACATAAAATCGGCATGATACGTTTTGCGCATAGCCTGTAAACGGCGATGTGGATTGGTACGCAGAGCGTATCCGTTCCGCTGGCGCGAAATTCCGGTTAAGCCCGGCTGGTTTCCCGATGACGTATTGTTGCTGAGGATCCATGGCGTAGGTTGCGCCGATCCTACGGTAAACGAGATTTCCAGTTTTACGGAGAATGAAAAATGAACGCGGATAAAAAGGATCTTGATGGAAGCTTCGGCACGTACGCTTGCCGACAGGGTGATCAGCATTGGCTGATAGCTTTCGTAAATAATGCTGATCTGCGCATAGGCTTCGAGTGTAACCGATACTTTTACGACAACAAAATCTACAGAGCCGTAAATTTTTCCATGCAGGGCTGCAATTCCCTGGCATTTGAAATACGTAGCGGAAGGAGCGCCACTGCTGTTGGGATTGAACCATGCAAGCACACCCTGGAAAATAACCTGCAGCTCCACGTAAGCGCCGCCGGACAGGATCCCTGCACGGATCTCGCGGCCCACACCGGCTGCAATACCAATTCCTAACTCGATCACCGGAGAAAAATTTCCGTTGGAGATGGTTGGTACCTGCGTAGAAGTATCGCCGTTTAATACGCCGAAATAAAATCCGCCGCGCCCTATAAAAATATAGGCTTGCAGGCTGAACGAACGGGAAAAATCCTGGTTGTAAGGGAAACCAAGATCGATCTTGAAATTTCCGTTGGTATAGATCTCGATCACGATGATTCCCAAAGTAATTGAAACCACACCAAGCTGGATGGTCCGGAACATATCGGGCACCTGGAATTCGATCCGGAACATCCCGATCTCATCCGTAATTTTTTTGTACAGGATCTCAAAACGCAAACCGGCAAGCGAACCTGCTTTTTCTCCGCCCAGCGCAATGGATAATCCGTATAATACCGGATCGTTGAAAATGAAACCGAGATCGATCGTTTCCATCAGCTGCAGATCCAGTCCGATGAGCCACTGGCTGTCGGCTGAATACCGCATGCTCCCGGGCATCGGGCTGCCGGTATCAGGCGGTGGTGTCATTCTTGTGCGTAGTCCGTCGATGGCTTCTGCCACCGTATTCGGCGAAAAGCCTACCGGAAATGTTACACGCTGGCCAATGCCGATGTAACGGAGGTTGACAAGGCTTTTTCCCTGGCCGGGAACGGCTGGCGGCGGGTCATTAACCACATCCCAGGTAAGCGGATCATTGTCGGTATATTGCTGGCCGAGGAAGGAACCTGTAAGGATCAGGTTGACTTTTCCTTCGCCGTTTTCTTTGCTGTAGCGAACGCCAATGGAATCGACCTGCGCAATTACGAGATTGACATTTGCATTGAATACAAATTCAACAATGTTGTACTTCGGATCGATCGTGAGCACAAAGCGTGAAAGATCCACTTTTTTGAGCACATCCCATGGCGGATCAAGGCTAAAGCCGATGGTAGGCGCTGCAAGGTTCACAAGATATTCCAGGATATCACCAAGCGTTACTCCGCCAAGCTGGAGCGAAACAACCTGGTGGCGTGCCTGTTTATCCGGGTTATCCCGCCAGGAAGTGGTAGCCTGCAGCCATAATTCGTCGAACTGAACTTTGAAAAGATAAGTAGGTTCGGGAACGCCAAAAGTAAGGCTCGCCGTGATCATAATTTTATTGACGCTGAACGTTCCGGTAATTTTTCCGGTGGCCGTATCTGAGCTTGTTGTTTTTTCAAGATCAACACTTGCTGAGGCATTTACCTGTAAGGTTGTCTGGAAAATAGTAGGTGTCCAGCGTAAAGAAACCGTTCCGCCGAACGTATAGGAAGGATTGGTGGTTACTCCGTTAACTGTAGAACCGGTTGTAAATGATGCAGCAAGGCGATCGACGCTGACAACAGGGATCCAGTCGGGTGCCTGCTCCTGCTCTCCGTAGATGAACTGGTACACCAGCTGAGAGAGGTCGATAGAAGTTCCCGGATACAGGTAGCCGCTTAACGTCCAGCCTGCGGGCGTTTCCGGATCCTGTGGCGGATATTCGGCGCTGATGATGATGCGCGGAAGTGTATAATCGGAAGGATTGCCCTGGACAAGGAAGAATGTGCCGCTGATGGCTCCCGACACACTTCCGTTGTTTACAGCAATCTCAAATTCGAGCTGCTGCAGGATGATAGTAATGATGAACAGGTTGATCTCCCATCCCTGCTGCGGATCCGGATTTGTCGGATCACCGAAAAAGATCGATGCATTGGCAAAATAATTTTGTCCGATGGGATCGGCGGTAAACTGCAGCTTGGTTACATTCATTTGCTGCGAGCCGGTAGAAGGGCCGGTATTCCCGAAAAAATAATTCAGCGCTTCGCCAATGGGAATATAACTATCGTCGGTAAGCTGCCCGGAAATAATAAACTCAGGAAGCGTCATCCCCACCCGGAGCGAAACAGGATTACCATCTGTATCCAGCATCATCCGCGGGCCGCCACCTCCGCGTGGCAAACGTGGACGCGCTACAGCAGCGGAACCGCCGCTTCCGCCAAAATTGATGGTACCAAATACCGATCCGGTGAGGCTGTAGATATTGCTGCCGTCGCTAATTGTTGTCCATCCCCACACCCAGCGTGTACCCACATTGGAGAAAGTAACAAAGGGGATCGGCGGGTTCCAGACTGTGTCGGAACGGATAGTGATCGCCAGGCCTTCCAGACTGAAAGAGGGCATATTGCCGGGCGCTGCACTGTTATGCAGATCGATATCGATTTCCGCCACATAAAAATCGCTGAGCACCGGAAAGTCCATGGGAATAGGAAGCTCCACACCGAAAATGCGTGTAAGCTGTGCAAGTCCCTGCACCAGCGAGGCGGTTTCTTTGTTGAAACGTACAACAAAATTCCAGGTTTCGCCGGTGGAAAGAATGAGTGTGGAGATCCGGCCGGTAATTTCTCCCAGCGCAAAATCGCCGAACAGCTCAATGGTGGAAAATGCATTGTTCCCGGCTTGCGGCGGTACCAAGGGCTGAACAACCAGTGTGAGTCCCGGATTTATAAGCGAAACGCTGCTGGGTCCATCCACTCCTTCTACCTTTTTTCCTTCAATAATGGTGTTATTCCCGCGGGCATCTGCATCAATCAGCGGATAAGTACGTTGGGAAGTTGGCATGCCTATCGTGCCCGACAACCGCAGTGGCCAGGGCCCGATCATTGGTGTTTTTTCAAGAAGATATTCGTTGGTTGGTTCCTGTAAAAATCCGGTGAGCGTAAGCAGTGTTGCCCCGGTTATTCCGGTAAAAACAGCGCCTGTCACTTTCATTCCATTGAGTACCGAAGGATACCAGGTAATGCCCGGCGTAATTGCCGGATCCTGCATGAGTGTTTGCGGCAGTTCCGGAAAAAAATCGGAGAAAACCCATGCTGTTTTTACAGTAAGCGTTAGCGAAAAACTATTGTCGCTCCCGAGATACTGAAGCGCCGCATTGACGGGATAAGTAACGCCACCCACAAAGGAACCCTGCCCTGTTAAACGAACGCTGGCATTGTTGGCGCTTTGCGTTAAAATAACCGCAGTAAGCGGGTAAGAAGCGCTTATATTAAAAAGGCCCAGCACAGGTACCATGCCTGTAAGCTCGGCAGAGCCGTTTGCTGCAGCCCACAGGTCGATCGTACCATTAGTGATATATCCGTTAAGTGCATTGTATACGCTGGTTGAGCTCATGATCTAAAAATGTTTGATTAGTGGAATTGTTTTAAGCGGGGGTACAGCGGCGAAATCCTCTGTGCCAGGGGTTGTTGTGTTGATTTTCGCCTTTGTATGCGTGCCGGTATTTGTGCAGCAGCAACAGTCAGCAGGGCTGCAAGATTTTTTTTCCGGGTCAATAGATCTACCGGTGCTTCTGTAAAAGAAGTAAGCGGAATGGTAAGATTGGCATAACCGCTGAGCGACATATCTCCGGCGGGCGGGATGAGGTAGCCCCAGCAGGCAAATTTGTTGATTGCCCCGGCATCCATTACAACTCCTTTTGATTCCTGGGCAAAAAGATGATCCAGTTCGAATGCAAAAGTGCTTGCCCCGTTGTTATAAAATGTAGAAAATGTATTCGTTTTGGTTTCAAAGGTCTCGTCTTTTTTTTCCCTCGGGATATTTTTTTCTACCGGGTAAGTGATCTTGAGTTCGTAATCTATATTGGCTGTTAGCCGGTGTGTGTTTTCCTGCTCCAGCCGGGGATCCGCCAATAAAGGAACTTTGGTCACGGGAAGAAACGTGCCCATCAGGTAAAGCGAGGGATGCCGGTGTTTACTGTAAGCGCTGATAGTAATGGTTTGGGATCTTAACAAATCGGCAAAACCCTGTACGATCAATAATGCCATTAAGCCTACCTGTTGTTTCGCTTTAACGTCAAAGCCGGTAACCCTGCTTCCGTGATGCGGCAGCGTGGTCATTATATTATTTTTAAATAATGAATCCTTGTTATTATCGCTGTTACCAAAGCGTTTGATAACGGCACTCATTGTAATATTGGTAGCGTCGCCGCAAATCACAACAGATTTTCCGGCATAATACAGCGCCGCAATCAACGAAACGCGGTTGAGCGCTTCGGGAGCGCTTACGTTTATTACCTGGGCATTATCCTCCCAATCCGGCTCATTCGATAAAACATTTGCCGCAATCTTATATACAACTACTTCAGCGTCATCACTTTCCCAAAGGTTTCCGTTATATGCTTTGGACGGAGGATCATAATTACTGGAATTACTTGGAATGCTAATCACATCTGCTTTTTTGCTGCAAAAACCATCATCAACCATATAGTCAAGAATATTTGACCGTCCTTTTGTATATTTTCGCCACGCTCCTCCGTAAATCACTTTTTTAACAAAGGGCTTTGCAACGGTTTTCCCTATTTCATCCAATACATAACGCATTAAGCTGATGTGATCCTTGTCGCTGTGGGAAAAAAAAATGCAATCAAAACCGGGAGCATCCATCATTCCCACTTTCGTAACAATATAGTCGAGGTTCTTATAAGTTTCATCACTTCTCTTATCGCTTCCGCAATCAAAAAGCAGTGTATGGATCAGCTTCGGGTCTATGCCGTCATCATCATAAATCTCCACAAAGGTGCATTGCCCCTGGCCTACATCTACCACTGTTACATATACGTTGCCTGTTGCCATGATCCTGATTATTTGAAAGATTTTAACCGGTTCCGGAAAATGGGTTGAATGGATACGGGCATCCCTGCAGCCGGTAATTTTAAACGGACTGAAACAGGCTTTGCTTTTTCACTGTTTATTTCAGCCTCACTTTCACTGTTTATTTCACGCTCAGTTACAAGGCTTGCGGTTGGTGCGGCAGTAAAAGAAGTAAGCGGTGTTGCAAGGTTTGCAAAGCCGCCGAAAGAACGATTTCCGTTCGCAGCTGTACAGTATCTCCAGCAGGCAAAAAGATTAATGGCTGCTGTCTGCCCCAGTGAATCATCCGCACTCAGCTCGGGAAGATTATAGCTGAATGTTGTTCTGCCGCTAACATAATAGCGGGTGGAGAATGTGTTGGTGTTCGATTCAAAGGAAGAATCATTACCTGTAGGTACCTTCCAGCTCGGAGGCCTTTTTTTTGATGTAATGGGAGGATCAACGTACAGCGAAATATCAATGTTTGCAGTAATGTAATGAGCATTTGCCTGTACAAGCCTTGCATCTCTTATAATTGGTGTTGTTATCGTTGGAATAAACCGGTTCATCAATTGCAGCGAGGGGTGACTATGTTTGGCATATGCACTTACGGAGAGTGTATTGGATTTCATTATTGCGGCAAAATCATCTACGATCTTGATGGCACCATCACTTGCTTTTTTCGATGAGGGAACTGCAAACCCGGTAGCCCTGCTTCCATGATGCGGCAGTGTGGTCATAAAATTTTTATTGAATACAGCTGTACCAGTACTAAAAAGGCCATCAACAGCAGCCATGGTCACATTTGTAGCATCGCCGCAGATCACATAGGATACACCTGCATAATATAAACCCGCAATCAGTGAAACCCGGTTGAGCGCTTCTGCTGTTTTTCCGGCTACATCCAGGTCATCCTCATCCCAATCCGGGTCATCCGATAAAACATTTCCTGCGATCTTACGAACCACCACACTTGCGTCTGTGCTGATCCAGAGGTTTCCCGTATAGCTGTCGGTTGTTTTATCATAATTAGTTGAATTGCTATAGATAGAAAACACGCTGGTGCTGGCGCACAAGCCATTGTCAACTATGTAATCGAGAATATTAAAAGGGTTTCGTGTGTCTTTCGTATACTTTTCCCAGGCCCCGCCGTAAACCACTTCCTTCACTACGGGTTGTGTTGTTTCCCAGATTTTATCAAGCACATACCTGGTAAGGCTGATGTGATCCTTGTCGCTGTGTGAGAAAAAAATACAGTCAAAACCCGGTGTATCCAAAGTGAGTGCTTTTGCAGCGATGTAATCCAGGTTTGTATACACCTCATCGCTCCTCTTGTCGGTTCCGCAATCAAAAAGCAGCGCATGGATCAGCTTCGGAGTGGAAGCATCATCATAAATTTCCACAAAGGTACATTGCCCCTGTCCTACATCCACTACTGTTACATATACGTTTCCTGTCGCCATGATCTGATCAGTGAAATTGTTTGATTTTATTCATATAGAAAGATTTTGAACTTGTTGCCGCAGCTGCCTGCCGTGGCCGGAGACGGATTGCACTTTTGGGTTTAATGCGCCCGGCAAACTCCATATTGTCCCGCTCAAGTCCCAAATCCGCAGCCTGGGTAAACAAAATGCCTGCAACCGAAAGGTTGGTATACCCTTCCAGCTCAAATCCGCCATTGCTTTTCGCAATATATTTCCAGCATGCAAAAAGATTAATCTCTTCATCAACAGGTTCGGTGCCCTGTGCAACTTCTGCAAAAATATGATCAAGCTCGTAGGAAAACGTTGGCTTATCAACATTGTAATTCGTACAAAACGTATTGGTGCGCGTTTCAAATGTCAGGTCTTGTTCCATAGGAATGTTGATGGTATCAGGATACGTTATCTTCAGACTATAATCGATATTCGCCGTCAGCAAATGCGTATTTTTCTGTTTTAATCGCGGATCCTTAATAACCGGTTGTTTCAATGTGGGAATAAAGGTGCTCATCAGATACAGCGACGGATGCCGGTGTTTCTGATTGGCGCTTACCGAGATGGTTTTCGACTTCAGCAGGGAAGAAAATCCCATTACAACCATCAGGGAACCCAAACTTGCCTGTTCCCCGGATTTTACAGCAAAACCGGTTGAGCGGCTTCCGTGATGTGGTATCGTGGTCATGACGTTGTTGCCGAACACCGTTGAGTTTCCCTGGAAGCGCTGATTGACAGCAGCCATTGTAACATTGGTGGCATCACCGCAAATAACATATGATGCCCCGGCATAATACAAACCACAGATAATCGAAACCCGGTTTTTGGCTTCGGCTGTTTTCCCTGTTACATCCAGGTCCTGGTCATCCCAGTCGGGGTCGCTGGATAACGTGTTCGAGATGATCGGGAATAATTTGACAGAATGATCCGGCACCTCCCATAAAAGTGAGGTATAATCTTTTATACCGGGGTTATAGCCCGAAAAATTGCTGCCGGTGGTATTAAGATCCGTATCCAGGCAATATCCTTCCTTTACAAGATAATCCAGGATATTAAAGCCGCTTTTTTTATACAAGTCATAGGCACCTCCATACCATACAAGTTTTACAACAGGTTTTTTTTCAGGTAAAAATCTATCCAGCACTTTTTTTGTAAGGCTGATGTGATCTTTATCACTATGCGAAAAAACAATGCAATCGAAAGCCGGAACATCCATTGTAGAAACTTTATCAGCAATGTATTGAAGATTCATCCCGGTTTGGCTGCTTTCCTTATCCGATCCGCAATCAACCATTAACGTATGGATCAGTTTCGGATCCATTCCGTCATCATCATAAATTTCCACGAACGTACACTGCCCTTGCCCGACATCTACCACCGTTACAATTACATTTCCTGTTGCCATACTATTTTTGTTTTTTTTAACCGATCCGTGGTTTACGTCTTCCTGATTTCAATCGCCGTTCCACCGGGTCAGAAGTGTTTTCAGTTATTTGTTTTTTTGCACCGGGAAGCTGTTTGGTGCTGCCCTGCTTTTTCTTTTTATCGCTATCGTATGCCGCATACCAGCCAATAGAGCCTTTCGGGTTTCCGGGCTGGCCAAAGAGTACGATATCGGCATTTCCGGGAGGAAAGCTCCAAACGAGCACCGAAAGCGCAAACCGCCTCATGCGCAATAAATAACCGAGCGGTGCCACCAGATCGCCGGTAGCATACGTTTCGAACTGGAAGCTCCGGAAACCCAGCTTTAATACACCTTGTAAAGGAAAACTGCCGGTAATCGCAGAAATGCCCGGTAACCGCAGCCCGATATAAATGGGGAATGCCGACGGCGACGGGCCTTTGGACCAGGCCACAAGGATCCCGATCTTAAAGCTTACACTGCCGGTGAGCGCTCCAAAAGTTCCAAGATCCAGCGTGTACAACAAACCGTACCAGCTGGGAACCATCGGCGTTTGATCGATCGGTGCTGATATGGAAGTGAATCCCATATTTTCCGGCGTTTGCCCGCTGGGTGTTTCTCCTTCCGCCGAAAGATCAGGGCTGGCAATGAGTGCCGACACGCTGAGCGGAAAATTATTCAGCAGCGATGAAGGTCGGTATACACTATTCGTAAGATCAAATGCTGTGTTGCTTTCACGCACTACAAACGTTTGCACCATAGGCGCAGCCAGCGAAAAGCTCATGTCGATGCTCAGCCCGCTGTACCGCAGGTAACTGTCGGTTTCCGTTTCGCCCGGACCAAATGAGAAAAGGTCGAAGGTATCGTAACGGGCAAAACGAAGATTGCCCATCAGTACAAAAGTGGTAAGCACATTGATGGAGCCGGGATTACCGCCGTTTACAAGCTGCACGGACAGCACCTCTATATTCATGATGGCAGAATCGTTTCCGTTAAAAAGATTCTGGCCGGTGAGTGTGAATGCATAGCTCGGGGCACCGCCAACGCGCTGGTAAGAACCGTCGATGATCAGGTTGTTTCCGCGGGCAGCTTCGTTTTTTGAAAGCGAAGAACCCAGTAGCTGATTCAGCATCAGCTCTACTTCTGCCGAAAAATCGGCCAGTGCTGCATTGGCAAAACGGGCGCGCAGCTGCATTGTTTTAAACCCGAAGGCAATGGTTTCATCCGCATACAGATCGGCTTCATCTTCGTAATTGATCAGGCCGAAAGCAGCGGTCTGTTCCAGCTGTGGGCTTCCGTTCTGTACGGTAAACGGCGTTTGCGAAAACCCAACATGATGCGCATAAAATTCTTTGAGATTAATACCTGCCGTAAGAAATTTAAGGTCGTCCGGAAATTCGCCGATATCAACCGGCGCATTCAGAAATAGAAAACCGTTCCAGTTCGGATTGGTTACTACCGTATCATAAAAAATGCGCAGGGCAGGTGTTGCATCCACCGCTCCGGCAGCATTGAGTAAATTCAGGAGGATCAGCTGTGTTTGCCCTACGGAAACCGGCGTGGGATCCGTAGTGCCCGGCCAGGTCCAGCTGCCGGGATTGGTAATTGCCGCCGCCGTCCAGCTCGAAGGCTGACTGGCTGCTTCCGGCCAGTTCCAGCTGCTGGAATCATTGGCAAGATCGAGCAGCGAACGGTTGCAGAACTTACCGATCATCAGCGTCGGGTTTTCCGCATTGGTACGCCAGGTACGCGGTGACAGCTGAAAGGTCCAGCCATCCATTTCCACCTTCAGGATCCCACAGATGGAAAGAAAACAAGCAAGGTATATTCCCGCAGCCGACTGGATGCAGGTAACAAACTGGCCTTCGGTGTCAAACGGCTGTATAGTGCCACTTGCTGTAATTGCAGCAGCAACATTATCAATAATAGTTTGCGGAACATTCAGCGCAAGCAGGTACGGATAGTCCGCTGGCAGCAGCTCGTACCGTACCGATGTGCCGCTCATGAGCACATCCACATTGGATGCAACAAAAAACAGCTGGTTACTTTGTAATGTTTGTTTAAACTTGTTTGCTACTGCGGTAAGATCCACACGCGGATAATTGGTGCCCGGCATGTTGCCGATGATCAGCCCGTCAAAGTCTTTATAATCAGGCGTAAGCTCGGCAATCAATCCCTGCGGCGTAACGCCCAGCGGATCATCTTCCGCACGGATCCGCCGTTGCGGAACCTGCGGCATTCCTGGATCCGATGAGCGCTGTACCTGTGTATATGAAGTTCCGATACAGAAATTCCGGTAAGGTGCAAGACTGGCATTTTCAATGCCGCTGGCCAGCCGCGAGTTTTCGCTGGTAAGGCCTGCATAAATACCTACAGGAAAAACCGGCGGCATTACTTGCGGCGAACCGGTAAGCGTGACTGCGGGCATGGGATTAAAATCAAGGATTCCGTCGCTCCGCTGCTCCCGGCCCGAAAAAACCGGGGCTTCGCGTGGCTGTGCATAATATACGGGGTTTAGTGATTCGCCGGTATACGCCAGCACATTGAGATACGAAGTGGTTGCAAGGTTTGTGAGCGCCTGCGAAACATCCGGTGCCTGCCCCTGCAGCGGATCGGTATTGGGAATAAAAGCAGGCATACCGCCTTTAAAAACAACAATGTAACTGGTTCCGGCCAGGTCGGCATATTCCAGGCCCGAAAGGCCCAGCAGCAACTGGTTGGTGACAACGGTTTCGCCTTCACCTCTCTCTTCCGGATTTTGAATGGTTACCGTAAAAGCACCTTCGGGGCTGAGGTGATAATAGTCAACACCGGGCTCGCTCCCGAAAGCGGGGCTATAACCGAATACAAATTGCGCTGCCGGGATAGTTCCTGAAGCATTCAGCGGCTGCAGCAGGATACCATACCCACGCGTGGTGCGCAGGTAGCTACTAAGCGAAGAAGGCGGGGTTCCTAATGGTGGAAACAGGCCGAATGCCGTACGCGTTGAAACCAGCAGGTTCAGCGGATCGAAAAGGATCCCCAGGTCAAGACTGGCGGTTTGAGTCATAAAAACAGGCATGAACAATACCTGCGTGGAATCAGAATAAGCTAAAACCGGATCATATTCTTCTATTGGCAAATACTGCCCGGTATCAAAGGTGGATGCAGCTGCCGTGTATTGCAAACCAATACGGAGCGAAGACCAGAGATCAGAATAATTGGTTTCGCCGGATGCCGGAATGTTCATCAGCCCGCTGAATGCACCCAGTGCTGATCCGCTGAACAATAGCTGTACAGCACCGAACGAATAGCCTCCGGCCGGGCCTGAAAAAGCGCCGCCCGAAAATCCTACACCTCCTCCGCTGGCATCAGCAATATACGTTAAGGCTCCAAGCCCGTTCAGCGAAAAGCTATAAGCACCAACGGTCTTCATCCACAAGCGCAGCTGTTTCCAGGCGATGGACGAACCGCTTCCTGAAAAACCTGCATAAAGCGCGCTGATGTCCCATTGCAGGGACGGCGATCCTGCCTGCGAGATCCAGACACAGCGCGCTGTATTCTGCGGATCGAAATTCGCGCAGAGCATTGTTAATTCAGCCGCAAATACAGTCCAGTCTGCAGGAGTCTGATCCAGGAACAAATAAAATCCGCCTGGATCCTGCCATACAGCAGTAGTACTGGCACTCGGGCCCAGGTTGGAGGCTGGCCCGGCAAAATAGCCCGCCCAGTATCCGCTCAGGCCTGCATCTCCAATGGTGGAAAGTGCGTAAACAGAGGAATTAACCTGGTTAAATATAGGGATAGCGCTCATCTGGATTTGAATTAACCGGTGTAAACTTGGTCGCCCTGCATGAGCGGGATCGATAAACTATTTAAACCATTACCTGTGCTGTACACCTGCATTCCGTTCCAGTCGAGGCGCATCTCCATCAATGGCCCTGCTGCCGAAGAGGTTTGCAGGTTGGTGATGGATGCAACAATCGAGCGGTACACACGCAGCGTTTTGAACACAGGCGAGTTGGCCGATGGGCGCAGGTTGAGCTGCTCCAGCAGGTTACCAATGCTGGTACCGGCAGCCACCAGCCTTTCATTGCCGTTCACCATTACTTTGATCATCACTTCTACTGTTGTTCTGCCACGGAAATAAGCTGTGGGCGTAACTGTTGGATCAACAGTAGTGTTTTGCAGCGTTGTATAGGAGGATGCTGCCGTGAGCGTAAAGTTGGATGTAGTTGTATTTGATCCCGTACCCCATGGACTGCTGATGGCAGCAGGGAAATAAAGACGGTAGAACGGTTGTACAAATTGCGGGTAATACAAATCGACGGACCCGGCCAGCCCGGCCTGTACGGATTGAGTGGAAGCAGCCGGTGAATTTACTTTAAGTGCGCCTGCTGCCGACAATACATTCAGGAATGAATCGAAACCGGTACGCCAGTTGGCGCCGGAAGTATAACTGCCGATCTCAAAATCGAGCACGCTGGCTCCCGCATAACCGTTGATCCACGTAGGAGGGCTTGTTTGCCCGATATTTACATAATCGCCGGTGGAAATCCGCAGGATCATTCCCGGGCGCAGGTCGATATAACCGGCGCCTACCGTGGAAGAGGTGGAAAGTCCGAAATTATAATAGAGTAATTCCGCAAATGTTTGCGGCAGCGAACAGGCAATTGCAGCCTGTACCAGCGAAATACCATAGGGCACTGCACCCGGAAGACTGCCTGCCGGAGGTGCTTCCAGCGCTTTCAGGAAATCAACATAATTTTGCTGAAGCGTTGCACGTATGGCAGTGGTACCGAATGCCCATGCGAGGTCATCAGCCGCAATGGTGAGCTTATACGGCAATGCTGTATCACCGCTCGGTTCTATCGTGAAAGGATCTACCACGATAGGAACGGTACCCAACGCTCCGGCAGCTGCACCCAGCTCGGGCAGGTAAAGAATAATTGCCTGCGCCGTTGGAGAAGCGGACGAAGAACCCAGCGCAGCCATAGTATTAGCAGCATACACATAAGGGAGTGCTGTGGTTGCCGGTTGCTGGCTCAGGAAGAATCCCGGGCCGAACAAAGCAGCTGTGGTGCCACTAAGCCCCGTTCCACCGGCCATTACCGGCTGTACATAAACGGTGTATAGTTTTGCTGAACTAACATTTGCAACTGTAAAAGCAAGCACAGTTTCATTGGTTGAGCCGGAATACAGCTGTACCGCGGGAACTGAATTATCATAGATCAGGACGTTGTAACACAAAGCGCCTGCAACGCTGCTCCAGGATGCCACTACATTTGTTCCGTCGAAACGAACACCGGCTACATTGCCCGGATTTGTTGGAACATAGGCCAGCAAAGAAGAAGGTCCGGTAAGTGCAACACCGTTAGAAGTACCGGTTGCCCGGATGGAATATCCCTTCATCTGCCCGGGAGCAAGCGCAGTGGTAAGCGGATACGTAGTAGCGGCAATGGCTGTTTGCGAAGTGCCATCCGTAAAATAGATGTTATAAGCTGTTGCGTTTGTAACGGCAGCCCAGTTGAGCGTGGAAATATTGGAGGTTGCAGCAACGGTTACCAGTCCTATTGCAGGGCCGGATAAAAGTGGGCTGGCATTGGTTCCTGTACCCATCGTAGCATCTGCGAGCAGCGTAACGGGGCCGAGTGATACATTGGCCATTACCAGGATTGTTCCAACAGCAGGAACGGCTATTTCCGATAGCGGAACAGCGCCTTCCGTTGAAGCGGTAGACATTCCGGTGTAAATAGTTGTTCCGCCTGCGCTTACTACCGGCTGGTAGGTTACCGGCTGGGTATTGGCACCCGGAATGGCAGGCACAGTCCACGTTGCGGTGATCTGATCTGTTCCTGTAACAAGTGATGTAAGAACCGGCGCGGAGAACAACGCATACAGCGTTTGTACCGGCGACAGCCCACCCGATGCGCTGGTTGCGCATAACTGGATGGTTTGTGTTGCCGTGCTGATAGCCGATTTATTAAACGTAATAGAAGCACTGGTACCACTTACCGTTTGTGGTGTTCCAAGAGCGGTAGTCCCATCGAAAGCAGAGGCCGTATAGGATGTTACCGCATCGGCAGCATCCGGCAGGCGGCTCCAGGTCAGGTCAATTTTCCATTGCGCAGTATTTGCAGGGTTGGTATAGATCTTTGCACTTACCAGTGAAGGCGTTGTAGCAAGCAGGGTAACCGGCAGGCAAGCCGGGCCGGTAATTGTTCCATCGGTGGAAACGGTTCGTGCGGCAACGTTTAATCCTACAAGGCCGGTTGCATTATAAGCGAGAGAAAGAGCACCGGCAGTTCCGGAGCTGGTCGCAAGCTGTTTGCTTCCTTCCAGCAGCACGGCACTTACATTCTGACTGGCCGGACTGGTTGTAAAGCTTGCGGTTACTGTATTATTTGTAAGGTTTGCAGCCACGGTGGTAACTACAGGAGCTTGTGTAATAAGGTTAAAAGAGATCGGGACACTGCTGATAGTACCGGCAACCGAGCTTACTTTAACGCTGATGCCGCTTTGTCCGAGAACATTGAGCGGAATATTTGCAGAAGTGGTGCCTCCTTTAAATAAACCGATCACCTGTGTGCCGGAAAGCACCTGGATGAGGCTCGAATCGGGAGCTACACAACCCACCTGCGTTGCCAGCGACCAACTGAGCGTAAGCACAGCGCCATCGTAGCTGGCAGTGGTAAGCGCACTTGCAGCCTGCGGAACTCCACCGTACTGGGCGGTACCGCTGGCATTGGTAATAGGGCTTTGCGGGCCAAGGCTGAAAGGCCCTGCAAAGGAACCGCTTCCGGTGTTTGTTACCGGGATGGCACATTGTGCGCTGATGTAAAAAGCGGGAGGATATCCACTGGCATTGACCGGGATGGATACTATATTATTTTGTGTTTGGGCCGTACCAACATTTACAAGCACACCGCCCGAAAGCGAAAATACATTTACCTGTGCTCCGGTACCAATTCCGGCTGAGCCGTATGAAAGTACAGCATTCACGTTTGTTCCGTCGTAGCTTGCACTTGCCACGCTTACTTCGGCTGCCGAAACCGGCGCTGATGCGATGGCTGAATTCCAGTCAATATTTTCCGGAGATGTTCCGCTGCTGACCCAGATAATATCGATCATATACGGTTCTGCTGCCGATAGTGGAAAGGCTGGCTGATAGGTTGCTGTTTTAACGCCGGTTCCCGGGCCTGATGTGGCTGATGTTCCAATGACCGCGCCACTTGATGCCTGGCGCAGGCGGATCACGAGGATCGGGGCTTGAACTGTTGAGGGTGTAGGCGATTGGGCGGTAACTGTCTGCAGAATAATTCCGGAAGTTGTAAAACCCGGAGGTAACGTGGAATAAGGACTTACGTAATACAAATTCTGGATCACGCTGGAAGCCGCCAGAGCGTTTGCTGATTTTGCCATTGCTTTTGTTTCCGGCAAGCGTGTTGGCTGGGAACTTGTTGCCATAAAATTTGTTGGTTTCGCATTTGTTGCCGGTACACGCATCCCTTCCAATGCCGACAGGTAATCCTGCTGGAGTGCGGGTTTGATCCGCGGAAGCATGTATTCCGGATCGTGATTGGCTTCCATGGCATGAAAGCGCATGCTTTGCTGATCGCCGCAAAGGATGCCGCCTGCATAATAATTTGCGAGGTTATGCGGAAAATTCTTTTGTGCTTTTTCTTTTGCATTTCCCAGCGCAAGGCCATAGAACATACCGTTTCCGGCAACGGCTTTGATCGTTTTCACAACCGATGCGCCTTCATCTGTCATAATACTGTCGCCCACTTTCAAATGAGAGATCATCCTGCATTTTGCCGGAGTCATAAACACCATGTGGTTTTCGGTTGCGGTAATTTTTTTACCGTTGGCGGTGGTAAGCCGGAATATTTCTGCACGGTCTCCCTTCTCCGGATCGGAGCTGTGATGCCCTAATACGGTAGCCCATACGGCAAGGCTTTTATCTTTGGTGCCGGTTTTTACGCGGTATTTTTCATTGATCTTTTCAATGGGAGCTTCGGTTCCGTCTTCCAGTGTTACGCGGGTGCCTTTGGCAAGGCAATGCCACCAGTAATACATGTTCGGGATCACCGTGCAATTGATGGACTTATCTTCTCCCGGTGTGTCTACACTGCAAACATAAAAAGGCGGAGAACTGGTTCCTCCCTGCAATGGAATGCTGTTAAAGGCAAAGTAAAAATAGCTGTCTATTTCACTTGTCATCACTGCCGGATTATAAACAATGGATTTTGTATTTTGGTAGCTCAATGAATCGTATGGAAAATTCCATTGCAGGATATTGGGCGTCGAACCTACCTGGAACGCGGCTACCAGATCTGCATCGGTGGTGTAAGCGGTGGCTCTTGTAATCTCTGCTGTACCTCCGTTTCCATTGTCTACAAAAATGCTCGTGGAAAGATCACTCGCCGTAAGGCTGGCCAGGTCAATGGTTCCGCTTAAGGGAACATTACCGGTAAAAGGAGCGATCAGGTATGGGTTCTGTTCATTTGGACCGGTTTCTACATACACGTAATCGGTGTTCGACGGCGGTGGAACACCGGCGTTGCGTCCTACGGCAATCTGGATATCGGTATTGCCGGGATGACTGATAACCGGGGCAGTTAGCGTTGCCAGGATCCCTGTTTGCGCCACAGCCATTGTATTTGCATAACTGAAAAAACGTGTTGTTCCGTTTTCTTCGGTAACATGGCCCATGTATAAAACCGAAAGTTTTTTTCCGGCCTGTCCGGCAGTAGCCGTACGTGTGGGGCAGCTAACAAAACCGCTTCTTACAGCTGTATTTTCTCCCTGCGCCAGTAGTTGGCCGCTTTTGCTGTCAAATACCATCAGGTTTCCGCCTTTGGTAATATTGTTACTGGTGGAACGCGCCCAGATGGTAACTGTCGCTTTTCCGGCTGCAGTTTTTCCTGCATCCACCAGGTGGACTTTCTCTTTTGCATTTTTGCCTTTGGGCGTTTTGGGTGCGCCTTTCGCATTGGCAATTGAATTATAAAGATGCGGATATTTTTCTTCCGTATGCCCCGCAATACTTAGCATTGCCGTAATAATGGCTTTGTGGACAGGGTCGGCAGGATTCAGATAATTTGTTTCACCGGGCGTTGAAGCGTTGTGAAAATCGAGCAGTGTTTTGTGTTGCTGTTTGGTTAATGCAGGGAGCTGGTTCATGGGAAGAAGAATAGGTTGTGTTTAAATACAATTAAAAAAACTCCGCTGCCGAATTTATTCAGCAGCGGAGTATTACAACTAATAACGTTTGTGTTGTAAAGCAGATGTATAATCATGTTTTAGCGCAGCATTGATCCGGGGCAGCATGTACTCCAGGTCCTGGAAATCGGCGCGGCTGTGTACACGCATGGTTTGCTCGTCGGCACAAAGAATTCCTCCGGCATAAAAACCGACATTGTTTGCAGGAAAACCTTTTTGTTTTTTTTCTTCGGAACTTCCAATCTCCAAACCATAGAACATATCGTCGTAAGCGATCGCCTCAATTGATTTTATCGTGCTTGCTCCTTCGTCTGTGATAATACTGTCGCCAACTGCAAGGTGCATAACCATACGGGATTTATCCGCCGACATATAAAGCATGTGGCTTTCTGTAACTACAATACTTTTTCCGTTTGCAGTGGTCACACGGCGGATCTCGTTTGAGCCTTTGGCCGGATCAGAAGCATGTCTTCCAAGCACGGTTGCATACACCGCCAAACCTTTTCCATCCACACCCGTTTTTACACGCACGCGTTCCGTTACTTTTTCGATCGGCATTGTTGAGCCATCTTCCAGTGTAACAAGCGTGCCTTTTGCAAGACAGTGATAATAATAGGTCAGATTTTTTATCTGCGTGCAATTAAGCGATGGCTCTCCCGGAGTATTCATACTGCACACATAGAACGGCGGTGCTACTGCTCCTCCCTGCAATGGAATGCTGTTGAAGGAAAATAAGAAACAGGAATAGAGCTGACTATTTAATGAAGCATTGTTTTGGTAAACAATGGAATTTGTTGTTGTATATCCATTGTTAGGACCATCATACGGAAAATTCCATTGAAGAATATTGGGTGCGCTTCCTACCGAAAAAGCGGCAACTACTTTTGCAGGAGTCGTAAAGGCAGCGTCAAGGGTTGATTCTACCGGGGGACCGCTCGTATAGGTTACAAAGATCGAGCTGGAAACATCCGCTGCCGTTAAGCCTGGCAGGTCAATAGATCCGGCTAATGCCACGCTTCCTACAAACGGGGCAATGAGGTAAGCGCTGGTACCCGGTTCATTTGCAGATTCATAATAAATATAATCTGTACCGGCAGGAGGCGGATTAGCGGTGGTACGTCCGACAGCAATTTGAATCGGGTCGTTTGTTGCCGAAGCTGGCGCGGTAACAGTGCATTGAATGGCGGTATCGGTAGCCATGGCTGTATCTGCGTAACTGTAAAGACGGGTATTGCCGCTCTCATCTGTGGTATGACCGAGGTATAAAACAGAAAGTTTTTTCCCTCCGGCAACAGGAGCAGCAGTTTCCGGCTGTGTTGCACAATTCAGGAATCCGTTTTGAACATCGCTGTTATTACCGCTTGCCAGCAGCTTGCCGGTTTCACTATCCAGTACCAGAAGACTACCGCCTGTAACTACGCTGGCTCCTTTTGAAAGAGCAACGATGCGTGCGGTTGCATTTCCGGATGCTCCTTTTCCTGCATCAAGCATTCGTACTGTGTCTTGCCCGGAGCCTGCCGGAGCTGCTTTTCCTGCTGCACCAAAAAGATGAGGGAAAGCCTTTGCTGTTCGGCCCGCAGCCGTTAGCAATGTATTAATGTAGGATTGATGCGACGCGTCAGCCGGATTCAATTGCATGGTTTTGCCCAAAGTGGAAGATGCATGAAAGTCAAGCAGGGCTTTTTGCTGCTGCGCGGTAAGTGTGATTGGTTTGCTCATACGTTTTTTTGGTTTTAATTAGTAATTAAATTAATGCGTGAATTATCGTTATAAAAAAATACGTTGCACAATACGATGTATGTTACATTGTAAAATGATCATGATAATAATGCTCTTAAATAATTCCTTGTTCCAATTCTTCCGGGAAAAAGGCTGTCAACACAGATAAACGGTTTTTTAAAATTTTGCTGCTGGCTGTTTTATTTGCAATCAGTTTTTAGCAGCTTCCGTTTTTTTTAACAGGTTATTTTATTGTCCTGTTTTTTTATGTGTATAGGAGAGATACATATGTTGTGGGTAAAAATAGTTATTCAAAGCAATAAAAAAAGGGCGGTAAACCACACTATTTTCTCAAAATCGATTCCGGTTGGTAAAAAAACTGTTAAATTTTAAATGGCTATCGGAAAGTTTATACCATTTTGAAAAAACAATCAAACTGATAAATGAAGCAGACATTCAAAAAGGATGCTGTGTATAGGAACGCAGATCAAAAATGATTTTTATGATGTAAAAAAAGATCGCCTGTGGCGCTTATGATTGAAAATTATGATTTGATTGGGATTCAAATTTATCAAACAGGTAATTAATGATAATTCTATCCGTAAATTGATCACACGCGACAACACACAGCAATGGAATCACAATTAAAAACGATACTCACCCGGGTAGACGCTTTTGATCTTGTGCAGCAATAGCGGGAAGGATCGCCGGACGAATGATGCGAAAACAAACATATATTTTTATTTACCGGAATCACGATCATTAGCCGCGGTTCTTCTGAGCGGAGCGGAAGAAGAAATTGTTTTACAAGATCATCCCGCACGTGCGGGATTGTTATTTTTTGGCTGCAAAAAGTAAAAGATAAAAATTGCAGAAACTTTAAATTCTTGGAACCAATCATATCAGTGAAGCCCTGTGTATAGGAACGCAGATCAAAAATGATCTTTATGATGTTAAAAAAGATCGCCTGTGGCGCTTATGATTGAAAATTATGATTTGATTGGGATTCAAATTTATCAAACAGGTAATTAACGATAATTCTATCCGTAAATTGATCACACGCGATAACACACAGTAATGGAATCACAATTAAAAACGATACTCCCCCGGGTAGACGCTTTTGATCTTGTGCAGCAATAGCGGGAAGAATCGCCGGACGAATGATTCAAAAACAAACATATATTTTTATTTACCGGAATCAGTGCTGAGAATTAATTGGCGATCATTAGCCGCGGTTTTGCCGAACGATAGAGAGGCAGAAATTGCCTTACAAGATTAAAAGGCTTTTTGCTACTTTTTGGCGGCCAAAAAGTAGAAGATGAAAAAAAGCAGGTTTTCATTATAATCTGCCCTGTGTATAGGAACGCAGATCAAAAATGATTTTTATGATGTAAAAAAAGATCGCCTGTGGCGCTTATGATTGAAAATTATGATTTGATTGGTTGCAAATCTATCAAAGGGGTATTTAATAATGATATGGAACTCTATTTTGGGGCTTCGCCTTTTTGAGCTTATCTTAATAGCCGGTAATGAGCATGAAATAATTATATTTTCAGAGCAAAAAACTGCGTCCCTGAAATTATCCGTGGTTGGTCTTTGCGCCAGCAGAAGAGCAATACACACTGGTGTGAGATTGCTTCGGGCGAAAAGCCCTGTGCCACCGCTAAAGCTATGGCGACACGCGGTCGCAATGACGTGTTGATTAAAATTTTTTTTCAATAAAAGAGTTGTAAACTTAGTATAAACTTTCCAATTTCATGAAGCATTCATAAAATACATTCACATCCATGCAATTCATCTATGCATTCCGGTAGAACTTCTATAAATTATATTATGCTTATATTTCAGTAGGATATTGCGGCATGAAAATCAAATCAAAAAATACGATCAAACCAATTATACATGTACTTACCTGGTGCATGCTTTTTATATTTCCCATTTTTATTGCAGGCAAAGAAGCAACGAATGATAGCAATACGCTGGCGCATGACTGGCTGCCACTTATTGAAGCGGGGATCATATTTTACCTGAATTATCTTTTCCTGGTAGAAAAATTCCTGTTCATTAAAAAACAATATGCTGTATTTATCATCATTAATATTATTATCATTATTCTGTTCCGGCTGGATATGCAAATTTTTCATTTGCTCTCCGGGCAAAATCTCCATGATGGACACGATCCTGCTCATGAAGGGAAACACAGCAACGAAGGCTTTTCTCTTATTAAATCTATTTTAGCGCTTGTAATTCCCGCGCTTTTTGCTGTGGCTGCTAAAGGATCTGAGTTGTGGAGAAAATTTGAAACAGAGAAAACAGAAACAGAAAACAGGCATTTACAGTCAGAACTTAATAATTTAAAATACCAGCTGCAACCGCATTTTTTCTTCAATTCATTAAATAATATTTATTCACTGGTAGAGATCTCACCAAAAATGGCGCAACAGGCCATCCATAATCTTAGTAAATTAATGCGCTACCTCCTGTATGAAACAAATAATGAAAAGGTAGATCTGGCAGTAGAGATCAACTTTTTGAAAAAATATATCCAGCTTATGGAGATCAGGCAATCCGATGATATTGTGACCAATTATAATTTCCCGGATATAAAAGCCGGAAATTATGCCATTGCTCCTCTCCTGTTAATTCCTGTTATTGAAAATGCATACAAACACGGAGTATCAGCAACGGAGAAATCAGGAATTAATTTTGACATTACGCTTGCAGATAAATTTACATTTACATCCTCCAATACAAATTATCCAAAAAACGGAACAGATACAAGTGGCTCGGGGATAGGCCTGGAAAATCTCAAAAAACGATTACAGCTTATTTACCCTAATAAGCATTGGCTTACTATGGAAATAAAAGAAAACATATTTCGTTTAACACTTACTATCGATCTCGAAAAAGTAAAGCATCAATGAAATTAACCTGCCTGATAGTTGATGATGAGCCGTTGGCACTTGCACTGCTGGAGAATTATATTGCTAAAACAGATTTTCTGCAATTAAAACACCGCTGTAAAAATGCTGTTCAGGCAAAGGAATATCTTGCAAGAGAAAAAGCAGATCTTATTTTCCTGGACATTCACATGCCGGAATTAAGCGGCATGGAATTATCTAAAATAATTGATAAAAATACGCGGATCATTTTCACAACGGCTTTCGATCAGTATGCAGTGGAAGGATATAAAGTAAATGCCCTCGACTATCTTTTAAAACCGTTTGATTATGAAGAGTTTTTTGCTGCGGCTTTAAAAGCGAAAGAATGGTTTGAACGCACTCCGGCAGCGCCTGAAAAAGAATTTATTTTTGTACGATCGGAATACCGGCAGATAAAAATAATGCTGGATGATGTGTTGTATTTTGAGGGACTCAAGGATTATATTAAGATCTGGCTGAAAGATCATCCAAAAGCAATTCTCACACTACTCAGTCTGAAAGCGCTTGAGAAAGAGCTCCCCGCTTCAAAATTCATGCGGGTCCACCGGTCTTTCATCATTGCTTTTAATAAAATTAAATCGATTGAAAAAAGTCAAATCGTAATCGGAAATGCCCGGATCTCCATTGCAAGGCAATACAAAAATGCGTTTCAAAAATTCTTCTCCAACAGATCTGTAAACAAGCCTTAGTTTCATTTCCTTTTTTGTCAAACGTCCATGCAATGCTGCGTGTCATCTATTTCTTTTTTTAACGGTTAAAATCTTCTATACACTTGTGTACAAGTTTATTATTAACAAATTTTAAAAGGAGAAAAAAAAATGAAAAGAACATTAAAACAAATCGCTTTAGCTGCTATTATAAGCATTGTCTGTGCTTCCTGTTCAAAGCCCGAATTAAGTCCGCAGAATGAAATTCAAAATGTAACGCTGGACGTTGTTTTACAACCGGGACAAACCTACAATCTGGACCTGGCGCTTTATGCTGATAAGGATGCTGTTTGCAGTATTACAAAACAACCGGCGAATGCTGCTGAAAGTAAATTAACGGCAAGTACAAATCCTTTTACAGGAAATTACTCCTACACAGCTGATGGAGCAATTGCTTCGGACCAGGTAGTATTGCAGATCACACAGGAAGAAAAAGAAGGAAAGTGCAGTAAGGGAATTCATTTCGGAAGGACTAAAACAGAAGAAAAATGTGGAGAGCTACATGCAAGAACTACAAATATCACGATCAACTTTACTACAAAACAAGTTGTGAGTAGCAGGTAGTATTTAACATAAGGCATGGGGTAAAAAAACAAGGAAAATTTACCACAAAAGAATCAAAAGACACCCATATCTTTTGATTCTTTTGTTTTCTTTTGTGGTTTAAAATTACACATTAGGATTCACAGTTTGCCTTATGTGTTTCTTTGTGCGGTATGTGGTAGATTAGGCGGGTAGATTTAAATGAGATTTTCTCCGTTTGGAGATCGGAATGACGCGTTAATTAAATTTTAATGACTATCGGGAAGTTTATACCAAATGCTTTTATTTTGTATGGTTATGTTGCAGAACATTATTGTTTATGGAAACAGAAATACTTTCTTAAGCTGTCATCCCGGGCTTGACCCGAGATCTGTCAA
>JAOQAG010000029.1 GCA_025963715.1 Bacteroidota bacterium
ATCCGGAACTTTGCACCATGAAAAGAAATTATTTTAAGAACGTCATTGCGAGGGCTTTTCGCCCGAAGCAATCTCACACCAGATTATGAACTAGAATGAGATTGCTTCGGGCGAAAAGCCCTCGCAATGACGCACAAATTAAGATTTTTTCAATTAAAATAGTATAAGCTTGGTATAAACTTTCGGATTTCAATTAACATATAATAAACATTGGCATGTTACATATTCTCTTATGTTTTCTTTTGTGCCTTATGTGGTGAAAATAGCGGCCAGCGGCCGGTTAAGCAGCACGTAGCGGGACGCTACGCCAACGACGACTTGACGAATCACATAACTATTTTTTCTTCAACAAAATTTTCGCATTTGTAAATGCAACCGCCGCATCTAAAAACTCTACCATTTTCGACCAGTCTTTCGCTTCAAAATAATTTCCGGAATAATATTTTTCTGTAGTGATCTTCAAAATATTTCCCTCCACTACCGCGGTACATTTAAATCCACCCGTGCTGTTTTTTACTTCCTTGTTAAAGTTCTCTAATCCTTCAACGGTAAAGCCTTCCGGGATCGTGAAATTGATCACGTTTACAAATTTACGTGCATTGTTCATGTAAATATCACGGTCGCGTGTGCGCTGTTTATCCGTGATCTCCGTTTGTTTCTCGATCAGTTTCGCTAATTCCAAAATATAATTCTGGCCTGCTTTTTTTGTCAGGTTCTCAATCGTAAACTCATCCGTATACTCCGTATTCGGTGCATAATCCCACATACCAATTGTTTTCAGCTTGAAGTTTTTATATTCCGCCACTTTCACGTTCATGCTGCTTTCAACATCATCTTTTAATTTTTTGTCGCGCTCATTGTAATCCTGTGTCAGGCGCTGCTCGTATTTTTCTTTTTCCTTGTTGTATTGTTTTAAAAGTCCGCCAATCAGATGCGAGCTTTCCGCCTGGTATTTCGGTTGGTCGTATTCTTTCAGGTAATCATAATTAGTCACCACCAGGTATTGATGCGCTTCCTTATTATGTCCTTTTGCAACCACATTGCGCTTTACATCCACATTCGAATTGTCATCGGCATTCAGGTTTACATCCAGCGTAGTAGTGGTTATGTTATCATTTGCGGTTGTTGCAGGTACAGATGTTCCTTCGGCATTCACACCGTTTTTCGGATAAACTTCCGAGATCACACCGCTCATGCCTTCATATTCCGGTGCAATTTCATTCGGCATTGCAAATGGCTTCAGGCGCGGCAGGTACATCGGT
This sequence comes from Bacteroidota bacterium, assembly GCA_025963715.1. GTDB lineage: Bacteria > Bacteroidota > Bacteroidia > 2-12-FULL-35-15 > 2-12-FULL-35-15 > 2-12-FULL-35-15. Next base: position 1,263 of record JAOQAG010000029.1, read on the forward strand.
GGTGTCGTGTTTACACGGATCAGTGCATCTGCATAATTTAAATTATTTTGTTCGTTCAGGTTGCCATATTCTGCACTCGGCACCACCATTACGTTGTGACTGATCTTGTTTTTAAGCAGAAATTTGCTTACTAGCTGAAAATAACTATCATTCACATAACCCAGATCCAGCGGATGCCCTTGTTCAATTCCAAAATATGCCTGCAGATAAATAGGATTACGCAAAAGATAATACATCTCATTCACCATTTTTATCTGGTCTTTTTCCTTCCTGAAATTTTCGTTCATGTAATCGGTAATAAAGCCAATGTTGGCAATATTGCCATTATTAAAGCCGCTTACAAAGCTTTGTGCACTTTGATCCGCGGATGAATAATAAGAGTTTTTACTCACTTTTGTAAAGCGGATCTCCGGTGCTGTACGGTGATCGTACGTCCACAAAATATCCCCCGATTTATCACGCATTTTATCTTCCAGTAAATAGATCACATCCCGGTCCTCGAATTTTTTTTCAAAATCCGGCGCCCCGTTGTACACTTTACTTTTGATCTCGTATTGTTGTGGGATCTTGAATCTCATGGTGCGTTTCATCACCGGGTAATCACCTTCAAATAAAAAATTATCGGAAATGCTTCCTTCGGTTCCTTCCGTGTATTCTTCTTTTGCCGCCGAAAAATAATCAATGATGTCGCCTGGTTCCAGGTCGGGAATGGCAATCTTCAATCCTTTTTTACTTTCCGAATCGGCTTTCACCGCTTTGTTCAGGTCAATTTCTTTTTCGGTGCCGCTTGCTTTGATCACTTTTACCGCAATGATAAAATAGCTGTTTGTTTTACCAAATAAATTGGTGTTCACATATTTTTCATTGAACGTTAATTCCGAATATTCTTTTACCGCCGCTTTATCAATTAATTTGATCCGGTGATGCGATGTTACTGTTTCCACATAAAAACGTACCACCGAAATTCCCTGCATTTTTGTAGCAAAATCAGCATTGTAATCCAGGCTGGTTGCAATAATTACAGCCGATTCGTCTTTCCATTTATCCGGAATTTGTGTTACCTTAAATTCTTCCGGTGCATTCGTCCACACTTCCGCTTTGACCTTTTTCTCTTCATCCGATTGTGCATTTAACGTACCGGCAAGCAGAGGTAAAAAAAACGCGATTGCAATTAATTTTTTGATCATGTGGTTATTGTTTTTTTAAGGTAATTTGACTTTCGTATGCTTTCGATAATTTTTTGATCGCCAAATTCCATTGTGCAAAATTGGAACGCTGAATAATTCCTTTATCGATGCTGATCTCTTTATTATAAATAATTTTATTGCCCGTTTGTGTGTAGGAGATCTTAAACGAAAAATCTTTTTCCGTTACATCCACATTTTCCGGTAATTCCGAAACCGTATATCCCGCAGGTGTTTCCAGCTCAATGCTGATCTTTCTGTAAATTTTTTCGCCGTAATCAATATCGCTCTGGCGATCATCCTTTACCGCGCTGTTTTTAAAATCCTTCGACGGATCAATATCAATATACATTTCGTTATTGAACAAGCTCACGGAATTGGCAATGGAAAAATTAAACCCGATATCAAACGGGCCGCTGCGCTCCGTCATATCGCCCGGCGTTACATCTTTGATCTTATAGCTCGTTTTTCCATCGTTGATATAATCATCCATATATTCCTTTTTCTTATCGTTCTGCGTATGATTGTACAGGTATAAAAAATCTTTTTTTGTTTCGCCGTTCAAAATATATTTTCCGGTTCCTTCCAACAGATCGCCGTTAACTTTTGCCGTGTATTCATGCTCTTCCAGGTCACGCGTTTTATCAAACGTCGGCACTTTATCCAAAATGTATTTATCGCCGTCTTCGATCAGCACCTGGCGGTCCTGGATCCGTTCCGCATAATCGCCAAAAGCATTGTAATCTTCCGTAGCATCTAAAAAGTAACGCTTGCCGTTTAAAAATACCGTGCAGATCATGTGATTATCCACCGCCAGCGAAGGAATGCTGTAATCGTAACGGATCATCTTTGTTCCGATCCACGTCAGGCGTGCATCATAACCCGCAGCCTTCAGCATCTCTTTGGTAAGATTGGCCATTCCTTTACAATCGCCGTATTTTTTCTCAAAAACATTTTGTGCATCATCCGGCTTAAAGCCAGCAATGCCATCTTCATAAGCAATGTAACGCACGTTATCCTGTACCCAGTAAAAGATCGCTTTGATCTTTTCTTCGTCCGTTTTCTTTCCATCGATCAGTTTATCCACCGTTGGTTTAAACACCAGCGGATCGGTTTTTAACAAACCCGTTAAACTGTGATACCATTTGTAAAGATCATCCACAGAGGATAACAGCGGTTCTGTTTTCATTCCAACCTGTACGGATTTAACAAGGATCAGCACATGCGGACTGTAATACTGAATGCCCGGTTTAAAACGCACATCCTGGAAAGGTGCTAAATTATTGATCGTGTACGTTACAATTCTTTTGTTGCCCGATGTGGTTTCCGATTTGATGATCGAATTACCGTCGAAATTAAATTCCATCAGCTGCACATCAATGTCATTCGGGATTGTAAACGTAACCGTTTTATTCACCACCGGGTAATCTTCCTGGAAATAAGCCGAAGTCTGGTATTTCGAATCGTTCACTCTTTTTACCGAGCTTACCTGCCACACTTCGCCCAGCTCTTTCAGTTTCAATGTTTGTGAGCAAAATTTACTATCGTCGTAAAAATAACCTTCCGATGTGTACGTGCCGCAGTATTTCATCCGGTCCAGCGCTTCCTGCTTTAAATTACTGGATGCCGAAAATTTTTCCACCGCCGAATTATTATCGTAGCTGATGTATTCGTTAATGGTTTGATTGTAACGCAGCGAAAGCAATTTCTGCTCCTTTTTTTCCATCACCCGCACCAGCACTTTATTCGGATCTTTTGAAAATTCGTAATTTATCTCGGAGTTAATGATCGCAACCGGGGCATCTTTGTATTTTGCCTGCAGGTCGCTCGCCAGTTTAGCATTGTCCTGCGAAAATAAACCGGAGCAGGAAATGAACAGGAGCAGAGTAGAACCAATATATTTCATGATATAATCTTTGTACAATATTAATTAAAATCCCCCAAAAAACTTAATTTTTGAGGGATTTTAATCGGTTTCTACTCCAAAAGCAGTAGAACAAATCAGCCGGTCATTTGTTTGTTTTACAATTTTAAAGTGATGCCAGCCATAAAATTAATTGCTGCCTGCGGATAATAAAAATTCTCAGTAGTCTGTGCGCCTCCATAAATGTAGCCGTACGTATAGCCGTTTGATTCGTATTTTTCACTGAATAAATTATTGATCGCCAGTGTAAATCCGATCTCGCGGATTAGCTTGGTTTTGATCGTGTAATTGATCCGGAAATCATTCACAAAATAAGCATCCAGCTTGCGCTCTTCGTTCGATGTATTATCAAGATATTGTTTCCCCACATACTTGCTGATAAAGCTTAATTTTAAGTTTTTCAGCGGCTCAACTGTGATCGTGCTTCCGCCGATAATGTTGGGCGAAAAAGAAATATCCGTTTCTTTGTAAACGTTCAAACGCTGTGCGGTGCTGTCATAATTATCAACATACTCATTAAAATTTTTGACCTTGTTCTGGCTCAGTGTTGCGTTCACATTCCAGCTCAGCCATTTTAAAATTTTGATCCCAAATTCCGCTTCAATTCCTTCGCGGTAGCTTTTCGCTACATTCGTGCGTGTATAAGCGCCCACATCATTGATCTGGCCCGTGAGCACCAACTGATTTTTATAATCCATGTAATACGCATTCAATTGCAGCAATGTATTTTTTGTATGATGCCTGAATCCAACTTCCAGATCGTTCAGCGTTTCCGCTTTTGGCCTGCTCGCCGGTGTCGATTGCGTATAATCATCGCGGCTCGGCTCTTTGTTTCCAATGCTGTAAGATGCATACACATCCATCCGCGGATTGATCGCAAAGTTCAATCCCACCTTCGGATTTACAAAGCTCAGCGCAGCTGTTTGCTGCACATTGTTTAAGTTATTATCAAATCCTAAAAACGAATAATACACCGTTCTGTATTGCACATCCGCAAAAATATTCAGCTGTTTAGTGATCAGGTAACTGGCTTTTACAAAAACATTAAAATCCGTTTTGTGCGCCGTATCATCGTAATAATGTTTGTATAACTCGCTGTTGCTGGCGTACTGCGCCCAGATGATCTCGCCGTAATGCAACCCGTCATACTTGTTCCATGCACCGCCCAGCGTGGCCGATAATTTTTTCTGTGAATTGTAATTCAACGAAAAAGTAGTTCCGTAAAAATTATTATCCAGCCATCTTCTGCGCACTAAATTTGTACTGGCGATCGTATCCGAACCCATGATCACATTGTCCAAACCATAATTCGAAAAGGCATCACCCTTTCTGTATTCTTCATAATATCCTTTGCCTTTCGTGAAATGCAACGCAATATTTGCATTCCAGTTTTTATTGAATTCATGAGCAAAATGCAATTGATAATAATCCTGTTTGTAATGATCCACCTGGTTCTTATACGTATATTGATTGTATGTTCTGCTGTTCGAATTCAACAAATTTGCTGCATCCTCCGCATCCAAACCATTTCGTGCAATGTAATCGTTCATGCCCTGTACGTCGCCATGCAGGCGCGATTCCGGAATCCCGTTCCAGGCCTGGTAGGTTTCTTCATATCCCGAAAAAGTAATGAATTTGATGATCGTTTTTTTGCCGTAATACGCACCCGATAAATAATAGGAACGCAGATCGGAAGTTCCGCGGTCAATAAATCCATCCGAATTTATTTTTGACAAACGCGCATCCACAGCAAATTTATCATCGATCAAACCGCTGCCTACATTTACCGTGTTTTTGAGCGTGTTGAAAGATCCGTAAGAACTGTTTAGCTCCGCGTATGCTTTCGGATTTAATTTTGTTGTCTGGATATTTAAGCTTCCGCCAAAAGCGCCCGCACCGTTGGTAGAAGTACCCACGCCGCGCTGCACCTGTATGTTATCAATGCTCGATGCAATGTCCGGCAGATCCACCCAGTATGTTCCCTGCGATTCAGCATCGTTCACCGGAATGCCATTGATAGTAACGTTTACACGCGTTGCATCCGAGCCGCGGATCCGGATCCCTGTGTATCCAACTCCCGTTCCTGCGTCCGAAGTTGTTACCACCGACGTTTGCTGATTCAACAAATAAGGCAGATCCTGCCCAAGGTTTTGTTCCGCAATTTGTTCCTTGCTCACAGAACTGTAAGCCATCGCCGATTTTTCATCCGCGCGCGTGGCTTGCACCACCACTTCGTCCATCAATACTGTATTTTCGGCCAGTTCAATGGTAATTGTTTTGTTGTCGCTCAGCTCTATCGTATCTGTAAAATTCTGATAACCGATAAACGTTGCATGAAGAATGTATCTTCCTTTTTTTAAATTACTGATCTCAAAACTCCCGTCGCTCTTGCTTTGCGAAGCGATAAAAGTATTGTCGATACTCACCGTTGCACCCGCAACCGGCTCACTGTTTTGTTTGTTGGAAATTTTTCCCGAAATGCTGAATTGTGGAAATGCCAGTAACGGCAAGCCCAGAAGCACACTTCCTGCTAAAAGTTTTTTTAAATGAAACATTGATTTTAATTTTTTTTGTTAAACATATAGCAGCAAAGGAGCAAGCAGCTACTTATATTTTAACAATACCTTAATCCCTACGCAGGCATGATCCTGATCAGGTGCATGAACACAGCTCTTGAGAAGCTCCATCCATTGGGTATAATCTCAGCCTTTCCGGAATTATAAATTATAAAAAATTAAAGATTATAAATGCTTACTTCATTTATAATTCAACATTCATAATTCATCATTTCAAAAAGACACCCCTTTTTTGATGGCACAAAACTAAAAATTATTTTGATGTATCGGTGATAAAATTTAATGACAACAACTTTTGGTTAATAAACCATAGCAAGCAATCACTATTAAAATTAACGCACTGTGTATCGGAACGCAGATCAAAAATGATTATTAGGATGTTAAAAAAAGATCGCCGTTGGCGCTTATGATTTGTTATGATCTGATTTTGGTGCAAATTTATCTGACGTCTCATGTGTGTTTCACACACAGTACACACAACGTGACAATCATCAATAAAAACAATGCTCACCCGGGCGTGTTTTTGATCTTGTACAGCGATAGCGGGAAGGATCGCCCGTGGTGTGGATATTGCCTGGAAAAATTTAATTTATTATCTGATTAAGAGAAAAGAACCAATTGGCGATCGTTCACCGTGGTTTTGTCGAACGATAGTGAGACAGAAATCGCCTTACAAGATTAAAAGGCTTTTTGCTACTTTTTGGCCGCCAAAAAGTAGAAGATAGCAGATTCTTAATCAATGAAAAACTTAAAATCCTCATTCAAAATTTTCAATCGCATCAATCGCATTTTGCAAACGCACATCGCCAATTCCATTAATGATCACATAGCGGGCATTGATCGCCTTTAATTCCGATTCATACCAGTTAAAAAAGAATTCCCGCCTATGTGGATTTTCCCTCAGCGGATCTTCCAGCCAGGGCAGGTCGGGAGCGGTAAGCAAATAAAGGTCGTATTGGGTTGGTAAAATATTTTTAGTGATCCAGTCGGGGCTGATGTTAAAAACATCCTCACACCATACTTTCGATACGATCAGTTCCGTATCCGCAAAAATAAAACGGTTCGCTTTTTTGATCAGTTCATTTTCCCGTTCCAGCTGTTGCTGCGCAATTTGTAAAACATCATCCAGCGTATATTTGCGCTTGATCTGCTGCAAATATTCCCGCGAATATTCCTGCACCCAAACCGTGTTGTAATGTGCAGCAAGTTTTTCGGAAAGTGTACTTTTGGCAGTACTTTCCGGGCCAATCAATGCAATGCGTATTATCTGATCAGTTTTTTTCTCCATGAAATATATCCTGCAACAGCAAGCAGCGTGTAAATAATATAAAGCAACCCGATCAGGTAAAAACCACGGTAAGTATAAAGTAAAATGGCCAGCGCATCAATCACGATCCAGTACAACCAGTTCTCAATGATCTTTTTTGCCGTCATCCATGTTGCAACAATACTAAATGCCGTTATAAATGCATCCAGGTAAGGCATTGCCTGCGTTGAAAATTTATGTGCTGCAAACCCGAATGGGATCCAGATAATAGCGCCAATAAGAACTAAAAGTAAATTTTTTTTGAAAGAGTAGGAGATCAGCGGCAATTCCGTTTTTTTATCAGAGCCGTACAACCATTGATACCAGCCGTAAATTCCGATAACCACATAAAAAACATTTAACCCGCTTTCTAAAAACAACCGGCCGCTATAACATAAGTAAATAGAAAATAAGCTTGATAAAATCCCGAAAAGCCAGCACCATACATTTTCGATCGCAGCCAGCAAAACATATAATAAAGCAGTAACAAAGATCAGCCACTCGGTAATACTCGTCTCCTTCGCAGCCCCAACAACAGTATCAAAAAAGTCTTTAGTCATTAGTCTTTAGTAGTTAGTCACTAGTAGCTAGTCTTTAGTAATTAGTAGAGACAAAATAAGCTTCATTTTAAATCCGCAATTATAGCATCAGCATTTTACATCCAGTGATTAACATCCAGTATTTAACACACAGTCCAATATCTAACATCCAGCATCTAACTACTAAAGACTAACTACTCAATACTAATCCCAAGTTCCTGGAATTTCTCCACCACTTTGTTAAATGTAGCTACAGGATCCTGTTTTTCCCACAACGAAGTATAAAAAGCAATCCCGTAAAACCCTATCCTGTGCGCATTCTCGATCGTGTCAATATCTATTCCACCACGGGCCACCACCTGTATGGTTGCTTTTTGTAATGCCGATTTTAAGCTGTGTTCTGTAAATCCGCCCTGAAATTTGCTGTTAAAATTATCAAAGATCGGACTCAAAAAAGCATAGCCGTAATTGTAATCCTGCTTTTTTGTTAAGATCTGCCCGATCGTATTGTAAGAAGTGGTAATAATAAGATCCGGATTTTTAAATGAGATCAGTTTCAGCGTCAGCCACGTCCTCCATCTTCTTTTCTTGTGCGATTTGGTAAGATGTATTCCCTTCAGATCGTACTTCCGGGCCAGCTTATGATGAGAGTGAATAATGATCCTGTTATGAAAATGCACTGGGATCGCGTTAATAAACTCCTTCATTTTTTTTGTCGACAGTTTGTGTTTCCGGATGTGGAACGTTTCCAGCCCTGCCTCAAATAAGCGCGTCACAATCAGGGGTTCATCCTCGATTGTGTTTGAATTCGATATCACAATTAATCTCATGAGATGATATTAAAATGAATGAATTGCCGCTGCTATTTCCTTTAACAACGATTTATCTTTTTCAATCGCATTGCCTACCACAATAATATCTGCCCCGGCTTTACATGCCGCGCTTGCTTTTTCTACCGAATTAATTCCGCCTCCCACAATCAGCGGGATCTCAATATTGGCGCTTACTTTACCGATCATCGATGCACTCACACAATTTTCTGCACCGCTGCCCGCATCCATATAGATCAGTTTCAATCCCAGCATTTCCCCTGCCATAGCGGTACACATGGCTATGTCGTCTTTCTGATGCGGGATCGGTGTTGTATTGCTCATGTACAAAGCCGCCGTTTGTTTTCCGCTCTCGATCAGCATATAGCCCGTTGGTAAGATCTCCAGGTTGCTTGATTTTAAAGCCGGTGCAGCAATCACATGATTCCCGATCAGCATCTCCGGGTTGCGGCCCGAGATCAATGAAAGCAATAAAATCCCATCCGCATTTTTACTTACCTGCAAACTGTTTCCCGGAAAAATGACCAGTGGGATCGCCGTCTTTTTTTTGATCCGCTCCACGCACTTTTCAAAATTTCCATTCGTCAGGATACTGCCTCCCAACAGGATCAGATCCACCTTCGCTTCTTCCGCCAGGTCAAGCACTTCATCCGATTCAAACTTGTCAGGATCGATCAGGACCGCAAATTGTTTTTTGCCGCTTGATTTACGTTTTATAATTGCCGGATAAAGTTGTTGTTGCATTCCTGAAAAATCTTAGGCAATAATAGGTAATTCAATCGAACTGATGAAAATTTTTGTTACAACAGAAATTTTTGCTATCTCGGATTTATTTTTAGATATTTACAAAAAAATTAAGCTAACGCTATGAAATCATTAATACTTAAAACCAAACTACTCTCCCTGGTTTTGATAGGTTTATTTTGTCAGTATTCCGCAAAAGCACAGGATCTGTATCCTTTTGCGGATAAAGGAAAATATGGCTATATCAACAAAACCGGAAAAGTAGTATTGCCCGCACAGTATGAATTTGCAGACCGTTTTTATGAAGGCCTTGCAATGGTAAAAACAGGCGGAAAACGTGGATTCATTGATGCTACAGGCAAGATGGTCATCCCCGCTCAATACGATTCTAAAGTAGACGGTTATTTCTCAGAAGGGCTTGCATGTGTGAAAGAAGGCGTAAAATATTCTTACATTGATAAAACCGGGAAAACAGTAATAGAGCCGAAATGCGAGCATGCTTACAAATTTTCAGAAGGAATGGCCCGCATGCAGGTAGGACTAAAATTCGCCTACATCGATAAAACCGGCAACGTAGTCATCAAACCCGAATACGATGGCGGATTTGATTTCAAAGAAGGCCTGGCACGCGTAAAGAAAAACGGTAAATGGGGTTTTATTGATAAAACCGGCAAAGTAGTGATCGATTTTAAATACGATGAAACATTTGAATTCTCTGAAGGACTGGCTAATTTTCGCGTAGGCGACGAAAAAACCGGCAAATGGGGTTACATCGATAAAACCGGGAAAACAGTAATAGAGCCACAGTTTGATAAAGCATTCACATTTTCCGACGGGCTAGCATGCATTCGCGTAGGCGATTATAAAAATGGTAAATACGGTTACATCGACAAAACCGGTAAAATTGTGATCAACCCGATCTATACCGCTGCCTATTTCTTTTTCGACGGGCTGGCATGTGTAAGTACTTCCCCGCCTGCATTGAACGGAGGTTTGAAAGACAGCAAATGGCAATACATTGATAAAACCGGTAAGCTCGTAATTTCACGCGGATCCGATTATTTTGCCGATTTCTACAAAGGATTGGCATCCGTAAGTTACGGAGGAATAGTTTCTTACATCGATAAAACCGGAAAGGCTGTCTGGACAGCCTCTGCCAATTAAAATAGAATATTGTTAATTATTAAACATTGCGAAATTTGTTTGTTATTTGAATAACAATTAATTTCGCAATCTTTTTTAAATTAAAAACCAATAAATATAAAATGGGAAATACATCAGTGGAAAAATTCGAAAAATACAAAGTTAAAGACATGTCCCTGGCAGCATGGGGACGTAAAGAAATTAAATTAGCCGAAGCAGAAATGCCGGGGTTAATGGCATTGCGCGCTGAATATGGTAAACAAAAACCATTGAAAGATGCACGCATCGCAGGCTGTTTACACATGACTATTCAAACAGCAGTTTTAATAGAAACGCTTGTAGAGCTGGGCGCAGAAGTAACCTGGTCATCTTGTAATATATTCTCAACACAGGACCATGCCGCTGCTGCTATTGCTGCTGCAGGTATTCAGGTATATGCCTGGAAAGGTATGAACGAACAGGAATTTGACTGGTGTATCGAACAAACATTATTTTTTGGCGAAGACCGCAAACCTTTGAACATGATCCTGGACGATGGTGGCGATTTAACCAACATGGTTTTTGATCGTTTTCCTGAACTGATCAAGGGAATCAAAGGACTTTCTGAAGAAACAACAACAGGAGTTCACCGTTTATATGAGCGTATGAAAAACGGAACACTTCATATTCCTGCGATCAACGTAAACGATTCAGTTACAAAATCAAAATTCGATAATAAATACGGTTGCCGCGAATCATTGGTGGATGCCATCCGTCGCGCAACAGATTTAATGCTTGCTGGTAAAGTTGCAGTAGTTGCAGGTTACGGTGATGTTGGAAAAGGATCTTCAGAATCTTTATCATCACAAGGTGTACGCGTGATCGTTACCGAGATCGATCCGATCTGTGCATTGCAGGCTGCAATGGATGGTTACCAGGTAATGCAAATGGATAAAGCCATTAAAGAAGCAGATATCATTGTTACTGCAACCGGTAACAAAAATATTATCAGCGACCGCCATTTCAAAGCAATGAAAAACAATGCAGTAGTTTGTAACATAGGTCACTTCGATAACGAGATCGACATGGCTTGGTTAAATAAAAACTACGGTGCATCGAAAGATGAGATCAAACCTCAGGTAGATAAATACACAATTGATGGAAAAGACATCATCGTTCTTGCAGAAGGACGTTTGGTAAACTTAGGCTGTGCAACCGGTCACCCTTCATTTGTAATGAGTAACTCATTCACCAACCAAACCCTTGCACAATTAGAGTTGTGGTTACACACCGATCAATACGAAAACAAAGTATACACACTTCCAAAACACCTGGATGAAAAAGTAGCGCGTTTACACCTTGCAAAAATCAACTGCGAGCTGGATGTATTAACACCGGAACAAGCCTCTTATATTGGTGTAGCTGTAGAAGGTCCTTTCAAATCGGATGCTTACAGATACTAAGATTTAGTACAAACACCATAAAACAAAAATCCCCGCTTCGAAAGAAACGGGGATTTTTATTTTATAATGTTGGCGCCTCACACACAGATTAGTATATTCGTAATGATTGGTATTTAGTAGACATACAGATTCGTAAAATTCGTTCCTGTTCGTTATCCGCACCCCACACACAGATTAGTATATTGGTACAAATTGGTATTTAGTAGATATATAGACTCGTAAAATTCGTTCCTGTTCGTTACCCGCACCGCACGCACAGATTAGTATATTCGTAATGATTGGTATTTAGTAGACATACAGATTCGTAAAATTCGTTCCTGTTCGTTATCCGTATTAATTGTAGATATGCAGCACATTCCCGTCAAACGTATTGCCGTATGCTTTTAAAGGTGCAGCGGCCGGGCCATGGTAAACCGATCCGTCGTAAAGCGAGAAGCTTGAATGGCAACAGGTATCCGTTGCAGTAATATTGTTTGCATCTACAACCACCGTTGCGCAGGCATCACTCGAGTGATAAGTGCAATTCCGATCATAGGTCATAAATTCAGTAGTGCTTTTCCTGAAAACCAAAATTCCTCTTACGCCTCCGGTAATATATACCCAGCCGCCCACCGTGCTTACATTTATAAAGCTGGGATTATTGGTATACAAATACACATCAATTGCAGTATTCGGCACATTATCCTGGCTGTCTTTTTTACAACCGGCAATAACGCATAAGACTAACGATATATAAATAAGGTATTTCATTGTGATCTCTTTGATTTAATATATACAAATTTAATCATAACTATTAACCTTGTCAAATATTGTAACCCTTTAAATACTTTATTTTTCCTAATTTTGTACTACATCTTCATCTATGAAATCCTTTTATAAAAAAATAATCTTATTACTCATCTGCCTTTTGCCACTGGCGGTGCATGCGCAGGAGAAACCGGCAGCGAAAGACAAAGCACCTGCAACATCGCGCGTGCAGCGCAAGGCCGCAAAGAAAAAATGGAAAGAGCAGCGCCGGGCCGAAATGGAAGATAAAAAAGCGGTAAAGAATTATCACAAGCACCTGCAAAGCAAGGATACACGCAAGCGGATGAAAAGAGAAAAAAAGAAAAGCGATAAGATGCGTGCCAATAAAAGAGATCCCTTTTTTGTGAGATGGTTCAGGCGCAGTTAAAAATACATGTCCGAAAATATTTTTTATTTTTTTTTGAAAAAATGTAACTTTATCAAAATTAATGTGTATAATTGTATTATTAAATAGTTTAAGACAACATCCCTCCATTTTAGACATAGTAATTTAAACTATGTGTTTAGCCAAATAAATTTTAGTGTTTTGCCTTTAAGATTAGCAATTTATTATTGTTCTGATTGCTTGATATTATTGGTTTTGAAAGAAGTTGAACAAGTGTTCATTATTTATAAAATTATTATATTAAAAATTTTGTAAATAAATGTTAAATATTCATATATTTACGCGCTTCATTTTGCACGAATTTATTTAAAATAAAATTAAAAATATGCTACGAAAATTACTTTCAACATTGTCTATTGTTGTTGCATCAGCGGGATTGATGCTATCACAAAATGAGTCTGCTATTAAAGTAAAACTTACTGATAAAGCTACTAAAGAAACAATTCCGTTTGCCAACGTTGTTGTGGAAATGGGAGGTATTCAGGTTGGTGTTGGTACAACTAATATTGACGGTGAAGTAACAATCAAACCAATCAATCCTGGTAAATATAATGTTAAGGGAACCTACGTTGGTTATCAGGCTGTCGAAATTGACAATGTCAATGTTTCAGTTGGTAAAACAGTTTCTCTTACTATGGAAATGTTAGCCGGTCAGCAATTAGATGTTGTTGAAGTTGTTGAATATTCAGAACCATTGATCGATCCGGATACAAAATCCGGTGCTACTGTTACCCGCGAGGAGTATCAGAATATGGCAACTAAAAGTATTAACTCCGTAGCAGCTACTACAGCCGGTGTTTATCAGGCAGATGAAGGCGGCGCACTGAATGTGCGTGGTGCACGTTCCGAAGGAACCGCTTATTATGTGGATGGACAAAAAGTAATTGGTAGCAGCGGTGTTCCTCAATCAGCCGTAGAGCAGATCACAACAATCGTTGGTGGTACGCCTGCAGAATACGGTGATGCAACAGGTGGTATCATTGCTATCACAACACGTGGTCCTGCAAGCAGATATTCAGGTGGTGTGGAAGTAAGCAGCTCCGGTTTCGGTGATAAAAAAGGATTGGATGCATTCGGATATAATTATGCAGGTTTCAACGTAGCAGGTCCGATCATTGTTAAAAAAGATTCTACAAGCGGTGCAAAAAAATCAGTATTAGGTTTCAGTATCAACGGTGATGCAACTTTTGAAAAAGATCCTAGCCCTTCAGCAATCGGATTCTATCAGGTAAACCCGGATAAATTAGCGCAATTGGAAGCATATCCGTTACGCCCTTCCACACAAGGTGAAGGTTATGTATTAAGTTCAGAATATACTACCGCAAACGATTTACAAAAGATCAAAGCAAGAAACAATGTGGCTTCTAATACATTGAGATTATCAGGAAAAATCCAATATCAGCCTACTACAAATATGGGTATCACCATCGGTGGTTCCGTAGACTATAATAAAAGACATGATTTCGTTTATGAGTACGCACTGTTTAATCCTGTAAATAACCCTTCGGTTACTGATAATACATGGAGAATATATGCTAAGTTGACTCAAAAATTCAACTCAAATACTGCTAAAGAAGAAGAAAGATCATCTTCGAACATCAAAAATGCATATTTCACTATCCAGGCAAGTTACGAAAAAACAAAATCAAAAACTGAAGATGATGACCACAAAGGAAACATCTTCGATTACGGTTACATTGGTAAATTCCAACAACATATTCGTCCTACTTATGAATATGTAGATAGTTTGGAAGGCCGTTACCAAAATGGTTTTGAATACTATAACTTAACTTACACTCCGGGAACTGAAAACCCTACAGGTACTCCTTATACAAACCAGTTCTATGCATTAACCGATCCTTCAAACATCAATTATTATTCAGATGTACAACAAGGTTTAGGTTTGATGAACGGTGACCGTCCTGCCAGCATCTACGGATTATGGTACAATACCGGCCGTCAGTACAACGGTTACAGCTATGACGACAGATCACAATTCCGCGTATTTGCAAACTTCTCTGCAGATATTAAAAAACACGCAGTTCAGTTAGGTTTCGAGTACGAACAACGTACAGAAAGAGCTTACTCTTTAAGCCCTATCGGTTTATGGACAAGAATGCGTGAGATCACCAATGCACACATCCAGGGATTAGATAAAACAAATCCTATCCTGAATGATAATCCGGATGATGATTCATTCTGGTTGGTTTATCCTCACTATGATTATGCACGTTTAAATGATAACCTTGATCCTGCAACAGGCCAACCTTGGGCGGATCCTACCAAAAGAACACAATATCAGTTCGACCGTAGCTTAAGACAAAAATTAGGATACGATCCTAATGGAACTCAGTGGATCGATATCGATTCTTATGCTCCTTCAACTTACAGCATCGACATGTTCAGCGCCGACGATTTATTAAACGTGGGTGGTACACAATACGTTGGTTATTATGGTTACGATCACACAGGTAAAAAATTAAACAGCAACCCAAGTCTGGACGATTTCTTTACAAAAACAGATGCTGATGGAAACTTCACAAGAGAGATCGGTGCTTACCGCCCGATTTACATTGCAGGATACATCCAGGATAAATTTGATTTCAAAGATTTGAAATTCAACGTAGGTTTACGTATCGATCGTTTTGATGCGAATCAAAAAGTATTGAAAGATAAATACTTATTGTACGAAACAAAAACAGCTGGCGAAGTAGATTACAGCGCACAGGCAACTGCCCGTCCTTCCAATATCGGTGATGATTATGCAGTATACGTATACGATTCATACGCACCAACTCCTACCGTTATCGGTTACAGAAATGGCGATACATGGTATAATGCTGCAGGTGCTCAGATCAGCGATCCTTCATTATTAACAGGTTCTGCTACAGCAGATGGTGGTATCAACCCATACTTACTGGATCCTACTGCTGCTAAACAAAAATTGGTAACATCCAGAGTGTTTACCGATTACAAACCACAGATCAACTTCATGCCGCGTATCGCATTTGCTTTCCCGATCTCCGATGTGGCTAACTTCTTTGCTCACTACGATGTATTAACACAACGCCCTCCGGGAGCAAACAGATTAGATCCTGTTGAGTACCTGCAATTAGCAAATAAAAACGTTGGAACATTAAATAATCCGGGCTTAAAACCGGAAAGAACAACTGACTACGAGTTAGGATTTACACAAGTCTTGAACGAAAAGAAAAATTCAGCGATCACTATCTCTGCATTCTACCGTGAGTTAAGAAACATGATCCAGGTAGTATCCGTTACAGATGCATATCCTATCACATACACCACTTACGATAACATCGACTTTGGTACAGTAAAAGGATTATCATTCGCTTACGATTTACGCAGAATGGCAAGTGGTGTTCAGTTAACAGCAAGCTATACATTACAATTTGCTGATGGTACTGGTTCCAGCTCATCCGACGGATTCAACTTAGCATCTTCCGGACAACCGAACTTAAGAACATTACATGCATTGGATTACGATCAGCGTCACACAGTAATCTTGAACGTGGATTACCGTTTTGGTGCCGGTAAAGATTACAACGGACCAAACTGGACACGTAAAAAAGGTACAGACAAAGAAAAAACAATTCAATTGTTGAAAAATGTTGGTGCTAACGTAGTTTTCAGAGCTGGTTCAGGAACACCATACAGCAAACAGTCTAACATTTCTGCAGATGGATACTTTGATGTACCTCAACGCAGATCATTAGAAGGTAGCATCAACGGATCAAACCTTCCCTGGAACTTTAAAGTGGATTTGAAAATCGACAAAGATGTAGAACTTAGCTGGGGTGGTAAAAAAGACGGACAAGAGAAAAAACATGCTAACCTGAATGTTTATCTGCAGGTATTGAACTTGTTAAATACTAAAAATATCCTGAATGTTTACAGAGCAACAGGTAACCCCGGAGATGATGGTTATTTGGCTTCCGCAACAGCACAAAGCGATATCGCTGCAAAAACAAATGCAACAGCATTCCAGGATTTGTACTATGTAAGGATTAATAACCCAAGTAATTACTCAAGACCACGCGTTATCCGTTTAGGTTTAATGCTTGATTTCTAAGAATAAAAGTTTTTTGATTGCTAAATAAAAAATTTGAAATGCTACATAACAATAATATTATGAAAAAGAATCGTATCAAGTTAGTCGCTTCCTTATCCCTTATAGCTCTTTCTTTTAGCGTAAATGCAAGAGAAAACGTAGGTACAGGAAGTGGTATTACAACTGCTACTCCCGATGATCAGACGAGATCGGTGATGGCAGGATGTGTACCTGCATCAGCCCGTGTTGATATTGACATTAACAACGTCAGAGCAACACTTCTTACCGGTGGTGATATGTGGTGGGACTTAATCAGTGCCCAGTACGAAATTCCTAAAGGGAGCCGTATTAAATCAATCTTTGCCGGTTCCCTTTGGATCGGTGGTATTGATGCCGGTAACCAGTTAAAAGTAGCGGCGATGACTTACCGTCAAACAGGTAATGACTACTGGCCGGGACCTTTATCATCCATTGCAACTACCGATGCGGCAACTTGTTTGGCGTACGATAAATTCTTTAAGATCGACAGAGCAGATGTGGAAGCATACCATAACTGGGTTGTAAACTCAGGTTCAGTTGGTGTGCCACCTATCAGCAGTACTGCTTTACAAACCATTATGGAATGGCCAACTCTTGGTCCTGAAGGACAAGCATTGGCTCCATTCTTCGATTACAACGGAGATAACTTCTACGATCCTACTGTAGGTGATTATCCTGATTTCGACTTAGTTGGAAACAGAGCTTGTACTGCACGTTTAAAAGGTGACCAGGCGATCTGGTGGGTATTCAACGATAAAGGAAATGTGCATACCGAAACAGGTGGTGCAGCCATTGGTTTGGAAATCCAGGCAGAGGCATTTGCATTCCAGACTACGGATGAGATCAACGACATGACTTTTTATACTTATAAGATCATCAATAAATCCTCTTTCCAGATCAACAAAACATATTTTGGTGTATGGGTAGATGCCGATTTGGGTGGTTATAATGATGACTACGTTGGTTGTGATGCAACAAACGGATTTGGTTACCAATACAACGGCGATGCCGTGGATGAAGGTACAGGCGGAGTATTAGGTTACGGTGCCAACCCACCGGCTGTTGGGGTTGACTTTTTTGAAGGCCCTTATGCAGATCCTAACTTTATTGCAGATCCTGCCGACAGTACACTGAACGGTGTTGGATACGGTGATACCGTTATCGATAACGAGCGTTTGGGTATGGAGCGTTTTATATACTACAATAACAATACAAACCCTATCAACGGGAATCCTGGAATTGCAGGGAATTTCTACAACTACTTAACCAGTAAATGGAGAGATGGATCATTGATGACTTATGGTGGCGACGCCGTAGGTGCAGGAACTCCTTGTAAATTTGTATTCCCTGATGATTCCGATCCGCACGGTTGGGGTACACAAGGAATTACCGAAGCCCCATGGAGCGAGTGGCGCGAAAATAACCCCTTTGTCGACAGACGTTTTATGCAGTCAGCTGGTCCGTTTACATTAAAACCGGGTGCTGTAAATACTATTACAACAGGTGTTGTATGGGCACGTACAACTCAAGGTGGACCTTTAGCATCTCTTGCCTTATTAAAAGGTGCTGATAAAAAAGCGCAGTTATTATTCAACAACTGTTTTAAAACATTGGATGGACCTACAGCTCCTGATTTGAAAATTCAGGAATTGAACCAGGAATTAGTGCTGTACTGGACAAATCCGCTTGGATCAAACAACTATCTTGAAAGATATACAGAAGATCCGGATTTATTGGTGGGTGGTGACTCATTGTACCGCTTCCAGGGATATCAGTTATACCAGGTAAAAGATGCAAACGTTTCAGCAACAGATTTATACAATGTTGATAAAGCGCGTTTGGTGTTAGAGTGTGATAAAAAAGATGGACTTAAACAAATCATAAACTACACATACGATGCAACAATCACAGCCAACGTTCCTCAGGAAATGGTAAATGGATCTGACGCAGGTGTTGTTCACTCGGTATCAATTAAAACCGATTTATTTGCTACAGGTGATAATGCACTTGTAAATCATAAAACATACTATTATCGTATTGTAGCGTATGGCTATAGCCAGACACAGGAGTTCAATCCTTTATTGTTCTCTTACAGCGATTACAAACCATATATTTCCGGACGTAAAAACCAACCGGGTACACCATATGCAGGTATTCCGCATATTGTATCTCCTGAGTTGAGCGGAACAGACCAACATTCTGAATACGGTTCCGGAGTTAAATTAAAACGTATTGAAGGACAAGGTAACGGTGGAAATGTATTGGATATCACAGCAGGAACAGTTTCTCAGATCCTTGCTTCTCCAAATGGCCGTACATTGTATCCTCAGTATGAAAACGGACGTGGACCAATCAGCATTAAAGTGATTGACCCTTTGAACGTACCGGTAAGTGATTTCCGTATCTATTTAACGGATTCAACTACTATGACAAGTTCATCACCAAGCGTGCCACCGACAAATGGTATTTCTACAAAAGCAAAATGGACATTGGAAAAACTGACAGGCCCGGGTGGTACTGCTGTTGAAACTGTTCATTCCGATGCTACGATTGAAATTCCAAATGAGCAGATCATTAATGGACAAAGCAACATTGTTCCTAAATGGGGTATTTCTGTAAATGCAGTATTTGCCTACGGACCAAGTGATCCTTCTATCTTAGCAACAACAAACGGCGCTTTATCGGATGCATCTACAATGACATTCGGAGATGATACCAGAAGATGGTTGACTGGTGTGGCTGACGCAGAAGGACAAGAGGACGACAACTGGATCCGTTCAGGTACTGCCACCTTCACAGATACTCCGGGATATAACGATTTCTTGACTTATGATGATGTTCAGGCGTATGAGAAATTCATTAACGGAATGTGGGCACCTTACCGTTTAACAGATAATATTTATCCGGGAACGCCACTTACAAGCAGAGGCGGGCCAGCCTGGGATAAATACAGAACGGTAACATCACTTAAAAATCTTGCAAGTGTTGACGTTGTCTTCACAAAAGATAAATCAAAATGGACACGTTGCCCTGTTATCGAATTACAGGAAGAAGCCATCTTAGCAATTGGTGGTGCTCAAAAAATGAGCATCCGTAAATCAGCTTCTGTAGATAAAAATGGTAAATCTGCTGGAGAAGCAGGATATAATGCACAGGAAGGCGGAACAATCGACAGTATGGGTGTGCAGGTTGCTGCACCTATGGGTATGAGTTGGTTCCCTGGATATGCTATCAACCTTGAAACAGGTGAGCGTTTGAACATGGCATTCGGTGAGGATTCTTACCTGGCTGCAGAAAACGGTACTGATATGGTATGGAACCCGACTTCACGTACATTCTCTCCTGGATTTGACCCTGTATTTGGTGGTAAACATTATATATATGTATTCGGACATAACGCAAATGCATTGTATGCGAATACAGACACACAGTTACCAAACCAGTTGAAAGATATACCTGCTTACGACAACGGATTGACATTGTACAAATTATACCGTGCGTCTCAGAATACAACTGCAACAACAACTCTTTCCGAAGGATACAAAAGAGAGATCTATACAGATGCAATGTGGGTGAATATGCCTTTACTTGCGCCTGGACATGATCTGCTTGAAACAGACGTAAAAGTGAGATTACGTGTTACAAAACCATACGGAAAATATGGTACAGGTACACAAGTAGCATCAGGATCACTGGTAGTAGGTCAGCATTATTATGTGGAAGCAGGACCTGTAACTCATAACGGTTTGCTTTATCCTACAGGAACAAGTTTTACTGCTGTCAATAATACATACGTAACTACAGCTATTAATGTATCTGTATTAACTACAACCAACAGATCAAACGGTATGTATGAGTTTAATACTGCTGATGTTCAAACAACGACTAACCATGCTATGACAGCAAAAGATGCGTTGGCGATCATCAACATTGTTCCGAATCCATACTATGCTTACTCCGGTTACGAGAAAACAACACTGGATAACATTGTGAAGATCACGAACATTCCGGCGAAATGTACCATCTCTATTTATACATTGAATGGTAACCTTGTAAGACGTTTCAAAAAAGACGATTCCGGTGCTGGTGCTGAAGCAAAAACATCATTGGATTGGGATTTGAAAAACGAAGCACGGATCCCGGTTGCCAGCGGATTGTACATCATCCACGTAGAAGTACCGGGTGTTGGAGAAAAAATATTAAAATGGTTTGGTGTAATGCGTCCGATAGATATCGAGGCATACTAGTCAGGTTAATGTTTTAAATTTCAATGTAGATAATATAGAATTTATATAAAATAACAATTATGAAAAAATATTATAAACTATTCGTTCCGGTTGCTGTTGCAGGTTTGTTCATGATCCCTGCGAGCACTTATGCAGGAAATCCTGATCGTGTTGGACAGGCCGGTGCAACTGAGTTATTAATTAATCCATGGGCACGCAGCAGCGGATGGGCAGGTGCCAACACTGCAGGTATAAAAGGTTTGGAGGCAATGAACTCTAACGTTGCCGGTATTGCTTTTACACGTAAAACAGAATTAATGTTTGACCGTACCCAATGGTTAAAAGGAACGGATATCAATATCAACTCTTTTGGTTTGACACAACATGTCGGCGAAACAGGAGCTATCGGTTTATCCATTATGTCAATGGATTTCGGAGATATTCCTATCACAACAGTTGATCAGCCGGAAGGTGGATTGGGAACATATTCTCCACAATTCCTGAACATCGGTTTATCGTATGCAAAAGGATTTTCCGATAACATCTACGGAGGTATGACCTTACGTGTGATCACTGAAAAAACTGCAAGTGTGAGCGCCAGAGGTATTGCTTTGGATGCGGGAATCCAGTACATCGCAGGAAAATACGACCAGTTAAAATTTGGTATTTCCCTGAAAAATGTTGGGCCACGTATGAAATTCAGCGGCGACGGTTTATCTTTCAAAACACCGGTTCCTTCTGCAACAAACTCTGCAAGCTTAATGACGGTTGAGCAACGTGCTGCAACATTTGAGCTTCCATCCCAACTGAACATTGGTGCGGGTTATGATTTTTATTTAAGCAAAGACAGCGTTAAAATGAAAACAAACCGTATCACTGCAATGGGAACATTTACATCCAATTCATTTTCAAAAGATGAATTTAAATTGGGTGTTGAATACGGCTGGAAAAATATGCTGATGTTGCGCGTTGGATACTGCTATGAAAAAGGCATTACTTCAAAAGCCGACAGAACAACTGTATTTACAGGACCAAGCGCAGGATTTACAGTAGAAATTCCATTTGGTAAAAATAAATCCACATTTGGTATTGATTACTCCTACCGTGATACAGACCCATTCCAGGGAGTACACACGTTAGGTGTTAGGATCAATTTATAATTTTTTATATATTTGTTTAAAATAAGTAAAAGAGAGTCCCGCAATAGCGGGATTCTCTTTCTGCTTTAATTAGTAGTAACAAAAAACAATTACGATGTCGAACATTTCTTATTTTACAGAAGAAGGATTAAAGAGATTAAAAGATGAATTACATCATTTAAAATTTCAGGAGCGCTCTTCTATTTCGCGCCAGATAGCGGAAGCAAGGGATAAAGGAGATTTGTCTGAAAACGCAGAATATGATGCAGCGAAAGAAGCGCAAGGATTGCTGGAACTGAAGATCTCTAAATTGGAAGAAGTGATGAACAATGCCCGCCTGATTGACGAATCGCAGCTGGACATGTCCAAAGCATTGATCCTTTCAAAAGTAAAGATCAAAAACATGGCAAACGGTTCCACCATGTGCTATACACTTGTAGCAGAAAATGAAGCGGATCTGAAAGCGGGGAAGATCTCAGTAGATTCGCCGATCGGCAAAGGTTTGCTGGGTAAAAAAGTAGGAGAAAAAGCGGAAATTAAAATTCCTTCCGGATTAATTCAATTTGAGATCGTAGAGATCTCCCGATAAATATATGGCGAGCATTTTTACAAAGATCATTAAGGGGGAGATCCCGGGTTATAAAATAGCAGAGAATGATAAATTCCTTGCTTTCCTGGATGTTTTTCCATTGGTGCATGGCCATGTATTGGTTGTTCCTAAAAAGGAGATTGATTATATTTTTGATCTAGAAGATGCCGACCTTGCGGAGATGATCGTTTTTGCAAAAAAAGTGGCAAAAGCAATAAAGCTGGCAGTGCCTTGCAAACGTGTCGGCATGAGCGTGATCGGGCTGGAAGTGCCGCATGCGCATATTCACCTGGTGCCTATGAATACGGCGGACGATGTAAATTTTACGCGCCCGAAGATCAAGCCGACACCGGAGGAATTATCCGAAATGGCGGAGAAAATAAAATCTAAATTATAAAGATTGATTTTTGCAGATCGTGTTTTAGAACACGATTTTTTTTTTGAAATATTGAAAAAAGGTCATATTATAATAAAAATGTTGTTTTTACAATATTCACAAACAGTATTGTCATCCCGGGCTTGACCCGGGATCTGCCAATTAAATACCGCTACTATTTATGAGATCCCGGGTCAAGCCCGGGATGACAGCACAAGAAAGTATTTCTATTTCCATCGCAACATTATTCCACAACATAACCAAAAAAATAAAAAACCGATCAGGCTTTTTTATTGGGGTTATCCGCCAGGAAAGCTTTCCAACCTGTATATTCTTTTTTACCACCGGCCGGTTTTCGTTGAAAATGATGACAAACCGCAGCAGCCAATCCATCGGTAGCATCAAGGAATTCGGGTGTTTCTTTGAAATTCAGCAGGCTTTTCAACATGGCGGCTACTTGTTCTTTCGAAGCATTTCCGCTGCCGGTGATCGATTGTTTTATTTTTTTAGGAGAATATTCCTGGATCGGGAGGTTGCGTGATAGGGCGCCTGCAATGGCCACACCCTGTGCTCTGCCAAGCTTCAGCATCGACTGCACATTTTTTCCAAAGAAAGGCGCTTCGATCGACATTTCATCGGGTTTGTATTGCTCGATCAGGGAAACCACGCAATCAAATATTTTTTGAAGTTTTAATGCATGATCGCCTACTTTTTCCAGGCGTAAAACACCCATTACCACCAATTCCATTTTGGTGCCTTTAACGTGAATGATCCCGTAGCCCATCACATTTGTTCCGGGGTCGATGCCTAATACTATTTTATCTGTTGCAATAGCCGACATAACGGGTCTTTTTGCTAATATTGTTGATGAATATGAATGCTGCTCCAACGAATCGTGCTTACAAAGTTATAAGTCTTTTGATAAAGGCGGGCATTTTAATTTTGTCATTTTGGTATGTGTTTTATAAGCTGAAAAGCACCACTGCGCAGGTGGATTTTACATCGGTTTTAAAACAATCGGATCTAACATTATTGATTGTTACGTTTTGCCTGATGTTTGTGAACTGGGGGCTGGAAGCATTGAAATGGAAATTGCTGATTGCGCCGCTCGAAAACATTACTTTTTTTACCGCTTTTAAATCCGTTTTTGCAGGTGTAACAGTCAGTATTTTTATGCCGAACAGGATTGGAGAATTTGCAGGGCGCATTTTTTTTCTGGAGAAGGCCGGTAAAGTAGAAGCAACGTTGAAAAATTTTGCAGGAAGCATTGTGCAGTTGTGCATCACTATAATTGCAGGTGTTTCTGCTTTTTTTATATTCTTTCGTTCCGGAAATAAAACAGGCGTACCAATTGCAATACAGCCGTCCTTGATTGCGGTTTTTTTTTTAATGGCAGTGATTGCATTGCTATTATTGCTGAACCTCTTGTATAAATACCGTGCACGCTTTTCAATCAAAATTCAATCTTACTTAAATGCGGTTTACAACATTTCCGGTAAGGAGCTGGCGCTGATTTTTATATTGTCGTTGCTGCGTTATCTTGTATTTTTATTCCAGTATTATTTGGTGCTGCGGGCGCTGCATGTAGATGTGGATGTTGTAACGGGCGGGATGCTGATCGCGATCGTGTTTTTGATCACTTCGGTGATCCCAAGCTTTGCGCTAACGGAGGTTGTTACACGTGGCGCAGTAGCAGTTACACTTTTTGCAGGTGTTACAACCAATGAAACTGGAGTGATTGCCGCATCTTTTATTGTGTGGGTCATTAACCTGGCGATTCCTGCATTGGCTGGGAGTTTATTTATAGGAAAAATGAAATTTTTTAAATCCTGAACATGTTTTTATTTGTTGTAAAAATTGTAGCACTTATTACAGCGGTGTTGTGTATCCTTTACACAGCGCTGATCGCAAGGTATTGTTACGGCTGGATCAAAACAAGATCACCGGGGAATAAAAATAATTTTCCTGTTACAATTGCAGTAATTGTTGCTGCGCGAAATGAAGAAAAAAATATTGCAGAATGCCTGGATAAACTGCTTGCACAAACATATCCGGCAGCAAATGTGGAGATCATTGTGATGGATGATCATTCTACAGACCTTACCGGGATGGTGATACAGCGTTATACTGAAAAATACCGGAACGTAAAATTAATATCGTTAGCAGAAACATCGGGGAAGAAAAATGCAATTGCTGCAGCCATCGCGGTAACGCAGGCCGAACTGATCGTAACAACGGATGCGGATTGTACAATGGGAAAAAACTGGCTGGAAACAATTGTCGGTTTTTATTCGGCAACAGATAGTAAAATGATTGTGGCGCCGGTAGCATTTACGAAGCCTGTTTCCGTGTTTGAAAAAATGCAAAGCCTGGAATTTATGGCGCTGATGGGAAGCACGGCCGGATCGCTTTATTTTAATGCCGCTATTTTATGTAATGGCGCTAACCTGGCCTACACACGGGCTGTATTTAATGAACTGAATGGTTTTTCGGGGATTGATGGCGGCGCTTCGGGCGATGATGTGCTGCTGATGTATAAAATTGCTGAAAAATACCCGGAAAAGATCCGCTTTTTAAAGGATGCAGAAGCAATTGTATACACACCTGCAAAAAAGACATTCAGTGAATTTATGAATCAGCGGAAACGCTGGGCATCAAAAGGATTTGGAGCAATGAACCCGGCAACACGAATGGTTTCGGTGCTGGTGTATTCCGTTAGCTTTATGCTGCTTTTTATGGGCTTTCTGACAGGTTTTGCGGCGCTTAAATCAGCTGTCTATTTACCTTTTTTTGAATTTTGTCTTATTATGACCGGAATAAAATGCATAATTGACTTTTTGTTGTTATTTTTAGCAGCCTCTTTTTTTAAGAGAAAACATGAACTATTTCTTTTTCTTCCTGAGCAGCTCCTTTACATGTTGTATGTAGTGGTGGTGGGTATGCTTGGAAGTACCGGTAAATACGAATGGAAGGGGCGCAAGTTTTAAAACTATATGGCTAAAAAAGACGATTCGTACTCTCATTCTTTATCTTATTACGCATGGCAGAGGCTTAAAAAAAATAAGCTGGCGATGTTTGGTTTGGTGGTCATTGGGTTATGTATGACGGTTGCCATTTTAGGATTTCTGATCACTCCGGATTCCACTCCCGATGCCAATGATCAGCTGTTGGAACTTTCCAAAAGGCCTCCCGGCTTTAAAGTGCAAATGTTACAAACCCGCAAAAATGAACCGCAGCACAATGTAAATTTTTTGGAGAAAATGATCTGGGGAGAAGTAAGTAATTTCCGCTCCATTCCTTTTTCCGAATACCATTATGAAGGCAATGATATTGTGGTGCGTGAATATACCGGTGATGAAAAGCGCATTGGCACCGAAATAAAATACAACCTGGCGGATGTGGTGTATGCGATCAATTACAATACGCAGATCGAAAATAATGTGAAGGACGGTTATACGGAATTTTATGAATTCGGCAGCAACCAAAAGGTGCGCAAGAATGTAAAAGAGCTGAGGGCAGAAGTAGAAAAAAATTATATTGTTACCAAAAAATACATTTTAGGGACCGATCCTGCAGGGCGTGATTTATTAAGCCGGTTGATCATCGGAACGCGGATCTCTTTCTCCGTAGGATTTATTTCCGTTTTTATTTCCATCGTGATCGGTGTACTGATGGGTGCTTTGGCAGGATTTTACCGCGGCCGGGTGGATGATATTATTGTTTGGTTCATCAATGTGGTATGGTCGATCCCGACGTTATTACTGGTCATCGCGATCACGCTGGCACTTGGAAAAGGTTTCTGGCAGGTGTTTATAGCGGTTGGTTTAACCATGTGGGTGGAAGTAGCGCGCGTGATCCGCGGGCAGATCCTAAGCTTGCGTGAAAAAGAATTTGTGGAAGCGGGCCGTGCGCTGGGTTTTAAAAACAGGCGCATTATCTGGCGGCATGTGCTTCCGAATGTATTGGGGCCGGTGATCGTTATTTCGGCAGCAAATTTTGCATCTGCAATATTAACGGAAGCGGGCTTAAGCTTTTTAGGGATTGGTGCACAACCGCCAACAGCATCCTGGGGAGCTATGATCAACGCGTATCGTGGTTACATTATCGGTGACGAATCGTTTGCATACCTTGCTATTTTACCGGGATTAGCTATTGTATTAATGGTATTGGCGTTTGTATTGCTTGGCAATGGCTTGCGCGATGCATTGGATGCAAAAGCAATCGACGAAGACCAGGTGATGTTTTAGCCTTTCGGCGCCAGCTTCGAATAGATCAGCGAATCTAAAAATACACCGTTGTAATAATAATTTTCTTTAAAATACGCTTCCTTTACAAATCCTTGTTTTTCCAATACCTTGATGGAGCCTGCATTTTTAGGGTTTACATTGGCTTCCACGCTATGAAATTTCAGTGTGCTAAATCCGAAATCCAAAACAATTTCCAGGGCTTCGCTCATTATTCCCATGTTCCAATGATCCGGGTGTAAAATATAGCCAATCTCCGAACGGTAATGCGCTTTTTGGATGTTCCAGAAATTGATCATCCCGATCACCTTGTCATTGCTCTTTAATGCGATCACCCAAGGCATCGCATCGTTATCCAGGAATGAATCATGCACACGATTGATGAATGCGAGTGTTGCGTCAACAGAAGCATCCGGGTCTTTGTCAAGAAATTGCAATGTGCGTTCATCCGAGCGAATGGCAAACAGATCGGTGGCATCTTCCTGCCTTAACTGACGCAGCACAAGGCGTTTTGTTTCTAATTCCTGAAAAGGCTGAAGCAGTAGTTCAAGCATTGTTTAATTTTTTAGGTTGTGTTGTAGAACATTGCGGGATGACAGTATTATTATGAATATTGCAGAAAAATAACATTTTCCTATCAACAACACCATTTTCTATAAAAATGGATTGCTATGAAAGCAAAAAAATAACGCATTCTGCATAATTGCAAAACGCGTTATTTTTAATTGCATTGTTTTCTTAGAACGGAAGATCATCTTCCTGTGATGCAGCAGTGAAAGTTGCAGCAACATCATTCATTGTATTTGAAGAAGATGCACTGTTAGAAGCAGAAGCAGCGTTTCCGCCTTCGATACGCCATGCTTCCAGTGTGTTGAAGTATTTTACTTCGCCTTTTGGAGATGTCCATTCGCGGCCACGCAGGTTGAAATGTACTTTAATTTCATCGCCCACATTGTATTGATCCAATAAGCTGCATTTGTCCTGTGTCAATTGAAATGATACGTGCTGCGGATATTGTGATGAATTATCGGTTAATACGAATTCTCTTTTTCTGAATTTGTCAGACACTTGCTGCGCTTCTGTTTTTACTTTTAAAATTCCTGTGATGTCCATTTTATTTTTGTTTTAATTGTTTACTTGTTTTTGTTTACTCTTATTGCCTAGGATTCTTTGTTTACTTAATGATGAATGGATAAAAGCACTTTCCATGCTTCTTCCGGTTTGTTATTTTCGAGCAGGCCTTTTGCGATGTGGTGCAATTGTTCTTCCAGCTTGTTTTTATTTGTTCCGAATACTTCAAATGCTTCATTGATGGCACCTGAATTTTTGTAATTTATAATTTCTTCCTGCGTGGGTAAACGCTCAATGTTGCCTAATTGTCCAAGGTTATTTCCTGTAAGGACGTTTGAATTACGGATGGCAGTGGGGATCTGGTCCACGCCGATGCCGGTATTCAATAATGGTTTGATCACTTCAAACAGCGCACTTTTATTGGTGCGGCTATACCAGTTGGCGCCCATCCGCCCTACCAGGTCAATTTTAACAGGATCGATGTGTTGGTTTTCATCCAAAACATCTTCGCTGATGTGCATCATCACTACTTCACAGATGATCAGATTTCCTGCACCACCGTGATCGCCCAGCTCAATTACCTGGCGGACGATACACTCCAGCTGCGCAGGTGATTCTTTAACACGGAACGGCTTTACTTTAAGTGATTCTACCGGTGTAAATCCTGCTTTTACAAATTCGTTTACTCCTTTCGGATATTCTGTACTGGCAAGGCTTGCCTGGTTTACCATGTTGTAATTTACCACATTGATCACCACCTCGTTTGTTTCTTTAATGTTCTCGTACGTATGCTTGTTTGTATTGGTACGCCCGCTGCGTGCAGGTGAAAAAATCAGGATTGGCGGATTGGCGCTGAATACGTTAAAAAAGCTGAACGGCGCTAAATTCGGATTTCCATCCTTATCCATGGTACTGGCAAATGCAATCGGACGTGGTGCTACTGCACCAAGTAAATAGCTATGTAAAACAGGGGTTTTAACCTCTTTCGGATCAATTGTCAGCATTATGTTAAATCTTCAACAAAATTAAAATTTTATTTAAAAACCTGCTAATTATGTTATCAACGTTTGTTGATATTTTATACACGGTTTACCGGAAATTTTTTCAAAATCAGAAAACTGGGAGCGAACATAAAAAATGTCAGACTCAACAGGGAAAGGCTAAAAAAAATAAAAAATCGGGCGCCATTTTAATAAAAAGCATATCTTTACCGTCCGATTGAGATTAAAAATGCGGATGTGGCGTAATTGGCAGCCGCGCCAGACTTAGGATCTGGTGCCGTGAGGCGTGGGGGTTCGAGTCCCTTCATCCGCACTAAAACAGAAAACCCTTGAAAGTTAATGCTTTCAAGGGTTTTTGTCTTTTTTTGTATAGTCTACCTTATATAGGAGTAAGGTTTCAGAGTAAGGAAATACTATTTTTTAAAGATGCTTCCTAGCTTTTTGAATTCCTTTCTTTTAGCCTCCATAACTACATTTTTATCAATATAGTGGTCGTGCAGCACATGCATTCCTTCATGTCCGGTGCTTTCGTTTGCCTCGTCCCCTTGGATAACATACAGAGCTGTTGCGTAGGCTTTTCTAAGATGCTTGAACTGCTTTTGTTCCCCAGTATTCAATTTTTTATAATAATGGGAAAATGCAATAGTAATTAAGCCCATTATTGTCTCCCTGGAAGCAGCTTCTTCCGGTGCAAGAATATATGTGTCTGTATTTCTATGCTCATTATAGCCTAATTCAATCAATAGGTGCTCTAAATCTTCATTCATAGGTATTTTCTTCATGATTTCGGCTTCATCTCCCATAAGGCGTCTATTTGCTCTGTTTATTTTGAAATGATTCACCTCCAAATGAGAAAATTCTCCATTTGTTGTTAGTTTTATGCCGTTCCATTTTAATTTAACTACTTCCTCGCGCCTGCCACCGGTAAATAAACCAAGTTTAAATGCAGTCTTGTACCAATTTCTGTAAATACTTGGTCCTTTTTTGTCTTTTCTATCTACTATACTGTTTTCTGGCGTAACTAATTCCAGTAGTTTAGTAAATTCTTCCATGGTAACGGAAGTCTGGTCACCGGTATTGACTCTTCTTTTTTTGATATCCGCGAAATAATTTTTGTATTTCAGGTCGTACTTAGTGATGATAAAACGCATAAATTTTTTCATTTCGGCCATGGTATTATTGAAACTTTTATTGCTAAACTTTTTTGTTCGCAGTAAATAATGATAAACATAGCCCGTCATTTTTTCATTTATGTCTGTAAATTTTAAAATCGAAGTATCAATTCCGTTTTCCACAAGTGCATACCCAAAATACAAAAGTGACCTTTCATAATGCTTAAGTACTTTTTTAGTTCTCGCAGCGATATTATGGTGAGCTACCCCTTCGTCTCTTAGGAATGCCATAAAATCTTCCACGCAATCTGTAAATAAAATCGGTTTTTGAATTTCTGATTCGATTTTGATATTTTGAAAGGAGTTTGTAGTCAACTCGCTTTTAAAAGCACGACATTCGAT
This sequence comes from Bacteroidota bacterium, assembly GCA_025963715.1. Taxonomy (GTDB): domain Bacteria; phylum Bacteroidota; class Bacteroidia; order 2-12-FULL-35-15; family 2-12-FULL-35-15; genus 2-12-FULL-35-15. The sequence goes on from JAOQAG010000029.1 coordinate 32,414, forward strand.
AAAAGCATCATCGAAATTTGTAGCAATTAAGTTTTTTGTTTTACATTTTTTACCTGCTCCGGGAATGTGAACTTTATATTTATAAACCATGCTATCACATTTACATTTAACAGCGATATCATTACGATAATATTTTTTGCATTTGTTGCAAAACAAGTAAAGTCCCGGAATTCTGTTCTTTTTAGGAAGTTTTAATTTTGTCATATTTTTTATTTATATTTTTAGATCATTACGCAGCTTTGTTTTTTGCATACTCTTCAAGTTTTTTCTTGTAATTCTCAGAGCCCTTTGCAGCTGGTTTATAAGTTTTATATTTAACATCCGGGATATTATGTAAAATGTCCAATGCAGGAATGTTTCCATCTTTATGAAGCTGGTAAACAGATTTCCAATCATCTCCAAATGTTGCTTTAAGCTTATTTATGAATGGTCTTTCCCAAACAATTTTGAAATCAGTCTCAAAAACAAATTCATTCTTGCCGTGCTTAATTATGAACACATCATTTTTATTACACCATTTTCTCACAGCTCTTAAATCGCTATAGTCTAAATAGTCTAATAATTTATTTAATGAAAGTGTATTCATCTTTTTGTATTTTTTTATTTAAACGAAACAGTTATCCCTATTGTTGATCCAAGCTTCATTAAAACCACATTTATTTTTGTTAACATTTAGCAACTTTTGTAATATCAAAATCGTTCGTATCAGGTTATGCCCATCAGTAATCGAATTAATTTTTACTTTTTTTTGAAAATCGGCAAACATCTTTCATATTAAAATCGTTTTAATAAGGTTAGGCTCTTTCGCAATGCAGACATTTTATCAACCTTGCAAACAATCCGTATTTAAAATCGTTTGAATGTGATTTTATTTATTCTTCGGTACTATACAATATTTAAAAATCATCTGTTACACTTACTTATTATCCAATTTGTCTTGAATGAATCTTATCAAATGTTGTCCAACCTCTTCCGGTGTTGCGTGTATACTCAGCCCGTTATCTCCCGATAATTCGTTTTGATGACCAGGAATAAAGCAGTAGTAAAATTCGTATGGCGATAGCCCCATAAATTCCATTAGTGCGAGATCCACTTCCAAAGACCGATCAGGACGATAAACTATAATTCCGTGCGGCAGTTGTTCGAATTCATGGAATAAGGAAGGCAGCTCACTAAAAACAAATGGAAAGCATGTGTGGCAAATATTATTGCTACCAACAGCCTCTGGCGGTTCTTCTAAAGTCCATATTTCGGATAAGAAAATGTAATCGAGATAGAGTTTGCCGCCTTGTAGGTGCTCTGCCAAAATAAATAATCGTAACAAATGTCCATTGAAATTTTTCATAACTTATTTTGAAGTATTGCTTCTTTTATCGAGTACCAGTTCCAAAAATTCAAAAATGTTTTTTGAGAGGTCTGCTAAATCATATTCAATTGAAAGTTCTTTTCCTCCGTACACTTCGGGCTTTTGTCCACCAACTGTAAAAAGGTGAATAAACTCTTTCACTTCCAAACCGAAAAATTCAAGAACACTGTAATGACTATTAAGATCTGGTGCCGGTATGTATGTGATACTTCCATCTTCGGTTTTTTTAAATTCTGAAAACAGGTGTGGTAATTCGCAAATTACTTGGGGAAAGACACAGTGATACTTACCGGCACGGCCTATTAAAAGTGTCTTTTTGTCGTCCGAATAGAAGAAGTGTAATCCATAGTACTCCTCGTAAAGTCGGCCATCTTCAAAGTGTTCGGCAAGTATCATCATTCTTAGGAATGTATTTTCCGTGTCTCTCATTATCCAAGTTGTTTTAATCCCGTTATAGAAAAAGTGTAACCCATCATAGTTTTCATAAAAATCTTCTGATCCGATATGTTCAGCAATGATTAATAGCCTGAGAAAAGAATCATTTAAATTTTTCACTATTCAATATGTTTAGCTTCTGTTAATTCCAAAGCCTTAATTTCACTGATAGAACTTCCGGCTATTCCTCTAATGGTGCTGAACATATGGGATGTATTCAGTAGCACCTTTTCGATTTGTTTTTGACGCTTTTTCCAGATGCTTTCCAATGCTCTTCTTTCGCTGTTCAGATCATCCTGCATGGTAACAAATCCTTCAACGATGCTTTCTATTTGCATCCGGAATTCATTGCCAATCAAATAATCATACAGCATATGCATCTTTTCGCCTTTATTTTCCTGGGTTATTGCTGATGTATTTAGCAACAAAACAGCTTCCCTCAAAACAAAACACAGTCCTTTAAATTCATCAACTTTGCATACCCATACCCCATCAATTAAAGTCATTCTCTCGATATTCTTAGGATAAGTGTCTGTTACCAGCACTCCGAAAGTTGCGTTCTTCTCTTGCATATCGGTGCGAAACTTGGGTATCCAAGCACTTGAAAAATCCTTTGTACGCTTGGATTCATAATAAATACTTCCGCAGCCGATCCGTTCTCGTGAGTTAATAATTTGAAGACAATCCGCACCTCTTGCACCTTTTTTTATTTCTTCAATAGTATCCAATGGAAAGCATTCTCTCAGGTAGTTTTCTATTTCCAGCTCCTGTACCTCACCCTGGAGCTGCATACTACCTTGTTCAACTTTACGGGTTAGCACCTGGATTTGCGTTTTAAGAGAATCAATCAGATGTTCTTTCTCAGAAATTTTCAGATTGTTTTTTTCATCATACTCTTTCCTTATTCTGTTTTTCTCTTCGTTCAATCTTTCTGATAGTTTCTGCTCTGTTTCAGATTCTATCAGACTCCGTAACTCCGTTTTTTCACGTTTTGCACGCTCAAGCTCCGCTTTCGTTTTGTTGAGGTCTTTCACTTGCTCGCTTTTTCTTTCAAGCTCTTCTTTATAGGATGACAGCTCTTCATTCTTTTCCGCCTCATACTTTTGCCGGAGTTTATTTTCAAATGACTTTTGTTCTTCCGATGCTTTTTTACCCAAATCCAATTTGAGCTGATCAGCGATTTGACTATAAACTATTTGATTTACGTCAATGTTATGCCCACATTCGGGGCAGGAAATCTGTGTTTCTTGTTTCATATTTTTGATTTTTTAGTTTATAAATTTTTGTTTTTATTGGCTCTGTAGCTGGTAATGGTTTCAAAGAATCTTTTAACTGTTCTTCAATCATAATTTTTACGTACTCATAAATATTGTTGGAGAGGTCGCCCGGTGTTGCGGCTTCATCAAGTACATTTCCGCCATAAATGGAGTCTTGGTAGCCGGGCAGAAATAAATGCGATAAAGTATCGAAGTTTAGGTTGAACCACACAGCAGCAGCAGTCAGGCTATTCAGGCGCTCATTGTTTTTTAAACAGGCAATACTTTCCGGGCTGAACGTCCATTCTTTAAACACATGAGGCAAAGCTTCAAGTGCCCAAGCGAAACATTCTACACTCGTATCATATTTGCTACAACCGGTTTTTATTTCTCGTTTGAACAGGACATCTCTTAAATGAGTTTTTCCCATGTACCGGCCAAATTTTAATAGTCGGTTTAAATACACATCATTTGTTTTCATAGCTTTTTGGTTTTAGTTATTTAAAATTTGAGTTTCATTGTCTTTTATTCCCTCGTAGTGCCTTACTACATCTACTAATTCATAAATATTGTAAGCAATTGTTTTGTGAGAAGATTTTGGATATAGTGTCTGACCGCCGTAGGCGTGTTCAATCTGGGCGCCGGGAGAAAACAAGTGAAATAAAATCAGCTGATTGATCCCAAAGAATGAGATTATTGAAGAGACGGTATCTTTCTTTTCACTATCATAATATACCGGCATATAATCTTTGTCGTAAAACCAATCATCAGTAAATATGAGTGGTAGCTCAAGTATTGGATAAAGCAATAAAGGTTTGTCACTTTTTTCAGCCCAGTCTTTTATCGCTTTATTGTTGGAAATAGAAGAATAGAATTTTGTGCACTTTAAATTATTTGCTTCTAAATAGTTTGCATAATGCAGAAGTCTTTTGTCATTAAATTTTTGTTGTTTCATAGTTTTATGTTTTAACAAAACGGCTTATTTGTCGTTTGTTGGATTAAACGGCTTATATGTCGCATGTTGTTGCAAGAAACAATAGAATAAATTACAATCATCTGTTAATCAGCACGATAAATTTAAAAATAACGGCAAATATGTCTTATTGAACTGGGATTGGTTTCGATATTTAATTATCTTTGCCCAGTTGAACATATTGAACAGCCATTGAAAAAGAAATATCCTGCCCAGATCAAACAGTTTGGGGGAAAAGTAAAAGAGCTAAGAACCGAGATGGGATTGACTCAGGTTGAGTTAGGAGCCAAATCAGGAGTAGATACTCGTACTATTCAACGCATTGAAAGCGGGGAATTTGCAGTAGGGCTGCACATTGTATTTGCATTGGCGCAAGTTTTCAAAATGAATCCATACGAGCTTTTGTTACATATTGATATGCCTGCCGGGAAAGTTGCACCGGTTAAGAAAAAGAAGTGATTATTTAAATAAAAATGATGTAGGCAATAAAAATTTAAGTATGTTATTTAAAGATATATTAAATAAAAAAGCACAATTATTAGTTCCTGAATTTGACAGGCTATTTGAAGACGTTGTAAAAAATCAAACGCATGAAGGCGACTTGCTCCTGGTGAGAATAAATGGCTTTTATGATCCTGAAGTTCATAATTGGAATACTGATAAAAAGATGAGTCCTTATCTGATAGGCCCTAATAAGGAAGGTCATTCGGAAGGTTTACACTATGAATTTATCCATGATTACAGAACACAAAATCTATTGGATCAAACGCATGAAGATTATCTTCAACAACTGATTTGGGACCCTGCTAAAAAAGCAGAAAGAGATGCTTTAATTACTAAAGAAGAGAAATCCATCCAGCTTGAGATGCTTATTTATCTGAAGATATGGGAAGCGGATATGTTTATTAAAAAATATTATCAAATTTTGCGCTTGGTAAACGGAGAGCCGTATGATTGGCATTTTCAGATAAAAGAAAGTAACAGAGATAAAAATGGCACCGGTAACAGAGATAAAATTATTAGAGAACTTACCCGTGATAGACTAAAAGATAAATATCCAGAAATATATAATGCTTTTAAAAATGCATTCCGAACCCAATTGCGTAATTCGATTGCACATTCAAAGTATTCATTTTTGAGTCGGAATATCCATCCCAACAATTATATAAAGGGTGATCCGGCTGCACAAATTCGAAACATTCCATTTGATGAATGGATTGATTTGTTCCATGATACTATGATGTTATATAATGAATCTATCCGTTTTATGAATAGAGCGGGAGAATTATATTCTAAAGCTGCGCAAAATAACAATTTATTATTTCCGATCAGAGTAACCAGAAAAGACCCTGAAGAAAAAACAGAATTTGAACTATTGAGCCATAGAATCCAATTTAACGATTGGAATTGGCACAGAAACGATGTTTGAGAATAATTTCCAGCTGGTATTATAGAAATTTCTTACATTTATCAAACGAATGAAAACCGATTTATCACACATACCTGCACACAAACAAACTGAATTAAAAGCCATTGTTTCGGCTTTGATTCCGAAGTATGCAGACATTGAAATGATTATTTTATATGGCTCTTACGCACGCGGTAATTGGGTAGAAGATAAATATGTGGAGAACGGAACTACCTATGAATATAAATCTGATTATGATTTACTGATTATATTAAGCACCAATGGCAAAGCTAATGCCGACAGCTTTCTCCAATCTGTATCACAAAAATTGGAAGAATTAAAACTGGATACTCCGGTTCATCCGATTTTTCATGGAATTGAATTTGTGAATGAAGCATTACGTGAAGGCAATTACTTTTTTGGTGATATTAAAAGAGAAGGAATTGTTCTTTTTAATACAAGTCGCTTTAAATTGGATAATAAGCGCGAAATGGCTCCGGCAGAACTTCAAGCGCGAGCGCAGGAAGATTTTAATAAGTGGTTTGAGAGCGCTAACAACTTTTTTGAAGGATTTGAATTTCATCTTTCCAAAAATCATTTTAATGAAGCCGCTTTCTCGTTACACCAATCCACAGAACGGTATTATGGCACAATTCAATTAGTCTTTACTGGCTACAAACCAAAAACGCATGATATTGAAATTCTGAGTTGGTTGGCAAAGGCGGTAAATATAGAGTTTGGAAAAGTATTCCCGAAAGCCACCTATGATGAACGGATACGATTTACATTATTGAAAAAGGCATATGTAGATGCACGTTATAAAGCTGAATATAAAATCAGTAAAGAAGATTTACAATATCTTGCGGAGCGTGTACAATTGCTTCGCAAATTAACAGAGCAAATCTGTAAAGAAAAAATAGCAGGCTTCACAAAGTAATTTCCATTGAACAGGTTGATTGGGCGGATTTTTAATCTAAAAATCAACCAACAATGGAAACAAACGGAAAACAACAGGCAGACAGCCTGTTTGAAGCAATGCAGAATGACAAGCACCAGCTGCTTGCTCATTTATTAAGCCCTATCGAGCGTGAAGCGATCAGGCAGAGGTACACCGCTTTTGAGTATTCTCTGAACAATACCAAAATTCAGATTTCCCACCAAACCAGCAAACAGTTAAGGCAGCTCACGGTTATTAAAATCAGCCTTTTCACAAAAATCCTTAATGAAAGCGCACTCTATCTAATTAGCAACGATGCAAGGATTCAAATGTTTTTGGACACACCTATTGAGCACCATTATTTCCCGACACGCCTCTATCATACTTTAAAAGGTTTAGATTGTCATACAATGTTCCAGGTTATTGAACTTGGCCGGAGCCGTGTTTCTCATTCCCGCAACATGGGAAAAGTAGGGATGCGGATTTTGGATGACCTGCTGAAAAAGTATGAATGTGATTTTCTATTTGTATAAACGTTATGGAAAATACAGAAAAACGAAAGGCCATACTCTTTGTAAGGGTTGAGCCGTGTGAAATATATTTTTGCCGGGATATAGCGACTCGCAGAATGCAAATGCTCGAAGTTTACTGCTACCTGCACAAAATTGAAATTCTTGTCTGCTATCATATAATTGGCGAATACGAGAGTTTTGAAAAAAATGTATTGCCAAGCCTGCAAAATAATAAATATGGGGCAGCCGAACGAGCCGATTTGTTAATAATGCATGACCATTGGGAAATCTCGTCTGGTGTAATTACAACAGCAAATCTCCTTTCAAAAGTAAGAAGGTTAGGGCTGGAAGTGGTATTCATAAAAATTTTTATAATTAAAAGATATTCTAATCAAGAAAATAAGCAATCATGAGAACGTGCCTTGAATGTAACGAGCCTGTGGTAGGAAGAGTAGATAAGAAATTTTGTTCTGAATTATGTCGGAACAGCCATAATAATGACCAACAAAGTATCGTAAATAAGAAGCTGAAAACAGTACACAGCATATTAAAAAAGAACCGGAAGATACTTGAAAATCTGTTTGAACAACGAATTAAGAAAGTGTCAAAAGAAAAGTTATTACGACAGGATTTCAATTTCCATTACATTACAAGTTTGAGTTATAATCCTGATGGTTCCTATCGTTATTTTTGTTATGAATACGGTTACCATGCTATTGAAAATGATTGTTATATGCTGGTAAAACAATGAGTGTTTTTGTATATTTGAATATAAATAATCTAATTAAGAGATGAGCTTAACAAGCCTACAAAAAATGTATCGTGCATTACACGATTTTGAGAAGAGCGAAGAAATTTTACCCATTAATACGTTTCGCATAAAACTGTTTGATAGTTTTGCCACATTTACGGTAGAGTTTGACGCTTATACAAATTCAATTTTATCGGCAAGAGTCTATAATCATCGTCAAATTGCGGATTATTTATTCCTTTCAAAATTTAATTCGGTCGCTAAATACAAAGAATACCTAAAAAGGTCTTTATTTACAGCAAATTCTTATTTGAAGAGCCTGGCAGAAAAAATAGAAGAAGAAAATATTCATAAATATGCCGATACTCTTCGAATGATTAGGATTGATTTTGAGGAATTAATTGGTGGGGTAGAGGTTAATATAAAGATGTCATCAGCTACCATTCAAAGGTCCTCAGGTAGGTCTAAATTCAAGTCGACAACTGATATTTGGGGCATTGCTAGAAATCTTTTTTTTATTGAAAATTTCAATTCAATTAATGATTTTCACTTATATGATATAAAGCCTTTTTCGGTTTTCGCAATAAGGCAAACTATTGAACAATACGGGAAAGATGTCTTAGGTTACACTGCTATTACTGATCCTCATGGTAATTTTTCAAAAATGCATATGTATGCGGCCTGGCCGTTCATAAAATCAGAAATGGCTAAACCTGCACCACGAATAGCGCTACCTTTTGATTTGGAAGTAATGCTCAAAATCGAAAAATGGAGCCATCGGTTTGTGCACGCTGGATATTACGCTGACTGCTATGTTATCTGGCAAGCTCTCGACATGATGCGAGGATTATTTAAAAACGATGGACTATCTAAAAGAATTTACACCGGACAAAATTCTCTAAAAATGTTTGCAGATGTTTTGCTGACAGCCTACAATGCTTTAAAAGCTGATTTTGAAACTGAAGTTAATTCACGTATTACAGATTCGGAAAAGCATGTAACTGTAGATTGGCTTAATCTAAATAATGTTTCACCGTATATAATTAGTTTATAAGCATAAATCATTTTCTTTGGGTCATACGGTATCGTCCTAATCTTAGGATACAAAGGAAGATCAAGGCAGCCTTATCAAAAGTGTAATTCGAATAAGGATAAAAGCAATGCGCTACATTATTTCTAATATTCCAACCTGATTTCGTAAATACATATTTAAAAAGCACAAGGTCTTCTGCGTTAATACTTTCTACCGCAGTTTTGTTCTGCAACAATTCTTCTAACAATTGTTCTCTCAAATCCCCTTTTTTAGATGTAGTTGTGGTTCCACCGAGTAATCTAATGTAATCTCGTATAGCACCTTCAAATTTTAGTGTTAATGAGTCTACACATAAAATGTAACTAGGGATGTAATTTTTATGCATTGTTACCGCCCACTCATACTGATTAAAAAAGTCAAACAATCCCGGTGCTAAAAGACTTAACCATGTTGTTTCATCGTCAATATCACGTTTCTTGTTTGGAAAAGTTTGTCCATACCAGGTAGAATCAAGCATATACTTGTATGCCGCATGATAACTAATCTTACCTTGAATGGTAGCTAGTATCATGGTTTTAATGAATAAGGGAAGTGTAAAGACACTCCAGTATAAAGCATAACTACGATATTCTTCTAATTCCTTAGCTTCTTTTTCTGATAAGTTTTTATGATTACTATTAATATCAAAAACCTGAATACTACAGAATTGCATAAAAAAATTATTCATTTTTTTACCTTTGCGGTCAAGTGCTCCATTTTTTGGGAAAATATCAGCACCAGTCGCAAAATATCCGAGTATTGTTCCAGGAGAATGACTTAGAATCCATTTAGCTCGTGCATTTAAATAATCGTTGATTTGTTCAGCAACCTTTGGAGGCAATTCAAGCGGAATCCCTCCCAATACATACTTACTTTTTAAATCATCATGAATTTTACTCGCTTCCTCATATTTTATGAAGTTTTTAGCAAGTTTGTAATATTTTGCTTTTTCTCCATAATGTGTACACTTTAAAAAATCCTTATCATCCGGGTGCTGCTTAATAATTAAGTCTTGATTTTCAGCTAAAAGCTCATAATACTCATTGGTGGAAATGGCAAGTTTTTTACAAAGTTTTAATGCTAAAGTCAAGATCTGTTCATTATGAAAATAGCTACCGTCAATGCAGTCGACCCATTCTTTTAACACCGACATACAAAATCTAAAATCATTTACAGGATATAATCCGCTATTAAAAAGGATCTCTATAATATGTCGTTTTTCGTAGGAAGCTAGCTCCGGTATCAAGATAACGTTAAAGAGTAATGACTTTAATTCAATAATTTTTGCTTTGTTCTTTTTAAGAAGCGGAATGATGCATTCAATGATAAATGAAAATTTTGCTCCATCTTTTTCATTATAGGGATCAAGCGCTTTAAGTATTTGAATATATAAGTCTAATGCACCTGCTGAATACTGATTGTTTTTTGTTGATTCAAATAAAACATGCGTATACCGGCTTTTGATCCAAAGTCCCTTTGAGGATAATGCACGCAACTTTAGATATTCAATTTCTTCCTTGGTAAACGAATTTTTGTCCGGATACAAGGAAACTGCACCATTAGCATCTACAATTTCAGTTTCTGAGGATATACGGCCAGCGTTAATTTCAAACGAAAGAATTTTTCGTTCGGTTTTTATGTTATCTTCCCATGAGGCATCAATTTTTTCCTCAATAGGACGTAACAATTTTAATAAATCCCATTTGTCAGTTGACGTTACTTCATCAAGATTATCGTAAAAAAGCTGAATATAACTTGGTGTTTCCATCTAATTAATTCTATACATTCCATTAGTTACTTTAAATAACAGCACTTCTAAGTTTTTATAAATCTGTTCTTCGTTTTCACAATGCAAATAAGCAAAGCCACGTTGCGATAAGATGCTTTTTACATTTTCATCATCAGGTTTGACATTACAAACTACTACATCATAATGATTTCCAATTTTTTCGGGTTTGATTTCTTTTCCTTCTCGTTTTTGCAATCCTTTGTCAAGCATTATTTTAGTCAACGTATCATTCCAATAATAGACCGGAAAAAATTTAAAACTTTCGGGTAACCAATCAAGCTCTGTCTTTTTATTTAAGTGAATTCTTTGCCAATTGTCGCTCTTTTCGTAATGATTTTTTATAAATGGATTTTGTTCAATTGCATTTATTATCATTTGTGAAAAAGCCATTCGGCTAAATTGCTTCTTCATTTCATCTAAATTGTCACTGAAATAATTATGAATTTGGTTAAAAATAACGTTTACTATTAATAGGTTTACAATCATTATTCCTCCAAACCATTTTAAACCGCAAGGAAGCGAAACATCTTTTGCTAAAAGCAAAGCAACGTAAACAACAGTGACCACTAGGAAATATTGCCTCACTCTACTTTTACTTTCTGTTATTACTTTTTCATCTTCATCCGTATATGAATGCAGCATTTGATTAAATACAATTACATATTTGTTAGGTGATAAAGTTTCGTTATTCTTTTTAACAACATCTAAAAAATGTAAAACATCAGTAAATATGGTCTTTTTATTCCCGATTTTAGATAACAGCCAAATCATCAATTCTCCAATAATTAATTCGGCAATGAGGGTCCATACTACAAACCAAATTATGACAAGCATTATTAGAAAGAATATGAATTTAGATATTGTATAGTCTTTAGGAACAGGATTTTCAACAAAATCTGAAATAGAAATATTGAATCCCAAAAATGCACTGCCAATAAAAAGCGTGACAAGAAGTTTTAAAAATAAAATCCCCAGCCGTTCTAACTTTGCAGGTTCTTCAGTAAGTAATTTAGCTAAGTTGTACATGTGTCATTAAGATACAAGAAAATTATTTCTTTATTTTATGTGTGCAATGAAGTTTAATAATCCTAGGATCACCAAATAAATTGATTCAGCTTCTTGTCTGGAAAAATCTTTTTTTTGTCCAGAATGGTGTGTTTTGGAAGACAGCGCAGTATTTGATTTATTTAATTCATCAATCCACGTTAGCGTGGCTGTATCGATATTCTCTAGCCATTTAAATGAAGTTTCTGAAGAAACTTGCGTTTTTATTTTTTTTAGATTACGTGTAAGTGCATCCAAAGTGTGTCTGCAATGCGCAACACATTTATTATAATCTTTTTGATTGAAATATTCTTCTGCTTTATTAAACTCAAAAATTATATCATCGTATGCTTCAACGAGTGTTTTATGGTTTAACGGGATTTCAATAAGCTTCAGATTTTGATAACCAAGATTTGAAAGTATCTTTTCTACCCAATTCGATTTTACAATCGAAAAATGCAATCTTGCGGTTTCTTTAAGCGCTCCTTCTGAATTTTTGATGGTTACTCCATTTTGAAAATTAACTTCGGTTTTCATTAAAGCAACCACTGTTAACTCAATCACAAATGGAACGTCATCTTTTCTATATTTTTCAATTGAATAAATTGCTTTCTCATCGAGAATGAAATTAAACCAATCCCCAATATCTAACTCATTACGATTAAAGCTGTATCCGGTGAGAACATTTGTTTCCGATAAAAGCAAATTAGGATTCTGAAATTTTAATTTTGCAGATACTGAAACAATCTCAAAAGTGGTTTCGGAAGAAGGTTTTCTAAAAGTGAAAGCTATAAAAATATTTAGAAAAGATCTTAATCCATCAGTGCTTCCATTGATCAGTGTTTGATCTAATTTGATGTCTTGGACTTTTGATAAAAAATTAAATGATGATTTTTCCATTTAAAATTTAATTTGATTCGTAATAATGTTTGCTATTACATTCGCAGGCACAGCTTTTAAAATATCTAATATATTAGTCGTTACTTTATTCAGTAGAGACTTGTCGGGAGATTGCTTTTTTATATTGCTTTCTAAATAGTTGGTTTCTATTTTAAGATTTTCAATTTCGTCTGGAGTAAGGTACTTCTGTATAGTATCCAGCCCTGATTTTATTTCTTCGATCAGTTTAAGTAGGCTTTCTGTATCATGATTTTTCAATTCAATCGTTTGGCTGGAATGAGGGGAGTTGTTTTGAAATTGTAAGTTTGAATTGTTGCCTACATAGACATTAATAGGCTGGGGAATGTTCTTTTCTGATTCAATCTCTCTTAAATAATTAACTCCTTCTTTTCTTATCAGAAGAATTTTCATCCCTAAACCTGAATCAACATAACGGTCTTGAACTAATTCAGTCATAATTCGGGAAACAGCTGCTTCATCAAAGCCAATAGAGGCTCCTAATTCTAGCGGATTCATATTTACTGAAAGTGGGCTTGCTGGATATTCTTCACAAGCTATTTCGTAAGCTCTTTTCAAAAAAAAATTCTTTTCTTCTAATTGTTTCTTCAGCATCGTCTACCGTATTTTATAATTGTTTTTTATTGTTTCCCAATCTTGCGACATTTTAGGGTTGAGTTTATCGTAAATATCCTGGTCATTAAATACGCCTCCCCAAGCATGCCCACATTCATAATTTAAAACGTTACGCAAGATCTCCGCATCATTAGCAAACCCTGCCGGAGCATTCAGCAGACTGTTAAAAAGGGTTTTAAAATCTTGATTGATCTGGTTCATTTTGAAATAGTACCACTGTAGCTTAATTGTTTTTTGAAAAATGATTCCAGTAATTGAAAGCTGAATCAATGTGTTAAATACTCCTAAGCTGCCGGAAAACACTGAAAGCAGAATCGCAATTACCAAAGCTCCGGTTGTTAACCATCTTTTTAAAAGCATGTTGCTTACAATTGTAGCAGTAAAATAGGAGTTTTCAAAAGCGTTTACTCCTAATTTGTATATCCCATCGGGTAAATTGCTGTTTGAGAAATAGCCACTAGATTTGATCCCATTCAGGTTTGACCCCAGGGAGTTATCCAACAAATCATTACGCTTCTTTTTACCGCCAGCATCAAAATAGCGCATTACTATAAAATCAAGTATTGCATACAGAACAGCAATTGCGGAAACCATTACATCAAACACCTTCTTTGCATACTCACCGAAATCTTTTAGACCGTTCGTATCAATTAGTTGTTGAATGTGATCATTGGCAATTATAAAGGACAGGACTGCAAATGCAGTTGCCGCCCACAAGAGCCAAACTTGAATTTTTTCTATTTGACGTCCTGATTTAAAGTCGTCTAAATGTGGAGATGGTATGTTCATATTTCTTGTTTATTATTTTCGTGAGGGGCTTCCGGACCGTACCATACACCTTTCTCAAGCCATATTTCATAAAAGTAAAGCCAGGCGGAAGTCCAAGATACAATATGGTTTGCAACTATTGTCGATTCCTTCCAATTAAAATTCGCAGGTTTGAATAGGCACAGCCTACCGGAAATGTGGTAGTAGTGTGGTGGTTCCTCCACCAAGGCAGGCGAAATGACTTTTACATGGGGTTCTGCTGCACCGCGATATTCAATGCTAACGGTATATTCTCTCATATACTCTTTAGGCTGAATGCTTCCAGTAAAGAGCAGGTGCCCGTCACCCAATTTTTCTACTTTAAAACTTGGGTAACGGGATTTCATTGCTCCAATCTGTGCCATTATCGGATCGTATTTTTGTTTAGGATTATATTTTTTTTTCTTCGCCATAAAATCCTGATGAAGCAGGCACTGTATTACCTACTGTTTTTGAGAGTAAACCGGCTCCTGCAATTTTTAACGTGCCTTCTGAGAGTGCTTTGCTCAATTCTTTTGCCTCGTCTTCGTCTACAATGTTGAATTTTTTATCAAAAACTTCTTTCCAAATCTTGATAGCTTCCGCTTCGTTTTTTTCATACTTTTCAGCGGCATCCTTTAATTTGGTGTGAATTTTTTCCACTTTAGTTTTCACTTTAGTGTATTCATCAGCTGATGCAAATCTGCTACTGTTCATATATAGCGGGGCGTATTCAAACCACTTTTCGATACCCTCTTTCACCTTTTTAATATTCAGTAATTTGAAAACGGCAATAGCGACCTCCTCCACATGAAATGAAGGTATATTCTGGTTGTTTTCCCTTTTCCAGTGTTTAACCGCTTTCACTACTTTTTTTAAAGAGCCATTACTAATGGTATTTGTCTCATTTAGCTCCTTTGTTAGTGCTTTTGGTGCTGTTTGCATCCACCCGGATAAATCCAGGTTCGGAATATAATATATACCTCCAATTTCAAAACTTGGCATTATATCAAAATCGATTTTCGCAAGCTCAATGGTTATGCATGGACGAGATTGGCTGACTTTGTCCTTATAATCAGCTTGTTTATCGAGGTATGTTTTAAACTTCGTGAGTACACTTTGGGGTGAAGGAAGCTGCCCGTATTCGGTTTTGTATTTTTCAAAATTTAAAACGGCAAACAGATCTACGTCGTCCAATGGCTGGAGCATCGTATCGCGTTCATATGAACCATTTGTGAAGACTTCCTTCACATATAACTCACTTTCTTCCTTTTTTAAGTGGCTGGTAAGGTTATTTATAGAGCCGGAGATGCTCTCTTCCTGGCGATCGGTAACGCTGATATTATCGATAAAGCCATCAATACATTGTAAGAGTGTTTTCATATTTTTAGTTTAGTTGCTGATTTTCAACAATTAAGCCATTAGGAAAAAGATGAATTTTTGTCTTGTTTGAATGTTAAAATATGTTAAAATGTCAGTTTTGTCGTTCGGTTTGGTATTTGCATGCCAGAAACAACATACTTTATCGAAATGAACGATTCTACAACTTTAACTTATTTACAAGCGTTATCAACGCAGTTGCGTATGCCGGCAACAGAGCAGCAGAAAATTGAAAATTCCTTTAAATTGATTAAGGAAAAGCTGGTTTCTTCTTTTTTTGATGACGGACTCCGGGAAGTTAAATTATTTGGTTCTTTTGACCGAGGTACGCTCCTGTCAAGGAAAGTGTATTCTGAATCTGACGTTGACCTCTTAATAGTGTTTGATGAAAAAAAATGGGAAGCTCAGACCTACCTGAATAAATTAAAACAATTTGCAGATCAGAACTATCCAAGGTCGGACAACTATCAGGACCATCCAACTATTGTTCTTGAATTAAGCAATATTAAATTTGAACTGACACCATGTATTTACAAAGGTGAAACGGCTTTCGTATATGAGAAATACTTAGTACCTATAAAAGAAAGCGCTACATTACAATGGCAGAAAACGGAACCTAATCTTCTAAAAAATAAGATTAGCAAGTTTGTCAACACAAAGGATACTTTGATTCAGTTAATTTTATTGTTTAAGTATTGGAATCTGAAAAATCAATCACTTTATAAAACCTTCGAAGTAGAACAATTTATTATAGACCATTTCGATTATGAGGAAGCATTGGATTATAACTTTTTTAAAATTATTGACAAATTAAGGTATGCTAATAATGAACAAAAGGATCTGAATCGAAGCACACAAAAACATAAAAAAAATATAGAAGTGATTATTTATAACGAAATGGGAGAGGACCACATTTTATTAGAACTAAAAAAAATACTACCAGATATTCTTTAACCATAAGAAACCTAACACGTGGCGGCTAGAAGAATTTTTGCTAATGGATTTTTAAATCACGTCTATATCGTTTGCCTCAACAACGGAGATGCCCGTAACTTTTTCTTCAAGAAGTGCATTTCTCAGTTTTTCAGATATGTATGTATTAAATTTAAAATGTGTTTCTACAAACAGATCATATTTGCCAATAATTTCTTTTTTCAATATAGCATTATTAGTTGTGATTACTTTAACGTCTTCTAATGCTTTATTTTTATTTGTATAATCTTCTTTAGAAGATAATGTGATTGGACCTAGATTGGTTGTATATCTTTCAATAAAGAAATCTGTTTTTTCATAATCAATATAATCTGGCAAATCGGAAACAATGTGCATAAAAAAGTAATCATTATGAAAGTCGTTTTTAACTTTTA
The DNA here is from genome assembly GCA_025963715.1 of Bacteroidota bacterium. GTDB lineage: Bacteria > Bacteroidota > Bacteroidia > 2-12-FULL-35-15 > 2-12-FULL-35-15 > 2-12-FULL-35-15. The sequence continues at coordinate 49,023 of JAOQAG010000029.1, forward strand.
TCCAGGCCGGATAATATAAGCATGTGCAAGTAATGTGCTGTTGGAAAATGTCTTTTAATTTTTTGTTAATTATAAATCCATCAACCAAACCACCTTTAGCACCCGGAGGAATTCCGCCGCTTAGAAGATCCGTTAATTTTGCAGCATTTTCCAATTCATAATAATTTAGATCCGGCACAAAGTCCGGTAACTTATCTGATTCCAAAAGAAACACAGAGTTTTTCTTATCCCTATCTAAAGCCGGCGATTCATCCTTAATCTGCATAAATACATGACCGGTTTCTTCTGTATCAACTGCGTAAGTAAATTTGTAATACTTCATATTTAAAGACTTAGATCATTTATTTTGGTTCCTTTTTTTACAGATTGTTCCTCTATAATCTTTTTAATTCTTGCAGCTTCCTCTTCCAAAAATTCCTTAGCCATTTTTCCATCAATCTCAATTCCTTTTGCTGTCATCTTTCCTATAAAATCTTGAATCCTCTGCTTGATTTGTGCCGTATATTGTGGGTGAAAGGCATGTTGTCCTTGTTCAGCGGCTGTTTCTGTCGCTTTCCTAAATTCTTTAACCCAAATACCGTTATTAGGTCCGTTAATCTCCCACAATGCATCATACGCTTTTCTTAAAAAATCACCGACAAAAGTATCTTTAAGTAATTCCAAGGGAATAATATGATGTGCTGCGAAGCCTATACCAGGTTTTAATTCGCCAACTGCTTTTAAAGCAGTCCCTAATTTAGTGCTTCCTATTTGCCTTAAAACCTCATAGAGTTGAGTATTGGTGATCGACTCTATTATTAATAACGCTTTGCCTTTGCCCTTACTTAAAAAGCGGTAGATTTCTTCAAAATACTTTATTCCTTCTTTTGATAGTGATAACCCTGCACCAAGAACAGATGAGCCTGCTTTTCCGCCTCCGCTTAACTTCATTAAAAGCAAGGTCGTCATTACATAGCTCACATCGGTTTCATCCATATTTTTGATGCGTTCCCATGTTTTGTCTATGTCCAGATCCTTTAAACCTTTAATGGCTTCCCATAAAGAGCCGATATATCCTTTTGGGTCTTTAACCAGCTCAATTACATTTTTCCCAATATCACTTGCTGCTTTATGCGCACCCCATGAAAATGGTTCTATTTTACGCATTACAGCATCTTCATGCAGATCAAAATCCGTTTTGCCATCTTCTCTTACCCACGTTTCTGATTTATCACTATAAACAAAAATTCCCTGCACCAGCTTATTATCCACGAAATACGCTTCAACCTGACCTTTATCATTGAACATGGGAACTGCATTTTCAGGAATTTCCCGACTTAAGCCATGTGGATTTTTTACGCGCTGGCCATAGAAATAATCATCAACGGGCAAATTTCCAGCTTTACTATAGTCTTTAGTGGATTTTTTTTCAGGAATTTCTGTTTTGGCTACCGGAGCATTAATTTTTACAGTTTCTTTTTTATACAGTTCAGCATCCAGTTTTTGAATTGTTTCCTGCCCGACTACGCCATTTGTACCTTCTTTTAACTTATTTAATTTTTGGAATACAGATACTGCATTTTTTGTCAACGGACCAAAATCTTTCTCCTCTTTTAGCAGTTTGTATGCGGGCTTGTCCTGAAAATATTGATTTAAAGCTTGCTGAATCTTAATAACATATAAGCCGGTCGAGCCTTCTCCAATTACCAATGTTCCGTTATTTACGGATTGAAATTCCTTAACATCTTTAAATAACGAAGATTGTAATGGCGGTTGTATTTCTTTGCCGACAGGAATAGCTTCATACTCTATGGTTTTGGTGACATTTGCCTTAGGTGTGAGTTTTGAATCTTGATTAAATGTTCCTTCTATATGTCCTTTCTCAACTTTATCCACAACAAAATTACCTTCCGCAGCACTTAAAGTATCAATAGGGACAGACACCGAAGGCGTTTCAAGCAAAATGGCTTTGAAGTGCTTTTTGAAAAGAACATCCTCTTTCATAAAGCGAAGCCTGAAACTACCTTTTGGAATGGTAACTCCCGGTTCATCTTTTTTTATAAGCTTTTCGGCATGTAACTTCGACATATCACAAATTTAAACTATTTAATCAATTCATCCTTAATACAGAGTTCAAGGTCTGCGGAGCCTATTTCTGTCTTGTTTTTACGAATGGTTTGTAGAGAAACACGGTTGATAATATTAATGATTGATGCCGGTGAAAGCGGATGCTTCTTGGCAATCTGTTCCAGGTCAATCCCTGTTCCAAGGCTTACGGCTGTAGGTAAATTGTCTTCCCAATATTGCTTTCTCAGATCAGCATTCAGCACATCAAAATGAACAATGCTTTGGAATCTGCGTGAAAAGGCATCATCCATATTCTTTTTGAAATTGCTGGCAACAATGATAAGGCCGTTGTAATTTTCGATGCGTTGGAGCAGAAAAGCAATATCTTGGTTAGCAAAATGTGCATTCGTATTATCGGATTGTGCTGTATCAACACGTTTTCCAAACAAGGCGTCGCCTTCATCAAAGAATAAGATCCAGTCTTTATCTTCAGCGGTATTAAAGAGAGCATTCAGATTTTTGGACGTTTCCCCAATGTATTTGCTGATAACAGTACTAAGGTCAACACGATATACTTCCCGCTGTACATGCTTGCCCAACAATGTTGCCGCAAGCGTTTTTCCTGTACCGCTCGGACCGTAAAACAAACAACGGTAGCCTTGTTTCATGTGTTTGCTCAATCCCCATTTCTTTCTCAAAGTTTCTCCATGGTCGAGAAATGCTTTTATCTCTTCCAGTCTCTCTGCTGTAACGGGGTTAATAATCAAATCATCCCAATTCAAATGTGTTTCAAGGAGATGTGCCGGAAATTCTTTATTAAACCGTGGGCTGCTGTGCCGGTTATATAAAAATAGCTCGCGGAACGAGGCAGTAAGATTCAGTACTCCATAATAAGCAGAAGCATCAGAAGTGGCTTCTCCCATACTTAAAACGCTTTTACGATAAAATAAATGATCAGTTCCTAAATACCGATGAGCTTCCATCCGGTTTTGAAGAGAATTTTGCGAAACAAGTGTTAGGAAAGTTTCTCCGGTAGGCAGTAGTACTCCGGTTTTAGGACATTGCACCAAACGGAAATCATTATCATCCCGAACTAGCTTTTTCAAAAGAGTTGAATCAAGGTATTGACTCAGGCTAAGCAGGATAAGCAAACGCTCATTTACATCGAGTGAATGCACGTTTACATATTTGGCATAGGCATCATCAGTTCCGCTAAGTTCGGGAGCGGGCTCAATATTCTGGATACCTTTTTCTATAATTGCTTCCAGGTTATTTTGCAACCATTCGAAATCACTTGCTAATCCTTTAATTGTTTGCATCTATGATTAAATTTTTTCAAATCTAATGCATGTGTATCAGAAATCAATGGACACTTTCGGGTCTCTGTGACATTTATTTGCCGAAGTAGCTAAAATACCATACATTCAGTAAAATTAATATAAATAGCCCTTAAAACTAATGTTTACCAGCATTCCAAGCCTCTTCACAGCATTTCATTGAACATTTATTATCTGAACGTTCCCAACCGTTCTTTGCAATTTCACAGCCGTTTCCAATATGCATATATCCGGCACCTGTATATGTCTTGCTGCACCAAGTACAAATGTGGCGATCACTAATATTTGAATTCTTGGGGTATTCTTTTGTTGCATATTGTGTAAAAGCGGTCAAGAATAGCAAGCATATAAACCAATTCCTGAATGTGTTTTTAAATGAAAATGCTCCGAATAGTTCTCTGGAAGCTATCCAAGCAATAAAAGCAGTAAGGCCAATTAGCATTGCTAAGCCACCGAGTCTTTGCCACAGTGCATCGCTTCCTATTGTCAACACGAGAATAAAACCGATTACAATTAATATTGCCGGAATCCATTTTTTATTTTTCATAGTCCGTATAATTTATAGTTTACTTAATTTCTTTTTGCAATCAGATATTTTATTTTGAAGCAGGTAGAAATGATATGTATCAAGCAGTAGTTCTTTGTCCAAATCCGTTAGTACATAATTACTTTCTGCGCCAGATCCGCCCATGTAGCCATAGCTTATTTTTATTTCATCGTTAGGTTGCTTTTCTATCTGTTTGCCGACATCATTAAGAAATTCGTTAAGGTCTGTATCATCCATATCGCTTCTATTCGCATCTACACCGGTAGAGAAAATTCCGACAAGTTGCTCAGTTTTAATATCAGTTGGATTCATTCGGATACCGGTTGTATCCATATTCTGTTCAACTAAGATAGCTTTGGTTGTTTTATCCATGCCAGGTCGATTCAATTCTTGTTTAATGAATGTCGAGTCTCCAATTAATTCATATCGCTTCGTTGTCAAACAGGATTTTACGTTTTTCCATTTAGCATCAACACCATTGTCATAATAGATAAAATAACTCATTGGCATGTATGATGGGTTCATCATTACGTGCTTGTGGATTTCTATAATTACAGGACCGGCTGTGTCGATATATGAGAAAATTCCTTCTTCTTCCTGTTTGCGGGAGCTAATTGAGCTGTGGTAGTAATAATTTTTGGATAATGTAAAACCCTTTTTTACATCATTTAGCTGTTGACGAAGTCCGGCTATTTCAGTTTCTACTTTGTTTCGTTCACCATTACAGCTTGTAAAGGCTGTTATCATTGACATAACAATGATTTGTCCCAATGCTTTTTTCATAATTGTTTTGATTTTGTATAACAAATATAAATAAATTCTAATATATAGTGTACTTTTAATAGGAGTACCATAAAAAATCAATTTTCAGGAGTTTTACTGTATGAAAAAAACAGATAAATCACCTGAATTGGAGCTAATTGCAGCTAGGCTAAAAGAAGTAAGAAAAGAAAAGGGATTTAAAAACTATGAACACATTGCTTTTGAGTTGGGGATGAGTAGGAGTGCATACTGGCGGCTGGAAAGCGGTGAGAATTTCAATTTAAAAACTCTGATAAAGATTTGCAAAGTTCTGGGAATAACTCTTGAAGATTTTTTTACCGGAATAAATGTGCCTATAATAGTTACAAAGAAAAAGAAGAAATAAAATAAATGCTCTAACAAATAATACCATCTAAATTTATCTAACTATGCACCCAATACAGTATAAAGGCAAGGACTTTAAAAGAATACAAGACAAATTGATTTCTATTATCTATAAAAAATTAGTATTAAATGGATATGTTAGAAATGTATATTTAGCTGCTAATCCACCTAATTTACCAGCAAGCATAGCATTTGAATTCACCGATGAGTCAAAAGAAATTTTAATTGCCAATAAAATTGAAATTCCTAAGAGTTTAACCCCATTTGATATTGAAGAAATAAAGGAAAATTGAAATTATGATTCGGGTATATTTTGACTGGAATGTTTTTACAGAATTGAAGCAGAAAAAATCTGCTGAAGAACCTTTTGTTGCTATAAATTCTATCATACAAAATAATAAAAACAAATTATTATTTCCCTATTCTCCTGCACATTTACGTGATTTGCAAAGAGGTTTTAATAAAACGGAAAAAAGCAACGCATATATTTATGATGATTTACTTTTTTTGGAAGAGATATCTCAAAACTACTGTTTGTACGTTGATAGCAAAGACAAAAATGTGCGCTATGATATTATAAATGCTACTGAATATTTCGATGTTATAACTGTAGAAAAGGAAAAGGATTATACGTTCGATGAATTATTTACACTTGATTCAGATAATAGTTTTTTAACGAAATTCAAAACAATATCAACAGGAATTGATATAAATAGTATTCCGGACAAATACAATAAAGTAAAAAGTATGTTTGCTAATCTTTCAGAAGAGAATAATATTTATAGCCTGATGAAAGATATACATAATATCACGTCTTCACCTGAGGCAATGGAAAAAGCATATAAGTCTGCGAGAAATTTAGCTATTGAAGGTATGAAGATTAATGGTCAGCAAAAACAGTGGGAAAGTCCTTTTGATTCTATTGAAAATATCCTGGCCAAAGCCCCTAAAAAGCAAACTTTTCACCAGAAGGTTGAAGAAAGTTTGAAGATTGCCAATAAAGATAAAGAACTAACAAGATTTGATTATTTTACAAATTATTATATTTCATTGGATACATATGGATATTATGGTGATGATAAGTTTCCAAATCTGATAGATGACGCTATACATGCTTTTTATGGTGCTTTTTGTGAATTCTTTGTTACAAAAGATGATAACACATATCATAAAACTAAAGCCGTTTATGAAAAATTAAAAATTGGAACCATTGTATGTAAACCCGATGAATTTCCTTTAGAATTTCAAAAAATAAATGCCGATGACAAAAGCATAATAGATAGAATTGTAGAAGTAATTAGCAACGCACCAATTCTTTTGAATACTGTTGATGATGAACAAAATCCAGTTTCTCTTTATGAAATAAAACAACCGTTAGTCGATTTTTTTGACCGATTACAAATATCTAGATATGAAGAATACAACTCATTGTACATGTATAAGAAAATTAGAAATTATTCAGATTTTCTTTTTTGGTCGGAAATCAAATCTGTGGTAGATAAGATTGTTGCTAATTTTGGAATTGATTATAATTTCAGAAAAGAGTTTGATGATTTTGATAAAGAAGAAATAGTTAAAAACGAATGGAAAGGTAGACTTTGGACAGTAAATAATATTGTTATAGTTGTTGGATACGATCCTGATACTTTCGGATTAGCTTTAAAGTTTATGACACCCAAAAATGTCGATTAAAGCTTTCATTCAATAATTAGAGTAATATAAATTAGAGTAATATAAATATATAAAAGAATACAGAGAATCTTATTCATTAGGAACTATCAGTGCGGCATCAATTTCCGACTTTTATACAGCTGCACGCTTAACGGATAGAATGAATAATTTTTATTACTAAACTTTTAATTCCTTCAATATTCCGGCTTACATACAGGCGCTGAAATTCCCACTTATGTTCTTCTATTGTATTGTTGAGCTTTTTTAATAATTCGTTGTTAGCATATCCCTGGAAATTTCCCATAAAGCAACTTTCTGAAATTTCGACATTGTGGTTAAGTCCGAAGCCGAACATATGGCAGCTATTATTTGAGAACCGCAAAAAATAAAAATTTAGCCATCCGTCCCGGCGTTCACCATCCATAAGGTTTACAATTTTATTTTGTGGAAAATCAGGGTCTTCTGGCGAATAAGCTGCTAAATTATTTATGATAGCTCTATTAAAAATGCTTTTTTCATGAAGATTAAGAATGCTTTGATAAGCATAGACACAACCCGCTTCAAGATTTGGGATTACAAAGGTGTTCATTTTTATAAATTTTATTAAATGTTATACGAAGATATGCTAGGTAATAGTACAAGTCAAGAAGTATTAGACCAAAAACGTAAAGACTATCGACAGTAAACGTTAAGTTCTTCGACTAAAGTAAATACCGGTAAAAAAAGCTTGTCTATGTTGCTTATTATTCTATTTTTAGGTCAAATCCAAGAAAATGAGCTCAGACGAAAAAAATGCAACTGCCCACTACATGACAGGTAAGTGGAATAGTAAAGGAGATAAAACAGATATCACCGTTGAAATTTCAGCGAAAACAATTATTATTTCCGGAAAAGTCAATGACGAAGCAATTGACGTCACCTTTTCTAATAGTAATTGGTGGGTAGGTGATTATCTGTTTTTTACTTCAGATCCTAGATTTTACTTGCAATATGCAAATAAAACACATTTAGGGTTTGGTGAATTGGTCGTTCCTGGCTTAGTTGGTGAGAAAAAGTGGGGATTTAAATTTGATAGGGTTGAATAATTAACATATTATCTTCGAAATAGGTAGCCGGATCAGCGAAAGATTATTTATAAAGTCAAAAAAACACTTATATTTGCATTCACGTTCATTAAGGATTTTTTAATCCCTATTTAATTGAAATAGGCGGAAATATTGGAGTAAGGTATTGGAGTAAGGAAATGTATGAAAATGCACAAAAATGCATAGTATTGCAAATCGTAACTCCTTAACTGTCTGATAATCAGAATGCGGATGAAGGGTTCGAGTCCCTTCATCCGCACTTTATTATAACAGCTCCTGTTTCAGGAGCTGTTATTTTTTTATAATATATGTTAGCTTTGAGCTTATTAGCTTTGAGCAAAATCAAGCAGCGGCTGAATGTTTTCTTTATCTGCTTTACGAAGCGCATTCAAATAGTTATTTCTTTCTTCGCCTTTGTCTGCAAGATCTGCAGCGTTCCATGTAAATACACGTTGGTTGAAAATATGATTGATAATAATATCAGCCATCAGCCTGGAGTGCCTTCCATTGCCATTTGCAAAGCAATGAATATTTACAATCCTGTGTTTGTAACGGATGGCGATCTCTTCGGGATTGTATGTTTTATTGTTGATCCAGAATAAGCAATCATCGTTTAATTGCTTGAGTTGTGGCCCGATTAGCCTGTAATTTATTCCAAGGTTTTTTTCTGAGAGCCTGAATTTTCCTGCCCATTTCCAGACATCTTTAAACATTTTTTTGTGGAGCTCTTTTGCAAAATTTTCAGATAAAATAGTGTCCTGTTTAAATTTTCTGGCAATGGTCCATTCAATTGCATTTTGAATATTTAACTGCTCAAACTCATTCAGCTCCGCATGCGTTGTGATGGACTTTATTTTTAATTCGTGCCTTTCTTCTTCGCTTAAAGGTGTTTGTCCTTCTGCATATTCCAGTTCTAATCCCATAAATACCGGGGTATTTCATCCGTTAGTTCTTCTGCTTTTTGTTTGATGGCTTTTTTTATTCTCAGTTTTGAATTTTCCTGATCTTCCAGCTTCATGGTGTTGGAGGTCCTGCTCACAATTTCTTCGGCAATTTCCTGTGCTCTTCTTTCAATCATTTTTTCAATGCTTTCATCTTTAGGAATAAAGCCGTATACTAATTTCATCCCGAGCGCATTTCCTGCTTGTTTTAAAAGCCCGATGGAGATCCCTCCTTCCGGTTCTCTTTTTTCAAGGCTATAAGCCGCTTGTGTTGAGATTTTCAGTCTTTGTGCCAATTGCCGGAACGACATATTCAAACTTGTCCGTAGCATGTGGATCCATCCGTTTTCCGGAACAGTAAAAGCTTCCAGAGGCTTAAAAGCCTCCAATTTCTTATCAGTCTGCTCGATCAGGAGTTTTTGTTTTGTGTTTTTCATCGCTTTAAAAGCTTGATTTCCTTATTACAAATATACACATATATGTTTAAATATTTGTATGTATTTATATATATATGTTTAAACTTAGATGAATAATTAAACATATATATTGAATTATATTTTTTCACATTTTCATCAAAAAAGCCATTTTTTACTATCTTTGCCCCTCTTTTTAACAGCTGCCCACGTGGCGAAATTGGTAAACGTTGCGGTCTCAGAAGCCGTTGTCATTTGACTTAGGAGTTCGAGTCTCCTCGTGGGCACAGCGAAAATATCGTTTTGTCGGAATTTTAAGCCGCTTTTTGGTCATTCAAAAAGCGGCTTTTTCGTGTAAAATATCGCCAAAATCCGGCCTTTGAGATTAAAAAAAGCGTACTTTTGTATCCCTTTAAAAAAACAGAAACAGGTTATTATCAATTAAATAATTTTCAAAAAATGAACATTACACAAGAAAACATTGACGATTTAAATGCAGTAATTAAAGTAAAAGTTGTTGCCGATGATTATTTGCCAAAAGTGGAAGGTGCTTTAAAAGAATACCAAAAAAAAGCAGCAATTCCGGGATTCCGTCCGGGGAAAGTGCCTACTGGCGTGATCAAAAAAATGTACGGTAAATCTATACTGGTAGACGAGATCAACAAATTACTGTCGGATTCGTTGTATAAATACATCAATGATAATAAAATTGAGATCCTTGGAAATCCTTTGCCGAAGGCTGATAGCGATAACGCAATTGATTGGGATAACCAAAAGGAATTTGAATTTTTGTATGAAATGGGATTGGCGCCAAAATTTGACCTGGAGCTTTCTGCAAAAGATAAATTCACGTACCAGACAGTGAAAATTGATGAAGACCTGGTAAATAAATATGTGAGCGATATCGCGAAACGCTACGGAAAAGTGGAGCAGGTGGAAGTTGCTACTGAAGGCGATTTGCTGAACGGTGATTTTGTGGAGCTGGATGCAAATGGTGAAATTCTGGCAGGTGGGATCTTCAAAACATCATCGGTATTTACCGACCGTTTGAAAGACGAAGCGAAAAAAGCATTTATCGGCTTAAAAGCAGGCGATAAAACAGTGGTGGATTCACAAAATTTAAGCACAAATCCAACGGATCTGGCGGCAATGCTGGGAATCGACAAGGCTACTGCTGAAACGCTGGCTGTGAAATTACAATTTACGGTAAAAGGCATCAGCCGTTTGGCGGAATCGGAAATAAATGAGGAATTGTTCGACAAGATCTACGGTCCGGGCGCTGTTACAAGCGTAGAAGAGTTCAGAGCAAAGATTAACGACGAGCTGAAAAACATGTTTGTGAATGACAGCGAGCGTAAGTTTTACAACGATGTAGTGGAGTATTTGATGAACAAAGTAAACTTTAACCTGCCAAGCGAATTTTTGAAACGCTGGATCGTTGCGGTAAACGAAAAACCGGTAACTCCTGAGCAGGTGGAAACTGAATTTGACGGCTATGCAAAAGGCTTAAAATGGCAGCTGATCGAAAACAAGATCATCAAAGACAATGACATTACGGTAACAAATGAAGAAGTGATCGAGCATACAAAAGAGCTGATCCTAGAGCAATTCGGACGGATGGGCCAGGCGCCGATGGGTGATGAGGAGTTGAACCAGACTGCTCAGCGTGTATTGTCGAACCAGGAAGAAGCGAAAAAATTGTATGAAAAATTATACGGTCAGAAAGTAATGACTTTGTTTAAAACCAAATTTTCATTGGAAAACAAGGAAGTGGCGTATGACGAATTTTTTAAACAAGCTTAATCCGGGTAACGGAATTGTGCCAAATCGGCATTTAATTTTTGAGGTTTAATTATTGATTTGTACTTTCAACTTCAGAAATTATTAACTTTTTAAAACCAATAAGACTATGTTTGATAACAACGAGTTTAGAAAATACGCTGTAAAGCACAAAGGGATCAGTGGAAACACATTTGATTCGTACACAAAACATAATATTTCGAACGTTACGCCCTACATTATTGAGGAGCGCCAGTTGAATGTTGCCCAGATGGACGTGTTCTCGCGTTTGATGATGGACCGGATCATTTTCCTGGGAACAGGAATTGACGACCAGGTGGCAAACATTATCCAGGCGCAGCTGTTGTTTTTGCAATCGGTAGATGCTAAAAAAGACATCCAGATCTATTTGAATTCTCCGGGTGGTTCTGTGTATGCAGGTTTGGGAATCTATGATACCATGCAATACATTACTCCCGATGTAGCTACAATCTGTACAGGGATGGCTGCTTCGATGGGTGCTGTGTTGATGTGTGCCGGTGCAAAAGGCAAACGTGCAGCGTTGAAACATGCACGTGTGATGATCCACCAGCCTTTGGGCGGTGCGGAAGGACAAGCATCCGATATCGAGATTACTGCGCGTGAAATTCAGAAATTGAAAAAAGAATTGTATGACATTATTGCGACGCACAGCGGCCAGACGTATGAAAAAGTATGGGCTGACAGTGACCGCGATTACTGGATGACATCCGAAGAAGCGAAAGCTTACGGTATGGTGGATGAGATTTTATTAAGAACAAAATAATAAAAGAACAGCATCATTGAAGTAATTTAACCAGAGATCTGTTGGGATGGAAGAATTGTAAATAAGAACAATTTACCGTTCCGGCGGATCTCTGGCTTTTTTAATGAAGTTGTTTTTAATTGAAAGCAGAAAATGGCAAAAGAAGAAAAAGAAATTAAATGTTCGTTTTGCGGACGCACAAAAAAAGATTCCGAGATCCTGATCGCGGGAATTACAGGGCATATCTGTAACCATTGTGTGACGCAGGCGCAAACGATTGTGCGTGATGAGATCAGCCAGCGTTCGAATGCATCTGTATTTACAAATTTACAGTTGTTAAAACCGATTGAAATTAAAAATCACCTGGATGAATACATTATCGGGCAGGATGAAGCAAAAAAAACATTGTCGGTTGCCGTTTATAATCACTATAAACGATTGATGCAGACACAAAATAAAACAACAACAAAGGATGAGATCGAGATCGAGAAATCGAATGTGATCATGGTGGGAGAAACCGGAACGGGTAAAACCCTGATGGCACGGACGATTGCGAAGATCCTGAATGTTCCGTTTTGTATTGCCGATGCTACCGTTTTAACGGAAGCGGGTTATGTGGGCGAAGATGTGGAAAGTATTTTATCGCGTTTGCTGCAGGCTGCAGATTTTGATGTGACTGCCGCTGAGCGCGGAATTGTTTTTATTGATGAGATCGATAAAATAGCACGCAAAAGTGACAATCCTTCGATCACGCGCGATGTGTCGGGAGAAGGCGTACAACAAGGCTTGCTGAAGCTGTTGGAAGGTTCGGTTGTTGGTGTTCCGCCACAAGGCGGACGAAAACATCCGGAGCAAAAACTGGTGCAGGTGAATACAAAAAATATTTTATTTATTTGTGGTGGTGCGTTCGACGGAGTGGTAAGACACATCGGGAACCGCTTGAATACACAGGCGATCGGTTACGGATTGAATAAAGATACGGAAGCACTGGACAAAGAAAATCTGTTGCAGTATGTTTCGCCGCAGGATTTGAAATCATTTGGGTTGATCCCGGAATTGATCGGACGTTTACCGGTATTAACGTATTTGAATCCCCTGGATGCAGATACATTGCGCCGGATCCTGAGCGAGCCGAAAAATGCACTGATCAAACAATACACGTATTTATTTGAAATGGATGGTGTGAAAATTACGTTTGAAAAAGGTGTGCTGGACCTGATCGTGGAAAAAGCGCTGGAATTTAAACTGGGTGCACGTGGATTGCGTTCGATCTGTGAAGCGATCATGACGGACCTGATGTTTGAAACGCCTTCGGACAGCGCAACAAAATCGGTAAATGTGACGTTGCGTTATGCAAAAGATAAATTAAAAAAATCGACGCTGAATAAATTGAAAGTCGCGTAAGATTATTAAAATTGATAAATAAAAAGCGCTCACAATAATTTGTGAGCGCTTTTTTTATGCGATTTAATATGGCAAAGAACACATAAGGCTAAGCCTGAGCTAAGCAATAGCACTCAGAGCTTATGTTTTCTTTGTGCCTTATGTGGTTTAAATTTTTTTGTGGTACAACGTTACCGATGGTCATTTTATCACGATGGCGCGAGTGTCCCACTCGTGCCAAATTATTCAAGGGCGTCCCGCCCTTATATTTTACAATGGCAAGATGCCATAAAATAAAATGGCACGAGTGGGACACTCGCGCCTGCTAGAGACACTCGCGCCTGTGAAATTTTTAATGCTACTTTATGATCCGGTTCATTAGCTTTTGCCCGCGAACAACAATTTTTAAGCGGTTTCTTTTTATTGAAATGTTGGGATTGTTTTTTGTATGTTCATCCATATTGTATTTATACGCAGCAATAAGATCTTTGTAAGATAACACACCGATCACATTGTTTTTATCTTCTTTGGAAACAACAGGAAGTACATCTGTGTTTTCTTCTGCCATTAGTTCAACTGCTTTCCGTAAGCTGGAATCAACCGCAATTGTAGAGTGTTTGGATTTAATTAATGTGCCTATTGAATCGTTAACCTCGTTATGGCCAAACACATCCAGCGAATTAATGATTCCCTGGAATTCGTTTTCAGCATTCACAACAATAAAATAATTTTCAGGATATTCTTTTTCATTTGCAAACCACTCTTTTACTTCCCGGATGTTATTATCATTACTTAATACTAATCGGTTTTCTTTTATTACTTCTCCAACGGTGATCTTTTCAAGTACATCTGCCTCATAAGAATGCGGTGTTTTTACGCCCCGTCTGGCGATCTTTTCTGTCATGATGGTGTTTTTCATTAAAAGAAAAGAAACAAAATAAGAAATGGTGCAGGCTGTTAATAGCGGTAACAGGGCATTTGCCTGGGAAGTAGTTTCCAATGCAAAAATAATGGAAGTGAGCAGTGCGCGCGATGCACCTGCAAACATCGCAGACATGCCTATCAGCGCAGCAAGTGGAAGCGTGATGCCGCATGCCGGGTAAAATGAAATGATAAAGCTGCCGAGCAGCGCGCCGGATGCACCGCCGATCGTAAGCAGGGGAGCCAGTGTTCCGCCGGATGTTCCGCTTCCAAGCGCTACCGCCCATGAAACAAATTTTAATAAGCACAATGATAAGATCAATTGCATCGGCATGCTGCCGGAAAGTACATCCGTAATATTATCATAACCGACACCAAGGGTGCGCGGGGCAAAATAACCGACAGTGCCTACTATCAATCCGCCAAGAGCCGGGTACCACATCCAGTGAATGGGGATCTTTTCAAAATTATCTTCGATCAGGTAAACTATTTTTGTGACAAGTACAGCAAGGATCCCGATTGCTAACCCGATCAGGGCATACATCAGGATAGCAGTATTGCCGGGTGTTTCCACAAATGAAGCCATTGCAAAAACGGGTTCGGAAGAAAATAATAAATGATGCCCTGCAGCGCCGGTGATGCAGGCGATGGCTACAGGAAGAATAGAACGGGGTGAAAATTCAAAAAGTAATAATTCGATCGCTAAAAAAATGGCAGCGATCGGGCTGCCGAAAATAGCAGACATTCCGGCGGTTGCACCTGCTGCCAATAAAATTTTCCGTTCGTTGTGCGAGATCTTTAATAACTGACCGATCGTAGAGCCGAGCGCTCCCCCGGTTGCGATGATGGGGCCTTCCGCTCCGAATGGCCCGCCGGTTCCAATGGAGATGGCAGCTGATAATGGTTTTAAATAGGTGATCGAAGGTTTGATCTTGCTTTGATTGGTAAGGATCTGTTCCATCGCTTCGGGAATCCCGTGGCCGCGGATGGCTTTTGATCCGTACAATGCCATAAATCCTACAATAACGCCGCCGATCGCAGGGACAAAAATGACCATGATTCCCAGCGTGTTGCTTGCGGGACTTGAATGGTTGATGGAGAAAGTACCGTGAAATGAAATGTTTGTAAGCAGGTCGATCAGGGATACCAATAGCTTCGCGATAAAGCTGATTGCTACTGCAATCATAAATGCAATTCCTGAAATGATCAGGATCCTTTTTTTATCAGCATTTACCTGCGGTTTTATTTTTTCATTTTCGAGTGTAGGGTTCAGCGATATGGAAATTGGAATTCCATTATTCATTAAATTCGTTTTCATTTTTTTAATACCATTTTGTTAATTCCGTGAGTGAAGCCGTATCGATGATTTTTATCTTCCTTCCTTTCACTTCAAGAAATCCTTTTTCTTTAAATTCTCTTAAGATCCTTACCAGCGTTTCCACTGCTGTTCCCACATAACCTGCAAGATCTTCCCGCGACAGGTTTAGCTCTACGGGTTTTTTATCTCCGGCCTTTTTATATTTTTCATTCAGGATCAGCAAGATCAGTGCGAAACGTTCTTTTACAGATTGCTGTGCAAATGCAGCAGCCGTATTTACCCATACCGTAAATTCGTGACTGAGGTTAAACAGTAAGCGGTTAGAGAGCTGCGGTGATAACTGTAATATTTCCAGGAATGGGGTTTTCGGAATAAATGTAATCACTGCATCTTCCAGTACTTCAGCGGTTACAGGATTTGGTTCGTTACATAAAAGCGGTTTGTAGCCGAAAAATTCTCCTTTTTTGAAAATATAAAGGATCTGCACTTTGCCATCTTCATGATAGACCTTAACTTTTCCTTTTCTTAAAATATAGATCCCTTTTGAGTAGGATCCTTTTTTGAAAATAATTTCGCCTTTTTTCTTTTCAACCCGCCGCATGGCTGATTTAAGCATCCCGAAATGCTCTTTCGAGACACCTTCGAAAAGGCCGCTGGTATTAAAATAAAATTTTGAAATGTCGAAATCCATTTTCTTATCAGTTAACGAAAACATTTATTCGGAAAGTATTTTATAAGCAGCTTTCAGATCTTTTAAAAAGACTTTCAACTCTATTTCTTCAAGACTGTTTTCACTGTTCCCATCCTCAAGAAAAGAAGGGATCTTCTGATCGCGGAGTTTGTTCCGTGCAGTGTTGGCGATCAAAAAATCGTAAAAAAATTCGATAGTGACCAACTTGTCCTTCTTATCCGGCAACATGCAAAAATGAATTTGATTTCGTGACCGGAATTGATAAGATTCTGCAGCCCGCAAATGATCCTGCAATATTACGAAGGAGTAAGAATATAAAAATTGACTTATGTCAAACTTGAGAAATAAAGCAGGTTTTATTAGGGGATTACTTTGTTTTACTTTCCCAGCTTGTAAATACTACACTTTTTGGTGAAAGAACAGTGCCATTGTCGTACACATCTTCCCCGAACTGCGTTTTTGCGCCGGTTTTTTTATATCCTTTAATGACCAAATAAAAACTGCATTGTTTGAGATCGTGGCTTTTGCAAAATGCCATATTGGTGGTGGAATTAGCCGGGAAAATTTTTGTGTTCACTTCCAGGTCGCTGCCGCCGAATTCATCTTCTTCTGCAAGGATCCTTAATCGGATCCCGTTTTTTACTGCGTATTTTTTTTGAAATTCTTTCGATGAAGGAACAAACGTTCTGAAAGCGGCAACAATGTCGGTATCCTTTCCAAAGCGGTGCAGCTCCAGCTTAAAAATATCGTAATCGTTCATTTGTTCGGTCAGGTAAATGATGGTGGTAAGATCATCGATCTTCAAACAATTGATGTACATTTTTTCGGTTACCGGCGTTTTGTAATTGTTGATGTATACTTCCGGCGGATCAGATAATGTTTGTGCGGAAATAAATCCGGAGCAAAAAAGCAGGCAGAAAAAAATGAATGATCTTATTTTCATGGGCTGTATTTTTTTAGTTTGAATCAAATCGAAAATTTTATGATTATGTTGTGTAACTAAATGTTGCTTTTACAATATTCATAAATAATACTGTCATCCAAGTCCGCCGCGGCGGACGGGATCTGTTAAATATTTGCAGGTTCTTTCTGGC
>JAOQAG010000051.1 GCA_025963715.1 Bacteroidota bacterium
TGTCGGTACGCGCTATTTTGTTTATGATCGCGGGGCATACCACGCACCACATGAATGTGATCAGGATTAATTATTTGCTGGATTAAAAAAAAGTTCAAAGTTTCAAAGTTTAATTTTGCTGGATGGCTCCTTCGGAGCGTTTTTTTACCACTAAGGCACTCAGGGCACTGAGAAAAAAAAGAAGAAAAAGAGTTTTTGCTGTGTGGCTCCTTCGGAGCGGAATTTTACCACGAAGACGCGGAGACGCAAAGAAGAGAAAAAGGTTAATTAGTTTTTAATTGACTTTTGGTAGCACGGATTGATAAAAAGAGTTTAAAATTGTTACGTGCACTGGGATTTGTACGTTGATCTTCCTTCGGAGTTGTCATCCCGGGCCTGACCCGGGATCTCATAAACGTTTGTAAGATGTTATTTTTAGTCTTTAATTAACCGATCCCGCAACATTGCGGGATGACATACTAAAATAAAATTGCACTCCGAATTAAACACAGTAAATATCCAGATTAGTATATTGGTATTAATTGGTATTTAGTAGATTGGTATTTAGTAGATCACACAGATTCGTAAAATTCGTTCCTGTTCGCTATCCGTACAACACAGATTAGTAGATTCGTATTAATTGGTATTTAGTAGATGTACTATTGCTTTACAAATTTTTTATTCACAACCCCATCCCCTGATCTTACTTCCACCACATACATTCCGTTCGCGAAAGCGCTGGTATTTATTTTTGTATTTGCGGTAAATTTCTGAGAGAAAATTTGTTCCCCAATTAAATTATAAACGGTTACAACGCATTCTTCCTGTATCCCCGTTTCTATCGTCAATGCATCTGTAAAAGGATTCGGATATATTGCGATCTTGCTTTCGTTTAATTCGCTGATGCCGGTGGTGAAACCTACCAATGGTAATGTAATGTAAGACGTTTGTGTTGCATTTGTATAAACGGTATTTGCAGCAATTTGCGGACTTACCAATACATCCATGTTATTGCCGGGATACATGGCAGCACCTGTATTCATGTTGCGGTTAAAACGCGGATAATTGGATGAGCTCACATCCACTCTTATTTTATGTCCGGTTAAAAAGGTAATGGCAGTATTCGGCAGGTTGATCACACAATCGTAAATTTGATTGGGAACAATTACAGCAGTATCTGCGGCACTTATACCATTCCTGAAACGCATGCGGAAAGTTCCATCGTTTACCAGCATGGAGCGACCATCAGGATACACATCCGTTAAACGGATATCAAAATCCGTATCCAAACGATCGGATGCAATTTTCATGTGAACAGCTGCACTGCCTTTTAATACAGCATTCTGCGGAAGGGTTGCCGTTGTGAAAATTAACAGATCATTCCTGCTTTCCACCGTATCTTTTTGATCCCATGGACCTTGTTTTAAATCGGCCCGCAGCGTTGGCCCGCCGTACGTGGGCGAAGGATCATTCGGATCGTAATTAAAAGTCAGCTGATCGGTGGTGTTGGACGGAATTACCGTTGATAATGATCCATCCTGATGAAAGTAAAAACTGGTACTGCTTGTTCCGGTTGCAGGCCATGCGCTGGTGGATTGCCATGTGTTTTCGCCCATCTGGTAGTATTGAATGTAGGGCGTGGTATTCCATCCGTTGGAAATAGTACGGAGGTGATAATCAAAAAACATAAGCGCGAGTGAATCGTTCCAGTGCGCGGCATTGGCATACGTTAATTCTCCCTGGTTGGCGGTGCCTACCGATGCAGTTGAATGTCCGCCATGCTCCCATGGCCCCATGAGCAGACGATGTTCGTTTCTTACAGCTGTAGGTGATGAGCTGCGGATCTCGTTAAAGAACGGCAGCATTTTTTCGATGTTGTGATCATACCAGCCGCCGATCATAAAGCAGGGAACTTGTATGCTCGAGGGATAATCATTCAGATTTTCTACATACGTCCATAAGGTATTGTGTACCGGGTTTGCCATTAATGTGGCGGATAATCCAAAGCCAAGCGCATCCAATTGTTCAACATATTCGGTGCGTAAATCACCATTCGGAAAATATTCTTCATACTCAAATTGCGGGCCTGCAACCAAGGGACAAATGCAGGTAAGGTGAGGCGGATTTTCTTTTGCTGTTTTGTATTGTACATCTCCCAATGCCGATGGTCCCCAGGTGCCTACTTTTCCATTGCTCCAGGTTTGTGCCGCGATCCATTCCACGGTACTTTTTCCATCAACGCCGGTTGTTGGGGCACCGGCATAAGCTGCTGCGGCTGAGCCATAAAAGCCGCGCCAATCAGCGATCACAAAAATATAATTGCTGCTGTTGAGCGCCATGCTAATTCCTAAGGGCAATCCTAAAAAACGGTAATAGACACGGTTGTAAGGCGTTTGAATTAATATCACCGGGCCGGAGGTCATGCCTGATGGAATGTACACATCGGCAGCTAATTTTCTTCCATCGCTCATCGGGACTGAATCCACAATGGGAGAAAGCTGCGCGGAAATTTGTTGACTAGCTGCAGTAAGAATGGAGAAAAATAATAAGAGGCGAAGGGAGTAGGGATGTTTCATAAAAGTTCAAAGTTTAAAGTTTGTGGTACGGATAACAAACAGAAGCGAATATTGCGAATCTGTAGGTTTGCTGTGTGGCTCCTTCGGAGCAGTTTTCACTATGACGCAAAGAAAAAGAGAATGTTAAGTTCTAATGTTAATTTTTATTAAAAGAGTTTATTAAGGCTCAATTTTGCTCTGTCTGCCGATGTTATTTGTAATGCTGATCTTTCTTCGGAGTTGTCATCCCGGGCTTGACCCGGGATCTCATAAATGCTTGCAGAATGTTATTTTCGTCTTTAATTAACCGATCCCGCAACATTGCGGGATGACAGTCTGATTTAAAGATGCACTTTCTTTTATAGATTCGTAATTACACACAGAAAATACACAGATTAGTACATTAGTACAAATTGGTATTTAGTAGATACACAGATTGGTAGTTTCGTTCCTGTTCCTGCCCGAATCGTTCAGGCGGGCGTTATCCGTACCACCCAGATTAGTATATTCGTATTAATTGGTATTTAGTAGATAATATTCACTTCCCTTTCCAATTCCACACCAAATCTCTCCTTTACGGAATCCATTATTTTCTGAGAGAGATCATAAATCTCATTTCCTTTTGCATTGGCATAATTAACGAGTACCAATGCCTGCAATTTATGGACACCGGCATCGCCGAATGTTTTTCCTTTCCAGCCGCATTGTTCAATGAGCCAGCCAGCCGCTAATTTTACATTGCCGTTTTCCAGGTCATAACCGACAATAGCAGGAAACTCGTTTTTTAATTGTTCGAATATAGTTCTGCTGATCTCCGGATTTTTAAAAAAACTTCCGGCATTGCCGATCTCGGCAGGGTTTGGGAGTTTGCTGCTGCGGATATTGATTACTGCCTGGCTGATGTTTTGAATGTTTACTTCCTTTGCGCCCATGGCTTCCAGCTCTTTTTCAATGGCGCCGTAGGTTGTATTTAAAATTGGTTTTTTGTGCAGTTTGAATGTCACGGAAGTGATGACGAACTGATTTTTTAATTCGCGTTTAAAAACACTTTCGCGGTAGCCGAATTTGCAATCGGTATTGTTAAATATATGAATTGTTTGATCTGCAATTTTTAATGCTTCCAGCTCAAAAAACGAATCTTTTATTTCCACGCCGTAAGCGCCGATGTTTTGCATGGGGCTTGCGCCAACGTTGCCCGGAATGAGCGATAAATTTTCGAGCCCTGCATAATTGTGCGCAATGCAATACATCACAAACGTATGCCATACTTCACCTGCAGCGGCTTTTACATAATAAAAACGGGCATCTTCATTTACGAGTTCAATTCCTTTCAGGTTATTTTTTAAAACAAGGCCTTTAAAATCAGTAGTGAACAATAAATTGCTGCCGCCGCCAAGGATCAGTTTCGGTGTGTTTGAAAATGCCGGATCGGAAAGTAGTTGTTTTAATTCTTCCACGCTGGAAAATTCGCTGAAAAAGCGCGCTGACGCATCGATCCCGAAGGTGTTTAGTTTTTTTAACGATTGATTTTCCCGGATGTTCATGTGCAGTATTTAAGATACTCAAAATTCATGAATAGAACGCAGGCAATCAATATGTTCAATAAAAAGTTATTCATAGCGTTATACACATTTTATAATCTTTATCTTCGCAAAGCAAAGCCAAAACGTGAAAAAAGCAATTGTATCCGTCATCAACGACCTGAGCACCGATCAGCGTGTACACAAGGTTTCCCTTACATTGCATCAGTTGGGTTACAATGTAACGCTGGTGGGAAGAAAGCAACGCAAAAGCCTGCCGCTTGCTCCACGCGATTACACTACCAAACGGATGTTTTTGCTGTTCGAAAAAGGACCGCTTTTTTATGCAGAATATCAATTCCGTTTATTCCTTTATTTATTATTTCACAAAGCCAGTGTGTTGGTGGCGAACGATCTGGATACGCTGTTGCCGAATTATTTAATATCGAGGTTAAAAGGCAGTAACCTGGTGTATGATAGTCACGAATTATTTTGCGAAGTACCCGAGTTGCAAAACAATCCGCGGAAAAAAAACACCTGGAAACGCCTGGAGCGCTGGGTCTTCCCGAAATTAAAAAATGTATTTACGGTGAATGATTCCATCGCAAAAATTTACAGCGAAGAATATCATGTGGAGGTAAAAGTACTGCGGAACATTCCCTTGCTTGCCAATCAGCAAAATTTTAAAAAAGCAAGCAGGGAAGAGTTGGAAATTGCGACTGATAAAAAAATAATTGTATTGCAGGGTGCAGGAATTAACATCGACAGGGGAGCGGAGGAAGCCGTACAAGCGATGCAATTTGTAGAAAATGCCGTGTTGCTGATCATTGGCAGCGGTGATGTGATGGAAATATTAAAACAAATGGTGAATGAATTGAAGCTGAAAGAAAAAGTAACATTCATCGGGAAAGTTCCGTTTGAAAAATTATTGCAATACACGCACCATGCGGATCTGGGCCTGACTCTCGACAAAGACACGAATATTAATTACCGTTACAGCTTACCGAATAAATTATTTGATTACATCCATGCAGGCGTTCCGGTGCTGGCATCGGGACTTGTAGAGATCAAAAAAATAATTACGGATTATAAAGTCGGCGATTGTATTGAAAATCACAATCCAACACACATTGCGGATAAAATAAATGCGATCCTGAATAATGAACAATTGCTGGCTGACTGGAAAAAAAACTGTAAAATTGCAGCCGAAAAACTAAACTGGGAAACAGAGCAATTGCAGTTGATCAGTGTGTACAAACAATTTTTATAAAACTCTCCAAACTCAATAATTTACCGGGGGGCAAACCAAATGGAGCAAAAGCATTTACATATTATTTCTTTCGATGTGCCTTATCCCGCCAATTACGGTGGCGTGATCGATGTGTATTACAAATTGAAAGCGCTGTATGCACAGGGAATAAAAATTTATCTGCATTGTTTTGAATACGGCCGGGCAGAAGCATTGAGCCTCGAAAGCATTTGTGAAAAAGTATATTATTACAAACGCAGCATGGATCGCATGTTGTTGCTCAATCCATTGCCATTTGTGGTGGTTACGCGTGCTTCCGAAAAATTAATGGAGAATTTATTGCGCGATCAGCATCCTGTTTTATTTGAAGGTTTGCATTCCTGTTTTCATTTGAATGATGATCGTTTGAAAGACCGCGTAAAAATTGTACGCACGCACAATATTGAGCACGATTATTATACCAACCTGCAAAAAGTAGAAAAATCGTTTTTTAAAAAGATCTACTTTGGAATGGAAGCAAAAAAACTGGAACGCTTCGAAAAGGTCTTGAACAAAGCGAGTCATATTGCGGCCATTTCCCGCGCAGATGCGGAGCAATTAAGCGCACGTTATAAAAATGTACATCACATTACGGCATTTCATCCCAATGAAGAAGTAAAGATCAAAGAAGGAACCGGCAATTTTTGTTTGTATCACGGAAATTTAGAAGTGGGTGAAAACAATGAAGCGGCTTTGTTTTTAGTAAATGAAGTGTTTGCCAAAATCAGGATCCCGCTGATCATTGCAGGGAAAAAACCTTCTGCCGAATTGATCGCAGCAGCAACCGATTATTCTCAGATCAGCATAAAACCAAATATCAATACACAGGACATTGATGACCTGATCAAAAATGCACAGATCAATGTGTTGCCGACGTTCCAGGCAACAGGCATTAAATTAAAATTACTGGCAGCCTTGTTTACCGGTCGTCATTGCATTGTAAATACTCCAATGGTGAGTAATACCGGTTTGGAACAATTGTGTTCCATTAAGGATTCCGCTGAAGAAATGATAGCAGAAATTTCGCGCTTATTTACGGTTTCGTTTGATATGAATGAAAAGGAAAAACGGGAATCTGTTTTACTGGAAGATTTTTCGAATGTGAAAAATGTAAAGAAATTGATTGAACTTATTTAGTTTAAAGTTCAAGGTTGGAAAGTTTAAAGTTTGCTGTGTGTGCTCCTTCGGAGCGGCTTTCACCACTAAGAAAGCACTAAGAAGGAAAAGAAGAAAAAGAGCTTTTGCTTTGTGCGCCCCCAAAAATCTACCACATAAGACACAAAAGAAAACATAAGGTGTTGCTTAAAAAGGTTTACTTTTTATACACAGTTATTCCGGATCTAGCCTTATGTTTTCTTTTGTGTCTTATGTGGTGGAAATTTTTTTATTTTTTTACGCTCCGAAGGAGCCACACAGCAAAGCTCTTTTTCTTCTTAGTGCCTTAGTGGTGAAAGCCGCTCCGAAGGAGCACACAGCAAATCCCAATTCCTTAATCCCAAATCCCTAATTGTTAAGGGAATCCACCAGCTTTCCATTCTCACACTTGATCGTGCGGGAAGGAAACTTATCAAACATCATAATATCGTGTGTGGCAATTAAAACGGCCCTTCCGTTTTTGGAGATCTCCATCAGTAAATTCATGATCCCTTCCGATGTTTCCGGATCAAGGTTCCCGGTAGGCTCATCGGCCAAAATCAATTCGGGATCATTCAGCAATGCACGCGCAATGGATACGCGTTGCTGCTCGCCACCCGAAAGCTCGTGCGGCATTTTGAAACCTTTGGTATTTAAATTTACTTTATCGAGCACTTCCTGCATGCGTTTTTGCATGGCCGCTTTGTCTTTCCAGCCGGTTGCTTTCAGCACAAACAGTAGATTATCGTTCACACTTCTATCCGTCAGCAATTGAAAATCCTGGAATACAATACCCAGCTTTCTTCTTAAAAATGGAATGTCTTTTCGTTTGATGGTTTTGAGGTCAAACCCCGCAACAGTTGCAGCGCCTTCCGTCAGGTTCAGGTCCGCATACAGCGTTTTCAGCAAGCTGCTTTTTCCGCTGCCGGTTTTACCAAGCAGGTATACAAACTCACCTTTGTCGACGTTGAGCGTGACATTGGTAAGCACCAGGTTATGCTTTTGAAAAATAGAAACTTTATCTAAACTAATAATGCTGTCTAATGCCATGAGCTGCTGATTTGATGTGCATTGCTGATCCTGATCTGCCGGAACGGTTGTGAAGATTGCTCTACAACGTTTCCGCGATGTTGATCCCAAAATACAGAATGCATTTTTCCTGCCGGAAATTTCATCCGAAAATTACTTCTAAAAATCATCAGGCGATTTTACTTTATAGCAATACTTTCAACATCCTTGCGTTAATAACTTGCAAAACCCACAACTGCATGATGCATCTATCCGCGTTAATTTTACACAATTCATTCTTTAATACATCTGATGAACAAGCTAAAAGTAATTGTATTAGCAGTAGGGTTTTTATTTTCATTCACATGCAGCACACATTTGTTTGCACAGCAAACAATGATCTACGTGCACGAGGATGCCGAATTTAAAACTGCGATCGAACTCTTCCAGAAAGAGAAGTATGGCGCCGCGCAAAAAAGTTTTGTCAAAATCATCGAATCCCATTCTGATCCAAAATCGCTTGTGCGGATAGATGCAGAATATTACAATGCGATCTGCGCCATTGAATTATTCAACAAGGATGGCGAATTATTCCTGAAACAATTTGTAAAAGATCATCCGGAAAGCCCGAAAGTAAAATCTGCATATTTTTATTTAGGAAAATACAATTACCGCAAAAAGAAATGGAAAGATGCGCTGGATTGGTTTGCTAAAGTGGACATTTACGATCTGACCACGGAAGAGCTTCCTGAATTTTATTTCAAACGTGGGTATAGTTATTTCAGCACCGACAAATTCACGGAAGCAAAAAAAGATCTGTATGAGATCAAGGATGTGGATAATAAATATGCAGGCGCTGCAAAGTATTATTATGCGCACATTGCATACACCGAAAAAAATTACGAAACGGCGCTTACCGATTTTTTAAAGCTGCAGCAGAACGAAACATTCGGGCCGGTGGTGCCTTATTACATTGCGCAGATCTACTATTTACAAGGGAAATACGATCTGGTGATCACGTATGCGCCCGCCCTGCTGGATTCGGCAAACACCAAACGTGCGCCGGAAATAGCGCGCATTTTAGGCGAATCGTATTACCGCACCGGCAAATACGGGGAGGCAATTCCCTTCCTGAAAAAATATGAAAAAGCTGCCGGTAAACTGCCACGCGGTGATCAGTATGAATTGGGATATGCATTTTACCAGGTAAAAAGCTACGATGATGCGATCGATTATTTTACCGGCGTAACCAACATTGATGATTCGCTGGCGCAGAATGCCTATTATCATTTGGGCGATTGTTATTTGAAAACAAATAATAAACAAAATGCACGTACGGCATTCGGACAGGCTTCCAAGCTGGATTTTGATAAATCGATCCAGGAAGACGCCTTGTACAGTTATGCAAAGCTGTGTTACGAGCTGGCATACAATCCATATAACGAAGCGATCAAAGCTTTCCAGACGTATATTAATAATTATCCGGACTCGCCGCACCTGGATGAAGCATACACGTATTTAGTGAATGTATTTACCACCACGCACAATTACAAAGGCGCTATCGAAGCCATTGAAGCGATCAAAGTGCCGACGCCGGAATTAAAACAAGCGCATCAGAAGGTGGCGTATTTCCGTGGTGTGGATCTGTTTAACAACGGTGAGTTTGCTAACGCGATCCAGCTGTTTGATAAGTCAATGACCTATAAATTTGATAAATTAATTACCGCGCAGGCCATTTACTGGAAAGGCGAATCGTATTACAGGCTGAAACAATATTCCAAAGCAATTGAAAATTACCAGGCATACATTGCAGAGCCGGGCGCTATTGGTAAAAGCGAATTGAGCGATGCCAATTACAATATCGGCTACGCGTATTACAAACAAAACGATTACGATAACAGTAATTTATGGTTCCGCAAATTTGTAACGTTTAAGCCGCAAGCCGATCAAAAGAAAATAAACGACGCGCTGAACCGTATTGGCGACGGGTATTTTAAGAAGAATGATTATTCCAACGCAGCAGATTATTACGATCAGTCCTACAAAATGAAATTGCTGGATGCAGATTATGCTTTGCTTCAAAAATCTTTGGCAAACGGCGTTCAGAAAAAATATCCGGTGGAGATCAATGATCTGCAAATGCTTATCAGCAACTACCCGAAATCGGGGCAGGTGCAGCAGGCAAAACTTGAACTGGCAAAGGCGTATGAAAAAAATAATCAGACGGATCTTGCCCTGGATGCGTATCAAAAATTTACTACAGAATATCCAAACAGTAAAGAGATGTCTATTGCGCTGAGCAAGATCGGTTTGATCTATTTTCAGCGGAAAGAAGATGATAAAGCATTTACCTATTTTGATAAGCTGATCAAATACAACCGTACATCAAATGAAGCATTAGCTGCGATCAACAGTGTGAAACAGATCTATACCGCAAAAGGCGATATTGCAGGATTGGAAACCTGGATGAGCTCCGTTGGCGCTTCGTTCCCACAGATGGAAAAAGATTCGCTGGCATTTAATGTTGGAAAAAAACACTATGTTTTTGGAGAATACAAAAACGCATCGGTAGATTTTGATAAATACATCGCAGAATTTCCGGGCGGATTTTTCCTGCTGCAGGCATTGGGAATGAAAGCCGATGCGGATGATCAGCTTGGAAATACCGATGCTGCACTGGCAGGTTATACAGCTATCATTGCGAAAAGTAAAAATGAATATACCGAGCAGGCTTTGTATCGTGCGTCTGACATAACGTATAAAAAACAAAATTATACGCAGGCATTGGACTGGTACAAACAGCTGGAGCAACTGGCAGAAAATCCAAGAAGTATCACTGCGGCTAAGATCGGCTTGATGCGCTGCAATTACCAGCTGAAAAATTATGCAGATGCTGTGACGTATGCTAATAAAGTTTTATCGCTGGAAAAACTGAGTAACGAGCTGAAAAATGAAGCGCATTACGTGATCGCACAATCGGATTTTGCTACTGAAAAATACGACGATGCTTTCGCCGAATTTAAAGCGCTTTCCAATACAGCAAAAAATGAAATGGGTGCAGAAGCCGGATATAATGTGGCCTACATCTATTATCTGAAAAACGAATACAAACAATCGCAAAAAACAATTTATGATTTTGCAGGCGAAAGCGATTACGAATATTGGGTATCAAAAGCCGTGATCTTATTGGCCGATGATTTTGTAGCAATGAAAGATCTGTTCCAGGCAAAAACAACATTAAAAGGCGTTATCAGCGATTCGAAAACGCCGGAGCTGATAAAAATTGCGCAAACAAAACTGGATAAGATCATTGCAGATGAAGAAGCCGCCAAACAAATAAAGCTGGCGCCGGAGCCTATAAAAGTCGAATTTCAGGGCGATTCCACCGAACAGAAAAAATTATTTAACGAGCCTGTGGTTGTTCCGCAAGGCGATGCACCGAAACAAGAAAATTAAAATCATCGATATGATTCCGTCCATTAAAAGAATAACAATTTTGCTTTGTGTACTTGTCCTGCACGAGTGTAATTTGTTTGCGCAATCAAGAAAAACAGATACCATTAATTATACAACCGAAGGGTCCGGGACTTACTATGCTCATATCGCGGATGCGAATAAAATAAACAATAACCCGGAGGTAAAAGATTCCACGCAAAAAATTGCAGTTGGACCTTACGGGATCCATTCGCAGCGCATCAATACACCGTATGCGATAGATCCGATCATCCCGGCGCAAATGGTAGGCGAGCCGCTCACCAAGCTGTACAGTGGTTTGGTAAAAGTGGGTTACGGTAATTACAACATGCCTTACGGCGAAGTGTGGTACAACAACCTGCGCTCGAAAGAATACGCATACGGCATTCACATGAAGCATTTGTCGTCCACATCCACGCTGAAAGATTATGGCAACAGCAGCTTTAGCGATAACGAATTGGGTTTGTACGGAAAAAAATTCCTGAAAGAACATACACTGCTGGGTAATTTTGATTACAACCGCAACGTGGTACATTTTTACGGATACGATCCTGTTTTGCATCGCCTGGAAAAAGATGAAACCGTGCAGCGTTTTAATTTATTTACGGCGGGCGCCGAGCTGCAAAGTCATTATACCAAGCCGGAACGTTTCAATCACGATATCCGCCTGAGCTATTATAATTTAATGGACCTGTACAAATCATCTGAAAACAACATCAATGCAAATGGCTTTGTACAAACGGCCATACAGGGCGAATTGTTGAAAGTAAATGCCGGTGTGGATTATTACAATTACAAAACAAAAACGGATACCACCAACAATACCATCATCACACTGAATCCTAATTTTATTGCTACCGGCGAAAAATACCGCGCCAGCATTGGAATTACAGCGGCCGTGGATGTGCAGCCGTCCAGCTCCAAATTTTATTTTTATCCGAATGTGGAATTGAGCTACAATATTTTTGAAGACATCATTATCCCGTATGCAGGTGTTACCGGCGGTTTGAAAAAGAACAGCTTTAAATCACTGACAGATGAAAATCCCTTTGTATTGTCGGCACTGCAAACAAAAAACAGCAATACCAAATACGAATTGTTTGGCGGTTTGCGTGGCACGTTATCATCTAAAATTGCTTACACCACGCGCGTTTCGTATGCAAGTGTGAACAATATGGCTTTGTATGTAAACGATTACGAGCAGCTGTTGCAAAACCGTTTTGGCGTGATCTACGACAATGCAGAAGTATTGAATGTACGCGGAGAAGTATCGTACCAGGCGCGCGAAAAATTGCGCATCAACATCCGGGGCGATTATTTTAATTACAAAATGGAGAACGAGATCCGCGCCTGGTTTAAGCCGCAGGTGAAATTCACGCTTTCGGGAAATTACAACCTGAAAGATAAAATTGTGGTAAAAGCCGACTTGTTTTACATCGATAGCCAGTATGCAAAAATAATTACAGAAGATGCATTCGGAAAACAAACCATTACCGCAAAAGAGCTAAAAGGCGTATTTGATGCGAATATCGGGGTGGAATACCGCTATACCAAAAAGCTTGGCTTTTTTGTTAACCTGAACAACATCGCGGCACAGCGCTACAACAGGTGGTATAAATACCCAACGCAAAAATTCGGTTTTATGGCCGGGTTATCCTATTCTTTTTAAGCATTGGAACAATCTTGAAATTCAGGAATTGGGATTTAGGATGTAGGATTGGAACTGTGTTTGCAAAAAAAATACACTTTTTCCTGAGTAAGAAAGCCCTGAAAAGACCCATTCTTTTTTTAATTGTTTCAGCACGTCAGCAACCACAGCTTCAATCCTGAATCCCAATTCCTGAATCCCAATTCCTGAATCTTAAATTTTAACCACATCTGCACATCATTTCAGCTATAAAAAATCGACAAATCTGCCAAAAAAACGAAGCCTTATTTTTATTAACATTTAGTTAATAAATAAGGCTTTTTTGTGTGCTTCTTTCTCGCTATTTTCAAGGGAATTCGCTATATTTGTTAGCCTTAAAAAAAAGCAAAAATTATATTATAAATTATGGAAGAAACAGTGAACGAAAAAAACGCAAAATCAACCGAATATTCGGCGGATAGTATCCAGGTATTAGAAGGGTTGGAAGCCGTACGTAAACGTCCGGCTATGTATATTGGCGATATCGGGAATAAAGGGCTTCATCACCTGGTATACGAGGTAGTGGATAACTCTATCGATGAGGCGCTGGCAGGGCATTGTAAAAATATATTTGTTACGATCAACGAGGGCAACTCCATTACCGTTAAGGATGATGGGCGTGGGATCCCGACCGGTATGATGGCAAAAGAGCAAAAATCGGCATTGGAGGTGGTAATGACCGTGCTGCATGCTGGTGGTAAATTTGATAAGGATTCCTATAAAGTTTCCGGCGGTTTGCATGGAGTTGGTGTAAGCTGTGTAAATGCGCTTTCCACTCATTTAACCGTAAATGTGTATAGTAACGGTAAAGAGTTTATCCAGGAATACAACATTGGTAAGCCTTTATATGATGTTAAAGAAGTTGGCCCGACGGATTACCGTGGAACGATCATTACATTCCAGCCTGATGCTTCCATTTTTACTACAACAACGTATCATTATGATATAATTTCGGCCCGCTTGCGCGAATTGGCTTACCTGAACAAAGGCATTCACATTACCCTTACGGATATGCGTGAAAAACTGGACGATGGCAGCTACATGACCGAAGATTTTTATTCCGAAGGCGGATTAAGAGAATTTGTGAGCTACCTGGATGCTACCCGTGAGCGCCTGATCGATGACGTAATTTACATGGAAGGCGAAAAAAACGGAATTCCTGTGGAAGTTGCCATGATGTACAACACATCGTATTCCGAAAATTTACACACTTACGTTAACAATATCAATACGCATGAAGGTGGAACGCATTTGGCGGGTTTCCGCCGCGGATTAACCCGTACGTTAAAAACATACGCTGAAAAATCCGGATTGCTGGCAAAAGTAAAATTAGAGATCAACGGGGACGATTTCCGTGAAGGTTTAACAGCTGTGATCTCAGTAAAAGTGCAGGAACCTCAATTTGAAGGACAAACAAAAACCAAATTGGGTAACAATGAGGTAATGGGTGCGGTTGACATCGCGGTAAGCGAAATGCTGAACAATTACCTGGAAGAACATCCGAAACAGGCACGCCAGATCGTTGATAAAGTTATTTTAGCTGCTACAGCGCGCCATGCGGCCCGTAAAGCACGCGAAATGGTACAGCGTAAAAATGTACTGACCGGCAGCGGTTTACCCGGAAAATTATCCGATTGCTCCGATAACGATCCTGCAAAATGTGAGATCTATTTAGTAGAGGGTGATTCCGCAGGTGGTACAGCCAAACAAGGCCGTAACCGTGCTTTTCAGGCAATTTTACCTTTGCGTGGTAAGATCCTGAATGTGGAGAAAGCAATGGAATATAAAATTTACGATAACGAAGAGATCAAAAATATATTCACGGCTTTAGGTGTGTTCCGCGGAACTTCCGAAGATGAGCGTGCATTGAACATTGATAAATTACGTTACCATAAAGTGGTGATCATGTGTGATGCCGATGTAGACGGTAGCCACATTACAACCCTTATTTTAACCTTCTTTTTCCGCCATATGAAAGAGTTGATCGAAAGCGGATACATTTACATTGCCACACCGCCATTGTACATGGTAAAAAAAGGGCAGCAGCAACGTTATGCCTGGACGGAAGAGGAACGTAACATCGCTATCCGCGAAATTGGCGGAGAAGGAAAAGAAAATACCGTGAATGTACAGCGTTATAAAGGTTTGGGTGAGATGAACGCGGAACAATTGTGGCAAACCACGATGAACCCGGAATTCCGTACCCTGCGCAGAGTATCGATTGACAGTGCTGCAGAAGCAGACCGGATCTTCTCCATGCTGATGGGCGATGAAGTGCCTCCACGCAGAGAGTTTATTGAGAAAAATGCAAAATATGCAAACATTGATATCTAAGAAATAATTTTATTACATAAAAAAAGGCGGAATGAGAATTTCGCCTTTTTTTATGTAATAAAGTTCAAAGTTTAAGGTTCAAAAGTTTAAAGTTTGCTGTGTACGGATAACGAACAGGAACGAAACTACGAATCTGTGTTTGCTGAAAAAAATCAATTCATTATTTCAGGCTGTCATCCCGTCTGCCGCGGCGGACGGGATCTGTTTATTGAAGACTGTATGCTACAATTAGTTCAGCAAAAAAAAATCCGTTTAAATCTGCTCCATCCGCCTCATCCGCGTTCCATAAAAAAAGCCGCATTAACGCGGCTCTTTTGTCAGTTATCTAATTCAGTATTAATATTGTTTCTTCGGATCAATGATCGCCGGTTGTGCTTTGGAGGATGAGGGCTGTGTACCTGAAGCAGGCGTATTATTACCAGCATCTGCAGGAGGAGTATAAACGCTCTGCTGATTTTTTCCGGCCCTGGAAATTGTTCCACGGGGCGTTGTATCATGCGAACTGCTTACTGAGTCAGTATTAACTACAGCAGATTGTTCTTTTCCCGTTTTAGCCTGGCTTTGAGCAAAGGAATGTGAAATACAGAAAAAGGGTAATCCGGCGAAAAGCAAAAAATATTTTTTCATAATTTGAATTATTGATAAATTAACTGCACAGAGATCATTCCCTGTCTGATGTCACCAACGGCTCCGCTAACAGCGGCGTTACAGCTTCCCGTTAATTGTTGCCAGCAACGAAGGTCATACGTATATGTACCTGCAGTCAGTGTTTCGATGATTTCCATGCTTGGATTTCCCCATAGATTATTTTCGTCAAGATCGATAAGAGCGTCGCCAAGATAAGTACGTTTAAAGCCACCATTAGTAGTTAATACTG
This sequence comes from Bacteroidota bacterium, assembly GCA_025963715.1. GTDB lineage: Bacteria > Bacteroidota > Bacteroidia > 2-12-FULL-35-15 > 2-12-FULL-35-15 > 2-12-FULL-35-15. Next base: position 15,857 of record JAOQAG010000051.1, read on the forward strand.
CATTCCGGTAGATCGCAACATCCGTTCCGCTGATCCCGCCGTTTGTTGCGCAATTGGTCAATATGCCTACTTCAGCATGCACCATAGCTTTTGCCGTCATACCTGCAGGAATGGTTACTGTTATGGTCAACCCCGGAAGATTCTGCCACGTTGTGCTTGTTGTCACAGTGGCGGTACCATATGCTACTAATACATCATTAAAAAGGATGCCTGTAGGCCCTGTAATACCTGTAGCTCCCGTTGTTCCTGTAGATCCGGTTATTCCGGCAACTCCGGTACTGCCGGTTACCCCGGTTATTCCGATAGGGCCTGCTGCACCTGTTGCTCCGGTTGCGCCAATAGCACCTGTTGCTCCGGTAACACCTGTTGTTCCTGCAACTCCTGTACTGCCGGTTGTTCCGGTTATTCCGATAGGGCCTGTTGCACCTGTAGTCCCTGTAACACCAGTAGCTCCTGCAATTCCTGTACTACCGGTTACGCCTGTGGTTCCTATAGCACCCGTTACACCTGTTGTTCCGGTAATACCTGTAGTTCCTGCAATTCCAGTACTACCTGTTACTCCGGTAGTTCCTATAATACCCGTTGCACCGGTAGTTCCGGTAACACCTGTTGTTCCTGCAATTCCAGTATTACCTGTTATTCCTGTTGGTCCGATATCGCCTGTAGTCCCGGTAACACCTGTTGTGCCTGTATTACCTGCAATACCTGTAGCTCCGATTGCACCGGTTGGCCCGATATCACCTGTAGCTCCTGTAATTCCCGTTGTTCCTGCAATTCCTGTAGGCCCTATATCACCGGTAGCGCCCATACTTCCAGTTGCGCCGGTCGGTCCAATATCACCTGTTGCTCCTGTAGTTCCTGCAATTCCTGTAGGCCCTATATCACCCGTAGCGCCTGTACTTCCAATTGCACCGGTTGGTCCAATATCACCTGTGGCTCCTGTAGTTCCTGCAACTCCTGTAGGTCCGATATCGCCTGTTGCACCTGTTATTCCTGCAACTCCGGTGGTACCTGTACTTCCAATCGCTCCGGTTGCGCCAATATCACCTGTAGCACCGGTATTTCCGATTGCTCCCACTGTTCCTGCAGCACCCGTGGCTCCGGTTGCACCTATGGTTCCGCTACCTGATATAGCGCACAAAGATACCCATACTGAGATGGGTTGATTGTAAAAGAAAAAACAGGAAGAATCCGTATTGTAAATTAATAATGCATTGGCAGGTGCTGTAATTGCATTCATTGCCGCAGTATTCATTCGTGGAACCAAGACTCCTTTATTGGAAGATTGCATTTCCAGGATGGAGCTCGCATCCGGTGTGGTTGTTCCTATACCAACGTTATTCTGTGCGGAGGTACTGTTTGAAAGAATAGCAAGAAAAGTAAGAACAATAAATGTCCGGTGTAGTAGCAGTTTCATAGTGAGTATAATTTTTCCATGGTAAATATAGTCCAATTTTATTACAAAGCGACAAATACAGCATGTAGTTGGAATACATAATTCTGCTGTTTGTCCCAAAAAAAATAAAGAAGGCTTGGGGTTTTAGCTCCGGCCTTTGTAAATATCTGCATAAAGCAGTACTATCGTACTATAATTCCTGGAGCATTATATCCCGAACCGTTATATCTTGCATTGCTAACTGCTGAAGAATTATTTTTTGCAGGTGCATGATCAAATCTGATTTGAGAACCATCCCACCACAAAGAAGTAGGGGTCTCGCTGGTGTTGTTATCGTTAAACATAACACCGCTCATTTTTCCATCAAAATCACTTGCAGATACTTCCGGTGGAACAATTGCACTCATGTTGGTGTATCCTTTTACGGTTACCACCGCAATCCATGAGATCTGTACGCTGGATGTTCCACCGTTGTTTTCCATTACTGTAAACCCGTTTGCAGTCACCGACGAAACATATACGCCGTTTGTGCTTCCGCGGGGAGTAACAGTGATCACCAGATCCTGGGGATCGGAGATCAGTTTCATAAATTCAGGACTGAATTGGATAAATGCCTGTCCACTCATCATTTGCGCATTTCCTCTTGATTGTACATCGGCACTCATGCCCATTGTAGCCTGTGCAGCAACTCTTGTATTTTCACCCACATTGATCAGTTGCGTGATCGGACTGTTTGTAAAAGTGGTACCGTCTACATATAAACCGTAGCGGTTCCCTTTTGCATGCAGGCCATATTCAAGGCCGCGTACCCAGCCTCCCATCACGCCACCGTAAATACCCATACCAATTTGTGTATTTTGTTGTGTCAAAGGATTGTTAGCGCTCAGCGATCTTGTTTCGCTTCCGCCATAGGTGGTTAAACCGGTTGCAATTCCAGCCTGGTAAGCAGCACCGAAACCATATACACCATAATCAATACCTGTAGCGGCATAATAACCCAAACCACCGGCTGCAACTCCAAAATCATCACCGTATACGGCGCCGCAACGGATAGAAGTAGAGGCAAATGAGCCATAAACACCAAAAGTAAAGGTTCCGGAATTAGCGGTTGTACTTCCGTTCACTCCCACACGGGGGCCGGTTGCCGCCAGTGTACGGAAACCTGTTCCGGCTACTGTACTTGCATTGATCCCTCTTACACCGGCAGTATTGAAAGCGCCGGTTCCGTTGTACTCGCCCTGTACACCTGCAAAAATGGTTGTTCCGCCCATGATACCGCCATAAACGGCACCACCGTTAAAGCTGCTGTATCCGTTCACAGCCCAGGGGAAGGTAGCATTTGAAACGCCGTTCATTAAATCGCCTGTAAGTGTCGTATTTAATGTACCAACAAAAAACTCACCTAGCTGGCTGAAACGCGCTCTGTAAATATTGTTCGTTCTGATGTCAATATTTTGTGCATCGGTTGTACCAATAAAATTGGTACCGGCAGTGGTAGTGTTACCGCCGTTTGTTCCTGCATTACCTGTGATGGTCCAGTGGGTATTCAAATCTGCACCGGTAGCACCTGTAGCGCCGGTAGCACCAATAGTCCCCGCCGTTCCGGTACTTCCTGTAACACCTGCAATTCCGGTTGCGCCTGTTGTTCCTGCAGCTCCGGTTGCACCTGTGGTTCCTGCAATTCCGGTAACGCCTGTAGTGCCAACAGCGCCTGTTGCACCGGTTATTCCTGTATTGCCAGCCACTCCCGTATTTCCTGTAACGCCTGTAGCTCCTGCAACTCCGGTTGATCCGGTAGTTCCAACGGCACCTGTAGTACCGGTGGTTCCTGTATTACCAGCAAGCCCTGTACTTCCTGTAACACCTGTAGTTCCTGCAATTCCGGTGCTTCCTGTTGCTCCGGTAGTACCGGTTGTGCCAGGTGTTCCTAATCCAACACCTGTAGGTCCAACGAGGCCTGTTGCCCCGGTTGCACCTGTTGTTCCCGCAATTCCAAGGCCTGTAGCACCTGTTGTTCCGGTTGCTCCTGTAGCGCCAATATCACCGGTTGGCCCCGTAGTTCCTGCAATACCGGTTGCCCCGATATCGCCTGTAGTACCTGTTATGCCTGTAGTTCCGGCTGCACCTGTAGCGCCAATATCTCCGGTAGCACCTGTGATACCTGCAACACCCGTTGCTCCGATATCACCTGTTGCACCTGTAACGCCAGCTGTACCGGTTGTCCCGATACCGCCTGTAGCGCCGGTAATGCCCGCAGTCCCTGTCGCTCCGGTAGCTCCAACAGTTCCTGTGCCTGTTGTGGAGCACAAGGAGATCCATACAGCGGAAGGCTGACGATAGAAAAAGAAACACATTGAATCGGTATTGTAGATCAGCAACGAATTGGCTGGTGCTGCAATGGCATTTATCCCGGCTGTATTCATGCGCGGTACCAATACACCTTTGTTGGTGGACAGCATTTCTAAAATGGCACTTGGATCAGGAGCTGTAGTTCCGATACCAACGTTATCCTGTGCAGATAATTTTGCGACACTAACAATTAACATAATTGCAGAAATGATCGCAGTCCTGGAGATATTGTAGCTTATCTTCATAGTAAAGTTTTTGTTTTAGTCTATAACAAATATAAAATAAAATTTGACTTAGCCTAATACTAACTTTTAGTTTTTCGAATAGGAAGTGATAAACTGAGGCTTTTGTGTCTGAACAACATTCGTTTCGCAAAAATGTGAATCTGTAAAAACACAAACACTAAAATCATAATCGTTACTGCCGTTTCTTCCACCGCGGCGGACTCGAAATGACAGTTGGTAATCCTGTCGAAATTTTGTTCTGTTATTTCAGCATAGCGCAAAAAAAATCCGGAGCATGCTCCGGATTTTTTTAATGATTTAAAATAATAGGTTATGTTGTAGAATAATGTTGCTATGGAAAACGGAAATACTTTTCTGATCTGTCATCCCGCAACAGGTGCGGGATGACAGTATTGTTCATGAGTATCGTAAAAAACAACATCTTATTACAACATAACCAAATAATATTATTTGATCCCTGTGATCGTTCTTTCTTTTGGCTGTTTTGAAATTGCTTCCTGTGGAGGAATTGCTTTAGAGAAACGCTCTTTCGAGAATACAAATGTGGTTCCGTTTACAGTTTGATCAGCACGGTTTGCAACCACATGGTAAGAGAATTTTACGTTAGAATTTCCTGCCTGTAATTCTGTTACATCAAAACCGTTTCCTGATTTATTGGTTACATACACACCTTTGCAATCGCCTTCTACCTGGATGTATACGCGTAACGGATGTTCGCTGCTCACCACAATATTTTTTGCGAAAATAGGATCCAGTTCAATGTGAATGGTTCCGTTTACCAATGTAGCGCTTCCGTAATCTTCAAATAAATCCTCCGGTGCTTCAGGGCAGCTCAATACTACCCATTGGTCGTTCATGTCTTTTACAACAGTGTTTACCGTACCGATACCTTCGATCTTACGTGCAACTATACCGTTACCGGTAACGCCTGCATTGGACATCGCGCCCACGTATGCCCATGTAGAGAATGTTGGCGTAGCAGCACCGTTTGATCCGGAAGTAAAATAACCACCTGTACGGATCTGTGTTCCTGCTGCTGAGGTGCTCAATGCATTTCCATATACACCAATGCTTGTACCGCTACCGGTTACACCCGAACCGGATGGAGAAAATACCGATCCCAATCCTCCGGATGATCCTACCACTGCAGCACCTGTAGCATTAGAGTTTACGCCCCAGATCCCGAAGGTAGTTCCTGCAAAGTTGGTGAATGCATCCATACCATCGCCGCTTGTTGTTCCCATATCTGCATAAAGGCCAACACCTAAATTTCCGGCTGTACCAAATACCCCGATACCGTCATCGCCGTTAGTTCCGGCAACACCAATACCTGCAGCAGCACCGGTTCCGTTGTTTGTTCCGAATACACCAATTCCGTTTACAGTAGAGCTGTAACCGGCAATTGCACGAACACCCAAACCGTTGATCGCACCTGTAGATCCTGTTCCGTATGCGGAGAATACATCGGTAGCTGCAGCTGTTGTATTGTTCACAACCGTTTGTCCGGCAGCAAGTACTCTTATGCGCTCGTTTGCAGCAGCAACGCCGCCTGTTTTAATGATGAATGCCTGTGCATCGTTTGTTCCGATATAATTTGTTCCGGCTGTAGTACCAGTGTTTCCGGTAGTAAGCCATGCAGCTGTAGTCGTCGTAAGTGGCCCGCCCGATCCGGCAGTTCCGTTCAACGTAAGTGTACCGCTTGTATTGTAAGCAAGTGTAGACAGTGTCCATGTAGGGCCTGTTGCTCCTGTGCTTCCTGCAGCACCTGCAATTCCGGTACTTCCTGTAACACCAGTGGCGCCAGCTGCTCCAGTGGCTCCAGTTGTTCCGTTAGCTCCTGTGGCGCCTGCAACTCCGGTTGAACCGGTAGTTCCGTTAGCGCCAGTAGCACCTGTTGTTCCATTTACACCTGTAGCGCCTGTATTACCAGCTACGCCTGTGCTTCCTGTAACACCTGTTGTTCCGGCAATACCAGTAGCACCTGTTGTTCCGTTTGCACCGGTAGCGCCTGTATTACCAGCTACGCCTGTGCTTCCTGCAACGCCTGTTGTTCCGGCAATACCAGTAGCTCCTGTAGCACCTGTTGTTCCTGTAGCTCCCGGGGTACCAGCTCCGAATCCTGTAGGGCCAACCAACCCGGTTGCACCCGTAGTACCTGCAATACCTGTAGCTCCAACATCACCTGTTGTACCAGTAGCGCCATTTGTTCCGTTCGCTCCTGTAGCACCGGTTGCGCCTGCTGTTCCTGCGCAATCTGCGGCATTCCATGAGCCATCGCCGTTTGTATCTTCTGATGGATCATTAACGCCGTTACCATTGGTGTCCCAGCAATGAATGCCATTTGTACCGGCAACACCAGCTGCTCCTGTAGCACCAGTTGCGCCGGGCGCTCCGGAGCCGCCTGCTGCCAATGCGCACAGGGATACCCATGTGGAAGATGGCTGACGGTAAAAGAAATAACACATTGAATCTGTGTTGTAAATCAATAATGAGTTGGCAGGAGCTGCAATTGCATTCATGCCGACTGTGTTCATCCGCGGAACCAAAACACCTTTGTTAGCGGAGAGAATTTCCAATATCGCGCTTGCATCGGGTGTATTTGTTCCAATTCCGACATTGTCCTGCGCTGATAATTTACCTGGAGAGAGTACAGCTGTAATTACGGTCATACCAAAAATGACAGCTGATTTAAGTAAGTTTGATTTCATTGGTTTTTATTTGGGTTTTCTATATAACAAATATAAAAAAATAACGGCACAAAAAAGAAAAGCCACCAATAATAAATTGGTGGCTTTTATGCTGATGGAAAGGTGTTTTATTTATTCCGGTTTTTTTCGCCCGCTTGTTGTTTTTTCTTCTCCTGCGGCGGGAACCGCCTGTTGTTGCGGTGCCGGATCGGTGCTTGCATTTTTACTCATCGAAACCACTTTTTGTGTTGCCGGATGTTCGGCTGCGGTGGTATCGTTTTTTGCCGGTTCGGACGCAGGTGTTTTTCCTGTTGTAACAGCAGTTTGTGCAAGCCCTAAAAGGGTAAAACATGCAAACGAAAGTGTGATGATTAATTTCTTTTTCATGTTTTTAGTTCAGGATTAAAATGGTCATTTCGCCGGGATTAACATCTGTTGTTGCATTTCCACCGATATCAACTGTAGAGGTGCTACCCGCAAGGCGCAGCGTTCTGAGCTCGATCGTGTGTGTACCTGCTGCAAGCGTAAAGCTGGTATTGATCGCGCAAGTGTTGAATGAATTGGTACTGGATGGATTGGTTACCTGGAAACGGTTCCAACCGCCCAATGGTAAAAAAGCCCCGTCCAGGTACACGATCATATCCACGTTGGCATAATTGGCATTGCCGGTTCCTGTGGTTCTTCCGCCGATGGTGGCCCACACAATCACGGTAGTAGCAGTTGCTGTGGTAAATGTTTGCGTTAAACCGGGCTGCAATGTAGGAGTAGCGGTTGCCACGGCAAGCCTTCCGGCTGTTCCGTATAAATGAAATTTTTGAATGATCCCTGTCGCGCCTGTGATTCCTGTCGCTCCCGTTGTTCCGTTAGCACCTGCAACTCCTGTTGCACCTGCCACGCCGGTAGCTCCTGCTGCACCATTAGTTCCGGCAGCACCTGTAGGACCTGTATCTCCGGTGGCACCTGTTACTCCGGCAACGCCGGTCGGGCCGATGTCGCCTGTAGCACCTGTAGTTCCTGCAATACCTGTAGCGCCTACATCACCTGTTGCACCTGTTGTTCCGATCGCGCCGGTAGCGCCAATATCACCGGTAACGCCTGTAACTCCCGTAGCACCTGCAATACCGGTTGCACCGATATCACCTGTAGGGCCTGTGGCGCCGGGTGTACCAGATCCAAAACCTGTAGGACCTACAAGGCCTGTTGCACCTGTACTACCTGTATTACCGGTAGCACCTGTTGCTCCGGCAGTACCGCTGCCGCCTCCACTCATGGAGCAAAGTGAGATCCAGGAGCTGGATGGCTGCCGGTAGAAAAAATAGCACATAGAATCCGTATCATACACCAATAATGAATTTGCAGGTGTAGCAATGGCAAGCCGTTGTATAGCTGTCATGCGCGGGATCAGGATCCCTTTGCTATTCGATACGATTTCGAGAGATGAAGTGGGATCCGGCGTGTTTGTACCGATCCCGACGTTGTTTTGGGCAGTGGCCTTTGTTGACAGGAAAATAGAAAAAAAGGCAATTGCACCCAATACAGAGAGTTTACGTAGAGTTTGTTTCATGCGAAGGTTAGTTTGTTTATCCTAAACAAATATAAGAAAATCATCCGTAATAGCTAATTTTCCTATACTTGTTTTAGGTTAAACGCAGCTATTTTACAATGGTTACAGTACCAATGTAGTTATGTTTTTTGCCAAACACATCCGTAAGTTTTACTTTCCATACATATACGTCCTGCTGCGCCATTTCCGAACCGTGGTTTGCTTTACCATCCCATGGTTTGCTCAATGAATCGGTATCGAAGATCAGGTTGCCCCAACGATCGAAAATATACATTTCATATTTATCAATGCCAATACCGGCACCGTTAAAATAATCGTTGATCCCGTCGTTGTTGGGCGTAAATGCATTTGGAATGTAGAAGGTAAATTCCGGGCCAATGTCGATGGTATGCGTTACTGTTGCATAACACTGATGGTTGTTGTGTATTGTTAATGTTGCGTTGTAGCTGGAAGCCACCGCATTCGGATACGTATGTACGGGATTCTGCGTAAGCGGTGCCAGTGTATCGCCATCGCCAAAGCTCCAGTACCAGTATACGGCGTCGGAGGAAGACTGATCTGTGAAATTTACCGTTGAGTTTAAAACGGATGCAGGATTTGGCGTTGTTGTAAATTCGGCATCGGGCAATGCATACGCATCTATCGTGTTTACATTGGTATAGGTTGCAGAGCAGCCTGCGGCCGATGAAACAGTAAGTGAAATGGAATACAAACCTGCAATGTTAAAACAATGTGTTGCCGGATTTTGTGCCGAAGCTGTTCCATCACCGCCAAAATCCCATGCCCAGTTGGTGATGGTGCCGCTGGCAATGGTGGACGAATCGGTAAAATTAACGCACAGCGGTACGCAACCTGAAGTAACATCTGCAGCAAATGCCACAACCGGTACCGGTAATAATGTAACAGTAACGCTGTCAATAGCCGGAGGTGTTCCGCAGTTGTCGGTTGCAATTACGGTGTAAGTGGTAGTAGCGTTTGGCGCAACAGTTACGGGCGATCCGGCCGGAGTGCCGATTGGCCCCCAGGTATAGGTATATGGCCCGCCGTTACCACCGGCAGCTACTGCGGAGATAGGAGTAGTGGTGCCCGGACAGATGGATGTGGCACCTGCCGCAACCACTGTTAACGGTGGGTTTACATTCACTGTTGCTATCACAGGAGGAGCGGTACAGCCATTGGCATCTGTTACATTTACTGTATAGCTGGTTGTTACAACCGGCGATACGGTAACACTTGCCACATCCCCGCCGGTGCCCGCTGGCAGCCAGTTGTAATGATAAGTGCTGTTTCCGCCCGAAGGCACAGCTGTAATGGTTGTGCTGCTGCCGATACAAATGGTAACGGCCGGAATTGGCGGTATCACTACCGGTGTGGGTTGAATGATGGTTACATGTGCTGTATCCTGGCAACCGTGCGAATCGCTTACTGTTACAATATAAGCGCCAGCGCATAACGCGGTGGCAGCGCTTACTGGTTGTGCCGGAACTGAATTCCATGAATAAGCATAACCGGCTCCCGGTGTTCCGCCATTGGCAGATGCTGTGGCTGTTCCATCGCATACGGCGTTACAGCTGGTGGCCGTTTGGCCAGTGATCAGGGCGTTTACGGCCGTAGGTTCCGATACGGTTGTATCTGCAGCAGCGGTACATCCCCATGAATCGGTAACAGTAACGGTATACGAGCCGGGACACAAGCCGGTGCAGGATGCCGTGGTGCAGCCGCTGGTCCAGCTATAGGTAAACACGCCGGAACCACCGTTCGGGATTACAATGGTTTGCCCGTTGCAGGCGCCATTGCAGGTCACATCAATGGCTGTTTTTGCGATCGTGATCTGCGGATCGGAGTAAATGGTGACGTTATCAGAACCAACACAACCGTTTGCATCCGTAATGGTTACGGTGTAATTGGTAGTAGTGGCCGGATTTGCAGTTGGGTTATATGTATTGGTATTATTTAAACCTGTAGCTGCCGCCCAGCTGTAAGTATAACCTGCACCATTTGGTGTGGCGTTCAATACCGTGCTGCCGTTAAAACAAATGGTATCATCAGGCCCCGCACTGGCAATTACATCCGGGTTTACCGTAATGGTATACGTGGCCGGTGTTCCGCTGCAGGTATTGGCTGCAGGCGTTACCGTGATGGTTGCAACCAGCGGTGTTGTTCCGCTGTTGGTGCCGTTAAATGTTGGAATGTCGCCTATGCCGCTGGTACCAAGGCCGATAGAGGCGTTGGAATTTGTCCAGCCGAAAGTTGCTCCCGTTACATTGCTTGTAAAATTAGTTGCGGCAATGCTGCTCCCGTTACACACCGCAATGTTTGCAGGTACAGTTACGTTGGGAGTTGGGTTTACAGTAATGGTGTAAGAGTTGGGCGTACCCGGACAACCTGCAGCCGGTGTTACCGTGATGGTTGCGGTAATGGCCGCTGTACCTGCGTTTGTTGCATTAAATGTTGCAATATTCCCAATCCCGCTTGCCGCGATGCCAATGGTGGGGTCACTGTTCGTCCATGTAAATGTAGCGCCTGTAACCGGGCTTGTAAAGCTGGTTGCAGCAATACTTGCACCGTTACAAACTGTGATGTTTGCAGGAACTGTTACTGTCGGGATCGGATTTACAGTGATCGTGTAGGTTGTAGGCGTGCCGGGGCAAGTGTTGGCTGTAGGCGTTACAGTAACTGTTCCGCTGATTCCAACTGCGCCGCTGTTGGTTCCGGTAAATGTAGGTGTATTTCCAATCCCGTTTGCACCAAGGCCGATAGTATTATTGGAATTGGCCCAGGCAAAGGTGGTTCCGGTGGTAGTGCTTGTAAAATTAGATGCCGGAATGCTGGTGCCATCACAAACCGTTATGTTCGCAGGTACGGTTACATCCGGTGTAGGGTTTACTGTTATGGTGTAGGAGCTTGGTGTGCCCGGACAACCCGCAGCGGGTGTTACTGTAATTGTGGCAGTGATGGGTGCTGCACCAGTATTGGTTCCTGTAAATGCTGCAATGTCGCCGTTACCGCTTGCCGCGATGCCGATGGCGGGATTGCTGTTCGTCCATGAAAATGTAGCGCCTGTAACCGGGCTTGTAAAGCTGGTTGCAGCAATGTTGGAACCGTTACAAACCGTGATGTTTGCAGGTACGGTCACTGTCGGGATCGGATTTACAGTGATCGTATATGTTGCGGGTGTGCCCGGGCATGTATTAGCAGTGGGCGTTACGGTAATGGTTCCGGAAATTCCTGCTGCACCGGTATTGGTTCCGGTAAATGTGGGTGTGTTCCCAATTCCGCTGCCACCAAGGCCGATAGCCGGATTAGAGTTAGTCCATGCAAAGGTGGTTCCGGTGGTGGTACTTGTATAATTGGATGCTGCAATGCTGGCACCATTGCAAACAGTGATGTTTGCGGGTACGGTTACATCCGGTGTAGGATTTACGGTAATGGTGTAGGAGCTGGGCGTGCCCGGACAACCGTTAGCAGTAGGCGTTACCGTGATGGTGGCTGTGATGGGCGCCGTGCTGGTATTGGTACCGCTGAATGCTGCAATGTTCCCGATTCCGCTCGCGCCAAGGCCGATAGCGGAATTGGAGTTGGTCCATGCAAAAGTGGTGCCGGTGGTGGTACTGGTGAAATTTGCTGCAGCAACGGTGCTCCCGTTACAAACAGTGCTATTGGCAGGTACTACTACTACAGGCGTAGGATTTACGGTAATGGTATACGTTGCCGGTGTGCCCGGACATCCGGCTAACGTAGGTGTTACCGAGATAGTTGCTGTAATGGGATTTGCAGTGGCATTGGTTGCCGTAAATGATGCAATGTTGTTAATTCCGTTTGCAGCAAGGCCTATCGCGGGATTAGAGTTGGTCCATGCATAGGTGGCACCGGTTGGCGTGCTTGTAAATACAGCTGCCGGAACGCTGGCTCCATTACAAACAGTACTATTGGCGGGAACAGTAACGGTAGGCACGGGGTTAATGGTAACGGTAGTGGTAGCGCTGCTGATGCAGCCGCCAACATTGGCAGTTACGGTATACACGCCGCTTGCAGCTGTTGTTACACTTGTGATAGAAGGATTTTGAACGGCAGATGCAAATGAGTTAGGGCCGGTCCAGCTATAGGCAGCGCCTGCAACAGTGGACGATGTTAAATTTAATGTTCCGCCTTCACACACAGGGCTATTGCTGCCCGGTACAGGAGGCGCTCCGCCTGCAACGCCGCCAACGGTAACGGTGTTGGTTGATAAACAATTCAATACATTGGTTAATGAAACGGTATATACGCCCGGTGTTAAGCCGGTAGCGGTGTTTGCGCCTGCAACGCCTGTTGAGGTAGAAACAACTGTTCCGGAGGAATTTGTCCAGGAATAATCATAAGGTCCGGAAACTCCTACGGGTGTTGCGGTTGCGGTTCCATCATTTCCGGCACAGGTGGCTGCAACGGATGTCATGGTAGGCGGACAGCAGGAACCAACGGCATTGAACGGTGTTGCCGGATCGGTGGAACAGCCTGCGCTGGTCCATGGGCCGGATTCTCCGTCGCCGGAAGTATTGATGGTGACACTTAAATTGGAGCCGGGGCTGCAACCGTTGGCTACGGTTACATCAAAACAAAAATTCCAGGTGCCTGCGGGAATGGTATGTACCAGCTGATCGTTGGTTGTGTTGGCGGTAATGTGATCGCCAAAATTGTTTCCGGGAATTCCATCGGCGGCAGTCCCACCGCCCAAAGGGTTGCAGGTCCTGTTAAAATAAAATCCGGCAGGCCATGGCTGCCCGGACGGATCCGTGATCCCACCGGGATAATACGTCCAGGTGCCGCAATCATAGGATGTTACAGGCGAAGCCACAACGGATGCTACGTTCCATCCCGATCCTAATCCAACCTGAACGCCATGCAGCCAGTTGGTATTGATCTCTGCATAAGTGCTGATGTGATAACAAAAATGGACGGTTTGCCCGGGGTTGTACATTCCGTTTACAGGCAATGGGGAAACGCTGAGCGTAGTAGAATTGATACAATCGGTGCAGCTTTTATTGTTTTTTACGCTGATGTTGAATGTTCCTGTTTGGCCAACGTTACCGCTTACCTGCAGGTAATAGGTGGTTCCGATCACCATCTGCTCTACAGTAAGTGTAACGGTACCGCCGGTTCCAACGGCACAACCGCCAACCCCGCCGCCTAAGCTGGCGCAGGAACCTGCATACATGGCCACGTTTGGATTTGCAAATGTACTGTTAATGGTGATCACAGCTTCGTAACCGCTGGCAACAAAGGAATACCAGACATCCGATGCCGGAACGCCCATGTTGGGGCCACCGGCGCCGCTACACCCGTTTTGATAAACATACGGATTGCTGGAAGTTGCCGCTACCAATGTTCCGGCCGCGGTTGCCGCTATGCCAACGCCGCTTGGACAGGCGGCAGGAGCAGGCAAGGTTCCTAAGTTTTGTGCGGTAGCGCATTCGTCGTTAGCTGGTTGGGCAAATGCCTGCTTGTTTAAAAGGGAAATTAAACAGATGATCAGAAGTACATATTTTTTCATGCGAATGAAATTTTATATAAGATTTTTTTGTCTGCGTGCAGGTATCCGATCCGGGATCTCCCCGGTCTTTGTTTGCTCCAGAAACATTAAGGTTTAACGGATCTAGCGGTCGGTTTTTGTAACCGGTTTGTGCATTTCCATGATGTAGTTGTTCTGGCCGAGCGAGAACACGGGTTCCTGCCGGGAAGAATCAAAACTATCGGGATAATCGGCGAGGTCGATGTGTTTACCGGCTGCGATGAGCTCGGAAGCGGAAAACAATTCAACTTTTACACCGGTATCAAAAATGATGGTGTAGCGGGAGTTTTTCAAGCGGTGGTATTTCATGTTGGCGGCGTTCAGCGCATTGATGTAGGGCTGAACGTCCCTGATACTGCCGTTGTCGGTAATGCGATAAGTAACGTTGATTTGTTCCTGGCCTTTCATTGAAAGTGTAAGGCAGAACAAAAAAGGAATGAAGAGTGAGAGAGCTTTCATTGATTTTTGTTTTAGTTTTTCGTGAAGGTAGATTATAGCTACTCACAAAGCAATACACAAAAAACCGCTTTATTAGGTTTCGGATTCTGTAGCATTTCTGAAGAAGAAAAAGGGGGTGTTTTTTGCCCGGTTTTAAATGCTTGTGTTTTTGATGTTTACAATCCCTTGTTAGGAGTCGTGTCTCGCTGCGTCAGCTTGACCGGGATTAAGGTTTTTTTGCTGCGCCTATGCTGAATTTGTAACGTAATGCCGTAGGCGCTAGGCTCTGCCTGGTGACAAATACAGCGTCACTAGGCAGAGCCTAGCGCCTACGACATACTGCAAACATATAAATGACTTTCAACACCCGGCAAATCAGAAATCGTGAAAACCTTTGTTAGACGCTACGACCCCCAGCGTATACACCGTACTCATTAAACTTATTCAAACAAGAAAGGGAAGCATCGCGCTTCCCTTTCTTGTTTTATTTTACAATGCTCACATGCCCGAAATAATCATGGGCGTTTCCACGGTAATCCCTGGTTTTGACTTTCCAGACGTATACGTCGATCTGTGCAATGTTGGTGCCTCCGTTGGCTTTTCCATCCCAGCCTTTGTTCACGTCGGTGGTTTTATAGATCATGTTGCCCCAACGATCGAAGATCTCCATTTCAAAATCATCCGGGTTGATGCCTACACCTGTAACCATAAACATGTCGTTTAATCCGTCGTGGTTATTTGGTGTAAATGCGTTTGGTGCATAAAACACGTATTCCGGAACCACTTCCACATTGTTGTAAGCGGTATCGCTACAGCCGTAGCTGTTGGTTACTACCTGCTGCACTACATAAATACCGGTATCCGGGTAGGAGAAGCTGGTGTTTTGCAGCGTGTCGGTATAAAACCCGTTTGGAATTGGTGACGTGTAAACAAAATCCCAATGCCATTGGTTGGCGCCCAGCGACTGATCTGTGAAGCTTACCAGCGGCGTGGTAGACGTTGCCGGTGACGTGGATGTAAATCCTGCGGTAGGTGCAGGGTACACATCTATAAAGCCGTTATTGGTTACGGACGATACACAACCGAGGGCCGTTGTAACGGTAAGTGTTACGTTATAGGCTCCGGATACGGTGTACAGGTGCGATGTAACAGCTCCTGTTCCTGTGCTGCCGTCGCCGAAATTCCATGCATACGTTACGCCGATGTTGCTCAGGGCTGTAAACTGTGCGTTAAAATCCTCACAACCTGCAGTATCTGCTGCGGTAATAAAGGATACTGCCAGCGGATGAACAATAACAGTGGATACATCCGTGATGGAGATCGAGCAGCCTCCGTCGTTAGCAGTAACAGTATAATCTGCCGGAGAAGCGCCAATTCCCGGGCTCACCGTTTGCGATTGTCCGTTTACGCCATTGCTCCAGGAGTACGTGTACGGCCCGCCTGTTCCGCCGGAAGCAGAAGCAGAGATCAGTACGGAACTGCCATCACATACAGTGGTATCGCTGGCATGCACCTGGATCTGCGGATTCACAAATACAGTGGTAGTCTGGTTTGTAGAAATACAGCCGTGTGCATCTGTTGCAACAACGGTATAACTTGTTGTTGTAATAGGGTTTACCGTTGTTGGGCCTGCGCCTGTTACTGTTGCAGGGTTCCAAACGTATGTGTAAGGCGCTGTTCCACCGTATCCAACTGCGTAGATCTGGCTCAGCTGTCCGATACAAATGGTATCCGTAGGGCTTACGATCACTTGCGTGATTGCTGGTTCGGAGAATGAGATCACACCTTGTACCGTGCAATGGTTGGCATCTGAAACCGTAACGGTGTACGTTCCTGCCGTAAGTGCTGTTGCTGTTTGTGTGATCTGTGCACCGGTTCCCGACCATAAGTAGGAATACGAAGGTGTACCGGCATTAGCAATTACAGTAGCGGTTCCGGTAGGAGTGCCGTTACAAAGCGGTTCGGTGTAAGTAATGTTGCTGATCACAGGGCCTGCAATATCCGATACGGTGGAGCTGGAGCTGGCGGTACAGCCGTTGTTATCGGTAACGGTAACGCCGTATACACCGGCGGCAACGTTGGTGATGATGGCCGTGGCGCTGCTGCCCGGTGTCCACAGATACGTATATAACGGAACTCCGCCCGCTACTGTAACACCGGCGCTTCCATTGCTGTTGCCGCAGGTGCTTGGGTTGGAGTTAGGCGTAAGTACCAGTGCTGCCGGTTCGGTGATCTCGAAGATCGAGGTTTTCGAACAGCCGTGTGCATCGGTTACAAGCACGGTATAAGTTCCGGAAGTTAAGTTGGTTACCAACGGTCCGGAGCCTACGTTTGGTGTCCAGGTATAGGAATAACCCGGTGAGCCGCCTGCAACTACAATACTGATAGATCCGTTGTTACCGGCGTTACAGGTTACGTTGGTGGATGCAACCAGGGTTACGTTTAATGCAGCAGGTTGTGTTAATGTAGCTACACTCTGGCTGGTACAGCCGTTTGCATCGGTAACGGTTGCTGTATACGATTGTGCACACAGTCCGTTTGCGGTGGTGGTGGTTTGTGTGGCACCGTCGTTCCATAAGTAAGTATACGGTGTGGTTCCGCCGCCTGCAAGCACTGTGGCTGTTCCGTCGCAGGACAGGTTACAGCTTACATTGGTGGTAGCAACAACGGTGCTTACCAGTGTAGCAGGTTCGCTGATGGTAACGGAAGATGATCCCGTACAACCTGCTGAATCGGTTACGACCATTGAATAAATGCCGCCCGATAAGCCGTTGATGAATGCCGTGTTTTGTGCGCCCGGCAACCAGTTGATGGTGTATGGTACAATACCACCGCTGATGCTGCCCTGTGCACTACCGTTGGCTGCACCAAAGCAGGTTACGTTTGTGCTGGTTGGGATGGTTACTACCGGAGCGTTGATATCGTTCACGTTGGCTACGTTGGTAACACTACAGCCATGTCCATCGGTAATGGTGATGGTATATGCACCTGCATTTAATCCATATGCGCAGCTGGTGGCCTGTGTTCCGGGGTCATTCCATGAGTATATGAACGGAGGACTGCCGCCTACGATGGCGGAGCAGGCACTACCATTTGCCGTTCCACAATTGGAATTGGTAGTGGTGGTGGTTACTGCAAGCAATGTTGGTTGTGTAATAGCTACGGATGCGTTGGCTGTACATCCGTGCGAATCGGTTACGGTTAAGCTGTGAACGCCTGCACACAAGGCTGTTGCCGTTGGTGTGGTGATCAGCGACGGTGTCCATAAGAATGTGTACGGGCCGGTGCCGCCGTTGTACACTGCTGTTGCCTGCGCATCACAAGCATTATAGCAGGTCACATTTGTATTGGTGATGGATGCTGTTAATGCATTTGGTTGTGTGATGGTAACAATGGCAATGGCTGTACATCCATTTGCATCGGTAACTGTTACGGTGTAGGTATCGGCACATAAGTTATTTACGGATGCGCCTGCTGTTCCGCCCGGCATCCAGTTGAAGCTGTATGGAGCAGATCCGCCGGTAACGCTTGCTTGTGCAAAACCGTCGCATGCATTGTAACAGGTTACGTTGCCGGACGAAACAATGGAAGCCGTCATAGCATTCGGTGTTGTAACCGTAGCACTTGCTGTGGCCGAACATCCGTTTGCATCGGTTACCGTTACGGTATAGTTACCAGCGCATAAGCCGGTTGCCACTTGTGTGGTTTGTGCATTGATGTCGTTCCAATGGTACGTGAACGGGCCGGTTCCTGTTGTTGGGTTTGCCGTTGCTGTTCCGTTGCACAATCCGTTGCAGGTGATGTTGGTTGCTGTGGTACTTGCAGTAACTGCAGCCGGGTTGGTAAGGAGTACGTTGGTTTGGTTGGTACAGTTGTGTGCATCGGTTACCAATACGGTATAAGATGCTGCTCCTAATCCGGTTACGTTTTGGGTGGTAGCGCCTCCCGGTGTCCAGGAATAGGTATACGGAGTTGTTCCGCCCGTGCTGTTGGTACTGATGGTTCCATCGGTAGCACCGTTACAGCTTGGGTTTGTAAATCCGTAAGTGGTAGTCAGCACAGCCGGTTCGGTGATCACCGCCGAGGTGGATGCCACACATCCGTTTACATCGGTTGCTGTTAATGTATACGTTCCTGCAGGCAAATTAGTAGCGCTTGGAAGCGTCTGGCCGTTGGTCCATACAAATGTATATGGGTTGGTGCCGCCGCTGATAAGTACTGTGGCACTACCATCGCTTAAGCCGTTGCAGGAAACATTGTTGGTTGCAAAAATGGAAGCAACCGGTCCTGCAAGGTTATCAATGGTTACAGACAATGTTTGCGTACAGCTGTTGCCATCCGTAACGGTTACCACATATGTGTTGGAAGCCAAACCTGTTGCTGTTGCTGTGTTTTGAACCGGTGCTGTGCTCCATGAATACGTGTATGGGCCTACGCCACCGGCAACGTTTACGGTTGCGCTGCCATTTGACTGGTTACAGTTTGCATCCACATGCGTGGAGGTAAGCGTCATTCCGGTTGGTTGTGTAATGGCGGTGCTTGCTGTTTTGATACAACCGTTGTTGTCGGTGATGGTGCAGGTGTATGTGTTTGCAGCAAGGTTCACAGCGGTTGGTGTAGTTTGTCCGCCCGGTGTCCACATGTATAAATACGGAGGAGTACCGCCCGCAGGTGTTGCTGTGGATGTTCCATTTGCTCCGGTGAAGCACGATACGTTTGTATTTGCAAATGTATTGGTGATGATGGTCGGTTGTGTGATCACCGTGCTTGCCATAGCAATACAGCCATTGCCATCGGTAACGGTTACAGAATAAGTTCCCGGCGCTAAACCGGTTGCTGTAACAGTTGTTTGGCTGGATGGCGTCCATGCATACGAGAAGGATGGTGTTGCGCCTGCACCCATGGATACGGTTGCCGATCCGTCGTTAGCGCCTGTACAGGTTACATTGCTGCTGGAGGAGATGGTCGCGTTTCCGCCTGCATCTGCACCTACTGTAATGTTTGCTGTTTGCGTACATCCGTTAAAATCAGTAACCAGTACCGAATAATTTCCGGCGATGACGTTGCTTGCGGTTGGGGTTATTTGTCCGCCCGGCGCCCATAAGTAGCTATACAAAGGTGTAGCGCCTGCTGCAACCACCGTTGCCGAACCGTTTGCAGCGGTACAGATGGCGTTGGTAGCGGATGTTGTTAATGTTAATGCTGTTGGCTGTGTGATGGTAACCGGTACGGTAACTGTACATCCGTTTCCATCTTTTATCACCACCGGATGCGACCCGGCGTTGAGTCCGGTGAATGTTGCACTTGCTCCAAATGTGCCTCCATCAACAGAATAGCTGTATGCAGGAGTAGTACCGCCGCTTGCGCTTACAGTAACAGCTCCGGTGCTGGCGCCAAAACAGTTGATGTTGGTTTGTGTAGCAATCACACCTGCAAGTAACGATGGTTCGGTGATGGTAACCGGTATCGGGAATGTACATCCGTTCCCGTCTTTTGCAGTGATAGTATATGTACCGGCTGCTAATCCGCTAAATGTTCCGCTTCCGCCAAATGCGCCTGCATTAAATGCATAGCTGTATGGTGCGGTAGATCCGGATGCTGTAACGGTAACGCTTCCGTTCGTTCCTGCATTACAGCTTACGTTGGTCTGCGCTGTAACGGATGCTGTTAATCCGCTCAGGTCGATAATGGTAGCAGATGAGGTGAATGTACAACCGTTTGCATCTTTCACGATTACGCTATAGGTATTTGCCAGCATGCCGCTGTAAGTGGTGGTTGCGGTAAACGGACTGCCATTTACGGAATACGTATAAGGAGAAGTTCCGCCGGTGGTTGTACCAATGGTAATACTACCGTTGGCACCGCCGCAGGTAGAATTGGTTACTGTTGTAGCTACGGCTGTAGGCCCCGGAATGTTGGTAATGGTAGCGCTTGTAGTAAATGTACACAGGTTGGCATCCTGTACAATTACCGGGTATGTTCCTGCTGCTAAGCCCGGATAGCTGGTGGTTGCCGTAAAGCCGCCACCGTTAAAAGAATACAGATATGTTGCAGTACCGCCGGTTGTTAAGCCCACGTTCACTGTTCCGTTTGCATTTCCACAGGTAGAGCTGTTTGTTGTAACTGCCAATCCTGTTGGGCCGGGCGTGTTGGTAATGTTTACGCTGGTAGTGAATGTACATCCGTTTGCATCTTTCACTACAATGCTGTAAGCACCTGCAGCAAGTGATGTATAGGATGTGGTAGCTGTAAATGCACTGCCATTGAATGAATAGAGGTAAGCCGGTGTTCCGCCTGTCACTGTTCCAATCGCCACAGCGCCGTTACTGTTACCGCAGGTGGTGTTTGTAATGGTTGTTGCCACAGCCGTAGGCCCCGGTACATCAATGATAGTAGCTGTTGTAGTAAATGTACAACCGTTCGCATCTTTTACCACGATGTTGTAAGTGCCTGCAACCAATGCTGTGTAACTGGTGGTTGCTGTAAATGCACTTGCGTTTACAGAGTAAATATACGTTGCTGTACCGCCTGTAACCGCGCCAATTGTTAATGTTCCGTTAGCCGCGCCGCAGGTGGTATTTGTTGCGGTTACTGCTAAAGCGGATGGTCCCGGAATATTGGAGATGGTAACAGAAGTAGTGAATGTACAACCATTTGCATCTTTCACGATCACGGCATACGTTCCTGCTGCCAAGCCGGTGTAAGCGGTAGTTGTTGAGAAAGGCGCGCCGTTAAATGAATAGGACAATGGCAATACGCCGCCGGTGGTTGCACCGATGGTGGCTGTACCGTTACTGTTTCCGCAGGTTGCATCGGTTTGTGTGAGCGCTAAAGCTGTTGGTCCGCTGGAGTTATTTACAATTGCGCTGGTGGTAAACTGGCAACCGTTTGCATCCTGCACAATTACGGGATACGTGTTAGCTGCTAATCCTGTATAAGAAGTAGTGGCTGCAAATCCGCCTCCGTTGAAGGAATACGTGTATGCAGCAGTTCCGCCGGTGGTTGCACCAATGGTGGCTGTTCCGTTGCTCGATCCGCAGGAAGAATTGGTAGTAGTGGTTGCTAAAGCAGTTGGGCCGGGTGTATTGGCAACTGTTCTGTTTACCGTAAACTGGCAACCGTTGGCATCCTGCACAATTACTGGATAGGCACCTGCGGCTAATCCGGTATAAGAAGTGGTAGCTGTAAATCCGCCTCCGTTAAAAGAATACGTATAAGCCGGTGTTCCGCCGGTAGTGGCACCAATGCTGATCACACCATTGCTGTTACCGCAGGTGGAGTTGGTTATCGTAGTTGCTAAAGTCGTAGGCCCAGGTGTGTTTGTCAATACCGCTGATGTGGTAAATGTACAACCGTTTGCATCTTTCACAATGACCGGATACGTTCCGGCTGCTAAACCGCTGTAGGTGGTGGTGGTTGTGAACGGGCTGCCGTTGAATGAATACGAGTATGCCGATGTTCCGCCGGTTACTGTTCCCAGTACGACTGATCCGTTGCTGTTACCGCAGGTAGTATTTGTTAATGTTGTTGCAATGGCTGTTGGCCCCGGTACATCAATAATGGTAGCTGTTGTAGTAAATGTACAACCGTTTGCATCTTTTACTACTACGTTGTAAGTGCCTGCTACTAAAGCGGTGTAGCTCGTTGTCCCAGTAAATGCACTTGCGTTTACAGAATACGTGTAAGTAGTTGTTCCGCCTGTAACCGCACCTATTGTTAATGTTCCGTTAGCCGCGCCGCAGGTGGTGTTGGTGGATGTTACCGCTAATGCCGTTGGCCCTGCAATGTTTGCAATGGTTACAGAGGTAGTAAATGTACATCCGTTTGCATCTTTCACGATCACGGAGTAGCTTCCGGCTGCCAGTGCAGTATAGGAAGTAGTAGTAGAGAAAGGCGAACCGTTGAATGAATAGGATAATGGCAATGCGCCTCCGGTAGTTGCACCAATGCTGGCTGTACCGTTTGTGTTTCCGCAGGTTGCATCAGTATGTGTAACGGTCAGGCCGATAGGGCCGCTGGAATTGCTGATGATGGCGGTGGTTGTAAACTGACAGCCGTTTGCATCCTGCACAATTACAGGGTAGGAGTTGGCGGCTAAACCTGTGTAAGTTGTTGTTGTAGAAAAACCACCTCCGTTAAATGAATACGTGTAGGATGCTGTTCCACCGGTAGTTGTACCGATGGTAGCACTACCGTTGCTCGCTCCGCAGGAAGCGTTGGTGGTAGTGGTTGCCAAAGCAGTTGGGCCTGGTGTGTTGGCAACTGTTCTGCTAATTGTGAATTGGCAGCCATTTGCATCCTGCACAATGATCGGGTATGTACCTGTCGCTAATCCCGTATAAGAAGTAGTAGCAGTAAATCCTCCTCCGTTGAAGGAATAAGTATATACAGGTGTTCCGCCGGTGGTAGCGCCAATGGTAATTCCGCCGTTGCTGTTGCCGCAGGTCGAATTAATAATGCTGGTTGCTAAAGCAGTTGGTCCAGGTGTGTTGATTAATATTGCCGATGTAGTGAATGTACAACCGTTTGCATCTTTTACGATGATCGGATACGTTCCTGCTGCTAATCCACTGTACGTAGTGGTTGCAGTAAACGGACTGCCGTTGAATGAATACGTGTATGCCGATGTTCCGCCGGTTACTGTTCCCAGCACAACCGATCCGTTGCTGTTGCCGCAAGTGGTATTTGTTAAGGTGGTTGCGATGGCTGTTGGTCCCGGAACGTTAATAATGGTAGCTGTTGTGCTGAACTGGCAACCGTTTGCATCTTTCACGATCACGGTATACGTTCCTGCTGCAAATGCAGTGTAGGAAGTACTTCCGGTAAACGGGCTTCCGTTCACAGAATACGTGTATGCCGCTGTACCGCCTGTAACTGCACCAATGGTAATGGTTCCGTTGCTTGCGCCGCAGGTTGCATTGCCGGTTGTAAAGGCAAGCGCCGTAGGCCCTGTTGTAGGGTTTACAGTTGCAGTAGTAGAAAAGGTACAACCGTTTGCATCTTTCACGATCACTGTGTAAGTGCCCGCTGCAAATGAAGTATAGCTTGTAGCTGGAGCAAATGCACTGGCATTCACCGAATAGGTATAAGAAGGAACGCCGCCTGTAACCGCACCAATAGTAATGGTTCCGGTACTTGCACCGCAGGCTGCATTGGTTGTATTTACTACTAAAGCAGTAGGCCCGGTGGAGTTATTTACAGTGGCTGTGGTGCTGAATGTACATCCGTTTGCATCTTTAATTACAACCGGATATGTATTTGCAGGTAAGCCGGTATAGCTTGTGGTAGTGGTAAACGGACTACCATTCACCGAATATGAATACGGTAATGTTCCGCCTGTTCCCGCACCAATCGTAATGCTTCCGTTGCTTGCTCCGCAGGATGCGTTGCCTGTGGTGGTTGCTACAGCCGTAGGTCCCGGTACGTTTGTGATGGTTCTGCTGCCGGTAAACTGGCAACCGTTCGCATCCTGAACAATAATAGGATAAGTACCCGCTGCTAAGCCTGTATAGGCAGTTGTAGCTGTAAATCCACCCCCGTTAAATGAATATGTGAACGGACCAACGCCGCCTGTTGTTGCACCAATGGTAATCGTTCCGTTGCTGTTTCCGCAGGTTGGGTTGGTAAAGGAAGTTCCCAGTGCAGTTGGTCCCGGAGTGTTTGCAACGGTTCTGTTAACAGTAAACTGACAACCGTTTGCATCCTGAACAATGATCGGGTAAGATCCGGCCGCTAAGCCGGTATAAGAAATAGTGGCCGTGAACGGGCTGCCGTTAAATGAATATACATACGATGGCGTTCCGCCGGTGGTAGCACCAATAGTAATGGTTCCGTTTGCATTACCGCAGGTGGAATTACCGGGTGTGGTTGCCAGTGCTGTGGGACCTGCTGTATTTGCTACGATCGCCGATGTGGTGAATGTACAACCGTTTGCATCTTTCACGATCACGGTATACGTACCTGCACCAAAGCCGGTGTAGCTGGTTGTTGTTGTAAACGGACTTCCATTTACAGAATATGTATAAGCAGGTGATCCGCCGGTTACCACACCGATATTGATCACGCCGTTTGCATTGCCGCAGGTGGAATTAACCGTGCTGGTTGCCAATGCTGTTGGCCCGGGCGAATTGATTATGGTTGCTGTGGTGCTGAATGTACATCCGTTTACATCTTTTACGATCACGGTATACGTTCCTGCTGCCATTGATCCGTAAGTGGTTGTGGTAGTAAACGCACTTGCATTTACCGAATAGGTATAAGCAGGTGATCCTCCTGTAACCGCGCCAATCGTGATCACACCGTTGCTTGCGCCGCAGGTGGAATTTGTAGTTGTAGTTGCCAGTGCCGTAGGCGCCGCATTGGATCCTACTGTCACGGAAGTACTGAACGTACAACCGTTCGCATCTTTTACAATTACGGTATACGTTCCCGAAGCAAGTGTTGTATAGGAAGTAGTGGAGGTGAACGGACTGCCGTTGAATGAATATGTATAAGCAGCAACGCCACCTGTAACTGCACCAATGGTGGCTGTTCCGGTAGACGATCCGCAGCTTGCATTGGTGGAAGATACTGCCAGTGCTGTTGGCCCGCTTGCATTATTGATGGTTGCCGATGTAGTGAATGTACAGCCGTTTGCATCTTTTACAACTACGGAATACGTACCTGCTGCAAAGCCTGTATAAGAGGTAGTTGCTGTAAATGCACCGCCGTTCACAGAATACGTGTAAGTTGAAGTTCCGCCTGTAACTATACCAATGGTAATGGTTCCGTTGCTCGATCCGCAGCTGGAATTTGTAACGCTGGTAGCCAGTGCCGTAGGTCCCGGTACGTTTGTAACCACTACCGAAGTAGTGAATGTACAACCGTTCGCATCTTTTACGATCACGCTGTAAGTGCCCGCTGCTAAAGATCCGTAGGTGGTAGTGGCTGTAAACGGACTACCGTTAAATGAATATACATACGCCGCCGTACCGCCTGTTGTAGCGCCAATGGTAACGCTTCCGTTGGATCCGCCGCAGGTTGCATTTACGTGTGTAGTAGCCAGTGCGGTAGGTCCGGGTGTATTTACGATCGTTGCCGATGTAGTGAATGTACAACCGTTTGCATCTTTTACAATAATGGTGTATGTGCCTGCTGCCAATGATCCGTAAGTGGTGGTTGCTGTGAATGCGCTTGCATTTACAGAATACGTGTAAGGAGCTGTACCGCCTGTAACTGCGCCAATGTTAATGGTTCCGTTTGCATTTCCGCAAGTGGAGTTAACGGTGGTAGTCGCTAAAGCCGTAGGTCCCGCCGAGTTGCTGATGATAGCGGAAGTAGTAAATGTACAACCGTTTGCATCTTTCACGATCACGGTATAGGTTCCTGCCGCCATTGATCCGTAAGTGATGCTGGTGGTAAACGCGCTTGCATTCACAGAATAGGAATAAGGAGCTGTACCGCCTGTAACTGCGCCAATGTTAATGGTTCCGTTGCTGGCGCCGCAGGTGGAATTAATAGTTGTTGTTGCCAAAGCGGTTGGCCCCGCTGTGTTTACCACTGTAATAGAAGTGGTGTACGTACATCCGTTCACATCTTTTACAACTACGGAATAGGTACCTGCAACCAGGCCTGTGTAGCTTGCTGTGGAAGAAAAAGCGCCGCCGTTAAATGAATAGGTATAAGCAGGTGATCCGCCTGTGGTAACCCCAATGCTTACGGTTCCGTTACTGGCGCCGCAGGTGGAATTGGTAGATGTTACTGCCAGTGCTGTAGGGCCGCTGGAGCTGCTCACCGTGATGGATGTAGTATAAGTACATCCGTTTGCATCTTTTACAACCACCGTGTATGTTCCTGCTGCATAGCCTGTATAAGCGGTGGTAGCTGTAAACGGACTACCATTTACGGAATATGTATACGGCGCTGTTCCGCCTGTAACCACACCCAGTGTAATGGTTCCGTTGCTCGATCCGCAGGTGGCATTGGTATGCGATCCTGCCATGGCTGTTGGACCCGGTGAGTTTGCAACGTTAGGATTTACTGTAAATGCACATCCGTTTGCATCGTGCACGATCACCGTGTGTGCGCCCGATGATAATCCTGTGTAGCTGGTTGTTGTTGTAAATCCGCTTCCATCCAGTGAATACGTGTAAGGTGCAGTTCCGCCGGTTGTTGCACCGATGTTGATTACCCCGTTGCTGTTACCGCAGGTTGCATTTGTTGTGGTTGTTGCCTGTGCTGTTGGTCCGGCCGAGTTTGCCACCGTTGCCGAAGTTGTAAATGCACATCCGTTTACATCGTGTACAATTACCGAATAAGTTCCTGCTGCAAATCCAGTGTAACTTGTGGTGGTTGTAAATCCGCTTCCGTTTACGGAATAGGTGTATGGTGCTGTTCCACCGGTAGTAGCGCCAATGTTAATGGTTCCGTTTGATCCGCCGCAGGTTGCATTTACCGTTGTGGTTGCTTGTGCGGTAGGGCCTGTAGATGTTGGCACCGTAACCGTTGTGGTAAACTGGCAACCGTTTGCATCCTGTACAATCACGGTATGGCTTCCTGCTGCTTGTCCTGTATAGGAAAGTGTTCCGGAAAATCCGCCGCCGTTTACCGAATAGGTATACGGCGCTGTTCCGCCTACACCGCTTGTAATAGTTATGGTTCCGTTACTTGCGCCGCAGGTTGCTGCTGTAGTGCTGGATGTTAATCCTGTTGGAGGCGGGTAAATAGTAATATTGGAAGTGGTAGTAGAAGTACAACCACCCGTTGCAGTAACAGTGTGTGTTACTGTGTAAGTTCCTGCCGGTGAAAATGTAACACCCGTAGGGCTTACTGCCGCAGAGGATGCCGGAGTTCCGTTGGGGAAGGTCCAGGTTTGCGATGCACCGCTTACGCCCGTATTGGTAAAGGTAAATGAGTTGCCCGTTAAACACTGGTTTGCCGATTGTGTGTAAGTGGATGTCGGTTGCGGGTTAACAGTAATGGTGTACGTTATGGGTGTTCCTGTGCAGCCTGTAAGTGTTGGCGTTACCGTAATGGTAGACGTGATTGGGCTGGCTGTGGCATTGGTTGCTGTAAATGAGGGAACAGAAGTTATTCCACTGGTTGCCAATCCAATAGCGCCATTGGAATTGGTCCAGGCAATGGTAGCTCCGGCAGGTGTGCTGGTAAAAGTTTGTGCCGCAATTGTTGCTCCGGCGCAGACTGCAATATTGCTGGGTGGGGTGATCACCGGTAAAGGATTCACAACCACTGTAGTAGTAGCCGTACAGTTTACAGCGCCATTGGTTACTGTAACGGTGTACGTTCCTGCCATTGCGGCTGTAGCACCTGTTCGTGTAGGATTTTGAGCGGTAGAGGTAAATCCTCCCGGCCCGGCCCAGCTATAGGTTCCACCGCCGCCACCGTTCAGCTGAATTGTTCCTCCGGCACAATAGGCACCGGTATTGGTAGCTGTAGGGTTACATGTATTACAAGGTGCGGGTGCCGTATAAGGCTGCGTAAGCATACAGGTGGCATCGGCCGAAAAGCCTGCAGTAAGGGTACATCCGGCACCGGTAGATGTTAAGCCAGGCAATGTATAGTTGATCGGGCTTACCCATGGGCTGGGAATGGTAACGCTTCCACCGCAGCTGCTGCTTACGGTAAGTGTTCCGCTTGTCGGCGGATATTGAAATGTGATCTGTCCGGTTACGGAATACGTATTGGTAGCAGGTACGCAGGCACCCGGTGTTGCCGTTAGCGCCGTCATGTTACATAATACATTACAGTTGGTGGTAGCGGCTCCGGCACTGTTGGTAAATGTGATCGTTCCTGCCTGGTTGGAATAGTTGGTAAGCAAAAGAATGTAAAACTGGCCTGTGGTTGCTCCGGTAATATCGGCATCTTCCTGGGCGGCGATCGAATAACTGCAATCCACATTTGGGGCAGTGCCCGCTTGTATGGCTGCACAACCCGCAGCTTGTGAAGTAAATGGCCCCCAAAGGTTAAAATCCACATCAATCCCGGTTCCACCTGCATTTGTTTGCGAAATGTGGATCGTTAAATTTCCCGGGTTCTGGATCTGCATAAAATACCACACCGGATTTGGTGTTAAGATAAGGCAGTTGATGGTTCCTAAGCTGGGCTGCCCGGTATTGTTAGGAAAAGTATAGGTTGTACCGGTACAAAACGGGTTGGCCGAAGCACATATATCTCCCGGGCCCGGAGGCGGTGGCGTGATCACACAGATAGTAAATGCAGGTGTAGTGGTAGTTGTGCTGCTGTAATCGTACACACGTACCCAGTAGGTAGCTCCAACGGTAAGCCCGGAGATCTGATTGCTTCCGGCGGCTCCATAAGGGTAAGAAGCATCGTTACAGTTAATGGTAGTAAGTGCACCGCAGGCAGTTCCCGAAAAAACCTGGACCACAGGATCCATGCTTGCTCCCGGAGTAACGTTGATCTGTTGGGTTGTTGAAGCGGCTACAAACGAATACCACACATCGTCTTCGGCAGTACCAAGGCATCCGGCAAGGGATTGTGTTGCTCCGGCCACTGTTCCCGATGTAGGCGTACAGGTTGTTGCTGTTGCACTCAGGGAAATAGCACCGCAGGCATTGTCATTAGCTGGCGGTGGCGGAGGTGTAGTGATACAGATCCCGAAGGTTCCCGTTCCTGAAGTGTATTTCCAAAAACGCACATAATAGGTTGCTCCCGCTGTTAAGCCTGTTTGTGTGATCTGCGACATGGTCCCGATCGCGTCATCATTACAGGCGATCGACGTTGGTGTTGCACATGGGCCGGAGTATAAGCCCATACCGCTATCTGTGATTGTTCCTGCCGATGAGGTGATGATCACCGATCCGCCTGAAGGAGCAACAAAGCTGTACCAAACATCGGGCGCACCCGGTAATGCACAACTAGGTGTGCCGCCATTGGCTGCATTATTTTGATAGGTTGCACCCACGGTGGTTCCGTTGGTTACGGTACATACACCGGCGGTATTAACCGTTAAGGCTGTAGCTGTACAGGGTGTATTGCCCTGCGCATGCAATAGATTTGCTCCGGAAAAAAGAAGGCCGGAAAAACAAAGAACAATTTTCAGTAAAAAAAGAGAGTAGCGATTTGATTTCATGAAGAGAGGTATTACAGAAAAAAATAGTGGTTTCTTATCGGTATACTAAATGTTAGTTGTGGTATGTAGCCTGTTTATAGCTTATCATTCGTAAATGATACGCATCCATCAGCGCTTTAATTTCGGCAATGTGTTCTTGTTCCATTTGTTTTTCGGTTTCTTTTGGAAACTGAACGTTCACTGTCATGTTCATTAAGTCAACACTACAGTTGATCACTCCGCTGATATTTTTAATTCCCGCAACCAGCTGCTCTTTGTATTTTGATGCAACAGATGCATCGTCAAAACTGATAGAATACTGCTCGTAAATTTTGTAAAAAGCAGGCAATCCGTTTTTTTGATTCTGCGACATTAATTTTGAAAGCGCGTCTGTATCCATCGGCAGGCCTCCCTGTGCGCGGAGTGTAACGCTGAAGCTAAAAAAAATAAAAAGTAAAAATGCAGTTTTAAAAACGCGTTGAAGAGAGTCGGTCATGCGCATAGTTTTAGTTTTTGTGAATACGTTGTATAGTTCCGTTAAACACTTGTTAAAACTAATTTTACATTAGAAGCAATGCAGCATATTTTCTGCTTAAAAAAATAATTTGCAACCGGGATAGAGAGTAAAAAAAGTATTAGTGTTTAAAAGTTTGTGTTTCAGCTATAAAGATATTATTTTATTGTTAATGTGCAAATAAAAAAGAGGGACAATTTGTCCCTCTTTTTCCCCAATTTGCTTGGAGTTTTGATCTAACCAGGCTGTTTTTGCTATATGAACCGATAAACCAATTCTGTGTATTGGAATGTGGATCAAAAATAATTTTTATGATGTGCAATGAGCCGGTAAACTAATCCTGTGTATAGGAACACAGATCAAAAATGATTTTTATGATGTAAAAGATCGCCTGTGGCGCTTATGATTTTTTTATGATCTGATTTTAGTACAAATCTATCAACTTGCTTATGTGCGTCGTCACGCACAATAACACACAGCAATGAAATCACCATTAAAGACGATGTTCACCCGGGTAGACGCTTTTGGCCTTGTTCAGTAATAGCGGTAAAAAATCGCCCCGTGATCAATATTGAGAAAAGTAACATTTAATAGTATCAAATGAAGGGATGATATATACTGGCGATTATTTATCCGTGGTTGTCAGGCCACGCCAGTGGCAGGACAAATTACCTTACAAGGCTAAAAGGTTTTTTGTTACTTTTTGGCCGCCAAAAAGTAAGAAGATAAAAATGAATAGAAATTCTGAATGTGTACAAAATCATACCGCCGAAGTCCTGTGTATCGGAACGCGGATCAAAAATGATTTTTATGATGTAAAAAAGATCGCCTGTGGCGCTTATGATTAAATTATGATTTGATTCTACTACTAATTTATAATACAGGTATTAAATTGTAAACTGATTACACATAGTAATACAAAGTAATAGAATCATAATTAAAAACGATACTCACCCGGGTAGACGTTTTTGATCTTGTGCAGCAATAGCGGGAATGATCGCCGGGCGCATGTTTCCGAAACAAAATCATATTTCCAAATATATCAAATCAGTGTCGAGAATTAATTGGCGATCATTAGCCGCGGTTCTTCTGAGCGAGAGCGGAAGAAGAAATTGCCTTACAAGATCGTCCCGCACGTGCGGGATTGTTACTTTTTGGCCGCCAAAAAGTAAGAAGATAAAAATGAATGGAAATTCTGAATGTGTACAAAATCATACCGCCGAAGTCCTGTGTATCGGAACGCGGATCAAAAATGATTTTTATGATGTAAAAAAAGATCGCCTGTGGCGCTTATGATTAAATTATGATCTGATTTTAGTACAAATTTTTCAAACAGGTAATTAATAATAATTCAACCTGTATATGAATCACACAGTAAATACATTGCAACCAATGAACAATTGAACAAGTAAACTAATGCTGCGTATTGTCGCCCAAAAGCAGAAGATAAAAAATAAAAAAAGAGGGACAATTTGTCCCTCTTTTTCTTCTGTTAATTTATAACTCTTTATTTCACAATCGATACATGACCTAAATACGAGTGATTTTGTCCTCTTGTATCTTTCGTTTTAATTTTCCAAACGTACACATCGATCTGTGCAATATTGCTGCCGCCATTTGCTTTTCCATCCCAACCTTTGTTCACATCGGTGGTTTTGAAAATCATATTGCCCCAACGGTCAAAGATCGTCATCTCAAAATTATCAGGATCAATACCTACACCCTGTGGCATAAACGTATCGTTCAATCCGTCATGGTTATTTGGTGTAAATGCGTTTGGCGCATACAGTACATATTCCGGAATGATCTCTACATTGTTATAAGCAATATCGGTACAACCGTAACTGTTGGTAACAATTTGCTGCACTACATAAATACCTGTATCAGGGTAAGAGAAGGAAGTGTTTTCCAATGTGTCGGTAAACAATCCGTTTGCGATCGGGTAGGTGTAATCAAAATCCCAATGCCATTCTGTTCCGCCAATTGATTGATCCGTAAACGTTACCACAGGTGTTGTTTGCGAAGCCGGATTTGGCGAGAATGTGAATCCTGCAGTTGGAGCCGGATATACCGTGATCAGTCCGTTATCGGTGATCGATGAAACGCAGCCCAGTGCCGTTGTAACAGTAAGTGTTACATTGTACACACCCGGTGTGGTATAAAGGTGCGATATACTTGTACCCGTACCGGTGCTGCCGTCGCCGAAATTCCACGCATACGATACGCCGATGTTGCTTAACCCGGAGAACTGTGCATTGAAATCTTCACAACCCGCACTGTCAGGTACGGTGATGAACGATACAGCCAGCGGGTTCACTGTAACTGTAGATACATCCGTGATGGCGATCGAACAACCGTCGTTTGCAGTTACCGTATAATTTACCGGCGACGCACCGATTGGCGGTGTTACTGTTTGAGAAGCACCGGAAGCGCCGTTGCTCCATGTGTAAGTGTATGGTCCGCCATTACCGCCGGATGCCGCTGCCGAAATTCCAACCGGGTTACCGTCACACACCGAAACATCGGTTGCCGTTACAGCAATTTGTGGATTTACAAATACTGTTGCGATCACGTTTGGCGAAACACAACCATGTGAATCCGTTGCTGCTACCGTGTAGCTTGTGGTGGTGGTAGGCGTTACCGCAAATGGTCCTGCCGTTGTTCCGATCGAGCTTGGGTTCCATACATAACTGTAAGGAGGCGTTCCGCCGTAACCTGCACCGTAGATCTGGCTCAATTGGCCGATACAAATTGTGTCCGCAGGATTTGCGATCACCGACATCGGCGAAGGCTCTGTTACTACAACTGTTCCTGTAACCGTACAGTGATTTGCATCCGATATTGTTACATTGTATGTTCCTGCCGGTAATGCCGATGCGGTTGCGGTAGTTTGAGCACCCGGGCCCGACCATGCATAAGAATATGCCGGTTGTCCGCCCGTTGCCACTACCGTAGTGGTACCGTTAGATAATCCGCTGCAGGATGGCATTGTAGCCGTGATGCCGCTGATCAACGGACCTGCAAGATCTGATACCGTTGAGCTTGCATTTGCAATACAACCGTTTGCATCCGTTACAGTAACGTTATAGGTTCCTGCCGGTACATTCGGAATAATAGCGGTGCTCAATGCGGTTGGCGACCAGAAATAAATGTATGGAGTTGTTCCGCCAGCCACGCTAACACCCGCGCTGCCGTTTGCGTTCCCGCAAGTGCTTGGGTTGGAGTTTGGTGTAAGCACCATA
Source organism: Bacteroidota bacterium (assembly GCA_025963715.1). Taxonomy (GTDB): domain Bacteria; phylum Bacteroidota; class Bacteroidia; order 2-12-FULL-35-15; family 2-12-FULL-35-15; genus 2-12-FULL-35-15. The sequence goes on from JAOQAG010000051.1 coordinate 48,910, forward strand.
GCACCTGGTTCCGTAACATCAAACATTGCTGTTTTTGAACAACCGTGCTGATCTGTAACCGTTAATGTATATGTTCCTGCAACCAGGTTGGTGATCGTTGAGCTGGAACCTGCCGGGCTCCATGCATACGTATAACCCGGGGTTCCACCGGAAACACTTACAGAAAGCTGTCCATTGTTGCCGCCGTTACATGAAACGTTGGTTGTAGAAACCAATGTTATTACCAGTGGCGCAGGTTCTGAAATTACCGCTACGCTGGTGCTGCTGCAACCGTTTGCATCTGTAGTTGTAACCGTGTATGATTGCGCGCACAAGTTACTGGCTGTAGATGTTGTTTGTGTTGCCACATCATTCCACAAATAAGTGAATGGTGCCGTTCCGCCGCCTGCCAGCACCGTTGCCGATCCGTCGCAGGACAAGCTACAGCTGGTGTTGAAAGAAGATACAATACCGCTGATAAGTGTGGATGGCTCCTGGATAGTTACCGATGCCGATCCTACACAACCAACTGAATCGGTTACGACCATCGAGTAAATACCGCCTGATAAGTTATTTGCAAACAATGTTGTTTGTCCGCTTGGTGTCCAGTTGATCGCATACGGTAAAATACCGCCGCTGATGCTTCCCTGTGCACTTCCGTTTGCCAGTCCGCCGCAAGTTACATTGGTGCTTGTAGGGATAGTTACAACCGGTGCAGTGTTATCATTTACGTTGGCCACATTGGTTACGCTGCAACCATTGTTATCGGTAATCGAGATGGTGTATACACCTGCATTTAATGAATTGGCGCAGCTGGTAGCTTGTGTGGCAGGGTCGTTCCATGAATAAATGAACGGAGGCACACCGCCGATTACGCTTGCACAGGCCGTTCCGTCGGCAGTACCGCAATTGGAATTTGTGGTGGTTGTACTTACCGCAAGCACGGTAGGTTCTGTTACCACTACTGATGCACTTGCTGTACAACCATGTGAATCCGTAATGGCAAGGTTTTGCACACCTGCACACAATGCAGTTGCAGTTGGCGTGGTTTGCAGCGATGGTGTCCATAAGAATGTATACGGACCGGTACCGCCATTGTATACTGCAGTTGCCTGTGCATCACATGCATGGTAGCAGGTAACGTTGGTGCTGGTGATCGATGCTGTTAATGCATTTGGTTGTGTGATCAGTACGGTTGCTGTAGCCGAACAGCCGTTGGCATCCGTTGCAGTTACCGTGTATGTTCCGGCACATAAGTTATTTACAGATGCTCCGGCAGTTCCGCCCGGCATCCAGTTATAGTTATAAGGTGCAGATCCGCCGGTTACGGCAACTGTTGCATAACCGTCGCAGGCATTAAAGCAGCTCACGTTGCCTGATGAAGTAATATTTGCAATTAAAGATACAGGGCTTGTAACGTTTGCTACTGCCTGCGCGCTACATCCGTGCAGATCGGTAACTGTAACCGTGTAGGTTCCGCCGCACAATCCATTTGCAACCTGTGTGGTTTGTGCACTTGCATCCGTCCATGCATAGGTGAAAGGTCCTGTACCGGTTAATGCATTTGCTGTGGCGGTTCCGTTACACAATCCGCTGCAGGTAACATTGGTTGCTGTTGTGTTTGCAGTGATGGCAACAGGATCCGTGAGATCCACATTTTTAAATACGGTACAGTTATGTGCATCCGTTACCTGTAAGGTATAGCTTCCTGCACACAATCCGCTCACGTTGGCAGTTGTTAATCCGCCAGGAGTCCATAAGTAAGAATAAGGAGTCGTTCCGCCGTTGGTAGTGGTGGTTACGCTTGCATCGCAAACGCCTGCACAACTTGGGTTTGTTCCTACAAAAGAAGTGTTCAGTAATAAAGGCTCGCTGATGTTTACCGATGTGGAAGTTGCACATCCGGCTGCATCGGTTACGCCCAGGATATAGTTTCCTGAATATAAATTAGTTGCTGTTGGTAAAATTCCACCGGCAGGCGACCATGCGTACTGGAATGGTGGGGTTCCGCCTGAAACTACGCCTGTGGCACTACCATCGTTCAATCCATTACAGGAAACATCATTGCTGCTGGTGATTGCAACAGTTGGGCCTGCAAGGTTGTTTACAGTTGAAGGTAAATTTTGCTGACAGCCGTTTGCATCTGTTACCTGTACCACGTATGTGTTGGCCGCTAAAGCTGTTGCCGTTGCTGTGATTTGCGCTGGTGTGCTGCTCCATAAATAAGAGTATGGGCCTACGCCACCCGCCACCGAAACAGTAGCGCTACCATTCGACTGGCTGCAGTTTGCATCTATGTGTGATTCTGTTAACACCATACCGGTAGGCTGAGTGATGCTTGTAGTAGCTGTTTTGGTACATCCGTGTAAATCGGTAACCGTTACAGTATACGTTCCTGCACCCAGGCCGCTTGCTGTTTGTGTGGTTTGGCCAATGCCAGTCCAGAAATAAGTGTAAGGAGATGTTCCGCCGGTAGGGTTAACCGTTGCCGATCCGTTGGTGCCGTTAAAGCAGGATACATTTACATCGGTAAACGACGTGTTGATCACCGTCGGTTCTGTTACCAGCGTAGTTGTGGAAGCAATACATCCGTTGTTATCTGTTACTGTAACTGTATAGCCGCCAGCACCAAGTCCGGTAGCCGTTACTGTAGTTTGTGAGTTGCTCCATGCGTAGGTAAACGGAGGTGTGGATGCACCACCCATCGATACTGTGGCTGTACCATCTGCAGCACCGTTGCAGGAAACATTTATGGTAGACGATATGGTTGCCGCTCCTCCCGGGCTGGCTCCTACACTTACGTTTGCCGTTTGTGTACAACCGTTAAAGTCGGTTACCAGTACGGAATAGTTACCCGCAGGAATGTTATTTGCGAGAGAACCTGTTCCGCCGATTGGTGCCCATAAGTAAGTATAAGCAGGTGTAGCGCCCGAAGCAACAACTGTTGCCGATCCGTTGGAAGCGGTACAGATTGCATTTACAGACGATGTTACCAGTGTTAATGCTGTTGGTTGTGTGATCGTAACCGGTACGTTCACCGTACATCCTTTCGAATCTTTTATTACAACCGTGTGTGTGGTAGCGTTCAGGCCTGTAAAAGAAGCACTGCCGGCAAATGCGCCACCGTCAATAGAATAAGTATAGGTTGGTGTTCCGCCGCCAGCTGTTACTGTTACAGCTCCGGTAGTTCCACCAAAGCAGCTTACGTTGGTTTGCGTTGCAATTACTCCCGTTAATACTGCCGGTTGTGCAATGGTTACCGGTACTACAATCGTACATCCGTTTCCGTCTTTTGCAGTAACGGTGTATGTTCCGGCTGTTAAAGTTCCAAATGTTCCGCTACCTGCAAATGCGCCGCCGTTAAATGAATAGCTGTACGGTGCAGTAGAACCGCTGGCTGTAACTGTTACCGATCCGTTGTTACCGCCGTTACAGCTTACGTTTGTTTGTGTGGTAATAGAAGCAGCCAAACCGCTTAAATCGGTAATCACTGCCGAAGTGGTAAACTGGCAACCGTTTGCATCCTGAACTACTACCGGGTAGGTATTCGCTGCAAGGCCGGTGTAAGAAGTTGTGCTGGTAAACGGACTTCCATTTACAGAATAGGTATATGGTCCGGTACCGCCTGTTACTGCGCCCAATGTAATGGATCCATTGGTTCCGCCACAAGTAGAGCTTACTGTAGTTCTAATAATGGCTGTTGGTCCGGGAGTGTTTCCTACGTTCGGATTTACCGTGAAGGTACATCCGTTCGCATCTTTTACAATTACTGCATGTGGGCCGGAAGCTAAGCCGGTGTAGTTGGTGGTTGCTGTAAATCCACCTGCATCAAATGAGTAAGTATAAGGAGGCGTACCACCGGTAGTTACACCAATGTTCACTGTTCCGTTTGAATTGCCGCAAGTTGCATTGGTAGTAGTAGTTGCCTGTGCTGTTGGCCCCGGGGTGTTGGATACGATCGGGTTTACCGTAAAGGTACAACCGTTTGCATCTTTAACGGTAACAGTATAAGTAGTAGCTGCTAATCCTGTAAAGTTAACCGTAGAGCCAAATGCTCCTCCGTTGAATGAATACGTGTATGGGCTGGTTCCGCCAGTAGTAGTACCGATCGTTACAGTTCCGTTCGCATTTCCGCAGGTGGAGTTGGTTGTTGATGTTGCCTGTGCTGTTGGGCCAGGTGTATTGGCAACCACAGGGTTGATCGTGAACGTACATCCGTTTGCATCTTTTACGGTAATGGTGTATGTATTTGCAGCCAAGCCTGTAAAGCTGGTTGTAGAGCCAAATGCGCCTGCGTTAAATGAATAGGTATACGTTGCCGTTCCGCCTGTTACAGCACCCAGCGTGATCACACCGTTTGCGTTTCCGCAGGTAGAGTTAGTTGTAGTGCTTGCCAGTGCGGTAGGCCCTGGCGTGTTCGCGATGGTTACTGTTGTAGCAAACGTACATCCGTTCGCATCTTTTACAGATACGTTGTAAGTACCTGCCGGTTGGCCGGTGTAGCTGGTTGTGGAAGAATAAGCTCCTGCGTTGTAAGAATAAGTATAAGTTGGAAGTCCGCCTGTAGTAGCGCCAATGGTAACTGTTCCGTTGCTCGCACCGCAGTTTGCAGCTGTAGATGTTACCGCCAGCGCAGTTGGCCCGGTGGAGTTATTTACAGTAGCCGTAGTTGTGAAGGTACATCCGTTTGCATCTTTTACGATAATGGTGTAAGGCCCTGCTGCAAATCCTGTATAAGCAGTTGTTCCGCTAAATGCACTTGCATTTACCGAATACGTGTAAGGGGGCACACCGCCGGTTACCGCTCCCAGTGTAATGGTACCGTTACTGGCGCCGCAGCTCGAGTTTCCGGTAGTAGCAGCAATGGCTGTAGGCCCTGCCGAGTTGTTTACAATTACTGTTGTGGTAAATGTACATCCGTTCGCATCTTTTACTATAATAGTATAGGTGCCTGCTGCAAACCCGGTATACGTTGTAGTTGCTGTAAATGCGCTTGCTGCAACAGAATACGTATAAGGTGCTGTTCCACCTGTAGTAGCGCCAATATTAATGCCGCCGTTGCTGTTTCCGCAGGTAGAGTTGGTACTGGTTACCACCAGCGCTGTTGGCCCTGCGCTATTAGATACAACCGGGTTTACGGTAAATGCACATCCGTTTGCATCGTGTACAATTACGGTATAAGTACCTGCTGCCAGTCCTGTATAGCTGGTAGTGCTTGTATAGGCACTTCCGTTGAAAGAATAAGTATAAGATGGTGTTCCGCCGGTTGCTGCTCCAACGGTTACTGTTCCGTTGCTTGCGCCACAAGTAGAGTTGGCTGTTGTTGTTGCCAGTGCCGTAGGGCCCGGTGTATTTGTAACGGTAACGGTGGTAGTAAATGTACATCCGCTGGCATCTTTTACAATTACAGTATAAGTACCCGCTGCAAAGCCTGTGTAGCTGGTTGTAGCTGTAAACGCGCTTGCATTTACCGAATACGTATATGGTGCAGCACCGCCGGTTGTAGCGCCAATGTTAATGATCCCGTTGCTGTTTCCGCAGGTGGAGTTAACGCTGGTTACAGCCAGTGCGGTAGGTCCGGATGATGTAGCCACAGTTACTGTTATAGTAAATGTACATCCGTTTGCATCTTTCACCGTAATGGTGTGGCTGCCAGCTGCTTGTCCTGTATAGCTGAGTGTTCCCGAAAATGCGCCTCCGTTTACCGAATACGTATAAGGAGCCGATCCGCCGGTAGCGCCGGTGATCGTGATGGTTCCATTGCTTGCACCGCAGGTTGCAGGACCAGTAGTAGCTGTGATGGCTGTTGGTGCTGCAAAAATAATTACGTTAGAAGTAGTAGTAGATGTACATCCGCCGGTTGCCGTTACCACATGCGTTACTGTGTAAGTTCCCGGTGTGGCATAGGTAATGCCGGTAGGGCTTACTGCTGTGGAAGTGGATGGCGTACCGCCTGTAAATGTCCAGTTTTGGGATGCGCCGCCGGTTCCTGTATTGGTAAAGTTAAAGGTGTTGCCCGTTAAACACTGGTTTCCTGATTGTGTGAAGGTAGATGTTGGCTGTGGGTTAATGGTGATCGTATAGGTTACCGGCGTTCCTACGCATGTTCCAATAGTAGGCGTTACCGTGATGGTTCCTGTAATAGGACTGGCGGTGGCATTGGTACCTGTAAATGTAGGAACGGTAGTACTTCCTGATGTAGCCAGTCCGATTGCTCCATTGGAGTTGGTCCATGCAAATGTAGCTCCTGCCGGAGTACTGGTAAAGCTTTGTGCAGGTATGGATGTTCCGGCGCAAACGGCAACGTTTGCCGGTGCTGTCATGGTAGGCACTGCATTTACAACCACAGTGGTAGTAGCAGTACAGGTAGCAGCACCATTGGTAACTGTTACGGTATACGTACCGGCCATTGCGGCGGTAGCACCTGCACGTGTAGGGTTTTGAGCGGTAGAGGTAAAGCCTCCGGGGCCCGACCAGCTGTAGGTTCCACCGCCGGTTGAATTCAGCTGTATGGTTGCTCCGGCACAATAGGCGCCGGTGTTACTGGCTGTAGCCGCACAGGTATTACATGCGGCGGGGGCTGTATAGGTTTTGGTAAGTACACAGGTGGCATCCGCAGAAAACGAGGCCGTAATGGTACATCCCGCACCGTTGGCGGTAATACCGGGTATGGTATAATTTATAGGACTGGTAAAGGGTGGGGAATACGTGACACTGCCGCCGCAGGAACTACTGACCGTGAGCGTTCCCGTTGTGGGAGGATGAGTAACCGTAACCGCTCCCGTGACCGAATACTGCCCGGTGGCGGGGGTACATGCACTCGGAACAGCTGTTAAAGCTGTGATATTACAAAGTACCGCGCAATTGGTTGTTCCTGTACCGCTGGTTTGTGAAAATGCAAGCGTTCCTGATGCTCCGTTATAATTAGTCATTAAAACCAGGTAAAACTGGCCGGTTGTGGCTCCTGTAATATCAAGTACCTCGGTAGCTGCTGTAGAATAACTGCAATCCACAATGTTCCCGGCATTGTAACCCGCACACATGGCTGCCTGGTTGGCAAAAGGTCCCCAGCAAACAAAATCCACATCAATACCGGATCCGGAACCATTGGTTTGATTGATCGTAATATGCAAGGCTCCCGGATTCAGGATCTCCATAAAATACCAAACCGGGTTAGGAGTAGAACCTAAACATCCATAAGCTCCACCGCCGCCTAATGAGGCAATCCCTGTGTTATTAGGAAAGGAATAGCTGGTTCCTGTACAAAAAGGTGCTGCATTCGCACAATTGTCGCCGGATTGAGCATGTGCTGTGCCAATAAGCAAAATGCAAAAGTTAATGAGGAGTAGGAGTTTCTTCATCATACAGAGAGTTAAAGATTAATTTGTTTAGTTTGAGAGCCTTGAGTCTTTTATTGACTCTTTTCTTGTGCAAAAAGTTGCACGTTCATTTTTGTTATTCTACGATTGTTACATGTCCAAGTAATTTTTTGTGTTTGCCTTTCAGATCTTTATAGCTGATTTTGTATACATATACGTCCTGTTGCACCAGATCCCCGTGATTGTTCATCGCCCCGTTCCATCCTTCATACAGGTTGTTTGTTTTTAAAACCCGGTTGCCCCAGCGGTCGAAGATCAGCATCTCAAAATCATCGGGTGAAACCCCGTGTGAGCTGATATTAAAAACATCATTATTTCCATCGCTGTTAGGTGTAAATGCATTTGGAATATAAATGGTGGAAATATCATTGATCACCACGTAATTTGTTGCAGAATCAATACAATTACCAATTCCGGATGCATACAGCGTTACAGCGTAGGTTCCGATCTCCGGATAGGTATGCGCCGGGTTTTCAGAAATTCCATTGGTACCGTCCCCAAAATTCCAAAGCCAGAAAGTGGAATGGCCCGAAAGATTATGAAATTCAGCATTCGGGTTTAAAATATCAATTTCCGACGGGCTTATATAAAATGCTGCGTCCGGCTGAGGGTATACATTTACCATGCAAACAATCGAATCGGTGGAAGAACATCCCGGGTAAAAGCTAGCCGTAAGTATTACAGTATGACAGCCATCAGCGGTATAATCATGCGCAATGCTGATACCTGTTCCGGTAGTGCCATCTCCAAAATTCCAGTCGTAGTAAGCGCCTGCATTGCCTGTTCCATCTGCAATAAAATGAGCAACCACGGGATTACAACCGCTTTGTACATCGGATATAAAACTTACGGTTGGCGGAGCGGTGGTAGTTACGGTAGCAATTGCACTATCGGCACAGCCGGTGGAAGCTGCACCGTAAACAGTATAAGTAGCTGCTGTGCCGGGAACGGTAAGTGTTGTTGTGATTGCTCCGGTCGACCATAGATAATTTTGTCCGCCAGCAGCTGTAAGCGTAACGGGCATGCCTGCGCAGGTAACCGGCGAATTAACAGTTACTACAGGGTTCGGATTGATCGTAACAGCAGTTAATGAAGCGCTGGTACAAGGTATTCCACCCGGTACATTTACGGAAACAGAATAGTTTCCTTCCATGGCCAGCGTTACACTGGTAAGCACCGGATTTTGCAAAGCAGATATAAATCCTGCCGGTCCGGTCCAGCTATACGTTGCTCCCGGTACTGTTGTAGCGGTAAGGTTTACAGTTTGTCCTTCACATGCCGGGCCTGTATTTCCGGCGGTAACCGGACATAAGGAACAGGAAGCAGGTGCAGTATAACCTTGTGTAGCCGTACATCCGGCATCATCCGAAAAGGCTGCTGTTATTGTACAGGCCGCCCCGTCGGATGTAAATCCGGTAATGGTATAGGCCTGCGGGTTTGTTGTAAAAGGTGCGTTAAATGTTTGCGAAATGCCGCCGCAGCTGCTGGAAACTGTTAATGTTCCGGTAGAAGGTGCATTTACAAAGGTGACCAATCCGCTTACTGCGTAATTATTTGTTGATGGATCGCAGGTGGATGGTACGGCCGTTAACCCGCTGATGGAGCAGGTGATGATACAAGGCGCCGGAGCGGTATATGTTTGTGTGGAGGTGCAGGTAGCATCGGCAGAAAACACAGCGATGACGCTGCAGCTGGCACTGTTGGAGCTTAATCCTGTAAAGGAATATGCAGCCGGACTGGTGAACGGCGCGTTCAACACTATCGGTGTTCCGCCACAGGAGTTGGTGATCGTTAATGTTCCTGTTGTAGGCGCATTTACAAAATTCACATTCCCGTTTACAATGTATTGTTGTGTGAGGCTGTTACATGGAGTGGGCGTTGCCGTTACCGATGTAATGGCGCAGGTAATAGGGCAGGGTGCCGGTGCGGTATAGGCTTGTGTATAAGTACAGGCTGCATTTGCCGAAAATACTGCCGTGATGGAGCAGGCTGCGCTGTTGGATGTTAATCCTGTGAAGCTGAATGCAGCAGGGCTTGCGAACGGTGCGTTCAGCACTACCGGTGTTCCGCCGCAGGAATTGGTAATTGTTAATGTGCCTGTTGCAGGCGCATTTATAAAGGTTACAGAACCTCCGTTGATATCGTACAATTGTGTGGCGCTGTTACAAACGGGCGCTGTAAAAGAAATTCCGGAGATGGCGCAGGTAACCGTACAAGCCGGTGGCGCTGTAAAGTTGCTGGTATACGTACAGGCTGCATCGCCCGAAAAAACGGCGGTAACAGAGCAGGCAGCTCCATTGGATGGCAATCCTGCAAGGGTGTAGCTGGTGCTGCCAGCTGCAAAAGGCGCATTAAAAACCTGTGTGGCGCTATTGCAGCTGTTGGTTACCGTAAGTGTTCCGGTGGTGGGTGCATCGGTATAGCTGATGGTTCCCATTAACGGATAGGTATTGGTAGCAATATCACAGGCGCCTGTGAGCGCTGTTAAGCCGGTCATGTTACAAAGGATATTGCAATTGGTGGACCCGGCACCGGCACCTGTATTGGATTGTGAAAAGGTAATGTTGGAAGGTACATCGGCATAATTGGTAAGCATGAGCATATACCACTGGCCTGCTACAGCGGCCGGGATTCCACATACTTCAGATGCCGAACCCGAGAAGCTGCAATCCACAATGTTGCCGCTGCATCCATAATTGCTGGATAAAGGATTGCTTCCCGGCCCATTGCAATCTCCGGTTAAACCGGTACAGGTAGAAACCTGGTCAGGGAAAGGTCCATAGCAGATAAAATCGACATCGTTTTGTGATCCGGAAGCATCCGCGCTGTTGATATTGATCACAATATCGCCGTTGCTACCCACCTGTAGAAAATACCAGGCAGGGTTGGGTTGGGAGCCAAGGCAGCCATAATCAGGACCGGTTTGTGCATTGGTGCCCCCGGTTGTAGCCGGAAAAGTATACGTGGAACCTGTACAAAAAGCATCTGCAGATGCACAGTCGGAACCTTGCGCTTGCAGTGTATAGTGCGTAGTTAAAAGAAACAGCAAAAAGAGAAAAGTAACTTTTTTCATGTGGTATGCAATTGAATTCAAAAATGTGGTTATAAAAATAATAAAAACTTGAAAATATCAAAATAGCTAAGTCCTGTTTAAAAGTATGATTTTTATTTGATTAGCTATTAAAAGGGATGAAAAAAGTGCGTTTTAAGTTGCATCGGTTTTTAAATTGTTAGTAATTGTGAATTCTGTTGAAAAAAAACATTCCGGATATAGGTTTCTTTCCTAATTTAGCACACGAAAATTTAATAACCCATTAAAATCCATATACAATGAAAGTAACAGTAGTAGGAGCTGGTAATGTAGGCGCAACATGTGCTGATGTTATTGCTCAAAAAGAATTGGTAAATGAAGTTGTTTTACTTGATATTAAAGAAAATTTTGCAGAAGGAAAAGCGCTTGATATCTGGCAGACAGCACCTGTAAACCTGTATGATACACGTATCACCGGTTCTACAAACGATTATTCCAAAACAGCAAATTCCGATGTTGTTGTAATTACTTCCGGTTTACCACGTAAACCGGGCATGAGCCGTGATGACCTTATTTCAACCAATGCGGGCATTGTGAAAACAGTGACTGAAAATATTTTAAAACATTCTCCGAATACCATCATTATCATTGTTTCCAATCCGTTGGATGTAATGACGTATTGTGCATATTTAACTGCAAAAATTGATCCCAGCCGCGTATTCGGTATGGCTGGCATCCTTGATACGGCCCGTTACCGTGCATTTTTAGCAGAAGAATTAAACTGCTCTCCAAAAGATATCCAGGCGGTATTGATGGGCGGACATGGTGATACAATGGTTCCATTGCCACGCTACACAACTGTTGCAGGGATCCCGGTAACGGAGCTGATCTCGAAAGAAAAATTAGATGCGATCATTGACCGTACTAAAAAAGGCGGCGGAGAAATTGTAAATTTATTAGGTACTTCTGCATGGTATGCACCGGGTGCATCTGCAGCTCAAATGGTGGAAGCGATCATTCGCGATCAAAAACGCATTTTCCCTGTTTGCGCATGGTTGCAAGGAGAATACGGTTTGAAAAACATTTACCTTGGTGTACCTGTTAAATTAGGTAAAAAAGGAATTGAGCAAATCATTGAATTGAAGCTGAACGACGAAGAGAAAAAATTGCTTGCTGATTCTGCAAAAGCAGTAAAAGAAGTAATGGATGTACTCGACAACATGAACGCTTCCGTTGCAAAATAAAAATAAAGCACACACTGAGAGTCCCGCAACATGCGGGACTTTTTTTTACCCGTAAAAATAAAAGTATGACGACTTCCATTCCCTTTAAAATTTTATCGCTCGACGGTGAAGGATTTCATCTGATGCTGAAATTGTATATTAATAAAAAAGTGGCAAATGTGATCATCGATACAGGCGCTTCCAAAACGGTGCTGGATCTGACGCTCACAAAAAAGTATGTGGCGGAGAAAAATTTTGATGTACATGATAAATTATCAAGTGGGTTGGGAACCAATACCATGGCAAGTCAAACCACGCTCATAAAAAAAATAAAGATCGGCGAGATCGAAATTGAAAATTATACAACTGTATTGCTGGATCTTTCGCATGTGAATACATCCTATGAACAGATCGGATTAAAGCCGGTAGTAGGCGTTTTGGGAAGTGATATTCTTTTGAAATACAATGCGGTGATCGATTATGAGAAGAAGATTTTGAAGCTGAAGTATAAAAAATAGTTCAAAGTTTAAGGTTCAAAGTTTGCTGTGTGTGATGCTGTGTATTTTTTACCGCAAAGGCGCAAAGGGCAAAGAAAAACGCAGAGGAGTTGCTGTGTTGGTTAAATGATTTTTGCAATGTTAATGCTATTCACAAATGAATAGTGATTCGTGAACAGCATTATTTTTTGTGCTTATTTTAGAATCAATTGATATTGATTCGTGTGACCAAACATAATTATTTCTTCAAATAACTTTTTTTCTTTGCGTCTTCCTTTGCGCCTTTGCGGTTAAATTCTGCTCCGCAGGAGCCACACTGCATCTTCTCTTTTTCTCTCCTTTTTTCTTAGTGCCTTAGTGGTAAAAAACAATCGCGCAAGCGATTCACACAGCAAACTTTAAACGCAGCATCCGCGCAAAGCACACTAATGAACCATTGAACAAGTAAACTAATGAACACACAGTATCTGCACGCAGCAAACTTTAAGCTTTTGAACTTTAAACTTTGAACTTACTTTTTAGCTACTGAATACGGATCCACCGACACTTCAATTTTTTTATCCGCCGTGCCCGTAAAATTCTTTACCGTTTCCAGCGTATTGATATCAATAAAAGTCACGTAACCGTTTCTTCCGCCACAGGCATTGGCATGATGAGGTGCGGGACCGTCCGTAGAAAAATTCCGGTTTGCCACAATCACCAGATTCCGTTCATCATCCACAATAATTCCATGCGGCTGCCAGCCGGTATAGATCGCTTTTTTAAAAGTGTTGTTCACATAATCGATCACAGCAACCGATCCGCGCTGGCCTGGGAACGTGAGTGTATCCTCCGTACAGCTTACAAATAAATTATTGGAATGCAGCGAAAAGCTCATTTCTGTCGGTGATGCACCCACAGGAATGATCGCAAGCAGGCGGTCGGTTCCTGTTTCAAAAACCCTCACATCCGAAGACGATTGGCAGGTTACAAAATATTTGCTGTGATCCGGCGCAAAAATAACTTCATGCGGATTAAGATAAAGTACCGGCGGCGTACCGGCATATAAATTTACATTTGATAATGCTGAAAAATCGGCGATGGGAACTTTATACAATTGATTGCTTCCAACCTGTTGTGTGATGTAAAGCGTATCATCGGCAGCATCCAGCGCCATGCCATGCGGATAATTAAACGGTTGTAATGTATACGATGTTAATGCATCCAGGTTAACGATCGCTACTTTTCCGGAGCTGATGTCGCTCATATCGCTGCAATAAGCCGTATGCGAATCGCTCGAAATAGTAAATGCATTCCAGTAACCCGGGCCGATCGTGGCTTTGCCCGTGAGCTGATCTGTTGTAGTACTGTATTGTTCCAGGTACAAACCGTCCAGCGATAATACATACCAGTATTTTTTATCCGGCGAAACTCTTACCATGTGCGGCGCTTCCGTTCCTGCTGTTTGTCCAACATTTACCATGCGCATCTGCAGGCCTGTTTCCGCATCAAATACGGTTACCACATCACAACCCTGGTTGGTTACATAATATTTGGAACGGTTGGGATTGTCCGAAAATTTCACAAAGTTTTCTTTGCTCGGTGCGCCTGCATCTATCCAGTTTTTTAACAGCAGTACTTCATCACGCGTTAGCGGCGTTCTGCCATACGGCATGGTTGGCCCGATGATAGTTCCCAGGTCCGAAAAGGTATTGGTGAAATAACACATCGTGCTAAAATCGCTTCTGTAGGGAATTACGGCAGCACCGCTGTGCCCGCCTTTAAATAAGGATTCCCAGCTTTCCATCGATAAACCGCCCGCCGCTTCTTTGCTTGCATCTGTATGGCAACCGGCAGTGGCGCATTTTGTATAAACTAATTTTCCCACTTCATCCGGGTAACCGTTAAAAGTAGGTGTTGCTTTTTCGTAAGTACAGGTACTTAAAAAACAGCATCCCGCAAGGAGGAAGAAAAAAATAAATACACGCGGTTTGAGCAGTTTCATCGTGTTGATTTTAATGATTAATTATTTGCACTGCCGTTGTTCATCCAGCATTTTATTTGCTTGCGCTGATCAAGTGATAATCCACCTGATGGCGGCATGGAATTGTTGGTGATCGTTTCGCGCTGCAAGCCCCCGTTATCCGATGCCGCTTTTAATCCGGCATAGGTTGTAAAATCACCGTTGGCCGAACCGGCAACGTGGCAGCCCGATACAGCGCAGGTGCTTGTTACAAGTGGTTTTATATTTATACTGTAAGTAGCCGGAATAGAAGAGCAATCCAGGTTTTTAAAATCATCCTTTTTACAGGTTTGAAAAGTGATCAACGTAAAAAAGAGAAGAGCGGCAATTAAAAAAAACTTTTTCATTCGAAGAGAAAATTGATACTCAAAGTTAATAAATATAAAAGAGCATTCCTACTAATCGGCGGAGCTGCATTTATTTTTTCGCAACCGAATACGGATCTACCGAAACCTCAATTTTTTTATCCGCCGTACCTGTAAAATTCTTTATCATTTCCAGTGTATTCAAATCAATGAATGTGATATAGCCGTTTCTTCCGCCGCAGGCATTGGCATGATGAGGCGCGGGGCCATCCGTTGTATAATTTTCGTTCGCCACCACCACTACTTTTTGTGCATCGTCCACCGCAATTCCATGCGGCTGCCAACCGGTGTAAATAGTTTTTACAAGCAAATTGGTAGTGTAATCAATTACCGCAACCGATCCTCTTTGTTCGGGATAATGAGCCAGGTCTTCCGTACAGGTAACAAACAAATAAGGCGTTGTTGTGGAGAGGCTCATCTCGGAGGGAGATGCGCCAACATGGATAATATTGAGCAGATTGTCTGTGCTTGTTTCAAAAACCCGTACTTCAGAATTCCCCTGGCACGTTACAAAATATTTACTGTTGTCAGGTGTAAAAAGTATTTCATGTGAACTTAAAAATAAGGGACTAACCGGCTCATTTCCTGTTGTAAATAAGGGAAAGCTGATTAAATCTGCAAAATCTGCGATAGGAACTTTATACAAATTATTGCTCGCTGTATGTGTAGTATACAAGAGATCATCTGTTGCATTTAATGCAATTCCATGCGGGTTATCAAATGGCGATCGGGGATAATGGGCCAATGTGTTAAGATCAACAATTGTAACCTTGCCGTTAGCCGGGCTCATATCGGTGCAATAAGCTGTATCTGAATTGCCGGAGATTGTAAATGCATTCCAGTAACCTCCATCAATGAACGCTTTACCCACAAGCTGATCATCCGCCGTACTGTATTTCTCTAAATAATTTCCGCCAAGCGATAGCACGTACCAGTATTTTTTATCCGGCGATACTTTTACCATGTGCGGCGATTCTATTCCGGCAGATTGTCCAACGGTAATGCAGCGCATTTGTAATCCTGTTTCGGCATCAAACACCGTCACCACATCACAACCCTGGTTGGTCACATAATATTTGGAGCGGTTGGGATTGTCCGAAAATTTTACAAAATTTTCTTTGCTGGGTGCGCCTGCATCGATCCAGTTTTTTAACAGCAGTACTTCATCACGCGTTAGCGGCGTTTTCCCATAAGGCATGGTTGGCCCGATGACCGTTCCCAGATCCGAGAATGTATTAGTAAAAAAGCACATGGTACTAAAATCGCTTCTGTAGGGGATCACCGCCGCGCCGCTGTGTCCGCCTTTAAATAAGGATTCCCAGCTTTCCATGGATAAGCCGCCTGCTGCTTCTTTGCTTGCATCTGTATGGCAACCGGCAGTGGCGCATTTGGTATAAATTAACTTTCCAACTTCATCCGGGTAACCGTTAAACGTTGGCATTGCTTTTTCGTAGGTACAAGTGCTTAAAAAACAACATCCCGCAAAAAGTACGAGGAAAATAAATACAGGTGGTTTCTGCAGTTTCATGGAACAAACTAAATTATTCCGTTACCGGAACATCCGATGTCAGCGCCTGGTTTCTTTTAAGCTTAATGCCGATTCCGCCAGTTACATTATAAGGTCCTGTTGGATCAAATCCTACACCGTATAAAAAATAATCGCCTTTCTGTAATTCCTTGAACTCATAATGTGCCGCAGCATCAGCAGTTACAGATGCATCGTATAACGATACATCCGTTCCCGGAAATTCCGTTGCGCCGTATTTAATATACACAATACAATTAGGGATGGGTGCGGAGTGGTGCTTTACCGTTCCGCTTACGCTGGATTTTCCGCCGGTTCCTTCTTTATGGCACGAAAAAAAAGTGAACAGTGCTATGACACAAAATAGTTTTAGCAATGTTTTCCGGGGATTTAAAATAGCGCTCATGTTCCTGTATTTTTTATTAAAGGTACTAAATATTTTATTTTTTTCCTTGTTAAAAAACAAGGTTATGTTGTAGGGAAATGTTGTTTTTTTATAACATTCACAAATAATACTGTCATCCCGTACTTGTTGCGGGATCCCATAAATATTTGCAGTATTTAATTAACCAATCCCGCAACAAGTGTGGGATGACAGTTTTGGAGAGTATTTTCGTTTCCATAGCAACATTGTTCTACTACATAACCCAAAACAATAAAGAAAGCCCCACAATGTGTGAGGCTTTCGCGGAAAAAATATCAATTGTTTTTTGCTTTTTGCCGGATCCATTTCAATACCAGGTCGATCGTGCATTTATCCAGTTTGCCTGCTGGCGGCATGGGGTTGGATACCGAATTCATTTGCGCATACAGCACGCTGAAATCGGGATTGATCGTATCCACATAACCGGTGCCGTGCGCCATCAGCTGATTGTAAGAGACAGCTGCCGTTAAATTCAATCCGCCTTCCGGATGTGCGCCCGAATGACAGCCCACTGTAGCGCAGCTGGCATCAAAGATCGGTTGAATGTTTCCGCTGTAGGAAACCACATCCGGCGGATAACATTCCGGTTCTGCTTTTTCGTAGGTACAGGAATAACAAAAACAAAAAATAATCGTGATGAAACAAAAAATGCGTGTGCGTTTCATTATTCTTCGTAGCTGAACATGGATGAAATATTATCGCTGAGCTGTGTTCCTAACCATCCCGCATTATCTGCAGTAGTGCTCATGTTCAGGTTGCTGCTTACATTTAACGGAATGCCCGTGAAAATTTTATTGTAATCAATTGTCATGTGAACAAATTGTGCCTGGTTTGGAGAAACCGTGTAATTCTGATTAGGCAACGTTACTGTTCTCAAATTAGCATTTGTTCCAATTCTATAAGTAAACGACTGCATTTGTGCAATGCTTCCGTTTGCAGCAGTGGTTGTATCAACCGTTCCTTCAAAATCAACAAACACAAATCCCGCCGGTTGTGCCGTAGCGCCAAACCACATCGCAGGCTGGTTCAAGGTGCTGTCGCCGGAAGCCGGAACAGACACATTGGTAGAAGAACTCAGACCTACATCAAATTTAACCGATCTGTAATTTCCGGCCGGAACACTACCGATCATGTATTCTTCCTCTTCCATTTTTTTTAGCATTATTTTTCCCGGAACACTGTAAGTAGAGCCATCCAGTTTGATCAGCTGAATGTTTGAAATATACAATTGCGCTTTGTTTACAATAATTTTTCGGTTGTTCGTCATTACATGCAAATCGCCGTAATCCTCTACTTCCGATGTATCCACATTGGTATGCAAATGGAACAAAAGCGTACCGTTTCCGGCAGGTACAGGTGTTTCATCCTTGTCTTTTTTGCAGGAACTAAATGTAAAAGCAGTAATTGCAGCAACTAAAATAAGTCCGGTTTTTATATATTTTTTTGAGTTCATATGTGTAGAATGTTTTTAATGTTAGTTTTTTAATTGTTTTTAAAAAGAGATCAGCCAGCCTGCATAGATCGTGGATTTTGGCACCAGTTGGATCCCGTTAAAATTCTGGTACAAAGGCATTCCGTATTCAACCGATAATTTGTTGTTCTTTAAAAATCCTTTGTTTAAATAAAAATTAAGCCCCAGGTAACCGTTGATGTTTTCGCCGCCGTAACAGGCCGGGTTTGCATCCGGTTCGATCACCTGGTAAAGAGAAACATCCTGTCCGGAAATAGCGCCAACCGAATTTCCTTCCATGCGCAGCGATGTGCTGATCCATGGAAACCATTGATACGCACCCCATACATTGAGCGAATACTCGTTACCGAGATGGTAATTCAACGCGTTGTTAAATGGACGCAGCACAGTTGTTACCTGCGTGCTGAATGAAAATTTATTTGCTTTCAACAAATACGTAACACCCGGCATAAAATCAAAGCTGCCCGATCCCATCTGCATCATGTAAGGCATGCGTGCACCTGAATACATCATGTCATCGCTGGCACCTTTTACACGGATGCTTCCCGTTGGCAAATTAAATCCGGCGCTTAAAATTACATGGTGGATTTTTTTACTCATCAGTGAATAAACCGCGTATAATTTTGTATCGCCCAATCCCGATGAATGAGAACGCATCGATGTATTGTCATCAGATGACATTACCATGGTGCCGCCATCCATGTGCATGTGCATCGTGCCCGGCAGTATGCTCATGTTCATCGTCATTACATTGTAATTGAACATCGCCATCACCGATAGCTTGTTGGTGATGCCATACATTGCCATGATCATGTGCATGTCCATGCGCATATTTTTGGGCGCCATCAAATAATTATTAAAAATATAATTATCATCCACGCTGGCAGTGCCCGCTGCATTTCCTGATGCATTTGTACTCATGTACCTGTAGGAAATTTTCCAGCCGTCTTTCGGATGCTCATGCCCCAGCATGATCCCGGCCGGACTCAAATCCTTCGAAGCACAATCGCAGGTAACAGACATACTGCTGTCGCATGTTTGTGCGGCTAGCGTACTGCTGAAAAAAAGCAGCAGCAACCAACCGAAGTAAGTTGTTTTCATTGTGTTAAATTTTAAACAAGGAATAAATTCAATTGATCTGAATAGCAGAACACAACATGTTCTCATTCGCAAAAATGAAAACACAGAATCGCCATGCAAATAATTTTTCGTTAATGTTTAAGAAATAAACGCAGGAATACGGGGAGGATGAAAGATCGACACTAAAGCCGTTTTCGGAATAAAAAATGAATAGGTAGAATTAAAAGGAATTATTTCCGGCTCAGCTTCCGTAAAAATAAGCGGGGTGATCTTGGAAAAAAATTGCAGCTCCAGTTTTTCTTTCAGACTTTGTACCGGTGCATTTTCCTTTTTTTGCTGTTCCGCCAGCTGTTTCCGCAAATGACATTTACCGTTGCAATGCATCATCGGCTTATCGCGGTTCTCACACAGGTTTTTTGCAATAAAATCCTTGTTCACCATATAATTGGTAAGGATCACGCCGCTGTAAAACGTTTGCAGCACAATACCGATAAAGGATAATATAATAAAAAAGTGTTTCAAATCCAATAAATCTAGTCTTACAAATGTATTAAAAATAGGACATTTATCATAAGGAAAAGCAATAATTTGTGATTACCTTTGGATAAACAAACCGTTAGCATGAAAACATTCAGGATTTTATCGCTCCTGTTTTTACTGATCATTGCACAGCTAAAAACATCCGCCCAGTTCGCTTCTGCGGAAATTGGCGTGGATGGACTTACCTGCTCGGCCTGCACCCGCAGCGTAGAAATGAGCATCCGCAAGCTCAGTTTTGTTGACAGCGTTTCCATGAACCTCGAACATACCGAAGGAAAAATAATTTTCAAAAAAGGCGCAAAGGTCGATATTGAAAAGATCGCGAAAGCAGTAGAAGATGCCGGTTTTTCGTTGCGGAGCTTATCTGCCGAGATCATCATCGACGACCTGAAAACAAGCAATGATTTTTGCTGGGATTACCAGAACAATCTTTACCATTTTGTGAAAATGCCCGAAAATACAGAGCTGAAAGGCCCGGTTAAATTAAAATTCATTGGCGATGAATTTATGTCCAACAAAGAATTTAAAACCTGGAAAATGTATTGCACCAGTATGTGCAATTCGGGAACACCTGCAAATGCACCTCATTCCAAAAATTACTATGTTTCCCTTCTGTAAAAAACAAATTATTTTTTGTTTGCTTTTTGTGCTTGCGCAGAAGTTGGTGATTGCACAGGAATTATATCCGCTTAACGAACCCGCCAGTAATGTACCCAAAGGTGTTTTGGGTGTTCGTGCATTTGATGATACGTACAAAGAAATAAACCAGGCCCGCAATTTAATGGGACTGCGTTTGATGTACGGCCTGCTTCCGCGATTAACTATAATGGCAACCGCAAGCGTTTCCAATCACCACGATCGCAACTTTCCCGCAAACCTTGTTTCACATACACACAACGGAAATCAATCCACGTATTCCACCGGTAATTTTCAGCGAGGATTGGTATATCCATACCTTTTTACCGGAATTTACCTGTATGCAAAATACCGTTTCATCTCTGTGGATGGCGAGCAGAAACACTTCCGCATGGCAGCATACGGCGAATGGTCCAACGTAAAAGTAGCACACGATGAAACCGAACCGGACCTGCTGGATGATACAAAAGGTTTTGGCGGCGGATTGATCACTACATACCTCAATCATCATTTCGCCGTTTCACTTACGTCGGGCGTCATCATTCCCGGTGCATACAATGGCTTATCGCCCGATCTTTACGGCGGTCCGCTGGTTCCCACCGAAATAAAATACGGTCGCGCCGTAAAATACAATGTATCGTTCGGCTATTTATTATTTCCCCGCAAATACGAAAATTACGATCAGGGCAACTGGAACCTGTACCTCGAATTTATGGGAAAAGCATACGAAGGCGCCAAAGTAACGCAGTACGGCGTAACGCCAGTTCCCGTTTCCACACCCTTGTTAAAAGCCGGTAATTACATGGATGTATGCCCCGGCATTCAATACATCGTTAAATCAAATCTCCGCATCGATCTTTCCGCCGAATTTCCCATGATCAATAAATCCTACGCCCATTTTTATCCGATGGTGATGCTGGGTGTGCAGCGGTATTTCTATTTCAGAAAGAAATAAGTTCAAAGTTTAAAGTTAAAAAGTTTAAAGTTTGCTGTGTGAATCGCTTGCGCGATTTTTTTTTACCACTAAGGCACTTAGAAAAAAGGAGAGAAAAAGAGAAAAAAAAAAGTGTTGTGTGGCAGGAGGCATACAGAAAAAATTAAAAACTTCTGCACAAAAAAATGCTGTTCACAAATCATCAATCATTTGTGAACAGCATTAACATTTGCAGAATCTATAATTCCACACAGTAATTTTCTGCGCGCCTTCCTTTGCGCCTCTGCGCCTTTGCGGTTAAAAAAACGCTCCTCAGGAGCCACACAGCTAACTTTGAACTTTAAACTTTGAACTTATTTTTTAAAATTCAACGGTACCATCAATTTAAAACTAATATTCCGTCCCATATTATACACACCCGTTCTGCCCGTTACATTATTCATGTCTTCATATTTCAACCGGCTCAAATGGCTTTGGTACGCCACATCCGTAATGTTGTTTGCACTGATGTAGATCGAACAGATCGTTCTGTCCTTCGAAATAATTGTCCCGCCAATTCCAACATTAAACAATGTATAGCCCGGTGTTTTTGTTTCTGTTCCGTAAGCCGAATAAAAATGATTTTGCTCAAAATAATTTTCAGCTTCCACTTTCACATACGCATTCGTCATTACTTTCCCGAGTTTTTTTATATCCGCACGCAGCTCCGATTGTATTTTTGGAGCAGGAGTAAACGGTAAATATTTGGTAGAGTCGGGCTGATGTTTTTGCGTGGCATTCACATACGAGAATGAATTCTCAAAATGCAGCCAGTCCAGCGGATGCGGATGAATATCGATCATGATCTCACCGCCCATTAAATTAGCATTTCCCGAAACAAATTTAAAAGTGCTGTATCCCTGCGTGATCGAATCACCGCCGCCAACACTGCTTAGCTTGCGTGCGAAAATAAAATTATCGATCGAGTTATCAAATACATCCACTTCCGCAGTCACATGCGTGGTATTGATCCCGAATGCAGCATCCACCTGCAAACTGTTTTCCGCTTTTAATTTCGGATCGCCGATCTCGTAACGCGTGGTGCCATCGTGTACACCGTTTGCACCCACTTCGCCAATGCTTGGTGCCCGGTAACCGCGCGCTGCATTTACTTTTGCAAATACCTTATCATTGAATTGATATGTAGCACCCAAACTTCCGGAAATGCCCGAGAACTGCGAATTAAACGCCGTGAACTGGTGATACGTTCCTGTTGTTACATCTGTTTTTACACCGTTCGCATCCAGGAACAGATCTTTACTGTGTTCTGTACGTGAGTCGTAACGGATGCCTCCGCTGATATCTAGTTTTTCAAAAGATTTTCGCACGATCGTGAAAACGCCCACATCAAACAAATTATATTCAGGAACCAAAAATTCAATTCCCTTGTTTTGCGATGTTTGCTGCATGCCGTTTGCACCAAACGAAACATTCCAATTATTTTTTTCCGGCAGTACATACCGCACATCGTAATTGATCGTGTTCAATAAAAAATAAAGTCCGTAAGCATCCGGTGTCAGAATGTTTCCGTATTCCTGCCTGCGGTTTTGCTGAAAACCCAGCGTTGCTTTTAAGCTTCCGTTCCCGATCACAAAACTATTGTTCAGCACCGCTTTGTAATGCCGGATCTCCTGGAATGGAGTGGAAGGAGTATAGCTTTTAAAATCGCTGTTGGTTGCAATGCGACTGCCTTCCGTAGAATCGTTTACCGCAATTGGTTTTACAAATTTTCCGGTTGCACTGTCGCGCTCACCCTCCACAATACCGGGCGTTAGCTCATACATGCTAAAATGCAGATGCGAATATCCCCAGGATTTATTCACGCCAATGATCCCGCTCACGTTGTTTTCTTTGTAACCCGAATTGAACACATACCCGTCGTATTTATTCTGATACGAATGTGCCATTTTATTGCTGTAACGGAGATCCCAGATAAAGCCTTTAATGTTTCCCGCCACGTTGGCCGAATAACCAAACAAGCCGTTATTCGTTTGATAATTCGCCACCACATTCCCTGCAATTTTCCCTTCCGGCAACGTTGGCGCTGTCAAAAAATTGATCACACCCGCAATCGCATCCGACCCGTAAGAAAGACTGGCAGGCCCTTTCAGGATCTCCACTTTACTCACCGAAAATTCATCAATTTCAATTCCATGCTCATCGCCCCATTGCTGGCCTTCCTGGCGGATGCCGTCGTTTACCACCACAACCCTGTTGTAACCCAATCCGCGGATCACCGGTTTTGAAATGCCCGAACCGGTTGTCACCTGGGAAATTCCGGGTTGCTTTGCAATCGCATCAATAATATTGGTAGAAGCATTTTGCAGCAATTGCGTTTTGCTGATCAGGCTGATCGGTGTAGCCGTTCTGTTTTTTTCACCCGCTTGCGATAAGCCCGTCACCACCACTTCGTTCATCTCTTTCACCGATGTTTCCATGGCGTAATCCTTTGTAGTGAGCTGAGAAAGATCCAGCGTTTCAATAATGGTTTTATATCCTATAAAGCTGATCTGGATCAGCACTTTTGATTGCGGCAAATTTTCGATCAGGTACGTACCGTCCACATTACTTACCGTTCCTGTTTTCAGGTCGGGAATAAAAATGCTGACACCCGGTAAGGTTTGCCCGGTTTGCTTATCCGTGATCTTCCCGGATAAAGAGGTTTTGGATCCAAATGTAAAAGCATTTGCATCCGTGATCATGCACAACATAAATGCTGAGATGAAAACATATATAATTTTTTTCATAAATAAATGTTCGTTTAAAGTTTAAAACCGAATGATGATTTGTTATTCACATGTTTTAATTTTTGAAGGATCAAAAAATAAAATGCACGGTTGTGTAACCGGGATAACAAAAAAATAAACACAGAAAATTTTTCTGCAAAACTTTAGACGATAGGGGGAGCCCTGGAAGGTAAATCTTGAAATGCATCAGGAATATGTACACTTTCAATTAATAATTGAAATGTAAAATCACGGGAAGGGATCGAAAAACCAATTGCCTGATCGGCGATTGCATTGGAATCAGTAGCGGTGTAATCACAGATCGGACAATGGTGTTCCTGCGAGTGAAAATGTTTGTCCGTCGCATTGCAATGCAAATCATCACGGTGTTCATACGCATGGAATTGTGTCTCTACTGTCGGAAACAGGAAAAGAAACAAAAAGAAAAAAGAAAGAAATTTTTTTACCAGCTTGTGCATTTGCTTCACAAAAGTATAAAATAAATTTTCATAAATATTTTTTTGTGATGAACGGTAGAAAAGAGTTCAAGGTTTAAAGTTCAAAAGTTTAAAGTTTGCTGCGTGATTGTACAGATCACAAACAGGAACGAAACTGCGAATCTGTGTGTCAGCTTTGTAAACAGTTAGTTTAATGTTGTTATGTGCCGGATATTAATTGTAACGATCTTCCTCCTCCGGAGCTGTCATCCCGGGCCTGACCCGGGATCTCATGAATGCTTGTAGTATTTAATTAACAATACACCGTCCCTTTCTTAGTGCACAGTTCACGTATTACCCCCTCTCTTGTGGAGAGGGGATGAAGGGGAGAGGTGTCTAATGCTGCACAACAATCCTTCTCACCAGCGCCGCACCTTTTAGCGCCCCGTCTTTACTCAGCTCCGTTACTTTGCAAAAATAAATTCCCGGAGGAATGGCTGCAGTATTCAACTCAAACATATTGCTGGCTGTTTTCTCCGATGTGATCAATTGCCCCACCGTATTGTATAACTCCACCTCGTAAGTCGCCGTATTATCATTTACAATACGGATCGTAATAGCATTGTCGGCCGGGTTCGGATAAGCATCCATGTTCCAGTGACTTTCAGGTGCATTCACCTCGTTTACCGAAGTGAGGCTGGTGCGGCCTCTGAAAAACGCAACACCGCCCTGGTAATTCCCTACCACCAGGTCCATCAGCCCGTCGCCCGTTATATCCGCTCCGCAGGGCGCTGTACGCTCGCCTTCCCGTACACCCATAAAAGTGGAATCGATCATGGTAAATGTTCCTGTTAAATTACCGTCGATGTGGCTGTACATGCGCAAATAACCCAACTGCGAACCCGCCAGCAGTTGCGTTACTCCTCCTTCTTTAAATATAAAAGGATAGCTGTAACCGTAAAAATAACCCGCCTGGTTTACTTTTATATGTCCCCAGAAATTAGTTGCCGAATCCAAAGCCGGATTCACGCTCGTTGGGCTTCCCGTATGGTGATAGTACGTGAATTTTCCATTCGCGCCCCCGATCACAAGGTCATTCATCCCGTCATTATCCACATCCACAATTTGCGGCGCCGCAAAATCACCCACATCAATAAAATGATTGTTTGTATTTTTATAATCGGCAACACTCAGCACAAAATTAGCCGTTGCACCCAGCGGCGCAATGTTCTGAAAATAATCGATCCTTCCGTCCGAACTGCCAATCATCATATCCGCATCGCCATCGCCGTCCATATCGCCAAACGTAGGGATCATGTTCACAATGTTCAGTGAACTCAGGTTGTTGTAATCACGCGTTACAAGGTCGTATTTCGGAACAGTAGGCGTTCCCACATTTTTAAACAGCGCGATCTCATGTTGAAACCCCGCGACATTATAATAACCGTAATTTCCAATGAACAGATCTTTTAATCCGTCATTATTATAATCGAAAAAAACAGGGTAAGCGCCTTCTCCCACTTCAATCATATTGTCCTGTAAAAGATTTGCCTGCTGGAATTCAAATACCGGCGCCGTATTTGTTCCCGTATTTTTGTAATATACCTCACTGTTAAAGTTTTCCGAAGCGTTGGTCGCATTCGGACTCACGATCAGATCTTTCACATTATCGTTGTTCACATCCTCGTAATAAGCGCAGGGGAAAAGCGTCAGGTCAACCGGTATGGTGCCCGATGTATTTTCCGGAAAATGCGTATCCACCGCCACCATGTTCGCTTCCTTCGGCGTTCCACCATTGGTTAGCATCGTAAGATTCGCAAACGAAACATCTCCCACAATAAATTCTTTGTCGCCGTCATTATCCAGGTCGATGCACAGCTGGCAGGAGCCCGAATGCCGTTCTGCCGATCGTACACCGCCAATGCTATCGCCGGGATTGGTAATAATACCGGGGTTCCCCACATTGTATTGTCCCGTCACACTATCATTCAGGTAATAATTGTTATTCGACGGATCTTCCGCCGCATATCCCCAGCTGCGGTTTTTCATGTAAAAGCACAAACTGTCGGGAATACCATATAATTCCATGCTCAGGTTCTGATGGTATTCCATAAACGTTCCCGTGATAGCAAAAGTCACCAGGTCAAGATCGCCGTCATTGTCAAGATCGCTCAGCGCCGGAATATCCACCGAGCTGATGTACAAATTGATCATCGAAGCAGTGGAAGGAGGACTGTAGGTAGGGGAATAAAAAGTAAGCGACCAGTCTTTGATAATTCCGGAATTTCCGCTGGTTTGATCGCCCACATTCAGCGACCATACACCGTTTGGATTGGCAATTCCGGCAATAAAGCTGTTCCATGCTGCCGGTCCGGCTTCCGGTGCGTAACCGCCTTTAAAAGGTGCCGAGTTAAATCCGGTGCTGCCGATCACATTTGTTGCATTCATCTCAAAGCTCGTGCTGGTAAAATTATGTCCGCTTCCGCCCGCATTCCTGATCAGGCGGATCTTGCTTCCACCCGGTGCCACCAGGTACACGATCACATCTGCATCGTTCGCATGGGTAATATCAAGGGAAACCGACATTAATTTCCAATAGGAAAGATTCAGGTTCGTTACCGTGATCGCCTTATTTACAAACGTTCCGGAGCTTCCGTCCCAGGTATTGGTTACGCCGCCGTCCGGGATCGATGAAGGAATATAGTTGCTTTTGGTAGGATTGTAGATCGATTTCTGCTGTAGCGAAACCAGCTGGAATTGCAGTCCACCGGCAATTGTAGATACATTTTTATAAACGTCCATTCCGCCGCCGATATTCGAATACGTAAAAATATCTTTTTTTCCATCGTTATTATAATCCGCCAGGATCGCCCAGTTGTGCATTACCGGGAATTTGCTTTCGTAAGAAGCATCAAATTTATAATCCACCGTGTTGGCAGTTCCATGGTTAATGAATGTGCGGATCTTATCTCCCGTACGGTCAAACGTAAAAAGGTCGTCTATCCCGTCCATGTTCAGATCGATCGAGGAAGTCTGCACAAAATTTAATCCTCCTGCCCAGGGATTTACAAGCGAAGTTCCGCTGATCGTCACATCAATACTGTCGTATCGCTGAAAAAAAGGTTGTGCAATTGAGGTGTTAGTGATACAGGCAAAGCCAATAATAAGGAGAGCAGGGAGTATAATTCGTTTCATCGCAGTTAGGGAATATGATTTACAAAGTTATTTAAATAAGGTCATTGGAGCCAAAACCATATATGTTTTCAGCATAATTACGATAAAATTGGTAAATAATAATTGTTATTCTATATTTGCACCCTTAAATTTAGGAATAAAACCAATTAACCGGTATTTTATTTCTCTTATTTTTGATAAACAAAATAACAACTTAATATTACAATTATGCAGAACAAAGGCGCTATCAGGCTGTTTGCAATTTTACTGGCACTCGCATGTGCTTATTATTTAATGTTTACATGGGTGGCTAACGGGATCGAAAAAGATGCTGAAGCATTTGAGAAAAGGTATACCGAAAGAGCAGATGTAATTGAAAATGCAAAAAAAATGTCGGCAAATACCGCGCATCTGCAAACATATATGGACTCGGTTAGTATTGCGAAAACCAATTACTACCTGGATTCATTAAAGAAAAAAACAGTATACAACCTGTTCATCACTTCCTATACGTATGAAGAAGTAAAAGGCCGTCAGTTAAACCTGGGTCTGGATTTAAAAGGTGGTATGAACGTTACGCTTGAAGTATTAGTCGGAGAATTTATCAAGGGCCTGGCTAACAATAGCAACGATCCTGCATTTACCGCTGCATTGGCAAAAGCAGAATTGATCAAGAAAACATCCAGCAAAGATTTTGTAACCATTTTTGGTGAAGAATTCACAAAAGCCAATCCGAACGGAAAACTGGCGATCAATTTCCAAACTATTGAATTAAAAGGAAAGATTGATTTTAATACTTCCAATGAAGATGTTCTTAAATTTTTACGTGACCGTGTAGAAGAAGCGATCCTGACTTCTGAAACAACATTACGTGCCCGTATCGATAAATTTGGGGTAACACAACCCAACTTTCAGCTTTTGGGTACATCCGGTCGTATCATGATCGAGCTTCCTGGTGTAACCGACAAAGCACGCGTTCGTAAGTTAATTACAGGAACAGCTAACCTTGAATTCTGGGAAACATACGACAATGCAGATATCTATCCTGTATTGGATAAAGCAAACGGCATTCTGAAAGCAATTTTGACTCCTGCACTGGAATTGGATTCTATTGCAAAACAGGATTCAATTGTAAAAGCAAACAGAGTTGCGGACTCATTAAAAGCATTGACCGGCACACCTGATAAAAAAGGAAAAACACCTGCAGAGATCGCAAAAGAAGATTCCATTGCAAAAGCAAAACTTGTGTCAGGAGATTTAAAAAACCAGTTGAAAAATGCAAAATCTGATCCTGCAAGCAAAGTTGGGCCTACAAAAGACGACACACTTAAAATGTATCAGAAAGATCACCCGTTATTTTCACAGGTATCTATTTTAAGACCAAGTCTGATGCAATTGGAGGGCGGTAAAGTGGATCTGACAAGAGGCCCTGTTGTTGGTATCGCGCTCATCAAAGATACTGCTAAAGTGAACGAATATTTAAACATGCCGAAAGTAAAAGCGTTGTTTAAAAACACTAAGTTTTTCTGGCACTTCAAAGCAATGGACAAAGATGAAACTGCCGTGCAGCTCATCGCGATCCATATAACCACACACGATGGCAAAGCACCTTTATATGGTGATATCATTGCCGATGCACGTAAAGTATTCGACCAGTCAAGTGGTGGTTTCCCGCAAATTTCCATGACCATGACTCCGGAAGCAGCGCAGGTATGGAAACGCTTAACCGGTGCAAACGTTAATAAATCAATTGCCATCGTACTGGATAACAGTGTGTATTCATACCCTAATGTTCAGAGCGAGATCTCAGGAGGCGTATCTTCCATTACCGGAGAGTTTTCAACGAAAGAAGCAGACGATTTGGTAAACATTTTAAAAGCCGGTAAATTACCAGCTCCTGCACACATCGTTCAGGAAACCGTTGTTGGCCCTACATTAGGTGCAGAAGCAATTCATAATGGATTTTTCTCCACCCTCATCGCATTGATCCTTGTACTGTTGTTCATGGGTTTCTATTACAACAAAGCAGGTTGGGTTGCCGATTTTGCCATGATCATCAATAACTTCTTCGTAGTTGGTATTCTTGCCTCCTTCGGTGCTGTATTAACATTACCTGGTATTGCCGGTATCGTATTAACCATTGCCATGTCCGTGGATGCGAACATCCTGATCTTTGAGCGTGTACGGGAAGAGTTAAACCTTGGTAAAACAACAGCCGTAGCGATCAAAGAAGGTTACAGGAACGCAATGTCATCTGTGATCGATTCCCACGTTACCGGTTTATTATTAGGTATCATCCTGTATGTATTCGGTACAGGGCCAATCCAGGGATTTGCAACTACGTTGATCATCGGTATCATTTCTTCTTTATTCTGTGCGATCTTTATCACACGTTTAATTTTCGATCGTTGGTTATCTAAAAACAAAGCAATTCCTTTCGGAAATAAATTTACAGAGCATGCATTCAAAAAAATCAACATCAACTTCGTAGGAAAACGTAAATACTACTATTTGTTCTCCGGGTTGATCATCGCAGCAGGTATTTTCTGCTACGTGAAAAAAGGCGGATTCAGCCTTGGTGTAGATTTTAAAGGTGGACGTTCATACGTTGTTCGTTTCGACAATGCAAAACCAACCGAAGATGTGTTAAAAGCATTGACCGCTACGTTTGGTGAAGCACCGGAAGTAAAAACATACGGTGAAGCAACACGTTTGCGCATCACCACTACTTATTTAATTGATGATGCCACACAGGAATCAGAAGCAAAAGTAGAAAGCAAATTACTGGAAGGCTTAAAACCGTTCGGCGTGGATAAATCCAACATCTTAAGCTCTGATAAAGTGGGAGAAACCGTTTCCCGCGACATTAAATCAAAAGCTATCTGGGCGGTATTATTATCCTGCCTGGTGATGTTCGTCTTCATCTTCGTACGATTCAAAAAATGGCAGTACGGTTTGGGTGCGGTTGTGGCCTTGTTCCACGACGTTGCCATCGTACTTTCCTTCTACCTGATCTTCGACGGGGTGTTACCATTCTCATTAGAGATCACACAGGATTTCATCGCTGCGATCTTAACCGTAATGAGTTACTCCATGACCGATACCGTAGTTGTATTTGACCGTATCCGTGAATACTTAACAGAACGTAACAAATCCGACCTTGATAAACATGAAAGAGAGCGCGTGATCAATTTTGCATTGAACAGTACATTAAGCCGTACCATCAATACATCATTAACCATCTTCTTCGTATTATTAGCGATCTTTATTTTCGGTGGCGAAACCATTAAAGGATTCTCTTTCGCATTGCTGATCGGTATCGTAATCGGTACTTATTCTTCCATCTGTATTGCAACTCCGATTGTAATCGATCTGGAAAGAGAAAAACCGGAAACAGAAAAAAAATAATTTTGAATAGATAAAATAAAAGCCCCGATGCGATCCGCACCGGGGCTTTTTGTTTGGAACGAGCATGCTGTTTTTTTATTAAAGAGATTAAAACACAGCATCTCTGCGAGAAAACACACACAGTATTTCAACCACAGCCTTTGCGAACTTTGCGCCTCCTCCGTGCTCTCCGCGGTAAAACCCACACAGCAACTTTAAACTTTCCAACTTTGAACTTTCAACTAATATTATTCTGTACTTTTGTACAATAATATTCTATCATGTTAAATTCAATTTTTTTATTTCTAAACCTGGGTGGAGGCGAAGTATTCATGATCGTGCTGGTGGTACTCATGCTGTTCGGCTCTGATAAATTACCGGAGATAGCAAAAGGACTGGGAAAAGGATTGCGCGAAATTAACGATGCAAAAGACCAGATCCAAAATGAGATCTCAAAAAGTACAGAAGGATTTGCTTCCGAAATAAGAAAACATACCTCCGAAATTCAATCCGAAATTGAAAAAGCCGGAGAAAGTATGAAACGCCAGATGGATGATGTGGGTAAAGTGATTGCTGATGAAGGGAAAAACATGGAAGACACCATGAAATAAGATCTCAACACAATTTATACGCTCCTGCAATTTGCAGGAGCTTTTTTATTTACAATACAATTTAAAAAATAAACGCATGAAGTTTAATAAATTAATCCCTAACGTTTTTTATACCGATGCAAAAGTGGGATTAAAAACATTTGTGGATTGCCTCGGCTTTAAAATCGGAGCACCCGTTTTGTGTCATAGAAAGAGACGGCATTGTTATGCATTTGCATGAAAGCCGGGAATTTGCATTACTGGATGCGTCCGGTGTTTGCATCGTGATCCAGCAATGGGAAAAATAAATTTGCTTAAACCTGCTTAAATGAAAGTAATAGAAACCGAACGTTTAGTGCTGGAAGAGATGGTTACAGAAGATGCCGCTTTTATGCTGGAGCTGTTAAATACGCCTTCGTGGCTTAAATATATTGGCGACAGGAATGTGCATACCATTGAGGAGGCCCGTAATTATTTATTATACGGAGCAATGAGCAGCTATAAAAAATCCGGCTTCGGTTTTTACCGCGTACGGTTAAAAGGTTCGGAGACTGTGATTGGTACCTGCGGGCTTGTGAAAAGAGATACACTGGAAGATGTGGATCTTGGCTTTGCTTACCTGCCTGAATATGAAAAAAAGGGATATGCACAGGAAGCCGCCGCTGCAACACTGGAATTTGCAAAATTAACGCTGCAGCTGAAACGCGTTGTAGCCATCACCCTCGAAAATAATGAAAATTGCATTCGCCTGCTCAAAAAACTGGGTATGCAATACGAACGAAACGTCCGCTTTGATGAAACCGAAGAGTTGATGCTGTTCGGAATTACACTCTAGTTGGATGTTGGATCTTAGATATTGGACGGAAACACTCTTTTGCAGGTCATAAATTTCAATCTTATTTTAATTGAGTATCCGGAACTTTGCACCATGAAAAGAAATTATTTTAAGAACGTCATTGCGAGGGCTTTTCGCCCGAAGCAATCTCACACCAGATTATGAGCTAGAATGAGATTGCTTCGGGCGAAAAGCCCTCGCAATGACGCACCAATTAATATTTTTCAATTAAAATAGTTATAAGCTTGGTATAAACTTTCCGATTTCAATTTATTTCAACATTCCTTTTCAAATGATCTCCAATCAGGTTTTTTTTCACCCGGCCTAATATCCAACATCTAAAATCTAATATCTTCCCCACGGAGCCATTATTTTAAAATTACCACAAATGACTTTTTTTAACCATTTGTTCCCATTTTAATACCCTGTTGATAAAAAATAATCACTTTTTTGTCCAATACCCCCTCTTTTTTTATACTTTTGTGTCAGAAAATTGATTTTTTTAATTTTGACTCCCGGTTTTTACACAATTAATATCGAATATCTAAAATTTAACATCCTTTTATACACAGTCTAATATCCAACATCTAAAAATCTAACATCTTTATACACACAAACATCTAAAATCCAACATCCGGCAACATGGCATTTCACAGATTTAAAGCATTAGAAGCGGTTTTAACCAGGAAACCCATCGAAGTAACCTTGCCAAGCAACAAGGTTTCAGAATTTTTCGGAGAAAACGTGTTTGGCATCGATGCGATGCGCGAATATCTTTCGGAAGAAGCATTTAACAGCGTAATGTCTGCCATGCAGCAGGGAAGCCGCATCGACCGTAAAATGGCTGATCAGGTAGCCTCTTCCATGAAAGCATGGGCCAACTCAAAAGGCGCAACGCACTACACACACTGGTTTCAACCTTTAACCGGAACAACAGCCGAAAAACACGATGCATTTTTTGAACCTACAGAAGGCGGAAGAGCGATCGAGCGTTTTGGAGGCGGACAATTAGTACAACAGGAACCGGATGCATCCAGCTTCCCGAACGGTGGGATCCGTAACACATTTGAAGCACGCGGTTACACCGCATGGGATCCCACATCGCCTGCATTTGTGATCGGTAAAACATTGTGTATCCCAACGATCTTTGTTTCTTACACCGGCGAAGCGCTGGATTTTAAAACACCATTGCTGAAAGCCTTACACGCCATCGATAAAGCAGCGGTGGATGTATGCCAGTATTTTGATAAAAATGTTACGAAAGTAAACGCAACATTAGGCTGGGAACAGGAGTATTTTTTAGTGGACGAGGCACTGTATAATGCGCGTCCTGATTTGTCGATGACCGGCCGTACTTTATTCGGCCATACGCCTGCAAAAGGCCAGCAGCTGGAAGATCATTACTTTGGCTCCATTCCCGATCGTGCCACCGCTTTTATGCGCGATTTTGAGATCGAATCCCTTAAATTAGGCATTCCGATCAAAACCCGTCACAATGAAGTAGCTCCAAACCAGTTTGAGTGTGCGCCTGTATTTGAAGAGTGCAACATTGCTGTGGATCATAACCAATTACTGATGGATGTGATGGAAAAAGTAGCACGCCGTCATAACTTTTGCGTATTACTACATGAAAAACCGTATGCAGGGGTAAACGGCAGCGGAAAGCACAACAACTGGAGCTTAGGTACCAACACCGGCAAAAACCTGTTGAGCCCGGGCAAAACACCAAAAACAAATTTACAATTCCTTACCTTTTTCATCAATACCGTAAAAGCTGTTCACGATAATGCGGATCTGCTGCGTGCATGCATCGCTTCCGCGAACAATGATCACCGTTTGGGCGCCAATGAAGCACCTCCCGCGATCATGTCGGTTTTCCTGGGAACGCAGCTTTCCAATGTATTGGATGAACTGGAATCGAAAGTAAAATCAGGGAAAATGAGCCCGGATGAAAAAACGGCCTTGAAATTAGGCGTAGGTAAAATTCCGGATATTTTACTGGACAATACCGACAGGAACAGAACTTCTCCCTTTGCATTTACCGGAAATAAATTTGAGTTCCGTGCCGTTGGATCCTCTGCAAACTGCGCCGGGCCAATGATGGTGCTGAACAGTATCATGGCGGATCAGCTGATCAAATTTAAAAAAGAAGTAGATGCGCTGATCGCTAAAAATGTGGACAAGGACGAAGCTATTTTCCAGGTATTGAGACAATGCATCGTGGATTCTAAAAAGATCCGTTTTGAAGGAAACGGGTATGGTGATGAGTGGGTAAAAGAAGCGGAAAAACGCGGCTTGTCCAACATCAAAACCACACCCCTGGCGCTGGGCGGATTTATATCCAAACAAAGCATGGAATTGTTCGAAAGAAACAACATTATGACCGATCGCGAGCAACATGCACGTTACGATATTTACCTGGAAACATACACCAAAAAAATTCAGATCGAATCCCGCGTAATGGCTGATCTGGCACTGAACCACATCATTCCTACATCGATCAAATATCAAAGCTCGCTGGTGGAAAATGTAAGAGGCCTGAAAGAGATTTTCGGTGCTGCCGAATTTAAAAAAGCATCCACCATTCAGCTGGAAATGATCACTGCAATTTCCGACCACATCAACACCATCAAAACCAAAGTGGATGAGATGACGGAAGCCCGTAAAAAAGCCAATGGAATTACTGATGTGAAAAAACAGGCAGTGGAGTATTGCGACAAGGTAAAAGCTTATTTTGACGATATCCGTTACCATGTGGATAAGCTGGAATTGCTGGTAGATGATGAAAGTTGGCCGTTGCCGAAATACAGAGAGCTGTTGTTTACAAAATAATACAACTGAAAATTAAAAAAGACCCCGGAAGCATTGTTTTTGGGGTCTTTTTTTCCCTTGGGAACGAGGTCTCCGCTTGAATAAAACGGGAGAAAAAGAATATTTATCCTGCTAATATTGACAAGCAGGGCACACCCATTTGATATTTGCAATGTTTTCGGCTAAATAAAAAATCAATAAAGAATTTTTTTGTTTCAAATATTTCTTTATTTTAGCACCCAATAATTAGTTAAAACCTAGAAACTGATATGAAGATAATTACAAAATTAACCGCCGGATTAGCAATTATTCTATTCTTCTCCACAGCTGCTGTGGCACAGAAAAACTTTTCGAAGGATGCGGATAAAGCGTATGATAACAAAGAGTATTTCAATGCTATAGAGCTTTATAAAAAGGCTTTTACAAAAGCAAAAAGGAAAGAAGACAAAGCGCTTATCATTTTCAGAACAGCGGAATGTTACCGTATGGTCAAC
Organism: Bacteroidota bacterium; assembly: GCA_025963715.1. Classification (GTDB taxonomy): domain Bacteria; phylum Bacteroidota; class Bacteroidia; order 2-12-FULL-35-15; family 2-12-FULL-35-15; genus 2-12-FULL-35-15. The sequence continues at coordinate 84,489 of JAOQAG010000051.1, forward strand.
GATAACAAACAAGCTGAAGCCTGGTATACAAAAGCGATTAAAGCAAATTATACTGATCCGAAAGCAGAATTGTATCTTGCTGATGCTAAAAAAGCACAGGAAAAATACAACGAAGCGCTGATCGAGTACAATAAATATAAAACTCAGGTTCCTTCTGACCCACGCGGTGAAGACGGTGCAAAATCCTGCGAGCTTGCTCAGAAATGGAAAGATAACCCAACCCGTTACAAAGTGGAGAACCTGGCACAGATCAATACAAAAGATCCTGACTTTGCTCCGATGTACGCAGATAAAAAATACAACAAAATTTATTTTACTTCCATGCGTCCGGGTGTTGCCGGAAGCACAATCGATCAGACAAACGGTGAGCTTTACAGCGATATTTTTGAGACATCAATGGATAAAAACGGTAAATGGAGCACACCAACTGCACTTCCTGAACCGGTAAATACAAAAGACAACGAGGGTTTATCTACGATCTCTAAAAAAGGGGATATGATGGTGTTTACACGTTGTATCGTTGAAAAAAACAAAGAAATGTACAACCAGTTATGGTCAGCAGCTAAAAAAGGAAATTCATGGGGCGATCCTGTGAAAATCGCTTTCTGCATTGATACAATAAAATTTGCATCTCCATCTTTATCTTCTGACGGACAGACATTGTTCTTCTCTTCAAATATGCCTGGCGGACAAGGAGACAATGATATCTGGTATTCAAAATACGATAAAAAAGCTCAAAAATGGGGTACACCGGTTAATTTAGGTCCTGGTATCAACACTCCCGGTAATGACGTATTTCCTTTCATTCACGATGACGGTACTTTATATTTCTCTTCAACAGGTCACTTAGGAATGGGTGGTTTGGATATCTTCAAAGCAGAGAAAAAAGGAGATGACCAATGGGCAAACGTTACCAACATGAAATACCCGATCAACTCTGCAGGAGATGATTTCGGAATCGTTTTCGAAGGTAAAAAAGAAAGAGGTTACTTATCTTCTAACCGCGAAGGAACAAAAGGTGCGGATGACTTATGGTCGTTTGTATTGCCTCCATTGTTGTTCGTGATCGAAGGAGATATTACTGACTGTAAATTCAAAGAAACAATTGCTGGAGTAACTGTTAAATTAGTTGGTTCAGACGGTTCTTCCGTTGAAACTAAAACAGATGCAGCTGGTCACTATAAATTTGCAGAAAACGGTTCTGCACGTTATGTAAACCCAAATACTTCTTATGTGATCTCTGTAAGTGTTGCTAACGATGTGAAAACAACACAGGCGCCTCAGGGATTCCTGAGCAGCTCTGAAAAACCAAAAGAAACAACTGTTGGTGTTGAAGAAGCTAAGACATTCAAACATGATTTCTGCTTAGTGCCTATTGAGCGTTTCATCCGTTTCCCGGATGTATTGTATGACTTAGGTAAAGCGGATCTTCGTCCGGAATCAAAAGATTCATTGGATTTCCTGTATCAAACATTATTGGATAACCCTACATTTGTGATCGAGTTAAGCTCCCACACCGATTACCGTGGTAGTGATGCTGCCAACCAGAAATTATCTGAAGCACGTGCTAAATCCTGTGTTGATTATCTGATCTCTAAAGGAATTAACCCTGCCCGTTTAAAAGCAAAAGGTTACGGCGAAAAAGCACCATTGGAAGTAAAAGATGAAAAAGGAACTGTATTATATACACTTACTGAAGCATACATCAACAAGACAACCAAAGGACAGCCGAAACAGGTATACGAAGCGCTGATGCAGAAAAACAGACGTACTGTGTTCTCCGTATTAAGCAAAGATTTCGTTGATCCGAATGCACCGAAAGATGTTCCTAAAACAGATGCACCGAAACCGAAAACGGACGATGACGATAGCGGTGAATAAGAAATAATATTTTTAACATTTACAATGCAAAAACATCCTGACATTTGTCGGGATGTTTTTATTTTAAGACATTTCCACAGCTCTAAAGAATATATGACAACAGACAGTAACAGATACAATCAACGGGGAGTTTCGGCATCAAAAGAAGATGTACATGCTGCGATCTCCAAAATTGATAAAGGATTATTCCCAAAGGCATTTTGCAAGATCGTGCCGGATTATTTGAGCGGTGATGAAGAATATTGCATTGTGATGCATGCAGATGGCGCAGGCACAAAATCATCGCTTGCCTATACCTACTGGAAAGAAACAGGAGATATGTCGGTTTGGAAAGGCATTGCACAGGATGCGATCATTATGAATACAGATGATTTGCTGTGCGTGGGTGCTGTCAATAATATTTTACTTTCTTCCACCATTGGCCGTAATAAAAATGTGATCCCCGGGGAAGTAATCTCCGCGATCATTAATGGTACGGAGCTGGTGCTGGAACAATTACGAAAATACGGGATCGGCATTTATTCCACCGGTGGCGAAACCGCCGATGTGGGCGACCTGGTGCGTACGCTGATCGTGGATTCGACGGTAATTTGCCGCATGAAACGCAGCGATGTGATCGATAACAGCAACATCCGGCCCGGAGATGTGATCGTTGGCCTTGCTTCCTACGGACAAGCCAATTATGAAACGGAATATAACGGAGGAATGGGAAGCAATGGGCTAACATCCGCAAGACACGACGTTTTTCAGAAAGCATTATCAAAAAAATTCCCGGAAAGCTTTGATCCTGCTGTGCCGGAAGATCTGGTTTACAGTGGAAAAGTAGGATTGGGCGAAAATATCAACATTCCGCCAACGGAATTAAATTCGGCTTTTGAAGTAACGGCTGGCAAGCTGGTTTTGTCGCCTACGCGGACATACGCGCCGGTAATTAAAAAGATCCTGGATAAATACCGCGGACAATTGCATGGAATGGTGCATTGCAGCGGAGGTGCGCAAACAAAAGTGCTGCATTTTACAGATCAGGTGCACATCATTAAGGATAACCTGTTTCCGATCCCGCCGCTGTTCCGGCTCATCCATGAGCAAAGCGGTACCGACTGGAAAGAAATGTACAAAGTGTTCAATATGGGGCATCGTATGGAATTATATGTGTCGGGAGCAATTGCTGCGGACCTGATCGCGATTTCAAAATCATTTAATGTAGATGCCCGCATAGTGGGAAGGGTGGAGGAAAGTACGGTAAATAAGCTCACGATCAAATCGGAGTTTGGAACCTACGAATACTAAATTATGTTAAAATTTACAGAGGGTTTATAAAGCAAGTAACTTTACTGTATAATTAACTATTATACCTAAATCAAAAAACTTAAATCACAATGAAAAAAACAATGACACTTGTAGCTTGTGCATTATTTGCATTCAGCTTAGTAGGAGTAGCTCAAACAGACACTAAAACTGCTAAAAAAGACGATTCTAAAAAAGAAGCTCCGGCTAAAAAAGATGACTCTAAAAAAGAAGCTAAAAAAGACGATTCTAAAAAAGCAGATTCTAAAAAACCTGCTAAAAAAGAAGAAGCAAAACCTGCTGACAAAAAATAATAATATCACCCGATATTATTTAACAAAAAAAGCCCTTTACGGGCTTTTTTTGTTGGTGTTAGCCTTGCATTAGAAAAATGTAGATTTTTGTTTGGACCTTTAGAAGATAAAATCGAATGCGGCTTCATTTCATCCTCTTTTCTTTTTGTCTTGAAACAAAAAGAAACAATCCCGCACCTGCGGGACAAGAACAATCCGCCGCGGCGGACCACGCACCACCTGACGCATCCCCGCTACTTGTTCCGGCCACCGCGCCTTTCTAAATTTCTTTTTCGTACTCCCTACGGATCGGGATGAATTAAAATCGTACTCCGCTTATTAGACATTCTGCTACCACTATGTAAAAAAAATAGGATATTCATTCTACAGACTATTTCGGCCTGTCCAGTAATAGCGGGAATAAGCGCCAGAAAAATCATAGCTACGAAGCGACCAACCGCATGCGCGAAATTAACCGCGGTTTTCCTGGAGCGACAGCGGAAGGAAAAATTACCTTACAGGCAGAAAAGGTTTTTGTAACTTTTTGCCTTCAAAAAGTAAAAGGTAGAGATAAAACCGACATTTTACTAATGCAAAATCTTGGTGTTTGTGCTCCCATACGAACGCTTTACGCCTTTTTTTCTTACCTTTGCACCCTGAAAATAAATTCAGGAACAGTAAAAATTAAAATATAATAAAGTGTTAGAGAAATTAGCTGCCATAAAAAGACGCTGGGAAGAAGTAGAGCAAAAACTATCGGATCCGAAAGTGATTGGCGACATGAAAGAATTTAAAAAATTCAATAAAGAATACAAAGATCTTACGGAAGTTGTGAATGCCTACCACGAGTATAAAAACGTGGTGGAAAATATTGAATTTAATAAATCTGTTTTGGCCAGCGAAAAAGACGATGAGATGCGTGATATGGCAAAAATGGACATTGATGAATTGCTTCCAAAAAAAGAAAAAATGGAAGAGGATATTCGCCAGATGCTGGTGCCGAAAGATCCGGAGGATGCACGGAATGCCGTAATGGAAATTCGTGCTGGAACAGGTGGGGATGAGGCAAGTATTTTTGCAGGCGATCTGTTCAGAATGTACACGCGTTATTTTGAAGAAAGAGGGTTGAAATACGAAGTAGTGGATTCCAATGCAGGAACAATGGGTGGTTATAAAGAGGTGATCATCAACATCAATGCGGACGGTGCATACGGAATGCTGAAATTTGAAGCTGGTGTACACCGCGTGCAGCGTGTTCCTTTAACGGAAACGATGGGCCGTGTGCATACATCTGCCGCGTCAGTATTGGTAATGCCGGAAGCGGATGAAGTGGATGTGGTGCTGAACCCGGGTGATATTGAAATGCAAACGTCCCGTTCGGGCGGTGCAGGCGGACAGAACGTAAATAAAGTGGAAACAAAAGTGCAGCTGACACACAAACCTACCGGGATTGTGGTGGTTTGTCAGCAGGATCGTTCACAACTTGGTAACCGCGAACTGGCGATGCAAATGCTGAGAACGAAGCTGTATGATATCGAACTGCAAAAGCACCTGGATGCGATTTCTAAAAGAAGAAAAACAATTGTGGCAACAGGGGATCGTTCGGAAAAAATCAGGACATATAACTATCCGCAAAACAGAATAACGGATCACCGCATTAATTTAACGCTGTATAATCTTACGGATTTTATGGATGGAAAGATCCAGAACATGGTTGATGCGCTGCAACTGGCTGAGAATTCGGAGCGTTTGAAAGAAGGCGGAATGGCGGTTTAATTTGAAAGTTTGCTAATTTGAAAATCTACTAATTTGAAGATGTGCTGATTTGAAAATTTGAAAATGTGCTGTGTGGATGCTGTGTGTGATTTATGAATATAATTTGAAAATGTGCTGTGTTTATTAAATGACCGGCAATGTTAATTAGAACAATTCCCCTCTTGAGAGGGGTTAGGGGTGTGTTAAGCGCACAGTATGTAAAAAAATAAAGAATGACCCGCGTAGAATTATTCGAAAATATAAAAAAGAAAAAAAGTTTTTTGTGCATCGGTTTGGATACCGATCTCACAAAGATCCCTGCGCACTTATTGCTGGAGGAAGATCCTGCATTTGAATTTAATAAACAGATCATTGATGCGACGCACGATCTGTGTGTTTCCTACAAACCCAACATGGCGTTTTATGAAACAGAGGGCGTAAAAGGCTGGATCAGCCTGGAAAAAACAATCAATTACATCAACGAAAAATACCCGGATCAATTTACAATTGCTGATGCAAAACGCGGTGATATTGGCAATACATCCAGCATGTATGCAAAAGCATTTTTGGAAAAAATGAATTTTGATTCGATCACCGTTGCGCCGTATATGGGTGAAGACAGTGTAATGCCTTTCCTGGAATATCCCAATAAATGGGTAATTCTGCTGGCGCTGACTTCTAACAAAGGTGCATTTGATTTTCAAACAACACTGAATGGCAACAATGAAGCATTGTACAAGCAAGTGCTGGAAACGTCAAAAAAATGGGGCAATGCAGACAACCTGATGTATGTGGTGGGTGCTACAAAAGCGGAAATGCTAACAGAGATCCGCAGCATTGTGCCGGATAATTTTTTGCTGGTGCCGGGTGTTGGCGCTCAGGGCGGGAGTTTGAATGAGGTGGCAAAATACGGGATGAATGATCAATGCGGGTTGCTGGTTAATTCATCAAGAGGAATAATTTACGCTGGCAACGGAAAAGATTTTGCGTTGAAAGCGCGTGCAGAAGCATTGATATTGCAGCAGGAAATGCAATTGTTACTATTGGATGCAAAATTAACAAAGTTGTTTGGGGAATAAAAAAGAGATTTTAACAATTCAATAAATAATAAGATTATGAAAGTTTTACGTTTTTACATTTTATACCGCTTACCGATCATTGCGATATTAATTGCAATTGGGCTTTGGTCGCAATTAACACATTGGGATACGGCTACAGTTTGGATCTGTTACATCCTTGCGGGAATTTCCCTGTTGCTTTATTTTATGATGGGAACCATGCGCATTGTACAGGAAGCAATTACTGACGGCGACCCGGAGCTGGCAATGAAATACATTAAGCAAATTAAATTCCCGCGTTTGTTGTTCAAACCGATCCGCTCGGCTTATTACATGATCCAGAGTAATTTATTTTTAGCAATAGATGATTTGGGTGCAGCAGAAAACAACATCCGCAAAAGCCTGAAAACAAAATCAAAAATTGTGGGCGATGTGGAAGGAACAAATCTAATGCAGCTGGCATTCATTCAATTAAAAAAAGGCGAAACCAAAGAAGCGCGTGCCAATCTGCAGGCAGCTATCAAAGCGGGAATTCCTGATAAAGAAAGCTTGGCCGCATGTTATTTGCAATTATCCTCTATCGAAATTCAGCGCAAGCAAAATAAGGTGGGTAAAGAATATTTCAGAAAAGCAAAAGCATTAAAACCAAAATCGGAAGAGCTGGTAAAACAGATCCAGCAAATGGATAAGCACATTTCACGCTTACCGGGGTAAGGAGTTTAAAGTTTGGAAGTTTAAAGTTCAAAGTTTGTTGTGTGCGGATGCTGTGTTTATTAAATCTGAAAACGATTTCCCTTTATATTGTCATCCCCGGCCTGATCCGGGATCTGTTAATTAGAACTAAATTTAGCCGCGATCATGATCGCGGCTTTTTTATTTGTGAAAATTATTCATTAACTCTACTTATAATTGAAATTGTTGTCCTGTGGCTGATCCTTGATCTCATGATCTTATCAGAATTTCATTTCACAAATTGTCCGCTTTAGTCCATGTTTAACATCTGCAATTGTTAAATTTTGGTAATTCCCATCATGTAGCCAATCTGATGCTTCAAAAGCCGTTACTTTTGAAGAAGTAAATGTTATATCCGCTTAAACTTTAGCGTGATTTATAAGTCTGATAAAAATGATAAAAATTACCTTCCCGAAAATCCTTACAGCGCTGCTTGTGCTTACGCTGATCTCCTGTACCAAATACATTTATGTTTCCCGTAATCCGTTTCAGAGCGCGCCGGTTGTGGCCGATGGAAATGCTAATGAATGGAGCGTTCCCTTGAAATATTACGATGAAAAAAGCAAATTGCAATATTCTGTAACGAACGATAATGAAAATTTATACATCTGTATCAAAGCTACGGAAGATGAAACGCAATCAAAGATCTTCCGTTCCGGTTTGCAGATCTGGATCGATACAACTGCGAATAACGAGCACCAGGTAGGAATTAATTTTCCATTATCATCTGACCTGAGAAGAGGTGACCAAACACCGGAAATGCACAAAACAAAAATGCAAAGTGGTGGCGATGGAAATGCTTCTGAAAAGAAAAAATTCTTCAATAATTTTATCCAAATGGATCTGTCGGGATTTAAATTACCAGTAACAAACGGGATGACCTCGGTTCAGAATCCGTATGGAATTGCGGCGAGTGTGAACAAGGACAGCATTGGGATTTTGACCTACGAAGCGGTGATCCCTTTTCGCACATTTTATAAAAATTCGTTAACCACAGCCGACAGTTTAAGATTAATTGGGATTTCGATTGTATTAAAAGCGGTGCCAAGCGGAGAAGCTGAAGGACACAGCGGTGGTGGGAGAATGGCCGGTGGCGGCGGCGGTGGTGGCATGGGTGGAGGAGGAATGGGCGGTGCTGGCGGTATGCGTGGCGGCGGAGGTGGTGGTGGAATGCGTGGTGGTGGAGGTGGCGGCGGACACAGTCACGGTGGTGGCGGTGGAGGCGGTTCAACCGGCGGATCATCTGACTATATGAATCAAACAAATGTGATCAAAAAAATATTTCAGCTGGCGATTAGGAAATAAGTTCAAAGTTCAAAGTTTAAAGTTGGAAAGTTTAAAGTTTTGCTATGCGCAGATGCTGTGTTTTTTTAAATCGAAATAAAAATTAATTCGTGTGAGCAAAGATTATTAGATCTGTAGATAATTTATTTTTCTTTACACCTTCGTGTCTTCGTGGTAAAAAAAACCGCTTCGAAGGAGCCAAGCTCACAGCAAAACTCTTTTTCTTCTTTTCTTTCTTAGTGCTTTCTCAGTGCCTGAGTGGTAAATCCGCTCCGCAGGAGCCACACAGCAAACTTTGAACTTTGAACTTTGAACTTTCCAACTTTAAACTTTAAATTAAATCCGAATCCTAAATTCCTGCAAATTTTATTCACCTTCCGTAATGCTGCAATCACTACTTTGCGCGCTATATGACGGAAGAATTTTTGCATCACATCTGGAAATTCAAATTGTTTGATCAGTTAGAATTAGTAAGCACCCAAAACGAACGGATAGAAATAGTAAAAGCGGGCGCGCATAATTTTGATGCAGGCCCCGATTTTTTTAATGCAAAAGTGCGGGTTGGAAATACGCTCTGGGCTGGCAATGTGGAGGTGCACATCAACGCAAGTGACTGGAAAAAGCACCAGCATCAAAAAGACAAAGCTTACGATAATATTATTTTGCATGTGGTATTTCATGCAGATGAGATCCTCTACCGGAAATCCGGCGAACAAATTCCCACCATCGAGATCAAAGAACGGATCAGCACTTCGCTGCACAAAAGCTATCTTGATTTTAAATCAAATAACGATTGGATCCCTTGTGAAAAACAGATTGCAAATGTTCCATCGATCATTATTAACAGCACCATGGATAAGCTGGTGCTGGAGCGTTTGGAGCGGAAATCAAAAGAGATCATCAATAGTTTAGCGCTGAACAATAATAACTGGGAAGAAACATTTTACCAGTTTTTAGCGCGTAATTTCGGTTTTAAAACCAATGCCGAACCGTTTGAATTGCTGGCAAAATCGTTGCCTGCAATTGTACTGGCAAAACACAAAAGCAGTTTAATGCAGATTGAAGCAATGCTGTTTGGCCAGGCCGGAATGCTGGACAAACATTTTGAAGATAAATATGCATTGACATTGCAAAATGAATACGTTTTTTTACGCCAGAAATTTAAATTGCATTCCATCGATACACATTTATGGAAATTTTTACGTTTGCGGCCGGTTAATTTTCCAAGCATCCGCATTGCACAATTCGCCAGCTTGATCTTTCATTCATCCCATCTTTTTTCTAAAGTGATTGAAACGGCAGCGCCGGAAGAATTAAAAAAAATGTTTGACATTTCTGTTTCCGATTATTGGAACACACATTATGTATTTGATAAAGCATCGGCGAGGAAAACGAAAAACCTGGGCGATGAAGCGATAAAAACGATCATCGTGAATACCGTGGTTCCGTTTTTATTTGTATACGGCAAACAAAAAGTGGAGGAAAAATACGTGGTTCGCGCTATACAGCTGCTGGAATTTGTGGATGGAGAAGAAAACGCGGTGATCCGGCAATGGAAAAAATTAAAGCTGCCTGTGGAAAATGCATCCTGCACACAGGCATTGCTGCAGTTGAAAAACGAATACTGCAATCAAAAAAAATGTTTAAGCTGCACGATTGGCAATTATTTACTTAAAAATTCATAACTTAGTACTGGAAAAAATAATCCGGCTACTCATGATAAAACATATTCAAAATTGGTTTGAAGCACGCGCATTTGGTGTGTGCGACTGGTGGGGAAAAAAATTAGGGATCAATACAACCAAGATCAGGATGTATTTTATTTACCTGTCTTTTTTTACAGTCGGTTCCCCGATCATCATGTATTTTATCATGGCGTTCATACTGGAGAACAAGGCATTTTTCAAACCTTTCAAAAGCAAGCGCAGAAGCGTTTGGGACCTGTAAAAAGCAATTCATTTAATCGTGTAATCCGTAAACACTTTGTTTGGCTTCCGGCATTTTTCTAAATTTTATATTTCCATTGCATTCCTGCTGCTGATCGTTTGCATCGGCATTGGCGGCTATATTATTATTGAAGGATATAATTTCCTGGATGCATTTTACATGACCATCATTACCGTGGCAACGGTCGGTTTTGAAGAAGTAAAACCACTGAGCGATCCGGGTAAAGTATTCACTGCCTTTTTAATTATCACAAGTTTTGGTACATTTGCTTATGCGGTTACATCCATTTCGAAATATGTAATTGACGGCGAGTTTAATCAGTATTTTAAAAACCTAAAATTGAGCGCAGCAATTGAAAAATTAGAAGATCATGTGATCATTTGCGGTTTTGGCCGTAATGGCAAACAGGCGGCACATGTGTTAAAAAAACACGACAAGCGTTTTGTGGTGATCGAACAGAAAAAAGAAATTATTGCTACCATCACACATAAATATTCCGACTTGATTTTGGAAGGCGATGCCACACAGGATGAAGTGCTGGAAAGAGCCGGGATCAGGAAAGCAAAAGCACTGATCACCACATTGCCGATCGATGCCGACAATTTATTTATTGTACTTTCTGCACGTACGCTGAACCCTAAATTAACGATCATCAGCCGCGCTTCCGAAGATAATTCCGATAAAAAAATAAAACTGGCGGGTGCGGATAATGTGATCATGCCGGATAAGATCGGCGGCGCTCACATGGCGTCGCTGGTGATGAAACCGGATGTAATGGAATTTGTTGATTTTATTACCGGGCAGGGTGGCGATAATATTCGTTTGGAGGAAATCACATTTGAGAATCTTACACAGGAATTTCAAAATAAAAGCATTCGCGAACTGGAGATCCGTAACCGTTCAGGCGCTAACATCATCGGGTTTAAAACCGCTCAGGGCGAGTTCATCATCAACCCGAGTGCGGATACGAAAATTATTCCGGATGCAAAATTATTTGTATTGGGGACCTCGGAGCAGATCAATAAATTAAAAGAATTATTTGTTTAAAAACATTTTATCATTCGAATGAAAAAAATATTAATTACCGGCAGCAACGGATTATTGGGACAGAAATTGGTGTATGCCTTGTTGAAAAGAAAAGATGTGCAGGTAATTGCTACGTCGGTTGGCGCCAACCGTTTGGTAAACCAGGAAGGATATATTTATGAATCGCTGGACATTACAAAAAAAGCAGAAGTAGAAACGGTGTATAAAAAATATGCACCGGATGTGATCATCAACACTGCGGCGATGACCAATGTAGATGCCTGCGAAACCAAACGTGATGAGTGCTGGGCGCTGAATGTAACGGCGGTTCAGAATATTGTAGATGCGATCGGGCAAAACGCAACCCAGCTGATCCATTTGAGCACGGATTTTATTTTCGACGGTTTAAAAGGATCGCAATATGTGGAAACGGATGTTCCGAATCCGCAAAGTTATTATGCGCTTTCAAAATATGAATCGGAAAAAATTCTGGAAAAAAGTACGATCAAATGGGCGATCGCCCGAACGATTATTGTGTACGGAATTGTAGATAACATGAGCCGTTCCAACATTGTGTTGTGGGCGAAGGATGCGTTAACAAAAGGACAAAACATCAATGTAGTGGACGATCAGTTCCGCTCACCAACGCTGGCAGAAGACCTTGCAGATGGTTGCATTCTGATTGCTGATAAAGGCGCTACCGGAATTTATAATTTATCCGGCCCCGAAACGGTAAGCATTTTAGAGCTGGTTTATAAGATCGCCGATTTCTGGGAATTGGATAGATCATTAGTAACGCCATCCAAATCAACCACGCTGAATCAAGCGGCAAAACGCCCGCCGTACACGGGTTTTATAATTGATAAAGCAAAAAAAGAATTGGGATATAACCCGAAAACAATTTCGGAAGGATTGAAAATACTGGATGAACAATTAAAAAAAACGGATACTAAATAAACACCGACATGAAAAAATTGATCTTTATTTTTGCCGCTGCGCTCGTTACAGCATCTTTTGTTTCCTGTTCAAAAGGGTATGATTGTAAATGCACGGATTCAACCGGTTATGTATGGTCGGAATCAACGATCCATGGTACCAAGAAAAAAGCAACGGATGAATGTACAGCCAATAGTACTGGTGCTACGATCACGTGCACGATCCAGTAATTATATTTGATGTTGTTGTCGGAAAATATTGTTTTTCATAATATTCACATACAACACTGTCATCCCGGGTCAGGCCCGGGATGACAGATCAGAAAAGTATTTCTGTTTCCATTAGCAACATTATTCTACAACTTGACTCATTAAATACCATAAACATTTATGAGATCCCGCAACATTGCGGGATGACAGTATCATTCGAGAATATGAAAAAAATAACATTTTCTTACAACAACACCTTAAATCTTTATTCCAATCACCAAAATATCATCCACCTGTTCGCGGTTGCTTTTCCAGCGCTCAATGGTTTGTTCCACGATCAATTCCTGTTGAGCCATCGATTCCGTATGGATATTCAGTAATAATTTCTTGAAGTTTTTTGTCATGAATTTTTTTCCATGCTCGCCGCCAAACTGGTCCACATATCCATCGGAAAACAAATAAACCGAATCACCTTTTGAAAGCATGATTTTTGTTTTTTTGAAGATCCGGCTTTCTTCCGTTTGTAATCCGCCGATCGAAAATTTATCCGCTTTGATTTCTTCTACCACATTGTTTTTTATGTACCATAAGGGGCGTTGCGCTCCGGCAAATTCAATTTCTGTTTCGCTGTTAAATACGATCAGCGCGATGTCCATGCCATCCGCATTTTTTTGATGCTCATCCTGTTTCAATGCTTTTCTTACTTCAATGTGCAGGTGATTTAAAATTTCATCCGGCGCGGTCATTCCTTTTTCATTCACCAGCTGATTTAAAATGTTGGTACCGATCATACTCATCAATGCTCCCGGAACGCCATGCCCGGTACAATCGCAGGCTGCTATCAATCGTTTGCCGCCTTTTTCGGCATACCAGTAAAAATCACCGCTTACAATGTCTTTGGGTTTGAACAGCACAAATGCATCATCAAATAATTTGTATTGCAGTTCTTTCGGCGGCAGGCTGGCATCCTGGATGCGCTTGGAATAATTGATACTGTCGGTAATATCTTTATTTTTTACTTCAATTTCCTTGTAAGCATGCGACAATGCCTCGTTTGCTTTTTTCTTCTGGATGTTTCCTTTGTACAGTACAAACGCAAAAATGCCGATCGCAATAGCGAAAATAGCAATGAGGATACAGATAATGCTCAGGTAAATTTTAAAGCTTTTCTCGCGCTCTTTGTCTTTTTCAAGCGAATTGATCGTCAATTCTTTTTTCTCCGATTCATATTTTGCCGACATTTCATTGACCTGCCTGCTGTTGTTTTCATTGAAAACAGAATCTTTCATCGCGGAAGCAGAATCAACGTAGAGATACGCATTCTGAAAATCTTTTTTCTTTGCATACGCAATCGCCAGGTTTTGATAAATATCTTTTATCGCATCCTTGAATTTGATTTCCTTCCCATATATCAATGCTTTATCCAACTTCGCGATTGCAAGCTCATACATTTCTTTTTTTGTATAGAACGAGCCCAGGTTGGAATACGTAATGGCCAGGTGTTGCTTGTTTCCAAGGATCTCTGCATTTTTTGCAGCCGTCTCGATCGATTCAATCGCCTGGTCAATTTTCCCCTGCTTGTCGTAGATCACGCCCAGGTTCCCGTAATTGGCGATAAGGCCTTCAATATTTTTTGCATCTTCTTCCACCGCAATCGAGTGTTGAATGTACTCAATTGCTTTTGGATAATTATTCATGTGAGTATACACAATCCCCAGATCATTGTAGTTTTGTGCCATCGGCAGCGTATTTTTTAACTCTGTATTGATCGCCAGCGATTTATTGTAATATTCCAGCGTAACCGGATAATTATTCTGCGTAAAATATACCCAACCAATGTTGCGGTAACAATTGGCAATTGCGGAGCGGTTTCCAAGTGTTTCAAAAATATTCAGCGCTTTAAAATAATGATCCGAAGCAGAAGCATAATCGCCTTTGTACCAGTAAAGATCGCCAAGCGTGTTGTGCGCATTGCCCTGCCCGCGTTTAAAATTAATGGATTGCGCCAGCTGTAGCGATTGGTTTGCAAAATCAAATGCTTTATCCGAATTAAAACCCTGGTATTCGCCGGAAATGCCAAACAATGCAGAAACTTTGGTGGTGTCTTCTGTGGTTGTTTTCAGAACCGTTTGCAATGAATCGATCGCATGCTGATTTTGTGCATCTGTAAATAAAGCCGATTGCAAAAAGAAAATGAAGAAAATAAATGTGTAAAAACGGCTGCTCATTTTTTATATCGGAGTATAATTTTCTTTTCTCAAATATAGAACATATTAGGTTTTAAACATCGATTTTTTCCTTTTACACACACAGTTGTTATCCAACATTTTTATCACACAGTCTAATATCTGACATCTAATATCTAACATCCGATTTGATTATCAACAAAACTTGTATATATTTGGAATTCATTCATCAAGAAAAACACTATGGCAACATTTAGAAAAAAATCATTGGAAAGTATCCTTGCAACTGCAGCGGACCAGGAATCAGGATTGAAACGTACATTAGGAATGTGGTCGCTGATCGCATTGGGGATCGGTGCTATTATCGGCGCCGGACTTTTTGTTCGTACTGCTGCTGCTTCCGCTGAAGCTGCAGGTCCTGCTGTTACACTTTCATTTGTGATTGCCGCTGTAGGTTGTGCTTTTGCAGGATTGTGCTATGCAGAGTTTGCTTCCATGATTCCCATTGCAGGTAGCGCATACACTTATGCGTATGCAACCATGGGTGAATTAATTGCCTGGATCATCGGCTGGGCGCTGATATTGGAATATGCATTAGGTGCAGCCACCGTTTCCATTGCCTGGAGCGAATATTTAAATAAATTATTAGGCGGCGCCATTCCCTATCAGTGGTGCCATTCCCCTTTCGAATCCAGCGTTTCCGGAATTCATGGAATTGTAAATGCTCCCGCACTGTTGATCTTATTATTACTCACATTATTGCTGATCAAAGGAACGCAAGAGTCGGCGTTGGTAAATGGGATCATTGTATTCCTGAAAGTTTCCATCGTTCTTATTTTTATCGTGATCGGATGGCAATTCATCAAACCGGAAAACCACACTCCGTATATGATCCCTGAAGGAACTGCCGGACATGCCGGATTTTTCACCTGGGGTTGGGGCGGTGTACTGGGTGGTGCAGCCATTGTGTTTTTTGCATTCATTGGTTTTGATGCCGTTTCTACTGCAGCGCAGGAAGCAAAAAATCCAAAGCGCGATATGCCAATCGGAATTTTAGGCTCACTGGTAGTGTGTACCGCTTTGTATATTTTATTTTCGTACGTACTTACAGGTGTTGCCAACTGGCAGGATTTTGGCGATCCTGCAAAAGGAAAAGAAGCATCCGTTGCTTACGCGATCGCTACGTATATGCATGGATACAGCTGGCTGGCAACGGCGGTTACCGTGGCTATCCTTGCCGGATTCTCTTCTGTAATTCTTGTTATGTTAATGGGACAAAGCCGCGTGTTTTTCTCCATGTCCAACGACGGATTATTACCAAAAGTATTTTCACACCTTCACCCAAAATTCCGTACACCGTATAAATCCAATTTAATGTTACTGGCATTTGTGGGTGTTTTTGGTGGATTTATTCCGGGGAGCATCGCCGGAGATTTAACATCCATTGGAACATTATTAGCATTTGTGCTCGTATGTGTTGGGATCTGGATCCTGCGCAAAACCGACCCGAAAGCAGAGCGCCCGTTCAGAGCACCATTGGTTCCGTTGGTGCCGATCCTGGGGATTTTAGTATGTGCCGGTATGATCATTTCACTCGATCGTTTTACACAACAATCCGCATTAACATGGATGCTGGTAGGACTGGATGTATACATGATCTTCGGATTACGCAACAGTATTTTATCAAAAGGAGAAGAGCATCATCACCGTTTCCGCGGACAACGATCGGCTTCCATTGCAGGCATTCTGTGCGGCTTGTTCCTCCTCATTTTAAGCGGCTTGGATTATTATTTCAAACATAAAGATTACCTCAACGATACTACAAAACCTCAGCCTGCCATGCCATGGTTCTTTTTGGTACTTGGCGTTTTACACCTTGTGATCTTTGCTGTTAGCATGAATAAAAAACCAAAAGTAGCTTAATCAGCATCAGTAAAAAAAAGTATGCAGGATCAGGATCATGTAGAATTAAAACGTTCCCTCGGGCTTATCGATGCAACCAGTATTGTTGCAGGTTCCATGATCGGTTCCGGTATTTTTATTGTTACCTCGCAAATGGCCCGCGATGTGGGTTCTGCCGGTTGGTTATTGGTGCTTTGGCTGCTCACCGGATTAATTACCGTGTTTGCTGCATTGAGCTATGGCGAGCTGGCTGGCATGATGCCAAACGCAGGCGGACAATATGTTTACATTCAGCGCGCATACGGTAGAATGATTTCCTTTTTGTATGGTTGGACGGTTTTCACGGTCATCCAAACCGGTGTGATCGCAGCTGTTGCTGTTGCATTTGCAAAATATACCTCTGTTTTTTTTCCGGAATTAAATCACATCCTTCTTGCTGTTGGCGCTTCATTTAAGATCACGTATGCACAGGTCGTGGCAATGGCAAGCATTGCTTTCCTCACATTTATCAATAGCCGCGGCGTACAAAACGGGAAAAAAATCCAGCTGATCTTTACATCCGCAAAATTATTTGCTTTGTTCGCGCTCATCATTTTAGGATTGGCCATCGGTTTCCGTGGCGATGTGATCGTGGAAAATTTTAAACACATGTGGGATGCAAGCAAAACCACGATAATGCCTGATGGAACATTAAATATAGTTCCTTTAGCAGGATCGGCTTTGCTTGGCGCGATGGGAGCTACTATTATCAATTCATTATTTTCCAGCGATGCCTGGAACAACGTTACGTTTATTGCTGCCGAAATTAAAGATCCCAAGAAAAATATTCCGCGCAGCTTGTTCCTCGGAACACTCATTGTCACCATTATTTACATCTTGGCAAATGTGGCTTATCTTGCTTTATTACCCATGAAAGGCGATCCCAATGCAGCATCCGTGGTGGGCCAGGGAATTATGTTCCCGAGCAACGACAGGGTAGGAGCGGCCGCAGCATCCATGATCTTTGGTGATCCTGCAGCATACATTATGGCGGGATTAATCATGGTATCCACATTTGGTTGTAACAACGGGCTGATCCTTTCCGGGGCACGCTTGTTTTTTGCAATGGCAAAAGACGGATTGTTTTTTAAACAGGCGCAAACGCTGAATACAAAACAAGTTCCCGCTGTGGCATTGTGGCTTCAATGTCTTTGGGCCTGCGTATTATGCTTATCCGGCAAGTACGGCGATTTGCTGACTTACGCCACCTTTGCATCACTCATCTTTTATATTTTAACGATCGGCGGAATTTTTATTTTGCGCAAAAAAGAACCGGATACAGAGCGCCCTTACAAAGCATTCGGATATCCGCTGGTTCCCATTTTATACATTATCATTACCACGGCCATTTGCATTGATCTGTTAGTTTACGATACAAAAAATACAGGATTTGGATTACTCATCGTACTCCTGGGAATCCCTGTATACCTTCTTATACAACGGAAATGCAGCAGCTAAAGCGTTTCCTTTTCTGATTGATTTTTTTAATTACAAGCAATAAAAATTGCGAAATGCAGGGATTATTTCCGCTGGCATTTCGCGATCATTTATTTGCGTAAAATTTTATTAATCATTTTAAAAATTAAAAAAAAGCATGAAACAAATTATTCGTGATTACCTGACATTCAATAAGCGCGAGCGAAACGGAGTGTTTGTATTGTTAACCATTATTATTTTACTGATCGTTTATCTCAATGTTTCCGATAAATTTCTGAAAGCACAAACCCTTGATTTTTCAAAATTTGAAAAGCAGATCGATTCGATGAACCTTTCTCAGAAAGAACAGGAAGCTGTTGCAAAAAATACATCTGAAAAAAAGTATCCATCTCACGAAAGTACTGCAAATACGATCACACAAAAGATTGAACGTTTTAATTTTGATCCCAATAATTTACCCGATGCCGATTGGAAGCGCCTGGGATTATCCGATAAACAAATAAAAACCATTAAAAATTACGAATCCAAAGGCGGTAGTTTTCGCAAAAAAGAAGATGTAAAAAAAATGTATTGCATCAAAGAAGAATTGTACAATTCGCTGGAGCCATATATTCAGATCCCGCAGGAAAATAAGCCTGTTGCAGCATTTGTCGATTCCAAAGTAGTAACGCTCAAACCAATTGCGCCGGTTATGATCATTGAATTGAACACTGCCGATTCGGCGCAACTCACAACGCTGAAAGGCATTGGTGCTTTTTTTGCGAAAACCATCATCAAATACAGGAATTCGCTCGGCGGTTTTTATGCGAAAGAACAATTGTTGGAAGTCTGGAAATTTGATCCCGAAAAATACGCGATGATCGAAAAATTCGTAAGCGTAGATGCAGCATCCATCAAAAAGATCAATATCAATGCCTGCGAAGCAGCGCAATTAAAAAATCCGTATTTGAACTGGAACATGGCCAATGCCATTGTAAATTACAGGAAAGCACACGGGAAGTTCAAAACTATTGATGATATTAAGAAAACAGATTTGGTAGATGACGAAACACTCCGTAAAATTGCACCGTATTTGATCTTAGAATAAAACAAACAAACGATGCTTCAACAAAAAATAAAAGAGACCATTCGCGATGTCGCCGATTTTCCCAAAGAAGGAATTTTATTCAAGGACATTACGCCCATTTTACACAATCCTGCGCTGTGTACAGAAATTGTAAACGCTTTCGCAGATGCTCTGAAAAACACAAAATTAGATGCGATCGTCGGTATTGAAAGCCGCGGATTTTTATTCGGATTTGCATTGGCCAATAAATTAAATATTCCGTTTGTACTTGTTCGCAAAGCTGGTAAATTACCGTACAAAAAAATTGCACATGAATACGATCTTGAGTACGGAAGTGCAAAAGTGGAAATGCATGTGGATGAAATTAAAAAAGGCTGGAATGTCTTGATCCACGATGATTTGCTGGCTACAGGCGGAACGGCCGAAGCAGCAGCAAAATTAATTCAGATGCAGGAAGGGAACGTGGCGGGATTTGCATTTTTAGTAACGCTCGATTTTTTAAACGGAAAAGAAAAACTGAAACACTATTCGGAGAATATTATCAGTTTGGTGAATTATTAAAAATAATTTTAAATGACTATGGGGAAGTTTATACCAAATGCTTTTATTTTGTATGGTTATGTTGCAGAACATTATTGTTTATGGAAACAGAAATATTTTCTTAAGCTGTCATCCCGGGCTTGACCCGGGATGACAGTATTATTGTGAATATTGTAAAAAAAACATTTTACTACAACATAACCTTTTGTATTGCTAATTTTAATTTGCACGTCATTGCGAGGGCTTTTCGCCCGAAGCAACCTCACACCAGATTATAAACTAGAATGAGATTGCTTCGGGCGAAAAGCCCTCGCAATGATATTTCAAAATAATTTATTTTAGTACCAGCTTCCGGAGATTCATTAAAAATTAACATTTCTTATAGCAATCTGATATTTATTCCCCGATCAGAACGCTTCCCGTTTCAATAAAATTTCTATTTTTGTCGCTCTCTAAATAAAATGAAACATGGATTTTAGCACAAACGAAAATCAGCAAATGATCGCTGACATGATAAAAAAATTTGGTGATGATCATATTCGTCCGAAAATGATGGAATGGGACGAGTCACAGGAATTTCCGGTAGAAGTATTTAAAAAACTTGGCGAGCTTGGATTAATGGGCGTTTTGGTGCCACAGGAATACGGCGGATCCGGTTTTTCATACACCGAATACGTAACTGCAATTTCTGAATTAGCAAAAATCTGCGGTTCGATCGGATTATCCATGGCAGCGCATAATTCCTTGTGTACAGGGCATATTCTTGCATTTGGTAACGAAGAACAAAAGAAAAAATATTTGCCGAAACTGGCTACAGCCGAATGGATTGGCGCATGGGGATTGACGGAAAGCGGAACCGGCTCTGATTCAGGTGGAATGACCACAATCGCTAAAAAAGACGGTGATTATTATGTGATCAACGGTTCTAAAAACTTTATCACACACGCTATTACAGGAAATGTAGCCGTTGTAATTGTTCGTACCGGCGAAAAAGGCGATTCAAAAGGAATGTCGGCGTTTATCATTGAAAAAGGGACTCCGGGCTTTACATCCGGTAAAAAAGCAAATAAATTAGGAATGCGTGCTTCGGAAACAGCTGAATTGTTCTTCGATAATTGCCGTGTTCACAAAGATCAGTTGTTAGGTGAAGAAGGACAAGGTTTTGTTCAGGCAATGAAAGTGCTGGATGGCGGAAGGATCTCCATCGCTGCTTTATCACTGGGGATTGCAAAAGGCGCGTTTGATGCAGCGTTGAAATATTCAAAAGAACGCGAGCAATTCGGTAAGCCGATCTCCCAGTTCCAGGCAATTTCCTTTAAACTGGCTGATATGGCAACGGAAATTGAAGCGGCAGAGTTGCTGACCTTTATGGCGGCTGACAGAAAAAATAAAGGATTAAAAATGACCAAAGAAGGTGCATTTGCCAAATATTACGCTTCTGAAGTATGCGTAAGGGTTTCTACTGAAGCAGTGCAGATCTTTGGTGGATATGGCTATACAAAAGACTTTCCGGCCGAAAAATACTATCGCGATAGCAAATTATGCACAATCGGCGAAGGAACTTCCGAGATCCAGAAAATTGTTATTGCGAGAGAAATTATGAAATAATTAAAAAATTCAGGATTAGGGATTTAGGATTTAGAAAAAATTAATATATTTGCATCCCCAATCAAGAAAATTGGAAAAGGGATTTCGGGAATTCTAAATTCAAAAAATCTCCAAAATCAACAACTCAAAAATTAAAAAACATGTTAATAGTTCAAGTTAAAGAAGGCGAAGCAATCGAAAAAGCACTGAAAAAATTCAAAAAGAAATTTGAAAAAACAGGTGTTGTAAAAGAATTACGTGAACGTCAAAAATTCACTAAACCATCAGTTGTATTCCGCGAAAGAAAAATCAAAGCAGTTTACAAAGAAAAATTACAACGCGGTACTGAAGAGTAGTACGTTCGTATTTCTCAATATTTTTTCTGAAAAGGAAAAATTTACATTGTCAGGTATAACTTTTAAAGGTTATTATCGTTTAACAATGTAGGTTTTTCCTTTTTTAGTTTAACTTGATTTTGCGCAGCAAAAGCTAGTTAAACTTATCCCGCTGAAAAGCGGGATCTGCCAAATGAAAGAAGAATTCTGCTTGATTTTACGAAGTAAAAACTAGTTATATACTTATCCCGCTGAAAAGCGGGATCTGCCAAATGCTAGCAGGATGTTAACACTGGAAACAAAATACAAATGCTGAAAGCGGGATCACATCCCAAAAGGCACATTTTTTTAGAGATTTAGAAAAAACTCTTGTATGAACGCAGGCCGTGATAGTTTTCTTCAATATCTACAATACGAAAAGCGATTTTCCAATCACACGCTTTTAGCCTATTCCACCGATTTAAGCCAGTTTTACAGCTATCTGCAGCTTACTTATGAAATTAAGGAGCTGGCAGAGATCAGTCATACTGTGGTTCGTTCCTGGATCGTTAGCATGATGGAGCAAAAGATCAGCCCACGCTCTGTTAACCGCAAAATCACCACACTCAAAACCTTTTATAAATTTTTGCTGCGACAAAATCTCGTGACAGAAAATCCCATGCTGAAGATCCAATCTCCCAAAACCTCCAAACGCCTGCCTGTTTTTGTAGAAAAGCAAAAAATGGACGTATTGCTTGATAATGTTGATTTTGGCGAAGATGAAGAAGGTGTAAGGAATAAGCTGATCATTGAGCTTTTTTATGCAACAGGAATGCGCTTATCCGAGTTGATCAACCTAAGGCAGCAAAATGTGGATCTGGCTGCTTGTCAACTCAAAGTATTGGGTAAACGCAACAAGGAGCGGATCATTCCTTTCGGACATGAATTAAAACGCAAAATAGAAGAGTATCTGAAAACCAAAGAAGCAGCAGATTCCGAATACTTACTTACAGGCAAAAGTGGAAAAAAAATGTATGAAAAACTTGTTTATAGAGTAGTTAACAAGTACCTTTCAGTGGTTACAACAACCGACAAAAAAAGCCCGCATGTATTGAGGCACACGTTTGCAACACACATGTTAAACAATGGCGCTGATTTAAACGCAATAAAAGAATTACTCGGGCATGCAAATCTGTCGGCAACGCAAGTGTACACGCACAATACAGTGGAGAAGCTCAAGAATATTCACAAGCAGGCGCATCCGAAGGCATAAATATTGACTTAACAAATGCAACATATAAAGTTTAATTTTTAAATTAATCAGTATTAAAAATAGGAGGAAAGAATTATGACAGTTAAAATCCAATCGGTACACTTTGATGCCGACAAAAAACTTTTAGATTTTGTACAGGAACGGGTAGACAAATTAACCACCTTTTATGATGGTATAATTAACAGTGAAGTAATTCTGAAGCTTGATAAATCAGATGCTACCGATAATAAGATTGCAGAAATAAAATTACACATTTCCGGGAATGATCTTTTTGCAAAAAAACAATGCAAAAGCTTTGAAGAAGCTATCGATACAAGCATTGATGCATTAAAAACCCAGGTAAGAAAGCACAAAGAAAAAGTAAAAGGGATTTAAATCCCCGGATTCGCTTTTTTTTTTAAATAGCGGAACTGTCTGGTTTATAGTGTGATTGGCGATGATAACTGAAAACCAACAAAAAAATTTATTATTTTTTGCTTGTTATCGCTAACAATCTCAAACAATTGACTACATTTGCAGCCTCAAAATAAACGGGGCTGCATTTTTTTTGAAAAAACGAATATTTTTTTTGTTAATCAAATAAATGTTTATTAAATTTGCAGTCCTTTTTCAAAAGGGTGTTGTTGAAAAGTTTCTCAAAAGCATCTGAAAGTTCTTTAAAATAAGGTATTACAAGAAAAATAGCATAAGCCGATGTAGCTCAGTTGGCCAGAGCAGCTGATTTGTAATCAGCTGGTCGGGGGTTCGAATCCCTCCATCGGCTCTTTTTTTAAGAGGATTGTAGTATTGTCGGGGAGATACCAGAGTGGCCAAATGGGACGGACTGTAAATCCGTTGCGAAAGCTTCGAAGGTTCGAATCCTTCTCTCCCCACTTGGTTTCTGAAGCCTTGGCGAAAGAAAGCATTTTTAGGGAGAAGAATTCTAAAGTGTATAGTTTTGTTCTTTTAAAATAGTTAATTAAGCGGAAGTAGCTCATTTGGTAGAGCGTCAGCCTTCCAAGCTGAGGGTGGCCGGTTCGAGCCCGGTCTTCCGCTCTTTTTTAAGCTCAATGCTCTCATTAAGCTGTTGTAGCTCAGTGGTAGAGCACTTCCTTGGTAAGGAAGAGGTCGTGAGTTCAATCCTCATCAACAGCTCTTAATGGTTGTTTTGGTGGCGTGTATTTTAAAAATAACATTTTTGTTTGTGTGAGCCATTGGATAAATGGGTTGCGCAAAATTTTTTTTGGAAAGAATTTCTTAAGTAAATATATAAAATAACAATTTAATAAATAACTAGCAATGGCTAAAGAAAAATTCGACCGTTCCAAACCACACGTAAACATCGGAACAATTGGTCACGTTGACCACGGTAAAACTACCTTAACCGCAGCAATCACAGTGGTGTTGGCTGAAAAAGGTTTATCAGAAGTAAGAGATTTCTCTTCTATTGATAATGCTCCAGAAGAAAAAGAACGTGGTATCACGATCAATACTTCTCACGTAGAATATTCTACAGCTAACCGTCACTATGCTCACGTTGACTGTCCGGGTCACGCGGATTACGTAAAAAACATGGTTACAGGTGCTGCCCAAATGGACGGTGCTATCCTTGTTGTTGCTGCAACTGATGGTCCAATGCCACAAACCCGCGAGCATATCCTTTTGGCTCGTCAGGTTGGTGTACCTAAGATCGTAGTTTTCATGAATAAAGTAGATATGGTGGATGACCTTGAGTTATTGGAGCTTGTTGAAATGGAAATTCGTGAATTATTATCTTTCTACCAATTTGATGGTGCTAATACTCCTATCATCCAGGGTTCTGCTTTGGGTGGTTTGAATAAAGATCCAAAATGGTCAGAAAAAATCATGGAATTAATGGAAGCTGTGGATACTTATATTCCAATTCCTACACGTGAAACTGATAAACCTTTCCTGATGCCTGTTGAGGATGTATTTACGATCACTGGTCGTGGTACTGTTGCAACTGGTAAAATCGAAACTGGTGTTATCAACACAGGTGATGAGATTGAAATCATCGGTATGCAGGAAGAAAAATTAAAATCTACTATCACAGGTGTGGAAATGTTCCGTAAAATCCTTGATAGAGGTGAAGCAGGTGATAACGTTGGTTTGTTATTACGTGGTATTGATAAAAAAGATATCCGCCGCGGTATGGTTGTTGTTCGTCCTGGTACGATCAAATGCCACACTGAATTCAAAGCAGAGATCTATGTATTGAAAAAAGAAGAAGGTGGACGTCACACTCCATTCCATAACAAATACCGTCCTCAATTCTACTTACGTACAACTGACGTAACCGGAGAAATTGAATTACCAGCAGGACGCGACATGGTTATGCCTGGCGATAACGTAACAATCACTGTTAAATTGATCGTTCCGGTAGCTATGGATAAAGGTTTACGTTTCGCTATCCGCGAAGGTGGACGTACTGTAGGTGCAGGTCAGGTAACTGAAATTATTAAGTAATAATTCACACAGAATTAGTAGAACAGTAGGTAGTGGAAACACTACTTACTGTTTTGTACTAATAACGGGGGACATTAAAAAGATACTTTTTAAGGACCGGAATCAAAAATAATTGGAACAAACAGGTGTAGTTCAAGGGTAGAATAGAGGTCTCCAAAACCTTTGATGGGAGTTCGAATCTCTCCACCTGTGCAAAAAGAAAATTAAAGTTAAAAAAGTTTCAAGTCAAAAGTTATTGGAAATCAATACACTTCGAACCTGATTCATAATATTTGAAAATATGAGCAAATTTAAAGATTATATCAGCGAAACAACCGATGAGCTTGTACATAAAGTAACCTGGCCAACCTGGAGAGAGTTGCAAAGCAGTGCAATCGTTGTGATGGTTGCTTCGGTAATTATCGCTTTGGTAGTATGGCTAATGGACATTTCTTTCAATACATTAATGCAATTTATTTACCATACATTTCAATAATTTTTATAGTTAAATAAAATGAGCGAGCAAATTAAAACCGACACTGTAAAAAAATGGTATGTAGTGAGAGCTATCAGTGGGCAGGAAAAAAAAGTGAAGCAGTATATTGAAGTTGAGATCAACCGTTTGGGCCTAAGCAGCTATGTTTCCCAAATCCTGATCCCTACTGAAAAAATTTACCAGATTCGCAATGGTAAAAAAGTAAGTAAAGAACGTCCTTTTTACGGCGGATATATTCTTGTTGAAGCGGCTTTGGTTGGTGAGGTTCCTCACGTAATTAAAAATATTACCGGTGTAATCGGCTTTTTAGGTGAAACTAAAGGGGGAGCCCCGGTTCCGATGCGTTTATCGGAAGTAAACAGAATTTTAGGTACTGTTGATGATTTGTCAGAAAGCGATGCACAAATAAACATTCCGTTTATTGTGGGCGAAACTGTAAAAGTAATCAACGGGCCGTTCAACGGCTTTACCGGAACAGTGGAAAAAGTAATTGAAGACAAGAAAAAATTAGAGGTAATGGTGAAGATCTTTGGTAGAAAAACACCACTGGAATTAGGTTACCTGGAAGTAGAAAAAGAAAGTTAATCAACACCGCTTAAAGAAAGCGTTTAAGGCTGAACATTGGGCTTCCACCAAATAAGTACGCTGTATACGGTGACAGATTCGTTAAGCACATAATTAATAATAATCTCAAAGTAAAGTAAAAGCCAATTGTAGTTATAGCGCCGCGGGGACTTTGAACTTTTAAACTTTGAACTTTAAACTAAAATAAAAAAATGGCAAAAGAAATAAGTGCAATGATCAAATTGCAAATAAAAGGAGGAGCTGCAAACCCTTCACCACCAATCGGACCAGCATTGGGTGCTAAAGGTGTTAACATCATGGAGTTTTGCAAGCAATTTAATGCAAGAACACAAGAGAAAGCTGGAAAAGTAATTCCGGTTATCATCACTGTGTACAATGATAAATCATTTGAATTTATCACTAAAAATCCACCGGTAGCAGTATCATTACTGGAGATCACAAAAGTAAAACAAGGTTCTAAAGAATCAAACCGCTTAAAAGTTGGTAATGTTTCCTGGGATCAGATTCGTCAGGTTGCTGAAGCAAAAATGCCGGATTTAAATTGCTTTACAATCGAATCTGCAATGAGTATGGTTGCAGGAACTGCACGCAGTATGGGATTAACCGTAACAGGTGAGTCTCCTTTGAAAAAGTAAGTTAAACAGATGGAGTCCGCCCTGAGCGTACGTTTGCACATCACAAATTAAATAAAATGACAAAAGTTTCAAAAAACAGAAAGATCGCTCTTTCTAAGTATGATGCTACCAAAATCTACACATTGGCAGAGGCATCTAAATTGATCAAAGAAATCACTACTACTAAATTTGACGCATCAGTTGACTTGAGTATCCGCTTAGGCGTTGATCCACGTAAAGCAAACCAAATGGTTCGCGGATCGGTTTCATTGCCACACGGTTCAGGTAAAACTATGCGCGTATTGGTACTTTGTACACCTGATAAAGAAGCGGAAGCAAAAGCTGCAGGCGCTGATTATGTGGGATTGGACGAGTACATCGAAAAAATCAAAAATGGTTGGTTGGAGATGGATGTAGTTGTTGCTACACCAAGTGTAATGGGTAAATTGAGTACTGTTGCGCGTGTTTTAGGGCCTCGTGGTTTAATGCCAAATCCTAAAACAGGTACTGTAACAATGGAAGTAGGTAAAGCAGTTACTGAATCCAAAGGCGGTAAAATCGACTTTAAAGTTGATAAAGCAGGTATCATCCAGTCTTTAGTTGGGAAAGTTTCTTTCGATACCAACAAGATCACTGAAAACGCAAATGAGTTGTTACAAACAATAGTTAAGTTAAAACCATCATCTGCAAAAGGAACTTATGTGAAAAGTGTATACATGAGCTCAACAATGAGCCCAAGTATCCAGATCGACACTAAATTCATGGCGCAATAATTTAAACATTCATCACCGTTTTGTACTGGCTTCCACTGGACAAACAAATAAATAAATAGAAATGAAAAAAGAAGACAAAACAAAAGTAATTGAATCGCTGGTAGAGCAATTGAATGCAAACAATAAAATCTACTTGGCAGATTGTTCTTCTTTAACTGTTGAAAAAGTTAACCAATTACGGAGAACTTGCTTTCAAAGAAACATTTCGCTTACAGTAGTGAAAAACTCACTATTGAAAAAAGCGCTTGAAAGAGCTGCAGATAGTCGTTTAGTGGATTTAATCCCTGCTATAAAAGGCGCTACTGCAATTATGTTTTCAGAAGTAGGAAATGCTCCGGCGAAGTTAATTAAGGAATTCAGAGCAGCAAAAAACGACAGGCCTTTATTGAAAGGTGCTTTCGTTGAAGAAAACATTTACATTGGCGATGATCAGCTTGAAGTGCTTGCTAACATTAAAAGCAAAAACGAGCTTATCGCAGATGTTGTGGCGTTGCTTCAATCTCCTGCACAACGAGTTATATCTGCTCTTCAGAACAGAGAAGAAAAGGATGCAGCTTAATTGGCAAACAGCTTAAAGTAAGACAAACAAAAATTTTAATTAGTAACAAATTTTAAAAAATCAATAAAAATGGCAGACGTAAAAGCAATTGCTGAACAGTTAGTAAATTTAACTGTGAAAGAAGTGCAAGAATTATCAACTATCCTGAAAGACGAGTACGGCATCGAACCAGCTGCAGCAGCAGTTGTAGTTTCTGGTGGTGGCGGAGCAGCAGCAGCAGAAGTTAAAACATCTTTTGATGTAATTTTACTTGAGGCAGGTGCAGCTAAATTAGGAGTTGTAAAAGTTGTAAAAGATTTAACAGGATTAGGTTTGAAAGAATCTAAAGATCTTGTTGACGGTGCACCAAAACCGGTAAAAGAAGGAGTTTCTAAAGAAGAAGCTGAAGCATTGAAAAAACAATTAGAAGACGCAGGAGCAAAAGTTGAAGTTAAATAAGCTGTTTCTGATACAACATTAATGTCATCACCTCATTGTTCCTCTCGGAACGATGAGGTATGTGACTTTAATACCGGTTCTAGTTGTTTTCATCTTATTAACCTGTTTGTTTCCTGTGAATTTATTTTACAAAAGAACAAACTCAATACTTAAGCACCTTGGCTCAAAATAAAAAACCTCAGAGAATAAGTTTTGCATCTATTAAAAGTCAAATTGAGTACCCTGACTTTTTAGATATTCAACTTCAATCGTTCCAGGACTTTTTCCAGTTGGAAACAACTTCCGAAAACCGTCAGAACGAAGGACTTTACAAAGTTTTTGCAGAAAACTTTCCTATTTCCGATGCACGAAACAATTTCGTATTGGAATTTTTAGATTATTTTATCGATCCGCCGCGTTACTCTCTTGAAGAGTGTATTGAGCGCGGATTAACATACAGCGTTCCGTTGAAAGCGAAATTACGCTTGTATTGTACAGATCCTGAACACGAAGATTTCGAAACGATCGTGCAGGATGTTTATTTGGGTACGATCCCGTACATGACTCCAAAAGGTACATTTGTTATCAATGGAGCTGAACGCGTTATTGTTTCCCAGTTACACCGTTCACCGGGTGTGTTCTTCGGCCAAAGCCGTCACGCAAATGGTACCAAATTATACTCTGCACGTGTTATCCCTTTCAAAGGATCATGGATCGAGTTTGCTACCGATATCAACAGCGTAATGTATGCTTACATCGACCGTAAGAAAAAATTACCGGTAACCACATTATTGAGAGCTATTGGATTTGAAAGCGATAAACAAATCCTTGAAATATTCGGCCTGGCTGACGAGTTAAAAGTTAGCAAAGCTGCCCTTAAAGGTGCCGTAGGCCGCAAGCTTGCTGCACGTGTTTTGAAAACCTGGATTGAGGATTTCGTAGATGAGGATACCGGGGAAGTTGTTTCTATCGAGCGTAATGAAGTGATCATTGATCGTGAAACGATCCTTGAGAACGGGCACATCGATATGATCGTGGATGCAAACGTAAAATCAGTAATCCTGCATAAACAGGAAGTAAATTCTGCTGATTACGCGATCATCTACAATACTTTACAAAAAGATACATCCAACTCTGAAAAAGAAGCGG
The DNA here is from genome assembly GCA_025963715.1 of Bacteroidota bacterium. Classification (GTDB taxonomy): domain Bacteria; phylum Bacteroidota; class Bacteroidia; order 2-12-FULL-35-15; family 2-12-FULL-35-15; genus 2-12-FULL-35-15. Next base: position 114,279 of record JAOQAG010000051.1, read on the forward strand.
TGGAGCATATCTACCGCCAGTTACGTAACGCTGAACCACCTGATGAGGAAACTGCACGTGGTATCATTGATAAATTATTTTTCTCTGATAAACGTTACGATTTAGGAGAAGTTGGACGTTACCGGATCAACAAAAAATTAAATTTAAATACACCTTCTGACACAAAAACGTTAACGAAAGAAGATATTATTTGCATCATTAAGTATTTGATCGAGCTGATCAACTCCAAAGCTGATGTGGATGATATTGACCACTTGAGTAACCGTCGTGTCCGTACAGTTGGTGAGCAATTGTATTCACAATTTGGTGTTGGTTTAGCGCGTATGGCACGTACGATCCGCGAGCGTATGAACGTTCGTGATAACGAGGTGTTCACGCCAACCGATCTGATCAATGCAAAAACATTATCATCTGTGATCAACTCGTTCTTCGGAACAAACCAATTATCACAGTTCATGGATCAAACCAATCCGCTTGCGGAGATCACGCACAAGCGTCGTCTTTCTGCACTCGGGCCTGGAGGTTTATCCCGTGAACGTGCAGGTTTTGAGGTACGTGACGTTCACTACACCCACTACGGCCGCTTGTGTACGATTGAAACACCGGAAGGACCAAACATCGGTTTGATCTCTTCATTGTGTGTATTTGCAAAGATCAACAAATTAGGTTTCATCGAAACGCCTTACATGACTGTGACAAACGGACGTGTGGATATCGAGAAATCTGTTACATATTTAAGTGCAGAAGAAGAAGATTCCAAAACCATTGCACAGGCAAATGCGCCGGTGGATGCAAAAGGAAAATTCCTTGAGGCAAAAGTAAAAGCACGTTACGAAGGTGATTTCCCTGTTGTAGAACCGGAAAAATTACAATTGATGGACGTTGCTCCAAACCAAATTGCGTCGATCGCAGCATCATTGATTCCATTTTTGGAACATGATGATGCCAACCGTGCATTGATGGGATCAAACATGCAGCGCCAGGCTGTTCCGTTATTACGTCCGGAAGCGCCAATCGTTGGTACCGGTTTAGAGCCATTGGTAGCGCGTGATTCTCGTGTATTGATCAATGCTGAAGGCGAAGGAACTGTAGAATATGTAGATGCAAACGAAATTGTGATCCGCTACAACCGTACGGATGAAGATCGTTTGATCAGCTTTGATGATGATATCAAACGTTACCAGTTAACGAAATTCCGTAAAACCAACCAAAGTACTTGTATCAACTTAAAACCGATCGTTAAGAAAGGTGAGAAAGTAACAAAAGGTCAAGTATTGTGTGATGGTTATGCGACTCAAAACGGTGAATTAGCTTTAGGTCGTAACATGAAAGTGGCGTTCATGCCATGGAAAGGTTATAACTTTGAGGATGCGATCGTGATCTCTGAACGTGTTGCACGTGAAGATATCTTCACATCTGTTCACATTGATGAGTATGCACTGGAAGTACGTGATACGAAGCGCGGATTAGAAGAATTAACAGCAGACATTCCAAACGTTTCGGAAGAAGCGACAAAAGACCTGGACGAAAACGGATTGATCCGTATCGGTGCTGATGTTAAAGAAGGTGATATCCTGATCGGAAAAATTACTCCAAAAGGAGAAACTGATCCGTCACCGGAAGAAAAACTTTTACGTGCGATCTTTGGTGACAAAGCGGGCGATGTGAAAGATGCTTCTATGAAAGCGCCTCCATCATTACGTGGTGTGGTAATCGATAAAAAATTATTCTCAAGAGCAATTAAAGATAAGAAAGCAAAAGCGGAAGAAAAACCATTGCTTGAGAAAATCGATAAAGAACACAGTGCAGAAGTTGCGACATTAAAAGCGAAATTAATTGAAAAATTAAACACGCTTGTAAATGGCAAAACGTCGCAAGGTGTATTGAATATTCTGAAAGAAGAAATTGTTGCGAAAGGAACAAAATTCACTCAGAAAATTCTTGAAAAAGTGGATTATGCAACTGTTAATCCTAGTAAATGGACGACTGATAAAGATGTGAATGACAAAATTAAAATGTTGTTACACAATCATAACATCAAGTACAACGATTTATTAGGTGCTTACAAACGTAAAAAGTTTGCAGTTACAATTGGTGATGAGCTACCAGCCGGTATCGTTCAGCTTGCGAAGATTTACATTGCTAAAAAACGTAAATTAAAAGTAGGTGATAAAATGGCGGGCCGTCACGGTAACAAAGGTATCGTTGCACGGATCGTTCGTGATGAGGATATGCCATTCCTGGAAGACGGAACGTTGGTTGACATCGTTCTTAATCCATTGGGTGTACCTTCCCGTATGAACTTAGGTCAGATTTACGAAACTGTTTTGGGTTGGGCCGGACAAAAGTTAGGTGAGAAATTCTTCACACCGATCTTTGATGGTGCTACTACAGAGCAATTGAATGAATGGACTGATAAAGCTGGTTTGCCACGTTTCGGCCGTACTTACTTAACAGATGGTGGTACAGGTGAGCGTTTTGACCAGCCTGCAACTGTAGGTGTTATTTACATGCTGAAATTAGGCCACATGGTGGATGATAAAATGCACTCCCGCTCCATCGGACCATACTCTCTTATTACACAACAACCTTTGGGTGGTAAAGCTCAGTTTGGTGGTCAGCGTTTTGGTGAGATGGAGGTTTGGGCACTGGAAGCATTTGGTGCAGCTAACATTCTTCAGGAGATTCTTACGATCAAATCGGATGATGTTATCGGTAGAGCTAAAGCTTACGAAGCAATTGTTAAAGGTGAAAATTTACCAACTCCGGGAATCCCTGAATCATTCAACGTATTGTTGCATGAGTTAAGAGGTTTAGGATTGAATATTTCCCTTGACTAAATTAAATACAGGTGCGGATTTCTTATCTGCACCTGCTTTTGACTTTTTACATATCAACTTAAAAAAAGGAAAAAAATGGCTTTCAATAAAAGAGATAACAAACTAAAAAGCAATTTCTCCAAAATTACCATCAGCCTTGCATCACCGGAAGCAGTTCTGGAGCGTTCAAGCGGTGAAGTAGTTAAGCCGGAAACAATCAATTACAGAACTTACAAACCAGAGATGGGCGGTTTGTTCTGTGAGCGTATTTTCGGACCGGTAAAAGATTGGGAATGTGCTTGTGGAAAATATAAACGCATCCGCTACAAAGGCATTGTTTGTGACCGTTGTGGAGTGGAAGTAACAGAGAAAAAAGTACGTAGAGAGCGTATGGGACACATCAATTTGGTGGTTCCTGTTGCGCACATCTGGTATTTCAAATCGTTGCCAAATAAAATCGGTTATTTGTTGGGCTTACCAACAAAAAAACTGGACATGATCATTTACTACGAGCGTTATGTTGTAGTAAACGCAGGTGTTAAAGCGGTTGACGGGATCAATTACCTTGATTTCTTATCCGAAGAAGAATACCTGAACATCCTGGATACATTGCCGAAAGACAATCAATATTTAGATGATACAGATCCGAATAAATTTATCGCGAAAATGGGTGCTGAAGCGTTACAATCGCTTTTAAGCCGTGTTGATCTTGATAGTTTATCATTCGATTTGCGTCACAAAGCAAATACTGAAACATCTCAACAACGTAAAAACGAAGCGCTAAAACGTTTACAGGTTGTGGAAGGTTTCCGTCATGCCAACCAGCACGTTGAAAACCGTCCTGAGTGGATGATCGTTAAAATTGTTCCGGTTATTCCGCCGGAATTGCGTCCGTTGGTGCCATTGGATGGCGGCCGTTTTGCAACTTCCGATTTAAATGATTTATACCGTCGTGTTATTATCCGTAACAACCGTTTAAAACGTTTGATCGAGATCAAAGCTCCTGAAGTAATCCTGCGTAATGAAAAACGTATGTTACAGGAAGCTGTGGATTCATTATTTGATAACTCACGTAAATCGAATGCAGTGAAAACTGAATCGAACCGTGCGTTAAAATCATTATCGGATTCATTAAAAGGTAAACAAGGCCGTTTCCGTCAGAACTTATTAGGTAAACGTGTGGATTATTCAGCACGTTCGGTAATCGTCGTTGGACCGGAATTGAAATTGCATGAGTGCGGATTGCCAAAAGATATGGCAGCTGAACTTTTCAAACCGTTCATCATCCGTAAAATGATTGAGCGTGGTGTTGTAAAAACAGTAAAATCTGCGAAAAAAATCGTTGATAAAAAAGAACCTATTGTTTGGGATATTTTAGAGAATGTGTTGAAAGGACATCCTGTTCTTTTGAACCGCGCTCCGACATTGCACAGATTAGGGATCCAGGCTTTCCAGCCAAAACTGATCGAAGGAAAAGCGATCCAGTTGCATCCTTTGACCTGTACAGCGTTTAACGCCGATTTCGATGGGGATCAGATGGCAGTTCACGTTCCGTTGGGACATGCTGCAATTTTGGAAGCTCAATTATTAATGCTTGCATCTCATAACATCTTAAACCCTGCGAATGGTGCACCGGTAACGGTTCCATCACAAGACATGGTGCTTGGTCTGTACTACATGACCAAAGGAAAGAAAAATACTGCTGATGAAGTAGTAAAAGGTGAAGGCTTAACATTTTATTCTCCTGAAGAAACAATTATCGCGTACAACGAAAAACGTGTTGATTTACATGCGTGGGTGAAAGTTCGTTTACCGGTAAAAGAAGGTGATAAAACAGTTAACAAACTGATCGAAACAACTGTTGGACGGATCCTGTTTAACCAGGTGGTGCCGAAAGAAGTTGGTTATATCAACGAATTGTTGACAAAAAAATCATTGCGTGATATCATTGGAAGTATCGTGAAAGAAACTGGTATGGCTAAAACGGCTAAATTCCTTGACGACATGAAAACATTAGGTTTCATGAGCGCATTCCGCGGAGGTTTATCCTTTAACTTAGGTGACGTAATGGTTCCTGAGGATAAAGATAAAATGATCGCTGATGCGAATACGCAGGTGGATGAAGTGGTTGGAAACTATAATATGGGTTTCATCACAAACAACGAGCGTTACAATCAGATCATCGATATCTGGACACATACCAACTCACGGATCACTGCGAAAGTATTGAATACACTGACAAATGACCGTCAGGGCTTCAATCCTGTTTACATGATGCTTGATTCCGGTGCCCGTGGTTCTAAAGAGCAGATCCGTCAGTTAGGCGGGATGCGTGGATTGATGGCGAAACCGCAAAAAGGTGCAGGGGGAGGAGAGATCATTGAGAATCCGATCATCTCTAACTTTAAAGAAGGTTTGTCCATCCTTGAGTATTTTATCTCTACCCACGGTGCGCGTAAAGGTCTTGCGGATACGGCGTTAAAAACTGCCGATGCAGGTTACTTAACCCGTCGTTTGGTTGACGTTGCTCAGGATGTGATCATCACTATTGAAGATTGCGGAACATTGCGCGGATTGATCGCGACAGCGTTGAAGAAAAACGACGAGGTTGTTGAATCATTATACGACAGAATTATTGGTAGAACTACGGTTCACAATGTATACAATCCTTTAACCGGCGACATGATCATTGGTGCAGGTGAAGAGGTAACTGAAGATTACGCGAGAACAATTTCTGAATCTCCAATTGAAGCAGTTGAGATCCGTTCGGTATTAACCTGCGAAAGCAAAAACGGTGTGTGCGCGAAATGTTACGGACGTAACTTAGCTACAGGCCGCATGGTTCAACGTGGTGAGGCAGTAGGTGTTATTGCAGCACAATCAATCGGTGAGCCGGGTACACAGTTAACGTTACGTACATTCCACGTGGGTGGTACAGCATCTAACACTGCTGCATCTTCTAAACTGGAGTCGAAATACGACGGGATCATTGAAGTGGATGAATTGAAAACGGTAAAACGTAAAAATCCTGACGGTAAAGTTGTTGATGTTGTTATTGGACGTTCGGCTGAGATGCGGATCATCGATGCAAACACGAGAATCGTTTTAACAACTGCAAACATTCCTTACGGATCACAGGTTTACATCACACACTTAGCGAAAGTTAAAAAAGGTGATTTGATTTGTGACTGGGATCCATACAATGCGGTAATCGTTTCTGAATTTGCAGGTAAGATCGAATTCGATAATATCGAAGAAGGTATTACTTTCCGTGAAGAATCGGATGAGCAAACCGGATTTAAAGAAAAAGTAATTGTTGAGAGCCGCGATAAATCAAAAAATCCAGCGATCAAAATTGTTGCAAACAAAGATACATTGCGTACTTACAACATTCCGGTTGGAGCGCACGTAATTGTGAACGACAGTGCTAAAATTGATGCAGGTCAGATCCTTGTTAAGATCCCTCGTACTGCCGGTAAAACGGGAGATATCACGGGAGGTTTACCACGTGTTACTGAGCTTTTCGAAGCACGTAACCCAAGTAACCCGGCTGTGGTTTCAGAAATTGATGGTATCGTTTCATTTGGTAAAATTAAACGTGGTAACCGTGAGGTGCATGTTGAATCAAGAACAGGTGAGAAAAAAACATATTTGGTTGCATTATCAAAACATATCCTTGTTCAGGAAAATGACTTTATCCGTGCGGGTGAGCCATTATCCGACGGTGCTATCACGCCAAGCGATATTCTTGCAATCAAAGGGCCTACAGCTGTTCAGGAATACTTAGTGAACGAGGTGCAAGAGGTATACCGTTTACAAGGTGTGAAGATCAACGATAAACATTTTGAAGTAATTGTTCGTCAGATGATGCGTAAAGTCGACATCAGCGAAGCTGGTGACACTATTTTCCTTGAGAAACAATTGGTGAACAAAGCTGAGTTTATGAGAGAGAACGACTCATTGTACGGTAAAGTAATTGTGGTTGAACCAGGTGATTCACCATTATTCAAAGCCGGTCAGATCATTAGTGCACGTCGTTTACGTGATGAGAATTCCTCATTGAAACGCAAAGACATGAAGTTAATTGAAGCGCGTGAAGCAATTCCTGCAACATCTCAACAGATCCTGCAAGGTATCACACGTGCATCGTTACAAACAAATAGCTTCATGAGTGCTGCATCCTTCCAGGAAACAACGAAAGTGTTGAATGAAGCTGCAGTAAGCGGTAAGGTGGATGATTTGTCGGGATTAAAAGAAAACGTAATTGTTGGACATTTAATTCCTGCAGGTACAGGATTGAGAGCATACGAAAAAATGATCGTAGGTTCACAGGAAGAGTACGACAAACTGATGGCTTCCAAAAAAGAAGCATTGGAAGAAGAAGCATAATCTTTAGCTTATAAATAAAAAAGAGGGACCGCATTTCTGCGGTTCCTCTTTTTTTATATTTACTCCACCTCCATGTGGAGTGGGGGAAGCAGACAGATACCACAGTCAACTCCATGACAGCTTAGGAGATTATAAACAAGTTTTTGAATATTATAAAGATCACATCGTCGCAAGTAGCGACCGAAATGAACTTCGGATTCACTGAAAAATTATTTAAAGCTGAATGCAGAACGTAGAACAAATCTGAAATTGCAGCGCTACTTTTCGTAAGTCCAAACACAATGATAACCACAGATCAAATATTGTAAAAAATTAGGATTAGAAGGAAAGAACTCTCTTCTGAAATTTGCCATCCAATCTAAAAATCCGCTTTAGGATTTTTCAATCCATTTTCAAATTCCTTTTCTGTGCTCAAACACAATATAGGGGGTAACCACTATTGTGCAGGATTTTATTTAGCCGAATCTTTGTTACCGGAACAAGGATCAGGACTATTTGATCCATTAAACTAACTCACATGATAAAAACAAAAAAATTAACCTTCCTTTTTTGTTTCTTTTTCACTTTGATAACTACTGTCAAAGCGCAAAACGGAACAGATGCTTCAGGGGGCGATGCATCCGGTAGCGGTGGTTCAGCAAGTTATTCAATCGGCCAGATCGATTACATTACCGAACAGGAAACCGGCGGAACGATCACGCAGGGATTGCAGCAACCTTTTGAAATTTCCGTGATCACGGGAATTGAAAATACGGCGATTAATTTATCGGCTACGGTATATCCGAATCCAACTGTTGACATGGTGACACTGAGCATTGAGGGCACTTCAACGGAGAACATGACTTTTATTCTCTGTGACCTGCAGGGCAAGGTGATCAGGAATGAAAAGTTAAGTGCTGATCAGACAATTATTTCGATGGCAGAATTAACCAAGGCAACTTATTTAATAAAAGTGCTCGATAATAGTAAAGAAGTTAAAACATTTAAAATCATTAAAAACTAACACAACATGAAAAAAATAATACTCAGGTTAAGCGCTGTTATCTTTCTTAGCTTTCAGCTCTCGGTTAGCTTTGCACAGGCGCCACAAAAGATGAGCTACCAGGCGGTGATCCGCAATGCCGGAAATGCGTTAGTTACTTCTTCACCGATTGGAATGCAGATAAGCATCCTGCAAGGTTCTCCAACGGGAACGGCGGTATATGTAGAAACACAAATGGCTACAACAAATACAAACGGATTAGTGACAATTGAAATCGGGAACGGAACTCCTGTAACAGGAACGTTTTCTTCTCTCGACTGGTCTGCGGGCCCGTATTTCATAATGACAGAAACCGATCCGACAGGTGGAACAACTTATACAATTACAGGAACAACCCAGCTAATGAGTGTGCCTTATGCATTGTACGCGGCAACTTCAGGTAATGGTGCCGGTCCGGCAGGTCCGCAGGGCTCTGCGGGAGTTGATGGAATTAACGGTAACGATGGGGCAAATGGTTTGGATGGGGCCACCGGACCTACAGGAGTGCAAGGCCCGATGGGACCAATGGGAATGCCCGGAATGCCGGGAACACCAGGTACTAATGGTGTTACGGGAGCAACCGGTGCGCAGGGGCCTGCGGGAGCAGACGGAGTGAATGGTAATGATGGAGCCGATGGCTTAAATGGTAATGATGGAGTGAACGGAACAAATGGTATTGCTGGAGCTACGGGTCCAACAGGAGCTCAGGGCCTAATGGGACCAATGGGAATGCCGGGAACACCGGGAGCCGATGGGGCCACAGGTGCAACAGGAATAGCCGGTGCAACCGGCGCTACAGGAACGGCGGGTTCACCCGGATCAATGGGAATGCCCGGAATGCCGGGAACCCCGGGAGCTAATGGAGCAGCAGGGGCTACAGGTGCAACAGGAATAGCAGGTGCAACCGGCGCTACAGGAGCGGCGGGCTCACCCGGATCAATGGGAATGCCTGGTATGCCGGGAACCCCCGGAGCTAATGGAGCAGCAGGGGCTACAGGTGCAACGGGTGCAACAGGAATAGCAGGCGCAACAGGAGCAGCAGGCTCACCCGGATCAATAGGAATGCCCGGAATGCCGGGAACACCCGGAGCTAATGGAGCAGCGGGTGCAACAGGTGTAGCCGGTGCAACCGGAGCTGACGGAGCAGCAGGCGCTACAGGAACAGCAGGGGCTACAGGTGCAACCGGAGCTACAGGTTTGTTGGCAAACGGCGCAGCAGCAGGTAATACTCCTTATTGGAATGGTACATCGTGGATAACCAATAGCAGCAATATTTATAATAATGGAGGAAGTATAGGTATCGGAACAACAACACCCAGCACTGCAAAACTGGTAATTGCAGGCTCTGCGGGTAGCCCCGGGATTGATTTGTCAAGCACTGATCAGTACGCCAACCTTCGGGTCATTCAAAATACAAACGGAATTCCTGATAAAGATATGTATATTGGACTTGGAAGTGGAACGACTTCAAAACTTCATTTCTATTCCAACAATGCCGAATTGATGACATTAGCCGGTTCCAATACTAAAATTAACGGCCAGCTGGAAATAGCTACAACAACCGGCGCCATATTGCTTCCAAGGCTTACAGCAATAGAAAGAACAGCTTTAACAGCGCCGGTACCGGGTATGATGATTTATAACAGCAGCACCGGCAAGTTTCAGGGCTATGCTACAGCTCTTGGTGTTGAGGCACTTGATCAAAGTGCGACCATTTCAAATAGTCAGTTTTCCGGCTCAAATATCGGCCAATCGTTTATTGCAGGAGTAACAGGCGAATTATCGAAAGTAGATGTAACAGTATCTTTTGTAAGCACTGCCGGTTCATGCTCAGTTAATGTATATGCCGGAACAGGCTCGGGAGGTACTTTATTAGGTTCTTCTGCAGCCGTTACAATTTCTTCAACCGGAATAAAGTCATTTGTATTAACGGGGATAAATGTAACTGCAGGCAATACATATTCATTTATTCTTGTAAATTCAGCTAATTGTGCCTTTTCAACAGATAATACTAATAGCTATCCTTCCGGAAGTTTCACTACAGTCATTCCAACCCCAATCTGGGACTTTTGGTTTAAAACATATATTAAGCCGGCAGTCAACTCCTGGGTTGATTTTAACTAGCACAAGAATTGAACATTTAAAAAGCCCGTCGGATCTTTCTTCCGGGTTTTTTATTTTTAGCACCTGCAATGATAAAAGACGGGTGCTTTTAATGGTTGTGGTTTATTCTAAGAAATAATATTGATAAAAAGCTCTTCAGGACAGACGTCCGGGGAGCTTTTTATTTGTTCGTACAGGTGTGATTTGTTCTTTTGACTCATTGTACGGTAAAGTAATTGTGGTAGAACCAGGTAATTCTCCATTCTTTTTCTCTTTATTGCGATTGATTTTCTTTTCTGTCGTTGGAGTACATTTTTCTGTCGTTGGTACCAAATAATTAATTACTGTATGTCTGATGCTTACTTTCGGCATATTATTTATACTGCGTACGATGACAAAAACAAAAACGATTTTATTTTTCAGCTTGTTTCTTTTTGCTGTAACAGCGCTTAAAGCACAAACCGGAACAGTTGCCGCCGGCGGCAATGCCACGGGACCGGGAGGTTCCGTAAGTTATTCGATCGGGCAAACCGATTACATTACTGAAAGCGGTAAGCCCGGAACTGTTTCACAGGGTTTGCAACAGCCTTACGAAATTCAGGTAATGACAGGAATTGGAGTTACGGGAATAAACCTTTCGGCAACAGTTTATCCAAACCCTACAACAGATGTGGTTACGCTGAGCGTGCAGGATCTTTCGGTTGCGAACATGAGCTATGCTGTTTATGATATACAGGGAAAGCTAATCATGCATGATAAATTATCGGGAAGCTCAACCGTTATTTCTTTTGAAGGGTTAAGCAAGTCGGGTTACTTTATAAAAGTGCTGAGCAATAACAGTGAAGTAAAAACATTTAAGATCATTAAAAATTAAAAAGCAATATGAAAAAAACACTCCTTAAAATTGTAACAGTTCTGCTGTTGAGTTTTCAATTTATAACTGCATCAGCGCAGGCTCCTCAAAAAATGAGCTACCAGGCGGTGGTGCGCAATGCAGGTAACACACTTGTAGCATCATCGCCGGTAGGGATGCAAATCAGCATCCTGCAGGGCTCGCCTGCAGGAACCCCGGTGTATGTGGAAACACAAACTGCAATGACAAATGCAAACGGATTGGTAACAATTGAAATAGGAAATGGAACTCCGGTTACGGGAACGTTTGCCGCGATTAATTGGGTAGCAGGCCCTTATTTTATAATGACAGAAACTGATCCTGCAGGAGGAACTGCTTATTCGATCACAGGAACAACTCAATTGATGAGCGTGCCTTATGCATTATATGCTGAGACATCCGGTAACGGAGGTGTTGCAGGTGCTACAGGTGCTACAGGGGCAACTGGTGCAACAGGTTCTATGGGACCGATGGGTATGGGAATGCCGGGGATGCCGGGGATGCCAGGTTCAAATGGAGCAACAGGAACCACCGGTACAACCGGTGATGCCGGGATAAATGGGATGGATGGAGCAACCGGAGTTACCGGGGCAACAGGTACAGCAGGAACGAATGGAACTGATGGCGCAACCGGTGCTGCCGGTATGAACGGGATGGATGGAGCAACCGGAGTTACCGGAGCAACGGGTACAGCAGGAACGAATGGAACTGATGGCACAACAGGTGCAACCGGTGCTATGGGGCCTATGGGAATGGGTATGCCGGGTATGATGGGTGCTGCAGGTGCAACCGGGTCAACAGGTGCAAATGGAACGACAGGTGCAACCGGTAATACAGGTGCAACCGGAGCAACGGGTGCAAATGGAACTAATGGAATCGCAGGAACAACGGGGGCACTGGGAGCCACTGGTGGAACCGGATCAACAGGAGCAACCGGAAGTACGGGCGCAACGGGTATAGCTGGTGCAAATGGTACCAACGGAACGAATGGTGCCACCGGAGTTACAGGTGCTAACGGAATCGCAGGAACAACGGGGGCACTGGGAGCCACTGGTGGAACCGGATCAACAGGAGCAACCGGAAGCACAGGTGCAACCGGTGCTATGGGTCCAATGGGGCCGATGGGAATGGGTATGCCGGGCATGATGGGTGCCGCAGGTGCAACCGGATCAACGGGTGCAACTGGAACGACAGGTGTAACAGGTAATACCGGTGCAACCGGTGCTATGGGTCCAATGGGGCCTATGGGAGTGGGTATGCCGGGTACGATGGGTGCCGCAGGTGCAACGGGATCAACGGGATCAACGGGTGCAACTGGAACGACAGGTGCAACAGGTAATACAGGTGCAACTGGTGCAGCAGGTGTAGCAGGAACGAATGGAACTGATGGCGTAACCGGATCAACGGGTGCAACAGGCTTTATAGCAAACGGTTCCTTGGCCGGTAATACACCGTATTGGAATGGTTCTGCGTGGATAACAAATAGCAGCAATGTATTTAATAATGGTGGAAATGTGGGAATCGGAACGACAACTACAGCTGCCAAATTACACATTAAAGGAAATGCGGATAATACGCAGCTGATTATACAGGGAAATGCCACACAAAGCATTTCAAGCCCGTTAATAAGGCTCCAGAATGCTGCAGGTACCGATCTGATGTGGATCAGTTCGGATAATACTTCAAATACATTTGTCGGCCTTAATACCGGAACCGCAAATACCGGAACGGCCAACACATTTATCGGCAGTAGTGCAGGGCTTTCAAATACCAACGGATCATCAAACACCGCATTAGGAACAGGTGCTTTAAAGTTTTCCATAAATGGTTCCGCGGATGTTGCTATAGGCTCGTTAGCGCTGCAATCAAATACATCAGGCAATTCAAATACCGCTGTTGGCTGTACCGCGCTTTTTGGGAACACTACAGGATCAAATAATTCAGCAACTGGTTATTACAGCCTTGCTCAGAATACAACCGGAGGATTCAACATCGCGTCAGGTTCTTATGCACTCTATAATAACACAACTGGTCTAGCAAATACAGGTATCGGGTACAAAGCTTTGTATAGCAATGTTTCCAGTAACTACAACACTGCAACAGGCTATTATGCGCTTTATTCCGCAACGGGAGCGGGAGCCAATAATACGGCAACGGGCTATAACACGCTTTACGGTACCACTACCGGAACAAATAATACGGCTATGGGATTCTATGCCCTTTCTAATAACATAACAGGAAATAATAATTCAGCTTTCGGAAACTTTGCCGGCCCGACTGTAGATAACCTGAACAACACAACTGCATTGGGAAATAACGCTATTCCCACGGCAAGCAACATGGTGAGGATAGGAAACAATGCAGTTACGGTAATTGAAGGCCAGGTGGCTTATTCTTTCCCTTCTGATGCACGTTTTAAATACAATGTGCAAAGCAACGTACCCGGACTGGATTTTATCATGAAGCTGACACCTGTTACTTATTATTTTGATGAACAGGGTTTGCAAAAATTCTCTACAACAGGCGTGATCGATAAAAGCTTCAGGGAAGCTGCAAAAAACCAGGAACTGCATACAGGCTTTCTTGCACAGGATATTGAGAAAGTTTGTAAAGATTTGAATTTTAAATTTGATGGCGTGCATACGCCAACTTCCGACAAGGACCATTACAGCCTTGCTTACAGCCAGTTTATTATGCCATTGGTTAAAGCGGTGCAGGAACAGCAGGTGATCATTGAAAAGCTGGAAAAACAGAATGCGGAAATTGTTGCTGCTCAAAAAGCAATGATGGAACGCCTGATTCAGTTAGAAACTACTGCAAGCAACAAAACCGAAACTGCAGGTGCTGTTACTGCGGAAATAAAAAAATAATAAACGAATATTTTCGTTTAAGATCCCGGGCAATTTTTTGCCCGGGATTTTTTGCTTTGAAAAAGAAGTGAAAAACGGTTTGCTTTAATTCTGCGGTGATCGACGATCTGCAATCATTAGTCGAGAGAGCTGTTTGTACATTTTAATTATTGATAAAAACACTTAACTTTACGATTCAAAAAAAATAATCATGGAAGAGCAAAACGAAAATCAGCTAAATATTGAATTGTCTGAAGAGGTTGCAGAAGGAATTTATTCCAACCTGGCGATCATTACCCATTCCACCTCCGAATTTGTGATCGATTTTATCCGCATGATGCCGGGAGTGCCAAAAGCAAAAGTAAAATCCCGGATCGTATTAACGCCTCAGCATGCAAAACGATTAATGAAAGCACTGAAGGATAACATCAGCAAATTTGAGCAGCAGAACGGCGCTATTAAAGATACGGATATGCCGAACGGTTTACCGCTGAGCTTTGGCGGCCCAACTGCACAGGCATAATAAATTACAGATTGCTTATATATTTAGCAGATCCCGTGTCGCGGCAGGGGATGACGATCTAAAAATAAATTTGCAAAAATAATGTAAAACAGAAGATCAAAAAGCAATTCTTCCCGGTTATAAACCGTATTCGCCGTTCATCCAATACTACAAAAAGAATGCATTTTTTTCCTGATATTTAATAAAAATAAAAACTCTCTAGACAAAATGAATTTTAAAAAACAATTAATCATCGCGATGGCTTTTGTAAGTGTTTCTGCATTTGCGCAGACGCCGACACCGCAAACGTTTACCAACAAAAAAGACGGTAATTATAAATTTACTGTTGTGAAAAACCTGGATGCTACAGCAGTTCAGGATCAGGCGCATTCCGGTACCTGCTGGACGTTCTCTTCCCTTTCTTTTATTGAATCGGAATTGTTGCGCATGGGAAAACCGAAAGTAAATCTTTCTGAAATGTTCATCGTGCATAACGCGTACAATATGAAAGCAGACAAATATGTGCGCATGCACGGTTCTGTTAATTTTGGCGAAGGTGGAGCATTTCACGATGTAATGGCGGTAGTGAAAGATTCGGGAATTGTGCCGCAAATGGTTTACTCCGGATTTGCAAACGGTGAAAAAGATGTGAATGGCGAGAAAAAGATCAATCATAGCGAACTGGATGCACTTACGAAAAACATCGTGGAAACGGTAGTCAAAAGTGATAAGCCGGGAATTGCATGGAAAAAAGCATTTAACGGTACGTTGGATGCCTACCTTGGCCCGATCCCTAAAACATTTACCTACGAAGGAAAACAATACACTCCGCAAACATTCCGCGATATGTTAGGGATCAATCCTAACAATTACATTGAGATCAGCTCTTTTAATCATCACCCGTTTTATTCCAAATTTGTATTGGAAGTGCCGGATAATTGGGCGGCTGACCAGGTGTATAACCTGCCTTTGGACGAAATGATCGCGGTAATGGATAATGCGCTGATGAACGGATACACGATTGCATGGGGCGCGGATGTAAGTGAAAAAGGATTTTCTTTCAAAAACGGTGTAGCTATTGTTCCTGACCTGGAATGGGGCGATGTGAAAAAAGAAAAAATGGATTCTGTTATTTTAAATCCGGGAAAGCAAAAAGTGATCACACAGGAGATGCGCCAGGAAGCGTTCAATAATTACGAAACGCAGGATGACCATGGAATGCACATTGTAGGGATTGTGAAAGACCAGAATGGTGTAAAATACTACATTGTAAAAAACTCATGGGGAGTTAAAGGAAACGATTGTGACGGTTTCTTTTATGCATCTGAAGCGTATGTAAAATACAAAACTACTTCGATCATGCTTAATAAAGATGGTGTGAGCAAAGACATTGCTAAAAAACTAGGCTTGTAAAACTGAAATGGATGTTTGATGTTAGACTGTGTGAAGGAGATGTATTTGCTGTGTGGAATTGGAACGCTGATCTGTTAGGATTTTTTATGATAAAAAAGGATAGCTGCGTTTGCTTGTGCTAATATGATAAAATAGGATTAGCGCCGTTTCTTGTTCGAGCGAAGCCAGGAAATAAACATTTTTATAGAAACATATAAATTCAAAACAAAAGCGAAGCACAATGCTTCGCTTTTGTTATTTTTTAAATACAGAAGAAAGATGAACTTTTTACAAACACAGCATCTGCGCAAAGCAAACTTTAAACTTTTGAACTTTAAACTTTGAACTACATTATTATTTTACAATTTTTCCATTTTCAAATGCAACAATAAATGCACCCTGGAACCCTTTGTCGATCATTTCTTTTTTGCGTTTTACAGCTTCGTCGTATGTTTTAAAATTACCGCTGAAATATTTGGTCATGCCGTTATCCAATTGCAGCGTTGATGGCTCGGAAACGCCATCAATGTGCGGTTTTTGACTGAATGCACCGATCTGTACTTTGTAGGTACGGCCCGGAATGCTTGCAGCAGCAGCGGTAGCAGGTACCGGAGCAGGTGTTGGTTTTGTAACAACAGGAGGCGCTTCTTTTTTAGTTTCTACCGGTTTTGGTTTTTCCGCAACAGGTGCAGGTGTTGAAGCAGGTGTTGGTTTCGGCGTTTCAGCAACCACCGGTTTTGTTTCTGCTGGTGCCGGTGTGCTTTCTTTTACAGGTTCGGTTTTTACAGGCGTTGGAGCAGGAGCGGAGCCGCCAATGCTTACGGCTTGTGGCGCTATATCAAATACTTTGCGCTCGTTACCCATTACGTAGGAAAATTTCCCGCCAATGGAAAGTGTTCCGCTTGCACCTGCCGGAACCGTGATTTTATAAGTGATCACAAACTGGTCGGTGCTGGGTGGTGAGATCCAGATGATCTTAGCGCCATTATCGGCAAATGTAAAATTCCCTCCTTTGCTATCAATATCGGTGGCTGTATAATTGGCAGGCAGTTCCTGGAAATATTTCATAAACCCGCTTACCCCGGCTTTATTTACGGTAATCTCCACGGTAAAATCTTTACCGGGTGCCGCCGAGCTTACTGTTTTAACGGTTGCGGTAATATCCTGTGCAGAAGCAGCCAGTGAGGCGGTCAAAATTAACAGGAGCATGTTTAATTTTTTTAGCATTTGTATCTCTATTTTTAAGGGATACCAAAATTAAGAAAATTCCTTAATTTGGCTAATAAATTTATCATTGAAAAAAAGCATTGAAATACTCTCGCCTGAACAGGTAAAAACGCTTGCTCTGCACAGTCAGGGCTTGCTGTTGCCCGCTTATGGCAAAGGAAACAAAGCGGTTGTTGCCGCCATTGAGCATTTGGGTTATGTACAAATTGATACGCTGGCGGTGGTAGCGCGGGCGCATCATCATACCTTATGGAGCCGTTTGCCGGATTATAATGAAAAACGGCTGCACACTTTATTGGAAAACGACAAACAAATTTTTGAATACTGGAGTCATGCGGCTTCGTACCTGCCGATGAGCGATTACCGTTTTTCGCTGCCGCGTAAAAAAGCATACGCTGATGGAAAATCGCATTGGTTTGCGCAGGATAAAAAATTAAAAAAATATGTGCTTGATCGCATTAAAGCGGAAGGTGCATTACAATCGAAGGATTTTGAATTTAAGCGTACCGGCCCGGGAAACTGGTATGAATGGAAACCTGCAAAACGTGCATTGGAACAATTGTTCATGGAAGGCGAGCTGATGGTTGCAAAACGACAAGGCTTTCAGAAAGTATATGATCTTACGGAACGTGTGCTTCCGGCAGAAGTAAATACCATCGTGCCAACGGAAAAAGAATATGCGGAATATTTGATCCGGAAAGCGATCCAGTCGAACGGAATTGCGGAAGAAAAAGAAATTGCCTACATCCGAAAAGGCTTGAGGGAAGTGATCAATAAAGCATTAAAAAAAATGCTGAAAGACGGTGAGTTGATGGAAGTGAAAGTAGAAGGATTGGGTGAAACGTTGTTTGTGACAAGCGCCGCGCAATTAAAATCGATTGAAAAAATAAAAGAGAAAAAAAACATTCAATTGCTTTCTCCTTTTGATAATGCGGTAATTCAGCGGAAGCGTGTACAGCGTTTTTTTGATTTTGATTACCAGATCGAATGTTATGTGCCGGAACCGAAGCGGAAGTTTGGCTATTTTTGTTTGCCGGTATTGTACGGGCATTCTTTTGTAGCGCGCTTTGACCCGAAAGCGGACCGTGCATCAAAAATATTTTACATCAAACAAATGCATTTCGAAAAAAGCTTTGTGCCGGATGCCGATTTTAATGCGGCTTTTGCATTGCGTTTAAAGGAGTTTGCAGCATTTAACGGTTGTACAAAAATTGTGATCGATAAGGCAGATGCGAAGTGGAAAAAGGAAATGAAAAATAATTTGAAAATTTGAAAATTTGAAAATTTGGAAATTTGCTGTATGGAAGAAAGGGATTACTGATGTGCAGATTACTAATGTGCAGATTTGCCGGATGCTTAAAAGAACTAAACCCTTTCAGGGCTTTTTTGTCCCTGGAAGGGTTAGATAGCAAACGTTGGAATGGAAAAGATTACTGATTTCTGATGTACAGATGAGAAAAATGTTGCCACAGATTCACGGATTAAAAAATTAAAAAAAGAAATTACACAAATCTTAAAATCGCTTTGCGATTTAATCCGGGTAATAATTTTTTCATTAAAAATCTGTGAATCTGTGGCTCTTCATTTTCAGTCTTAAAAATAATTTAAAAAAATGCCGAACCAAACCGAAATAGAAATAAAAGAGCAGGAGGAAGTTGAAACCGAAACGATGGTGGCGGAGGAAGGTCAAACGATCGTGCATTGTATTTGCGGTGCGGAAGCGGCTTACCGGATTTGGCCAAGCACATTTTTGATCGAGCATGGAACCGGAAAACGCGCCAAACTGATCACCGCATTTAACATTAGTTTTTATCCGTACTGGACATTAAAAAATGCCGGACAAAAATTTACGTTGATCTTTGAAGGGTTAAGCCGCAATTGCATTATGCTGGACCTGAAAGAAGAGATCCCGCAGGATGGCGGCTTTGAAGTAAAAAATATTTTGAGAAATAACAGCGATGTGTATACGGTACATATCGGGTAATGGATTACTGATTTCTGATGTGCAAATGTGCAAATTTGCCGGATGCTTAAAAGAACCAGAGCCTTTCAGGGCTTTTTTGTCCCTGGAAGGGTTAGATAGCAAACATTAGTATGGAAAAGATTTCTGATGTGCAGATGAAAAAAATGTTGCCACAGCCCCGATAGCTATCGGGGCTGTGGCTATAAATTTTAACCTGCCGCTGTAAATTATCCCTGCGAATTGATCACTCCCCTGAAAAATTGAAATCCGCCAAAAACAATGGCGCCCCAGAATATAAAACCGATGTTGGACAATGTTAATACTGTTCCGCCAACGCACCACAACGCGCCGTAAAGCATATCTTTTTGCGCTCTTGATTTTTTTGCTTCAACAATTTGTTGTTCCAGGTTGGTAACTACAATGCGCGCGCTTTCGCTGTCGAGCCCTTCGTTAATAAGCATGTTTTGCACTTCGTAACCGGTTTTTCCTGAATGTACAAGTAAATGTGCAGCGCGGTTGTATACAGCTGTTACTGCCTGGTCTGTTGTTTGAGTTGTTTCTGTTTCCATGAGTAGTGGTTTAGATTCATTTCAAATTTAATAAAATAGTTGAAAGATGCAAAAAACTATTGTGCTCCATCATTATCCCAACCATTACTGTCTTTATTGTCTGCAAAATTTATTAGCTTGTAGCTAACGCCGATCAGTGTGGTAATGCCCGATTGCCGGAATTTAGCAATGTCGGTTTTGTCTTTATTAGCCACATTTAACCGTCGCCAGTTGGGCTTGGATACATCATATTCTGCTTCCGCGATGAGCGTGACCGTAAATTTTCCGATCAGCAGTTTGGGCTGGATGCCGACCTTTGGCGAGAAAAAAGGATTTTTTTGCCTCACCTGCTCATCTCCGTAAAAGCGAAGTCTGCCGGTATTAAATCCAACATACAATATGGTTAAAAAATGTTGGTTGTCGCTTTCAAATGCGCCGCCATAAGCAAAACTAAATATAAAGCCGGTCATTTTACAATGAATGGAATCATTGATGCGCACCGGTTGCGGGATCACATAACTGTATAACATGTGCCCGTAAAAATCACTACTCCGGTTTAAAAGATAATGTCCGCTTCCACCAACGCTGATCAGCTGCGCAGGCTGGCTGATCTTAAATTTATAAACGGTATTGAGTTGTTTTCCGAAACTGTGAAAGAATGTTTTATAACCGTAATAAACATCAAAATAAGAAGGACCGTTATTGGCGGTATCTTTTTTTGTGGCTGTTTCTTTAACCGGCTTCTGTACTTTTATCGTACCTGTTTGTGCCGAAAGAACAATGCTGAACAGAAGAAGAAAGGAGAGTAGTTTTAGCTTCATATTATTTTTAAATAACTATCTGTTTTTTATAAAGAAAATCTTAATTTTTCGTCATTGCGAGGGCTTAAAGTAATTTTATTTTTATGGAATAAAGTTCCCGGTATTCATATTGTTTTATTCGTTCTTAATTGGCAGATCCCGGGTCAGGCCCGGGATGACAGCTAAGGAAATTATTTCTGTTTCCATAAATAACATTGTCCTACAACATAACTTTCTTTCTTAATTAACAGATTCCGTATCCTTCGTTTTATTTAAAAATCAGTTGAAAATAATTTTAACTGCCGGTAATTTCCTTTTTCTACAATCCTTTCCGGGATCTCATTAAAATTTGATAATGAAATTCCCAGCAAGCGCACTTTTACATTTTCCAAACCACTTTTTAATAACAGGTCTTTTGCTGTTTGCGCAATTGTTTCCAGATCGCCCACCGGGTAAGGAAAAGAATGATTGCGGGTGATCTGTTTAAAATCGTGGTACTTTACTTTGAGCGTAATGGTGCGGCCTTTCAAATCATATTTTTTTAAGCGTTCAAATACGATCAATGCGATCTTATCCAGTTCTTCATTCATTTCTTCCTCCGTTCGCAAATCGTAGCTGAATGTATCTTCGGCACCCAGCGATTTTGTTTCACGGTCGGGCTGCACGATCCTGTTATCAATACCGCGCACAATTTTATAAAAAAAGCGACCGGATTTTCCGAAATGTTTTACCAGTTCGTCTTCACTTAATTTTTTAAGATCGGCACCGGTATGTAAGCCCATTCCTTTCATTTTATCGGCAGTCACTTTTCCTACGCCGAAGAATTTTTCAACAGGTAATTTTTCCATGAATGCTTCGATTTTCGACGGGCCAATGAACGTAAGACCATCGGGCTTGTTGATATCGGAAGCGATCTTCGCTACAAACTTGCTGGAGGAAACGCCTGCGGATGCTGTTAATCCAGTTTCTTCTTTGATCTGTTTCCTGATGAGCTTTGCAATATCAATGGCAGAGCCAATGTTGAGCTTGTCATGGGTGACATCCAAATACGCTTCGTCGAGCGAAAGCGGTTCAATAATATCGGTATAGCGGTGGAATATTTCGCGGATCTGCCTGGAAACCTCTCTGTAGGCTGCAAAGCGTGGGTATACAAAAATTACATGCGGACAAAGCTGTACTGCTTTTTTACTGGGCATGGCCGAACGGATCCCGAATTTGCGTGCTTCATAACTGGCTGCTGCTACCACACCGCCGCGTCCTTCCGGCCCACCGCCCACCACAATCGGCTTACCGCGATAATCGGGATTATCGCGCTGCTCCACCGATGCATAAAATGCATCCATATCGATGTGAATTATTTTGTGAGTAGCATCCATGCATTATTCCTTATTACAAAGACGGGTATTGAAATAAACAGTTGTGCCCTGCGATAAATTTATACGCGCACACCCATCAGTAAAATATCGTCCACCTGCTCGTTGCTGCCTTTCCAGCTGGCAAACGTACTACTGAGAATGGTTTGCTGCTCCGGCATTGTTTTAGTATTGACGGATAAAAGTAATTCCTGCATGCGGCTGCTTTTGAATTTTTTATTGTCTTTCCCACCAAACTGATCGGCGAAACCATCACTGAAAATATACACGCAATCACCTTTTTTTAATTGCATGGAATGATTTTCAGGCGGAGCAATGACTGTTTCTTCCAGGCTGCCAACAGTGAGCTTGGAACCTTTTATAATTGTGAGCTTATTATCCGAAACAATATATAGGGGATTGTTAGCGCCTGCATATTCAAGCGTATTTGTTTGTTTGTCGAACGTGCAAAGCGCCATGTCCATTCCATCGCGGATGTCGCTTCCCTTATCCTGGTGCAGGATTTTTTTAATCAGTGTATTCATCGAATCCAGCACTTTTGCCGGTTGTGTGATCCCAAGTTCGTTTACCGTTTGGTTGATGGCACTATGCCCTACAATGCTTAGCAATGCACCCGGAACGCCATGCCCGGTACAATCCACCGCGGCAATCATAAATTTAGTGTCGTGGTGCGAAACCCAGTAAAAATCACCGCTTACAATGTCTTTTGGTTGATATAAAATAAAATGTTCCGGTAAAATATTCGTTACAATTTCCCTGGATGGAAGAATGGCATTCTGCAAACGTTTTGCATAATTGATACTATCGGTAATGCTTTTATTTTTTTCTTCGATGATCTCGTTTTGTTCTTTCAGCATTTTAGTGGTGCGCTTGTTCAGCAACAACAAACGGATGGCGCCGATGGCAATAATAATGATGAGCCCTGTTACCAGGAAATACATGTTGCGGTGTGCTTGTTTGTAACACACAATGGTATCGTCGCCGCTGCCCGAAAGAATATCCAGCGGAGTGTGATGATGACTTTTTGCGATGGAATCCATGAATGTTTGTTGAGCATCAGTGGAAATCACCATCAGCATACATGCGGAAAACAGTAAATAAAAAATGTATTTTTTCATGAATAAAGAATAAGAATATTGAGTAAAAACCGTCAGTAAAAGGTAAGCAGTTTCTTTGGCTTTTTAAAATAATGCTATTAATAATAGCATTGTTGTTAAAAATGAAACGAATCGTTTTTTAGTCCGTTATTTTGTATAAAGATAAAAAAATGGACAAGAACGAAGTGGAGGAGAAGTATTTTAAAGGCAGAGGTTCACAAATAAATACTTCCAATAAATTTCTCAAAAATAAGTATGTAACCGAGCACGATGAAGTGCTGGATGAACCGTTATTAAGCGATGAAAAAACGCAGGTTTTCCTGGAACATCCCAAAAAGATCGTGAACATAATCAAGAGTCCGGATCTGATGGGTATGTATTCCATGAACCCGTACCAGGGCTGCGAACATGGCTGCATTTATTGTTATGCGCGTAATACACATGAATATTGGGGATACAGCGCCGGTTTGGATTTTGAACGTAAGATCATTGCGAAGCCGAATGCGGCAGAAGTGCTTGCAAAACAATTTATGAATAAGAACTGGGTGGTGGCACCGATCATGTTTTCGGGAAACACCGATTGTTACCAGCCGCTGGAACGCAAAATGAAGATCACGCGGCAAATGCTGGAAGTGGTCGTAAAATTCCGGCACCCGGTAAGCATGATCACAAAAAATAGTTTGATCCTGCGGGATATCGACCTTTTACAGGAATTGGCCAAATACAACCTGGTGCATGTAATGGTTTCTATTACGAGCTTGCGCGAAGAACTGCGCTTGAAAATGGAACCGCGCACAGCAACAGCAAAAAACAGGTTGAAAGTGATCCGCGAATTGAACAATGCAGGCATCCCGACAGGAGTGATGACTGCACCGATCATTCCCGGTTTGAACAGCGATGAGATCCCGCAGCTGATCGAGGCCGCGGCAGATCATGGTGCAGATACGGCGGGCTACACGATCGTGCGGCTGAATGGCGCTATCGGCGAATTATTCAAAGACTGGATCTATAAAAACTTCCCCGACAGGGCGGAAAAAGTGTTGCACCACATCCAGGAGGTGCATGGCGGTACTTTGAGTGATAGCCGCTTTGGAACACGGATGAGTGGGGAAGGGAAGATGGCGCAATCCATCAAACAATTATTTAAGATGGCGGTTAAAAAACATTTATCGGGGCGTGTGCGGGCTCCGTATGATCTTACTGCTTTCAGGCGGCCGGGAGAGGTGAAGCAGATGGAATTATTTTAGTTCATTTGTTCATTGGTATACTGGTTCATTGGTTTATTGGTGTGTTGTGTGTGAGTTGATGCACTTGGTTTACACACCCCTGGCCCCTCTTAAGAGGGGAATCGAAACATTCAGCTGATTTTTTATTTATAGTTTTTAAAATCATTTCAGATTAAATTTTAGAATATGATGGTTCTGATTGCAGGATCAAATTCCCCTCTTGAGAGGGGTTAGGGGTGTGTTGCCTTTCTATTTATCAAAATTATTTTTCCCCCAAACATATTTCACAATCTCATCCCCATGTTCCACATCGTGCTCTTTATAAGTTAAGCCTGCTTTTTCCAATACTTTTATTGAGTTCAGATTTCCAACGGCAGCCCTACCCACGATCGTTTCCAGGTTCAAAATAGTTGCTCCGTATTCCATTACTGCTTTTGCGGCTTCGGTAGCATAACCTTGTCCCCAGTGTTTTTGAAAAAAGCGATAACCCAAATCGATCTCGTTGAGCTCCGCAATGTGTTTTAATCCACACCAGCCAATAAATTCACCGGTGGATCTTAAATGTACCGCCCAGCGGCCTAAGTTGTTTTTGTATTGCGGAAAGATCACATCGCTCAGGATTTTTTTTGCAGCATCCAGGTCTTTCACCGGTCCATCTCCGGTGTAACGTGTTACTTCCCGATCGCTGTTCAGATCGATCAGTAATTGTGCATCTTCCAATGCAAATTCACATAAGTACAAGCGTTCTGTTTCAATTGTTTTTTTCATAAAATTTTAATATGATTTTCTATTTAACAGATCCCGGGTCGGCGCCCGGGATGACAGTTCGAAGGGAGATTGTTCTCTGAATTAGCATACAGTATCGGCACACAGCACTCTTTTTTTCTCTGCGCTTTCTTTGCGGCCTCTGCGGTAAATTCACACTGCATCTGCATACAGCAAACTTTGAACTTTGAACTATTCTATCAAATCTCTTAACACTACAGAAGCGCACATACCGCCAAATGCAGCCGGTAAATAAGAAATAGTACCGTATGCCGATTTTTTAAACTTAGTTCCGTCGGTCATCATCAGCGATTCTTTCATCGGTACTTCCGATGAAAATACCGTTTTGATCCCTTTGTAAATTTTGTACTCTTTTAAGCGTTTGCGGATGTATTGTGCAAACGGACAATTATGTGTTTTTGAAATATCGGCGACCTCCAGTTTGGTCGGATCAAACCTGCCGCCTGCGCCCATGGAGCTGATGATGCGAACCTTTTTTTCGTACGCTGTTTTTATGAAGATTAATTTCGGTGTTACACTGTCGATGGCATCCACTACATAATCAAACGGCTGCGATAACAATTGTTCTGCACGGTCGGGTGTAATAAATTCTTTGATCACATTCAATTTTAATTCCGGATTAATTGCCAATAAACGTTCCGCCATTACATCCGCTTTGGATACCCCGTGTGTGGTGGAAAGTGCCGGTAACTGGCGGTTGCGGTTGCTGGCTTCCACCACATCACCATCTACGATCGTCATCGTGCCTACACCGCCCCTGCAAATAAATTCCGCTGCAAAAGAACCCACGCCGCCCATTCCAACCACCAGTACATGAGAGTTTTGCAGCTTCATCAGCTTTTCTTTTCCAATCAATAATTCGGTGCGCGATAACCAGCTTAGATCATTCATAAATAAATAAGCGTTTAAAATTTAACATCATTTTTTCTTTTAATTCTTCCACAGAAATATTTTTCAGGCCTGCCGCTTTTTCATAAATAACACTGATGGAAATTTCCGAATCATCCGTTTCCAGGAAAAAATTAGTGCAGTCCACTGTTTTTATCATCTTTTGAGCATTGGAATTTTCCTGGAGTAATGCTTTGCCAAAGGATAGCATAAAGCCGTTTTGCAGTAACTGATCCGCAATGATCGCGTTGTTGTTGTATCCGTGTACGATCATCGGCACCATTATTTTTTGTTCTTTTTTGATCCGGATCAATTCGTCAAATGCTTTTACACAATGAATGATCAATGGTTTTTTTACCGCTTCCGCGATCTTGATCTGCTCGCTAAAAATAATTGTTTGTAATGCCAGATCAGCTGTTGCAAGCCGGTCCAAACCGCATTCGCCGATTGCTTTTACATGCGCATGTGTGGCGTTGGCACGAAGCGCTGTTAAATTTTGCTGAACATCTTCCTGCTGCACCTGCCAGGGATGGATCCCGGTAGAAACGGCTTTGTGCTCAGTTATTTTTGAAACATCCGTAAAAATATTAAGGATCGAAACCGCATCTTTTTCTTCGTGATGCGTATGTATATTAATAAATTTCACGTACCGCCTGGTATAAATAAAAATGCCATACAATTAATTGCATGGCATCTTTTATATTTGAAAATCAAAGACTATTTATCGTCCCCTGCACCAGCTCTGCCTTTATTTTTTTGTTTTTCATTTTCCCATTTCGCTTGTTGCTCAGGAGTTAATACCGCTTTGATAGCAGCATCACGTTGTGAACGGATCACTTTGCGCTCGTCAGCAAATACTTTAGCATCAGTATCTTTTACTTTAGCAGCAGAAATCGCTTTATCCTTATCAAGATAGATCGCGTATACTTTTGCTTTTTGATCAGCAGTTAAACCCAATACCTGCGTCATTTTTTCAGTTTGTCTTGTCGCTCTTACAGCAGGATCTTCATTTTGATTTTGTTGCGCTGAAGCATTTTGCTTTGATGCACTTTGAGCATTGATGCTCAAACCTGCAATTAAAAGTCCGGATAATAAAATTAATTTTTTCATGGTGTGTTTTATTTTTTAGTTAGACCTGTGTATTCTTAGACAAAGATTATTCCAATAAAGTTGCATAAATGTAGTAAATAGTTTTTGTATTCTGCAAATTTATGTCACATTCTCAGTCGTTAATCCTTAAAATTATGCTGTTTTATCGACAAAAACAGGTGTTCTTTAACAAAATATGGCCTGTTTTCGCAAAAATTACATATTTCTGCGATATTGTCCGCCCACTTCAAAAAGTGCATTGGTGATCTGCCCCAGCGAACAATATTTGCATACTTCCATCAATCCTTCAAAGATATTTTTGTTCTGGATCGCCAGTGTTTGCAAATTCCGCAATAATTCAGGCGCTTTATCCGCATTTCCTTTTTGCAGTTCCACCAACATGGTGATCTGGTAATCTTTTTCTTCATCCGTCGCGCGGATCACTTCTTTCGGAACGATCGTAGGCGAGCCTTTGGACGATAAAAATGTATTCACACCAATGATCGGGTATTCGCCGGTATGTTTCAATGTTTCATAATACAGGCTTTCTTCCTGGATCTTTCCGCGCTGATACATGGTTTCCATAGCACCCAATACGCCGCCACGTTCGCTAATGCGCTCAAATTCCAATAATACAGCTTCTTCCACCAGGTCGGTCAGCTCTTCAATAATGAAGGAGCCCTGCAAGGGGTTTTCATTTTTTGCCAGCCCTAATTCGCGGTTAATGATCAGCTGGATCGCCATGGCCCTGCGCACGGATTCTTCCGTAGGCGTGGTGATCGCTTCGTCGTATGCATTGGTATGTAAAGAGTTACAATTGTCGTAGATCGCATACAGCGCCTGCAACGTGGTGCGGATGTCGTTAAAGTCAATTTCCTGGGCATGTAAAGAGCGGCCGGATGTTTGAATGTGGTATTTCAACATCTGGGAACGCTCGTTCGCGTTGTATTTTAATTTCATGGCTTTCGCCCAGATCCTTCTCGCCACACGCCCGATCACTGCATATTCCGGATCAATTCCGTTGCTGAAAAAGAAGGATAAATTCGGAGCAAATTTATTAATGTCCATGCCGCGGCTTACATAATATTCCACGTAAGTGAAGCCGTTGGATAAAGTAAGTGCCAGCTGTGTAATCGGATTGGCACCTGCTTCGGAGATGTGATACCCGGAAATGGAAACCGAATAAAAATTACGGATGTTATTATCGATAAAATATTCCTGCATGTCGCCCATCAAACGCAATGCAAATTCCGTAGAAAAAATACAGGTGTTTTGTGCCTGGTCTTCTTTTAAAATATCGGCCTGAACGGTACCGCGAACGGACGCAATGGATTCAATTTTTATTTTTTCGTACACCTCTTTCGGCAATACCTGGTCGCCGGTAACACCCAGTAACATCAAGCCAAGGCCGTCGTTTCCTTCCGGAAGTTTGCCCTGGTATTGCGGACGGGCAACGCCTTTTGCTTTGTAAATCTTTTTGATCTTTTCTTCCACTTCTTTTTCCAGCCCCTGCTTTTTAATATAAATTTCGCATTGCTGATCAATGGCGGCGTTCATGAAAAAGCCTGTTAACATGGCAGCCGGACCGTTAATGGTCATACTCACCGACGTTTTCGGATCGGCTAAATTAAAGCCGCTGTATAATTTTTTTGCATCATCCAAACAACAAATGGAAACGCCGGAATTACCAACTTTACCATAAATATCAGGGCGGATCGCCGGATCCTGGCCGTACAACGTAACGCTGTCGAATGCCGTACTTAAACGGTGTGCGGGCATTCCCAGGCTCACATAATGGAAACGCGTATTGGTACGTTCCGGCCCGCCTTCTCCTGCAAACATCCGTGTCGGATCTTCGCCTTCGCGCTTGAACGGAAATACGCCAGCTGTGTAAGGAAATTCACCGGGAACATTTTCCTGCAAATTCCATTTCAGCAAATCGCCCCATGCTTCGTAGCGCGGTGTCGAAATTTTCGGGATCTGTGAATGCGATAAGGATTCGTAGTGTGTTTGAATTTTTAATTCTTTATCACGCACCTTAAAAATAAAAAATTCGTTTTTGTATTGCTGCACTTTATCCGCCCAGCCATCCAGTATTTTTTTGTTGCGGCCGTCGAAGCTCAATGAGATCTGCGCATACGTTTCTTCCAATCCTTTGATGATCCTGTCTTTATCCTCGATCTTCGATTCTTTCAGCGCATCAATTGATTTAGTGATCGAATATAATTTTTGCGCGATCTCTTTCTGCTCATCCACCCATTTATCATAACCGCGGTTATTCTCTGCAATTTCCGCTAAATAGCGCGTGCGCTGCGGCGGAATGATGTAAATTTTTTCGCTCATTTCATTCGTCACAGCAAAATCCGAATGCAGGTCAGCGCCGGTTTTATCCGCTAATTTATTAACGATCGCTTTGTATAATTTATTCATCCCCGGATCATTGAACTGCGATGCAATGGTTC
The DNA here is from genome assembly GCA_025963715.1 of Bacteroidota bacterium. Classification (GTDB taxonomy): domain Bacteria; phylum Bacteroidota; class Bacteroidia; order 2-12-FULL-35-15; family 2-12-FULL-35-15; genus 2-12-FULL-35-15. Next base: position 143,705 of record JAOQAG010000051.1, read on the forward strand.
CGTAAACCGGCACCGCATCATCGTCCACATCCCACAACTGGTGATTGCGTTTGTATTGTTTTTTTACATCGCGGATCGCATCCAGCGCACCGCGTTTGTCAAACTTGTTCAGTGCAATAATATCCGCAAAATCAAGCATGTCGATCTTCTCCAGCTGCGTGGCAGCGCCGTATTCCGGTGTCATCACATACAGGCTCATATCACTGTGTTCGGTAATTTCCGTATCGCTTTGTCCAATTCCGGAAGTTTCCAAAATGATCAGGTCGTAATTTGCCGCTTTCACAATGTCCACCGCTTCTTTCACATATTTTGACAATGCTAAGTTGCTTTGGCGTGTTGCCAGCGAGCGCATGAACACCCGCTCGTTGCGGATTGCATTCATCCGGATCCGGTCGCCCAGTAAAGCGCCGCCCGTTTTACGTTTCGACGGATCAACAGAAATGATTGCAATGGTTTTGTCTTTAAAATCGATCAGGAAACGGCGAACCAGCTCATCCACCAGCGATGATTTTCCGGCGCCACCGGTCCCGGTAATCCCCAGTACAGGTGTTTTTTTTGCAGAAGCGCCTTTTTCAATTTCCGGGATGAATTTCGCAAACTCCTCCGGAAAATTTTCCGCTGCGGAGATCATGCGTGCAATCGATTTAATGTCTTTTTCTTTCAGGTGGTTTATTTCGCCGTTCAGGTTGTTGCCGGTCGGGAAATCGCACTGCATCAGCATGTCGTTGATCATTCCCTGCAAACCCATCGCACGTCCATCGTCCGGCGCGTACAAGCGTGTAATGCCGTAGGCCTGTAATTCTGCAATTTCTGTTGGCAGGATAGTGCCGCCGCCGCCGCCGAATATTTTAATGTGTCCGCAACCTCTTTCTTTCAACAGGTCGTACATGTATTTGAAAAACTCGTTGTGTCCGCCCTGGTAGGAGGTAAGCGCAATCGCGTTTGCATCTTCCTGGATGGCGCAATCCACAATTTCCTGTACGCTGCGGTCGTGGCCGAGATGGATCACTTCCGCGCCGCTGCTCTGGATGATCCTGCGCATGATGTTGATAGCAGCATCATGGCCGTCAAATAAAGATGCAGCCGTAACAATCCTGATTTTATTTTTTGCTTTGTAAGGTTCAGTAACAAATGTGTTCATGTTCGTGTTTGGTTTATAAATACCCGCAATTTTTGCTTTTTTCAAAGCAGTAGAGGTAAGCTACAAATTTAACTTTTTGGAGGGATTAAAGCAAGCGCTATTTTGAGGGTGAAAAAGCTGAAAATAGAAGACAAAACGCAAGGGGGAATGACCGGGAATAATAATTTTACCTGCAGGCGCGTTGTCCCAATGTGCTTTTTTATTTTGGAGCGTCCCGCTCTTATATTGTTTTTAATAAGGGCGGGACGCCCTTGAATAGTTTGGCACGAGTGGGACACTCGCGCCTGCCTGAGAATTACCGGCAGGCGCGTTGAGACAACACGCCTGCTGTTTGAAAATGTGCTTTTATCCGATAAGAACTTCATAAGGCAAGCCCAGGCCTTTGTGCAAGGCTTTGATCGCTCGTATCGACAAGCCTCTTTGCCTGTTTAAAAATTCAGAAACAATTCCCTTGCTGCCAAAATAAGGAATCAGGTCTTTGGCTTTTAATCCTTGTTCCTCCATGATGTATTTTATTGCTTCCACAGGATCGGGGGCTTCAATCGGATAATAAATACTTTCGTATGCAGCCACAAGGGTTCCTATTACATCAAGTTCATCGTACGCATCCGTTCCTTTTTTAGGTTTTTTTGCAATCAGCTCATCTATTCTTTTCAAAGCAGCTTTGTAATCGCTTTTGGTGCGTACTGGTTTTACTGTTGCCATTCTATAATCGTTAATCGTTTCAGTAATTTGCGGGCTTACTGTATTGCCACAGAGATGTGTCAGACTTTGCTGACGTCAATTTTATCGTATTCGGTGTGAGTACCCACAAACCGGATGAACATTTTTTGTCCGGTAAAAAATACCAAAACAACGATCCGGTAGTTATTCCCTTTGATATTAAATACAATCCGATCGTCTTTAACATAATCGGCACTTGGGAATTCTTTTTTTAATTCATTAAAATTTTTCCATTTTGCTTTTTCTACTCTTTTGAACCAAAGCTTAAGCGGAGTCTCTGAATCAGGATGCTTTTTCCAAAACTCCATAAGTTTTGGACGTGAAATTAGATGCATTTTTTTACATTGTTTAAAAGCTAAATAAAGATGATACAATCTTTTTAAGAATATATGCAAACAAATTTATGTTGCTGCATAGAAATGCAAATATACAAAAAAAGTTCTCAATTTGAGAACTTGTTGTTGTTTATTCAAAAAATATGAACATGCACAGTCTAATTACTAACGACTAACAACTAAATAGACGTATATTTTTTCTTCATCGCATCTAAATACAACCTCAGGTCGGAATGGAAATTCTCTTTAAAATCTGTATCAAATTTTTCATACTCCGAATCGTACCGGCTGAATGCCATAAAAAACGCATTTCCTTCGCGAAAAGCCTGCAGGCTGTACCTGAAATAATTTCGTTTTTTATACAAGGGTAATTTGTTCACACCCAATACAATTTGCGTGATCAGTTTTTTCTTTTCCTCTTTTTTGAATGCTTCGGAGTCGGTTGACTTAAAAGATGCGTAGAGCTTCGTTAATTTATCCGTGCCATTCAAAATATAACCTGTGAATAATTTCGTATCCGCTTTTTCCTGCATGTAATTCATGTATTGTTTCGAAGCTTTTCCGAACCTTTGGATCAAAAATAATTCGGCACCTTTATCGCCTATAAAATTGGCAAGGTTCTCATTAAATGTCACATCATTTTTTACATACAAAGTACCGTGCGTCAGCTCATGGATGATCAGGTTGGCGAGGCTGCCTTCATCCTTGTACAGCATGCTGGATAAGATCGGGTCTTTGAACCAGCCCAGTGTCGACCAGCCCGATGGACTGTACACATCAATATCGTAATTGTCTTTTACCAGGTTTAAATACTCTTTCCGCAATGCTTTTTTATTAAAAAAACCTTTGTACGAAACCGTTCCTAAAAATGGAAATGTCCATTCCTTAGCTGTTAGCTGATACGGCTCGCTTGCAGAAACTGTCCACAAAATGGATTTGTTATGCTGATTGTAAACCGTTGTGTAATTGGTGCTCGGTTTGATCCCCAAACTATCCACCGCAAATTTTTTAATCTCACCGATCAGCACCAGCTTTTGTTTTAAGGAATCCGGAAAAGTAGCATCCTGTATGATCTCGTTTACAGGTTGTGCATTCATGACGATGTTCAGCTGTCCTTTTCCCTGCGAAATGCCATACACCACCAGTTGATTCCAGATCAGGCAGCAAAACATCAGCAACAGCAAAAAAATATTGAACACGATGCGGATCCGGCTTTTTAACATTCAGCAAAGTTAACATTTATAAAATGCGTATTTTTGAAATCATAATCCGGTTTTATGTTTTTTATACTCTCTAAAATTTTTGTTTTCCTGATCACACCACTCGTGTGGATCATTACGTTGTTGCTGATCGCAATTTTTTCAAAAAACGAAAAACGAAAAAAAAGATCGTTGCGCTGGGGAGTCGGCATTTTGCTGTTTTTTTCTAACACATTTATCTTTGATGAGTTCATCCGCGCATGGGAAATTCCGGCTGCAAAATACCAGGACCTGAAAACGTACAACGCGGGAATTGTATTGGGTGGCATGGTAAAATACGATCAGTCGCTCGACCGTTTGCAGTTTTACCGCGGTGCCGACCGGTTGTTTCAGGCCATCGAACTGTACAAAAAAGGATACATCAAAAAAATAATTTTCACCGGCGGTTCGGGTAGTATCCTGCATCCCGAAGACAAAGAAGGCGCTTACGTAAAACGATATTTACTCACATTGGGAATTCCGCAGGAAGATTTTTTTATTGAGAATGAATCGCAAAATACCCGCGAAAATGCATTGTTCACAAAACAATTGATCGATAAAGAAAAAATCCAGGGACCGTTTTTACTTATTACTTCTGCGTTTCACATGCGACGGAGTCTGGGGTGTTTTCACAAAGCAGGCATGGTCGTGGATCCATACAGCACCGACCGTTATGCCGGACCGCGTAAGTTTGAATTTGATCATGTGTTTATTCCAAACATTTCCGCACTCAACGACTGGCACAATTTAATTCACGAAGTGATCGGTTTTATCACTTATAAGATCAGCGGTTACGCTTAATTATACAAGCAATGACCTGATTTTTATTTCATTTTTAATTCTGGCAACCTCCGGATCTTGGTAATCATCTTGAATTAAAATCGTCCTCCGCTTTTCAGACATTCTTCTGCCAATTTGTAAGAATAATAGACTACTCTTATTCTGCAGACTCTTTCGGCCTGTGCAGTAATAGCGGGAATGAGCGGAGAAAGATTAAAGCGACGAAGAGATCCGGCGAATACGCGAAATTAACCGCGGTTTTCCTGTAGCGTCAGCGGAAGGAAAAATTACCTTACAGGCCTGAAAAGGTTTTTGTTACTTTTTGCCTTCAAAAAGTAAAATCATTAAAATAAAAATCAATTAAAAATCCACAGCAATACCGGTTTTCCGGATGATTTTATTTTTTGATCGGCAACTTTCATGAAGTTATTGGCTACCGCCGGGCAGCCCCAGCCTTCGGGCGTTCCAGCCGGATATACTTCCGTTTCCGGAACATCCTGCCAGGAATGCAATACTATTTCGCGCTTCAATGCATTATTATTGGTGGTTTCCAAACCATGCAGCAAATAATTAACATTGATGCCCCAGGCGCTGTAACCGCGTTTCCCGATCTTATATTTTCCCAATGAAGTGCAATGGCTGTCGGGCACGTTACTAAAAACCGGTTTCTCCTTTGTATAAGTTCCCGACCACGGACTAGCACCACAACCGTGGGCGCACAGCGAAGAAGCAATCACCGCCGATTTTTTCATGTCCCAGATAAATGCCCTGTTTTTACCCGAATGTTGTGCCATATCGATCAGGATACAAAAATCAGGATTGTAATTATTTTTTGCGCAAAACGCTGCAGCTTCCTTACCTTTTTGTTGCAAGCGCAACAGTTGATTGCTGTTGTTATCGCGGTTGGTAAATGAAAAAATAAATGGGAGCAGGAGCAGGGCGAAGAGAGAGCGTTTCATTGTTTTAGATTTTTTGGTTATAAAAAACACCCTGCAATAAATTACAGGGTGTTCTTTCAACGCGGATTTGTAACGAATGTTACTTACAATTCATTTAATTTTTCAATAAAGCCAATTACTTTATCACCCAATTCTTCTTTGATGTTTCCGTAATGTTTTTTTATTTCCGCTCTTTTTCTCAAACCTTTTGCATTTGTTTTTGCGATCAGGTCATCCGCTAAATCAACCGCCTCATCAACGATTGCTTCCACTTCTTTTTCATTTTTACCTTCGTTGTTCAACAACGAACTGTAACATTCTTCGATCACATCACCCAATAATCCGTTGATGTTTCTTTTTAATTCTCTGCGATTTGCCATGTTCTTCTATTTTTTTATTTATAATTTATAATTCATCATTTATAATCTATTTCAACCCTGCCAATTGCTCTTCAATTGCCTTGATCTTCGCTTCCGCATCGGCTTGTTTTTTCTTTTCATTTTCCACCATTTCCGGTTTTGCATTCACTACAAATTTTTCATTCGCCAGCTTCATCTGCACCGATTTCAAAAAGCCTTTGTTGTAATCCAGGTCTTTTGCCAAACGCTCTTTTTCGGTTGCCACATCAATATTTTGAGCCAATGGAACAAAAAATTCCGCATGTTTCAATACAAATGAAAACGCGCCGTCCACTTTTGCTGTCACATAATCAAAGCTGCTTAAATTACAAAGCTTGATGATAATATCATCGTATGTTTTTACGATCTCGCCCTGGTTTACTTTTTCAAACACCTGCAGTTTTTCTTTCGGCGAAATATTTTTTTGCTTCCGGATATTGCGGATGTTCGTGATCACTTCCATCACCACCTCAAAATGTTTGATGATCTCCGTGTTTTCCATTTTCGCTTTTGGCCATTCCGCAACAATTACGCACTCTTTTTCCGCGCGTTCTGCAATCAAATGCCAGATCTCTTCCGTAATAAACGGCATGAACGGATGCAATACTTTTAATATTTTTTCAAAGAAAGAGATCGTCGCTTCGTACGTAGTTTTATCAATTGGTAATGATTTTCCGTCCACAAATTCCGGCTTGATCATCTCTAAATACCATGCGCAGAAATCATCCCAAACCAGCTTGTACGTGGTCATCAACGCTTCACTCATCCGGTATTTCGAATACAGATCATCAATGATCTCCAATTGCTCGTTGAATTTTGCATCCAGCCATTGCACCGAAATTTTATTCGCTTCACTTTGTTTCTGATTTGCATCGATCTCCCAGCCTTTGATCAAACGGAATGCATTCCAAACCTTGTTCGAAAAATTCCGCCCCTGCTCGCACATGCTTTCGTCAAACGGCAAATCATTTCCGGCAGGCGAACACAACAGCATTCCCACACGCACACCATCCGCACCGTACTGGTTGATCAGGTCGATCGGATCAGGCGAATTACCCAATGATTTACTCATTTTTCGTCCTTGCTTATCGCGAACAATTCCAGTTAAATACACATTGGTGAACGGTTTTTTGCCGCGGTATTCATAACCCGCAATGATCATCCGCGCTACCCAGAAAAATAAAATTTCCGGTGCAGTAACCAAATCATTCGTCGGATAATAATAATTAATATCCGCGCCTTCCGGATTTTTAAATCCGTCAAAAACACTGATCGGCCACAACCAGGAAGAGAACCAGGTATCCAGCACATCTTCATCCTGTTTGATTTCTTCCAATTTTATTTCAGCATTCTTCTCTTTTAATTTCAGAAGCGCTTCTTCTTTTGTTCTGCAAACAACCGTATTCCCTTTGTTATCGTACCATGCCGGAATTTGTTGTCCCCACCACAGCTGGCGGCTAATGCACCAGTCGTGTACATTTTCCATCCAGTGTTTGTAAGTGTTCACGTATTTTTCCGGGATCAGTTTGATCTCGCCGTTCAAAACATTTTCCAATGCCGGTTTCGAGATCGTATCCATTTTCAAAAACCATTGCAAGGACAAACGCGGCTCAATCACAGCATTGGTGCGTTCGCTGTAACCAACCTTATTTTTAATATCCTCGATCTTCACGATCTGGCCCATCTCTTCCAGGTCTTTCGCTATTTTTTTACGAACCGTAAAACGGTCCTCACCCACATAAAACTGTGCGGCGGCGCTCATTTTACCATCCGCAGCAATCGTATCGATCACTTCCAGGTTGTGTTTTACACCCAGGTTATAATCGCTGATATCGTGCGCAGGCGTTACTTTCAGCGCCCCCGTTCCAAATTCCAGGTCAATGTAATCGTCAAAAATAATCGGTACCGACCGGTTTACCATCGGTATAATGCAGCGTTTTCCTTTCAAATGTTTGTAACGCTCATCTTCCGGATGAACGCAAACCGCAGTATCTCCCAAAATCGTTTCAGGGCGCGTTGTCGCGATAGTGATCCACTCATCGGCAGTTCCTTCAATTTTATATTTTACATAATACAATTTCGAGTTCACTTCCTTATGAATTACTTCTTCGTCCGAAACGGCCGTTAATCCCTGCGGGTCCCAGTTTACCATGCGCACTCCGCGGTAAATTTGTCCTTTATTGTATAAATCGATAAAAACATCAATAACCGCTTCGCTCAAATCATTTTCCATGGTAAAACGTGTACGGTCCCAATCGCAGGAAGCGCCTAGTTTTTCCAATTGTTTCAGGATAATGCCGCCGTATTTTTCTTTCCATTCCCAGGCGTGTTTTAAAAAATCCTCGCGGGAAAGATCCGTTTTATTAATTCCCTGTTCTTTTAATAAAGCAACCACCTTCGCTTCCGTAGCAATCGAAGCATGGTCTGTTCCCGGTACCCAGCAGGCATTTTTGCCCTGCATACGCGCCCTGCGGATCAGTACATCCTGTATGGTATTGTTAAGCATGTGGCCCATGTGCAGCACGCCTGTTACATTTGGTGGCGGGATCACAATGGTATAAGGCTCGCGCTCATCCGGCACGGACTTAAAAAATTGATGCTTTAACCAATGCGCATACCATCGGTCTTCGGTAATTTTAGGGTCGTAGGTTTTTGGAATTTCCATAATAATTTACTTACTTCGTTTGCTCTAATAATAAAGAGGTACAAAGCTACTAAAAAATAAAAACCGATTTTTCTATTTTTATTAATTATGGCACGATTATCGCTAAAATTTTGACAGAATTAATCGGAATTAAATTCTACACATTATGAAAAAAGCATTCCTTACTTTTAACATCATTTGCTTAACATGTTTTGCAGCAAACGCACAAACTACGCCAGCTGCAGCTCCGGCAGCAGCACAAACCAGTCTTGCTGAAATGACGTTTGAAACAGATGTACACGATTTTGGATCCATTGATTATGCCGGAAACGGAACCTATGAATTCAAATTTAAAAATACCGGTAAAGAACCCCTGATCATTTCCGATGCAAAAGGATCTTGCGGTTGTACAGTGCCAACATATCCTAAAAACATTCCGATCAAACCGGGCGAATCACAAGTGATTAAAGTAACGTACGACACGAAACGTGCAGGTAATTTTACAAAAACAGTGACCATTCACTCCAATGCAAAAACGGGTGAAAAAGTAATTACTATAAAAGGACATGTGGAAGCAGCACCAACAGAAGAAGCTTTCCCGACCAATGGGAAAAAAGATGACGGCGCTACACCGTTCGAGAAACATTAAAAATAACTGGAACCTTAAATTAATAACTAAAAACCAAATCTAAAACAATGAAAAAAGCAATCTTATCAATCGGATTATTTGTTTGTGTTGCTGTAGGTGCAAATGCACAGGAAACTACAACTCCGAACCCGGTAAATCCAAACGCTCCTAAATTCAAATTTGAAACGGAAGTAGTAGATTACGGAACGATCGAACACAATGCAGATGGTAACCGTGAATTCAAATTCACAAACACTGGTAAAGAACCTTTAATTATTTCTAATGCTGTTGGATCTTGCGGATGTACAACTCCACAATGGCCAAAAGAACCAATCAAACCGGGTGCTAGCGGAGTTATCAAAGTTCACTACGCAACTGACCGTGTTGGTGCTTTCGAAAAAACTGTTACGTTAACTTCTAACGCTGACACTCCTTCAAAAGTGATCAAAATCAAAGGCGTTGTTAAACCAGATCCAACTCCTGCAACTGATGCACCGGCAACTCCGGCACCAGCTGAAAAACACTAATTTGTTTATACTATTAGTATCTCACAGATCCTCCGGTAACCCGGGGGATTTGTTGTTTTAACCCCGTCTTTCTACAGGAATTTTGCTGAAAAATCTTCTCTGTTTCAGTGCTAAATGCTACCTTTGGCAACCAAATTTAAAACACGCTCCATGCCAAAAGTATCTGTTAAAGGCGAAACCATGCCTGCATCGCCTATCCGTAAACTGGTTCCATTTGCGGAAGCAGCAAAAAAATTAGGACGTAAAATTTACCATTTGAATATCGGGCAACCGGATATTGAAACACCTGAAAGTTTGTTGAATGCTGTTAAAAATGCAGATATAAAAGTACTGGAGTATTCACATTCGGCCGGGATCGAATCCTACCGCAAAAAACTGGCGGGCTATTACGGTGGTTTTAACATCAACATTGATTACAACGATATCATTATCACCACAGGCGGTTCGGAAGCGATCGAGATTGCAATGATGACCTGCTTTAATCCCGGTGATGAGATCATTATCCCGGAGCCTTTTTACGCCAATTACAATGGCTTTTCCTGCGCTGCAGATGTGAAAGTGGTACCCGTAAAATCCTACATCGAAACAGGATTTGCATTGCCACCGATTGCTGAATTTGAAAAGCACATTACACCAAAAACAAAAGGGATCATGATCTGTAATCCCGGAAACCCAACCGGGTATTTATATTCAAGAGAAGAGCTGGAATCATTAAAACAGCTGGTCTTAAAATACGACCTGTTTTTATTATCGGATGAAGTATACCGGGAGTTTTGCTACGATGGAAAAGAATATGTTTCCGTGATGCATTTGGAAGGGCTTGAAAACAATGTGGTATTGCTGGATTCCATTTCTAAAAGATACAGTGCCTGCGGTGCGCGCATTGGTGCATTGATCTCGAAAAATAAAGAGATCATGGCGGCGGCGATGAAATTCGCACAAGCGCGGTTAAGCCCGCCAACATTCGGACAAATAGGTGCGGAAGCGGCACTGGAAACTCCGAAATCCTATTTTGATAAAGTGCAGAAAGAATATGTAGAGCGCAGGGATTTTATCGTTGAAGCATTGAATAAAATGGAAGGCGTATTTTGTCCGAAGCCAAGCGGTGCATTTTATTGCATTGCACGTTTACCGATCGATAACGCCGATAAATTCTGCCAGTGGTTGCTGGAATCGTTTGAACACAATGGAGAAACCGTAATGCTGGCGCCCGCTACCGGGTTTTATTCCACGCCGGGCGCCGGGATCAATGAAGTACGTTTAGCGTATGTGCTCAACAAAGAGTCGTTGAAAAATGCAATGATCTGTTTGGATGAAGCATTAAAAGTATATTCGGGAAGGGTAATATAAACTCAGAGAAAATTTACAAAAAATCGTTATTGATAAGGATGCAATTCCCAATCAATAACGATTTTTTATTTTACTAAATTTTATTTGGTGTTGTTGCAGGAAAATGTTTTTTTACAATATTCACAAATAATACTGTCATCCCGGGCCCCGACCCGGGATCTCATGAATGGTAGCAGTATATAATTGGCAGATCCCGGGTCAAGCCCGGGATGACAACTCAGGAAAGTATTTTTGTTTCCATAATAACATTGTCTACAACAGGACCTTTTATATCTTATGACGCTACACTTTTTTGCTCTTCCGCATTTTCATTTTCTTCTACTTCCAGCAAAGCATTTACAAGATCGATCAGGGCATTCATTTCAAAAGGCTTTGTTAAAATAGCATTTGCCCTTACGGTGCTTGCCTGCAACACGTCTTTGTCCATGCCTGTTACCAGGATCACCGGCGTTTCTGAAATGTTTTTATGATCTTTCACATAATCCAGGATGTCGAGCCCGCCGCTAAAAGGCAGCATCACATCAGAGATTACCAGGTTTATTTTTTCGGTATCCAATACCAGCAGCGAGCTTTTCAAATCGCTGGTAATGATCACATGGTAACCTTCATCTTTTAAAGATCTGGCAACCATTCCGGAGATAAAATCTTCATCTTCGATAACTAAAATTGTGCGTGAGTAATCTTCCATTTTTTTATGTGTTTAGAGGTTTGGTTTTTTAATTTTATTTTTATGTAAAAACTTCGTGCCAGGTCAATTTTTATTTCTTTCTGCTTGTAATTCAGTGAATTATGAATTTACTGCCAAATTCCCCACATTGAATACCGGCTTTGTTTTTTCCGATAAAATTGATAAATTAGCAATCCTAAAAAATCGGGGCGGGGAATGTTTAAAAGTGCTACTCTCTCTATAACAGGCATCAGCCGTTATAGCTTTTTATTATTCTTTATTTTTACGATGCTTTCACAGCGTGGATTGGCCGGTCCCGGCGATACCGTAGCGGCATCCAATACCCCTTGTAACACTGGTAAAGCAAAAAAGCCTGGTGCAAAGCATGAGCCGGGAACAGCTCAATGCACTCATCGATTTTTTAATGGAAATGGATACCATTCCGGCGGATCTTGCAAAGGAGATAGAAATTGCTTCTGCACATTTTAAAAGCCTGGATAATGAAGCGGCAGTAGTTGTAACGACTACCGGATCAGCTTTTCCGGCTGCCGACTTGTATGCCTGCTGGGAAATAAATAATCTTTTTCCTGAAAAAGACATGCTGAAATTAAAAGGCGATACGTCTGTATGCCTTACGTTGAATGGCGGAGCGCGTGGCGAGTATGTGCATCCGTTCAACGGGCCGGTTACTTCTAATTTTGGCTGGCGCGATAGTACCAAACACAACGGGATTGACATTGATTTGAATAAAGGCGATAAAGTAGGAGCGGCTTTCGATGGAATGGTGCGGGTGGCAAAAAATTACGGTGGTTTTGGAAATGTGGTGATCATCCGGCATTACAACGGTTTGGAAACAGTGTATGCGCATCTTTCAAAAATAAAAGTAAAACCGGGGCAGGTAGTAAAAGCGGGACAGATCATTGGATTGGGCGGTAGTACGGGACATTCAACCGGTTCGCATTTACATTTTGAAGTGCGTTTTAAAGGAGTGCCGATGAACCCACGCTATTTAATTTCTTTTTCGGATCAGAAATTATTATGTACGGAACTAATCATTAAGCAAACAAAATGGGGGATTGCAGCGTATCCGAAGAATACAAAATTTTATACAATTGAAAAAGGAGATACGATCTTCGAGATCGCGAAGCGGTTTGGCACTACAACCGCTTCAATAAAACAAATAAACGGATTTAGTAGCGGGAGGATCCGTTTAAAAGTCGGGCAGCAAATTACGGTGATGCAATAGCCGTATTCAATCAACTGTGTTGGTATTCAGCTTATTGAGGCACCTCATAAATGCATCTCTCATTCCTTCGTACTGCGATTCCCTTCCGTAATTGTTTTGATCTCGTGCTTGTTTCATTGATTCGTTAATGTGGGCGATTTGTTGATTCAGCCAATGCACCATTTCTTGTAGTTGTTCGGGTTTCATGGGAATGTAGTTTGGGGTTCAGCTACTTAGTACGCGAGTGTTTATAAATAAGTTTCGCTATCTCCGGCCAAAGGAAGCTTTTTTTGGATATTTGCACTGAAAAATAATCGGAGTATGAAGTTCCAGATTTTTGTTGATCGATTGAAAACACGTCTTGGACGGAAATTACCGGGGGAAGATGTGCAATTTTTGATGGCTCCCATCGCGCGGCAGCGCATCCGCGAAATTCCTCCTGAAGATTATCATCCTCGGAAAAGTGCTGTGCTTATTCTTTTATTTCCCGCTGGCGAAAGTATCCGGCTGGTATTGATCGAGCGCCCGGTGTACGAAGGTGTGCATAGCGGCCAGGTGGCGTTCCCGGGTGGAAAATACGAGGAAACCGATGTGGATCTGCAGCAAACCGCTTTGCGCGAAACCTTTGAAGAAGTGGGCGTTCCGGCCAGCAACATTGTGGTGATCGGCAAACTGAGCGATCTGTATATCAATCCCAGCAATTTTTTGGTGAGTCCGTATATTGGCTACAGCACTAGAATACCTGATTTTGTGGCAGATCTACGCGAAGTAAAAAGCATCATCACCACCGATCTGTTTGAGCTGAGCGCCGAATCCATTAAAGGCATCAAGACGATCACACACAGCAGTGGTTTTAAAATAAAAACCCCCTATTATGAAATAGGGGGTTTAACTGTATGGGGTGCAACGGCAATGATGATCAGCGAACTGAATGCTGTTGTAAAAGAAGTATTGCTTATTTCTTAGCGCAATCGGCCATGATGTTATCATAGCATGATAACATAAAAACCCCCTATTGTGAAATAGAAGGTTTAATTGTATGGAGCGCTGCAATGATGGAATCAGCGAACTGAATGTTGTTGTAAAAGAAGTATTGCTTATTTCTTAGCGAAATCGGCCATGATGTTATCATAGCATAAATAGTAACTTCCCTTGCCGAGTGTTTGAATGCTAAGATCGTCGCCATAACCGCGCTTCACTACATTTCCATAAGAGTCGTATACTTCGTACAATGTTTCGCCCGAAAATTTAATATCGGCTTTGTCCTTCGACATGGCATAAGTAGGCTGTGGTACAGTTGAAACAAACGTTACATTATCGGATGTTTTAGCAGCTCCGGAAAATCCAACCTGCTTTACGCGGAATTTGTTTTCGCCCGAATGTGCAGTGGTTTGGAACGTGTATGAGTTGTTATCCATTTTTCCGCCGCCTTGTACTTCACCCACCGGGATCCATTTATTCCAGCGAAATTGCTCCACTACGTATGGCAATGAGCCCATTTCATTTTTAGTGGACCAGTTCAGCAAACCGTTTTTATCGATGTTGATGTTTACTACTTCGAAGGTTGCTCTTGGTTTTAATGCTTCCGGGTTCAATACTTTAGGGCTGCAATCGTCTTTGTGTTTGATCTCCACAATTACCGGCGTTCCCGGCAGGATCTGGTAAGCGGAAAAATCGATCTCGAATGCGCTTGAATTTACCTCGTCGGTGGTGGTTTTACCATTGATGGTTACCTCGTACGTGCAAAAACCTACACCGTTGCCGGCATAACCATTTTGGATGTACAGGTTTTTATCCTGGTATTTGCCTTCTACAACAATAACTCCTGCAAATGAAGAGCTGATTGCGGCGGTAATGAGTGTTAAAGATGTGAGTAGTGTTTTCATTATTCCCCTTTCTGAAATTTTTATTCGTCTACAAATATATAAAATTAATCGATTAAAAAAGCAAATTTATCGTAATGTTTATTTGAAATAATCGTTAAATTTTTGCTATTGTCCTCAAAATTAGTAGGTTACAGAAAAGTAGTTTGTCTGTAGCCTGGCTTTAAATCCCTGAATTTGGTTTAAAACATCAAATGTTTCAATTTCACCATTCCAAAAAGAGCAAAAAATACAATTACCACAAAGATCAGCACTTTATAACTTCCTTTAAAAAAAGCCTGGTTGCTTTGCTTATCCTTTCTGTATGCCAATGAGATACCGATCACAAAAGCGATAAAAAAAAAGATGGCGAATGCAATTTGTCCTTTTGAAAACATACCCGGTTATTTGATCCCGAAATTACTATTTTAATGCGTTCGCTGCTTCAAATAAATGCAGAATTTCGGTAAAACCCGTTTTTAAAACGTTTAATCCGGCTGGTATTAATATTTCATTGATAAATGAATCCCAAATGAATGTCGGGGGGCGTTTTCCTGAAACTGGTTTGGCAAAATATAATTCTTAGTTTTACAAAAATTTTAAAGAGCAGTATGAATGTTTTAAAAACGTTTCTGGTATCCCTGTTATTGTGTGTGTCGGTTAGCCTGAAAGCGGATAAGATCGGAAAAGCGTATGCTGCATTAAAAATATACAACTATTTTGAGGCAAAGCATTTATTTGAGCAATCGCTGAAAAAGCAAACTGCGCCTGCGGCTTACGGACTCAGCATTATTTATTTCCGCAACGACAATCCCTTTTCCAATATCGATAGTGCTTACAAATACATTATGAAGGCTGATCGTGCTTACCAGCAGCTGGATCTGAAACAGAGTTTTAAGCTACTGGATTACCGCATTGCAAGGCAAACGATCGATTCGATGCAAATGGTCATTCATGTAAAAGCATTCGATTTTTACCGCTCGCAAAACAACATTGCGGCACTCAATAAATTTATTGATAATTATCCTACTGCGCCACAATGTTTTGATGCGATCGACCTGCGCAATAGTATGGCATTCGCGGAAGCGCAGCAAACAAATACGTACCAGGCGTACCAGGATTTTATGAATACGTACCCGTTTGCCAAACAGTTTGCGCAGGCAAAAGCATTGTACGCCTCCGCACTTTTTGAGGCATCCACCAAAAATAATACGGTGGAAGAATTTGAGCAATTCATCGCGAAAGAGCCGGAAAGTCCGTTTATCGGTCAGGCCGAAAACTCTATTTACTCCTTGTCCACAGCAGGTGGTACCAGCAAAGACTACCATGCGTTTGTAAAAAAATATCCTTTCAATCCCAACGTGGAAGCGGCATGGCATGCGATCTACGCGATGTCTACAGCGGATTACCGGCCGGAATCTTTTACAAAATTCAAAACGGAATTTCCCGATTATCCCTTTATGGATGCGGTAAACCAGGATATGGAGATGTCGCAGAAAGCGTTGTATGCCATTCGTGAAAACGGAAAATGGGGCTTTACGGATAGTTTGGGGCACAGCGTGATTCCCTGCATTTATGAGTGGGTGGAACCTTTTTCGGAAGGATTTGCAGAATGCGGACTGAACGGAAAATCAGGTTTTATCAACAAAGCGGGCAAATTGATTATTCCATTTGTGTATGAGCAGGTGGAAGCATTTCACGATGGCTTTTCGGTGGTGCAGCAGCACGGCAAAAGCGGGATCATCAATACTACCGGGAAAATAATTGTTCCCCTGGAATACGATGATATTACAGAATATTCGGAAGGACTGGCTGCTGTTGGCAAAAACGAAAAATACGGTTATGTGGATGATGCCGGTACGCTGGTGATCCCGCTTGGATTCTCGAAAGCGGCTGATTTTAAAGAAGGTTTGGCAGGAGTGGAACTGGGCGGACAAACGGGTTTTATTGATACAAAAGGAAACATGGTAATTGCCTGCAAATATGATTGGGCGGATTATTTTAAAAACGGATTGGCAAAAGTAAAATCATTGAAAAAATACGGTGTGATCAACAAAAAAGGAGAAACGGTTTTGCCTTGTGAGTATGATCTGCTGGGCGATTTTGCAGAAGATGCGATCATGGTGGTGAAAGGCGATAAATATGGTTTTGCGGATAAGAGCGGCGCACTGATCATTCCGGTGGATTATGATTTTAGTGAAGGTTCGCTGATCTCGTCGGCATTTAAAAACGGTTATGCGGTAGCGGAAAAAAATAAAAAGCAGGGATTGATCGATAAAAGCGGAAAGTATGTAACAGCGAAAGATTTCGACCGGATCTCGGCATTCAGCGAGGGTTTGGCGGCAGTGATGAAAAAAGACAAATGGGGTTACATGGATAAAAAAATGAAAATGCCCGTTGCATTTATTTACCAGTCGGCCAATGATTTTAACGATTGTGTGGCTGCGGTAGTGAAGAATGATAAAATTGGTTTTATCAACCGCGCCGGAAAAGTGATCGTGGATTTTATGTTTGATGAGGTGAGCGCTTTTAATAAAAGCGGGTTGTGTGAGGTAACGATTGATCATAAGATCGGTTTGATCGACCTTTCGGGAACGTATATTATTCCATGCGAATTAGACGCGGTAACAAGTGTAAATACAACTGTTTTAAAGCTGGAAAAGAATTCGAAGTTTGCGTATTACAATACACGAACACGGATGTTTATCTGGAAAGAAAATGGATTTTAAACTTTGAGTTTTTGCCCGAGGTGCAATGTGCTGGTTGGTTTGATCCCATTTTTAGCACAAAGCGCTTTTGTAGTGGTTCCGTATTTATGGGCTATCGACGATAATGTATCCCCTTGTTTTACTACGTGTACTCCTTTTGTTGCTTTTGCAACAGCCGTTCCTTTAGCGCCTTTGCTTCCTTTGCCTTTTGCTGAGGTGCGTACAGCTGCTTTTTTAGCTTCTGCAACGTAATCAAATGTTTTGGAAGATAAAGTAAGCGTATCGGATTTTAATTTGTGTTCTTCAAAGGAAATTAATTCAGCAGGATTTACCGGCTGGCCCATGTAACGTACTTCAAAATGCAAATGGCTGCCATGTGAATGGCCGGTGTTGCCTCCTAAACCAATCACTTCTCCTGCATATACCTGTTGTCCGATCTCTACATTTAATTTTGATAAATGCGCATAATAGGTTTCCAGTCCGTTTGCATGGCGGATCACCACCACGTTTCCGTAGGATTTACTTTTTTTAGCAATGCGTACTCTGCCATCAAATGCGGCAGCAACACAATCGCCTGTTTCCAGGTCAATATCGACACCGTAATGAAAGCGGCGTTTACGAGGCCCAAAGGTTGAAGTGATCTTGCCCTGGAAGGGATGAACATATCCACAGCTGCTTTCGTCGCACAATAAAATATTGCGTGATGTATTTTTTAATATGGAAATGTCAAATTTAGGATAATGTGTATTTACGGTATCAAAATCACAATACAGGTCGGAAGCAGGGAAAGAGATCAGGGAATCATTGAAATCACTCATTTCATCTTCATCGATGACGTAAGGAACAGTGTCATGCGGTCCGTTTGTAATTGTGGGAATAGCAATATTAACGGGCTTTGAGAAAGCCAGCTGCACCGATGAAAAAAGGAAAAGAAAGAAAAAGATCTTTTTCATTTAAAGTACAATATATATTACTATCAGGGTCCATTTTGATTTTTTGGATATGCAAAGATGTATATTTTTTTGAAAAAAGCAAGTGTTAATTAGTGTTAAGGGGAGTTTTTTCCGGGATGTTTCTTTGAAAGACTTTAAATAGTGGGTATTCTGGCGATTTGTTAAAATTTAAAAAAAGTTCAAAGTTCAAAGTTGGAAAGTTTAAAGTTTAGCTGTGTGTAGTGCTGCGTGTTGCTGTATGTATTTTAACCGCAAAGGCGCAGAGGCGCAAAGAAAAAACGCAAAGAGATTATAGATAAAGTGTGAACAGCATGCTTTAATAAAAAGTATCATAAAAGAACTCATACATAGCACCTCTGCGCACTTAGCAAATCCCTCTGCGTTCTTCGCGCCTTTGCGGTGAAAAAATGCACAGCATCTGCATTTAGCTAACTTTGAACTTTAAACTTTGAACTTCTTCTTATATTTGCATACAATTTAAAAAACATACAAATGCAAACAGCAGAAATAGTAACAGCAAAAGGAACAATGAAAGTGGAGTTCTTTGAAAAAGATGCTCCGGGTACAGTGAAGAATTTTACAGATCTGGCAAAAAAAGGATATTACGATGGTTTAACATTTCACCGCGTGATCCCCGGATTTGTATTACAGGGTGGCTGTCCGAAAGGAACAGGAACCGGCGGTCCGGGTTACACTATCAAATGTGAATTAACCGGTGATAACCAGTTCCATGATAAAGGTGTGCTTTCAATGGCGCATGCAGGGCGCGATACAGGCGGATCGCAATTTTTTATTGTGATGAGCAGAGCACAAACTGCGCATCTGGATAGAAAACACACTTGTTTTGGTAAAGTAGTGGAAGGTTTGGACATCATCGACCAGATCAAACAAGGCGATGTGATCGAAAAGATTACTGTTAGCGAGTCCTAAATCTCCGTTAATCGTAAAAATTTACCATTCGTGTAATTGTTCATGCAATAACAAAATGCTTGTGGTAAGTTTGTTCTGAAATCGTTCTTAGAAACACTTTAGACGTGTAATAAGCTTATTTCAAAAAGGGAATGGTACCGTAGCAGCCATTCCCTTATTAATTTTATATCTTTTGTAAACATCATGAAACGTATCTACTCCCTCCTTGCTTTATTGATCAGCTTTACCGCCATTGCGCAAAACAATTACCGCTTTTCGGTGGATCTCACCAAATGTATTGATGATAAGCTGACGATCGAATTACTGACGCCAGCTGTTAGTACATCCGAAGTAATTTACCGCTTACCTAAAATGGTTCCGGGAACGTATGAGATCTATGATTTTGGCCGTTTTGTTTCTGATTTTAAAGTGCTGGATGCGCAGGGAAATCCACTGGCGTTTGAACACATTGATAAAAACAGCTGGAAAATTTCTGATGCAAAAAAAATGGCAAAGATCACGTATCGTGTGGAGGATACATGGGACACGGACATTAAGGAAAAATTTGTATTTGAACCGGGGGGAAGCAATTTTGAAGCGGATAAAAATTTTATGCTGAACACGCATTGCTTGTTTGGCTTTTTTGACGAAATGCTGCGTACGCCTTACGAGATCAACATTACACACCCGGCTAATTTTTACGGTACCTGCAGTTTAACGGATGTAACCTATAAAGGTAATATGGATACGTATCATGTGCCGGATTATTACCAGTTGCAGGATGCACCGATGATGTACGATGTGCCGGATACAACAATATTAAATGTGGGTGGTGCGCAAATTATCATTTCACTTTACTCACCGAATAAAGTAACAACTTCTAAATTTTTAGCGGGCAAGATCAATGAGATCTTAGTAGCACAAAAAGAATATTTAGGTGGTACGCTGCCGATAAAAAAATATGCATACCTGATCTATTTAACGGCAACAACAGGTGGTTCGGGTGCAAGCGGCGCGTTGGAACACTCGTATTCCTCCATGTATTTTTTACCGGAGATCAAGGAAGAGCAGCTGGCACAAACGATCAGGGATGTTTCGGCACATGAGTTTTTTCACATTGTAACGCCATTGAGCATCCATGCGGAACAAATCGGAAGCTTTGATTACAACAATCCGCAAATGTCGGAACACCTGTGGCTGTATGAAGGGACAACCGAGTATGCTGCAGGATTGGTACAGGTAAAATACGGCAACATGAGCGTGGATGATTATCTGCGCATCATCGAAAATAAAATGGCAGGCGCTGCAGGTTATAACGATTCGTTGCCGTTTACGGTGATGAGCAGGGAATGCTTGACAAAATATCACAGTGAGTACAACAATGTATATGAAAAAGGCGCATTGATCGGCTTGTGTCTCGATCTGAAATTACGTTCACTTTCAAATGGAAAATACGGGATCCAGGAGCTGATGAAAGATCTTTCGAAAACGTATGGAAGAACGCGGTCATTCAAGGATGACGAATTGTTTGACCAGATCGTGAAATTAACGTATCCGGAGATCGGCGAATTTTTTAAGCGCTACGTTGCCGGTTCGGAACCATTACCGATAGCCGAAACGCTGGCACTTGCAGGAATTGAGTTTGGCGGACAATCGAAAGAAAAAGAAATTACGCTGGGTGGAATTTCCATCGGGCTGAACCCTGCGAACAATCATTTGGTGATTGTAAACACGGCCAACATGGATGATTTTGGGAAAGCAATGGGTTACAAAGAATTTGACGAGATCGTAAAACTGAATGGAAAAAAATTAACACTGGACAATGCACAAACGGTGATCAGTGCATACATGGCGAAAGTAAAAGAAGGCGATCATGTAACGATTATTGTGAAACGTAAAAAATCGGAAAAAGCGAGAGCGAAAAAAGTAAAATTAAGCTCGAAAGTATTTGCGGTAATTCCTGCGCGTAAATCAAATTTAGTACTTTCAAAAAATCCAACGGAGAAACAAATGGAAGTGCGGAATGCCTGGATCGGCAAACATTAATTGTAAAATGAAATGAGTAAAAAAACGCTTTATTGGATCTGTAACATCTGCGGATGGCTGTTTTTTGTATTGCTCAATTCGCTGCTGCTGAACCTGGACAATGCGTTTAGTGTTAAAGTAGCAAAAAGCCTTGGGATCCTTTTTGTTTTTGGCGTACTCATTTCTAATTTGTACCGCAACCTTGTTGTCCGTTCGGGATGGCTTAAATTAAGCACGCTTAAAATAATTCCGCGGATGCTGATCGCAACCATTTTGTTTGCGATGTTGATGGAAGTGGTTCAGTTTGTTTTTGAATCGATGCTGGGTATTGCTGATCCGCAGCGTTACATTACCAGTAGTATTGTGTACAATGTATTGGTATTGTCGTTATTGTTTTTTTTCTGGTCGGTCATTTATTTTTTGGTGCATTACATCGAGAATTATAAAAAAGCGGAGATTGAAAATTTAAAATGGGAAGCATCAATCAACGAGATCGAATTGAATAAATTAAAATCGCAGCTGAACCCGCATTTTATGTTCAATGCCATGAACAGCATTCGCGCATTGGTAGATGAAAATCCGGTGAAGTCGAAGGAAGCGATCACACAGCTTTCGAATATTTTGCGGAATACCTTGCAGATGGGAAAAAACAGGGTGATCTCGTTTGACGAGGAAATGAAAATTGTGAATGATTATTTGGGTCTGGAATCGATCCGTTATGAAGAGCGTTTGAAAACAATGGTGGCGATAGCGGAGGATAGCAAACATTTTTATGTGCCGCCGCTGATGATCCAAACGTTGGTGGAAAACGGGATCAAGCATGGTATTTCCAAATTAACGGCCGGTGGAATTATTGAAATAACAGCAGATGTGAAGGATGATAAATTAATTGTGAAGATCCGGAACAGCGGGCAGATGGATGAAAAGAAAGACAGCGATAGCGGATTTGGAATTAAAAATACGGTGCAGCGATTACAATTATTATATGGAAAGGAAGCATCGCTGAAAATAGAAAATGAGAACGCCAATGTTGTATTGACACAGCTGATCATCCCGAAACGGAAAGATTTAGCAGAATAAAAATTAAATGAACTTGGAAAGTTTATATAGTTATTTTTATTGAAAAAAATTTAATTTGTGCGTCATTGCGAGGGCTTTTCGCCCGAAGCAATCTCACACCAGCGTATAAACCAGAATGAGATTGCTTCGGGCGAAAAGCCCTCGCAATGACGTTCTTAAAGTGATTTTTTATAGTACGAAATTTTTGATACTTATAAAATTTAATACCATACATCATGAAAGCATTACTGATAGATGACGAACGATTGGCGCGCCAGGAGCTGAGAAGCTTACTGTCGGCTTACTCCGAAATTCAAATTGTAGGTGAAGCAAACAATGCGGAAACTGCGATTGAGAATATCAAATTGTTGAAACCGGATGTGATCTTCCTGGACATTCAGATGCCGGGAAAAAACGGGTTTGAATTGCTGGAAGAGATCAGCGGTTTGCCCGAAGTGGTTTTTGTAACGGCGTATGATGAGTACGCGATCCGTGCATTTGAGATCAATGCGCTGGATTATTTATTGAAGCCGGTGCAATCGAATCGCCTGGCGGAAACGGTAAAAAAAATACTGAACAAAGATGTGACATCGTCCGCGGAAGCGAAAGAGCAAACGCAGCCACTGAACGACAACGACCAGGTATTTGTGAAGGACGGTGAAAAATGCTGGTTTGTGAAATTATCGGAGATCCGTTTGTTTGAAAGTGAAGGAAATTATGTGCGGGTGCATTTTGAGAAAAACCGTCCGCTGATCTTACGTTCCTTAAATAATTTGGATGAACGATTGAACAACCGTACTTTTTTTCGTGCAAGCCGCAAACACATCATCAATTTAAAATGGGTGGAAAGCATTGAGAATTGGTTCAATGGCGGATTGATGGTAAAATTGCGCGGAGGTGAACAGGTAGAGATCTCGCGCCGCCAGGCAGCAAAATTAAAAGACATGATGAGTTTGTAATTGATAAAAAAATGATGCAAACTAACTGGAATTTTTTTCTGAAAGAACAAAAAAATAAGCAGTTATTATTGTTTACATTACTGGCATTAGGTCTTACACTTTTTGCTTTTTTGCATTTTCTTACATTCAATGAATTACGCAGCGGGCGCGTTTTTAATGATCCTGTTCTGAATTTATTCCCGCCTGTAAACGTCTCCATTTTTACATTCCTGCTCACGTATTCATTTTGTCTTTTCGGATTGATCGTAGCGTTGCGCTCCCCATTCTTATTCATTAAATTACTCCAGGCATACACGATCATGACGCTGCTGCGGATGTTGTGCTTGTATTTAGTTCCGCTGGAACCGCCTGTAAACATTATTCCTTTGCAGGATGTATTGCTGCATTCTTCTTTTTATTCGGGCCGCGATAATTTAAAAGATCTTTTTTTCTCGGGGCACACCACCACACTTTTTTTGTTTGCATTTGGATTGGAAAACAAAAAGCTGAAAATCACATTCGTGATCGTTGGGTGCGTAGTTGGGATGCTATTAATGTTGCAACATGTGCATTACAGCATTGATGTGGCTGCTGCGCCGGTGGTGGCGTATGTGGTTTTATGGTTGCAGGGGAAAATGGCCGGAAAAAGAAATAGAATGGTTTAAAACCAAATCACAAAAAGAATCGGTCATCCCGTGCTTGACACGGGATCTCATAAATGTTTGCAGATTGTATTTTGAGTTCTTAATTAACAGATCCCGGATCAGGTCCGGGATGACAGTCAGAGAAAAAATAAAATTCCAATTTGTCAGATCTTCCTATAACAAACACAGATTAGTAAATTTGTATCATTCGTAATTTGTAACCACACAGATTCGTAAAAATTCGTTTTCAGATTCGTACAATCCGTACCTAAAAGTCAATCTCATCTCCATCCTCAAAATTAATCTCATACGGAGAAGCGATAAATCCTAAAGCAAGAACAAAAGCGATCACCAAAAGTGTAAGTGGGTTGAGTAATAATTCCATTTGTTTTTATTGCAAAGTTGGAGCATTGCAATGATGGAATGATGAAGGCGGTATTATCAAATTTTAATTTGTGCGTTAACGAATTGTTGCAGCTCGGGGAAAAACAGGCGGAATTCTTCTGCAAATAAATCATAATGTTCTTCCAGGTCGTGGATGGAATGTTCCATGTTGGAAACAAACGAGGCGCGGGATGCCATTCCTTTCAGCACGCGTTCAATACCTTCCAGCCGGGAATAGGCTTCCAGGATATTGTAATGTACCATGTATTCCGTAAAATGTTGTGATTTTAAGGGAAGTGTATCGTAATTTTTTTCGATCAGGGTGTATACATTTTGTGCATAATCATGCAGCGGAATGTTGGAATAATCGCTCCAGTTTTTTGCCAGGAAATGATCATAATAAATATCCACGATCACGGCAGCATACTTGTGGTATTTTGCGCGCAGCCGCTTTTTGCTTTCTTCTACAATTGGATGCGTATCTGTAAATGTATCAATGTGTCGGTGCAATATAATTCCCTGCTGAATTTCCGGAGTGTAATTTTTATAATCACTTCCTTTAACGGAATCGGCTATGTAGTTCCCGAGGAGTAAACCTTCGGAAGTGCCGGATAAATAGAGGTGGGATAAAAAATTCATTTACAGATAGCGAATAAAAAACGAAACTACGAATCTGGATGTCTACTAACCAATCCCGCACGTGCGGGACTAATATACTAATCTGTGTGTGAGCTGTGTGTTAATTTGTGTTTGACACACCCCTAACCCCTCTCAAGAGGGGAATCGATTCTGCAAGCATCATAATTATATTTTTGTTTCATAATTTGATTAAATACTATTACCTTAAAATTTGAACTGCGGCAATTCCCCTCTTGAGAGGGGTTAGGGGTGTGTTGCGTAACGGATGTTCTACATGCAGCATCTGCGCATAGCAAACTTTGAACTTTGAACTTTCCAACTTTGAACTTCTAAAATCACATTTCCGTGATTTTAGAACTCTTTCGCTTTATTCCAATGCACATCCATCTCCGCCAGCGTCATATCGCTTAATTGCTTGCCTGCTTTTGCAGCTTCCGCTTCTAAATATTGAAAGCGCTTGATGAACTTGCGGTTGGTTTTTTCCAGTGCATCTTCCGGGTTGATATTTTTAAATCGCGCATAATTGATGAGTGAAAAAAGTACGTCGCCAAACTCGCCTTCCATTTTTTCGTGCGAAGCGCCGGAATCCACTTCGTGTTTAAATTCTGCAATTTCTTCCTGCACTTTTTCCCATACCTGTTCGGGTTTTTCCCAATCAAAACCCACAGCGCGTGCTTTTTCCTGGATGCGGGATGCTTTTACAAGTGAAGGCTGTGATTTAGTAACACCGGATAATACCGATTTGTTCCCTTCTTTCAATTTCAATTTTTCCCAGTTTTCCTTTACCTGTTCTTCAGTATCCGCTTTTACATCGCTGTAAATGTGCGGGTGGCGGAAGATCAGCTTATCGCAAAGGGAATTGATCACATCGGCAATGTTAAAATCATTGGTTTCGGAAGCAATGCGGGCATAAAAAACAATGTGCAGCAACACATCTCCCAGCTCTTTTTTAATATTTACCATATCCTTGTCGAGGATGGCATCGGCAAGCTCGTATGTTTCTTCAATAGTAAGGTGGCGGAGGCTTTCGATCGTTTGTTTTTTGTCCCATGGACATTGCTCACGTAATTCATCCATTATTATTAATAAGCGCTCAAAAGCTTTTAATTTTTCGTCCATTTATGCGGGATTTAGGTTTGAAAGGTCTTTGTTTAATACTGTTTTACAAATGTACTTCATCTCAAATAAAATCCCGCTTCCAACCCGATATTTTTGATATTTTTGTACGTAATTTCAATTTTTAGTGATCAACGCATTGAACCATAGATTTACAAGATCGGTAAAGTTATTCCTCCTCTTTTTAGCGGGATGTTTTTGCACAGCAGCAAGCGCACAGGATGCGCCTTCGCATGATTTTATTCTTTCGGCACAGGGGCATTACGGGTATATTATCAGTCACCGTAACAACGTTTCCCACCTGATCAAAGGCCATATTTATGGCGGAGAGATCAATTATGTATTCCGTACCGACGGGAAGCAGGCCTGGGAACAAATCCACCATTATCCTGAATTAGGCGTATGTGCATTGCACCTTTACCTTGCTAATCCTTCGCAGCTGGGAACACTGGAAGCGCTTTATCCTTATACCAATATCCGCCTGAACAAACTGAAGCGTAACTGGAAGCTGAATTTGCGTTTAGGCGTAGGACTGGCTGTGATCACCAAGCCGTTCAACCGCGTTACCAATCATAAAAACAATGCTATCGGCTCGTATCTGAACGGGTTTGTAAACCTGCGCATGAGTTATGCGGTGATGCTCTCTAAAACATGGCGGCTGGATGCCGGTGTGGGCTTAACACATGCTTCCAACGGCGCCATGGCAACGCCCAACCTGGGTTTGAACATGGCTACGATCAACCTGGGCATTGGTTATGCAATTGGTAACAAGGACTTAAAATATATAAAAGACACGATCCCGAAATGCATCAAAAAATGGCATCCGATGCTGATCGCAGTATTTGGCGTACGTGAGCTGGAGCAGCCGGACGGGCCTAAATACATGGCATACGGAGCGCAGATAAATGTATACCGTACCCTCAATTACAAGAACCGTTTGGGCGCTGGAATAGAAATGGCGTACAACAATACCACGCGGAAATATTACCAGAATGATTCGGTTTTTAATACAAAGTTCAGGGACATTGTTACGGTTGGTGCAAAAATTTCGTATGCATTCACGTTCAACAAGATCTCATTGCCGGTTGATTTCGGATATTATATATACAACAAGGAGCTTCCTTTCGGACATGTTTTTCACCGGATCGGGGTGCGGTACATGATCACCAAACATTTGATCGCAAATGTAACGTTGCTCACGCACTGGGCTCGTGCCGATTATTTCGAATGGGGATTGGGTTATGAATTGTAAATCTGTTCATGCAAAAAATGAAACTATTTAAATTAAAGCTGTTGCTGCTGCCATTGTTTACGATGGTTTTACTCAGCGCCTGTAAAAAAGAGAATGCCTGCGACTGTATCAAGCGCACCGGTTCAATCATTACGGAGATCCGTCATAAAACAGGTTTCACGGAAGTGTTCGTGGAAAACAACCTGAATGTATTTATCACACAGGATTCTACATTTGAAATAAAAGTAGAGGCAGGGGAGAACGTTGCCGGGCTGATCACCACGGAAGTGGAAAACGGCGTGTTGTATGTACGCAATAGAAATCGCTGCAACTGGACGCGCAGTTATGAAAAACCGCTGAATGTGTACATTTCTATGCCGGTGATCACCTACATCACGTCGGATGGAACGGGCAATATAAAAGGCATGAATGCGATCACCACGCCTACGGTGGATGTGCAGATAAAAAACTCGGGCAACATTGACCTGATCCTGAATAACCAGGTGCTGCGCACGCACATGCACGGTTCCGGTGATGTGACGCTGCACGGTTATTCACACGATCATTATTGCAGCATCGGCGGAACTGCGTATCTTTATGCTTCCGACCTGGAAACCAGCTACACATTTATTGATGCATTTACGCTGGGAGAGAGTTATATTGCAGCAAAGGACCTGCTGATCTGTAAGCTGGAAGAGAAGGGCGATATTTATTGTTACGGACAACCTGTTTCGGTTCAAAAGGACCGGCAGGGAACCGGCGAATTATACATTAAATAATCAACATGAATTATACGCGATTAAAATTACCTTACATTTTTCGCCTGATCATTTTCTGGATCCTTTTTTTTGTGGCATTCCGGATCCTGTTCGTTATTTATCAGCATGCAAAAATTCCGGATAATGAGCATTCGGATACTTCCCTTGGTTTTTATTACGCCATCCCGGTGGATATTTCCGTGGCTTGTGTGATGGCTGTAATTCCTTTTATATTGTGGATCTTCCAGCAGTTTTATAAAACACGCATCATTCACCGCATTAACCTCGCATACAATTTCGGGCTGATCATTTTAACATCGCTTTTAAGCGTTACCAATATTAAAATGTATGGCGAATGGGGCACGCTTTTAACGATCAATATTTTAAAAAGTCTGTTCTATCCTTCGCAATCATTGTCGTTTTTCTCGCTGTGGTCGGTGTTGTTATTGTTTGCATTCGGCGCCCTGTTTGCGTATATAGGCATCCGGATGTACCGTAAATATTTAACCAATTTCTCGTACCCGATCGCCGATAAGCGCATGCGTACCGCACACATTGCGTTTGTTACCATTTTATTTATTATCGGTTACCGTATCGATCTTAACATTGCGGCCATCAAAGGCGACCGCATCAGCTACTCGGAGCTGGAGATCAACAACAGCATTGCTACCAACAACATCTGGTATTTTGCAAATAGTGTGGTGTATTGCAATAATCAGCAACAATAATTGTTATCAACCAATGAAACATTTCTTTTATACGCGTTTTTTTACCGGCTTTTTGCTGTTGTTCTTTTTCGCTTCCGCGACGAATGGCTTTGCGCAGAAAGAAAAAAAGAAAAGTCTCTGGCAATCGCTCAACACCAGCTCACAGGATACTACGGCGGAAGATTATTACGGCAGCACCGCCATACGTTACGAGGATTATATTTACAAGCCCAATATTAAAACGGTGCAGCTGCATGCCGAAAGTTTTGAATTAACACAGCCGATCTTAAACCTCGGTACAACCGAAAAATTAAAGCTGAGCTTTGATGACCTGGATGCCGATCTGAAAACATATACATTTACTATTATTCAGTGTAACTGGAACTGGGAACCTTCGGACATGATCCAGAACGAATACCTGGATGGTTTTACAGACAATAACATCAACGATTACCGTTATTCATTCAACACCCTGCAACATTTCACGCATTACAATGCTACGTTTCCGAATGAGAATGTGCGCATTACCAAATCCGGAAATTATATTTTAAAGGTGTATGAAAATTCGGATCCCAATAACATTGTGCTTACGCGGCGTTTCATGATCTACGAAAACCGTGTGGCTGTTACTTCGCGCGTGTTGCAGGCAAGCATCATCGAGGACCGCAATTACAAACAGGAACTGGATTTTACCATCGATCATACCGGTTACACCATCAATAATCCTTACGGCGATCTGAACATTGTGATGACGCAGAATAACCGCTGGGATAATCAACGGACCGGTTTTAAGCCGCAGTTTGTGAAAGATAACCAGCTGGTATATGATTACGATGATCTCAACGTTTTTCCGGGCGGCAACGAGTTCCGTTATTTTGATATGGTGAGCATCCGCTATCAATCGCAATTTATTTATAAAGTAACACAGGATACGGCGGGTAATCATGTGATTCTGCGCAACGAGGAAGACCGCTCTTTTAAGCGTTATACCACGTATACAGATATGAACGGGCAATACCTGATCAAAGTACAGGAAGGTACTAACAGCGAAGTGGAAGCGGATTATTGTTATGTTACTTTTTTCCTGCCCTCGCTGGACCCGATGATCCAGGGAAATTTTTATGTGTTTGGGGCGTATAACGACTGGCGCTGTACCAAAGAAAACATGATGCATTACAACACCAAACGTTTGGGTTATGAATGTACGCTGTATTTAAAACAAGGTTTTTACAATTACGAATATGTGTTTTTGAAAGATGGCAGCACCGTGGCGGATGAAACGCTGATAGAGGGATCCCATTACGAAACAGAGAATGATTATACCATTTATGTTTACCACCGCCAGCAGGGTACTTTTTACGATCAGCTGATTGGAGTGAAACGCCTTAATTCCATGCGTGATTATTAGTAAATAATAGGAGAAAATCCCTGTTCAGTCTAACATTTGCAGTGCTTCCCGCTATATTCCTTAATTTTGTGCCCGAAAACCGGTTGAAAACCTTTTGGCCGCATTTTTGCGTATTTGATATAGAATTGTTTAATATTGTTGCATTAATATTAATCCAAACATTTAAAACACGATAATGTTATGGGAATACAAGCTACAGAAGTAACACACGGTATCAGGATCAGTGTGGAAACAAAGTTTCAGAGCGAACACTCTGTTGCCGAGCACCGCCATTTTTTGTTCTCTTACCGCATTACCATCGAAAATAAAAGTGATTTTACCGTTCAGTTGCTGGCACGCCACTGGGATATTTATGATTCCTCCAGCGAGCACAGCGAAGTGGATGGCGAAGGCGTGGTGGGCGAACAACCTGTTTTGGAACCCGGCGAAATCTTTGAATACGAATCGGCTTGCAGCCTTACCACCGATATTGGAAAAATGCGTGGTACGTATTTGATGGAACGTAAGGTGGACAAAGCCCGGTTTCATGTAAACATTCCGGAATTTGAACTCATTGTTCCGCAACGTTTGAATTAAAAACAGGAACGCATAGCTGTGTTTTTTTAGCCACAGATTCACAGATTTTTTGGATTAATAAATTAAAGCAGATTTTTATCGCTTGCGCGATTGATTGGCGAAAATATTTTTGTTTTTGATATTTACAAATAATTCTGTCATCCCGGGCTTGACCCGGGATCTGTTAAATACTTGCAGCGCCTACATAGTCCTTAATTGGCAGATCCCGGGTCAAGCCCGGGATGACAGATCAGAAGAGTATTTCTGTTTCCATTAGCAACATTATTCTACAACATAACCATTTGAAATAAATCCTTCTCCCACGGAGAGGGATTTATTTTTTAAGGCCTAGCATTTTCCCCACGATCTTATCGATGGGAAGCGTAAAATCATTTTCCGAAATGGTAGCGCGATCGAGCCAGCGGAATGTTTGGGCGTAATCCGATTTATTTACAAAATCAAAGATCTTTTGCGTGGTGGTAATTTTAAAATCGCCGACAGGCTTTACTAAATAATAAATGCTGATGATCTGGTGTGCCGCGTTGTAAGCGGATACCTGGTAAAAATCGGTGGTGTAAAAATGCTCCGTTACTTCTATCACATTACCGGTTTCCTCCATAAATTCACGCTTCAGGCAATCGATCGTACCTTCGCCAAACTCCAATCCGCCACCCGGAAATTTGGTGATCCCCTGTCCTTTTATCAACTCATCACACACCAGCACTTGTCCTTGTTGGTTGGTTAAGATCCCGTACACCCGCACATTAAAATGTTTTACAGCCATGTTGTAAAAATACCGGCTTTTGTAGTTGGTGTCGTGGCACGATGCTGATTTTTTTACCATGCAGCTGTTTATAAAACCGGTAATCCCTGCTGAAAGTGCCGTTGCAGAATATCACGCGAGTATAACATAAATCATTAAATTTGTTGGAAGCGATCGTGACAAGTGCCGTTTTGTGATTTTTAATTTGGGGATCCTGAATTTTGCACTATAAAAAGAATTACTTTAAGAACGTCATTGCGAGCGGTAGCGAAGCAATCTCATTGAAAGAATACGGCCTGGTGTGAGATTGCTTCGTTCCTCGCAATGACGTGTGATGCTATAACTTTTCAATGAAAATGTTTGCACATTTAACAGAAACTTCCTTACAGTTATTTTTTTATTGTCTACTTTTTTTAATTGTCTATTATTTTTTCTTTTATGAACCACAAACTCCTCCTTCTACTTTTCCTTTTTCCCTTTCTACTATCAGCGCAGCAGGTAACGGAAGTAACATATTTCGGTACCAATCCGGGTAACCTGAGCATGTATACCTATGTGCCCGCTGCACTTTCTAAAACCGGTAAAAAGCCGCTGGTGATTGTGTTGCACGGTTGTTCGCAATCGGCACAATTGGTTTCGGAGCAGTCGGGCTGGAATAAGCTGGCCGACACTTACGGTTTTAGCGTATTGTATCCGCAGCAAAAAGCAAGTAATAATCCCACCATGTGTTTTGATTGGTACCGTGCAGCGGATATTGACCGCGACAGGGGCGAATGTGCGTCGATCAAACAAATGATCGATCAGTTTGAAAAGGATTACAATGTAGATTCTTCCCGCATTTACATCACCGGCTTATCTGCAGGAGCAGCCATGGCAGTGGTAATGATGGCGGTGTATCCCGGAACCTTCAACGCAGGTGCTATATTTGCCGGTGGCGCTTATAAATCGGCTGTAAACTCCTTGTCCACCACCAGCGCCATGATGGGTTGGGTAAACCGCAGTCCAAAAGAATGGGGCGATTTTGTGCGCGATGCCAATCCTGCATTTAAAGGCCAATACCCGAGAATGATTATTTACCAGGGTAAGCGCGACATTGTTGTAAATCATAAAAATGCATACGAGCTGATAGAACAATGGACCAACGTAAATGCAGCGGATACCCTTGCAGATGATACGGTTGCGGCTTTCGCGAACAATGTGAATATCAACAAGTACATTTATAAAAATGCAGCGCAGCAACCGGTTGTGATCTTTTACGATGTGAAAAATATCGGGCATGCACTCATGATTAATCCCGGAAATTGCCGCGACGAAGGCGGAAAGATGGCGCCGTTTTCGGTAGATGAAGATTATTTTTCAACGTACTGGACTGCCATTGATTTTGGCCTGATCCCGGAACCCAAAGTGACCGGAAAAAAAGAAATAACTGTAGGGGAGCAACAGGTTGAATATTCGGTGCCGTATTACAAAGGCTCTACTTATAATTGGTCGTACCCTGATGATGCAACACCTGTTGGTTCCGAAACCAGCAATGTGCTGATCCTGAATTTTGGAAAAATGTCGGGCAGTATAAGCGCGCTGGAAAATGATTCGGCGCATTGTTATTTCAGGTATCCGGCGTTGAGCGTGAAGGTGAAATAAGTTCAAAGTTCAAAGTTAGAAAGTTTAAAGTTTGCTATGTACACATAGGCGCCAGGCTTTGCCTGGTGACAAGCTTAAGTGTCACCAGGCAAAGCCTGGCGCCTACGATCAATTAGTTTAAAGTTTGCTGATGCTGTGTTCAATAGTTTATTGGTTTGCTGTGTACAGGTGCTGTGTTAAATAAATTTTAATTAAGTATCCGGGACTTTGTACCATGAAAAGAAATTATTTTAAAAACGTCATTGCGAGGGCTTTTCGCCCGAAGCAATCTCATTATAGCTTTATATTCTGGTGTGAGATTGCTTCGGGCGAAAAGCCCTCGCAATGACGAGCAAGGTAAAAAATCAATAAAAATAAAGCGATTTGGTATAAAGTTTCCGGTTTTATTTAATTTTACACACAGTCCAACATCCAACATCTAACATCTAAGCTCTTTCTTCGCTCTTATCATTTCCCTTTTTTCCGGAGGGCCAGGAATGGATTCAACCGTAAATCCAACTTTTTTCAACGTGCGTTTTACTTCTCCTTTGGCGCAATAGGTAACTAATATTCCATTGGATTTGGTGGCGTTGTAAATTTTCTGAAAGATAGGTTCCGTCCACATTTCAGGTTGTACCGGCGGACCAAATGCATCAAAATAAATGAGATCAAATTGTTCGTTTTCGAAAACAATTTGTTGAAGCGTTTCTTTTATTTTTTTGAAATTAAATTGGTCCGAAATTGCATTTTTTTTTCCCCATTCCGAATCATGCAACTGATCAAAAGTATTTTGCAGATCAGCTTTAGCGTGCGAATTTTTTTCGCTTAATAACTCCACATAATTTAATTGTTTTGCTAATTCGCTACTGATCGGGAATGCTTCTAACGCCGTGTAATCAATGGTTTGTGATATTTTTTTTGTTTCAAAAAATGTAAGCAATGCATTCAAACCCGTTCCCAATCCAATCTCCAGGATGTTGATTTGGTTACCCGAAAATGCTGCACAAAAGTGCTTCAATCCTGCTTCTATAAAAACGTGTTTGCTTTCCTGGATGGCGCCATGTGTGGAATGATAATGTTCGTTCAATTCCTTTACGTATAAGGAATGGGAGCCATCTTCGGTTTTTATTAATTCTTTGTTCATGTATTTTTGTTTATGTGCTGTGTATGACACAGCCCTAAGCCCTCTAAAGAGGGAAATTGCCGCCGTTCAATTTTTGAAGAAATAGTATTTTAAGTGTTTTTTAATAAAATTATAAATTAGGACCACAATTATAATGTTTGCAGAATGTATTCCCCTCTTGAGAGGGGCCAGGGTGTGTTCTGCATACAGCCTATAAAATTAGGGGAAATAAAAAAACGCAAAGAAAAATTTCTCTTTGCGTTTTTATTTTTTGCAATATTAATTATTTGCTCAGGATCTTAAACTCTGTTCTTCTGTTCAGCTGGCGGCCTTCATCCGTATCGTTTGTAGCGATCGGCTGCTCTTCACCGTATCCAACGGAAGTTAAGCGATCAGCGGCAATACCTTTGCTTACAAGGTAAGCAACCACTGCTTTGGCGCGACTGTCAGATAATTTTTTGTTGTAATCATCCGCACCTTTGGAATCGGTATGTCCGGAGATCTCAATTTTTAATGTCGGAACATCGTTCAGTAATTTTGTCAAACGCTCCAGCTCATTAGTAGATTCGGGGCGCAATGTTGCTTTGTCAAAATCAAAGAAAATATTTTTCAAAATAATTTTGCTTCCAACAGCGATGTTCTTTAACGCCACATCTTTTACCACTTCCTGGTAAGCAGCAGTGTTCGGGATGTCGAAATTTTCGGAGTGGAACAAATAATTTTCTTTTTTCACAGCGATCCCGTAATTTCTTCCGGCAGGCAATGAAACCAGGTATTTTCCGGTAGAACTGTTGGACATGAATGTGGCGATCACTTCATTTTTTAAATTGTCGACGATCTCAATTGTTGCTTCCAGCGGTTGTTTGGTTGCTTCATCCGTGATCACTCCTTTCAGGATCGTTAACTGCGCTTCTTTGATCTGTATCACCGGCGCAATTACCGTTTCTTTTACCGGCGCAGTCTGGCTCGCTAATAAATTATCTTCGTTGTTCAATACCATTGGTTTTTCAGGCCCAAGGAATGTAACCTGGTAAATATCTTTTTCGCCATAGCCATTTGCATTGAATGACGCATAATAACCGTGTTTTCCACTTGCCGAAACAACAAAAAATACGTCATCATCCGGTGTGTTTACCGGATAGCCAAGGTTTTCCGGTTCGCTCCATGTTTTCGTTTTATCATCGTATACAGATTTGAAAATATCATAACCGCCCATGCTGTTGTGTCCCTGCGAGCTAAAATATAATGTTTTGCCATCCGGGTGGATGAATGCACCTTCTTCCCCCCATTGTGTATTTATGGTAGGCCCAAGATTAACAGGAACGTCCCATCTTCCTTTTGCGTCTTTCGTGGAGATGTAAATATCCCTGTCGCCCAGGCTGCCATCAGGTTTGTCAGAAACAAAATAAACAGATTTCCCATCAGGCGAATAACATGCGGATGATTCGTGATATTTTGTATTGATGTTTTTATTCATGTGATCCGGTTTGCTCCAGGAATCTCCTTTTAATTCAGATTCAAAAAGATCACCTCCATTGGAGCCAATGTAGATCAGGAATTTTTGTCCGTCGGCCGATAAACCCGAGTTTGCATCATGTGTATCAGTGTTGATAGGCGGACCCATATTTTTTGCAGGTAACCATTTTCCGTCTTTCCTGGTAGAAATATAAATATCTTCATAATAATCGTTGATATTCGGATCGGTACCGCCACCGGTTGTTGTTGGCCTGCGGGAAGTAAAAAGCATTATCGATTCATCTGCAGAAATCACCGGTCCGTAATCGGTGTATTGAGAGTTTATTTCCGGTCCGGCGTTATCAATAAAAACGCGGACAGGTTTTTTTACAAGTTCTTTGCCATTCAAACATTGTTCGATGTGGTGATTAATATCCGGTAATAATTCCGTTAACTCATCTCCTTTTAATTCTGTCTGAAATTTTTTGAATTCCGAAATTGCTTTATCCCATTGCATATCCAGGTGATAGGCTTCTCCAAGCAAATAATGCAGTTGGGGATCTACCTGTGGGTTTAATGATTGTGCTTTTTCCAGGTAAGGAATTGATTTTAATTTATAATTTGAGTAGAGGTAACATTTACCGAGCCTGTAATTTAATAAAGCGTTATTGGGATTAAATTTATAAGCAAGCAGGTAGGGGTCAATTGCCTGTTTATAAAAAATATTACCCTGTTCAAATAGCTTATCACCTGTTTCCACATTCTTTTTCGCTTCTTTTAAGCCGTCTTTGTCATCCTTAAAATTATCTTTTGTAAATTCTACATTCTGTGCAAATGCACTGAAAGAAAAAAGGATTGCTAAGAGAGTGATTATTTTTTTCATAGTTATGTAGTATAAAGTCTCAAGTCTCAAGTATTTAGTACTTAGTACTTAATATGTGGATTTAAAATTTAGAATCAGGCTTAGTTTAGTATTCAGTCCGGCATCTAGTGACTAACGACTCTCTACTAATTACTACTTACAATCTCCGGTATAATTTTTTGCTGATTCAACACCCAGCTCGGTTGCTTTTTTCCAGTCGGAGCAGGCGCCTGCATCATCGCGCAGCATTTCTTTGGCAATGCCGCGGTTTAAATAGGCGTAACCGTAACCTGCATTCAGGCTGATGGCTTTGTTGCAATCTTCCACGCTGCCTTTGTAATCTTTTAATTTAAATTTTGCACTCGCGCGGTTGTTGTATGCAAAAGCATAATCCGCTTTAAGCGCAATGGCTTTATTAAAATCCTCGATAGCACCTGCATAATCGCCAGCATCGTATTTTGCGCTGCCGCGATTGTTGTACGCAACGTAATAATCTTTTTGTACGCGGATGGCTTCCGAATAATCGCTGATCGCACCTTTAAAATCGCCTTTTTTGCGTTTGGCGCTGGCAATGTTGTTATAGGCAAATGCCATTTCGGAATTTACCACAATGGCTTTGTTGTAATCGCCAATAGCGCCATCCAGGTCGTCCATCTGGCGTTTTGCGCTTCCGCGGTCGTTATAAGCGTAAGCGTAATCCGGTTTGTAAGTAATGGCGATCGTAAAATCATCGATGGCATTTTTATAATCGCCGTTCTCAAATTTTATTCCGCCACGATAATAATAAGCTTGTGCATAATCGCTTTTTATTTCAATTGTTTTCGAATAATCCGCCGTAGCGCCCGGTTTATCGCCCGTAGCATATTTTGCCTGTGCGCGGCTGAAATAACTATCAGGATTTTGTGCCAGTGTTAATGCTTTATCAAAATCGGAGATAGCGCCGCTGTAATTTTTCATTTCAAATTTGGTAGTGCCGCGGTTGTACCATGCCCGTTCAAAATCCGGCTTTTTTGCAATGGCCTGATCGAAATTGTTGAGTGCGCTCGGGAAATTTTTTGCAGCAAAATCCTGGATCCCGCTGTTATAAAATTTTTCCGCATCCTGGGAGCCATCGTCCAGCACTTTGGCTTTTACGATACTGTCGGTTTGAGCATTTACAGTTGCAGCCAGCAGAGCCGCTGCAAAGAGTGTAAGGACAATTTTTTTCATCGGTAGGTAATTTAGTACGCTAAATATAGAAAGATTTTCGGGAATATAAAAAGTGCATGATTTTTAACGATTTATCAATATAAAAGCATTCGGGACACCGGCTTTTAATTACCAAACTATTTAGTTAAGTTTGTTGTTGCAAAAAAATTAACAGCTTTTAAAAGGATCCTTATGAAAAAAATAATTTACCCGGTGTTATTTGTTTCCAGCTTGCTGATCATCGCATGTGGCGGCGATAAAAAAGAAACAACAGGAACAAAAACGTATTCTGCCGAAGAAATAAAAGCAGAGAGTGCAAAAGTCAATGCGTTTTTCGACCGGGTATTTGATGCCGGTGTGGATCGCGATCCGATGCAGCAATCCATCATGGGGATCAAAAAGGATTATGGTAAATGGACCGACATGAGCGATGAGCATGCACAAAAAGAGCTGGAGATCGTAAAAATTGATCTGGATTCGCTGCACACACTTATTAATAAAGATGCGCTGGATGAACAAACGAAGATCAGCTATCGCTTGTTTGAAGAGCAAAGCAACCAAAGCATTGATAATTTTAAATGGCGTTTCCATTCCTACCCGATCACGCAGATGGGCGGAATGCACGTGGATATTCCTACGTTCCTGATCAACGTTCATCTTGTAACAACGAAGAGCGACGCAGAGGCGTACATATCCCGTTTACAGGGAATCAATGGTTTGTTTGACCAGTTACTGGTAAATTTAAAAACCTGCGAAGCAAAAAATGTGATCCCGCCAAAATTTGTTTTTCCGTTTGTACTCAACGATTGCAAAAGCATGATCAGCGGACAGCCGTTTGATAAATCCAAAGACATAAATCCTTTGCTGGCTGATATTACTGCAAAAGTAAATGCGCTGAAAGATGTGAATGATGCGGCAAAAAAAGACATGATCGCGAAAGCAACAGATGCTTTGCTGACCTCTGTAAAACCGGCTTACGAAAAATTAATTGCGTACTGGATGGAGCTGGAGAAAAAAGCAACAACGGATGATGGCGCCTGGAAATTGCCTGATGGCGATGCGTTTTATGATGCGGCATTGAAAATGACCACCACTACCAACATGACCGCTGATGAAATTCATGAATTGGGATTAAAGGAAGTGGCGCGCATTCATGGAGAGATGAAAGAGATCATGAAAAAAGTGCATTTTAAAAATGACAACCTGCAGGACTTTTTTGAATTCATGCGTACGGATAAACAATTTTATTACCCGAATACGGCCGAAGGAAAAGAAGCATATCGTGTGAAAGCGGTGAAGATCATTGACGATATGAAAAAGGAGCTGGATAAATTATTTTTGACCAAACCCAAAGCGGATATTGTAGTAAAAGCAGTGGAAGCGTTCCGTGAAAAATCGGCAGGCGGTGCTTTTTATGAAGAGCCTGCACTGGACGGATCCCGCCCGGGCCGTTATTACATTAATTTATACAACATGGCCGATCAGGCTACATACCAGATGGAAGCACTGGCCTATCACGAGGGAATTCCGGGGCATCACATGCAAATTGCGATCGCGCAGGAATTAAAAGGCATTCCTAAATTCAGGATGCACGGCGGAAACACCGCGTATGTGGAAGGCTGGGGATTGTATTCCGAAAAATTACCGAAAGAGATCGGTTTTTACCAGGATCCGTATTCGGATTTCGGCCGTTTGGCGATGGAGCTGTTCCGTGCCGCGCGTTTAGTAGTTGATACCGGAATCCACCGCAAACACTGGACACGCGAGCAGGCGCTGGCGTATTTTAAAGAAAATACTCCCAATCCGGAAGGCGATAATAAAAAAGAAATTGAACGGTATATTGTTTGGCCATCGCAGGCTACCGGTTACAAGATCGGGATGAACAAGATCATGGAACTTCGTGAAAACGCGAAAAAGAAACTGGGCGATAAATTTGATCTGCGCGAATATCATGATGTGGTATTAACTTCCGGTCCCGTGCCGATGAACATTTTGGAAGAAATGGTAAATACGTGGGTGGAGAAGAAGCTTGCAGGGAAATAAGCAGACAATAAAAAAGTAGGCAGTAGACAGTTGGCAAAAGGCAATAAGGCAGTAGACAGTAAACAAAAAAAGAACGAAAAAAAACAAATAAACAAAAAGAAAATAAACACAGATAACACACAGATTCGTAGTTTCGTTCCTGTTCGTTATCTGTACAATAAAAAGAACAAAACAAAATAAGAGTACAAAACAAAAAGGGCGGAGACAATGGATAAATTCTTCGAAACTTTTGAACTTTGAACTTTAAACTATTTTAAGAGATGGCAAAAAAAGCAAACACTAAAACAAAAGCTCCAAAATCAATACTGACAAAAAATTCACTGGATTTTTTAAAAACCTATTTGAACAATGCTTCTCCGACAGGGTTTGAGAGCGAAGGACAAAAATTGTGGCTGAATTACATCAAGCCGTATACGGATGATTTTTTTGTAGATAATTACGGAACAGCGGTAGCGGTGATCAACCCGAAAGCTGAGTATAAAGTGGTAATTGAAGCACATGCAGATGAAATTTCCTGGTTTGTGCATTACATCACCAACGACGGTTTTATTTATTTGCGCCGGAATGGCGGCAGTGATCACATGATCGCTCCGTCGAAACGTGTGAATATCCACACCGAGAAAGGAATTGTAAAAGCAGTGTTTGGCTGGCCAGCCATTCACGTGCGTGATGCAGCGCGTGAAGAGCCGCCTTCCCTGAAAAATATATTTTTAGATTGCGGCTGTGCTACCAAAAAAGAAGTGGAAGGGTTGGGCGTTCATGTTGGTTGCGTGATCACGTATGAAGATGAATTTATGGTGCTGAACGACCGGTATTATGTGGGAAGAGCATTGGATAACCGTGTTGGCGGATTTATGATCGCGGAAGTGGCGCGTTTGTTAAAAGAGAACAAAGTGAAATTACCGTTTGGATTGTACATCACCAATTCCGTACAGGAAGAAGTGGGTTTACGCGGCGCGGAAATGATCACACAATCGATCAGGCCGGATGTAGCCATTGTGACGGATGTTTGCCATGATACACAATCGCCGATGATGAATAAAATTGTGAGTGGCGACCTTGCCTGTGGAAAAGGCCCGGTATTGACGTACGGCCCGGCAGTGCAAAATAATTTGTTGAAGCTGATCATCAATGCAGCGGATAAAAATAAAATCCCGTTTCAGCGTGCTGCCGCATCGCGTGCTACGGGAACGGATACGGATGCATTTGCGTATTCGGTTGGTGGCGTTCCTTCAGCGCTGATCTCCCTGCCATTGCGCTATATGCACACTACGGTAGAAAGTGTACACAAGGATGATGTGGAAAATGTGATCAAACTGATCTATGAATCCTTGAAAACG
This sequence comes from Bacteroidota bacterium, assembly GCA_025963715.1. GTDB lineage: Bacteria > Bacteroidota > Bacteroidia > 2-12-FULL-35-15 > 2-12-FULL-35-15 > 2-12-FULL-35-15. The sequence goes on from JAOQAG010000051.1 coordinate 184,589, forward strand.
ATTAAAAATAAACAGGATTTTAAGTACATTAAGAAGTAATAAAAAGGAATTATAAATTTTGGATTATAAATTATAAATGGCGTGGATTTTTCCTGCGCCATTTTTTTGTGCGCCGACGCGAGTGTCTCACTCGTGCCTTTTTATTTAAGGGCGTCCCGCCCTTGAGATGTTAATGATGGCAAGATGCCATCGAATAGCTGGTCACGGGTGGGACACTCGCGACTGCTGCGTCTCACTCGCGCCTCTCTATTTTAGAGCGTCTTTTGTTGGCGCGAGTGTCCCAACGTGCCTTTTTATTTAAGGGCGTCCCGCCCTTGAGATGTTAATGATGGCAGGATGCCATCGAATAACTGGTCACGGGTGGGACACCCGCGACTGCCGGAGTATTCTACTCGTGCCGTCTATTTTAGAGCGTTCCGCTCTTTTAAATTCCAATTATTTTAAAAAATCTCCGAACTTTTTTTGAACTTTTACGTAAAAAGGGCAAAACAAACTAAATATATGTCAAAAAATTACTTCCTACACTTTACTGCAGCGGTGATTATCTCCGTATTGATCTCCTGCAGTGGTGATCCTCAAAATAAAGAAATTCCTGTTACAGCAAATGATACAACAGCGATCAGGGATTCGGTAAAACCGGTTGTTACTGCAAAAGTGGAAATGGTGATCAGCGATATTCCTTTCCCCTTCGAAATGCTCGAAAATCTTCACACTTCCGGTGTGGATTACGATCAGAAAGTGATGAACCCGGTAAGCAATACAACAAAATACAATCAATACAATTCGAAAGCGCTCAACCTGGGTATTTATGGTGCAGACCTGGCCTATGTGGTAACGTATGAGCAGTTTCAGCAAATTGGCGCATATATTAAAAATGCAAAAAAATTAGCAGAAGACCTAAATATTCCATTTGCTTTTAACCAAAACATGATGGACCGCTATTCGAAATTCAAAGACAATAAAGATTCATTGACACGTATTGTATACGACTCTTACAGCCAGGTGGATAAAACCCTGAAAGGTGATGAGCGCGTGGGAATTGCAGCATTGGTGGTAACCGGCAGCTGGCTGGAAGGTTTGCATCTATCAACGCAAACATTTGTAGATGCTGAAAAAACAAAAGAGAATGCTGGTTTGTACAAAACGATTTCCGCACAAAAGAAAAGCCTTGCGATTGTTGTAAAATTATTGGATGAGTACAAACAGGATCCTTACATCGCAAAACTTATTGTTGATCTGGATGACATTGTTTCTTCGTATAGTTCGGCTACATCCAATGTGGTGCTGAATGAACAGGAGCTGATCGTGATCGATAAAAAAGTTGATAAATTGAGGGATAGGATTGTGGAAGGGCTATAAGGAGTTTAAGGTTCAAAAGTTTAAAGTTTGCTGTGTGTTGATGCTGTGCGCAGAACACACCCCTAACCCCTCTCAAGAGGGGAATGCATTCTGCAAGCATTCATAACTATATTTCCTGTTTATAATTTTTATTATTAAAAACTATTATTTCAAACTGAACGGCGGCAATTCCCCTCTTGAGAGGGGTTAGGGGTGTGTTAGACATTGTATGCACACAGCCTAATAACCTAAATTCTCTTGAGAAAATCTTTTCAATAAAAAATCTCTTAATTCCTCCAGCTGATCCGTATTGATCAGATCCACACCGCAATCCAGCAGCATTTTCCAAACAATTTCATTTTCGGGCGAAGCCCACAGGCGTACTTTTTTTCCCTGCAGATGTGCGATGTTGACATAGGCAATTAATTTTTGTTTCTGATCATCCGGGATCTTTCCTTTTCCTTTCCAGGTAAAAATGTTGGAACATTTTGTACTTGCAAGCGGACAAATGCTTGTTGCATACTTGTTTTTTTCGACGGATAACAATGATTCATCAATGAATGCAAACCGTGTGATTTCGCTGCCAATGCTTTTGTAAGGCTTGTGTCCTGTGAGAATAATGGTAACAGCACCCGGAATTACTTTTCCATTTTCGTAACGTGTGAGCATACTGCTGTATTTTTCCAGCAATGGTTTTAATGCCGTGTACGTTTGTTCTGCATCTGTTTTTATATCGATGAGTAAAATAACGGGAGTTGCATAATTTGGATAAATCCTTCCTTTGTTTTTTGTAACAACATCGTATAATGGTTTTAAATAAAGGGTTTCAAGCGTGTGTTGCTTTTTTAGTAAAGGAGAAATGTGCGCTACGACAAAACGATTGTGCTTCAAAAAAATATCTGCTTCAAAGCTGGTAAAGCCACAATCCAGAGCATCCTGCAATGGATGTGCATGTTTGTAATCATTATGTGCATGCGCATTTGGCAGGGGTAAAACCTGCGCTGTTGCTGTAAAAGAAAAGAAGAATAAAAAAATAATAATGAAAAAATAAATGCGGAGCAGAGGATTCAAACGGCGTTTTTTTGCAGGGGTTAATTATTGATAAAAATCGTGATTTTTATTTTTAAAATGATTATTTTAGTGAAAATTTACTACACAATCACAACCAGATCATGGCAATTTTAGGTTCAATATTAAAACGAACATTCGAAATACGGGAACGCATACCTAAGATCCGCAAAGTAAACGGCTATAAAAAGCAGGAAAAGGTATTGCGCAAGCTGCTCACCAAAGCTGAATTTACCGCTTTTGGCGAGCATTATAATTTTTCGAAGATCCTGAGCGAAGAAGATCTTGTGGTGGCTTTTCAGAAGGGAGTGGATACGCACGATTACAATGCCATGTTTAAAAAATGGTGGTACCGTGCTGTAAATGGCGAGGCTTACGTGACCTGGCCAAAGCGTGTCAAATATTTTGCATTAAGCTCCGGTACTTCCGAAGCGGCAAGTAAATACATCCCGGTTACCGGCGATATGCTGCGCGCGATCCAGAAGGCAAGCATCCGCCAGATGATTTCGCAGGGACAATATGATTTTCCGAAAGAACATTATGAGCGCGGCATGTTAATGCTGGGCGGAAGCACGCATTTGAATTATAACGGGACTTATTTTGAAGGCGATCTGAGCGGCATCACTGCAAAGAAGATCCCTTTCTTTTTTCAGCATTATTACAAACCCGGAAACCGCATCGCCAAGGAGCGCAACTGGGATCAAAAGCTGGAAGAGATTACATTAAAAGCAAAAGACTGGGACATTGGCATTGTGGTGGGCGTTCCTGCATGGGTGCAGATCCTGTTTGAAAAGATCATTGATCATTACAAAGTGGAAACGATCCACGATATCTGGCCAAACCTTGCAGCGTATGTGCATGGCGGCGTTGCGATCGCTCCGTATAAAAAAGGCTTTGAAAAATTACTGGGAAAACCAATCGTGTATTCCGATTCATATCTTGCTTCGGAAGGCTTGATCGGTTATCAAAACCGTCCGAATGCCACTGGAATTGCGCTGGTGCTGGATAACGGCATTTTCTTCGAGTTTGTTCCTTTTAATTCTGATAATTTTGATGATGACGGCAACATGCTGCCAAATGCAGAGGTATTGCACATCGGCAAGGTGGAGGAAGGCGTGGAATATGCATTGCTGATGAGCACGGTTGCGGGTGCCTGGCGTTACCTGATCGGGGATGTGATCAAATTTACATCGCTGGAATACAACGAAATTGCCATCGCCGGAAGGACCAAACAATACCTGAGTCTTTGCGGCGAGCATCTTTCGGTGGATAATATGAACCGGGCGATTGAGCTGGCTGCAGAAGAGCTGAACATTGAGATCAAGGAGTTTGCGGTGGCCGGAATTAATTACCACACGCTGTTTGCGCATCATTGGTATATTGGCGCGGATGAAGAAGTGGATGTGGTGAAATTGCGCTCGCTGATCGATGAGCATTTAAAAAATCTGAATGATGATTACCGCGTGGAGCGTACGGCGGCTTTAAAAGAAGTGATCGTGGAAATGATCCCGTCGGCAGTGTTTTACGAATATTTACAAAAAAGAGTGAAAGTAGGCGCGGCAACCAAGTTTCCACGGGTATTAAAAAATAAGGATTTGCAGGGTTGGTTGGATTGTATCGCACAAACAAAAAAATAGTGTATGATATTAAGCTTAATTTATCAGGGATTAATCATTGTTGTGCTGCTGACTTTTTCATTTGGTCCGGCATTTTTTTCGTTGATAAATACCGGCATCAAATATGGTTATAAACCCGGTTCGCTTTTGGCGATGGGGATTGTATTAAGTGATTTTTTATTGTGCATGGCCATTTGCCTTATTGTGCATTTTGGCGCTGTCAATTTATTTCATTCTGAAAAGGCACAGACATTTTCTTCGATCATCGGTGGGATCATCCTGATCGTTTTCGGCGCGTTTTATTTCCGCAAACATGCGCCGCTCAAAACGGAAGAATCGATTCCGGCAATTGATTACCAGGCGCCGCATCCGTCGTTAATGATCCTGAAAGGTTTTGTATTGAATTTATTTAACCCGGCGGTATGGTTCTTATGGCTGGGAAATGTAACGGCGATCAGTAAAACGCTGGATTATTCGCTGATCAAAATGATCGTGTTCTTTTCTATTGTACTTGGCAGCACCCTGTTGGTGGAGTTTACAAAGGTTTATTTAGCAGGGAAGATTAAGCATTATCTGACGGATACGCTGATGACGATCGTGAATTATATTACCGGAACGTCGTTGGTCTCGTTTGGATTGTATTTGATCTATGATCATGTTTTTCACCAGTTGCGGTGATTTCACCACTAAGGTCACTTAGGACACTAAGGTTTGTTGCCGGGTGTTTTTGAATCACAAAAAAACATAAAGCTATTCGGATGCATGTTTGTTAAAACTGAAGACTAATTCCTCTCTGTTCTGTCATCCCGGGCCTGACCCGGGATCTGCCTGTTAAAGGCAAACAAATGCTGTGTGTTTTTCACCACATAAGGCACAAAGAATCACATAAGGCGTTACCCGATGCTGTGTGTTGCAAAGATTTATTTGCTGTGTTTTTTTGAACCACAAAAGAAAACAAAAGAATCAAAAGAGGTTGCCGGATGCTGTGTATTTACTGCTAAGTCAAAAGATCACTAAGGTTAATTGCTGTGTGTTTTTCACCACATAAGGCACAAAGGAACACATAAGGCGTTGCCAGGATTTTAATGCTAAAAATTCTGACAGTTTCGTACCGTCTACGTACTACCAACTACCAACTAATAACCAGCCTTCGCATCAGAAATCAATAATCAACTTTAAATGACTATCGGGAAGTTTATACCAAATGCTTTTATTTTGTATGGTTATGTTGCAGAACATTATTGTTTATGGAAACAGAAATACTTTCTTAAGCTGTCATCCCGGGCTTGACCCGGGATCTGCCAATTAAGAACTGTGT
>JAOQAG010000019.1 GCA_025963715.1 Bacteroidota bacterium
CCGGGATGACAGTATTATTTGTGAATATCGTAAAAAAAACATGTTACTACAACATAACCTTTTGTATTGCTAATTTTAATTTGCACGTCATTGCGAGGGCTTTTCGCCCGAAGCAATCTCACACCAGATTATGAACTAGAATGAGATTGCTTCGGGCGAAAAGCCCTCGCAATGACGTTCTTAAAATAATTTCTTTTCATGGTGCAAAGTTCCGGATACTCAATAAAATAATAAGAAACAAGGTTTCGGGAACGTTATTCAGGTATTAAAAAACTGCACGCACCTTAATTCATGTTATTGATTATCAGGTATATAAAAAAATCTTTTTTTTCAAAATCTTACTGATTTATTGAGTGTGACGATAATTTGACTAATATTGCCGCACAAACTATAAATCCAAAAGACAAAATGAAAAAAGTATTATTTATCGCGGTAGTAGCAGTGGCTTCTTTGGCTTCTTGCAAAAAAGACAGAACTTGTACTTGTACAAGCTCAAACTCCGTATCAGGAGCTGATCCGATCCCAACTGTTAAAACGTACACAAAGGCTAAAAAAGGCGATGCACGCGCTGCTTGTTTAAGCTACACACGTACTGAAACTGGTGGTTCTGTGACTACTGTTGATTGCAAATTAGACTAATTTGTTATTTATTATAAAAAAAGCCTCCCGATAAATTCATCGGGAGGCTTTTTTTTGTGCTTGTATCTTTCAGGATTACCAGCTTCCGCCGGATCCGCCACCACCAAAACCACCACCGCCGAAACCGCCACCAAAGCCACCGCCCGATGAACCGCCTCCACCGCCAAAGCCACGGCCACCACCACCCAGCATAGAACCCAGGAAGAAACCTGTTCCCATGCTTAAACCGCCGTTGCTGCTACCGCCTCTGCCTCCACGTGTAATGCTGATAATAACCATAACGATAATAATGATGAGTAAAAAACCGTATTTGCTTTTGCCGCTACTGCTATGTTTTTTCGCATACGCGTCGGAATTGTATTCTTTTTTTGCAAGCGACATCAGCACATCCGTACCTTTATCCAACGCGGTGTAATACTGATTTTGCTTAAAATAAGGGATCATTTCATTTTCGGTGATCTGCCTTGCGGTAAGATCGGGAATGATGCCTTCCAACCCATAACCAACGGCAATGAATGCATCACCATGATTGTTAGGTTTCGGCTGTACCAAAATAATGATCCCGTTGTCCTCCTTGCTTTGGCCGGCCCCCCATTTTTGCCCGAGACGCGTTGCATAATCATCTTTTTCCAAACCGGCAAAATCATTAACGATCACCACTACAATGCTATTAGAGGTTTGATTGAAAAACGTTTCGAGCTTTTGTTCCAGCCGGGCCTGCTCATCGGATGACAATACATTGAACGATGAAAGGTTATTGACCAAGCGTTCCGGGCTGGGGCGATCGGGAATGTCTTTATCGATTTGCGCTGTGAGGGAGAGCACCGAAAGGAAAAATGCAAACAGTACTGTAAAATATTTTTTCATGTTGAAGGTTTCAGTGTTTGTTATTTACCAAAGGAGATCTCGTCGCTTAATTCGTTGATGTCATCTGCGTTATAAGGAAAATGAAGCTTGAGCTTTTGTCCGGCCATTTCAATTCCTTTGCATAAGCCTTCAGTGAATTGCTGCTTTTTAAAATGCTGCAGCATTTCATCCCGGATATTGTCCCAGAAATCGGCAGGTACTTTTTCGTTAATGCCTTTATCGCCAAGGATCGCAAATTTCTGATCGGCCACAGCGAGGTAAAACAATACGCCATTGTTGAGCTTTGTTTTGTGCATTTCCATTCTTTTGAAATGGTTAGCAGCACAATCAAGCACATCGCCTTTGCATTTTTCATCAATGTGTACGCGCACTTCGCCGGAAGTATTGTGTTCCGCATTAGCGATGGCAAGCTGAATGGCTTGCTGCTGATCGCTGGTAAAAAAATTTCTGGCTGCCATTGTCGGATGTTGGATTATTGGATGTTAGATATTGGACTAAAAAAATTAAGGATTCACATAGTGCAAATCCTTAATTCTGAAATCCTTATTCCTTAATTTTTATCTTTATCTCTCATACTTTTAATATCGGGAGCAGTATCTGCACCTTGCTGTGACTGGAAATAAGCACGTTTTTCGTAACCGAACATGTTCGCAAAAATATTGGTTGGGAACTGGCGGATGTAGGTGTTCAGGTTTTGAACGGCTTCGTTAAAACGCATCCTTTCGGTAGAGATCCGGTTTTCCATTCCTTCATACTGTGCCTGGAAATCGCGGAAAGCCTGAACGCTTTGCAACTGAGGATAATTTTCAGATACAGCCATTAATCTTCCCAGTGAGGAACCGAATGCATTTTGTGCTTTTTCAAATTCCGCTAATTTTTCCGGTGTAATGTTATCCGCATTGATCTGGATGCTGGTTGCTTTACTGCGTGCTTCCATTACTTCTTTCAGCGTTCCTTTTTCGAAATCAGCAGCGCTTTGCACGATCTCGAACAGGTTTTTGGTTTTATCCATACGTGCCTGGTATGCTACTTCAACGTTACGCCATTGAGCAGTTACACCTTCATCCATTTTTGCTAATGTTTGCTGCGTTCCGCAACCTTTAAATACCAGCAGTAAAAAGATTAAACCGATCACTGACAGGATAATTGTTCCTTTTTTCATTTTTGTGTTTGTTTTTAGGTTTGTTAAATGTACGGCAAATTGTCAAAGCACATACCATGGTTTTGAAAAGGTCCTAAAAATGACAAGCTGACTAATTTTGTCATGGTTTTTATTCAAAAAAGCCTTACAAGTCAATACTCATAAGGCTTTCCGTATTTTCATCAAAAACGCGGAAATTAATCGATCAGTTCCACACTGCGTTTTATAAATTTGGTCAGCTCCTCCCCTTTTAGCAAGCCTTGCGAGAGCATTGCCAAATCAGCAGTTTGTTTTGTCAGTTGTTTTTGTTTTTCCAGGTCCTGTTCGTTCAGGATGCGGGAAATCAGCGGATGGTTGCTGTTTACTACCAGGTTGTGCATATCCGGCATGGCTCCGTAAAAATTCATTCCTCCGCCACCCATCGCGCTCATGTCTTTCATCCGGCGCATAAATTCGGGTTTGGTAATGAGCATCGGTGCATCTTTTTCGCTGAGGCTTTCAAACACCACATTAAATTTTTCCTTTGGCACCACGCCTTCCACGACCGGTTTTAATTTGGTTTGTTCTTCTTCCGTTAATTTGGATGGCTGATCTTCTTCTTTTTTAATCAGCTTGTCGATCGTATCAGCATCCACACGTATAAATGAGGTGTTTTCCAATTTGGATTCCAATTGATTGATGTAATGCGAATCGATCGGGCTATCGAACACAAGCACATCGTAACCGCGCTCTTTAGCTGTTTCGATAAAGCTGTGCTGCTCTTCCACGCTGGTGGTGTATAAATAAATAACGCGGTTGTTCTTATCCGTTTGCGCCGCTTTTACTTTGGCTGCATATTCTTCCAATGTGGAATATTCGCCGTCGGTATTTTTTACGAGTGCAAACTTCTGCGCTTTTTCATAAAATTTTTCTTCCGAAAGCATTCCGTATTGTACAAATACTTTAATGTCTTCCCATTTGGCTTCAAAATCAGCACGGTCTTTTTTGAATAATTCTTCCAGCTTGTCTGCTACTTTTTTAGTAATGTGCGCCGAGATCTTTTTCACATTTCCGTCGCTTTGCAGGTAGCTGCGGCTAACGTTTAACGGAATATCCGGCGAGTCGATGACACCGCGCAGGAGCGTTAAAAAATCGGGAACGATGTTCTCCACCGAATCGGTTACGAACACCTGGTTGGAATACAATTGGATTTTATCTTTTTGTACTTCCAGCGTTTTTTTCAATTTTGGAAAATACAGGATCCCGGTAAGGTTGAAGGGATAATCCACGTTGAGGTGAATGTGGAACAAGGGATCTTCGAAAGCGGTCGGGTATAATTCGCGGTAAAAATTGCGGTAATCATCATCGCTCAGATCGGCCGGTTTTTTGGTCCATGCCGGATTTGGGTTGTTGATAATGTTATCAACTTCTACTTCTTTGTCTTTTTCGCCTTCTTTTCTCGTTCCGAATTTAATTTCTACCGGTAAAAATTTACAATATTTTGCCAGTAATTCATTGATGCGGAATTGTTCTAAAAATTCTTCCGAATCTTCGGCAATGTGCAGCACGATATCGGTTCCGCGTTCCAATTTCGTATTTAGTTCCATTTTATAATCGGGGCTGCCATCGCATTCCCAATATACGGCGGAAGCGCCTTCTTTATGAGATAGAGAAAAAATCTCTACTTTTTTTGCCACCATAAATGCGGAATAAAACCCCAATCCGAAATGACCGATGATAGCATTTGCTTCCTGCGTTTTGTCCTTGTATTGATTCACAAATTCTTCGGCACCGCTAAAGGCAATTTGTGTGATGTATTTTTCAATTTCTTCGGCTGTCATACCAATTCCTTTATCGCGGATGGTCAGCGTTTTTGCCACCTTATCAATGACCACCTCTACTTTGAGGTCGCCCAGGATGGCGGTAGATTCGCCCAGCGCAGCTAATGTTTTTAACTTTTGAGTGGCATCTACAGCATTGGAAACGAGCTCCCGCAGGAAGATCTCATGATCGCTGTAAAGGAATTTTTTGATGATCGGGAAAATGTTTTCGGTTTGTACGTTAATTTTTCCTGTTGACATGGCTTATTTAGTTGTTAGTTATTAGTAATTAGTCGTTAGCCGCTGTTTTCAAATGCTGTGCCAGCGGCGATTACTGCCAAGATGGCAATTGTGCTTTTGTGAAGTAAATTTAGTGAATCGGGGCTGAAATTAAAAGCTTATTTTTACGGAAAATGAACCTTTCGATCTCAAAAATAACAGCTTTTACCGGGCATAACGGCGCGGTGTATGCGCTCGATGGCGGAACATCCGGGCACACCGTATTTTCGGGCAGCAGCGACAAGTTTGTGGCGCTCTGGAACCTGGAAACGAAGGAAGCGGAGAAATTTGCTGCACAATTCCCGGCCATTGTTTATTCGATCTGTCATGTTCCCGAAAAACAATTATTGCTGGTGGGGACTTCTGCCGGGAGCATTCACATACTGGATCTTGTTAAAAAAGAGGAAATTAAAATTCTCCAACACCATACGGAAGCCATTTTCGACATCCGGTATTCCATGCAAACCAATTGTTTTTACAGTGCCGGGGGCGACGGAAATTTTGCCATTTGTTCGCTTGAGAATTTATCGATGTTGCAGATAAAAAAATTATGTACAGAGAAAGCACGCAGCATTGATCTAAACTACACCACTTCCGAAATTGCTGTAGCTGCGGGCGATTGCAACATTCACATTTTTGACCTGCAAACGCTGGAAGAGAAAAAAGTAATTGCGGCACATGCGCTTTCCGCAAATGTGGTGCGTTACTCGCCCGATGGAACGCTGATCCTGAGCGGCGGCCGCGATGCGCATTTAAATATTTGGGATGCCAGAAGTTATGCGCTGATCAAAAGCATTCCGGCGCATAATTATGCGATTTATGACATTGTGTTTAGTCCGGATGGGAAATTATTTGCCACTGCCAGCCGTGATAAAACACTGAAGATCTGGGATGCAGAAACGTTTGAGATGCTTGCCAGGATCAATAAGGAAAATTACGAGGGCCATGTGAATTCGGTGAATAAATTATACTGGAGTAGCTTTAATAATTATTTGATCTCGACGGGTGATGACAGGGCTATCATGATATGGGAAATTGGGTATAGATAACGTTTGTACCGATAACGCACAGGAACAAAACCACGGATCTGCAATTTTTCATCTTCTTACTTTTTGAAGCCAAAAAGTAACAATCCCGCACGTGCGGGATTAATCTTGTAAGGCAATTTCTTCTTCCGCTCTCGCTCAGAAGAACCGCGGTGAACGATCGCCAATTAATTCTCAGCATTGATTTGATAAAAAAAATAAATCTTTTTGTTTCTTAATCATCCTTCCGGCGATCATTCCCGCTATTGCTGCACAAGATCAAAAAGCGTCTACCCGGGAGAGTATTCTTTTTAATTGTGATTTTATTGCTGTGTAGTAATGTATAATAAAAGTTGTTTGATTAATTTGTAACCAATCAGATCATAATTTTAAATCATAAGCGCCACAGGCGATCTTTTTGTACATCATAACAATCATTTTTGATCTGCGTTCCGATACACAGCATTTCACTGTATAATTGGTTCCTGGAATTTAAAGCCTCTGCAATTTTTTTTCTTCTACTTTTTGGCGGCCAAAAAGTAGCAATCCCGCACGTGCGGGATTAATCTTGCAATGCAATTTCTTCTTCCGCTCTCGCTCAGAAGAACCGCGGTGAACGATCGCCAATTAATTCTCAGCATTGATTTCTGAAATGCAAAAAGAATCTTTTGTTTCTTAATCATCCTTCCGGCGATCATTCCCGCTATTGCTGCACAAGATCAAAAAGCGTCTACCCGGGAGAATATTGTTTTTTTATAGTGATTCCATTGCTGTGTATTATGTGTGATTTGCAACCGATCAAATCATAATAAATCATAAGCGCCACAGGCGATCTTATTAAGCATCATAACAATCATTTTTGATCTGCGTTCCGATACACAGCATACACACAGAAAACTTTGAACCTTGAACTTTAAACTCCCTTTCTTACCGCCACAACCACCCCACACACCGCAAAATTTTATGCATCACCGATAAAACGATCATCTTTACATATATTTTTTGTGTAAATGCAGCCTGCTCCTTTGCCTGAATTTAATGTGATCTATGAAACGTATAAAACGAAAGTTTTTAATACGGCGATCGGTTATTTGCAAAACCAGGAGGATGCGGAAGAGATCACCCAGGATGTATTTGTAGAGGTTTACCGCTCCGCAGGCAAGTTCGAAGGAAAATCGTTGTTGGGTACCTGGATCTACCGGATCACGATCAATAAATCACTGGATTTTATTAAAAGCAAGAATCGTAAAAAACGCTTTGCATTTCTGAGCAGCTTGTTTAATGATGCAGGCGAATTAAAACACGATGCGCCCGATTTTTATCACCCGGGTGTGATCCTGGAAAATAAAGAGAAATCTGCCATTTTATTTAAAGCGATCAATACACTCCCCGAAAACCAGAAAACCGCTTTTATTTTATCGAAGCTGGAGGGATTAAGTTATGCGGAAATTTCGGAAGTAATGGAAGTGAGTGTTTCCTCCGTGGAATCGCTGTTATTCAGGGCAAAACAGAATTTACAAAAAGAATTAAGCACTTTTTTTACAGAAGAGCGCAGGTAAAAAATTTAATAATCGTCAAAAGAAACATGAACAAGGAAAAACAGATCAATGAGATCATGGATAGTTTGGATCAGCTAAAACAGGCTGAGCCGAATCCTTATTTATATGCAAAGATCATCACAAAAATAAACGCAGTACGGGAAGAGTATACGCCGGTAAAAATGGTATGGCTGGCAGCTGCATCGTTTTTATTACTGGTATTATTGAATTTGCAGGTAATGCGGCATTCCAGCGCAGCGCCTGACAAACATGCGGGAGTTGCCGAACTGGCAAGGGATTATCAATTATTGAATACGACCACGATCAATTATAACTAATACAATGAACAGGACAAAATTATTAACGATTACGGTACTGGGCTTGTTGCTCATCAACATCAGCATGTTGTGTGTACTGATCATTCACAGGCCGCATCATCCGCCAATGGGAGAAATGAACGGCCCTCCGGGAGAAGGTCCGAAAAGGATCATCATTGCACGTTTGCATTTTGATGACGCACAGCAACAACGCTACCAGGTGCTGATCGACGAGCACCGCAAAAAAATGCGGGAGCTGAACGATGCTACCCGGAAATTGCACGATTCGCTTTTTACTTTATTAAAGGATGCAACTATTGATCAGGCAAAAGCTGATACACTGATGCAACAAATTGCAGCCAATCAAAAACAAACGGATGAATTGAATTTTGATCATTTTCAGAAAATAAAAAGTATTTGTAAACCGGAACAATTAAAAGATTTTAATGAGTTGGTGGAGGAGCTGGGAGCGTTGTTTGCACCGGGGCGGAAATAAGTTCAAAGTTTAAAGTTAGAAAGTTCAAAGTTTGCTGTGCGCAGATGCTACTTTTGCTAAAAACGGAGACCCATTACACTCCGTGTTGTCATCCCGGGCTTGACCCGGGATCTGCCAATTAGAAGCAAGTTCAAAGTTTGCTGTGTGAATCGCTTGCGCGATTATTTTTTAACCACAAAGGCACGGAGAAAAGTTTAGTTTGCGATGTTTGTTAAAAAATATGATTAACTAAATCTGACTGTTAATTAAAAACTATAATATAAAATACTGCTAACATTTATGAGATCCCGTGTCAAGCCCGGGATGACAGCTTCGTATAATGGCTATAATTTAAATCTGCATTTGACACACGCAGACCTGTAACAGACCCAGATTTGTAGTTTCGTTCCTGTTCCTGCCCGAATTGTTCAGGCGGGCGTTATCCGTACAAAATAAAATGATTATTTAACGCAAGTTTTTAAAATCAACATCGTCTAAACACTAAACCACAAATAAAAAACTATGAGAAAAATTTTCATCATCTGCGGAATGCTGCTCCCGGCTTTCGTTTTAAAAGCTCAAATTACAGATCCTGAGATTATTTCCTGGAAAGTAAACACAACGGGGGCTACCGGTTACGGCGGATATACCTCCAATGTGCAAACGGTACAATATTCTGCAACGCAGGTATATGTAAGCTGCGGCGCTATTCCGGAATACAGTATCGGGCCATGGCCAAGTAATCCGAATGTGCCATCGCCGCAAAATTTTGTATGCAAATTTACACGTACGCCCACCCAGAATACCGGAACTGCCATTTATACAGCGCTTGGTAACATAGGCCTGTGGAGCAATGGTGTAGCGGTTTTTAATCCGAAGGACGGACAATACTGGAATAATAGCACCAGCTCGTTTACAATGGGTGCTACTACCAGCGGCTGGAACCGGAATGCACTGGTATATGAAGGTGTGAGCTTTGATGCCTGCCTCGGGCATCCGTCCCCAACAGGTTGTTATCACAACCATGTGAACCCTGCTTGTTTGTATGATGATACGGACAGCACACATCATTCGCCGATCATCGGTTATGCATTCGACGGTTTCCCGATCTACGGCGCGTATGCTTACACAAATACGGACGGCACAGGCGCGATCAAACGCATGAAAAGCAGTTATGTGCTTTCTACGGCAACAACACGTGCATTGGGTCCACCGGTAAATTCAACCTATCCATTGGGAAATATGTGTGAGGATTATGTATACACAGCAGGCGCAGGCGACCTGGATGTACATAACGGGCGATTTTGTGTAACACCGGAATTTCCGGCCGGAATGTATTGTTATTTTGTAACGATTGATGCTAATTTAAATCCGGCTTATCCTTTTGTGCTCGGGCCAACGTATTATGGAACCGTACAGGCAGGAAATACAGGGCCAACCGGCGGCCATGTTACGATCAGTGAATCAACAACGGTGTACACACCAACTGCAGCTGGAATTGCAGAATTACAAAACGGTATTAAATTCCAGATCGTGCCAAACCCGGTTGCCGATTATGCGTATATTTATATGGATGTAAACAGCGCGAATAATGTGACGGGGCGTTTGTATAATGAAAGCGGACAGCTGGTAAGAACGATCGAGCATTTACAACCGAGCATTGCGTATACGCTTGACATGACGGACTTATCAGCGGGTGTGTACATGCTTTCGATGGAAACAGGCACAACACGCGTGATGCAGAAGATCATTAAAACACAATAAAAATTTAAATGCATTGAAAAAAATACTGCTGCTCTCTTCATTCATGGCAATCCTTTGGGTTGCCATGTCTTTTTCCGTTTGTAAAACCAGCAAGGAAAAATTAATGATCGATGTGTACAACTTTGTTGGAGATGATATGTTAAGACTGGATACGGTTACTTACAAAAACGAGCTGGGACAATCCTTTACCGTTACCAATTTTAAATATTACATCAGTAATATCACGCTAAAAAATACAAATGGAAAAGAATATAAAACCAATACATATTTTTTGGTGGATGAAGCGGATGCTGCGTCTAAGGAGCTAACGTTAAATGACATTCCGGACGGCACGTACAGCTCAGTGGAATTTACGCTGGGGATCGACAGCCTGCACAATTGCAATGGCGCACAAACGGGTGTGCTGGATCCTGTAAACGGTATGTTCTGGGCCTGGAACAGCGGTTATGTATTTTTAAAGCTGGAGGGGAAAAGTCCGGCCTCATTATCACCGGGACATATTTTTGAATACCACATCGGCGGTTATAAAAGCCCGAACAATTGCATCCGCAAAATCAATTTAACATTCGACCATTCCTTTGCCGTTAATGAAAATGAACCGAACATCTGGGTGTTACGCGCTGATGTTTCGGAGATCTTAAAAACGCCGGAAACAATTGATTTTTCAAAACTTTCTTCGGTCACTGACTTTCATCATGCAACGGAAATTGCAGATAATTATAAAGATATGTTTGACATTACACATGTGGGTTATAAAAAATAAATTCGTTTTTATTTTCAGCATTCTGGCAGTAACGCTGTTTGTCTTCAATAGTTTTGTGGACGATAATCCTTATTTTAAGATCACCGCAAAGGATGTTGAATTGAAGATCCCGCAAGGATTTCCGAAACCTTTTTACACATTTAAAAACAACAAGCTAAGTGCGGATGTATTTATGCTGGGCCGTAAATTATTTTACGACCCGCTGCTTTCCGGCGATAGCACGATCAGCTGCGCCAGTTGCCATCAGAGGATTGCAGCCTTCGGCCATATCGATCATGCATTGAGCCACGGCATCAACGGATTGATCGGAAAACGGAACGTTTCGGGATTGGAAAACCTGATCTGGAAAGATACTTACATGTGGGACGGCGGTGTAAACAACCTGGAAGTGCAGCCGATCAACCCGATCACAAACCCAGTGGAGATGAACGAAACGCTGGAGCACGATGTGTACAAGCTGAAGCATAACAAACAATACGTGATGCTTTTCAACAAAGCATATCACGATACGATCATCAATTCGGAGCGGATGCTGAAAGCATTAACGCAGTTTACGGGACTGATGATCTCTGCCAATTCGCGCTACGATAAATACATGGCAGGTAAGGATACGTTTTCAAATGCTGAAAAAAACGGACTGGTGATCTTCCGGATGAAATGCGCCAACTGCCATAAGGAACCGTTGTTTACTGACAATACTTACCGCAATAACGGGATCAAACCGGATACTGCGCTGAGGGATTTGGGAAGAGCTGCGATCACGGGAACCGACCGTGATGTAAATACATTTAAAGTTCCGGGATTGCGCAACATTGAACGAACGTATCCTTACATGCACGACGGCCGGTTCCGGAATTTAAAACAGGTGATGGATCATTATGCCAACCCGGAGGATTATGATACCGGTGCGGACCTGAGCTTGCACAAGATCGGGAAGCTGAGTGAAAAAGAAAAATCGGAGGTAATTGCTTTTTTAAAAACGCTGACGGATACGGAATTTTTGTATGATAAGCGGTTTATGGATCCGGATATGCGGCAGTAGTTTTACCACTAAGGCACGGAGGGTACTAAGAAGCAGGTTGCTGTGTATGGTTTCTCGCTGCTGTACTTAATTTCTCGCAGAGGCGTGGAGAACGCGGAGGCTGTGTGATGTGCTGTGCGTATTTTTCCGCAGAGGCGCTGTGTATTTATTGGGAGGAAAAACGGTAGCATTCACGCCTTGCCTTACATTTTCTTTTGTGCCTTATGTGGTGAAAATTTTATTTTTTTCGATGCTTGCGAAGCAAGCGTATTCACCGGCACACTATTGCGAGAAATCAGTAATCAACCGGCGGCCTGCTCACCATTTACCCATGTTTCTGTGGAAACCTTCCCGCTTTCATCGTAATTTTTCCAGACACCGTCTTTTTGGTAATCGATCGCAGCAGCATTGTATTTCATGGGGCCTTCCGCTTTGATAGTGCCATTCTCGTAATATTCTTTTTTGGAATAGATTTTTTTCTTCGGATCCACCATTTCAAAAAGCTCCTGCGGCTTGCCATCTTCCGCGTAAGATTTGCGCTGGATCAGGTATTCCATGCTTTTAGAATTTTCTTCTATGTATTCGACCTGCCCGTTGGCATAATAATCCGTTTCAATTTGTGGAGCTCCTTCGTAATAGGTAATGTCGGCTTTTAATTTTCCATCGGGGTAAAAAATCTGCTCTGTACATTTTTTAAAATCAATGACTTTAAACGAACGTTCAACAGCGCCGCTTTCATAAAAATTTTTGTAAATTTTTAAATGTCCGTCCTCATAAAATCCTTTGTGCAGCACAGCGCCACTTTCGTAGATATCAGTGATCCAGCCCTGGCAGGCATATCCTTTTTTATCGTTGCGTACGGAATCGCCACCGATCTGAAAATTCAGTTTTTCGTACATTTTAATCCCGTAATCCGGATCAAGGACTTTGGCTGCACTGTATTTTGTTTGTTCAGGAATTTGCCCGAAAAACTGCGCGCTGGCAAGCTGCGTCAGGGCAATCATCAGAAACAGGATGCTAAATAGACGTTTCATTGGTTTAAAATGCTCTCTCCTTTAATTTGCTGTGAATATATAAACACTCCGCGTTTTAAGCAACATTTTAGTCAAAAAACAATATTATAATTCCCGCTCCGGATTCCCCTATTCTGGTTTTTTTTTGATAATTTGCAGGAAATATCACATTAAAAATGGGACAACATACCCTGGGGCCCTTTAACCTGGATCATCCGTTCGCAATAATTTTTACTTTACTACCTGCACTCATCAATTTTGCGATTTTTTTGTATGTCTCGTTTTCATTACCAAAAAATAAGCTCACCGCAACATTTTCCCTGTTTGTTTTAATGCTGGCTGTATGGCAACTGATAGAGGGGATTTCACATAACAGCATTTCTTCCGAAACGGCAGCTCAATGGTTCCGTATCTCCGGGATCCCTACAACAGGAGTTATGGTATTTGAAGTGTTTTTTGCGCTCCAGCTTGCCGGATGGTATCGGAAAGTACCTCCTGCTCTTTATTATATTTTCCTGATCCTTCCGGGATTCCTTTTCCTGATGCAGGTTGCAGGACGACTGGACAATTATGATATGAGCACCTCCTCTCTGTGGAACTGGATCGCGAGTCCGACACCCAGCGTTTCTACCGATTTATTTTACCTCTGGATCTCTTTAATGTCGATGACCACGCTGGTTATTTTTTTCCTGCATTATTTAAATGTAAGAACGATCAATATTAAGCGGCAGCAAGCTTTTTTACTCTTGATCGGTTTTTCCATTCCTGTAGTTGGTGGAATTATAGGAGAAATGATCATCCCCTTGTATTTTCATCATGCTTCCATTCCGGTTACCACACCTTTGATCACTGCATTTTCGATAGCGGCGCTTATCGCGATCAAGCGGTACGGCCTGTTGGAATATTCGCCGATCCACCAATGGGAAAAGGTATTGAAGAACATGAGCGAGGGTGTGATCATTTCCGACAATGAAGGAAAGATCGTATATGCCAATGAAAAATTTTGCGAACTGCTAAATTATTCTTCCGCAGAATTAATGGGAAGAACAGCACTGTCGCTGATTTCAGATGCAACGTCCCGCATCATCTATGAGGAAGCCACACACGAGCGCCAGAGTAAAACATCCAGCCAGTACCAGGTGCTGGTTGATAAAAAAGGAGATGGACAGCTGTGGGTAAATGCAAACGGGTTTCCGTATCTTGATAAAGCAGGCAATGTGGTCGGTTCGGTAGGCGTGGTAACGGATGTAACGGAGCTGATGAAAACGCAGCTGGAATTACGGAAAAAGAACAACGACCTGAATGTGTTTTTTTACAAAACAGCGCATGATTTTAAAACACCAATTGCTTCCATGCAGGGATTACTGGAATATTACAGCAAGGACGATAATATTGAAGAACTGCTGCATTATATAAAATTGTGTGTAAAAAACTTATCGCTGATCGTGAGCCGCGTATCGCAATTATCCGTGATCCAGCAGCAAAAAGTAATTACTGCGGAGATCGATTGCAGCCAACAGGTAGAACGCTTATTGCGCGAGCTGGAAAACGAAAATCCCAACTTTAGCGATGTGAAGATCATTCAGAATATTGAATGCGAAAAAATAGTTTCGGAATTATTTTTACTGAATTCCATTTTAAAAAATTTAATTGATAACAGTATCAAATATGCGGATCCTGATAAAACCGATCCTTTTGTTTCGATCAGCATCCGCGAGCACGCAGGTATGTATGAACTGATCGTGAAAGATAACGGACAAGGAATTCCGCAGGACATCCAGGAAAAAATATTTGACATGTTCTACCGCGGAAATGATAAATCGAAAGGTGCAGGCCTTGGTTTGTACATTGTAAAATCGGCTGTAGAAAAACTGAACGGAAGTATTTCAGTAAAAAGCGGATTGAAGGAAGGATCGGAATTTACGGTGCTATTGCTAAAATAAGTTCATTGGTTCACTTGTTTATTGGTTCATTGGTTTGCTGTGTGTATCGGTTTGTGACCAAAACTCATCAAAACTCTTTTTCTTCTTAGTGCTTTCTCCGTGCCTTAGTGGTGAAAAATGCTCCGCAGGAGCCACACAGCAAAACTTTAAACTTTTGAACTTTAAACTTTGAACTTATTTAAGGATCTTCAACGTCTCCAACTGTTTTTTCAAAACCGGATCCTGCGTGATCTTATTTTTGATCTCCAGCAGGGTTGCTTCATCCAGCTGCTGCCTGCGCGAAATGATGTCGATCCCTTCGGGTGTAAAAAGTGTTTTCGAAAACCAGATCACCACCCAATTTCCCTGCGGGTCTATTAATTTTATTTCCCAGTTGCTTTTAGCGATCGCTAATAAACCTTTGCCGCGCCACACAAATGCATTTTGTTTGGTTTCATCCGCACGATCGTAACCGGTAATGGTTTTTGTTTTTCCTTTTTTTAGATACTTCACCTCATCCAGCAATACCTCTTTTCCTTTGTGCTGTGTTACTGTGTAGGTAAACGAAGGAGATTGCTTATCGCCTTTGAGCCACATCGGAAAATTGGTGCCGATGATGAACCAGGTACCTACAATTTGTGTCAGGAATGTATTCATGTGTCAGCAGATAAAAAAAACGTTCCACAACCAGGTGGAACGTTTTGTGTTTTTTTTGAAATTCAATTTTAATGAATGCCTTCCGATGCAAGGTAGCGCTCGGCATCCAATGCGCCCATACAACCGCTGCCTGCTGCAGTAACTGCCTGGCGGTATGTTTTATCAGCACAATCGCCTACGGCAAACACGCCGGGAAGGTTGGTTTTGCTGGATGCACCGATCACATCAATGTAACCCAGGTCATCCATATTCAATTGGCCTTTAAAAATATCGGTGTTTGGTTTGTGCCCGATTGCCACAAAAAAACCGGTCACATTCAACGTACGTAATTCATTTGTTTTGTGATTTTTCACTACCACGCCTTCTACGGCATCTTTTCCAAGAATATCATCTGTTTCGCTGTCCCACAAGATCTCGATGTTCGGCGTATTTTTTACGCGGTGCTGCATGGCTTTGCTGGCGCGCATTTCGCTGCGGCGAACGATCATGTACACTTTTTTACACAATTTGGAAAGATACGTTGCTTCTTCGGCAGCGGTATCCCCTGCTCCAACAATAACTACATCCTGGCCACGGTAAAAGAAACCATCGCATACAGCGCAAGCAGAAACACCACCGGCATTCATTCTCAGACGGTTTTCATTTTCCAGTCCCAACCATTTCGCGGAAGCGCCGGTAGAAACAATTACGGTATCGGCTGTGATCTCCATATTTTCATCGATCCAGATTTTTTTAGGAGTGGAAGTCAGATCTGCTTTTGTAGCCATTCCAAAACGTACTTGTGTACCAAAGCGTTCAGCTTGTGCTTTCAGATCTTCCATTAATTCCGGGCCGGTAATTCCTTTCGGGTAACCGGGAAAATTATCTACTTCGGTAGTTTCTGTCAATTGTCCGCCCGGCGTTAACCCGGTATATAAAACAGGTTTCAAATCTGCACGGGCAGCATAAATTGCTGCGGTATATCCTGCTGGCCCACTGCCGATGATCAGGCATTTCACGTGTTCTTTTTGCTCACTCATAATAGTTTTTTGATTTTCAGTTAAATGTGGTGCAAAATTAACATTTTGTTCCGTTTGCGCAGGTTGATTTTATCCACAACGCAGGTAAAATAACTGATTTATTAGTAATCGAACCCTTGTTAGTGCGGGTAAATGGTATCGTAGGTAACGCCTGAACCGCACCATACACCCAAACCGCCGCCATTGATATTGTTGAGTACGGTAACGGGTGACGCAAAGGGGTTTCCGTTGCTCTGGATAGCGGTTTCGAAGGTGGTGTAAAAATCTTTGCTTGCCCGGTCGATGGTGCAGAATTTTATATAGATGGTATCTGTCAGCAAATAATAACCGCGCTGCCCGTCCGGATCATTTTCCGGCGTGTTTACCACATCTGTTGCATCGTATCCGCGATCATACGCAAAATCAAAGCTTTTGCCGTCAATGAATTTATCATCAAACGTTGCTCCACCGGGTGCAATATAACGGCGGTCCCGCGGGCGTTTCGCCAGCCACCTGTAATTATTCCCTAATCCGGAAGGATCGGATAAATGTGCATTGGCAAATCCTACGCTATCATGCGGTGGATCTGCTTTCCACCAAACGGAATCCAGCGCAATGGGCGCAGGAATAGTAGTAGTAGCAGTGTAGGTGTTGCCTTGTGCAATTACCGTTAAGTTATAGCTCTGTCCGGGGATCCCGATAATGGTATGTCCTTTATACACCAATCCCAGTGATGAAGAACTGTCGACCGTCAGCCCCAGCGTATCCACCATTCCGTTACTGCTTACATATATTCTTGCATCAAGGATGAACAGATCGGTAAGACCGCCGCCGCTTACAGATGAAAATAAGGGAATATTTTTGGTAAGGATCACTTCCGGATATTTTCCGTTTTCGATGCTGCCTTCGATCACCACTTTACTTTGCGATCCGGGCAATGTTACATTGATATCTTCCGTACAGGCCGACAAAAGTGAAACAGCAATAATGGATATGAATAATTTTTTCATGTCTTTTATTAAAAATCGTGCGTATTAAAATTTAAAATTCCAGGTAACCGATGGCAATACCGGGAACAGGTACACTTGTTTTGCTGTGATGTGCAGGTTCCCGCTGGTTACGCTTCCTTCGTTTGCAAAATATAAGATATAAGGATTGTGTCTGTTGTATACATTAAATACACTCAGGTTCCAGCTCGATTCATAATGTTTCAGCCATTTTTTAGGAACCACTACTGTTTCAGGATCTTTTCCTTCGCGCTGCGCTTTATCCGTAAGCACTTGTTTTTTACGCGCCAGGTGTTTCGCACGATCAGGCGTGTAGTTGATGGAAATATCCAAACGGTGATAAGCTGGCATGCGGTAAGCGTTACGGTCGCTGTACTCATACGTTACATGCCCGTCGATCACGTAATACGATGTAGGAATGGTGATCGCATTTCCTGTTCCGTATACCCAGATGGTGGAGAACGTTAATTTTTTATTCAGGTCGTAGCTCAATACAACAGACGCATCGTGGCGACGGTCGTATTTTGCATAAAATTGTTTGCCGCGGTTCAGATCCGGGAATACGCGGGTGGTATAGGATAATGTGTATCCTATCCAACCATTGAATTTACCAACGCGTTTTTTCAAAAAGAATTCGGCGCCGTATGCTTGCCCTGTACCAAATACAAAACTATTATCGGCATTATCATTTATACTTGCACCCGGCAGGGAACCGTCCTTGTATTCGATCTGATTTTTAAGTGTTTTGTAATACAGCTCCACGGAAGCTTCATAGGTATTGTCCTTGAAATTGCGGAAATAACCAACGGAATACTGTGTTCCTTTTTGCGGCTGCACCAGCTCCGACGACGGCACCCACACATCGGTAGGTAATGTTACCGCGGATAACGACGCTAAGTGAATGTATTGTAAATTGTACGTATAGGATGCTTTGATGGATGATTTGGAATTGAGCGTAAAACGGATGTTGAAGCGCGGTTCCAATCCGCCGTAATCTTTAATTTTTTGATTGGAAGTGTAATGAATGATTCCGGAATTTTGTCCGGTGATCGGATCTTTCACATAACGATCGAAAGGACCTACTTTCAGGAAATACGAATAACGCAAACCTGCATGCAGCTTGATCTTATCGGTTACATCAAAATCGTCGGAAGCATAAATGGCGGCTTCATGCGCACGTTCTTTGATGACCGGAAAATTAAAATCAACATCGCCTTGTTTCGCAGAAACGCTGGTAGGTGTAAATGTGTGGAAGATGTAATTGATCCCGAATTTTACTTCGTGTCGCACGCTCGGAAAATAACCGAAATCTACTTTTCCGTTCCAGTCGCGGATCCCGGAATGCAAACCAAAATCAAAACCGGCTTGCCCGGCTTTAAAATCAAAATTATAATCGCTGAAGATCGCGGACACGTTCATGAATAATTTATCGCTGAACAAGTGGTTCCAACGCACTACACCCGTGGAATTTCCCCAGGAAATATTGAGGCTGAAACCTGCGGACGGGTCATTGAACTGCATAATGTCGCGACCGAAATAACCGCTGGCAAAGATCCTGTCCTTATCGGAAATGCGCCAGTTTAATTTTGCATTTAAGTCGTAAAAGAATACACCGGAATGTTTAAGTGTGGAGCCGGGTTTTGCAAACGGACGGGAGATCGCATCAATATAGGTACGGCGACCGGAAACAATAAACGAAGCTTTATCTTTTTTGATGGGGCCTTCCAGCGTTAAGCGCGATGAGATCAGCCCGATGCCGCCTTCTGCGCGGTATTCCTTATTATTTCCGTCTTTCATGGAAATGTCGAGCACGGAAGCCAAACGTCCGCCATACTGCGCAGGCATTCCACCTTTGATCAGGTCGACGCTTTTAATGGCATCGCCGTTGAACACGGAGAAAAATCCCAATAAGTGGGAGGCATTGTATACCACTGCTTCATCCAGCAGGATCAAATTCTGATCGGGGCCACCACCACGCACATAAAAGCCGGTATTACCATCACCGGCGGATTTTACACCGGGCAACAGCTGAATGGTTTTTAATACATCCACTTCCCCTAAAAAAGCAGGTAATTTTTTGATCTCTTCCATGTCGAGTTTTACTGCACCCATGGTGGTACTAGAAACATTTTTATCGCTTTTTTCGGAAGTTACTTCCACTTCTTTTGCATCAATGGCGGTAGGTTGCAACTCCACGTTGATGCGCATGTCCTTATCAAGGGTAATTAGCTTTTCATAATTCTGATAACCTATGTAGGAAACCACCAGGTGGTAGGTACCGGCTTCCACGGTAATGGAATAAAAGCCGTATTGATTGGTGTTACCGCCTTTTAGGGTTTCTTTAATGTATACGTTGGCACCAATGCTGGATTCGCCGTTGGAAGCATCCTTTACATAACCGCTGATCGTAAATTTCTTTTTTTCCTGTGCATTGGCATTCATGGTTAGCAACTGCAGGAAGGCAAAAAATGCAATAAATTTTAAATACTTTAAAATCATAAGATCATAGATTATTATAACGGGCTTTTTTAGTTTCCGCCTGCAAATTTACTGTATAATACTACAAATGAGGAATATTATTGTTTTTGCGGGCACTAAATTTCCGGGGCAAAACTATGGAAACATTTTTCGATTTCAAAGTTTCCGGACTTATTTTTTGAAAACCTATCTTTGCAGCGATGAAGGTTTTGAAAAACATGTTCTTTAAACCGGTCTTTCTGCTGGTTTCCTTCCTGCTGCTGAATTTTTCGGTAATGGCGGATGCAGCGCGTGTAAAAGAGGCTGCAGGTACGGAACAATCCAGCATCAAAAAAAGCGAGCTGCTGGAGTCGAAAGGTATTATTGAACCGGCGATCGAACTGCTAAATGGCAGCAATTTTCAACAAAACTCCTCTTTTTTCAAGAAAAACAGCAGTCCGCAAGCCAATCTTGAGCTAAAAGCTTCCTTAACAGCGCATTTTTATTCTTTGAATTGTGATTTTTTCCATCACATTTCTTCTGTTCCCCTCTACCTTTTCAACCGGAGCATCCTGATCTGATCTCTGTATTATTTTTTTGACAAACCGGTAAAGCAAAGCGCTTTGCTGCATTTATTCATTTAAATCATACAGTATATATTATGGAAACAAATCAAAATAACACCACACCGGAACAAAAAGGCAATGGCATCGGGCCGGTTGTGATCATCTCTATCGGATTAATTGCGGCATTGGTTGCATTAAAATTGTTTATGAGCTAATGAATCCGCTGTTACAACAAATCATTATTGGATTAACCAAAAAGAATCGCGCCGGAACGCGCGATTCTTTAAATAAATATGGCCTTGCCAGGGAGTTTTACAAATTAAAGATCACCGGCTTTCACTTAATAAAAGATATTCTGCTGATGGCCATCGGTGTTTTGTCGGCAGGGTTTGGGCTCGAAAGTTTTTTACTTCCCAATTCCTTTATTGATGGCGGCGTTACGGGGATCTCACTGCTGACATCGGAATTAACGCATACATCCCTTTCTATTTTAATTGTGGTGATCAACCTGCCGTTCATTATTCTCGGTTATAAACAGATCGGGAAGGGCTTTGCGCTCAAGAGCATTCTTGCGATCTGCGGGCTGGCAGTTGTGATCAGCACGGTACATTACCCGGTGATCACATCGGATAAATTGCTGGTAGCGGTTTTTGGCGGCTTTTTCCTGGGAGCGGGAATAGGTTTGGCAGTAAGAGGCGGCGGTGTGCTGGATGGCACAGAGATTTTAGCGATCTACCTCACCAAGCGCACAGGCATGACCATGGGTGATATTATTCTGGTTTTTAATATTTTTATTTTTTCGGTTGCTGCTTACCTCCTCTCGGTCGAAACGGCGCTTTACTCGATCCTCACTTATCTTGCAGCAGCAAAAACAGTGGATTTTGTGATCGAAGGTGTGGAGGAATACATTGGTGTTACCATTGTATCCGCCCACAGCGATGCGATCCGGGTGATGATCATCCAGAAAATGGGACGCGGCGTTACTATTTATTCGGGGAAACGCGGCTTTGGAAAACGCGGTGACAGCTTAGCGGAGATCGATATTGTATACTCGGTGATCACGCGACTGGAAATTGCACGCATGCAAACGGAGATCGAAAAAATTGACCAGAATGCGTTTATCGTGATGAACAGGGTGAAGGATACGAAGGGCGGGATTATAAAGAAGAGGGCCTTGGACCATTAGCAACGAATAACGAATGAAAACGAATAACGGATCTGTGTAAAAAAAGTTCAAAGTTTAAAGTTCAAAAGTTTAAAATTTGCTATGTGTGAGTTCTGTGAGCTGTGTGATGGAACGCGGATAAGGCGGATGGGACGGATTGATGCGGATTTAATTTTTATGTGTACTACACAATAATGCAAGCAGGATCAATTCCCCTCTTGAGAGGGGTTAGGGGTGTGTTGGTACGGATAACGCCCGCCTGAACGATTTGGGCAGGAACAAAACGAATTTACGAATCTGTGTGGTGCTGTGTTTATTTATTATCAAAATCACAAAAAAGAACTGTCATCCCGCAATGTTGCGGGATCTCATGAATGCTTGCAGGGTGTATTTAATTTGTGCATAAAAACAACAGAGTACCATTAAACTTTAAGCAATTAAAAGAGTTTATATACATTACGAATACGAAAGACTAACGACTATATACAAAATACTATATGTGGAATTACATCGCCGGAAAAATTCTCCGAAATAAAATCACGTTTCTTATTGTGCTTGGGTTGATCACCGGGTTCATGGTCTATGAAACCTGCCAGATCAAATTGTCATACGACTTTGCACGCGTGTTACCGGTAGATGATCCGTCGTACATGGATTACATGAGCTTTAAGAAAAAATTCGGGGAAGACGGCAACGTGATGGTGATCGGATTTAAAAGCGATAATTTGTTTGAAGAAAAATTATTCAACAGCTGGAGCGGACTGGATCAGAAAATAAAATCGATCAAAGGGATCAAGGATGTGCTGGCATTAACGAGCTTGTACAACGTAACAAAAAACGACAGCCTGCATAAATTTGAATTCAAACCGATCAGCGGCGCGGCTCATTATTCGGCGCAGCAGCTGGATTCACTTAAACAAATCATTTATTCGCTGCCATTTTACGACGGCCTTGTTTACAATAAGGAAACCGGCGCTACATTAATGGCGATCACCTTTAACAGCGCCGACCTGAACAGCAAGCACCGGTTGGAAATGGTGAAAGACATCACTACAGCGGCAGATGCATTTGCAAAAGAAAACAATGTACCCGTGCATTATTCAGGCATGCCTTACATCCGCTCGCACATCATGGAAAAAGTATCGGGCGAAATGGGTTTGTTCATGACGCTTGCGGTAATTGTAACCGCCGTTATTTTGTGGCTGTTCTTCCGCTCTTTCTCTTCCGTGATCGTATCGCTGATTGTTGCTGCTATTGGCGTGGTGTGGTCACTTGGCGTGATGCAGTTGTTCGGTTACAAGATCACCATCTTATCGGGATTGATCCCGCCGCTTATTATCGTGATCGGGATTCCCAACTGCGTTTTTCTCATTAATAAATACCATGCGGCGTATGTGAAGCATTCCAATAAAATGAAGGCGCTCACACAAACCATTGCCAGCATGGGCGGAACGCTGTTTTTAGCCAACGTTACTACGGCGATCGGGTTTGGCGTTTTGTATTATACCAACAGCCCGATGCTGGTGGAATTTGGCGTTGTTGCAGCAATCGGTGTGATGCTTACGTTTATGATCAGCATGATCGTAGCGCCCATATTCCTGAATTACATTGCTGTACCAAAAGCAAAACATACCACGCATTTGGATGCAAAATACATTAACCGTCTGCTTGCAAAAGTGGATTACTGGGTGCAAAATAAGCGTGCGCAAATTTACATCGTGATCTCGATCATTACGGTTGTTGGTTTTACCGGCATGACCATGATGCATGTGCTGGGGCATGTGGTGGATGACTTGCCGCAGAAAGATCCGGTGTACAGCGACCTGCATTTTTTCGAAGAAAATTTTAAAGGTGTATTGCCATTTGAGATCGTGATCGATACGCGTGAAAAAGATGGCGTATTGAGCAGGAACGGAGCAATTTTATACAAGATCAACAAGCTGCAAAAAGTATTTGCAAAATATCCGGCATTCTCAAAACCCTTATCAATTGCAGAAGGCGTGAAGTTTTCGTACCAGGCGTATAATGATGGCGACAAGAAATTTTATACCGTTCCGGGTGCAACAGATCTGAAAACATTATCGGAATTTACCGGAACATTAACGGGACAACAAAACAAACTAAAATTTTTTGTTGATAGCAGCAAACGTTACACCCGTGTGAGTTTTCAAATGGCGGATGTAGGATCGGTAGAAATAAAAAGACTGGTTGCGGAATTAAAACCGAGGATCGACAGCATCTTTCCGCCGAAGGATTATGATGTTTCCTTAACGGGACATAGTTTGGTGTTTTTAAAATCGAATGATTATTTACTGGAGAATTTATACGAGAGCTTAGCAATCGAGATCCTGCTGGAAACGCTTGTTGGATTGGCGCTGTTCCGTTCCTTGCGGATCGTGATCCTTTCCAAAATCCCGGTATTGATCCCGCTGGTGATCACGGCCGGTGTGATGGGATTTTTGGGTATTAATTTTAAACCGACCACTATTTTAATTTTCAGCATTGCGTTTGGGATCTCCTCCGACGGTACCATTTATTTTCTGACGCGGTACCGGCAGGAATTACGGATCAAAGGCCAAAGCGTGGCGCAGGCAATTTCTACCACCATCCGGGAAACCGGGCTGAGCATGATCTACACAGCGATCATTTTATTTTCGGGCTTTGCTATTTTTGCTGCATCGAGTTTTGGCGGCACGGTGGCGCTGGGAATTTTGGTTTCGCTTACCTTGCTCGTGGCGATCTGCACAAACCTGGTAATGTTACCGGCCATTTTGCTTTCGATCGATAAACGGAAAAGCCGGAGAGCGATGTTAAAAAAACCGCTGATCGAGATTTCGGAAGAAACGGAAGCGTAGTGCTTTTAAATTTCCGATATTGTAGTACGAATGACCGCACAAAAACTTCCTTTAAGTAAACAGATCGCGTATGCTTTTGGCATGATGGGCTGGAGCATTATGATGAACCTGATCGGTGTGATCGTGGTTTATTTGTATGCACCACCTGATAATAGCGGGCTTCCGAGCCTGATCACACAGGCAACTATTTTTGGTTTTGTAAATGTGATCGCCATTATCATGTCGAGCGGGCGATTGGTGGATGCCGTGTACGACCCATTGATAGCGCAATACAGCGACAAGAATAAAAATCCAAAAGGCAGGCGCATCCCGCTGATGAAAAAAGCGATCCTTCCCGCCCTGGTGTTTTGCTGCCTCATTTTTTATCCGTTAAAACAGGAAGAAAGCAGCACCAATATTGTGTGGCTGGTGATCATGCTGATCGGGTTTTACGTTTCAACGACTACGTATATCATTCCGTATTATGCGCTGTTGCCGGAGTTGGCGCCATCCTCGGACGATAAAGTACGATTAGCCACCTGGCAATCGGTGGGTTATGTATTTGGAATTGGCGTAGCTTCCAATGCATTTAATTTAACAGATCAGCTGCAACATTCCATGCACATTGCTTCGCGGATCACAGCATTGCAATACGCGGTTTTTATCTTTGCGGTCCTTGGTGCTATTTGTCTTTGTGTTCCTGTATTTGCCATCGATGAACGAAAATACAGCAAGAGTATTCCCAGCTCTGTTCCCTTGCGTACTGCTTTGCGCGATACTTTGCGCAATAAAAATTTCCTGTTGTTTATTGTTGCTGATTTTTCTTATTTCATCGCGATCACGATTATCACTACCGGTTTGCTTTATTTCTTAAAAGTATTGCTGAGGCTGGAAGAAGCGCTGGGAAACAAGCTGATGATCATGATGGTGCTGGTGTCGTTTATTTTTTACCCGGTTGTTAATTTTCTTGCACGAAAAATCGGTAAAAAAATACTGGTGATCTTCTCCTTATTTTTATTGTCGCTGATCTTTTTAGGAATTTATTTCCTGGGGAAAGTGTCCATGGATCCTACCGTTCAAATTTATGCACTCATTTGTGTTGCTTCCATTCCGCTTGCTTCGCTTAATATTTTACCAAACGCAATATTGGCGGAGATCATTGAAAAAGACAGTCTTGAATCGGGTGCAAATAAAGAAGCGATCTATTTTGCGGTGCGTTACTTTTTTGTAAAAATTGCGCAAACATTTGGGATCACGTTGTTTTCGATGTTCCTGATTTACGGCAAAGATCCGGGTAATGATTTTGGATTAAGGCTGAATGGGATCCTTGGGTTTGTGTTGTGTTTTGTGGCTGCGGTTACGTTTACACGGTTTAAGGAGAAGAAGGATTAAGGATTTTTGGATTAAGGAATTGGGATTTGCTTTGTGAACGAAATTATAAATTATAGATGATGAATTATAAATTGCTGTGCGAAAAGGAAATTATAAATTAGGAATTATAGATTATAAATTGCTGTGTGTAAAGGAAATTATAGATTATGAATTGCTATGTGTGAAAAAATTAATGAATTAAAAAACTAACCAACCATTATACTCATGAAAAATCGCGGGATCCTTATTTTATTTACTTTTATTTTAGCTGCATGTAACAGCAACCAAACAAAGCCGGTGGAACCCGGGATGGAATATGTGGAAGCTATTAAAGCGCAGTCGGAATTAATGAAGCAGGCTTTATTAAAAAGCGATTTTAAAGCATTCATTAAATTTTCCTATCCAAAGGTGGTAGAGATGATGGGCGGAGATGCAAAAATGATTGAAGCATTGGAAACCAGCTCAAAGGATATGGCTGCAGGCGGAACGGTTTTTAATAATGTAACCCTGGGAGAACCATCCAAAACGGTGAAATCCGGTACGGAGCTGCAATGCACCATTCCCCAAACCATTGATATGAGTGTTACCGGTGGTAAATTAACTGTAAAATCCACTCTCATCGCAATCTCCGGTGATGAAGGAAAAACCTGGTCTTTCCTGGATACTTCCGGAAAAGATCTTAGAGCCATGCAATTCATTTTGCCTAATTTAAGCGCAGAGTTAGTGATTCCGGCAGCGGAAGAACCGGTGTTTACGGCGGCGAAGTAATTGCTTTTTTTAGCCACAGATTCACAGATTTTTTCAGATTCAAATTAAATTGCACGGATTAATAAAATCGCAAAGCGATTTTGAAAAAATCTGTGTAATTCTCTATCTTTTTTTAATCTGTGAATCTGTGGCAAAATTAGCTAGTCATAGCACTATGGCAAGATGCCATTAAATAGAATGGCACGTTGGGACACTCGCGCCTGCGTAAACGTTGAGACACTCGCGCCTGCGTGCTAGTGTGTGATTGCTTCGCTATCGCCCGCAATGACATACTTGTAAGAAATAGAGGAAATTTACCGGTTAATATTATTCGGCCTTGCATACACCATCTGCATCACGTTGATGTTGCGCATCGCGAAAGCACCTTCGCAATAACTTAAATAATAATTCCATTTGCGGATAAAGCGCTCATCAAAACCCAATTGTTTTACTTCCGCTAAATGCGCATTGAACTGATCGCGCCACAAAGCCAGTGTTTTGGAATAATGCAGGCCAATGTCCTTCAGATCCACAAGCGTCATGTTCCCTGTATTGTTAATGGATTTGTTGATCGCGCTCACGGATGGCAATAAGGAGCCGGGGAAAATATGTTTCTGGATCCAGTCAACGCCGGTGCGTAAGCTCTCGAAACGGGAATCCGGACAAGTGATTACCTGGATGGCAAGGATGCCGCCTTTCGTAAGTAAATCGTTACACTTTTTAAAATACACATCTAAAAATTCGGCACCCACCGCTTCCAGCATTTCGATGGAAACAATTTTATCAAATTGTCCTTCCAGCAAGCGGTAATCCTGCAATACAATGTTTATTTTATCGGAAAGATTTTCTTTTTCCACGCGTTCTTTTGCCAGTTTGTATTGTTCTTCGGAGATGGTTGCCGTTGTTACCTTGCAGCCGTATGTTTTTGCCATGTAAATGGCATTTCCGCCCCAGCCTGTACCAATTTCCAGTACGTGATCGGTTGGTTGCAAATGCAGCTGGCGGCACAAACGGTCGTATTTTTGAATTTGCGCTTCCTGCAGCGACAAACCTTCCTGTCTGAAATAAGCAGAAGAATAAGTCATGGTAGGATCAAGAAACAAGGCAAAAAAATCGTTGTTCAGATCGTAATGTTCCGAAATATTTTTGCGCGAACCACTTACACTGTTAGCACGTTTAAAATGATAGATCTTATTGAAAATTTTGAGGATGTTCAGTGTTACATTCTGCACACTGCTGCCCGAAACGGTAGGTGCGTTATCCACATTGATCAAAAACCATTTTATAATATTTGTAATGCTATCGGTGTCCCAGATGCCGTCCATGTATGCTTCGCCAAAGCCAATATCACCGTATAAAACGCAACGGCGGAAAAAAGAATCGTCTTTGATCTCAATGTTCGCCACAATGTTTCCTTCACCGTTCCCCAGCTTGATCTGTTCGCCGGAAGGCATTGTGATGTGAAGCATTCCCGAATTCATTTTGGTGAATAAGCTCAGGATCACTTTTTCATAAAAACCGCGCTTAACGGATGTGATGGCGACTGATGACATGTACGAATTACTAATTTATACGAATTTACTAATCTGTGGTTATCTACTATTATCTACTAAATACTAATTTATACTAATATACTAATCTGTGTGTGAAGACCTCTCCCCTTCATCCCCTCTCCACAAGAGAGGGGGCTGTGTGTGAACTGTGTTTATTAATGCACGATAATTATTTTCGAAAAACCGTCTACCGACTAATTACTAACTACTACTAATTACTTCCTCTTATATACGTCTCTTTGCAGATCCTGGTTTGCATCTTTTTTGTGAAAAGGCAATTTTTTCATGTATAACAAAAGTGCATTCCAGTGGATCAAAGTTATAATTTTTAATGTTATGAACGGAAAACGGATGCTGTAAAGCAGCAAGTTACGATTGTTCAATGCTTTTTTTGTTCCGGTAAGCGTACTAATGAAAAAACGCTTTCCATCCTTAAAATCATCGATGCGGATGTTTAATTTTTCATCCGGGATCGTGAGGTTAAAATCAAAATTGGTATCATGGTCAATAAACGGCGACACATAAAAATATTTGACAGTGTTCAGATGGTATTTATTTCCGGAAAGGTTTTGGTTCGTTAATAAATACGGCTTTATTTCACCAAAAGTATTTCCAACTTCCGAAACACAGCAAAGCGGCAAATTGTTCTCATCAAAACAATAATAAAACGAAACGGGATTAAAATTATATCCCAGTACGTTTAGATTGGTGAGCAGCATTATTTTCCCATTCCCGATCTGCACGCCATTTTCAGAAAGGTAACGCGTGATCTGCTCCCGGATGCTTTTTGTTTTGTCAGGATTGTCAATCGGTAATTGCAGATGTTCGTTATCGCGCAGGCTAAAAAAATTGAACCGGTTTTTACTGAACATGAACAACTTTTTGCGCAGCATTTCCACTTCATCCAGGTCGATATAAAACATAAACACATTGTAATGGAACCGGTGCGAGCGGGGTTCCATGCGGTTGTGCATTACAGTTGCTTTATAGAGTACGGAATTCATCTTTAATTGTTAATTTTTCACATCTACCAAATACCAAAACATACTAATATACCAATCTGGGTGCGATCCTGTGTGTGATAAATAGGTAAAACTTAATTTAAATTTACTAATCTTTTAAAAATCGCGCCGGTAGGTGTATAATTTATCAGGATCGCCAGTTTCATTCCGCTTGATTTTAAATATTGGTTTACCTGATCTATATTTGACTTAGAAAAATTAGCGCTCTTTTTTAATTCTATAATAACCTGCTCTTCTACAATAAAATCGCAAAATGCTTTTCCTATCGTTTCTCCCTGAAATTTTAAAGGAAAATAAGCTTGCTCCTTAAACAAAATATTTTTGTTCTTTAGCGCTACAGAAAGTGCTTTTTGATAATACTTTTCAGGATGTCCGTAACCTAATTCATTAAACACATCAAACGCACAACCAACTATTTTAAAACTTAATTCAGGATAGATCAAATCATCTATTATCTTCTTCATCAATTTACTTTTTCGCGCAAATGTAATCTTTTGTTACACGCAGCACAACACACAGATTAGTATATTAGTATGCATTAGTATTTAGTAGATTGTTACACAGATCCACAGCACTCTTAAACGCATCCTCATGAAAGCCGTATTTAAAATAACTTCCGCAAAAATACAGCGGGCCGGTTTCATTTAATATCTGTAATTCATTTTGCGCCATCATGGCCGATACATCAAATAACGGATGTTCGTAATCAATTTCGCGAATGATCTTTTTGGGATCCACCGTGCCCGGAATGGCATTGATGGACACAAAATAATTTTTCTTTTTTGACACTTGCTGCAGGCTGTTCATCCAGTAAATGGTTGTGGGTACCTGCACTCCTTCCCTGTTCTCGATCCTGTAATTCCAGCTACTCCAGGTCAATTTTGTTTTGGGCATGATGGATTCATCCGTGTGTACAGTAGCACTATTTTTTTGATACTTGAATGGCGCTAACAGTCTTTTTTCGTCCGCTGTTGGGTTTTGAATTAATTTTAATGCCTGGTCGGCGTGGCAGGCAAAAATCACTTTATCAAATGTATGTGTTTGTCCGTTTGCCGTTGTCACGATGGCTTTTCCGTTCTCACGCTTTACACTTACAGTCCCGTTATTGATCTGGATCTTATCCTTAAAAGGTTCGATCAATAATTTACGGTACGATTGGCTGCCATCCTGCAAGGTGTACCATTGGTGCTGTGTGTTCAATCCCAAAAATCCATGATTTTTAAAAAAACGTACCAGTGTAACGATCGGAAAATCCAGCATTTCGTCCATCGGCGTAGACCAAACGGCAGAACTCATTGGAATTAAATATTTCCAGAGCATATCGTCGCCATAATTAAATTCTTTGATGTATTCTTTTAAGGAATAATTTTCAAATTTAGGATCGTCGAGGATCTTTACGCTTTCTTTGTTGAAGCGCGTGATCTGCATCAGCATACGAATGTAGCGCGGACTGAAAATATTTTTCCGTTGTGCAAACAAGCCATTCAATCCCGAACCGCAATATTCCAGTCCGCTTTCGGTGTGCTGTACGCTAAACGACATTTCTGTTTTTTTGACCGGCGCTTTTATTTCGTCAAATAATCGATGCAGGTTCGGATAGGTTTCAAAATTAAAAACCATAAAACCGGTATCCATGTAAACCGGCTGCCCGTCTTCATCTACCGTAACCGTATTTGTATGTCCACCTACATAATTATCCTGCTCAAAAATGCTGAGGTCGTATTTTTTGTGAAGAAAATGCCCGCATCCCATTCCTGCGATTCCTGTTCCTATAATGGCTAATTTTTCCAATTTAGTTTATTTTTTTATCTACTAAATACCAATCCCGCACGTGCGGTACTAATATACTAATCTGTGTTTGTTATGTTATATAATCTATTTATACAGATTGGTATATTGGTAAAAATTAGTATTTGGTAGATGTTGCTGAATTAATAAAACGCTCAATCGTGTATGTTGTGATCTGTCCGCTTGGTCCGTTAATGTTATAATCGCAGCCGTGTGTGGCCCAGGGAAGATCTAAAAAATAATTCTTCACGTGATAGTTGTCGAGTTTCTTTTTTAAATGCACACTGTGCTGAAACCCCACCATACAATCGTGTTTACCGTGAATAATGAGTGTTGGTGTGGAATTACTCTCCACAAATTCGAAAGGAGAACTTAACTTATATTTTTCAGGTGCATCTTTATAAAGCCCGCCAATGTAATCGCTCAGCACTTTGTCGGTATCTATCACCCATTTATTTCCTTTGACCTGTGCACCCCATACCATATCGGCAGGTGCATAAAACGAGATCACGCCTTTTATCCGCGGATCATGAAAAGTATAGGCTGCCAGCAATGCAATTTGTCCGCCTGCAGAGCGGCCCAGCAAAATAAAATTAGCAGTATCCACTTTTAATTCTGCTGCATTTGCAATGATGTAATTCATTACTTCTTTTGTGTCTTCAATGGGTGCAGGACATTTAAAATCCGGCGCCATCCTGTAATTAACGGATGCCACATTGCAACCATGGTTTGCTAAATAACTATTCAATGCGGGCAATTGCTGACTGTCGCCTTCGGCCCAGGATCCGCCATGGATCACAATTACACAGGGAGCAACCTGATTTGTATTTGCAGGATAATAATCAAAGCTTAGTTGTTTTGCATCCGATGATTTTGTATAAGCAATGGTTTTGTATGTTGCATTGCCAGCTCCGATGCCGCTGAACATTTTTGTAAACGAAAATGGTTTTTCTAATTGTTGTGCTGCTGTTCCTTTCGCAGGAAATTCGTTTTCAATCGTAATTTTTGAAGCATAAAAATACGCGCGAAAAATGGTGGAGCTGAATAAAAGCAACGCGATCAATCCTAAAGTAACGGAAAGGAATTTATAATAATCCGCCCAAAAGCAACTGATCAGGAAAAGAAACGTAACGAAAACAAATACATATGGAAACTCCGTGATCGCAACTGTTGCACGCCACAACAAGTTTGTTGGTGCTTTGAATAGCACCAGCAATGAGAGTAAAAAAAGAAGTATGGCGAGTATCAGTCGGATCATGAATTAGATTTTGTTTATTCTGTATTTTACACACCCCTAACCCCTCTCAAGAGGGGAATTCGATCCTGCACGCATTAAAAATTATTTTCTTGTTTAATGATTAATTAATAACTAAACATTTAAAATTCTGCAGCGGCTATTCCCCTCTTGAGAGGGGTTAGGGGTGTGTTCTGCATAAAGCAATTATTTTTTCGCAAACAAATAATGACTCACAATCCACTCTTCTCCATTGTTGTAGCCCCACAATTCGGCGCAAGCCATGTAAAACAAACGCCAGTAAACCCACCATTTTACCGCCTGATCTTTGCCGTACGTTTTTTCAAACAAAGGCATGATCTGCGTTTTGTGCTTGTCCATATTCTGCAGCCATGCCTCGGATGTTTTGCTGTAATGCATACCGCTCACATGCCAGTGCTGCTCAATGCTCAGCTCTTCGTTAAAATATAAAAGCAAATCATCGCTTGGCATGATGCCGCCTGTAAAAAAATATTTGCTCATCCAGTCGGTTTCATCGATCACTTCAAATTTGTACGCAAAATCTTTGTGCGTAAAAATGTGTACGAATAATTTTCCATCCGGCTTTAAACACGTGGCTACCTTGTGCATCAACTTTTGATAATTGCGCATGTGCTCAAACATTTCTACTGAAACCACGCGATCAAATGTTTTATCGATGGCGAAATCATTAATGTTTACGGTAATTACGGTAAGATTGGTAATGTTGCGTAGTTTCGCCTGCTCATCAATGAAAATCTTTTGTGTGCGTGAATTGGACACGACCGTAAAATTACTTTTCGGATATTTTTTTGCCATGAACAAGGACAAGGAACCCCAACCGCAGCCTAATTCCAGCACATCCTGTCCATCTTTCAAGTCGGCACGGCTGCAGGTAATTTCCAGCATGTCGTCTTCGGAAATATCAAGATCGGTAACACCGGATTTCCAATACCCGCTGCTGTATTTTAAATTTTTGCCTAAACAGTATTGGTAAAATTCAGTAGGCACTTCGTAATGTTGTTCGTTTGCTTCGGCAGTATTAATGGCGATCGGCGATGCTTTTAATTCGGCGATGAGCTTCATTAAATGTGCCTGCTGCAGTTCCACATTTTCTTTTTTCTCTTGTTTTAAACGTTCTTTCAGAAGGTTGCGAATGCCGCGACGGATCAGGAAATCAGGAACTTTATTTTTTTCGAGTAAGGAATCGTACCACATAAACGGATGTTGGATTTTGGAATTTTGGATTTAGGATTTAGGATTTAGGATTTAGGATTTTGCTGTGTGTTTGCTGTATGTTATTTGCTGTGCGGGTTGTTTAATATTTATTGTTTTTTCTAACGACTAAAGACTATCTACTAATTACTTCCTTTTCGGTAATGGAACAAATACACTCGTAGTCCGCTGGTATTCCCGGTACAGGTCGCCTTTGGAGCGGATCGATTGTTCTTCCGTCATAGGGATCCCGGTAATTTTAAAAATAAGGTAACCGATGGTAAGCGGACAAACTACAGCAATCCAGCCGTACGGACTGGAAATTGCCAATACCAGGACGGAGATCCAGATCATGAGCTGAAAAAAATAATTGGGATGCCGCGAATAATTCCACAAACCATATTCGCATACTTTGCCTTTGTTGGCCGGATTTTTTTTGAAATGCTGCAATTGCCAGTCGGATAAACCTTCGCCGATAATGGAGCACAGCCACATGCCTGCGCCAATGTATTCCAAAATGGAAATATGCGGAGCGGGATTTAAAGCGATGATAAAAAACGGAATGGCTAAAAACACATTGGACAATGCCTGCACCTGGAAGAATACAAAAAACTTGAGGTTTTCATTCGGCGCCCATTCGGCGCGCAATTGTTTGTAGCGGCCTTCTTCCACTTCTAAATGCGAACCTACGCGGATCAGTAAATAAATTCCCAAACGCAGGCTCCACAGCGTTGCCAACCCGCAAACGATCATTTTACGCGGTTCGTAACCATCGGCCATGAGCCAGATCACCAGGGCAATGACTAAAAAATTGAAGGCCCAGAAAATATCCACCACGCCTGCATTTTTAATACGGTAGGCCCAGATCCAGATGATCAGCATGACTGCAGAAACGGCAATGAATGAAAACAGAGGGATTTGCACAAAAGGATTCATACGGAAAAGAAGGTTTAGTTTTGTTTACTGAAAAGTTCTTTTAATGATTCGTCTTTTTTTAAGCGGAAAAGCTGGATGAGCATATAGGTGCAGCTGGCAATGCTTCCAAGGCAAATCAGCAGGATCAGCCATGTTATTTTTAGTGCGATGGATCTTTCCTTATAGGCGATCCAGGTAAAGATCACGAGCACGTTTGCGTAAAAATCCCACAAAGTAGCACGCATCCAGGGAATGCCGCCTAAAAAATTCCATTGCTCAAACAGGTTGCTTTCGAGCGATGTGGAAATCACTTCGTAACACATGTAGACGAGTACACCACTAAAAAGAATTTTAAAAAAGCTGATCATCCGTTTTTATAAAGGTTCTTTCCTGAGTTTAATGATCCGCGTCCAGTGCAGGACTTTAATGATCGGGTAACTTGGATCAAATTCGTACCATTTTTTTGCAAAATTCACGCTGTTCGGGCTTTTGTGATGGTTATTCTGAAAAAATTCGCCCATCATTAAAAAATCAAGTGGTAATGTATTTTTACTGTGATCATCGTTATCATAATTGGAATAACCGTATTTATGTCCGCACCAGTTAACGATGGCACCGTGGATCGGTCCCATCAAAAAGTGGATCGGCAATAAGGCGAACATCCACCAGGCGGTTGCAAATTTGATGTAAAACAAGGTGTACAATACTGCAAACAGGATACGAACCACCCACATATCGCTCAGCTTGTCCATGAATTTCCATTCGGGATAATTACCGCGGAAAGGCTTTTCGGGCTCCACGCCGTGTTTTGCATAATTGAGGTAAATATCTTTGGTGCTCATGGTCATTTGCCATACATCTTTAAAAAAGTGCGGCGAATGCGGATCTTTTTCAGTATCGCTGTAAGCATGGTGCATCCGGTGTAAGATCGCGTAAGCACGGGGATTAAGGAACGACGAGCCTTGTGTAAGGAAAGTAAAAGCATAAAAAAAGCGCTCCCAGAATTTGTTCATGGTAAACATTTTATGCGACGCATAGCGGTGCAGAAAAAAAGTTTGACAGAATAAGGAAAGAAACCAATGTGCAATAAAAAATAAGAGGATATACATGATCGTTTTATTGGTAAAATTAACTACAGCAATGTACGCAAAAAAATCGGGTTTGGATTGCCCCGGATGCTGGGCTTATTAACAACAACCGAAGCCCTAAAATGTTTTGCGGTATTATATTCCCCACTTATTGCGTATCTTTACAGTATCAAATAAATTATTAAAAAATGGATTTAAGTAAATTAAAAAAACGTCCTTCCTACCCTTTTGAAACAATTGCTGTTGCGATCTCTTTTTCACCGCGCTGCGAATTTATCCTGGCGGAAGCAAAACGCTTTTCTACCATTCTCGGTTCTTCCTTATTATTATTGCATATTGGTGAAAAAAACGCAGAAAAAGAACAGCAGCTGGATAAAATGATGGCAGATGCAGGCATCGATGCCAATCATACACGTGTGATCTGGATGGAAGGCGAACCGGTGGATACGATCCTGAAACTGTGCAAGCTTAACATTGTGGATCTGCTGATCTTAGGAGCTTTGGAAAAAGAAAACTTTTTGAAATTTTATATCGGCTCCATCGCCCGGAGCATTAGCCGCAAAGCAAAATGCTCGGTTTTACTGCTGACCAACCCGAATACTACTCCTCAGAAATTTAAAAAAATTGTAGTGAACGGTGTAGAAAATGCAAAAACGATCCACACGATCAATACCTCCCTTTATCTTGCGAAAAATTTTCATGTAAAAGAAGTCACCATCGTCAACGAAGTGGATGTTCCCGGCCTGGCGATGGCAATTGCGGACGACAGCACGGCGCCGCAAACCAAAGAAATTAAAAAAAGCTTTACCGAAGAATCGGAAGAAACGCTGCAAATGGTGCTTGAAAAGTGCGATGCCAGCGATGTGCAGGTGGCGAATAAAACCATCAAAGGAAAACCGGGATATGCGATCAGTAAATTTGCGAAGGATAAAAAAGCAGATCTGCTGGTGATCAATTCGCCGGATACGCAGCTGAATGTGTTCGACCGCATTTTCACACACGACATTGAATATATTTTAGCGGACCTGCCTTGCAATGTATTAATTGTTCACTCCCGTATCTAAGCATTTATGATCAAGCTTGCCCACAATGAATTAATTGTTTTGCTTTTGTCCATCAGCGCCATGCTGATCATCTCGCGCATTTTTGCCGAGCTGGGTAAAAAGCTAAAATTACCTGTGGTGATGGGCGAACTGATCGTGGGAATTATTTTAGGTCCGACCGTTTTAGGAATGCTTTGTCCTGATATTTTTACTTATTTATTTCCACGTACCGGCAATATTCCGATCGCACTCGATGGAATTTTCAGCCTGTCGGTGATCATGCTGTTGTTTGTTGCGGGAATGGAAGTACAATTGTCGCTGGTGCTGAAACAAGGCAAGGTAGCGGTTTACACCAGTTTGTTCAGCATGGTGATTCCGTTCTTTACCGGATTTGCTGTAGCTTGGTTT
Source organism: Bacteroidota bacterium (assembly GCA_025963715.1). Classification (GTDB taxonomy): domain Bacteria; phylum Bacteroidota; class Bacteroidia; order 2-12-FULL-35-15; family 2-12-FULL-35-15; genus 2-12-FULL-35-15. Next base: position 36,650 of record JAOQAG010000019.1, read on the forward strand.
TTTCCCGAAATATTTTCGATCAGCAACGAACCTGCTCCCAAATTATTATTCGCGTTATTTTTCGGAACAGCCTTATCCATCTCTGCATTGCCTGTAATTGCAAGGATCCTGATGGATATGAATTTATTCAAAACCAATATCGGGATGGTAATTATTGCTTCCGCGATGTTCAACGACCTGATCGGCTGGCTGATCTTTTCCATGGTATTAAGCTTAACAAACGGTGCTGCCGAACATTTAAGCATTTGGTATACGATCGGTTACATCATCGGCTTTGGCCTGTTCATGCTCACGATCGGGAAGCGCATCATTGATAAAACATTGCCCTGGATGCAAACCAAATTATCGTGGCCGGGCGGCGTGCTTTCCATTTCATTAGGGATTTGTTTATTGTCGGCGGCGTTTACCGAAGCCATCAACATCCACGCGATCCTGGGTGCATTTATTGCGGGTATTGCGTTTGGCGATAGTGTGCATTTACGCGAACAGGCACGCGAGATCATTCACCAGTTTGTGACCAATTTTTTTGCGCCTTTGTTTTTTGTATCGATCGGATTAAAAGTAAACTTTATTGAAAATTTTGATCCGCTGATCGTTGCCATTGTATTGGTGCTGGCTTATGTTGGAAAAGTGCTGGGCGCTACCATTGGCGCGCGTGTTGGCGGCATGAGCAAAAAACATTCCTGGGCAGTTGGATTTGGCATGAATGCACGCGGTGCCATGGAAATTATTTTAGGAACACTGGCATTAAATGCAGGATTGATCTCCAAACCGATCTTTGTAGCGCTGGTAATCATGGCGCTGGTAACGAGCTTAACGAGCGGGCCGCTGATGAAGAAGTTTATTGATTAAGGGAGTTCAAAGTTTAAAGTTCAAAAGTTTGCTGTGTGGCTCCTGCGGAGCAGACTTTACCACTAAGGCACTAAGAAAACACTAAGAAGGAAAGGAGAAAAAGAGTTTTTGCTGTGGCTCCTTCGGAGCAGTTTTTTTGCCACGAAGACGCAAAGGCGCAAAAGGATTGCTGATTATTATTTACGAATCATTATAAAGAATATTATAATCATCATAAAGAAACGTCATTCCGTGCTTAGCCTGTCCCGAATCTTCGGGAACACGGGATCTCATAAATGTTTGCTCACATACAATTAGAATTTTTCATTTTTTTAATTCATAATTTTAAATTTATAGTTCCTGATTTTTTTTCCTTTTTCATTCATAATTTATAATTCAACATTTATAATTTTTTTATGTTAGGACTTAAGCTGCCAACCGACCCGCGCTGGGTAAATATTGTAGAAAGTAATATTGATGAAATCTTAACGGATCATGCATGGTGCGAGCAAAAGGCTGCTACCAATGCTTTATCGCTGATCATCAACAATCCCAATTATCCGGAACTGGTAACGGCATTACTGGGAATTGTGAAAGAGGAAGTGGCACATTTTGAAATGGTGCACAATTTAATTTTAGCGCGTGGCAAAACATTAGGCATCGAGCGTCGTGATCATTATGTGAATGAACTGTTCAAATTTATGCAGAAAGGCGGCAGCAGAAAATCGTCGCTGGTGGATCGCTTGCTTTTTTCAGCTATGATAGAAGCGCGCAGCTGTGAGCGTTTCCGGGTGTTATCAGAAAACATACAGGACGCTGAGCTTGCAAAATTTTACCGCGATCTGATGATCTCGGAAGCGGGACATTATACCACCTTTATTGGCTTTGCACGTAAATACGGCGATGATATTGATGTGGATAAACGCTGGAAAGAATGGCTTGAATTTGAAGCGGCACTGATCGCGAATTACGGCAAAGGCAGTAGCGTGCATGGGTAACAACCGAATAAACATTGTATTTACCCCCGCCCCCATTCACCACAAAAGGCACAAAAGAAAACATAAGGCGTAGCGTGAAATGTGCTTGATATTTCCAGGAATTTAGTTGAGAAAAAACGTTTGTGCTTTTTGTTTCTTTTGTGGTAAAACTCACAATCCTTTGCGAACTCTGCGGTAAAGTACACACAGCAAACTTTGAACTTGCTTTTAATTGGCAGATCCCGGGTCAAGCCCGGGATGACAACACGGAGTGGAATTGGCTTCCGTTTTTAGTAAACCCAGCATCAGCGCACAGCATACTTTGAACTAAGTACTTGTAGGTGCTAGGCTCTGCCTAGTGACAAGATTTGCAATGTCACTAGGCAGAGCCTAGCGCCTACGTACACAGCTAACTTTGAACTTTCCAACTTTAAACTTTGAACTCCCTAATCGTCGTGCCCTTTTGCATCTTTTGGTTTACCTGTTTTCCAAAGTTCCTCTTCAGCGCTTTCTGCTTTTTTTAAAGAATCGGAAACATCTTTGTCGCCAAAACGATCGAGGTTGGGCTTACCGGCATTTACCCAGGCGGTGTACCACATACTCCCGACAGTAATAATAGCAGCGCGCATCCTGCGTTCCACCATACCGTTCAGCATTTTGTCATAATCTTCGGTATAGGCTACGGAATATACTTTCATGAGCGTGTTACCGCGATTTTCAAAACTGTATTTTTTATCCTGTGAATATTTTGCATTTAAGATGGCTTCAAATTTTAAAACGGAATCAACAGCAGCATGACTTGCTTTTACTGTTTCCCAAGCTTTGTTGATGGGCTTATCAATGTATTTTGCTTTGCCTACAAAATAATCGTAGCCATCGGATTTTAATTCCGGGATCCGCGATTCCCAAAAACCGTGAATCCCTTTTTGATTGGTCATTTGTCCGTTGTAATTTTCGGTAGTATGCAGCGGCACATGCGAATCGGCAACGTAATGTCCCAGATCGGCAGAATAATGCAGGATCAGATCCATGTTTCCTTCTTTGAATGCTTCGGTCAGGCGGTACATCATTTTCTCGATGTGCCATGGAACAATACCGTATGCTTTGAGTGTATCTTCTGAATATTTTTTTACCGCACTTTTCCAGAATTTAGGAACCGAATCAAATGCATACGGACCGTAATGATCAATATCGATGTAATGGCGCGGTGCTTCATCGGCATTGGCATACCGGCGTTTATCCGGATCAACGGCATGTTCGGTAATGTATTCGATGTGTTTTTTATAAAAGCCGATCATTTCGCCTGGCAATGTAAATACAGCCATGCGATTGATCTTCTGATGGGCGAAAAATCCCCAGGAATACGCCGGTTCTTTTTGTGGAATTAAAAAGAGTATGGTGCTGATGAGAATAATAATGATACCAATTTTTTTCATGCTGAGTAAAGATAAGAAATTAAAAGATCGGGGGAAGAATGAAAAATGGAGACCGCAGGTTTTAAGGAAAAAAGCTGTGATAACAAAAAATGGGAACGCAGATTTATTATGATCCTTATGATCAGGAATGATAAAATACAATGTACCGCTTATGGTAAAAATATGATTTGATTGGTTACAAGTTTATCTTTGCAGTATTTAATTAACAGATCCCGGGTCAAGCCCGGGATGACAGACAAATGGATGAAAACTCTTACAATTACATACGGCAAACATCTATGGGATCCCGCAACATTGCGGGATGACAGCTCTGAAGGGAGTGCTTCTAAAAATCAGCATTCAGAAAACACAGAAAAGCGAAGCTTCTCTGCGAACTAAAAACAGAAAGCATTCGCATTTACTTTCACATTGTCTTTGCGGCCTCTGCGGTTAAAAAAACGCTACAAAAAAAGCCTCACATCCCTGTGAAGCTCTTTAAACTCTGTGCCCTCTGTGTTAAACCAGTTTTACTAAATATTTCCCTTCCAAAACAGGGATCATTTTTGTTTTATCAAGCGACAAACAATATTTTATGTCTTCTTTTAAACCCATTGCCGCAAGGCGTTCGGCGTGAGAAGAATTGTGCAAAAATGTAGCAGGATGTTGCTGCGCTTTTTCAAACAATGAAGCTACAGCCAGGGCTGCATCACCGGTACGAAATAAATTTGTTTTTAAAAGCCGTTCGGTTACAGCGCCTGCAAACAAGCTATCCTCCAGGTTAAAGCGGTTTTTCCAACCGGAACAAAGCAGGATCACATTACGGTTTTGCAGCACCAGCCAATTACACAAGGCAGTAATATTGGTGAATGCACCGATCACTACCTGGTAAGCGTTGCGTGCTGCTTCAATGGCCTGTGTTCCATTGGTGGTAGAGATCACAATGGTTTGTCCTTTGATCTGCTCCGTCATATAACTGTAAGGCGAATTGCCAAAATCAAATCCATCCAGCGCAATGCCGTTTCGTTCGGCACCTACCATAAATCCCTGTTTTTTATATTCCTGCGCTTCTTCTACAGTTGCTACCGGGATCATTTTTTCGACACCGTGCTCAAAGGCCGTACACATGGCAGATGTAGCACGTAGAATATCGATGATCACCACGATCTGATCTTCTTTGTGATATACCGGGTATAAATACGGTGAAAGGCAAACGTCGACTGTTAATTTTTTTTCCATACGAAGAGGAAATTGTAAGCTCTAAAATTAAAATTCCAATACAGATCGTTATTTGTAAATTTACACACCCCTAACCCCTCTCAAGAGAGGAATTGATCCTGCACATTTTTATAATAGCTTAAGCAAAATCTGCTTTTATCTGTTTTATCCGCCAAATCCGCGTTCCATTACACAGCACTACACAGCAAAATTAAACTTTTGAACTTTAAACTTTGAACTGTTTTTACACAGATTCGTAATTTCGTTCCTGTTCCTGCCCGAATCGTTCAGGCGGGCGGTATCCGTACTATGCTTTGTAAAATGGGATCTTCACCACTTTCGCTTTAATTGCTTTATCGCGGATCATGATGTAAATTTCCGAATCTGCTTTTGCTAATGCGGTTGGCACATATCCCATTCCAATGGCTTTATTAAGCGATGGCGATTGTGTTCCGGAAGTTACTTTCCCAATAATGTTTCCGGCAGCATCCGCTATCGGATAATCGTGGCGGGGAATTCCACGGTCGATCATTTCAAATCCTACTAATTTTTTTGAAACGCCTTTTTCTTTTTGTTCCAGCAATGCCGCTTTGTTTGTAAATTCTTTTGTGAATTTGGTGATCCAGCCCAATCCTGCTTCAATCGGTGATGTGGTATCGTCAATGTCGTTTCCGTACAAACAGAAACCCATTTCCAGACGCAAGGTATCACGTGCTCCCAAACCAATCGGTTTGATGCCGTATTCGGCGCCAGCAGCAAAAATGGCATCCCACATTTTATCCGCCACTTCATTTGCAAAATAAAGCTCAAATCCGCCTGCACCGGTATAGCCTGTATTGGAAATAATTACATTGGCTTCGCCGTTGAATGTTCCTCTTTTAAATGTATAATAAGGGATTTCAGAAAGGTTGATGTCTGTTAATTTCTGCAGCGCCAAAATTGCTTTCGGACCTTGCACGGCCAGCAATGAAACATGGTCGGAGATGTTTTTCATTTCCACACCTTTTGTATTGAATTTACTGATCCAGTTCCAGTCTTTTTCGATGTTGGAAGCATTTACCACCAGCATGTATTCTTTATCATTCATGCGGTATACCAGCAAATCATCTACAATTCCGCCTTTATCATTCGGCAGGCAGGAATATTGGATTTTATCATCGGTAAGCACAGCTGCATCATTGGAAGTAACGCGCTGGATCAGGTCAAGCGCATGCTCGCCTTTTAAGATAAATTCGCCCATGTGGCTCACATCAAATACACCCATAGCGGTACGCACGGTGTTGTGTTCATCGTTTAATCCGCTGTAAGATACGGGCATGTTATATCCTGCAAAAGGAACCATTTTGGCGCCTAATGAAATGTGCTTGTTTTCTAATGCTACGTTTTTTAATTCTGCTGTTTCCATGTTTGTTTCCTAAAAGGTTGTTTTAATTGTGAAGATGTAAATTTAACGAAAGTCCCTGATAAATAAGACAAACTTAAAAAAATTCATACGGATGGAATGTGATTGCTTTTTCAGGCGCGTTGGGCGTAGCGTCCCGTTGCATTCTGTTTAACTGACCTCCAGCCGGATTGCAAAATCAGGAACTAAGTGCATTATTTTTTTGTAAAAAGGCGAGACGCCTGTTAATATGGACGTAGCGGGACGCTACGCCCAACAAGTTTCAGTTCGCCAATTTAATACTGTTTAGTTTCTGCAAACATTTATGAGATCCCGTGTCAGGCACGGGATGACAGTTCTTTTTTGTGATTCCGATACAAAAATAAAATTCAGCACCACACAACTCACACACAGCAAACTTTAAACTTTTGAACTTTAAACTTTGAACTATTTTTTCGTTATTCGTACTTTCAATAATCCGTTGAACGTATCGAGGTAATTGTTTTTTTGCGACTCCATCGAATATTTTTCCAGCACGGTTTTTCTTCCGGCGGCGCCCATCTTTTTACGCAGCTCATAGGAATCGATCAGCTGCGAAAGTTTACTGATCCAATCTTCTTCCGAATTGGCAATAAAACCATTAATGCCGTCATCGATGATCTCGGAATTTACTCCTACGCCCGACATGATGGTGGGTACTTCCACCGCCATGTACGACAAACCTTTTAAGCCACATTTCCCTTTTACCCATTCATCATCCGGCAAGGGCATAATGCCAATATCAAAGCTTTGCAGCGCGCTTACTTCTGTTTCACTCGTCCATTGAATTCCTTCGATGCCAAGCGCTGCATTTTTATAAGTAGCATCGCCCATCACTTTAAAATAAATGCGGTTACCGTACTTTTTTTGCAGGACTGTTAAAAACGGAACGGCCTGCTCAAAATGCTTGATGGTAGTAATACTTCCGCTCCAGCCGATGCAGATCCTGTCGTTATCGCGGTAAGCGGAAGTGCGCCGGAACGTATCCGTATCAATGGTTGTGGGAATTACTTTTGTATTTTTATTAAATTGCCTGGCGTAGCTGGCGAGGTAATTATTTCCGGCAAAGATCACGTCTGAAATGGCGATGATCTCCCCCGTTTTCTTTTCGCTTTTCAGCCATGCCCATTTTTTGTTTGCTTTGGAAGTGTCGAGCAGCCAAATGGAATCATCGAAATCGAAGATGAACTTTGCACCTGTTTTTGCAAATTGTTTTTCGAAATACGCCGAGCCGGTCATGAAGGCTTCGCGCTGCACAAAAATAATATCAAATTGTTTTGCACGATGCACATCGTTCATACGCTTCCGCAGGCTTTTCAGCGTGATCAAAAATTTCTGAAAAATGTTGCCGGGACGGTAAAAGATCCGGTCGGCATTGGCATCGATGATGTACGACAGCTCGCATTCATAGCCATTTGCCTGCAGGAACGGAAAATATTGTTCGAACCGGTATCGCTGGCTGGGCGAACGGTTGGGACGGTGTGCTGCTATAAATAGGATCCTGGGCATTAAAAATTCTTAATATAATTATGTTTTCAGCAGCAATTGCCTTCACACCCCCTTCGACAAGCTCAGGGTGACCGCACACAGATTCATTGTCATCCTGAGCTTGTCGAAGGACGTAAAGATTCGTGATCCGTATCCGCAAAGATAAAAAGTAAGCGCAAACAGCCATCATTTTTTATATCTTTGAAGCTAAGAGTTATGAAGACACTGGATTTTTTATTTCAACGCAACATGCCACGCGGGGTGATCTTTTTCATCGATATGGGTATTTGCCTGTTTTCGCTGGTACTGGCTTACCTGGTGCGTTTTAACTTTTCGATCCCGCAAGTGGAGATCGATGCATTTCCGCTGGTTTTTGCACTGGTGCTGGGGATCCGCGGCATCAGCTTTTATATTTCCAAAACTTACCAGGGAATTGTAAAATATACCAGCTCTAAAGATTCGCAGCGCATTTTTGTGGTGATCACGGTTGGTAGCATTTTATATGTGCTCATTAATGTGATCTCTTATAAATTCATCAACGGAAAATTCCCGATCCCTTTCTCCATCATCATCATCGATTACATGGCCACGGCATTTTTAATGATCAGCCTGCGGGTGATGTTCAAAGCTTTGTATTTAGAACTTACTAATCCTAACAAGGAAAAACGCAGTGTGATCATTTTTGGCGCGGGTGAATCGGGGATCATTACCAAACGTACGCTGGACCGCGATGCGGGAACAAAATACAAAGTGCTGGGCTTTATTGACGATGATACAAAAAAACAAGGAAAAAAATTAGAAGGCACTACCATTTACAGTATTGATAAGCTGGATGAATTGCTGCGCGAGAACGATGTATCGAACATGATCATATCGGTGCAAAACCTTTCTCCGGCACGTAAACAGCAGATCGTGGATATTTGTCTCAACCACGATACAAAAGTACTGACGGTGCCACCGGTTACCAACTGGATCAACGGGGAGTTGAGCTTCCGCCAGATCAAAAAAGTGCAGATCGAGGAATTGCTGGAACGTGACCCGATCCAGCTGGACAAAGAAAATATTAAAAATCAATTAGCCGGAAAAACCATCCTGGTAAGTGGTGCCGCCGGAAGTATTGGCAGCGAGATCGTACGCCAGGTGATCCGTTTTAATCCAAAAAAAATAATCCTGCTCGACCAGGCGGAATCGCCTTTGTATGAAATGGAAATGGAATTGCACGATAAATACAAAGAGCAATCCTATGAAATTGTGATGGGCGATATCCGGAATAAGGAACGGATGGAAAATGTGTTCAGTACTTTTCATCCGCAAATTGTTTTTCATGCAGCAGCGTACAAGCATGTGCCGATGATGGAAAATAATCCTTCGGAATCCATTTATACAAATGTGCTGGGGACAAAAAATTTAGCGGACCTTTCTATTGCGTATCATGTAGAAAAATTTGTGATGGTAAGCACCGATAAGGCCGTAAATCCGACCAATGTAATGGGCGCCAGCAAACGCATTGCGGAGATGTACACCCAATCGCTCACGAAAAACACAGCAACAAAATTTATCACTACGCGCTTCGGGAATGTACTGGGTTCCAATGGTTCGGTGATCCCGCGCTTTCGCCAGCAGATTGAAGCAGGCGGACCGATCACGATCACGCACCCCGACATCACCCGCTTTTTTATGACCATCCCTGAAGCCTGCCAATTGGTGCTGGAAGCCGGAGCAATGGGAAAAGGCGGCGAGATCTTTTTGTTCGACATGGGCGAATCGGTGAAGATCGTTGATCTTGCAAAAAAAATGATCAAGCTATCAGGATTGGCACTGGATAAAGACATTCGCATTATTTATACGGGTTTACGCCCGGGTGAAAAATTATACGAGGAATTGCTGGCCGACCAGGAAAATACGGTGCCAACACATCACAAACAGATCATGATCGCGAATATAAAAGAGAATGATGCTGCATTTATTAATACCGAAATTACCGGGCTGATTGGGCTTTTTGATAAACAGGACAATACCGCGATCGTAAAAAAAATGAAAGAACTGGTGCCGGAATTTAAAAGTAATAACTCGGTGTACGAAGTTTTAGATTAGTTGCCATTAAGACCAAAAGAACATAAAGACAAAATAGTTCTCACGTAAAGCGCATTTGTAATCTGCACATCTGTAAGCAGTAATTTCTTCTCCTTGTTCTTTTGATTTTAGTGGTCAACTAAATTTATTTCTTAAACTTATTCAGGGAATCAACGTCATCCGTATTAAAAACGTATGAATCTCTGCCTATTCCGGGAACTGCATAAATACTGCAAACAATTTTACCGGTGCTGGCATTCATGATCGTGATCATTTTTGTTCTAAAGATGAGTGAATAATCAAGGTAATAAAAAGGTTCCCCTCCTTTTAAGATCTTAGCATCCATTTCTGCCGTAGGCATTACCTGGTATTTGAATTTTGCTTTTGCGAGCATGTCTTTATTTACAGCATTGTCTATAATATATTGAGGAATGTACAAGGTTCCCTGTAGTGCTTTAGCAGTCTCTTCTTTATCCGTTTCACTGCTTCTAAAGCCTCTTCCCAAATTTTTAACCAGGTAACCGTTTATTGCCATCAGGTAACCTTTTATATAGCCTGGTGAATAATGTGTGTAATCATTTTTTTTATTTTCTATGGCTGTAAGCTCATCCGTAGAAGGTTTTGTATTAAAAAAGCCATATTCTATTCCTATAGCGAAAGCAACCGGAGAATAGGCAACCTGTTTTTCTATCAATTTATCCTTTCTGTAATAAAACATGGTTACAACAAGGTTGGCTGTATAATCGGTTGGGTCCATATATATAATGCCGGAAAGGAAGATCTTGGAAATTTTTAACGGGTCTTTTTTCCATTCAGGTGATTCCGCTTCTTTAGCTGTAAGCACTTTAAAAGGAGTGATCGTCCATGCATCTTTCATGGCCTGTTCGTACTGCCCCTTTTTATCCGTATCAAACTCCGGGAGAATAAAATAAGTAGTTGTGGCTTTAAATGCCGGAAGATCAACATCGTTGAGCCTGCTTACCTCTATCTGAGAGTGAATTGAAAATGAAATAAATGTCAAAAAAAGAAAAGTAAAAAGAAAGTTTTTGTTTTTCATAAGAAGTAGAATTAAAATTTAACGAATTGAAAAAGATCGACGTAAATATAACGATAAAGACAGATGCAGTTTCCGTTTGTGCCAAAAACCTGTCCAGTGGTAGTTCCCATGTTTCCGACTTGTAGAAAACAGTTTTGACGGAAATGGATTTCTGATTGAAATGGAAATTCCCGGAAATTAAAGCTATAATTTTCAATTTAATCTTCCGATATATCAGCAGGGCAATACACTCATTGTAAAAAAATAAAAGAACTGGTGCCGGAATTTAAAAGTAATAACCCGGTGTACGAAAAGCTCGATCGTTAACACAGAGTTTCAGAGAAGACAGGGCTTCACGGAGAAAAAAGGCAATAGGCAATAAAGAAAAGAAAAAATCTCTGTGAAACTCTTTTTTTCTCTGCGAACTCTGTGTTAAAATGAAGGTTAAATATAATTAAACGCATCGCCGATGCAATCGATCAGGTCGGAAGCCAGCATGCTTTCCACCGAACTGGCACGCGCTGCAAAATTACCGGCGAGCCCGTGCAGGTATACTCCAATAATGCAGGCCTGCTCCGGCGTATAATGTTGCGCAAGCAATGCCGTGATCATACCTGTGAGCGCATCTCCGCTGCCGCCTTTTGCCATTCCCGGATTACCGGTAGAATTAAAAAACACGGTTCCATCCGGGCAACCGATAGCCGTGTGTGCGCCTTTTAAGATCACATACACTTTATTTTTGATGGAAAATTCGCGCAGCAATTGCAAGCGCTCCATGCCGGAGGATGCTTTACCGGCAAGGCGTTCAAACTCTTTTGGATGTGGTGTAAAAATACTGTTGGCCGGAATAAATGCCAGCCAGGTTTTATTTTCGGACAGGATGTTGAGCGCATCTGCATCCAGCACCAGCGGTACCGGCGTGTTCTGGATCAACAGCTTTAGTACATTTTCCGTTTGTTTCTCCTGCCCTATTCCCGGGCCAATCCCAATGGCCTTGTATTTTTCGAGCGAAGGAAGCTCTGTAATAAAATTTTGTTCCGTGTCCGGATGGCTCATGGCTTCCGGGATGCTGATCTGCAAAATATCGTTGCCGCAAGCGGGAACATGTACCGTTAACAAACCCGTTCCGCTTCGCAGGCAGGCTTTTGATGCCAACACGGCAGCACCCATTTTCCCTTTGCTTCCGGCAATGATCAGTGAATGCCCGAAGTTACCTTTGTGTGCGCTTTTACTTCTGTTTTTCAGTAATGGCGCAACATCGGTTTTGGTTATAAAATAATTTTTGGTAGAAGTATGCGCAATGTATTCCGGGTGCAATCCAAGATCCAGCACATCAAACTCGCCCACAAACGCAGCTGTTTCCGGCAGCATAAAGGATAATTTCGGAAACTGAAAACTGAGCGTATACTCCGCGATCATGATCTCGTCCGAAGGTGCATTTTGCTCATCGCCAAATAATCCCGAGGGAACATCAACGGCGATCACATGTGCATGTAATTTATTTACATGACTGATTACCTGCGCCACCAAACCTTCCAGCGGCTTGTTCAATCCCGATCCAAATACAGCATCGATCACTACGCTTTGCGGCGTGATCGTAAATGTTTGTTGAAATGCTTCCGCTGAATGAATTTCCTGAATAACATTGTTTTTTTGCAGCGCTTTTAAACGCTCGTAATTGGTAATAAAATCAGCAGAGCGTTTTTCCGAATAATTGATGATGAATGCTTCGGTTGTGTAACCGCGTTCGGCAAGCAATCGGGCAATGGCTAATCCGTCGCCGCCGTTGTTTCCCAAACCGCAGAGTATTTTAAAATGTATGTTGGTATCGTAGCGTTCGGTAATCCAGTTGGTGCAGGCAATAGCAGCACGCTCCATCAGATCAATGGGTGCAACGGGTTCCTGCGCAATGGTGTATGCATCCGCTTCAGAGATTTGTGGAATGGAGAAGATTTTCATTTTTCAGTATTTTTTCCGGAACTAAATTAAGGAAAAATTGGGAGAGGGGAACTGATAATTAAGCAGGTCGAAAAGTTGGAGGAAATAAAACAATACTGAATTATAAAGACAAACTATATTGTTAGATAACATTATGCTTCTATCTGTATAATTTGTCCTGCATATTTACTCTTTACAAAATCAATAACAACCCCGCATCCCTTTTTTATCATTTCATCAGTGTATGCCGTCTGTTTTCTTATAACACCATGAGAACCATCATGCATTAAGGAATATATAAATTCATTTTTACTTAGAACTTCTTTTTGTTCGCAAAAATCCTTTAAAGTTAAATTAGGTGCTTCAAACTTATTAATTGTTTCAAGTACATGCCTAACAGAATTTGGGGTAGTGTGTGATGGCTTGTTTCCATTGGAAACACTATGTATATCTCTAAGATGTTCCTCATAAGGCATTACTAACTCCCTCGAAAGTATTGTTAATTTATTACTTGAAAGAATTAGAGGTTCTTGAATAATCTTATTCCGAATAAGAATACTCATAAATTCTAAATTATGAGTAAATATTAAAAAGCGTATCCTTTCTAATTTTAAATCTATATGCAAGTTCCGTATAATTTGTGAAACAGAATAGACATAATGAAAATCTAAACTGGAAATAGGGTCATCAATAATAAAAAATAGTTTCCCATAGTCTTCATCTTTTGAAATTACTTTGTGCATGTCTGCTAAATAGTAACAAAAAGCGACAATACTTTTTTCTCCATCACTTAATACGTCAATGGCATTGTTTTCTAATAATTGCGTATTGAATTTTAGGCAAAAAGTTTCTTCGTCAAAACTATATTTATCGCCAAAAAAGCTATTTAAATATATTTTCAAGCTTTCTACAACCTTTTCTTTCTTACTCACTTTTACGCTACTTTCCTTACCAGAAATGTCATTTTCGAGTTCTTTCTTTTTAAGATATAAAGCTTTAATTTTTTTTATTTGCGTCTTCTGCTCATCCTGCAGAGCAATGTATCGTGCCTTACATAACCTTCGGTTAATATTTAATTTTTCCGAACTTATATTATTTTTTTTATCATTTATGGTATTTATTTTGAAATTGTTTTCACTGGCATTATCGTCTAAATGTTTAATTTGATTATTAATATTTTTAATAGATGCTTCATATTCTTTTTTGTCAATCGACAGTTCAATATTATTTTTCTTTTTATCCAACAATTTCAATAACGTCTTAAATTCGTCAATTAGATATTTATAATCTTTTAACTCAACTAACTCGGAGTTACTATCAGATGGGATAAATTTTTTAAGAGAATTATATTCATTTTTAATTTTCAAAAACAAAGAATTATCATTTACTAATTCTTTTTCAAGTGCCATTATTGACTGGCTTAGTTTTTTTATTTGTGAATGCACTTGTGCTTCCGAATCATTTAAATATTCTGTGTATTTATCAATTAAAGCAATTGCATCGATTTTCAAGATTTGTTCACAGAAAGGGCAATTATCTTTTCCACTGATCTCTTTTGGAAGAAGTGCTAAACCATGCTCAATAAAATCCTGTTTACTAACTATTTTATTTTTGAAGTTATCAGCGATTGAGCTTTTAGAATATTTTGTATTAAATAGTGCAATCAAATCAATAAGGAAATTTGCTTTAGAAAAATAAAAAATTTGAGAAACATCCTTTAAATCCTCAGGAATATTGCTTAACAATTTATGGTACGTATGTGGTTCAACACCATGCCTAAACAATATAAAGTTCAGGAACGTGGCTTAGCTTTTAAAGATTAGGCCCCTTTGATATTTGTTCAGGAACTTTTCTGTCAGAAAAACGTATAGATAAGTAGAAGTCACCAATGGGTGACATTTTTATTTATAATAATTAAAAAGATGAAAGAAAAGAAACTTGAATCAATTTTCATTAGACCTAATGAAGACAAAGACTTAGCCTATCGGTCAGTTAAAACACTTGGTTATGAATTCTTGGTTTCACTTATGCCTTCTGAAGGGCGTGAAGAAGCAGCGTGGGCAGTTCCAAATATTGAAGAGTTGAAAAAAATCTGCAGTATGCTTAACGATGATTTTTGGTATAAAATCCATCCGCTGGAAACGATTATTGATTGGGAAAGCTTAAATCTGAATTAAAGGATAAGGTGCTGTATTCCTTTAATATGGCGTTGACTAGGGATTTTATGCTTCATTACATATCCGCACAAATCTATCTCCAATAGATGTAAAGGTAAATTTATTACTATTTGAAACATCCACGTCCACATCAATCTCTGTGTTTTCTGGATCATCCGAAGTTTTTTCGGCTTTTACCAGGACATCTGTTTCCCACATTAATAGTCCAAGAGAAATTAAATTTGAAATACTGAACTCTAATTCTAACCTGGGAATTTTCATTTCTTTAGATAGACGAATAACACTATAAGAAAAACGGCTTAGCTTATAGCCTTCAGGAGTGTTTGGCGGTGCTAAAAATTGGTAGAGCTTAGCATTAGTTCTCTGTTCATGTTTGACAGTATCTTCTGCATGCACTTTTTTTCTCCTTTCCGACAGGTCTTTATGAAGGTCATCTAGGAGTTTGGCTTCTAGAGAGGATAGTTTATTGAGTATGGAAATGCAATTTTGTTGAAAAACAACATCCTTATCTCCTTGAAGGATATGAGCTACCAGATTTGACCATTTGTCTTGTAAACTCTCTTCTTCTTCAAGGGAGCTATATTCAATTAAAGGAGCTAGGATTTTTAAGGAAACTTTTTGTGGATTAATTTTATTTTGTTCTAGCTTTTCAACGGCTTTGGAAAATATTTTTATTTGATTAGTAAACCGCCTTAACCTTACCTGATCCGCAATCATTTCACCAACCTCGTTGAATGATGGTCCAAACAAGGTTTTCAAGAGTGCTTCACTCTTATCCAGCAATTGCTTTGGAAGGTTTAAATTCTCGAATATTTTTTCAATATTAGCCATGTTATAACTATCTATTGGGTAAAGGTATTACATTAAGGTAAGAGTTTGATAATTTATCTGATTTTACATAGACAGTTCTACTGACTTAACTTTTAAAGATTAGCCCAAATTTCATCTGTATCCAATTCGCTATCTTTTTTTTGGGGAGGTTTATCACAATCTCGAACTTTAAACTTACCTTTTCCAGTATCTAAAACAAGTTCTGCAACCCCTTCATGCTTAGACCATTTAATTTTGATTTGACTTTTTATAAAATATTTTGATAGTAGTTCTAAAACATATTTTCTTGAATCTAGAACGTGATCGGCATCTTCTCCTTCAGCGCCTCCTGCAGCATAGACTTTGACAATATTTACATTAGAACATTCAGCCAAACTTTTAATAATAAAATCTTCCAAGTCATTATCATTTTCAGGATTGGATTGATGACGCATATAACCACATTTACCTATAGGATCAGATATCGCAACACTTATGCAAGGACCCATTCCTCCTGAACTTATTATTTGTGGTGATTCGGCTTTTGCATCCTCACCCATTTCTATTGTTATGTCAAACATGCAATTTCAGTATTTATAGGCGGAAGATATTCAAAAATAAAGAAAATATATACCTTTATATAAGTACACTATACTTTTCGTTTATTTATTAGCCCCTTTAATTCTTCTACAGAGAGATATCTTCCTTCATGTTTTCTATGTAACATTCTATGACAGTTTGCGCATACCAAGGCTAAATCACTCACTCTTGTCCATCTTTCAACTCCTTTACCAATAGGAGTTTTATGATGACATTCTATAAATCCTTGTCCCACACCAGGATAATAGACTTCAAAATTAAAATCGCATGATTCGCATTTAAGAGTGGTGGCTTGATTTTTAGCCAAGGTTATAATGCTCATATCACGCTCATAGTATCGGTGTTCTCGCATTTCCTTCTTTTGAGCCCCCTCTAGCACTCCATAATTATCATCAGCATCAACAAGATTCAGCTTACTTGTAATGATATTATCAAACGATTGCCATATGATTGATTGTTTCCTTTCTTTATTGATTTTAGCAAATCCTTTTCGAGTAACTATTAAATCTACCTTGAAGCATAAACCTCTGCTGACTTTTGAAAAATTAAGATTAATTCGACTAGATAGAATCCCTGGACTTTCTTTTCCAAGTACACGAACTAATCTTGTATTTGGATAATTTGTAGCATTCTCATCAATGTATACATCATTATCAACTGGTGTTACAAGATGAGTAAGATAGGTTCCCTTTTGAATTCCTAAGTTGCTGTTTACCGTTTGAAATAAAAGTATTATGTCATCAACACGAGGCAACGATACATTTATTCCATAATGCTCAGACCAATTAAGAGGAAAGATACTTCCTACTTCCTGATTCTCATAGGCCCAGCTATTTCCATTATCTCTTTTGACATTTTTGACCCACTTTATATGAGTTTGATCGTATTTCCCATCCATATTAAAAGGTTATTTATAACAGTTTTAGAACAAAGACTACACAGTTTTCAGTGTAGTACTACTTGGATACATTGGATTAATTAGAACTAAAATATCAGTTTGAAACCAGCTATTCTCACATGTGAAATTTACTGGTTTGCCATTTACTTGGATTCTTTTCCCTGACATGTATGTAAATTTTAGATTGATCTTCTACTTCGATCTGGGAATACCAATTTCAATAATTTTCTTCTATTTGTTTCGGATTTATCTAACAAGCCCTCCCTTTCATTTAAAGAGTCATTATCATACAATTGACGTATTTGCTTATTTAATTCCTTATTCTCTAAAATGAGCTCAAAAGCAGCCTTATTACGTTCATTCAACATCCTATTACGCTTTAGCAATAGAATTTTGTCCATTAGAAGAGGATGCTTATCCGCTTCGTCACCTTTGTTAACAATAAGTTCAATAAGCTCGTCCTGAAAGATTTTAACCTGTTCTAGTGTTGTTTTTTCAACAACTTCTTGAGTGTCACCATACGCTTTATTAGAGTGATAAGAGCTAGAATATTCTTTAAAAACCCTGAAAAGTTTTGAATACTGCTTTTCTTGAATATAATCAAAGTACATATTTAACCATTTCATAGGTTCTACAGTACCTTCCCAAGTTGGATCTTCATCCCATTTTTGAAAAATATAATTTATGAGTAATTCTTTTAATTCATTTGATAACGGTTTCGGTTCAATTTTAAGTTGTTTATCGAACAATAAACGAATAGCTTTAAAATCGTATGAATATATTAGGTTACGAATGTCTTGTTCTAAATCTGTGTTAGTGCTTTTTACATATTGTTCAATCTCATCTTTAATTTCATCTGGAACGAAACTGTTTGAAATTATAAGCTCAACGATATCGCTTTGTTGAAGTATTTTAATATTTCCCTTTCCATCAATTAAATATGGAAATTCGAAGTTTGCATCATTTGTATGGGACTTAGAATTCATGAAAATTACATAATTCGAATAATTTTCTCCAGTATTTGTTTTGCTGGAAAAAGGAACACGAAGTGCTCTTATTAGTTGATGTGAGAATTTAGATACATTGGAGGCAGTTACTTTCTCCGCTTTAGCTTGAACAGTAATATACTCATTCCCGAAATATAAAGGCACATGCTTATAGAAAATTATATCTTTACCATGCTCTCCAGGCCCGTGCATATTGATTCGATAAACAATATATCCATTCATACTGAAGAGGGGAATTATTATGCTTTCAATAAAATTATCTTCCGATAAATTTTCTAGATAGGCTGTGATAATTTTTCTATTGTTAGCTGTCGGTGAGATCATATTTTAGTTGAGTTAACCTTTTTTCTTAGTATATCTATGTTTTGTATGGATGCCCCCATCTCTTTTATAAATTCAGTAAAATCTGGATTATCTTTCAAAAAGTGTGACCATAGCTTTTTAATCTCTGGGTGCTTTGTCCCAAACACGGTAATACACATCGTGGTAAATTCTTCTATTCGAACTTCTATTGTTTGATTCTCAGGATTTTTCTTATCAAGTATATTTAAAATTTTATCAATTTCGGTTACCATGCTCTCTTCAATTATTACATCGAGATTATGAGCAAATAGATTACGTATTTCGTTAACCTGTCTTATGCCAGGAATAAAGTGACAATATAAACTTCCTTTAGAAGGTAATAAATCTAGCTTTTGAGAAAATGTTTTTTTTGAAATATTAAGTTTGTTTTTCGATGATCCATTAATTTCTTCCAATTCTGTTATAATAAGGTTTTCGATAAGTAAATGGGATGCTATTATTTTTCCCACATGTTGATAGCTCCTTTGAAGCATTTTTCTATTTCTCTGCTGAATCTCACGGAGAGAATAGATGGAATTAAATAATGCATCTAAAAAGTCATTCGCTGACTTATCGGGAAGTTCTTCTGGGAGATTTGCTTTAGTAGACATAACAAAATTTGATTATCCTTTACCGCCATTAAGCACAGCCAATTTATAACCAATACCGAATCCTATCCATGGTTTATTTGCATATATCCATTTATAAGAATCGCCAGAAACTGGAAAATCAAAACCACCTAAAATTCCAATATTTAGATCTCGATATGAAATTAAAAATGCGCCACCAAAACCTATCCCCATTTCATTTGATTTTATTTGAACTTTTCTTCTTGTATTATCAGAAGATATGGCGATTACAGTTGGAGCAGCAAATATTGCTGCTGTAAATGATAAGCTATTTGTAGTTTTAAGTTTATCTTGATAGAACCTCGTTCGTCCCCACTTTCTTCCAACATAAACTCCACCTGTTATGTCTGATGAGAAGTCATTTGATATAGAATCTTTTTTATTACCAAATCTATACTTGAATGGTATTGTTGTGACTCCAAACTCTGTAGTTGCATATGACAGTGAAATAAATTTAATTGGAATGCACATTTGAGTTCTTTTATCTATTCTTAAATAGTAAAAGTGTTTATCATCTAATAATACTGTTGAATTAATGGTATTGGTATCTTTTTGGCATTTTAAATCAGCATCATTAGGTTTAATAGACCAGAAATCAACTTTCAACATGGTGGGATCTTTATCATCCTGTACAACAGATGCCTTTAAGCCTTTTTTAGAATTACAAAGAGCTTTGGGGATCGCTGTTTTTTTAGCACTATCAATAGTATAATATATTGTTGGTGGAAGATAATTTTTTTTACAAATACGTTTATGCATTTTTATTTTATAATGAAAACCTGTTTGCAATTGCGCTTGCATACTACATACCGCAACTACACATATTATTGTAAGAATAAATTTTCTCATGTCTTATTTTATTAAATATTGGAAATACACGTAGCCTACAACAGCACCGAATTGAATTTGTGCCCATTTGGAGTCTATTAATTTTAGGACAGTTACTTTGTCGCCAAATTTCAACGTATATGATATAACCTCATCAGTTGATGGTGTTTTGCGAATATTTAAGCTTTTAGTATTTACATGATATATTTGCCCAGCTGCAATATGGTTATTTGAAGATGTGCTTGTTTTAGGTTTTGACGCTGAAGGCGTTGGTTTAGTTTGTGTATATTTAGGAGTGGGTGCAGGAGCTGAATAGCTGCATACTCCACAACTACCTCCAGAATTACAGTGCGCGCAATAATTGCAGGATTTACAAGCTGTACAATTTGCAATGCCTGTGCATCTACCAAAATCTTTTGCTTTTGTTTCTGTGGTGCTAAAAAAAGCAATTAAACTACCACCAATTATAATAGCAAGAATGGCTATGATTTTAATTTTTTTCATTAGATTATTTGCATGAATTAGGTTTGTAAATGTGAAAAACTGATTCAATCTTATGACAATATTCTTACCTGCACAAGTTTTTAAAGCAATATTTAATCTAGAAAATATTACCATTAGCGTTTGCCGAAAAAGGCAATAAATCAAAAATAATTTCGGCAAGTTCGACTAAAAAAATTACATTTCAATGGACACTTTTCGACTTCCAGGACATCGAAATAAAGGTCATTTTTAGAAATGGCTTCAAAAAAATTATCCAATGAAAACACCCGTTTTCATTGGATAATAGAGAATAAGAAGTTTATGTACTCAAATAATCCATATTTCAATGGACACTTTTTGACTTCCAAGACAATTTTGTATAATTATGCTTTACCAAGCTATTTCAGCCATTCGATCTTTGTAATAACAGGTTCGGTGCTTAAGAATGCCATTGAAGCCTTGTTGCTACTATCTATCACTTTGGGTTCTATTGTTATTTTAGCCGCTCTTTCTATATTGTCTGGAATTAAATTGAGTATGTATCCCGATCCGAAAATAAAGACACATTGAGATTTTTTGGGACCACCATCGCCTGAGAAAATAGTGGCTACGGTAGAATATCCTTTACCGTCATCAAATAAGCGCAATGTTTCCGTTGTCTCATCTTCTTTCTTTATATCAAGAAAGTAGCCTCGCTCATCTTTTTTTCTTGACATCTTTATCAACATGCCATTATATTCTTTTACTTGTGACGTTTCAGAATTAGCATCACCAACAAGCTCAATTTTAGAAACAACTCTTTCTGCTCCGTTCATTGAATATGTCATATTCACTTTTCTACCTAAGTATTTTGGATTAGCAACATACTGATCTTTTTCTTTGAGCAGCACATCTTTTGTCTCTGCATTCATTACAAGATCACCTTTGACCATGATATGACCAGGAATGTCACTTGAGCCTTGACAAAAAGCAAAGTTCAACCTTTTGCCATTATCCAATATAATACCTGCATCTGACGAACCTTGGTATGATCCACACCACATGTTTTTAATCGTACCTGATACAATCGAATCTGCTTTAATAACTTCAACAGTTGGTTCTGCAGCATTTGTATTTGTGCCTTGGTTTCCATTGCATGAAGAATGAAAGGCAAGAATAATTAATGAGTAAGCAATTGTTTTTTTCATTTTTTTCGAATTTTAGTTTTACTGGTTTGTTTTAATAATGAATCAACCACACCCTTCAAATGTGCATTCTCTGACTTTAAAGATTCGATATGGGCTTCCTGTGCTTCAAAAGTTTTTTGCTCGAATTTTGAACGATGGTTGATGACCAATCCATTCGCTTTCTTATTATGCGTCAGATTGAAAACAATGTGCTCATTACCGATTAACTCAATTATTGATACATCGAGCACATCTGCTATTTTTAAAAGTTTGGAAAAAAGAATGTCTCCACCATTCTCGAACTGCGAGACTCCGCGCTGCGACCAGCCTATGGCCTCAGCTACATACTCCTGACTATAGTTAAGGCTTTCACGAATGAGTTTTGTGTTCCTGGAAACATTCATTTTTTTTGAAATAAAAGTATTGCAAGGCCAGTGAATAAATTATTCGATGAGTGAATAGAATATTTCGATAAAAGTGTTAGTGATTAATAAAACTTGCGGTTTATAAAATCTGAAATATGATTGGCCAGATCAATAGGTGTTGAATCTTCGGCAAGCTTGGATTTACCGTAATCAGGATGATTAAAGTTGACAGTAAAAATCCATAGTGTTTCTAATAAGTCTAAACCAAACCAGTCAATGATTGAATGAATTGTACTTGCGCCTTTTTCTATATTAACAAGTACAGGACTACCATCACGCTTATAACGCCATTCTTCATACCATTCTGGCATATCTTCAAACGGCCACAAGATGAAATAAGCATCGAAAGCTTCCTCACCAATTACATGCATGTTTACTTTTACAGGTTTCTCAACGAAGCCTTCTGGCAAATGACTTATCTTGTCTGCGAATTCAAGTAATCTTCTTTTTTGTAATTTCTCTTCCATAGTTTTATTATTTAGTTTAACATATCCATTCTAAAGCGCCTTTTACATATCCTTTTACAAATGCTTCCCGCTCGTAGCGTGTCAGCCAATTTCTGTTTGGACCAGCAGATTTCTTGGCCATTGTTTTGATTTGCCTTAGTTGTTTTTTGCGCATATTAATTGTAGTTATAGTGTTTTAAATGCATTAATAGAACTTCTTTCCAGACTTCCTGATCCACAATATTTATCCTGGTTGGAATCTCAAGCGGCTTAAATTCTAAACCCTCTTTAAGTGATTTTCCATTCTCAAGTTGAACAAAATTGCCAGGTGTCGATAAAAATCTGGCAAAGTGATTCCAAATAAACAGATCGAACTCAACTTTCTTAAGTGTCTTCATTGAAAGTCCTCCAGAAATAAATGGTTTTGCCTGATAAAATAAAAGGCTTTTTTCGCATCTTTGGTTGCTTTTATGGCTTCCTCTTCAGGCAAGATGTCCCGAAAAAGATTTAATAGCTCATGATCTAATGCTGTGGGTTTGTAATTTTTTTTCATTTTTATTTTGTTTTTATTGGTTACTATTTTGATACAATTCTTTCAAGAGCTTCAACGATTCTCACCATTGCTACAACATCCATGTGACAGTACTCAAGCAGGTCTCGCTTGGTTTGTATTTGTTCCTTATAAGAAAGCTTATGAAAGTTCTCGTATTGTGCCATCGCTAAAGCACCATTATTAATCCGAAGGTCTTTATAAGATAATTCAGGCACCAATGCAGGTAATACGCGTTTTATACTATGTGAGCCTTGAAATGAAGGATGATAGTAATGCCGTTTAGCAAAAGGTTCCATAAGGTCTTTTAGTCTGCTAATACGTTCATTAATTTCTTCAGCATATTCTGGAAATTTAATGGCCAACTCTTTTAAACGGAGACTCTCAAATCCCTGATTATATACAATGATGCTTCCTTCCTCATCTGTATCCATTAAAAGGTTCTCTATGAATGCCCTTCTAGGATCAGATCCAGGTTTAGCCAGGAATTCTTTCCGTATCAAATCTGATTTAATATTCTCCTGGCGAAGAATTGAATATTGAAAACACATTTGCTGATAAGGCTTGGTGCCTTTGTATATTGGTATAGCAGGCATAAAACTCTCAAAATCCATAAAGATTAGAGGCTCATTGAGATTTAAGTATTGTAAAAAATCTCTGATGGCTTTATGATTTATTTTAGGCTGGCCATTTGATACCGCCTGAGCTTCTATCCATTGACTTTCACTTAATTTCGTGTCTTTGGGAATCTGGCTCACTTCATTTATTCCTTGTTCTGATAATTCATCTGCTTTATCTTTCCTAAGCCTTCCAAGATGCCAAATAGATTTAGGTGATACATTTCTCCAGCAATGAATCATGAAACCGCAAGGACGAGGTTTGAAGCAATGGCTGCCAATTGAAATTTTAGGCGGCATGCTACTATTCAATGTAGTTTCTATTTGTTGCAAATGTCTTTCGATGAGAACTTGCGCCTGCTTCGCCCTTGTAGTTACATTTTCAATAATAAATAATTTATTGATATCTAAAGTGTCGCCCAATACATATGCTTTATTCAAATACGCTATATGGATTTCTGTATCCTTATCATAGCCAGCCTGTTTCAATACATAGTACTGAAAGGCAACATCAAGAATCTGCTCTGGAAGCTTTATAGAAGTTGAGCTTTTAACTTCAATAAGTTTATTTTTCTTTTGTGAAGTCACAAATATGTCTGCCTGGAAACGATAATTACCGTCAGGTGTTGCAAATGCTGGCTCATAAAATATTTGGTTCTCAGAGTTGAGCAATCTTTTTGTTTCTTCAATCAAATCAAAAGATCTGATCTTGCCACCTTGAGTTACATCAATTCCACCTCGATAAAGTTGTCTGGCAACAATACCCACAGCGGTTCCTTTATCCATTATTGCTTGTTGTTCAATAGTAATAGCAGGGCGAAGCTCAGTGGCTGCACAATGCATAAAAATTGCTTTAAGGCACTGAGTACCTTTCATAAATGTAGATTTCGAGATTTTATATTTCATTAGGCCGCGATTTTAGAGTAAGTGTGTGTTAATGATGGTAGGCGTTTTAAAAGTTCATGAAAGCCATAATCATAATCGTACCTGAAGGTGTGACGAAAAGAAAATTCCGAGAGATAATTAGGAAGTGTTTTTTGCGTAACATTTCTATATGTTCCTTCAATCATTGACTTGAAATTTTTAAATGCATTCTCTGCAGAATTCGTTGATGCATTCTCTCTGGTGAATTCATGTTTGTGATGATTAACCATAACATGGTCATATCCCAAGGATTTGAGTTTGTTGTACGCACCCCAAGTATCTGTTGAAATTGTTGTAGAGACAGGCACGTTAGCTGTTATTATCGGAATAATAGTATCAGCATCTGCTGAAGGAATAACAAACATTTTACACTTACCTCTTCGCTCAATTATGGCAAGTATTGTAGTGTTGCGTTGATTTCCCCTTCCACGACCCATGTAAAAATGACGCCCCATTCCTTTCCCGCCAGTTGGAACGTAGCTTTCATCTATTTCAACTACAGTGTTTGCAAATTCAAAATCCAAACACTCATCCATTAGCTGACGAATAGCATTTAAAACCCTGAAAACCGTAGGGTATGAAAAGCCATAAGTGCGATGAATTTCTTTAGCTGAAATACCGTTTCGGGAATAAACCATCTTAAACATAATTTCAAACCAATCATTAATCGCAACATGTGTATGGTCGAAAATTGAATCTACCATTGGATACACATGCTTTAAACATTTAGAACAGATAAATGCTTTCTTACCCCGTAGTCGATGATAATATCTATCAATAGGAGCATCACAATTTGGAGAAAAGCAAATCCTGTCTTCGCTCATACGGAATTCCAAGAGGGCCTTGAGACAATGCTCCTCCGTACCATATTTTTTCTTAAAAACTTGAGTGGTCATGAATTTTTGCATAAGTTTTCTTTTTTTAGAAATTTGTCTTAAAAATGTTTGCTTTATATAATAATTGTTTATACATTTGCCTTAACAAAAGGGAAGATTCCAAAAAGAAGATCCCCGTCCAAGCAAAAAGCCCAGATATACTCGCAAGGTTATTAGGTAAAAAGCTTACAGGACACAAGAATAGACCTGAATTGCGCCAACAATTCAGGTTTTTTTATGTCTAAAGCCTATTAAAATCCAGAAACACTATAGTTCTCTGGTCTTTTTTGTTCTTCGGTTAAATTTTTAAGTATGTCCTCAGCTGGTTCATGACCAGGAAGAATTCTATAGCCCACTTTTTTGCCATCACTCTCTTGCTCAATCCATTCATGGCGAGTAGTGTAGAAGCTGTATAAGTTGGAGTTATTCATTTTGAGATTAACGAGTTTCTTCTCCTTTATAAGTTTGACCATTTTCTGAGCTAAGTTCTTTAGAGTTTTAGCTGCAGCCCGTTTACCCTCGATTTTCTCGATAATATCCTCTATGTCACGTTTTCTCCATATAGAATGGTCCTTATCCTCAATATAACGTAGTTTATCCAAGATAGACTCATTAAATGGGTAATTTGGCCAATCAGGATTAGTGGCAGGTCCGCCATTTCCTTTTTCTTCCGTTTGAGGAACTTCGGAATCGCCTTTAATTATGGCAAGTGCTTTTTTAAGTCGCTCAGCCTCATCAAGATGCATAATAATTTCATCTTCAAGGCCACGGATAATGGTTTCTAGGTTGTTTTTTACCATTTTTCTTATTTTTCTCATGCGAAGCTAGTTAAAATATTTGACATTTCCTAATAAAATCATCACATTTTTAAGACCAACGGTCTTAATCTTTATAATAATTATAAGACGTTTTTAAAACATTTCTTTGTGTTTTTTATAAGGGCAATAAGGGATTTGAGAAAGTTCATACAGTGATAGGGACAGATATAAAAAAAATAAAATCGGAGGAGAATAAATAGGTAGATTTTTCAAAAATCACAACTATTTATGGAAAAAGGATAAATGAATACCTTAATTAAAATACGAAAAGTGGTCAGAGATACTTTACGGGAGAATTATTTTAGTCCTGCAAAAGACAATTGGGAAATCCATGATGATAATGGATGTATCTCAAAAGGAGATTACAATAAGATCATCCATCAGTGGAATATTAATTTTTTGGCAGATTGGGCTTACAAAAACATATATGGTAATACTGACCGAAACCCTAAACTTATAATTAAAGAATGGAGTGGTCAGCTAAGATTGATCTGTGTGGTTGACGAAAATAGTTCAGCAACAGGCAAACATTACAACACCTCGTTATTGAATGGAGAACCTCAGATTCCGCTGTCTCTATGATGCTCGATAAAAATGCAAGTCATTCTAATATTATCATCCGTAGACTTTTCTTCAGGAAAATATGCAATTAGATCATAATTGTCCACAAAGTAACTAATTACCTCTCTAGCATGTGATACGACTGAGTGTTCATATAAATATGCATAGTTTCCACTTTTAAATGGGCAGTTACTTCCACTAATCCCAATAGTCCATCCCCTAATGTCTGTCGTTGGAGTGCTTATTTTTATTACAGTCATAAGGACTTTTACAATATGCATAGCTTCTGATGAATACTTATTTGTTTCTTCCATTTTTTCTAAATGAGCGAGATTATTTACTAAATTAGATTTACAGATGATAAAAATATAAAAATATGACAACACTTGCAATTCAGCAAATTGAAGGGTTTAAAATTCTTTATAATTCGATTATAGGGTTTATCCCTGGTGGACACATCTCTGTCGAACTTGCTCAGTACCGTGGACGAATTCAACAGGAACGATTAAATAAATTTTCAGTGTTCTTAAAAGAGGGTTTTGAAAAGACAACAGGAAAACAATTTGATCCAGAGAATTTAAAAACAGAAGATTTTACTGACTCCTTTGAAACTATCATTCGTAAAGTAGTTCAAACAAAGTCTGAAGAAAAGCTCAAACGGTATAGAAATGTGCTTCTACGCCAAATGCTTGAAAGGGGCGAACATGAGATGTTTAGCAAGTTTGTTGCATTAATAGATGAAGTATCGGATATCGAAATCCTTATATTATCTGCAATAATGACCTTTTCTAAGCCAGATAATTTTATTGAAATAATTAGACAATTAGAAAATCCCCTCGGAGATACCGACTATCACGCCATTCCAAGATCAGTAAAGCAGGAGGATATTGTTATTCCTAACAGCATCACGTTTAGTCGTGATGAATTAAAGTTTTACATTCTAGATCTAAAGAGCAAAGGGTTGGTAGACTCCGTTTATCCACTTAGGCAAATAACTTACGGACCACAGCGCCAAAATACACCCTTCAAAGATGAAAATTTCAGTCTAAGCATTATAGGTAAAAGGTTTGTCAAATTTATTGATGAGTACGGCAAAGACGAATTAAAAATAGAACCAATGGAATATACATACTGCATAGAAGATGGACAGTTCTCGTATGAATTTTCTTATCCAGACAAAAAATGCCATCACAAAGTAGGTGATGTATTTATTGATGAATATGACAACGATGTAAAAGTTTTTGAAATTAATCACGAAGAAGGATACATCGTTTGTGGTGGATCAGTGTCGGACTAATGTTATTATCCAGCATAAGAGCGCCTTTGAGCTTCAAAGTACCAATCACCGATCCACTCATCATTCAATTCAAGAACTTTAAAACTTTCCCATTCCTTATTCTTAGTCATCCACATAGCTTTATCTTCCGAATAATTATCAAAAAAATAATTCACTGGTTCTAGTGAGATACCCTTTTCCTTTGCTCGTGCTGCGATAGATAAATTCCGATCTAAATATTTTGTCCAATCTTCTTCTGTTCTTTTTCCTGAAAAAGCGAAGTCAATAAGCCTGCTTATCATTAATGTTCTAAAAGCTATTTCATGGTTGCTTAAGTCTGTTTCTTTTAAATACACCATAAATTTAGCTTCTGGATTTAAATCATCAGAATGTACCGCTTTAGATGGATGGAAAAACGAGGCATAATAAAGCATATCTTTTCTAAAGTTTGCTGGCAAAAGATTCAGCCAGTTTTCGATTTTTTCTATTGGGTTCATAGTCTATAAATTAAGCAACTGCATTTAACCTGCTTGCAGATATTTTTTTTCTTGTGTCAATTATAAAAATATGAGGATGGTTATCTAAACCAAGTTCCTGTAATACTGTTTCAACCATTTCTTTTTGTTTGTCAGTAAAATATGCTAATATAAACACAGCCTTATTTGTACTGTTAGCAGCTAAGTATATTGGTAGCTGTGCTTGTAAAGCGTGTTTAATCGTGCTTTTTCCAGCAGATGCTAATTTAAATTCTACAACCGTTTTGTCGTTAGCACTATTACTCATCACAAAATCTGCACTACCTCTTCCATTATTTACCTCTTGATTTACGTCACAATTTACTCATCTAGTGCTAAACCTAAATAATGTTTGAAGTAACTTTTCGTTCCCAGTACGTTTATTTCCTTTATAGAATAAATTACTACAGTTACAATTCTCTATTGTGCGTTTTAGAAACGCAGCACATTGAAGTGTTTCTTCCAAAGAGCCTGGCTTGATCCTAAATTCACTCTTGATTATTGATAAAGATGAACTATTAGATTCCTTCGGATAATTTGGTTTCGCAGCTTGTTGTTTGTTTTCGTAGTGCATATAATATGCAACACCAGCAAGTACAACCACAACAAGTGCAAGCCCGCAAATGATAAGTGTTTTAGTATTGTTCTTCATATTGCAAAAATATAAAATGCTTTAAATGGTTTATAAAATATTTATTTTTCTCAACTATTGCTTTTGTCATAAAATAGTTTTTAATATTATGATTTGTTGAATCCTTGCTTTTGTAATTTTAATTTTTCATAAAGTTCGAAATCCAACAGAGCTGCTATCGTATTTATATGCTTTATTGTGAACCCTTTCGGCTTATTCTTGCTGTGCAATTCTGCTTCGAGCTCTCTCCGCAGCGAATCCAATGCGGATGTGTTTTCATATTCTATTATTAAAGAAGTCATGCAATTTTCTATACACTTTTCAATCCAATTTAAGTACGGCTTCAAATCGCTTCTTCCATTTATCGGCTTTAATAAATTATCAATGCTTTCGGGATTAGATTCATAAATTACAATTGTTTTCGAGGTTTCTTTTTCATCATTATTATCAACATTAATAGGTGGAGCAAGTGAAATTGTTTTTAATTGTGGTAATAATGGTTCAAGCTCATCTTTTAGTGTCATATCAATAGCTGCAACTATACCTAAGTTCTCCTTTTTCCATAGAGGTTTTACATAAATTTTGGCAATAGATACAAATCCATTAAATGATCCCCAATAATTCATTGCATAATTATAGGAAGGAATATAAAACTGTTCGCAATACCCTAACAGATCTTCAAAACTTTTATACTTTAAAACAAATACAGCAAAATTTGAAATGATTACTGACTTAATTGAGCGAATATCGAAGGCCGCTTGCTTTCCGTTTATAAAATTATAAAATGTAATCAGATCAAGTCTTTGCCTGGATTTCTCTCCAAATAGTTCCGTTACCCTGTTTCCTACATCAATAATAAGAGTATTAATATCTTCGCCAGAAACTTCCCCAAAACTATGTTTGTTCTTATTCCATAAAAGATTAACAATATACTCATGCAGTTTTTTTTGTTCGGAGTCCAGTTTATTGGATTTATGCAAATATTTTATTTCGTCACCTTGTAAATGGTAATCTTTAAGGCACGCAGCAATATCGGCTGCAGTTGGTTCCTGGCTAGAGCTTTTGAATTGAGATAATTTCTGAGAGAAGTTTTCAATTCGTTTCTCTATTTTTTCTATAATTTTAGTTTTGTAACTATTGTGATAATAAGAGTTTGAAACCTGGATAACTTCTCTTTGCATATCATCAATTTCAAATTGAATGCTAGGAGCAACCTTCTCCGAACTTCTATATAAAAACTGCATTAATTCAGGCATTTTAGAAGAGGTTCTTAAAATGGAATTTATATCCTCTTCAGCAATGCCTTTAGAATCCAGCAACGCCTTTACTTTTTCTGCTGGATTTATTGGCGCGTGTTTAGAAATTATGCTTTTAAGTTGAATAAATGATTTACCAACAAGATTAAGTGCATACTCGATATTTTCCCCCTTCTTATTGTTTTTGTATTTTTTTTCTTCGGAAACGGCTAATACAGCGCTAACATATGAACGCCAAGATTTATACAATTCCCTAACCGCATTATCTATTGTAAGCTCATCATTATCTTTGATAAGCATTTTTGCAATGATGTTTGAATACAAAAGCCCTTTAAATGCATTTATAACTTCATCTCTCTTTAATACATCAGTCGAAACACGATAATCATCCTGAACATTTATATTAAGATTACTTTTTTCACTCGATGATCCTAACTCTGAAAACGTTACAAATTGTTTCTGATATTTTTCGATTGTCTTAGCTTCCAGGGAAGGTAAGCTCTTTGCAATGATTTGGTTCCTCTCGTTCGCATCTCTAAATACAAATACTGGTGAACAAAAATTTAAATAGATGTTATCCTTATAACCAATGACGGCTTGATCTCCTTTATTATCAATGGGGATACTATCATGTATATAGCCATTATTAATTCCAATGTAAAATATAAGCGCATCATCTTCAACAGGTAAAGATTCTGCTTCAGGCAAAAAATTGTATAATAGCAAAAGACTCTGCAACGGACTAGCCGTATTATAGAAGAATCTTTTGCTACCAAATTTTCTCTCTTTATAGAAAGAACCAGGTGATATACTTTCACCTGAAAATATTGAATTGAAATTAAACGAGTTTACTGGTATATATAACATGGTTATCTTTTAGGCCTAAAATCATTTTTTTCATATAATCCATTTGGAATTGGCTCCAAATAAGAGTGAAAGTCATTGGTGCAGGTAATGGTTAATTCCTGACTTGCCCTGGTACATGCAACATACAAAGGTGTTTTTTCTTTTATTTTTGAATTTTGCTTTGAACAAAAAGGTAAAAACACATTTTCAAATTGCAATCCTTTCGCACTATGATAAGTAAGAATTTTTGGATTATCCGTCATGAAATCTAAAGTCATAACATCTGGGTTTGCTGCAATGTCTTCTTCATCATCACTATCACTTTTTTTCTTACGATATTTTACTTCGCACGTGATATCTCTGGCAAGAAGTTCATTAAACAATCTTTCTGCTGCTTCATTATCTGGCAATAATATACCAACATCTCTTAATCCCTTAGAGGTTATCTGATTTATAATAAATTCTATTTCGGCTGTATCTGATTTACAAACCGCAATAGTTGGAATACGTGCTCCTTCTTTTTTACATTGTGATTCTAACGGATCACTGGTTGAATTTAAATGCTGAGCAAATCGGGCAATTTTTTTAGGAAGTCTATGGTTGATCTTTAAATTACGTATTGGCAAGTTTAAAGTTGCTGCAATTTCTTCTACCGATAAAGTTTTTTCCTTTTTTTCTGTTTTGGTGGTATAATCTCTAACAGTTTTAATAGGATATAACTTTTGCGCAGTGTCACCGAATAATGCCATGGAGATAGTTGCATTTTTTTGGAATGATTCTATTTC
Organism: Bacteroidota bacterium; assembly: GCA_025963715.1. Lineage (GTDB taxonomy): Bacteria > Bacteroidota > Bacteroidia > 2-12-FULL-35-15 > 2-12-FULL-35-15 > 2-12-FULL-35-15. Next base: position 68,508 of record JAOQAG010000019.1, read on the forward strand.
TTCTAAAGTGAAATCTTGAACTTCATCTACAATTAAATGAGTTACAGTTGGCATGCCAGCATATTTCCACTGGTCATAAGTCATTACTTTTTTCCAGCTATCCTTTGCATATGGGTTATCCGTGAGAACATCCTTCATGAATTTTTTTAGGGCCTTAGTATATACTATTATCCGACAATCCTCGCCAGTGGCTAAAACTTCAATAGCCCTCCATATGGCAAGAATGGTTTTCCCACTCCCTGCACAACCTTTTACAACATAGGAATTATTAAGGCTCATTCGCTTGATATTGTACTGATTATCATCTAGTTCACTTTCAGATATGAACCAACTTTCTCTTTGTGCTGCCATATTTTTTTAAATTAAATTGTTACATTATTTGACAAATATAGAAAATTTATTATATTTGTAACAGATTTAAAAAATAAATTATGGATAACACAATTGGCAAAAATCTAAAAGCCCTCAGAGATAGCCTCGGACTTAGTCAAGAGCAGGTAGCTAATTACTTAACGATTGAGAGGGTGATGATTAGTTATTATGAAAATGGCACTCGATCAGTGCCAATACCAACTTTAATGAAGCTTGCAGATTTATTTGGGGTTGAAACAAAAGACTTATTAGAAGAAAACCAAAAACAATCTCAACTCAATAGTGCATTTGCATTTAGAGCAAGCAATGTTTCTGAAAAAGATATGGAAGTCATTGCTTCATTTAAAAGAATAGCAAGAAATTATATTAAAGCAAAAGAAAAATTAAAATCAAATGATTGAGCGTCTAAAAATGGAAAAAAGAGCAATTGCCTTTCGCGAAAGGTATAATATTGGTCCAACGGAGGCAGTAAAATATTATGATTTACTGGAACGGTTAGGAATTATCACCCTTTTTGCAGAACTATCAGATGGTGTTTCTGGAATGGCTATTAAAGTTGATGATTATAGGTTTATGCTTATTAACCGCAATATGGTTATGGGTAAGCAACATTTCACTATTGGTCATGAACTATACCACTTGTATGAGCAGGAAGATTTTTCCTTTAAGGTATCAAGTGTTGAAAATTTTTCAAGACAGGATAAAGAGGAGTATTTAGCAGATCTTTTTGCTTCACATCTTCTTTTGCCTGGTGCAGGCATCCTTGCACTGGTGCCTGATGGAGAATTGGCAAAAAATAAAATTGACATAACTACTATTCTTAAGATAGAACAATATTTTCTATGCTCAAGGATTGCCGTTTTGTATCGTTTAAAAGAACTAGGATTAATTTCAGACGATTACTCTGAGCAGTTTAAAACGGGTATTGCAAAATCTGCTCTTGACCATGATTACCCACGTGATTTGTACTTCGCAACAACAGAAGATAAATTTTTCGGGACTGATTACATTTCTACGATTGAAACCCTTTATGAAAAGGGCATAATGAAAGAAATTGATTATATAACCAGTATGCAAGATATTGGAATCGCTAAAATTTAATATGCTTTATGACAGAACTATTACTACTCGCGGATTCCGATATACTAATCCATTTTTTTAGAGGTAACAAATTAAAATTACTGCCTAAGATTCTTCCTAACAAGATTTGCCTGCTGGATGCCGTTGTTGCAGAGCTGCAGTATGGGAGATCTCCGACTCTTTATGATCGGATAATGAAGGAAATTGGCAGCTCTATAATTTTGGAAAAATTTACTGACAAGCCCTTGATCTATAACGAATGGGTGAAGTTAGTACGAGCAGATATTGGCTCAGGTGAAAGTGCATGTTTAGCAATGGCTAGGTATGAAGGGCATCACATCGCGAGTTCGAATCTAAGAGATATTAACGATTATTGTAAGGACAACAAAATCAGGGTGTACACAACTATGGACCTAATTCATGAAGCTTATACTAAAGGTCTATTAACTGAAGATGATTGTGATTCCTTTATAATTGATGTTCTAGATGCAGGTAGCAGACTTCCCTGCAGCACATTTGCTGAATACCTTGCAAAACATGCATCCAAAAGTCCCTGGCGGTCATATGACAGGAGAGTTGCATAAAAATTACTTATCGGCCAGTAGCTTGTTGCTAATTTCAGCTTGTTCTTCAGTTGCTTTATTTAAAGCCTTTTTTAATTTCTCTATGTCAGCTATTATAGCTTCAGGCTCTTCTTCAGCGGCAACTCTTTGATACATAGATTCTATTTCTTTTGTTGCATTAATGGAAATAACAGATAACGCATCCAGTCTTTTTTTTAAAGATTTTAGTTGTCGTAAGTTCATATTCGCTAAAAAGTCAATAAATCATTTACACTAACATCCAATGCTTGCGCAATTTTAAACAATGTCTTTAGTGTTGGATTTGTTTTACCTGCTTCAATACGCTGCATATTTGGCTTTTCAAAATCACAGGCATGTGCCAGCATTACCTGGCTTATTTTATGTTCCACACGAATCCGCTTAATATTAAGCCCTACTTTCTTTATATACTCCTGGTCAGTCATTCATTTGCTTTGGAGATTAATATTAGCCTTATTGGTTGAAAAAATAGTTATCATTAATGATAACTATTTTAAAATTTAATTTATATTTGTCGGATTAGAATTAATAAAAGGATAAACCGATTTAATATTTAAACGATATGGGCATAATCACAGACATTCAGGTCAATTCCATGTTAGATAGCATCAAGGAATACCAGGAAGAAATCAGGAAGGCAAATGAATTCATTAATTCAATTATATACGAAGGATCAGTTGATCTTAAGATTGGAAGTAATCTCATGGATAGTTTGATTGACCTTATGGAAATCGCATTTAATGATGAAGATGGGCTTTTTGTATGGTATATTTTTGAAAACGAATTTGGCAAAAACAAACTCACAAGAAAAATTGATGGAGATGAAGTAAATATAGATTCAGCAAGAAAAATATTAGATAGACTCTCTAAACATACAGAATATGTCAATAATCTAGATGAACTTAGATTACAAAACTTGCAGCAAGAGAAAGAAAGAAAATCCAAAAGGAGAGTAGCAAAAAGTAAAAGTTGAATAATGCTTATTGAAATACTTCCAAAGCATCCTCCATACGATTAGACTTGCAAAACATAACAAGTCTCTCTAAAGCTATTTTATATACTTCGTGAACCTTTTTTTGTTCATCAGTATATGCTAATGGATCAACCAGTAAGAACGCTTTATTCCCTTGTATTATTTGACCTGTTTCAAGAGCGTCCAGAAATTTTTTTAAAACAATATAGTGTTGCTCGGATTTTTTTTCAATTTTCGCCATCAGATCCCACCTATTAGCCCATTCATAATCTTGTGAATTAGAGATGTTTAAAGCCAAGCCGAAATGCCAGATTAATGTTATTTCAAGTTTTTGCGTATCCATATCTCAAAAGTACTATTTATTCATAGGATCTTAATTAATTCAAAAAGTTAAAAGCTAAATTATTTAACAATTCCACTATGTTTATTTATAACAATGGCAATGGTTTCCCTTATTATGAGCGACTAATCTAGAAATCAGCACTAAAATTGAAAATCGGCATTTATTTTCAATTTATATTCTATATTTGATAAATATTCCCTATTTATGAAAAGTATAGATATTGAAAGTATTAGGTCTTTTGATCTTATAAATAAAAATCTTTTAAATACTTGGGCAGATGCTTGTTCTGTCCTTTTAGAATATAGAAAACATAAAACTCCAGTTAATTTTAAAATTGAAGGGCCTATAAATAGTGCGACTAAGTTAAAATGGCAATCTTTGAAAAATAAAGTAGGATATGAGGATTTGGAGTCAACTGCTGAATTTGCAGGATATGGAATGGGATTATTAATTGTAATATCTCTTGCTGACTTGAAGCCTGTAAGCAGAAGAGCGAAGGGCGATGGGGTTGATATTGTTTGCTCAAAAACAATAACAGATAATGATAATTTCTTAAATACGACAACTGAAGATTATCTTGTAGAAGCAAAAGGATCTAGAAATAAATCAGCAGTAAAGAAACATTTAAAAGCTGGAATTAAGCAAAGTATAAAAGCTCCAGGGAATGTGTATGTTGTGTCAACAGAATTTGAAACACCTTCAGCGTTAACACACTTTAGAAAATGAAAACAGCAAAAGATTTTCACGAAAAGGCTATGTCTCTTTACGAGGAGTCCCTTGTTGCAAAATATAAGGTCTCAGATAAGAAACGAATTGAATTGTTAAAACAAGCATTTGAATTTGAAAAGAAGGCCGCATATTTATTAATAGATAGATTCGATTTAGAGCCCACAAGAAGTAAATTGTTTGCTAGTTCTGCTACAATGGCCTACCAACTTTTAGAATTTAGAGAAAGTGAAAAAATGGTTGCCCATGGTTTAGCTGGTGACCCTCCTGAGGATATTTTAGAAGAATTAAGAGATTTATTTGATAAAGTAAATTTTTATAGACATCTCACTACCAGAGGAATTGAATTGTCGGGCGATGAATTTAGATTTACTTTGGGCAGTGGTGATGAAATTATGAAAGGCCTTGCAAAAGGGGATGAAGTTATTCCGAGAATAATGGGAATTGAAGCTTTATATTCTCGTACAGTAGAACGAATGAATAAAAGGCCTTATAGGTTGCATGGCAGATTACCTGCAGAGGATAATAATATCGTTCAAATGTATTATAAAACGCCTGTTGCTGCGAGTTTTGCTATCATTTTCAAAATTCCTCGTATGAAAGAAATAGGACAACCTGAAATTCCTGCTATGGAAACTGCCATTCCATACGTTGATGAAATGCTTGAATGCATGGACTTGGTTAATAATGGGAAAATAAAAGAACTTAAAGACAGAATTTCTGATGAATCTTATTTTCAAAGTTTCATTATTAATGCTAGAAAAATAGCTCCAGATGGTAGCAATGTGAAACAGGTAGGATTTACTGTTTATCGAAATAACAAAGAGGAAATTCATCCTTTTGATAAGATACAGGCAGACATTGCATTAGAAAATGCATTTATTGGAATTAAAGGAGAAGATATTAAAGAAAAAGATAAAATTGTTGTTTCTGGAATTCTGCTAGCTTCAGATACTCCTAAAAAACATATAACTTTAGTGGAAGAAATACAAGAATACAAGAAAAACGGAAAGCCTAAGAAATTGAAAATAAAACGGCACAAAATCAAATTTGCCAACGAAGCTCAAAGAGAGCTAGTTCGTTTGTACTATGAAGAATCTGTTTCAGTGGAAGTGTATAGATATAAAAATAATCATTTAGAGTTTATTGATTTAAAGCCAACATTTTAGGCTTACCCCAATATGAGCACAAAAAAAGAGGAATCTACTTGATTCCTCTTTTTTTGTGCTCATATTTACTTTACTTCAAGATTTAGTAGTTAATAAAAATTTGCTGCTAAACATTTGAAAGAACACCCAGGCTTAGCAAATACTTGGATTATAAGTTATCTTTACTACAAAAAACAACATAATATGACTGAAGACGAAATTCGTAATAGTTGGATTTACCAAACCACGGGTGAGATCAATCTTCATCAACCTGGAGTTGATATTGGAACACAGCCAATTCGTGTTGTACATGCTTTGACAATTTATCTTTATCAGCGGACTAATCCTGAATTTTTTAATGAAATTTTATCTGGTAAAGGTGCAGGGGATAATATTGATCTGGTGGTTGGTGAAGAACCCATTACAATTGAATCTGGTGGTAAAAGAACCCCAAGAGTGCATCTGAATACAAAAAAAATTGAACTGCACGAAACTTTTCTTTCTTATTTGTGGGCTACAATTTATTCGATATTTGTTCTTCATTCAGAAACCATTGATTATCCTGAGATAAATGCAAGGGTTGGATTGATAAGATATCCAATTTCAGAAGCAAACATTGCTTCCGCAAAAGAATTGTTTGCATATGCAAAAAAAATAATACGATTTTTTGATACTTGGGATAAGGAAACACTTCCCAATCCTGAAGTGTTTCCAGCTGAAAACAGGCACTATGTGCGACAAACTTGCGCCTTTTATACAGAAGCTGTGAAATTTATTCTATGTCATGAATATACGCACTTAAGAGACCATAGTCATAAATACGCAAATGCTGATGTATCACATTTTCTTGAATTTGAAAAGGAAGCGGATAACAATGCAATAGATATGATGAAAAAGGGAATTACACCCATCAATCAGTTAGCAGTCGAAAATGGCATTATTTTCGGTCTTTTATCCATGTTTTTTTTCGGTGCTAATACTAGTGGAGGACTGACACATCCTAATGTGGAGGATCGTTTAATAAATGCAATTGAGCGACTTGATTTAATTGACAATCAATATCCCTGGCAATTAGCGTATGTTGCTTTTAAACTTTGGGATGAACAATTTGAACTTAATCTAGAATGGAAAAACTTGCCAACATACCAAGAGAAATTCCATGACATTATACTACAAATAAAACAAAGGTCCGCATAACCTCTCAACGTTTCCAATCTTTATAAAGCCCAGGAACGTTCCTATTCTTTAAAACTTTAGGACTAAGAGCGGTTCTAAACTACATACGTACCCAATTTATTTAACACCTTTAATTCTTTAAATGTTTTTTCTTCTTCATACTCAAGATTATTATCGTAAACATTTTGATAATTAAACTTATATTCTTTGGTTGCTTTGTTTACTTTCTCGATATCAAGTTCTTCTTTCGCAGAATCAATAGCGTCCTGAAAAATTATAATTTCTTCACGAAGATTTGTTTGCAGATCTTCTAACAATTTTTTTTCTTTACTTAAATCTATTACAGCTTTTCCGATTATATACCCTTCTATCTCACCATCTGCTTTATAATGCAATTCTTCTATATTTTCTTTAACATAATCACTATTAAATACATGAAAAATATATCCAGTATCATTAATAATTACAGGCTCTTTATTCTTTTGTAATTTTATTGAAAGATTTCTTGTTGTTTCCACGTTCTCCTTTTTTTCTTTAATTTGAAATGCAAAGGACCCACTGGTTTTGTTTATGGCTAATAGCTTATTGGTTTTTTCTGCAGTATTTACATTAATCAATCGAAACATACGACTTAAAAAAGTTTTTCCACTTCCATTATTAGCAAAAACCCCAATTTTCAAAGCAGTCATAGGAAAAGTAGCGGTCAAATTTTCATGTGGACCAATATTTTGAGCTTCTATTTTTGTATTAATAGTTTTTGCCATAATTTGTAAATATATTTTGTTAGTAGTAATCTTATCCCAATAAAGAAATTGATTCTTTATTGGAATAAGATCTTTCTATGAGATGATTAAATCTTTATAAATTCATATTTATTTTTAATATTAGCAGCAAAATATTCTCCATGCGAAGATGCACTCATTAAACCCTCATATTCATATTTAGGAACATCTAAATATTGATAAACACCACTGCTTTTAAATTCAATTTCTAAAATTTTTGAACTGGCATCGTAACCTACCGAGGCTAAATTTGATGATACAACGGAATCTCTTTTCATATTTTTAGTTTTAATTGTTATTAATTATGATTATTATTCTAATTCTAAAAGATTATCTGTTTTCCCAATTAGTTTCAAGTCAGGAATAGAATTACCGGCAATACCTTTTATAGAGCCGATAAAATGATTTGTATTTAGTAAGACTTTTTCAAGTTGTTTTTCTCGTTGTTTCCAGATTCGTTCCATTGCTCGTTTTTCCTGTGCATAACTGTTATGCAATTCTGTAAACCCTTCTATAATTGCTCCAACCTGCAACCTAAATTCATTGCCAGTCAAATAATCATATAACATTTGCATTTTCTCTCCTTTGTTTGTTTGAGAAGAATATGCTTCATTTATTTTTATTAAACTCTCACGAAGTACCAAAACCAATCCTTTAAAATCCGGGAAGGAGCAAATCCATATTCCATCTTTTTGTCCAATTCGTTCAATACCTTCTGGCAATGCTTCTGTTACTATTATACAGATGTCGGCTTTATTCGCAACAGCATCTACTTTAAGTTTGTTGATCCATTCGTTGCTGAATGATTTTGTCCGTTTACTTTCATACAGGATCGTCCCGCAATCAACCCCGGTTTTATTTCTTACCGTATGAATCACATCTGCACCTTTAACGCCTTTCCCAACTTCTGAAATCAAATCGAACGGAAATAAGCTTTTCAAGATTTCTTCTATTGCCAGCTCCTGAACTTCTCCTTGTAATTGCATAGAACCCTGCTCGGCTTTACGCTTCATTTCTTCGGCAAGTTCTTTTTGATCTTCAAGCTGCTTTTCCAACTCTTTTATTTTCATTGTAGATGCTTCATCAACCTGTTTTTTAATTTTCACCTTTTCTTCTTTCAGTTTTTCTGAAAACTCTTTTTCTTTTTCTAAAGCAACAACATCGCGCAATTCTTCTTTCTCCCTTTTAAGCTTTTCAACTTCTGCTTTGGTTTTATTTAGATCTTTAACCTGCCCGGATTTTTGCTCTAATTCCTTTTGCAACAATGCCATTTGTTCAGAAGTTTCTTCTGTTATTGTATTCCGTATAGATTTTTCAAGTTTCAATTTTTCAGCATTTAGCTTTGTTTTCACTGTCGCATCAACTTGCTCTTGCATACTTTCCTTATCTTTAGCAAGCTGTTCCTTTTCTGCATTCAATTCATTCAGTTTTTTCTGTAATTCTTTATCTTTTTTAGCATTTTTCTCGGCAAAATCTTTTGAAAGTTTATCCTGAACCTGATGATATAAAATATCACTCACGTTAATTTCCTTCCCACATTCGGGACAATTAATAATAGTATTATCTGTATCCATGGTTTTCTATTTAATTTTAATTTAGGCTAATGTATCGCATTCAAAATTTATAATCCACCCGTAAAAACACGGTAAAAACTGCGTAAATCACGGATGCTTGTTACTTAATTTGCCGTTGCTCCCACCACATCCAACCCAACAGAATTCGCAGCTCCAACCTTATCCACCTTTAGTTCAAATTTCTTTTGTCCGTGCGGAGGAAAAAAATCATAAACAGTATAATTGCTGCTGCTTAATTCTGTTTTTGTTTTGCTGTAAAAAGTCACTTTTATTACTGCATCTTTATAATTAGCAACTGTTGCAGCATTGCTGATTGTTCCTTCTATCTTAAACTTATCACCCCAAAAATTGCTATTGTAGGTACCTGCCACACTCAAAAAAGTAGTTGGCTGTGAGCGCTCTATTTCTTCAACAGATTGTACCTGCTGCTGGTAACCGCCGTTATTATTTCCACCATGATTATTGCTACAGGCATATAATCCAATGATCAATGTAAATGTGATGAGTAGTTGTTTTGTTTTCATATAATTTTTGTTTGTGGTTAGTATGTAATTGTTTGGAAGAAGTAGAGAATAAAACCGCGTAAAGATGAACCATCCCTTCCACATTTCACTGGACACTTTTCGACTTCCAGGACATTTTCAGGGGATCAGTGTTTGTTTCGCCCACAAGCCAAACTGTACAAGCATTACAAGAGTATTTACGGAAGTGATTGCTCCCATGCGCTAAAAAAGAAGATTACCCAAAGGAAAGAAGCATCAACCTGCTGAACAATGCATTATTATCGATTACGCTTTACTAAAAAACAAAATGAATAAAAGATACGAAGCAATAGATATGCTTCATTTCGTAGAAATTTGATTTCTTAATGAAATGGATAAACTTCTCCACAAACAAAAATTAAAATAAATTCCTTAACTTAAAACTCTCAATCAGCAGCATGGCTTTATCAACACAAAAAATAAAATTACTCCCGCACACGTTGTTGTTGCTATTGGTTATTGCCTGTGCTTTTAAAGGAGTTTGCCAGGAAGTAATAGTACCGTCTGCACCTAAATATGCTGATGGAGTGTATACAAAAGAAGGAGCACCCTCCCTGAAAACCACAGATCTTACCTGGGAAAACATAAATACACCGGTTTGTTTTTATAACACTACCGCCGCAAAAAATGCACAATACAAGATCAGTTATTTTAAAAAATATTTTTCACAAGCGCCACTTTCATTCAGCGAATGTGTTTATGTAAATCCGGCAAACGATCAGCAATTCAACCTCATCCACACCATTCTATTGGCAGATGATAAAACCGTTGCACCCGCACATCCCAATGCATTCCGTTTTTATGCAGATACAGTGGCTGATCCCGGTGCGCTTGAACCTGCATCGGATTATCTCACGCTCATTAAATTAAAAAAGCCCATCGAGGATTTTTACCAGCCTTATTATTTCAAAAAAACAGAGGTTACCAATAAAGAGTACCACCAATTTGTTAACTGGGTGCTGGATTCCATTGCGCGCACGCTGCTTGCCGAGGATAATGAAGAGGATTCTGTATTTTACATCAATGGCCGGTATGCCGATAAGCCTTTACTGAACAAAGAATTAAAGATCGACTGGGCTGACCCGAACGTAAAAGAAGTATTGGAATGCCTTTACCTGCCGCCCGAAGAGCGCTTTTACAGAAGAAGGGAAATAGATCCGCGCAGGCTGAATTACAGGTATGAAGTAAATAATGTAACACAATGCACCAACGTATTCCCCGATACGATGGTATGGCACAATGATTTTCCAGCGCAGGACATACTTACCAACTTGTATTTCTGGCACATTGCTTTCGCTGATTACCCGGTGGTTGGCATTACGCAGGAACAGGCCAATGCTTTCCTGGCATGGAAAACAAAACTAAAGCAGGAAGAGCTGGACCGCCTGCACAGCAATTACATGGTGAGGTATGAGCTGCCCGATGAAATGGAATGGGAGATGATGGCGGCAAAAGACAAAGAGCATTTTTATGCAACGGAATACACGCCTTTTACCGATGCAGGTTTTGAAACCAACTTGCTTTTTAAAGCAGATACCAGCGGCAACGCCTACAAAAACATCAGGTACAACAACTGCGAAACTGGTGAAACACGATACAAAACTTCCTTTCCTGCCGGGATGAAGCTGCGATCGGATTTTGTGCTGAAAAATTACATTGATCCGTTAACTAAAATCTGCCTGTACCGCAGCAATTTAACATACACTGTAAAAATACCTTTTTTAAATACGATCAGGAACGCTTCCTGCGATGAGAACGGCGTTTTATTTATGGGTGGCAACGTTTCCGAATGGATGAAAGATACTTACCGTGATAACTGGCGGGATGTTTACACGATGCACCAGAATAAATTAAGAATGATCAATTCGCCCTACTCCAAATTTTTACTGGAACAGGAAACACTTTGTAATGCTACGGATGACACCACCGGCGTGTTGGTAAGAGGCGCCAACTGGTACGACCTTTCGTTTGCCACTACTGGCAGTAAAAATTTTGAAGGCATGAATAAGAAAAAATTTGTTGATCCCCAAAAAGCATACGCCACTGTTGGTTTCCGCTACGTGATAAAAATTTACAGGAAAGATGAATTGTATGTATTACTTAAAGATTTACCCGCAGCTCCGGCAGAACAGAAACAAAAAAATCATTAAGATCAAATTTACATCGCTCACATCCAGTCTAATATCCAAAATCTAACATCCAGCATGAATCCTTTTAAATCAAAAACACCCATCCAGATCCGCTTCAAGGACATTGATAAGCTGGGACATGTAAACAACGCCAACCACATCACGTATTTTGAATTAGCCCGCATGGATTATTTTGATGCCATTGCCGATGAACATGTAAAGATTGATTGGGTAAACGAAGGCGTCATCCTTGCTAAAATGGAAATGGAATACAAACAGCCGATCCTGTTGGAAGATAAAATTTTTGTGTACACCTGGGTGTCGCGCATTGGCTCCAAAAGCTTTGATATGGCCTGCTCCATTGTGCGCGATGTAAACGGCACAGAAACGGAAATGGCGAAAGGACTGGCGATTGTGGTTTGTTTTAATTACAGCAGCAATCAAAGTATTGCGATCCCGGAAATGTGGAAAGCTAAAATGGTTGCTGGTAGTTAGTGCTTAGTCGTTAGTAATTAGACTGTGTAGAATGCCGGTATAAATTGAAATATAAAATAGGACTGTCATCCCGTCCGCCGCGGCGGACGGGATCCCATGAATGTTTGCAATGTGCAATTTGTGTGTAATGGGAACGCAGATCGCTTAAGATTTTTTATGATTAAAAAGGATAGCCGTGTTTGCTCTGTTTAAATAAGATGTATTAAGATTGCTGTATGCAGAATGTCGGTATGCTAATTATTTGTCACTCTCACTCCTTAAACTGTCATCCTCGCAATGTTGTGGGATCTCGTAAATGGTAGCAGGTTGTAAGCTGCGTGTGATGGGAACGCAGATCGCTTAAGATTTTTAAGATCAAAAAGGATAGCTGTGTTCACTCTGTTTAAATAAGATACATTAAGATTGCTGTGTGTTACACCAACTGAATGTGTTAATTACTTGTCACTCTTACTCTGTAAACTGTCATCCCGTCCGCCGCGGCGGACGGAGCTGTTAATTAAGAACTATAATCAACATTCTTTGAAAATTAAAAATGCGTGAAACACTATCGCCACAGATTCCCAGATTTTTTAAATTTGAATTAAATTACACGGATAAAAATCGCAAAGCGATTTTGTGCTAATCTGTGCAATGCTTTTATAATTTTTTAATCTGTGAATCTGTGGCAACGAACAAAGCAATTCACACAACATCCGGCAAGCATTCATGAGATCCCGTCCGCCGCGGCGGACGGGATGACAGTCCTATTTTATATTTCAATTTATACCAGCATTCTACACAGTCTGATTACAAACTACTAAAAACTATATACTAAAAAAGCCGCATCTTTCCAGATGCGGCTTTTTCTAAGGAGTAAAATGTAATTATGCTTTTTTCACATTCACTGCATTTAAACCTTTTTTACCTTCTTGCTCTTCAAAAGTAACTTTGTCTCCATCACGGATTTGATCGATCAAACCTGTTACATGAACAAAAAGCTCCTGATTAGAACCATCCACTGTAATAAACCCGAAACCTTTCGCGTTGTTAAAAAATTTTACTGTACCTGTTTTCATTAAATTAAATGTTAAATATTAATACTAAAACAAATATACAAAACTTATAACTAGCAAGCAAATAGTAGTAAATTTGATCATTCAACAAATCCCATGACAAAAATAACATTCAAAAATTATTGGCTGCTTCTTTTACTTGCTATACTGGCAAGCTCCTGCAGCACTTCCGCTTTTTTCTACGGGCCCGAAAAAAAGCTGGCCTATTATCCCGATACAACTATTTACCATGTGGAAGAAATAAATTTTAAAGCTTCGGACGGCAAAAATTTAAACGGCTGGTTTTTAAAACCAAAGAGCATTCCGGTAAAAGCAACCGTATTGCAATTACATGGCAACGGCGGAAATATTTCCTACCAATATCAATTTGCAACACCGCTCATCAAAGCCGGTTACCAGGTTATGGTATTTGATTATGAAGGTTATGGAAATTCGGAAGGATCGCCTTCACAGGAAAAAGTGCTCGATGATGCCACACAGGCATTAAAATATATCAAACAACGTGAAGATGTAAAAAATAAAAAACTGATCCTGTTCGGGCAATCGCTTGGCGGACATTTAGCCTGCGTGGTAGCAGCACAAAATAATAACATGATCGATGCACTGGTGGTGGAAGCTCCTTTTTCGGCACACAAAAAAATTGCGGTGTATTTCGGACATGAAAATTACCACCTGCCTTCTTTCATCCCCAAATTATTAGTTCCCAGTAAATACGATGCCATCGATTACGTGGATAAAATAACAGTACCTATGCTTTTTATTCACAGCACCGAAGACCAGGTTTGTCCGTACGCTATGGGCTGCGAGTTGTATGCGAAAGCATTAGGCAAAAAAGAATTCTGGCAGATCAAAGGCGGGCATATCCGGGCAAGCCAGCTGTATCCGGCGGAGTTTGTTGCGCATTTTGATAAACTCCTTGATAGTATTTAGTAGGTAGTCGTTAGTAATTAGACTGTGTGCAAAAAATCACTTTAAGAACGTCATTGCGAGGGCTTTTCGCCCGAAGCAATCTCACACTAGAATATAAATTGAAATGAGATTGCTTCGGGCGAAAAGCCCTCGCAATGACGCGTTAATTATTTTTTTCAAATTAAGTACTGTAAGCCTGGTATAAACTCCCGCGGTACATTTAATTTTAACAATTAGTTTTAGTCAAAAGCATTTACTGGATTATTATTTTCCTGTTCACCACATTTTTCTGTTCGTCCGTTATCTTCACAAAATAAATTCCTTCTTTCATTTCCCCTTTATCTATAGTACAGCTCTTTCCGGAGTAATCTATTGTTTTTATTTCTTTACCCAATGCATCTGTTATTTTTATCAGTGTGTGGCTTTGGTCTTCACTAAACGAAATAGTGGTTTGTGATGTGAACGGGTTCGGATAAATGTTTATTGAATTGCTAAAATCATTCTCCAGTATGCCAGCGTTAGTAATGCAAACCGTATCTGAAGTATAATATCCGCAGGAAACACAATAAGCATAATAGCAGCCATTGGAGGTAACGGTTAATAAGCTGTCGTTTACTGTAAGCGCAACTCCGTTTCTATACCAGATTGTATATAAACAATGGTAAGGCGTTTTAAGCACATTGCCTTGCTGTGTTAAGATAATTGGCGGTGGTGGATTTACATAAAAAGAAAGTGTGTCGGAATTGGTTACGCAACCATTGGGGTCCACATTACCTGTTACCCAAAATGTTTGGTTTCCGGGCGGACTGCCATAAGTGGCAACTGCAAATTGATTTGCCGAAGCCCAGGCTCCGTTGCAATACCAGGTATTAGTTGCAGGAAACCAGTAAGGGTTTGGCAATAATCTCAGCGTAACTAATTGCTGGCAATTTACGGTATCATCGCCTGTTATTTCTGCCAGGTGCAGGCGTGGGTTTACATTTACAATAAATGGTGTACAGTTGTGGATTACATGTCCGGTATTATCTGTTACCGTTAAATATATCTGCCTGGTAGAATCGGCAATAAATGAAGTACTTTGTGTTGTATCTCCTGTGCTCCAAAGGTAATGCGCCATTGCGTAATCGCCCTGAAGTGTTACAGTGGAGCCAATACAGGCAAATTTGGTATGCAATATAGGATCAATAGAGATCCCTGAATAAAAATTCACGATCGGATAAGTAGGGTACGGATTAACATATACATGAACAGTGTGCACCACACTGTCGGAGCCGCCATAACCGGTTACGATCATATTCACGGAATAGAAACCCGGATAAGTATAGGTGTGTGTAACACTGTCGCCTATCGCATCCGTTCTTCCATCGTTATCAAAATCCCAGGCCGTGTATAAGCTGTTGGTGCTTGTGGAATGAAATGCCAATGTGCCCGTTCCCTCACAAAAGGAGCTATCTACTGTATAAGAAGCTACCGGCATTGCTCCTCCCGGGTTGCTTCCACAACCGTTGGATTGTAAAAGTGAAGGGCGTAAAAGTGTCAACCCGATCTGCATCCGTGCAACCTGCCCTGAGCTGAATGATAAGAGGCAGGCCGAATAATCCATATAATTAGGCAAATCATTCTGATCGGATGTAAATGGATTAAAACCACTGGTGTCGTTCATGTCAGTGGAACAGGAATTTCCTCCGCAAACCGAATAATTTTGCGTGTAATCGGGTGGCGTATCACATACCTGATCTCCATCTAATAAACAATTAAAGTTGGTGCAATTGGGGACATCACTAAATGTATGGTAGAGGTTAAAATAATGCCCTGCTTCGTGGCTCATGGTGTATCCCGAAAGGCCGATGTATTTAGTTACGATGCCATCGTTACCTGGGTTATTGGTAGTCGGAAAAGCACTAAACGCCCCTGCTCCGCCTCCCATCGTCCTTATTATCCAAACATTTAAATAAGTAGCAGGGCACCAGCGGTTCACATTTTTTAAAAGTGCATCTTCCGATATGTTACGATAATCTGCCAAATTGGTATGAAAGGATGTATCTCTTGTAATACCCGTTGTTGGGTTTCCCCAGGGATCAACGGATGCAAGGCAAAATTGAATGTTTACCGGGTGGCCTGTTGCATCCGTATACGGTGCTGCGTTTTGAAAACGTAAATTAAGTTCGTTGACCGATTGTATTATGGTTGAATCTGCAACATTTTCGGGTCCGCCCTGGTGGATGATGTGAAATACAATAGGAATGGTATAAACGGCCATCCCAGTTCTGTCTGCAGTAACAGGATGTGTTGTAATATAGTTGTAGATCTGTTGATTTTGATACTCTTCCTGTTGTTTGTAACCAGGATCGGTTTTTAATTGCGCCTCTCTCAAGCCATCAAACCCACAGAAGTTTGTCTGCGCTTTGCAATAAACGGCAAAGAAAAGTGCAATCAGTAAAAGTATATTTTTCATGAATTTTAATAATTATTATCCCAATTATACAGATGTGAAGGAAGTAAAAATAGTTGCATCTCCAGGTAGTCCTTAGTAGATCGTCTTTAGTAATTAGCAGGTAAAAAAAGCAGACAATTATTGTGTAATAAAAAACGGTTATGTTGTAGAAGAATGTTGTTTATGGAAACAGAAATACTTTCTTGAACTGTCATCCCGGGTCAAGCCCGGGATGACAGTATTATATTTGTGAAAATTCTAAAAAATAACATTTTCCTACAACACCTAAAAAACGGTACAATGCCAATCCGGTTGCATGCAGCAAACATTCATTTGCGCGATCAAAATAATAGTATCCACTATTAAAAAGCCTTCCGTTTTTCTTCGCGTCTTTGCGCCTTCATGGCAAAATCCGCAGTTCAACTACAAATTTCCGTCGTTTGTCCCATTTTTATTTTTCTCAATAAACGTTTCTGTATTTTAGTTATAGAAAATGAAATTACTGAAACACATATACATTTACTCTCTCCACAAAATACAACAGGGTCGTGCTTATCACAATCCTGTTGTGTTTATTATTTTCAATAAAATTAATTCTTTATGTATCATTCCCATCACTACGGGAGTGTAATGGCAACTGTTTAACACAGGGAACACGGGGTTAAAAGAGTTTCACAGAGAAAAGGGATTTAATTTTACCGGAATTTAATAAATATAGTAGGTCTTTGGGCAGATCCCGGGTCAGGCCCGGGATGACAGTAAAGCGAAGGAAACTGACAATAAATTAGCATTCCCTAATTCACATACAGCAAATACACAGATTAGTATATTAGTAAAGATTAGTATTTAGCAGATTAAATTTCTTCTATCGTAAATCCGATTTTTTCCAGATCATTCCAAAAGCCGGGATACGATTTTTTTACCACTTCCGGATGCTCGATCGTTACATGATCCACTTTCATTGCCAGCGCCGCAAACGACATGGCCATGCGGTGATCATCATACGTATGGATCACCTCCGGGCGCAACGCAGCTCCTTCGGGTTTTATTTTAATGCTGTTGTCATTTAAAATTTCTACCTCCACTCCTATCTTCGACAATTCATTTTTTAATGCCACAATTCTGTCCGTTTCCTTGATGCGCAAGGTATGCAAACCGTTAAAAAATGCAGGGATCTGTAATCCGGCAGTTACCAAAGCCGCTGTTTGTGCCAGGTCCGGACAATCGGAAAAATCAAAACCAAAATGTTCATCCTTGATGCGTGTCCTCGTAATGCGGATGCCATCCGGAATATATTCGGTTTTTACACCGAAAAAAGTAAACACATCTGCAACAATCGCATCGCCCTGCAGGCTCGGGTGATTCAATCCCCTGATGGTAAAATCCGCTTCTTCTGCAAGCGCTGCAAATGCATACCAGTAGGATGCTGCGCTCCAGTCGCCTTCCACATGATACACAAAATCATCCTCTTCCACCGTATATTTTTGTTTGCTTACCGAAATGGAATTTTCCTGCCACACACCGTACACGCCAAATTCCTCGAGCATTTTCAGCGTCATGTTAATGTACGGACGCGATGTGATTTCTCCTTTGAATTTGATCACCAGTCCGTTTTGAAAAGCCGGAGAAACAAGCAACAATGCCGAAATAAACTGGCTGCTTACATTTCCATCGATCTCTACTTCGCCGCCTTTTAATGTTTTTCCTTCAATCTTCAGGGGAGCAAAACCTTCTTTTTCAAGATACGTAATATTAGCTCCCAGGCTGCGCAAGGCATCCACCAGGATCCCGATCGGGCGTTTTTTCATGCGGTCGGATCCCGTGATCACATGTGTACCCGGGCGCGCTGCAAAATAAGCCGTTAAAAAACGCATCGTAGTTCCGGCAGGTCCCACATCGTAGTGATTTTCGGAAGCAGTGCTTTCCGCTTCTGCTTTTAAAATTTGTTGCAATACCTGCGTATCCTGTGCAGTAGCAAGGTTGGTGATCTCAAACCGATCGCTGCACAGCGCCTGGATGATTAATGCGCGGTTACTTTCACTTTTTGAAGCGGTAAGATCAATGCTGCCTGTTAATTTTTTTGAAGTATTGGAGAGACGATACATCATATCTATTTGAATATTTTTGATTCCTGTATGTAATAATTTAATGCATCGATGATCTGATCGGCTTTTGCCGTTTTATTGATCTCACATGTGCCGATCGACGATAACAACGCGAAATGAATATCGCCTTTGTCATTTTTTTTATCGTGCTTCATCAGCTCTATCAACCGGTGATGATCCATCTTTTCGAGCTTTACGATCTTATATTTTCCTAAAATAAATTGCGTTATTTCGTACAATTCGCTTTTGCTTAATTTACAGATCTCTGCCGATAAATAGGCTTCGCAGATCATGCCTACCGCAATCGCTTCGCCATGCAGCATTGGTTTTTTCTCATCGTTTTCCAACGAGAACGTTTCAATGGCATGCCCGATCGTGTGCCCGAAATTCAATATTTTACGTAATCCCTGTTCTTTAGGATCCTGCTGTACGATACTATTTTTGATAGATACCGACGTTTTGATCAGCGCATCAATATCCCCCAGATCGGAAATATCAAAATCCTGTACTTTTTTCCAGTAGGCAGCATCCGCGATCAGCGCATGTTTGATGATCTCTGCAAAACCCGAAAACAACTGGCGCTTGTCCAGCGAATTTAAAAAAGTGCTGTCAATAAAAACCGCATCCGGCGTATTGAACAAACCGATCTCATTTTTCAAATGATCCAGGTCGATCCCCACTTTGCCGCCAACGGAAGCATCTACCTGCGATAACAGCGTGGTAGGAATGTTAATGAAGGAAATGCCGCGTTTGAAAACAGAAGCAATAAAACCGCCCATGTCGCCGATCACACCGCCGCCCAGGTTCACAAACAGCGATTTCCGGTCAGCCCCGTATTCGCTCAGCGTTGTCCAGATGTGATGACACACCTCAATGTTCTTACTGTCTTCCCCGCTTTCAATTTCAATGATCTCGGCGTCTTTAAAAACGTCGATGGCATTCACCAATTGCGGGTAGCAGTATTTCAGCGAATTTTCATCCACCAGAATAAACACCTTGGAATACCTGTTTTTGTTGTTCCTGAAAAATCTGTTTATGTCTTTAGCAATGCCTTTATTGATATAAACCGAGTAGTTGGTTGCTATAATTTCTGTCATTCAAAACTGAGATTATACAAATATAAAAAAAGCAAAGGATCAGAGCGCTTTCGCGAGCAGAAATTAATATTGAATTAAACAAAGGAGCCACAGATTCGCCCATTTACCCAGCTTTTGTTATTACGCAGATTGTTAGGTTCTAAAATTAAAAATTTTAGAACCTGATCATTAAATGAACTGTCATCCCGGGCCTGACCCGGGATCTCATGAATGTTTGCAGAATCTTTGAATAATTTTTAATTAACAGATCCCGTCCGTCGCGGCGGACGGAGATGACAGCACAAGGACCAAAGTACACTCCGAAATTAACAGGGTAAGCGCTAAGATTAATACATCGCATTTTTCAACTCTCGCCTTTTGTTTTCTTTTGTGGTTCAAATTACACAGCACATACAGCACGGTTTTGGACAATCCTTAATTTTCAAATCCTCAATCCTTAATCTTAAAACGGTTTAGTATATTTGCAGTTCTAATATCGTACCTATGCTTTCATTCAACAATACAGAAGTATCTTTTTCCGGCAAATCCAACAGTGACCTCAACCGCTCTTACTGGCTGTTTAAGATGGTTTCCAACAGCACATTCGTAAACGTAGGGAAATCCCTGACCACCTTTGCCATCAATACACATCTACCGATCAAGGGATTGATCAAAGCTACCATTTTCAAGCAATTTTGCGGCGGCGAAAACATTGAGGAATGCGATAAAACGATCAAAGAGCTGGGGAAATTCAATATAGGTACCATCCTGGATTATTCGGTGGAAGGCAAGGAAACAGAGCATGATTTTGATGCCTGCATGACCGAAACCATGGAAACCGTGGCGAAAGCAAAAAACGACAAACACATTCCTTTTTGCGTATTTAAAGTAACCGGCCTGGCCCGTTTCGACCTGCTGGAAAAAGTAAGCGCAAAATATAACCTTTCGGCAGAGGAGCAAAAAGAATTCGGACGCGTGCAATTGCGTGTGAATAGCATTTGCAAAGCCGCGCACGATGCCGGAACACCCATTTTTATTGACGCCGAAGAAAGCTGGATCCAAACCGCGATCGACGACCTGGCGAACCAGATGATGGTGTTGTACAATACCGAACAACCCATTGTTTACAATACGTACCAATTATACCGGAAAGACCGCTACGCGTATTTACGCCATTCGTTTGAACTGGCGCAGCAAGGCAACTATTACCTGGGCGCAAAGCTGGTACGCGGCGCCTACATGGAAAAAGAGCGCAAACGTGCTGCCGAAAAAGGCTATCCTTCGCCTATCCAGGACAGTAAAGAAAATACGGACAGGGATTACGATGCCGCTATCCTGTTCTGCACGGAACACATCAGCCGCATCGCTATTTGCGCCGGTACGCACAACGAGCACAGCTCCATGAACCTTGCGAATTTAATGAACGAAAAAGCCATTGCCACTTCCAATAAACACATTTATTTTTCGCAATTACTTGGCATGAGCGATCACATTAGCTTTAACCTTGCCAACGCGGGTTACAATGTGGCAAAATACGTTCCCTATGGTCCCGTAAGGGAAGTACTGCCCTACCTGATCCGCCGTGCACAGGAAAACACGTCGGTAAAAGGACAAACCGGCCGGGAGCTGAGTTTGATCATCAAGGAAAAAGAAAGAAGAAAAGCAGCGAAAAAATAAGTTCAAAGTTTAAAGTTCAAGAGTTTAAAGTTTTGCTGCGTGGCTCCTTCGGAGCATTTTTTTACCACGAAGGCACGAAGAGAGGGAAAAGAAAGTAGGATCTTTTATTTTTTTCATGTTTGTTCACAAACCGATAAACACCATGTCCTCTCTTATCTCTATGAAAAAACTGATCATTCTCTTGATGTGAATTTCAATAATTTAGAATTAATAGTCGTGTCGCTGGTCTTAAACTTTATAGTTTGAAAAATTGCGATAATAGTGTCTTCATTATGTGAATTAAGAGTGTACAAATTAAATCGCTCTCCATCAACATTGCCAAAATACACTCCCAATATTCCTTTCCCGGTGATCTTCGGTTTAGTAACAATACCAAATTTACCGTTTATAGTATCATTAGAATACAATTGTTTGTCAGCGTCTTCCGTCAGATCATTAGAATATTGGCCATAGTCAAAAGTTAAGGTGTCTTTACCATCCGTAAGCCCGCCAACGTATGAGTCAATTCCCTGCAGTTCAATTTTTTGCCATTTTTCGGGAGCCTTTATTTGAAAAGCATTGAAGTCTATTGTCCTGAATGATGCGCCTGTTTTACGAATTGAATTGTCAGAATTATTTTTGCTGGAACAAGCTATTAAAAGAAAAAATATAAAGATTAAATGTCTCATAAAATGAAGCCTTAATTTGAAATCAATTCTATTTTTCTGAAATCAATTCCAGGTGTTGCTCAAACACTGGCAATAATGGAGAAAACTCGTCTATTGGTATTTTTCTGATAAAATAATCATATCCGTCGGGCAACATTGTTAAGGGCAAAAAATCAGGTACAATGGGATTCTCTTTTGTTCCTATTATTATATATTGTAAATCTTTCCCAAACATAAATTTTACAATATTGCCTGTTTTATATCTAGCTTGCATGGTTTAATAAAAGTAATTCTTTTTTTACTACAAAAAGAATTCGTCTGTCTTCCTTTAGAATTAATACAGAATTGGTATCTACCTTCGGGCACTTAAAAAAAATCATGTCCCCAATTACAATAATAATTTTTTTTCGCAGGTCACTTAATCTTAAACGTTTCATCATTTTATTATTATTCTGCTTTTTCATTTTTTCGGGAAAAGCGCAGCCTAAAAATGAGGGTGCCGGAAAGATCAGCGGGAAAATTGTGGATTCCCTTTCCGGCCAGCAGGTTGATTACGCAACGATCAGCTTAATTAATGAAGAAACAGGTAAAGTAGTAAATGGCACTACAACCGATGACAAAGGAATATTTGAGCTGACAGGCATAGAAAACGGTGATTACAAAATGCTTATCTATTTTATCGGTTACCATACAAAAACGATCCCTCACATTGTTATTAGCAAAGCAAACACAAACGTACAACTGGGAAGTCTGCAACTGGCAGGCTCGCAAACGGTCCTGAAAGAAGTAACTGTTGCAACAGAAAAAAGCATCATTGAAAATAAAATTGACAAAACCGTTTATAACGTTGAGCAGGACATTACCTCGCAAAGCGGCGTTGCCGCGGATGTACTTAAAAAAATTCCACAGGTTTCGGTTGATGTAGATGGAAATGTAGAATTACAGGGAAATGCAAGCATTCGTTTTTTGATCAATGGGAAACCTTCCATTATTTTCGGGAATAATATTGCAGAAGTTTTACAATCGATTCCTTCGAACCAGATCAAAAGCATTGAAGTGATCACCAGCCCGGGTGCAAAATACGACGCAGAAGGCACCGGCGGTATTATTAACATCATTTTAAAAAAGAGTACTGCCGAAGGTATCAACGGCAATGTTTCATTATCGGTTGGCACGCGGTTGGAAAACGGTTCCCTTAACCTCAATGCGCATCACAAACATTTTGGGATAAACGCGTTTGTGAGCGGCAACGGGCAGCTCCCTTCCACTACTGTTAATACATCCAGGCGTATTTCCAAAAGCGACTCCCTGGGCCAGAGCCTCGAGTTTTTGCAAAACGGCACCAGTGAATTCAGCCGAAAAGGATTTGAAAGCGGCTTAGGCTTCGATTGGGAGCTTTCGGCAAAAAATAACCTTACGGGTTCCCTCGGATTTGATTATTTTGAGAATAGCAATGTCGGTATCAACAACAGGCGTTCTGTTTTAAGTGATGCTGGAGGAATAGACCTTTCGGATGTAAGCGACAAAGTAAACACTACCAGCCATTCCAATTCGCAATCCCTCGACTGGCAATTAATCTACAAACGCACATTTGCAAAAGAAGACCGCGAACTGGAAATTTCCTGCGAAGCCTCCAACGGCACCAATTATTCATATTACAAGCAGCTTCAAAGCCCGGCTAATTCCGATGCACTTTTATCAGCATCTTACGGTAAAAATCCGGGAACCGAAAATGAAACGGATGTAGCCGTTGATTATGTAGAACCGCTTGGAAAAGGAGCCATGCTGGAGGCCGGAGCCAAAACAGTATTCGGAAGGATCATCAGCAATTCCAGCGTGTACGACTTAGATGGAAACCCGGGTGATTATATTTACAATGCCACGCAATCATCTGCTCTTACATACAAAAGCAACGTGTATGCAGGTTATGCTTCGGTAACCTTCAAATTATTAAAATGGCTGGATGTAAAAACTGGTTTCCGTTATGAGTATACGAAGCCCCATGCTGTTTTTTCAGGGGCCGGATCGGTATTGATAAAACCATACGGAACGTACGTGCCTTCCGGCGTAATCTCCCACACGTTTGAAAAAAACAGGATACTTAAACTAAGCTACACACACCGGATCGAGCGCCCGGAATACCGCGACCTGAACCCTTTTATCAATGCCAGCGATCCTAAAAACCTTTCGACCGGAAACACATCGCTTCGTCCCGAAGTAGGTGATAAAATTGAACTCTCCTTTAGTAAAACGTATGAAAAAGGAACAACCATTAATGCTACACTTTTTTATCGCGGAAATAAAGATGATATTCAATCTTTTACCCGTTTTTATTCCAGCTATGCAGTGGGGGATACTGTGTATTCTAACGTTTCGGTTACCACAAGGGAAAACATAGGACGGGAAAATAATTTCGGGATCAATATTTTTGCATCCGTTCCATTTACTTCAAAGATTAATTTCCGTACAAACATTGCCTGTTTCCAGAGGTATATCATCAATGGCGCATTGCCCGGAAATAACGTACAAGGCTTTAATTACCGCATCAATGCAAATGGATCATACCAGGTTACAGAAACATTCGGAATAGAGCTTTTTGGTAATTTTAATTCACCACGAGTCAATGCACAGGGAAAAATGCCTGCATTTACTACCTATAATTTTGCGGTCCGCAAACAATTCTTAAAAAAACAAATGAGCCTGGCGATCACTGCTACAAATATATTTAGTAAATATGTTTCGCAAAAAACAGAACTCACCGGAACGGATTTTACCATGTATAATGTGCGCGAATTGCCTTATCGTTCCTTTGGAATTAACTTCACATATAAATTTGGAAAACTCGAATTTAAAAAAGAAAGAGAGCCTGAAGATGTAAATCTTACCAATCCTCCTGGTAACTAATTTTCACTTTAAACTATTATCCAACTCACAAATTCCCACATAGCATTTTACCTCTTTCCATTTATGTTCTTTTGTTTTCTTTTGTAGTTCAAATGAAAACAGCACACACAGATCGGTCCCTGCGGCCTCTTACCCGCTTGATCTCTTTCATCCGCCAAATCTTCGTTCCATCACACCCAGATTAGTACATTAGTATTAATTGGTATTTAGTAGATACTTTTCACCTTTCAGCTATCCTTTTTAATTATTTGTCGAATTTTTATTGCCGTATTGTTTTTCTATTTACTTTTGCGTTTAACTAAATGGTTAAACCTTTAAATTAAATGAAACAGTTAACAGATACAAGCACCGAAGAAAAGATCATGGAAGCCGCGAAAGAGGTGTTTATGAAATACGGCTTGTATGGTGCACGCATGCAGGACATTGCCAACACCGCCGGTATCAACAAGGCGTTGCTGCATTATTATTTCAGGAACAAGGAAAAGTTATTTGATAAAGTATTTGATAATGCGCTGGAACGTTTTTTCCGCCAGATGGATGTATTCGGTAACGAATCCCTTCCGATCAAAGAACGTTTGTTTGCCTACGTGGACAATATCATTGATTTTTATTCGGAGTATCCGCAAATGACCATGTTCATCATCAAGGAGATGGGTAACGACCCGGAGATGTGCGCAAAAAAAATAATAGCGGCGAAAAAGGACAAGCACATCCGCCTGATCCATGTACTTGAAGAAGGAATAAAAAAAGGGGAAATAAAAAAGATCGATACGCCCATGTTCATGATCAACCTGCAATCCTTATGCTCCTTCCCTTTCCTGGCATCACCGATGCTAAAGAACTCAATTAAAGCACAGGGAAAAAGTTATGACATTGATTTTACCAATGAAAAATTAAAAAAAGTAGTGAAAACATTTATTGAGAATACGCTTGGATAAAAATTAAAGAGTAAACATTTAAAGTATTTGAACAACTCATTCGTCTTATTAGAAAGGCAACATCACCAAACACTAAACAACAAATAAAAAACGATCCACTAAACAAATGAAAAGATTAACTCTCATTTTACTTTCCATTACAAGCATCGGTTTTGCGCAAAATCCAACTTTGTCGCTCGACTCCTGCATACAAATGGCAAAACGGAATTACCCGCTGATCAAGCAGAATAACCTGATCGCAGAAAACGAAAAAAACAACATTAAATCGGACAACAAAAACTGGCTGCCTAAAGCTCAGTTTATTTCCAAAGCCACTTACCAGTCGGAAGTGATCGAATTTTTAGGCACTACTTTTCCGCACGACAGTTACATTACTGCAATTGATGCAGAGGAAACACTGTTTGACGGCGGACAAACAAAAAATCAGAAAAACGTAGACAAGCTGAATGCTGAAACGGACCTGTTGAAAAATCAGGTAGAGCTGTACAAGCTGATCGACCGCGTGAACCAACTGTACAGCAACATTTTGCTTACCCGCGAAAACATCAATACGCTGAATGTGTATAAGGATGATATCAACAACAAACGGACGATCCTTTCGGCTTCGGTTAAAAATGGGATGATGCTGCAAAGCAACCTCGATGGACTGGAAGCGGAAGAATTAAAAACCGAACAATCACTGCTGGAAGCAAAAGATAATTTACAGGCGCTGTACTTTTCATTGGGGCAGTTTGTAAATAAAACGATCGATGATAACACACAATTATCGACCGATCCGATCATGAGCCTTTCCAAAGGAGAAGAGATCAACCGCCCGGAATTAAAATTATTCGATACGCAGAAAAACCTGCTGGATGCCCGTCATAAATTAAATAACAACGCAGCCATGCCACGCTTAACAATTGGCGGGGAAGGCGCTTACGGACGTCCGGGCCCGAATTTCCTGAACCAGGATTTCCGCTTTTTTGCACAGGCAAATGTGAGCCTGAAATGGAACATCGGTTCCTTATATAACCTGAACAACGAAAAGCAAAACATCAGCATCAACAAACAAATGGTGGATGTGCAGCGCGAAGTGTTCGAATTCAATTTAAAATCCACGCTGGCAACACAAACAGCACAGATCAATTCATTGAAAGAGATCATTGAAAAAGACAAACAGATCATTGAAAAACGCCACAGCATTAAAGAAACAGCAGCGAGACAACTGGAGAACGGCAGTATTACTACTACCGATTATTTAACAGAGCTGAATGCGGAAATGCAGGCAACGCTGAACCAGAAAGTACACGAGATCAAATTAATGAATGCCATTACCAACTATAACTCAACCAAAGGAATCAACAACTTTTAAAAAAATATAAAAACCAGAATGGAAAATCAAGACAAACAAACAATGGAAAATAAAGCTCCTGAAAAGAAAAGTAAAAAAAGATTAGTGATCATCTCCAGCATTTTAGGAGTGGTGCTTATCATCGGAATTATTTATTTTGTGATCAGCGCAGGTTATGAAAGCACCGACAATGCCCAGCTGGATGCAGATATCGTTCCGATCAAAGCAAGCGTTTCGGGATACATCAAAACAATTCATTTCAAAGATAACGAGCATGTAAAAAAAGGACAATTGCTGATCACTATCGACGATGTGGATCTGAAAGCCCATTTGGCACAGGCAGAAGCAGCATTGGAAAATGCCAAAGCGAATTTGCTTTCTGTAAAAAGCAACGCAAATGCTTCCACTGAAAATGCAAACGCTTCGTCGTTGAACTCCTTTTCGGTTCAACAAAGCATCGTTTCCGCGAAAGCGCGCTTAACCAAAGCAGAGGCGGATTTCAAACGCACCGAAAATATGTTCAATGCAAAAGCAGCAACACAATCGCAATACGATGGTGCAAAAGCTGACTTAGATGTAGCAACAGCACAATACGATGCGGCACAAAATCAATTTAAATCGGCAGCAGCGCAATCACAAGGCATCCGCTCACAGGCAGAAGCACAACAATCGCAAATTACATTAGCGGAAGCAATGGTAAAACAACGCGAAGCTGAACTGGCGCTGGCTGCAAAACAATTGGATTATGCTACTATTGAATCGCCATGCGACGGGATTGTTACACGCCGCGCTGTGGAAGAAGGCCAGTTCATTACGATCGCACAACCGTTGTGTTCTACCATCGACAATACACATTTATGGATCACTGCCAATTTTAAAGAAACACAGGTGGAAGATATTAAACCGGGACAAACCGTTGACATTAAAATTGATGCATTCCCTAATCTGAAGATCAAAGGCGTGGTACAATCATACATTGGTGCTACAGGTGCAAAATTCTCTTTATTACCTCCTGATAATTCTACCGGAAATTTTGTAAAAATTATTCAGCGTGTTCCTGTGCGTATTGATATCACAGAATTACCAAAAGAAAACATTGATATGTTATACCCTGGATTAAGTGCATTTGTTGAAGTAAAAGTTAAATAATAAAAACAATCAAATTGGAAGCTACATTACAAATACCTAAAGTAACGTATCCCACAGGGGCAACCAAATGGATCCTGATCCTGACGGCTATTTCCTGTGCGATCCTGGAGCTGATCGATACCACGGTGGTAAACGTTTCGCTGCGTGAGATCAGCGGAAGCATTGGCGCAACCACTACCGAAATTGCATGGGTAGTTACGGCTTATGCCATTTCCAACGTGATCATTATTCCGCTTACCAGTATGTTATCCGACCTGTTCGGACGAAAAATATATTTTACCGCATCGGTGATCATCTTCACATTTGCATCATTGATGTGCGGCTTGTCCACCAATTTATGGATGCTTGTTTTCTGGCGTTTTGTGCAGGGAATCGGCGGTGGCGGATTATTATCCACCGCGCAATCCATTATTGTGGGCGCATTTCCACCGGAAAAAATAAGTACAGCCAACGCCATTTTCGGGATGGGAATTATTATGGGACCAACATTCGGGCCTTCATTGGGTGGTTATATCACCGACCACTTTTCGTGGCACTGGATCTTTTTCGTAAACATCCCGGTGGGGATCGTTGCCGGAATCCTTGCATGGACGTATGTTACAGACAGAGAGGGGGCGGTAAAACCGAAAAAAATAGACTGGTGGGGAATCATCTTCCTGGTCGCGGCCGTCGGTTCGCTCCAGTACGTGCTGGAAGAAGGAACTTCGAAAGACTGGTTTGAAAGCAGCGAAATTATTGTATTTTCGATCATTGCCGTGTTTGGTTTGGTTGCCTTTATCTGGCGCGAATTACACATCGATTACCCGGCGGTGAACATCAGGCTGTATAAAAATTACAACCTGGCGATGGGAAGCTTTATGAATTTTATGCTCGGACTTTTACTCTTCGGCACCGTATTTATTTTCCCGCTGTTTGCACAGATCTCGCTTGGCTGGACCGCTACACAAACCGGTGTGTTCATGATCCCAAGCGCATTGTGTACCGCCGTATCGATGCCGATCGTAGGGAATTTACTGACCAAAGGCCGGAATCCGAAAACCATTATCATCATCGGAATTTTAATCACGTTTGCCTTTTTGATGATCATGTCGTTTGCATCACCTGATTCGAGCCAGAGCAATTTTTATTTTCCGTTTGTATTACGCGGTGTCGGATTAGCATTTATGATGTCGCCGATCCTTTCACTCGCCGTTGCAGGCTTGCGTGGAAAAGACATGGCACAGGCCATCGGGCTTGCCAACATGATCCGTCAGTTGGGCGGTGCCGTTGGAATTGCATTGATCAACGTATTTTTAACGCATAAAAATGCCGAAGTAAGAGGCACCATGCTTGGATATATCACGGATTACAATCCGGCCAGCAGCGACCGTATTGCAGGACTTACGCAAACATTCCTTTCAAAAGGATATTCGCAGGGCGATGCAGAAATACTTGCATACAAAAGCATAGAAGGTATGGTATTCAAGCAACAGTCATTAGTAAGTTACGACCAGGGATTTTTTATGGTGGGTATCTCCATTCTGATCATTTGTATCCCGATCGTATTATTAATACGCTACAAAAAAGGCGCGCCTGCAAAACCAATCGCAGACCACTAAGCGGCGTTTTCTTAAATCTGAAAGATCCTTTCTCAAGCAATTGGGGAGGGATTTTTTATTTATTGGAAATAACATTGAATGAGTATTTATTACCAACCTGTTTTATTTAAACCACAAAAGGCACAAAGAAACACATAAGGCCTGGGGTGAAAAAACAAGGAAAAACTACCCACAAAAGAAAATAAAAGAATCAAAAGATATAAGGTGTTAGACTGAATATAAAAATACGTGTTCCTTATAATTGCTTCTCCGCTTAGGCGGATCACAATGATGCGCTGCATGTTGGTATGTTACAACCTGCCTTTTGATTCTTTTGTTTTCTTTTGTGGTTTAAAATTACACGTTGGCATTTACGTTTTGCCTTATGTGTTCCTTTGTGCCTTATGTGGTAGAAAATAAGTATAGATTGGTATAAACTTTCCGATACTTATTTAACATTATTGAGTATCCGGAACTTTGTACCATAAAAGAATTTACTTTAAGAACGTCATTGCGAGGGCTTTTCGCCCGAAGCAATCTCACACCAACGTATAAAGCCAGAATGAGATTGTTTCGGGCGAAAAGCCCTCGCAATGACGTTCTTAAAGTAAATTCTTTTATGGTACAAAGTTCCGGATACTCAATAATGTTA
>JAOQAG010000006.1 GCA_025963715.1 Bacteroidota bacterium
AGGGCTTTTCGCCCGAAGCAATCTCACACCAGCATATAATCTAGAATGAGATTGCTTCGGGCGAAAAGCCCTCGCAATGACGTTCTTAAAATAATTTCTTTTCATGGTGCAAAGTTCCGGATACTCATTTAATGTTTATTAAAACAGTAAGCTTGCTGGTTGAGCTGTGTCAAAAACCTATCCAATGGCTGACTGCTTCCTTAAAAAGTGAGTAGCTTTACAAGCTGCCGGAGAATATCCCGGCTTAAAAACTACTCCAATGAAAAAATTTTTACTACTTCTCTTTATTGTTTCCACGCATTCGATAATGGCACAATGCCTTTCGGGCAATTATACTATCGGTGGCGCTGCTCCGGATTATCCAACCATTACATCTGCTGTATCGGCACTCACGGCCAACGGTGTATGCGGCCCTGTTAATTTTAACATCCGTTCCGGCACGTATAATGAACAGGTCGTAATTCCGGCAATTACCGGAAGCTCGGCAACCAATACCATTACTTTTCAATCGGAGAGCGGCGACAGTACAGCAGTTGTACTTTCTTTTGCTTCAACGGCAGCTCTCAGCAATTATACTTTAAAGCTCAACGGTGCCGATTATTTTTCTTTTAAAAAGATAACCATCAAATCGCTGAACACAACATACGCAAGGGTTGTTTTTATTACAAATGGCGCCAATCATAATCTTTTTTTGCACAACGTTATTTTTGGGATCCCGAAACCAGGCTATACCTACCAAAATGAATTTGCATTGTTTTATTCCACAGCCAGTAACGACAATTACAATACGTACGATGGAAACCGGATGCTCAATGGCACCTTCGGCTTTTGCCTTGCGGGCATTAACATTCCAAATCCTGCAGTGGGAACGGTGATCAAAAATAATTTTTTCCAGGACCAGGGTTGGGCGCCAATTGACCTTGTTTGTCACGGTTCCCCGGTGATCTCCGGAAATACGATCACAAGTAATTTTTCTGTTTATCTCTATTTGCAGGGCATCCGCCTGGAACAATGCCCGGGCAATTACCAGATCGTAAAAAATAAATTAGTGCAGGGAGGTATTTTCATTGTCAACTCCCAGGCTTCTCCTTCGGCGCACAGCCTTATTGCTAACAACATGGTTGCAGCAGCCAGCCATAGCGGTATTGATCCGTCTTATTATATTCATGCGCTGTACATTAATTATTCGAGTTATATTGATATTGAATACAATTCCATCTGCCTGGCATCGGGCCCGGGAAAGTACACGGTAGATCTGGTTAACGCTCCTTTTGTTGATCTCCGCAATAATATCTTAGTGAGTAAGGTAAATGGCCCTGTTTTATTTTCTACAATAGCTCCGGTGATAGGCAATCATCTTACATCTGATTATAACAACGTTTATAACAGTGGAAGCGCCCCGCTTTTCAATTTCAATGGTGTCAGTTATTCTTCACTGGCGGCGTGGCAGGCTGCGCAGGGACAGGATCTGCATTCAAAAAACCTGGATCCTTATTTTACATCTCCAACTAATTTTCGTACCCAAAACGGGTTGCTGTTTGGTGCCGCCAATCCGGTTGCTTCTGTAACGGATGATATTGACGGCATTGTACGCAGCGCAGTTGCACCTGCTATTGGTGCGTATGAATTTCCATTACCAGCTGCTGATGCGGGTTTATTATCGTATAACGGACTTGTGCTTTCCTGCAACGGCGGCACCATCCCGGTAACGGTAAAGCTGGTAAACGAAGGGGCTGGTACGCTTACATCCGCTACCATCAACTGGCAGGTAAACGGGATTGCGCAAACGCCATATCACTGGACGGGCACTTTAAATACACTGGACAGTACCACGGTATTGCTCGGTAATTATACTTTAACAACAGACCTGAGCCATACTATAAAATCATGGACAAGTAATCCCAATGGTTTGCCCGATGTTACGAATACGAATGATACCCTTATTTTATCAAGCAGCTGCAGAACGGATGCTTCACTCAGCGCAATCATCCCATTTGTAAATGTATGCGCGGGAACATTGCCGGTGCAGGTAAAATTAAAAAATCCGGGCAACAATACACTTACCAGCGCTACTATTGCATGGAAGGTAAATGGGGTAAGCCAAACGCCTTATAGCTGGATAGGAGCATTAAATCCGATGGACTCGGCAACAGTTACCATTGGCAATTATAATTTAGCGTCGTACACAACGTATGCTTTTAAAGCCTGGACACAAAATCCAAATTCTGAAACGGATGTTTTGCATAGCAATGATACGGCTACACTTGCCAACGTGCGCGCAGGCATGAGCGGCATGTATACCATAGGCGGTGCAAGCCCTGATTTTGCTACGTTTACCGCTGCAGTGTCGGCTTTAAATACGTATGGTGTTTGCAGCCCGGTTGTGTTTAATGTCCGTTCCGGCACATATGATGAGCAGGTAAATATCCTTGTCATAGCGGGCGTTTCCCCGGCCAATACCATCACCTTTCAATCGGAAGCATTGGATAGTACCGCCGTTATATTAACCAAGTCCGGGGCACCAGCGTATGTGTTACAAACACAATGTCCGTATATGATCATCAGAAAAATGACACTTAAAGCAGTTTCGCTTACAACGTCTATGGTAATTGCACTGTCCAGCGGAACTGGGGATGTTTTGCAGAACAATGTTATTCAGTCACCAATTGCATCAAGCATTTCCGGCCCTTTATTGGTTCGTATCGCCGGGGTTGCAAATACAGATCTTGTTTTCGATAAAAATGTATTTATTGGCGGTTCAATAGGAATAAACGCTTTGGCAAACGGTTCCCGTACAAGAGCCACAAATAATTTATTCCAGGATCAATATTCAAGCGCCATTTCTGTTTTGTACCAGGATTCATTAGTGGTGATTGGAAACAACATCAACACCACCGTTGGCGCAGGCAACTATACCGGCATTGTAATGCAGGTTTGCACCGGCAGGTTCATCATCTCTAAAAATAAATTAACACGCGGCGGTATTGCCGTATCAATTTATAGTAATCCTGCCGTGCTTCCGTCGTTGATCTCCAATAATGTATTGTATACAAATACAGCACAGGTGCTGAATATTTCCACTTGCACCAATCTGAATATCATTAACAACATCATCCGTTCCAACAGTACGGCGCCTGCTTTAACATTGTCGGGCATGGGTGTTGGCGTAACTATTTTAAATAATATTTTTTCAAATTATGCAGGCGGTTTGGTGATTTCTTATACCCCGGCAGGTGCTATTAATTTTAACCACAACGATTTGTACACCACCGGAACTACGCTTTGTTATTATGCTCCTACCGGCTACCCCAACGTAACCACACTAGCACAATGGCAGGCAACGGGTTTCGATTTAAATTCCTACAATATTGATCCGCTTTTTGTTTCTCCTACTGATCTGCATCCACAAAGTAGTTATATGAATGGCAATGCTCTTGTGAACGCCTTTGTTCCAGATGATGTAAACGGAATGGCCAGAAATGCTTCAACACCTGATCTTGGCGCGTACGAATTTTCGCTTGCATTGAATGATGCCGCCACGCGCTCGTTTGCCGGTGTTCTTCCGCCCTGCGCAGGTATATCTGCAATTAAAGTAATTGCAGGCAATAGCGGCGACAATACTATTAACAGCATGACACTAAACTGGCAGCTGAACGGTGTATTGCAAGTCCCTGTAAATGTTACCGGCACTTTATCTCCCGGACATGATACCACGATCACACTCGGAACAAATAATTTTATAGCCGGTGCCGCATATGTTTTAAAAGCCTGGGTATCCAATCCCAATGGTGTTGCAGATGCTGCTGCTTCCAACGATACTATTATCAAAACAATATATACAGGCATGGGGGGAGTTTATACCATTGGCGGTGCTTTACCCGATTACAGTACATTTAATGCTGCTATCAGCGACCTGATCCTGAAAGGCGTTTGCAGCGCGGTTACATTTAATGTACGCGCGGGCACTTATCCCGAGCAGCTTTCTATTCCTGCCATACAAGGCAGCAGCGCTGTTAATACCATTACGTTTCAATCGGAAAGCGGGATCAACACTTCTGTAATTGTTAGTAACAATGCAGCGGGAAATACATTTACTATTTTATTAAACAACGCAGATCACATTCTATTTAAAAGCATGAGCATTAAAAAAACAAATGGCTCTACTACTATTGCTAAGGATATAAATACGATCATCAGCCTGTTTAATCATTCGGAATATAATGTGATCGATAACAACATCATTACCGGTGCAACCGGGTATTGCATCTCCACAGGCAGCACTGCATCTACCGGATCGGGACACAATGTGTTTTCGAACAATGATTTTACTAATGGCGGAGGCGGCATTAACATAAACGGAACAGCAATAAATGCATGCAACAAAGTGCTGAATAATACATTCCACAATTCGCCGGGAGCGGTAACTGTAAATAATCAGGACAGCATCATCGTTTCTTCTAATACTATCTTGCAAACCACTACAGCACCGGCTTACACGATCAGCATCACACTAAGTAAAAATATTTTTGTAACCAAAAATAAGCTGGACATTATCAGCAACGGAATTGGCATTACGCTCACTGCGGACAATACGGGTTTGGTTGCCAATAATTTTGTTCATTGCGGTGCTTCTCCAACATACACATTGGCAGGAATGGGATTTGGCGGCAGCTCGGGCACGTTCAACGTGATCAACAATACAGTGAACATGGAGGATCCGCACATTAACAGCCTTGGTGTATCATTCAGCGGCACCAGGCTTAATTTTAAAAACAATATTGTGATCAATGCCGGTGGCGGAAAAGCAATTTATTGTGTGAACGGAACGCTTTTTAACGGCTTTTCCAATTACAATAATTTATATTCTACAGGCGCCTTTTTAGGATCATCAGGATCGGTAAGCCGCACCAACCTTACTGCATGGCGCGCTGCTACGGGCATGGATTCCAATTCTGTTTCGTTAAATACTACTTTTGTTTCGCCGGGCGATTTGCATATGAGCAGCTATTATACAAACAATGTAGGAATGCCTGTAAGCGCATTGATCACTGATGATGTTGATGGCGACATGCGCAGCACCACCATGCCCGATATTGGTGCGGACGAATACACTGTAACGGTTACGGACGCATCGCTGCTTGCGTTTGCGGGCGTGTATCCTTCCTGCGCGGGATCAACGCCGGTAAATGTACAGCTGCTCAACAGCGGTGGCCCCGTGCTGACTGGCAGTGCAATTCACTGGACAGTAAACGGTGCTATACAACCGGTTTATAACTGGTCGGGCACTTTGTTAAGCGCTGATACGACTATTGCAACAATTGGGAATTATAATTTTGTTTCGGGCACGCTGTACAACATTACTGCCTGGGTGGAAACGGCTAATGGTATACCTGACGGGCTGCTTCCGGGCGATACGGCAATGATGCCCAATTACAGCCCGGCACTTTCCGGAACATATACCATTGGCGGTACAGCTCCCAATTATGCAACGTTTAATGCTGCTGTAGCCGATCTGAGATTAAAAGGTATTTGCGGCCCGGTTATATTTAATGCAAGGCCGGGCACGTACACGGAAGAAGTAACCATCCCATACATCGCCGGAACATCTGCTGTAAATACTGTTTTATTTCAATCGGAAAACGGCGACAGTACTTCTGTTGTATTGCGGTATGATGCATTGGGATTCGAAGCTGCATTTACATTGCAGTTTGATTCTACCGCTTATGTAACTGTGAAAAAAATAACCATTACCGGCTCTTCCTCCGATCCTTCCCTTTATGGAAGCCTGGTTTTCTTTACGGAGCATAATCAGCACATCAGCTTTTCGAATAATTTTGTTAATGGAATTATCGGGGGCGCAAACTCGATTTATTCAGGTGGTTATAACAACGATTATATTACTATTAGCAATAACAGGATCGCGAATGGCTCCTACGGAATTTATTTTGAAGGCTCTTTTTATTATTATCCCTTCACGGGACAGGAGCCCTCGAAAGGCTTAGTAATAAGCAACAACTATTTCCTGGGCCAGGCTGCGGATGCCATCCATCTTTTTTACCACAGTAGCCCTGTTATTACACGAAATACTATCACTGCCACCGGATACGCAATTTCATTTAGAACCGTAAGCGGCGTACCGGTTATTTCCTATAATAAATTGAACGGCGACATCCGGTTTAATTCTGTGATCTCAACGGCAGCAGCAAGAGGGCGCATCTTCAATAATATGATCTCTACGCAGGGTTATGGAGTTTGGTTTGAGTCGAACGTACACTACCAGGACTTGTTTTATAATTCGATATACACGTATGGCGGAGGCATTGTAATGCAAACCAGCTCTAACATCCGGAGCCTGAACAACAGCTATTCAGCCACAGATGTAAGTATTTATACTTACCCGGCAGTTCTTGCTTATGATACTACGGATCTCGAAGTATCGGACCATAACAACTACTATGCAGCGGGAATTGCTCTTGGCGGAGTTGGCTATGTGGGCGTCCCTAACTTAAATGCATGGCAACTCGCTACTGCACTGGATTCTAATTCGGTAAGCGGAATGCCATCGTTCTACTCAACTACCGATCTGCATTTGAACCTGGATACGGTACTAAGCAATCGTGGAGTTCCTATTACCGGCATTACCGATGATATTGACGGCGATCCGCGGAGTACAACTACGCCTGATATTGGTGCTGACGAATGCAGCTGTCCCGCACTGGATGCAGCATTGAATAGCTTCCATCCGTTTGTATCTGCCTGCAGCATTACACAACCGGTAAGCGTGCATTTTCAAAACACCGGGCCTGTAACGCTTCATACGGCAGTCTTTAACTGGTCGGTAAACGGCGTATTACAAACACCGCTTAACTGGACGGGGAACTTAATTTCCTTAGATACAACGTCTGTACTTTTAGGGAATGATGTGCTTGCTCCGGGCATAAACATTATAAAAGCATGGGTTTCCAATCCGAACGGAATAACGGATCCTGTGCCTTCGAACGATACGATCATACAAACCATTACACTGCCAAATCCTGTAATGACAAGCGGTGCAGGAGCGGGAAGCATTTGCACCGGCAGCCCGTTAAACATTGCGTTGACGAGCACTATTCCGGCCAGCTATACCTGGTATGCAACAAACAATGTAAACACAACCGGGGAAAGCACTACTGCACAAACAGGAAATATGATTTCCGACATCCTTATTAATTCATCAGCGGTTGCACAAATACTAACATATACGGTAACACCAGTATCGATGGGCTGTGCGGGCGCTTCACAAATTATTACAGTTACAGTGGATGTTCCGCCGGTTGCAACGATCATACTTTCGGGCGCTTCTTCTTTTTGCCAGGGAAATTCAGTAACGTTAACTTCCGCATCAGCGAGCGGAAATACATGGTCTACCGGCGATACAACACAAAGCATTATTGTTAATTATTCGGGAAGCTTTACGGTAAACAATAGCAATGCCTGCGGCTCAGTTACATCTGCAGTGGTAACAACTACCATGAACTTATATCCATCAATGCCTGTAATTATGCAGGGAGGGGATACTTTGTACTCCGGCGTAACCAGCGGCAACCAGTGGTATTTGAATGGAGTGGCCATACCGGGAGCAACCGGCCAGTATTATGTTCCGGTACAGGATGGTAATTATTCGGTGAGTGTTACTGTAGCCGGGTGTACCTCCACATCTGCTGATTATGTTTATACACTATCTGTGCATACAGGCGTGCAGGATGTAAATGCAAACATGTCCGTCAGTATTTATCCGAATCCTTATTATGATCATACAGAAATAAGTTATGCATTAACTGCTAAATCGAGAGTGAACATTGAGGTGTATAATGCACCGGGAGAAAAAATAAGCGTGCTTGTAAATGCGGATCAACCGGCAGGAAACTATCATTATGTTTTTTCTGCAAAGGAAAACGGTTACGGTGCAGGAGTTTATTTTGTAAAAATTACAATTAATGGAAGATCAATAATGAAACGGATCGTGGAGATGCAATAAAAAAATTAAATGATTATCGGAAAGTTTGTACCATAAAAATAATTTACTTTAAGAACGTCATTGTCCGAAGGACTCATTTATACTTAGAGGTATTTATGCTACTAAATTTGTAAAAATAACAGAGGATTCATTCTGCAGGCTCTTTCGGGGCTGCGCAGCAATATAGATCCATCAGTAATTGGTTCGAGATTTCATCAGTAGCCTCCACAGCCAATAAAATCAAATCTTTCAGGAAACTGAGAGGCTTTTTTTGTTTTTACAGGTTTACACGGCTTAAACCATTTCGACTTTTTACTTGAACTTTGACTAACGAAAAGCAGCCACCCTTCCGGATGGCTGCTTCTTCAATTGTATTAGAATGATTAACGGATGATGGAGATCTTCACCGTTTTTACTGTTTTATTGGTGCTGATCTTTACAAAATAAATTCCCGTTGAGCAATTGTTCAGATCGATGCTGTATGTGTTACCCGGATCAGGCAGCGGATTTTTTGCGGTGTAAACAATATTTCCGTTCAGTGTAGTAACACTGATGGCCGATACCTGCTGCTGCTTACCGGCATCAATCCGGATGGAGCCATTAGAAGGATTAGGATATACTGAAACATTTTGCGATTCATTGATTGCTGCAACATCCGTGCAAACGCTCACTGTTAACGTATCGTTTGCAGCGCTGGTGCAGGTCCCATTTGTAACAGTGTATGTAAAGATTACTTCGCCCATGATTCCGGAAGGATCAAACTGATTGCCTGTTACCTGTGCGCCGGAATAAATGCCGCCGGATGGTGCGCCGCCTGTTAATGTATATGCATTGTAGTTGCAAATAAGTGAAGTGCCAAAATCAAATGCTACGGCAAGTGTTTGCCCTATGGCATTATCGGTATCATCGCAATCGTTTGCATTTAAAACATATCCGGACAAGGCAAAGCATTGTGTCTGCATCTGTGCAGGATCACCAAAGCCATCATTGTCGGCATCTGCAAACCATTGTGTATTGGGATTGATGGCTGCGTTGTTATCATCGCAATCGGCATTATTGGCAAGATACCCTAAAGGCTGATCGCATTGTGTAAGTGTAACAGCCGGATTTCCAAAACCATCATTATCATTATCTGCAAACCAGGTTGTATTTGGGTTATGCGCTGCGTTGCTATCATCGCAATCGGTATTATCGGCTACGTATCCTGCAGGCTGGATGCATTGTGTAAGTGTAAGAGCTGCATCTCCGAAACCATCATTATCGGCATCAGCAAACCATACAAGGTTGGGGGTAACAGCCGCATTGTTATCATCACAATCGGTATTATTGGCTACGTATCCCAAAGGCTGTGTGCATTGTGTAAGTATTCCAACAGGGTTTCCAAAACCATCATGGTCATAATCGTAAAACCATTGTGTATTGGGGTTGATGGCTGCATTGTTATCATCGCAATCGGTATTGTTACGTACAGACCCGAAAGGCTGAGTGCATTGTGCAACCATTGCTGCCGGATTTCCAAAACCATCATTGTCGGCATCTACAAACCATTGTGTGGCCGGGTTGAGGGTTGCATTACTATCATCACAATCGGTATTATCAAGGATATATCCTAAAGGCTGCGCGCATTGCGTAAGCGTAACAGTTGCGTCACCGTAATTATCGCCATCCGCATCTTCAAACCAAATGGTAGCGGGGTTGATGGCGGCGTTGTTATCATCGCAATCGGTATTATCAGCTACGTATCCCAAAGGCTGAGTGCATTGTGTACGTGTAACAGTGGCATCACCGTAAGTATCACCGTCATCATCTGCAAACCATATGGTGTTAGGATTTATAGCCGCATTTGTATCGTCACAATCGGAATTATCGGTAGTGGATCCTGCAGGCTGCACGCATGCATAGATAGGGCTGGCGTTATCACCAAATCCATCGGCATCCGCGTCTGTATAAAAGGTATTGTATAAAAAATCAAACCCGCTTAAGGAATCATTTCCATAATGGCTCAGGATCTTCACATCGCCGGAAGTATCGCAACCCACTACTGCCGTAATGGTATGCTCGTCCACTACTACAAATGATTGCACATTTAATCCGCCGATCTGCACGGCATCTATCCCGTAAAAATAATTACCGTTGATCTGGATATTGGCGCCATACCCTGCAGCCATTGTATTTACCGAAGTAATATCGGGTGTAACCACATGAAATGAAACAGCACCGTTGGCACCGCCATTATATTCCTGTACCTGAAATTTAACTTTTGTAGTGTCGTTCAAGATCCCATGCCATATATCAGTGTGTGAATCACAACACTGGTCGTGATAGAAAACCTGCGTTTCATTAATGTACATGGCGGCAACATCATCATGATTATCAACATTTATCATATAAATGTTATCGGGGAAACCCTGCCGTTTGTATTGA
Source organism: Bacteroidota bacterium (assembly GCA_025963715.1). Classification (GTDB taxonomy): domain Bacteria; phylum Bacteroidota; class Bacteroidia; order 2-12-FULL-35-15; family 2-12-FULL-35-15; genus 2-12-FULL-35-15. Next base: position 10,421 of record JAOQAG010000006.1, read on the forward strand.
AATGAAAAATAATCAACATCAACCGGCTCTCCCATGTATCCCGATGCTGACGAAGGAGAATTATTGGGATCCCATACAAGCGTTGAATTAAAATCAATACCCGGCTCGGTATAATATCCCATGTAGGTATCAAAGTTAAAACCATTAAAGGCATGTGCATTCCATATATTATTGCCATAAGGAGCAAGCTCATTCACTATTACATAATGTCCTGCAGGTGAAACCGGAGAAGGTGTAATATCCGGCATTGCATTAAAGGAAATGCTGTTTACCCCCATGTCAATTCCATCAAGGAAAGCAGCGAGGGGATTCATATCTATTGAGAGCCAGAAATAATGGTTGCTGCTGCTGGTAAATGTTACGGGACTAAAAGTAAGCGTTCCAATATCGGAGGATGAAGCGATCTCTGTTGCATTTGTAAAAACAGAATCGGGCCCGGAATACAGGTGATACATTGCAATATCATTTATGTTGGTGGTGCCTGCGGGAGAAAACGAAAGGCTATTCAACACAAGCGGGCTTAAGTTCCCGGTTGTAAGGATATCCATCCGGAGTACAGGCACATTCATTTGTGTAGTTGCAATCTGATCGAATGGATAAATCGGGTGAACCATCTGCACCGTGTTATACACCATAGCAACAGGAGGAAGAACGGTAAAGGTATAATCTTCATAATCAGCATAATTGCCGCTGCAGGGAGTAGGTGCGCCGGTTGAATAAGCGCCTACAACCCTCATCCGGTAATTACCGGCAGGAGCAGCGGCAGGCACGGTGATTGTTCCTGTGAGAAGCGCCCCGCCGGCTGTGTATGTCATAAACATTCGCTCGGCTGCGTCAAACGTTGCATTGTTATTCCAGTCAATCCACATCGCAATGTTCAGATCATAACCGCTGCCGTTTTGAATAGCGTATGACAGGGTTTGCCCCGCATAGCCGGAAGCGCTGAGTGTTGAGGAGAAGTCGGTGTAGAGCACACCGCTTGGTGTAACATTATTAAGATCGGCACCTACCTGTACCCTTGAAATTCCTATTCCGCAACAGGCGAAGCCGGTAGGCGTGCATTGTGCAAACACTTTCGCACACATCAGAACAATAAGGATCGCAAGGCCTGTTTTTTTGTAAAATCGCATCATTTTATATCGTTTTAATAAGGTTTATTGACGATGTAAAATTGAGGCGATTCTGGAAATTGAACAATAGTGGGTAACCACTATATTGATTAAGGAATTGGGATTAAGGAATGGGGAATTGGGACGGAGGAATTGGGATTTGAGGAATTAAAGAATAGAAAAAGAAGGTTATGTTGTAGAATAATGTTGCTAATGGAAACAAAAACACTCCAGACTTGTCATCCCGGGCCTGACCCGGGATCTGCCAATTAAGAACTGTGTAGGCGCTGCAAGCATTTATGAGATCCCGGGTCGGCGCCCGGGATGACAGTATTGTTTGTGAACATTAACTGTAATCCAAAACTTTCTTAGAGTTGGTTCTTCGAATGAATCGCAAATTTCAACAATGAATTTTTTCCTTCCAGCTTTAATTTTTTCACCATGTTGGAACGGTGATTATCAACCGTGTTGGGGCTTACAAATAAAAGCTCCGCAATTTCCGGTGTGGTTTTACTTTCTGCGATCAGCTTGAGAATCACTTTTTCGGTAGCGGTTAAAGCATCCAGTTCCGGAATGACAACTCCCCTATCCTTTGCCACCAGTAGCTTTTCAATGCCCGGACTAATAAATTTTTCGCCTTTCAACACTTTTTTAATGCAGAGGATCAGCTCTGTGATCGCATTGTCTTTTAACAAATAACCCATCACGCCGATCTCCATTGCATTATTAAAAAAATCTTTTTCGCGGTGCATTGTCAGCAAAATAAATTTTGTGTCCGATTTTTCTTTCAGCACTTTGTTACATACGTCGAGCCCGCTCAATCCCGGCATCTGGATATCGAGTATCGCAAGATCCGGCCGCTTTGCCACAATGCTTTTGTACGCTTCCACTCCATCCGAAACTTCAGCAACAATTTCAAGATCTTCTATTTCCCGTAAAATATCAACCAGTCCTTTTCTGAAAATAGGATGATCATCGGCAATCACGGCGGTGTATTTCATTGTATGCAAATTTAAAAAGGTAAGGTAAAAATATATTTGGTCCCTTTGCCCGGAGCGGTTTCCAGCTCAAAACTTCCTTTGAGATAATTCACTCTTTCTTCGAGGTTGAGCATCCCGAATGAGCGCTGTGATTTTTTAGCCATCATCAGCTTGTCGAAACCTTTGCCGTTATCCTGTATGATCAGCTCAATGGTATTCTCCACTTTAGTGGCAGAGATCCGCAATGCTTTTGCATCTGCATGTTTTATCACATTGGTAACGCATTCTTGTATAATGCGGTAATAATTGATGAGCTTATCGGGAGCAATATTTTTGTCAAATGCTTCCAGGTCGTGGCTCATAAATAGTTCGGAGCTTGCCTTTACTTTTTCGCTTAATCCTTCCACCGCGGCAATCAGTCCATACTTCTCCAGCTGGTTCGGATACAGGTCTTTGGACAGATTTCTTACTTCTTCCAGCGTTTCGTCTACCGAAGCCATTAAACCGGGATCGTTGTTTTTGACCAGCTGGTTCCTGATGAACAGGATATTTTGCCCGATACTATCATGCAGCTCTTTCGAGATGCGTTGTTTTTCCGTTTCCTGCGAGATCAATAGCTGTTGCGAATATTGTTCACGAAGTTTCAGGCTTTTGCGGTTATTGTAAAACATAAAACCGGCTGCAACCAGCAGCAATAACATGGCGGCCAAAACAATAATAAAATTACGCGTATTCTTCTGGATCCGGTTCTGCGCTTCCAGTCCGATCACTACTTTTTCATGCTCTGCTTTTTGTGCCGCTTCCTTCTTATCAAACTCATAGTTCATTTCCGTTTCTACACTCTTTTTGGTATTTGCTTCATTAAAAATACTATCCTTTGCAGCGACGTATTTTTTGTAATATTCAAATGCCTGCTTCGTATCACCAAGCGCTGTATACAAAAGGCTGATCTGCTCATGCGTTTCCATGACGCCCGGACGGTCGTTCAATGCTTCGGAAAGTGCAAGCGATTGAAAAAGTACCGCTTTTGCTTCGGCATATTTTTTAGTGCTGATGTATACGGAGCCCAGGCTCGAAAACAACATCGGGCTGTTTGTACGTTCTCCGCTGATGCCGTTATACAGTAATGACTTTTTTAAATATATTACAGCCGTATCAAAATCGGTAATTGCTCCGGCTGCAATTCCTGCTTTTAGCTGGCTATCTCCCCTGTCTTTATAAGCCATGCCTATATTACCAAGCGCCATGCTTATTCCGGCGGTGTCTTTCACTTGTGTATAGGCCTTCAGGCAAATGGAATAATAGTGGACTGCCATTTCAAAATTTTTCATTTCGCTGTATTCAGCACCTATATTCCCGTAGATCGTTCTTTCCTCATCACCGTAATCTAATAATTTGGCAAGGGCAAGGGCTTTGTAATTATACTGCAGTGCTTTTTGATGATCCTTTAGATCGCCGTAGTTTATTGCAATATCGTTGAATACACATAAGATCCCGTATTGGTAATTAATACTTTCATGAATCTTCAATGCTTTAAAATAAAAAACGAGTGCTTTCGAATAATCACCCAGGCCATTGTAGTAATATCCTAAATATCCATATCCTATGGCCTGTTGCTTTAAAAAATAGGTTTTTAGTCCATTGGAAGCAATTGGCTTTTGCAGGTTGGAAGTGCTTAGCTCAATGATCCTTTTTATATATTTCAGTTCCATGGGATCATCCATGATCTTATTATAAGCATCAATAAGCATGGTGTCGGCAGTAACATCCCGCTGTGTATTTTCCAGCGCATGAATCCTCTTTAGCAACCGTTCTGTTGTTTTATTCTGTGCAGATAGCTCCACAGAAAACACGAAACAGAACACCAGCAAAAAGAAAAAAAAGGATGGAGAAAAAACAGGTTTCGTCATGCAGCAGGCTTTCTGTAAATATACGCGTAATTGTTAGTACAAACAATCGGCCTTAACAGGTTGCTTTTCGCCCTTATCTGATTAAAAACGAGAGCAGCCATCAACTAGAAGAGCAATATCATTCAACAATTGGTTCGAGATTTCATCAGCAGCCTCCACAAAACAAAGACAAGCTTTTCAGGAAACGGAGAGACTTTTTCCTTTATGTATATTTTCGATTTGCAAATTAAAATGAAAGTAATAAACAATGCAATATTCAGTAAAATGGCGGAGGCCGTAAAATAAACCCAGCGGGACGTTATTCCTAACTATTCCGGTTCAACTACTAACGATGTACAATGCGATGGTATTTTATTTTTTTAATTAAAGATTTGAGTTGCTTTTTTTCTTTTTCCTTTAACCTGGAAATATAATTGTACATTTTTGCAGAAACCTGCTGGTGAGAAAGAAAACAAATAGCAGAATGACGATCATGCCATTCGCCAATTTTTTTTTGCAGTTTGTTTATATAACCTGTGTTTAATTCAAAAGCGCTTTGTGTTTTCGCCGGTAAAATATCATATATATTCATTATTTTTTTTAATCTCGTTCTAAGATGATGCAGGTTTTCTCCTTCTTTTTTATTATCAATTTCCTTTTTTGATTTATTCATTTGTTTTCTAAAAAATCCTATAATTGATTTTTTGCCGGGGATCCTTGCAGGCAAACAGAATTTTTCACGAAAGCTTCCGACTATTTTAATGTACCCGGGAATATTTTTCCTGAATAATTTCTGACATTTCTTTTTTTTCTTTACCAATTGAGTAATGAGTTTTTCAGGGGGATGAGGGATTGTATCAAGTTGCTGAACATGCATTTGAAGCTCCCGTATACCACCCGCATCATGGAATAAAGACTTCAGTTCATCTTTATAATATTTTTCTTTATTCGTTTTTTCAACAAAATAAAATACTGCTTTTATTTTTTTTATTTCGATTCTCAAATGATGAAGATGCGTCAATTCATTATCTTCCTTATAGATCTTAAGAGCTTGTTCAATAGATCTAAGCCACTCATCGACATACTCATTTAATATACCCGTTTTCACACCTGTTCGTATTTAATTTATTGATTGATTATACTGCTTTTAACTCTTTATACAACGCAATTTAAGAGCCAGAGGGGATTGTGAAAACAATTCGTCAATTTTCCATTGTAGTCTGCTAAATGTGGAAAAAATGCACGATGAAGTCTAAAATACTTTTTGGAAGGCGCAAAAAAGTACGGGAATGATATCCTGAACACGGTGGATGATTAAAATTAATTGAAATCGGGAAGTTTATACCAAATGCTTTTATTTTGTATGGTTATGTTACAGAACATTATTGTTTATGGAAACAGAAATACTTTCTTAAGCTGTCATCCCGGGCTTGACCCGGGATCTGCCAATTAAGAACTGTGTAGGTGCTGCAAGTATTTAACAGATCCCGGGTCAAGCCCGGGATGACAGTATTATTTGTGAATATTGTAAAAAAAACATTTTACTACAACATAACCTTTTGTATTGCTAATTTTAATTTGTGCGTCATTGCGAGGGCTTTTCGCCCGAAGCAATCTCATTCTGGATTATATACTACTGGTGTGAGATTGCTTCGGGCGAAAAGCCCTCGCAATGACGTTCTTAAAATAATTTCTTTTCATGCTGCAAAGCTCCGGGTACTCATTTAATGTTATATTTCAAACGCAACCATTATGCCTCTTATCCTCTGCTGAAACTGAAAACAATCAGATCATTCCACCTTCTTCGCGCTTGTGATAATCTTTAATGAGGTAAACGTACCAAACCACGCCCACCATGTACATCGCGGCAGTGATCAGGAAAATGTTCACATAATCCACATTAAGCTGTCGCAAAATTCCAAAGATCATAGCGCTGAAAAAAGTGGAACCCGACCAGATGGCGGATGTTAAAGCGCTGGTCATTTCGCGGTTGCGTTCGCCTACATATTTCATGGTAATATCGGAAGTCATGGGCGCAGCAATATTCATCAGCGGCTGGCGCAATAAATAAAAAATGATGGCGATGTATACCGAAACGCTCAACGTATTGTAATACTGTGTGGTAGCCATCGTGATCAGCGCCATGATGGCGAGCGATTGCGTAAGCGGAACTGCTTTTTTATAACCGATGCCTTGTTTTATTTTCGGTACCCACAAAGCGGCATACGCTACAATGCAGGAAGCTGCAAACGACATGTACGAAAATTGTGCGGTGCTCATGCCATGTACATTTGAGAAAAATAAACTGATGAACGGAATGGTGAAACCTGCACCCAGTGCAATGATGGAAGTAGGGATCATGGCTTTGGAGATGATGTGCCAATCGTAACTTTTAAAGCTGGTGCTTTTTTCTTTTTTTACGGGAACGTGCTCATTTTTATTCATGCGCGTTACAAAATAAATACCCGAAAAGCTCAGGATCACAATGCCGGAGAGCAAATGACGTTCATTAAAAATTACCGGGTTGGCCGTGTTCAGCACAGCGATCAGTAAAAAACTGAGAATGCTGGCAAGGCTCCAGGTGGCGAAGTTAAGCGTAATGGCAGGCGTGTGTTGCTTGTGCGGAACGTTCCTTAAAATATAAGGCAGAATGGGAATCTGGATAAACGTATAAGCCGTTCCCCATAATAAATGTGATACCAGTAACAATGCATTGGAGTGAATGTGCACGCCGATCAAAATCAGTAAACCGAACAAGGGAACACCAAAAGCGGCAATGTAAAAAAGCGGGATGATCTTCCGGCCTTTGATGTACATGCCTAAAAATAGCGCCAGCGCCAGCATTCCGAGATAACGAAAGGATGTGAAATGTGCATATTGTGCATCGCTGTAACCTTCCACTTTCATGTACAGCGGCAAGATCGACATGAACGAAACGTTGATCATCTGCACAAAAAACTCGACTGTTACAATGTTTAAAACAGATTTATCGAGCTTCGAATATTCTTTTACAACAGCAAACATTGTGGTTTAATTCGGGTTTGATTGTTCAGAATGATTGATTTGTTGGTTGATAAATGTAACAATGCTTTCCGGCTCCTGTGGCTCAAACCATTTCATTTCCGGGTCGCGTTTGAACCACGTTAGCTGCCGTTTGGCAAACCTGCGCGTATTTTGTTTGATAAGCGCAACTGCTTCCTGCAAGCTTATTTTTCCATCGAGGTAATCGAACAATTCCTTATAACCAACTGTTTGCAATGCATTTGCATTTTTATATTCCTGTAATTTTCTTACTTCTTCCAGTAATCCCTGCTTCATCATATCGTCCACACGGTTGTTAATACGTGCGTATAGCAGCTCTCTCGGCGCGGTTAGCCCGATTTTGATGGTATTAAAATTTCGTTGTTTTATTTTTCCTTCACGCAAAGTGGAGTAGGGTTTACCCGTGGTAAAGCATACTTCCAGTGCACGGCTCAAACGTTGCGGGTTATTCAGGTCAACCTGTGCATGATACACAGGATCTAATTCTAAAAGTAAATTTTGCAGCGCTGTTATTCCTTCTGTTTCCAGGATCGTATTGATTTTTTCGCGGATCGTTTCATTCGCTTCCGGCAATTCGTCAAAACCTTTACAAACGGCATCAATGTATAATCCCGAGCCGCCAACCATAATTACAATATCCTTCGTGGTAAATAATTCGTCCAGCAATTGAATGGCTTCGGTTTCGTATTTTCCTACGTTATAATTTTCGGTAATGGAATGTGAATTAATAAAATAGTGCTGTACTTTTTTTAATTCTTCCGGCGATGGTTTGGCGGTGCCAATACTCATTTCTCTGAAAAACTGGCGCGAATCGGCCGAAATGATGGTTGTGTGAAATAGCTGTGCAAGCTCAATTCCCAATGCTGTTTTTCCTATAGCGGTTGGGCCTGCAATAACAATAAGGTATTTTTTATTTTTCACGTTACAGAGAAAGCCACAGATTCACAGATTTTTATTTAAGCAATCCAGAGTTCTATGAAAGGTAAAAATTATAAATGCAGGGGATCGAAAGAACACAGATCCTATAATTATTTTTTTAATTTTAATAATCGGTGAATCTGTGGCAAACCTTTTTTATCATTCTAAAAATCCTCTCCGCCTTCATGATCGCCGCTTTCAAATTCAGCAGCATCTTCATCGTCGTGGATTTCTTCTTCCTCTCCGGCAACTTCTTCTTCGCCTTCCTCACCTTCTAATAAAGCCGTTTCATCTTCGCTGTGTGCAAGTGTATAAGCTTCATCATCGCTGTGCGGTTCCTCTTCATCAAATTCTTCCTCATCGGTTACAGGCGGAACAATGGCGTTTGTTTTGTATTGTTTTGGCGCTTCTCCGGCTGATTTAGCTGTTTTCGGATAGCTTGCCTTTGCATCGTCCGGTACAATTTTCAGCAGCTCTACTAAAAATGTCCAATGAACTTTTGGGTCGTATACGTATACAAATTTCTGGTGAGGATCATCGATCAGCAATGCAATTTTGCATTTATTCATCTGGCGCAGGTCCTCTGATTTTTTCAGGCGGATCTCTTCGCCTTTTCGCCAATAATCATCGCTGATAAAAAAAGAAGCATCGTGCGTGTTGTCGAATCCGATGGATTGAATGATCACATTGTGAAAATCTTCAAAATTCTGAGTGGATTTTATTTCGATCTCACGGTAAACGTCTTCGTTATCTTCAAAAGTTACTTTAAAGCGGTAAACAGCCATCGTAAAGGGAATTATAGATTGAAATTATAATACTAGTTGCAGCACAAAAATAAGAATTATGTTTTGATTTTTTAGAAAAAAATTTCATGCAAAGCTAAGAAGATGCAAATGCTGTGTATGCTGTGTGAATTATTTCTCGTGGAAATGCAGCGTTTGCTGGGTGTATGTTAACCGCAGAGCGCGCAAAGAAGGCGCAGAGATCGCAGAGGCGCGTATGTTTTTTTCTCGCAGAGACGCAGAGTTCGCAGAGGCTGTGTGTTTACTGTAATTATACTGTATGTTTTTGAGGCTTCGCTTTCGCAGAGGTTTTTGTTTTAATCCTAAATCCCAATTCCTCAATCCTTCATTCAAAAATCCTTTTACGCCCTGCCTTATGTTTTCTTTTGTGCCTTATGTGGTGGAAATACACACAGCACAATCCTAATTCCTTAATCCTAATTCCTTATTCCTTAATTTTTATTCCTAGCTTCTCCGCTTCCGCGACCATGAACTGAAATGCTTCATCATAATCATTTTTAATAATACCGTCCAGAATCGCTTCCCGGATCGCATTTTTGATCAGGCCAACTTCGCGACCGGCCGGAATGTTAAATGCTTTCATAATGTCTTCTCCGCCAATTGGTGGCTGCCAGTTGCGGATATTATCTTTTTCCTCTATGTCTTTTAATTTCTGGCGTACCAGCTCAAAATTCTTTAAATATTTCTGAACCTTGTATTCGTTCTTCGACGTGATATCGGCTTCGCACAGTTTCATCAGGTCGTCTATGTCATCACCGGCCTCAAATAATAAACGGCGAACGGCACTGTCAGATACTTCACTTTTTGCCAGCACAATCGGGCGCAAGTGGAGCAATACCAGCTTCTGAACGTATTTCATTTTTTCATTCAAAGGCAATTTCAGGTCGGCAAAGATCTTGGGTACCATGCGCGCGCCTTTATCCTCGTGTCCGTGAAACGTCCAGCCATGATTCGGTTCAAAGCGTTTGGTAGGTGGTTTGGCAATGTCATGCAAAATCGCGGCCCAGCGCAACCACAAGTCATCCGTGGTTTTGCAGATATTATCCAACACTTCCAGCGTGTGGTAAAAATTATCCTTGTGTGATTTTCCGTTGCGCACTTCCACGCCATGCAATGCCACCATTTCAGGAAAAATGTAATGTAAGATCCCGGTATCAAATAAAAGCTTGAAACCGATGGATGGTTTTTTCGCCAGGATAATTTTATTCATTTCATCCGAAATACGTTCCTTCGAAATGATCTTTATCCGTTCTTTATTTTTTGTGATGCTGGCAAGCGATTCTTCTTCAATTACATAATCCAGCTGTGTTGCAAAACGGATGGCGCGCATCATGCGCAGCGGATCATCCGAATAGGTAATGTCGGGATCCAGCGGTGTGCGGATGATCTGATCCTCCATGTCTTTTAACCCGTTGAAGGGATCCAGCAGCTCGCCGTAATTGGCAGCATTTAATGAAATAGCAAGTGCATTGATGGTAAAATCGCGGCGGTTCTGATCGTCTTCCAGTGTTCCGTTTTCCACAGCAGGTTTGCGGCTGTCGGAGCGGTACGATTCCTTGCGCGCACCAACAAATTCCACATCGTAATCGTCATAAGCAATTTGTGCGGTGCCAAAATTTTTATAAATATTTACATGGTACTGATTCCCTAATTTTTTGGAAACGCGTTCGGCCAGCTCAATGCCGCTGCCGATGGCAACAATATCAATGTCTTTGCAGGGACGATTTAAAATAAGATCGCGCACCCAGCCACCGATCACATACGCAGGCACCTGCATTTCATCAGCGCAAGCGGAAACGATCTTAAAAACAGGATGGGTTAATTTTGATTGAAAATTCACGTGAAATTAGTATTGAGTCGTTTGTCTTTAGTAAATCAGACTGTGTGTAAAATAAATTTTAACGTTTGATAATGAATAATTTTTTAGCATTAGCATCTAAAGACTAATGACTGATTACTAATGACTATCCACGTTTTAATTTAAGCTCGTCAAAAGCAACGAGTAGCGGAGGCTGACAATGTGCAAGCATTTGCGCGGCATTCATTTTTCCCCATTGCGCTTTTGATTCAGGCGTAACGGAATTGATCCGGGTGATTATTTTTTGATTGTCGGCAGGGTTGAATAAACTTTCCATTTTTTATCAGATGTTGGAATATTGGATTTTAGATATTGGACTGTGTGTTAAAAAAATTAAATTAAGTAATGAAAATTTAAAACAATATTAAAAGATCATAATTATTATAGTGTGGGTCAAACATCCAACATCTAATATCCAAGATCTATTTTCTTATAATTTTAAACTCGCCGTTCATCGCTACTTTAATGATCGTGGATGGCTGCACGCTGTTGTTTTCTTTTTGGCGCCAGTTCACAATGTAATCCACTTTATTTAAAATATCGAGTTTGATCTCGTTAAACGATGATGGTGAAGCTTCTCCGCTGATGTTGGCGGAAGTAGACACGATCGGTTTACCGAACTTATGGATCAGATTTTTGCAAAACTCATCTTTTACCAGGCGGATACCCACGCTTCCATCTGCAGCAATTACGTTATCGGCCAGCATGCGTGCATCCGGGTAAATGATGGTGAGCGGTGTATCCGCAGCTTCCAGCAAATCCCAGGCAACTTCCGGAACTTCCTTTACATAGCGGTTCAGCATGGTATGATCGCATACCAGCGTTACCATGCTTTTGTATTCGGCGCGCTGCTTGATCCTGAATACCTTGGCTACAGCATCCTTGTTACGGGCATCACAGCCAATTCCCCAAACGGTATCCGTAGGATAAAGGATGGTTCCGCCTTTGCGAAGCACTTCCAATGCATTTTTTATTTCTTCATCCATACTACGAAATACGAATTAATACTAATTTACGAATCTGTGTGTAGACCTCTCCCCTTCATCCCCTCTCCACAAGAGAGGGGGCTATACCCGAGCTGTATTTATAAAAGTCAGGCACATGAATTTGTGTGACCAATATTTTTATGTATTCAAAACAACTCTTTTATTTCTCTTTGCGCCTTTGTGCCTTAGTGGTAAAAAATAATCGCGTAAGCGATCCACTCTTTTTCTCCTTTTTTTTCTCAGTGCCTTAGTGGTAAAAATCCGCTGCAAAGCAGCCACCCGGCAAACTCAAAACACAAAACTCCCCAACTCTAAACTATCTGTAAATCTCCATCATTTGCGCCGAGATCACTTTCGGATGAAAGCGCTGCACATACTCAAATCCTTTTGTTGCCATTTCATTCCGCAATTGTTCCGATTGTAACAGCTGCCTTATTTTTTCCGCCAGTTCTTTTTCATCGGTCGGATCAATGTAAATGGAATCCGGACCGCCTGCTTCCGGGAAACAACCACCTTTAGTAGTGATCACAGGCGTTTTGCTTGTAAGCGCTTCTATGATCGGGATGCCGAAACCTTCAAACATAGATGGGAAAATAAATACCTTCGCCTGTTTGTAGATCACCGGCATATCGCAGTTATCCACATTTTCCAGCACAATAATTCTGCTTTGCAAGTTATTGGCAACCGCATATTCCATTACTTTATTAAAATAACTTTTTTTCTTTCCGATCACCACCAGCGGAATCTCTTTTATTTCTTTTAATGCTTTTACAATGGTCAGTAAATTTTTACGTTCCTCGATGGTACCTACATACAAAAGATAATCTGCCGGTAGCTTGTGTTTGGCGATCACTTCGTTGGTATGTGCCTCTGTTTGTATTTTGTAAAATGCCGGATCACAGCTTTGGTAGATCACTTTTATTTTACTTTCCGGAATAAAATAATATTTTTCAATGTCGCGTTTTGTTTCTTCGCTGATGGCGATGATGGTATCTGCAACATCGCAGGCATGACGGAATTTTTTGTTATAAATTTTACGATCCAGGTATGGATATAATTTCGGGTAGCGTAAAAAAATAAGATCATGAATGGTCACTATTTTTTTGCCTTTAAACTCGTTGATGTTAAAAGGCAATTCGTTGCTCAGTCCGTGATATACATCCAAATGCTCTTCTTTCAGCACATTGGTCATTCCGTACGAACGCCAGCGGGAGCGTAATTTTTTATCAATAAAATGCTGCGGCTCGTGCAGGTGAATGTTTGGAAATTCGGCAATGTGCTGTTGGAAATCGTTTTCCGATTGACGTGTTGTAAAAAGGGAATACGTGTTTTCCGGAAAATATTCATTCAATGATTTTATAAGCGTACGGGCATAATTTCCCAATCCACTGTTGTTTAAAAAAGCACGCTTTGCATCAAATCCTATATTCATTTTGTGTTCCTTCTGCTAATGGTTAATTCAGCCTTATGATTTTAAAAGTGCTGTAATCACTTTTACATCCTTGTAGGATTTTGTCTGAGGCTGGTAAATCGATTTTTTAACGAATATAAAATGGAATTTTTTATCGGTATAGGTTCCATCGGTAAGCAATGTGCTTCCCTGGAAATCCTCCAGCCAAAGCAGTTTAATGGTTTCGCCTTCGTCGGTATTTACATAAATATAAGCAACATCCGCTCCTTCAATTTTACTGATCTTTCCCATAACAGTTTCATCCTTAGCCGCTGGTGGCGCTGTTGGAGGTGTATCCGTATTTTTCAGCCGTTCATTCACTTCATCTGCCAGGCCCGAATCTTTTTTTAACATCAGCATGGTCACTTCCTGGAATTTCGGGCAGGTAAAAACGGCATGTTCGCCCAACTTTTGTCCTACCATTTTTATCTGGTCAGGTACCGTAATATCGAGCCCCAGCACACTTTTAATTTCTTTTTTATTATCCTGAATCACCGGTAAAAGCGCTAATCCGAGCTTCATTTTTATTTCTTCGGCGTCATCTTTATCTTTGATCCCTGCTTTTTCAATTTTATCACATGCTTCTTTGCTCATTTTATCAAGAAGCGCTTTTTCAGCATCGCTCTGTGAAAATGACAGGTGGCTCATCAATAAGAGCGCAATAATAGAGAGGAGTTGTTTTTTCATGGTTTTAGATTGGTTAAACGGCAACATCATATTCCCTTAACGCGTTGTTAAGCGAGGTTTTGAGATCAGTACTTTCTTTGCGTTGCCCGATGATCAGCGCGCAGGGCACCTGGAATTCACCGGCAGCAAATTTTTTGGTATACGATCCGGGAATCACTACCGAGCGCGGAGGCACAATTCCTTTGTATTCTTTCGGTTCATTACCGGTCACATCAATTATTTTGGTGGATTTGGTAAGCACCACATTGGCACCCAGTACCGCTTCTTTTTGTACGCGTACACCTTCCACCACAATGCAGCGGGAGCCAATAAAACAGCCGTCCTCGATGATCACAGGAGCAGCCTGTACCGGTTCCAGCACGCCGCCAATACCCACGCCGCCGCTTAAATGCACGTCTTTGCCGATCTGGGCGCAGGAGCCCACAGTGGCCCAGGTATCCACCATGGTGCCGCTATCCACGTATGCGCCAATGTTTACATAGCTAGGCATCATGATCACGCCTTTGGCAAGGTAAGCGCCGTATCGCGCCACAGCATTGGGAACCACACGTACACCCAATTTCTCATAGCCGGTTTTTAATTTCATTTTATCGTAATATTCAAAAATGCCGGATTCGATGGTTTCCATTTTCTGGATCGGAAAATACATGATTACCGCTTTTTTTACCCATTCGTTGATCTGCCATTCGTTTCCATTCGGCTCGGCCACGCGCAATTTTCCTTTGTCCAGCTGCTCAATCACTTCCCGGATGGTGGCAATGGTTTTTTCGTCTTTTAATAATTCCCGGTTTTCCCAGGCGGCTTCAATAATTTGCTGCATAGTTGATGTAATTTGCAAGCGCGGAAATTCTTAATGTTTTACAACTAATTGATTTAGATTGTTTTAAATATTTTCCCGCGTTTAAATCCGGGCAAATATAATTAAAAAGGCGGTCGGTTTTCGTGACTTTGGAGTGGTCTTTTTTATTACTTTTGCGCTATGGCGAGGATCATGGCAATAGATTACGGGAGCAAACGGGTTGGAATAGCAGTTACGGATGCTTTGCAGATCATTGCAACGGGTTTAACCACGGTTCATTCGAAGGATTTGATTGCTTTTTTGAAAGATTATATTGCAAAGGAAGAAGTGGAATGCATTGTGGTGGGGGAACCGAAGCGGATGAACAATGAACCTTCGGATTCGGCGCGGTTCATAGAGCCGTTTGTGGTGCATTTGAAACGTACATTTCCCTCCATTAAAATTGAAAGGATGGATGAGCGTTTTACATCTAAAATGGCGTTTCAAACGATGATCGACAGCGGATTGAAGAAAAAAGCAAGACAGAACAAGGAATTGGTGGACGAGATCAGTGCCACGATCATTTTGCAAAGCTTTATGAATAAAAGTCGGTAGTCTTTAGTAATTAGTCTGTAGACGGTAAGCCGGATGCTATTTGCATAAAATTTCAAATATTACTAAATAATAAATACTGAAAAAAATATAAAATTAGAAGTGATGTGAGTGTTTTGCAGCAGATATTTGAAATAACCGTCAACGAACTACGAACACCAAACTACAAACTTTTAATAACGAACAACATCTAAATACTAATTACTAACGACTAAAAACTAAAAATGGTATTACCAATTGTAGCGTATGGCGATCCTGTATTACGAAAGATAGGAGTAGAAATTGACAAAGATTATCCGGGACTTCAAAAATTGATCGACGACATGTATGAAACCATGTACAATTCGTCGGGAGTGGGAATTGCTGCGCCGCAGGTAGGCAAAGCCATCCGTTTGTTTTTGGTGGATGCAAAACCTTTTTCGGATGTGCCGGAAGATGAGGAAAGTGAATACACGAAGGAAGAGATCGCGATGATGAAACAATTCAAGCGTACGTTCATTAATGCGCAGATAGTGGAAGAAGAAGGGGAGGACTGGTCGTTTAACGAAGGTTGTTTAAGCATTCCTAAGATCCGCGAAGATGTGATGCGCAAGCCGAAGATCCATATTCAGTATTACGATGAAGATTTTAAGTTCCACGATGAAACGTACGAAGGTATTGTAGCGCGCGTGATCCAGCACGAGTATGATCATATCGAAGGAAAATTATTTGTGGATCACATCAATCCCTTGCGCCGCCGTTTGCTGAAAGGCAAGCTGAATGATATTTCGAAGGGAAATGTAAAAGTGGATTATAAAATGCGTTTTCCGAATAAATGATCAGCGAATAATGAATCAAACGAATAGCGAATCTGTACTTAAAAAAATAGAGTGCTGAACGGAATAAAATCATCCCCCATACATTTAAATTAGAATAATGAAAACAGTAAAACGTATTTTATTAGGAGTAATAACACTTACAATTGTATCGTGTGGGAACAATACGGAACAGCAATCCAACCAGGTATCAAAGGAAATTCCGCGTCAGCATTTTGTGGATGTGGTAAAAAAGTACGAAGCGGACATGCACAAATCCATGACGCTGGACCCGGACCTGGCGGTATTGGGAATAAAAGCGTATGACGATTTTGTGAGTCATTTTCCGACTGATTCACTGGCACCCGATTTTTTATTTAAAGCTGCCGAGGTTTCTACTGCCATCAAACAATATCCGCAGGCGCTGATGTATTATCAAACCATTACCACCCAATATCCAACATTTAAATTAGCGCCGGAAAGCCTGTACATGCAGGCATTTTTGATGGATAATTTTTTAAATGAGGATGATAAAGCAAAACCGGTCTACGAACAGGTGATCGCAAAATATCCAACCCTGCCGTATGCCAATGATGCCAAAGCGGCCATTAACAACCTTGGTAAATCCGATGAGCAGCTGATTAAGGAATTTGAAGCGAAGAATAAATGAATTTGAAAATTTGTCGATTTGAAAATTTGAAAATGGCATAATGATTAAATGAGAAGAAATCAATTATCTTCATATTAATAATCAGCGCATTTTTTTATCAATTCGTTAATAATACTGTCATCCCGCAATGTTGTGGGATCGCGTAAATATTAGCAGTATTTAATTAACCGATCCCGCAACATTGCGGGATGACATCTCTGGAAAGTATTTCGTTTCCAGAGCAACATTGTTTTACAATATAATCATAGGAATTTACCGCATTAACAGCATTTTCAAATTTTCAAATTGAGGAATTTTCAAATTAATTAAGTTCCTTTTCCAGCAGTTCCCTCAACCGTTCCGGCGTTAATGTATGTTTGAGCTCTCCTTCTTTTGAAAAGGAAATCTCCCCGGTTTGTTCTGAAACCACGATCGCGATCGAATCCGTATTTTCGGTGATTCCAACGGCTGCACGGTGACGCATCCCCAAATGTGCAGGGAAATTAGCATTTTCGGTAACGGGCAATACGCAGCGCGCTGCCACAATAAGGTTTCCCGAGATAATGATGGCGCCATCATGTAAAGGCGAATTTTTATAAAAAATACTTTCGATCATGCGTACTGATACTTTTGCATCGATCAGGTCGCCGGTGTTTGCATAAAATTTTAATTCATTGCTTTTGGTAACAATGATGATGGCGCCCGTTTTGCTTTCGCTCATGTTCTTGCAGGCTTTAATGATGGCATTAATATCCAGTTCGCGTCCGCTGCTTACCTGCCATTTGAAATCAAAAAATCCACGCCCGATCTTTCCTTTTGTAAACAGATCGGAGGTGCCGATAAATAATAAAAAGCGGCGTAATTCCTGTTGAAATACGATCAGCAAGGCAATAAAACCTACATCAATGAACTTGCCGAGGATGCTGCCAAACAGCTGCATGTTAAGTGCTTTCACTACAATCCACAACATGTAAAACAGCAGGATCCCGATGAAGATGTTGATGGCCACGGTTCCTTTGATCAGGTAATACAGCTGATAAATGAGCAATGCCACCAGCAACACATCTACTACGTCGATCCAGTGTACTGTTATAAATATATTTATAAATAATGTAAGCATGTGTTACAAATTACGAATTAATGCAAATGTACAAATTTAACCGCAAAGGCCGCGGAGAAGGCGCAGAGGCCGAACAGGTTTTGCACCTTGCCTTGTGTGCTTCTTTGTGCCTCAGCGAGAAGTTTAATACTGTAAGCCTCAGCAAACTCTGCGCCTCTGCGGGAAATCACACCCAGCAAACAGATAGCCTTTGCGATCTCCGCGCCTCCTTTGCGCTCTCTGCGGTTAAACAAACAAAGCAAACAACCAGCCTTAGCATCTTCGCGAGAAAAAAATTCAAAAATAAATTTGCACAGCACAATATTTTACATTTACTTTGCGTTACAAAGTACTTTTAACAGCACTATCCATGGAAGAACAAAAAGAACATTTGCAGGCCTTATCGGACATACGTTCCATGATGGAACGTTCCTCGCGTTTTATTTCCCTCAGCGGATTATCAGGCGTGTTTGCCGGGATCTTCGCACTGATCGGGGCATATCTTGCGTACGTAAGGATCGGGTCGTATAGTGACCGGTATGCAATTATGACCCGGCTTGATGTTACTGAAACGATCATCTACTTATTTCTTGTTGCTGCAGGAGTATTGGTTGCATCATTGATCGTAGGTGTTTTACTGACCATGCGCAATTCAAAAAAACGCGGCATTAAAACATGGGACAATACCGCGAAACGCCTGCTCATTAATTTAATAATTCCGCTGGGTACAGGTGGTTTATTTTGCCTGATGCTTATTTATCACGGTTATATTGAAATGGTTGGTCCGGCCACACTTATTTTTTATGGCTTAGCATTGCTCAATGCCAGTAAATATACATTGAATGATATCCGTTACCTTGGGATCTGTGAGATCGTGCTGGGTTTATTATCTTCCTTTTACACCGGTTATGGCCTGCTGTTCTGGGCTTCCGGTTTTGGAATTTTGCACATCGTTTATGGCTCGGTAATGTACTTTAAATATGAAAGGGATTAATTAGTAGTTAGTCCTTAGTAATTAGACGGAACAGTGCAGATCAAAAAATAGTATACACAGATTTGTATATTCGTATTTATTAGTAATTCGTAACTACACACCCCTAACCCCTCTCAAGAGGGGAATTGATTCTGCAAGCATTTTTAATTATGCACAGATTGGTATATTAGTAAAAATTGGTATTTAGTAGATTTATACAGATTTGTAATTCGTAAAATTCGTAATTCGTTGTGAAAAATTATATCCAGCAATTAAACAAAGCATTTGAAAACCGTATCCGGTTGGGGATCATGAGCATCCTCATGGTCAACGACAGGGTGGAGTTCAGCGCTTTAAAAGAAATGCTGGACATTACCGACGGAAACCTGGCTTCGCATATTTCGGCGCTCGAAAAGCTCGAATACATTGAAGTGCAAAAACAATTCATCGGGAAAAAACCAAACACCACTTATTTAGTAACACGCGTTGGAAAAAAAGCATTCAACGAACACCTGGATGCGCTGGAAAAGCTTTTAAAACAACGGGATTAAGCTGTATATATTTTTTTGCCTTTAAACTTTGAACTGCAAAGTACTTTTAAATAATAGTAATAATAGTAATAATAACACAAACCTCTAACTCTAAAAACATGGGAATCGCATTTGCAATGGGTATACCTTACACCGCCTTCTTGATTTATCTGATCGTTCAAATCATTCTTACATTAAAACGGAATGAAAAAAAATGCAAAAGCACAACCGCTGCCGGGATCCTTCTTTTTTCAGAGATCCTTTTTACTGTTGTTGGTCCGGCTCTTGGTTTTTATCGTTTTGATGCCTTCGGCCCGGAAATTCCATTTGCCAAACAACATGTGCTCATCATCATTTTATTGTCGGCTGTAGGTTCTGCTTCCTTCTGGCTGGCGCGCGCAACAAAAGATACAGACAATCTTTTTGTGCGCATTTTTTTATCCGCAGGCATGCTGCAGGGAATTATTTTATGTGCCGTAGTAACCATTCACTTTACCGAATTTTTGCTCATGGGAATTGTTTTTCCATGGGCCGGATTTGAATTGTTATGTCCACTGGTAGCCTTTTTTATGCTCATCCGTGAGCTTTATTTTTATAACCGGGTGAACCTTGATATGGACGAGTTGCTTCCGTATCGCCGCGAGCTGGGTGTAGAACCTGTTCAATACAAATTATTTCAACAACCGCTACCGGTTCGCTTGTTTGTTTATGCCGCAATTGTGGTTGTACTGGTGATCGTGCAGGTGCTGCTCGGTTACGCTATCGGGCTGCAGCCGGATAGTATCATCAAAGCATTTACTCAATCTGTTGGTTTCGTATTCTCCCGCTAAACATAAAAGCCATGCTGAAAAAAATCAAAAAAATAAGATCACGCATTCTCGAATTGCTTACACACGATGTAGCATTGCCGCTGATCACCAAATTCCGGAACAACCGCAAATTCAATTATTCCATGCAGCAATTACTGGAATTACCCGATGGCACACTGGGGAAAGATCTGGCTGTGTACCTGCAAAAAAAGAAATTCAATCTCCTGCGCAATTACGAGCGTCATGATTGCAAGCACATCATCCTCGGTTACGAAATGGATGAAGCAGGGGAGGCGCGCATGCAGTTTTATTTCCTCGGGAACGGGCATTATTCCATTACTGTGATTAGTACCGTGCTGATCTGTTTTGTGCTGATGCCCGAACACTGGAAACAATTTTCCCGCGATTATAAGTTCGGGAAAAAAGGAAAACGGTTTGAAGATCCCGATTACAATCTATTGGTAGTGATGAATACAAACGATCTGAGAAAACAATATTTAAATACTGCTTTATGAAAACATACACAGCCCCACAATTGAAAAAACGCATCAATACCTGGCTTTGGTTATTTATTATTTTCCTGGTATTGAGCGGTGTTACTGCATTTCCGATAGAAACAGAGCTTTCATTTTTATCCGCTCATTCTTCCGCGCTTCCATTGGAATTGCAAAACTGGATCACACACATTTACGATGCCGTAAAAAATACCAGTCAGCAGTATCCGCAGCTTTCGTATGGCACCGACTGGCTTGCCTTTGCACATCTGGTGATCGCAACAGCTTTTATCGGCCCGCTAAAAGATCCTGTAAGAAACATTTGGGTGATCCGGTTTGGGATGATCGCCTGTGTGATGATCTTCCCGCTGGCTTTTATTGCCGGGCCTATCCGCCACATTCCGTTTTACTGGCAGCTGATCGATTGTTCTTTCGGCGTATTAGGACTCCTCCCGCTTTACCTGTGCTATAAACATATCAAACAACTGGAAAATTTAACCGCTAATTAAATCATTATGAAAAAGAACGATGTCATTTTAATTGTATCCATTATCCTCTACAGCTTCCTGTTTTACGAACAAAGCGCCGGAATTAATTTCCTGCTTTTTAATGCGGGACTCATCACTTTACTGATCATCAGGGATAAAAACGTGTACAGGCAAAAAAACTGGCAACTGGCTGCTGCCGGGAGTTTGATAAGTGCAACGTGTATTACGCTTTACGCGAACGGCTTATCGGTTACGGCCAACATTATTTCCCTGTGCGCACTTTCTGCTTACAGTTTCCGGCCAAAAACATCCATTATTACGTCCATTTGTTTTTCATTTGCATCCATTATCGGGTCGTTTGTATTCATGATCCTGGATATCATCCATCGCGCCAGCAAGCCCGTTGTAATAAATGATAAAAAACAAAGCGGTTCCAAATGGCTCATCTACAGCATTTCGTTTGTGATCGTACTTGTTTTCTTTTTATTGTACAAAAGCTCCAATCCGCTTTTCGATAATTTTACAAAAAATATCAATTTCGATTTTATTTCCCTGCGCTGGGTTGTGTTCACACTTTCCGGTCTGTTTCTGCTGTACGGTTTTTTTTATCACAAAGTGATCCGCATTATTTCCGAAAGGGAAGAAGCAAAACCCAATGACCTGTTGCTGGAAAACAGTAGCAATAAATCTATTTTTAATTTAAGCGTTGAGAACGAAAACCGTTCGGGAGTAGTGCTGCTTGTGTCGCTAAACATATTGTTATTGCTGGTGAATTTGCTGGATGCTAATTTTATGTTTATAAACAGCACCTTGCCTTCCGGCTTAACGTATTCCCAGTTTGTACACCAGGGAACCGGTACGCTCATTCTTTCCATCATCATTGCCATCTCTATTATTTTGTATTATTTCCGTAGCGGATTAAATTTTTACAGCGGTAACAAACAATTAAAAATGCTGGCGTATGCATGGGTTTTTCAAAATATATTTATGATCTGTTCCACTGCTTTCCGCAATAATTTATACATCGCGGAATACAGTCTTACGTACAAGCGCATTGGCGTGTATGTATGGCTGTTGCTGGCACTGATCGGCTTACTGACCACATTTGTAAAAATATTCCGTGTAAAAAGCAACTGGTATTTATTCCGTTCCAACGGCTGGTTATTTTACGCAGCGCTGGTGATCAGCTGTGTTTTTAACTGGGATGTGATTGTTGCCGATTATAACATCGCAAGTGCAGCAAAAAATAATAAAGCCATCGATAAATTTTACCTGCTTGATCTTTCCGATAAAATATTGCCGCAATTACTTTCCCTGGAAAATTGGGATAAAAATAAAAAATCAGAAAAAATGGAAATTCCTTTGTCAGAAAGAGAATTTCTTCCTTCTGATGTTAGCTTCAATCGTTTTTTAAGCGAATCGGTCTATAAATTTTTATTGAGTTATCAGGGTCGGCAGTGGAAATCTTGGAATTATTCCGATCGTGTGATTCATGATCAGATCATTGCATTGAATAGAGAAGAAAAAATAAATCGTTTTGATATTTCAAGCTATGAAGGTGTTTTTTCACTTGCATCCATCTCAGAATTGGATGGAATTAAAACCCTGAATCTTTCCGGAGATTTCGGTTTCAATCTTCATGAACTGACACCGTTTAAAAAGCTTACAGCATTAAATTTATCAGATTGTAATATCAACTCTATTCTTAGTTTTCCTGATCTGGAAAATTTAACATCGCTTGATCTTTCCGGCAATCAGATCACTAATCTCGCCATGATCCGGAATGCGCCCAATTTGGAACAACTGGATCTTTCAAAAAATGAAAATCTGCACGATTTCAGATCACTGTTGTGCTTAAAAAAATTAAAACATCTTGTGATCGGTAACATCACCCAAAAAGGTTTTGATACACTGCAAATGTTATTTCCGGATACCAAAATTGTAGCTAATATTTATAATTAATATTATGAGACCAATTGTAAAAACAATTACCTGGCTTACCGTATTTGCCATTGCCATGGGCTTTTTAGAAACTTCCGTCGTGGTGTATCTGCGCAAGCTGTATTATCCCGGTGGGTTTGATTTTCCACTGATACCCGTTACCTGCGATATTGCCACTACTGAATTCTGGCGCGAAGTTGCTACCATCATCATGCTTATCGGAGCTGGAATTATGTCGGGTAAAAATCCGCTGCAGCGCTTTGTATTTTTCCTATATACATTCGCCATCTGGGATGTTTTTTATTATGTGTTTTTAAAAGTAGTGCTTGACTGGCCGCAATCGCTTTTTACCTGGGATATTTTATTTTTAATTCCCGTTCCATGGGTAGGGCCGGTACTGGCGCCCTGCTTAATTTCCCTGTCCATGATCCTGTTCATGCTTGTTGTGGTGGTACAGCAGGAAAAAGGAAAAAATGTAAAAATAAATTTTGTTGAATGGCTGCTGTTTATTACCGGCAGCGTTACCGCGATTGTTTCCTTCATGTGGGATTATATCATGTATGTTTCCAGCTACGGTGCCGACAAAGGCGTATGGACCTTATCCAGCAATCAGAATATGTTTGATGAAGTAAAACATTATGTTCCCGCACATTTTAACTGGGGATTGTTTTGCGTCGGGCAAGGCGTTATTTTACTGGCGATTGTGCTGGTGTGGTGGAGAGGAAGAAGGATGAAAATTAAGGAATGAGGAATTGTGATTAAGGATTTTTCCGCCAGGCGGATTCGAACTGACTCCATTTATAAACTGATATTATAAAACGGTCATTTCGAGCGGAGTCGAGAAATAGACAGTCACGGATTTATTTATAGCAAACACCGCAAACTTTAAACTTTTGAACTTTAAACTTTGAACTAAAAATGAAGTTAATAAAAACAATGGCCATCTCTTCTGCACTCTGTGTAATGCTGCTATATGCACGTGTTCAATGGAGCGGAAACCTGCATTACGTTTTCCTCGTCTGGAATTTATTCCTTGCCTGGGTCCCGTTCCTGTGCGCTTTCTTTTTATCGGAAGCAAAAAATAATAACCGTTCAAAATACCTGTTGATTGCATTATTTGGCGCCTGGCTTTTATTTTTTCCTAATTCGCCTTACATCATTACCGATCTTTTTCATTTAAAACAAAATATGGGAATTCCGTTGTGGTTCGACCTGGTGCTTATTTTATCATTTGCCTGGAATGGCTTGCTGCTGGGTTTTTCCTCCCTGCTGGAAGTGCAGCGCATCTTAAAAATGTACTTAAATATAAAGTGGGTTCACCTGTTCATTATGGGCTTAATGATCCTCTGCAGCTTTGGGATTTACCTGGGCCGCTATCCACGCTGGAACAGTTGGGACATTATCAGTAACCCGGTTGCGCTGTTCGCCGATATTTTTAACATGCTCATTCATCCTTTCCATAATACAAGAATGGTGGGTGTTACATTTTTCTTTTCCTTATTTTTGATCGCCGGTTATCAAACGCTGGATGCATTGATCCGGAATTTTAAAAAAGAAGAGTAAAGGAATAAAGATTTAGGAATTGGGATTAAGGAATTAGAATTAATGGGTTTACTTTAAATTATTTGCAATTATTTTTTAGAACTGTCATCCCGCAATGTTGCGGGATCTCGTAAATGTTAGCAGTATTTAAGACTACTATAGATTCGTATAATTTGTAACACACGTAGATTCGTAATTTCGTTCCTGTTCGTTATTTGTACAGCAAACTTTGAACTTGCTTCTAATTGGCAGATCCCGGGTCAGGCCCGGGATGACAACACGGAGTGTAATGGGTCTCCGTTTTTTAGCAAAAGCAGTATCTGCGTACAGCAAACTTTAAACTTTTGAACTTTAAACTTTGAACTAATTTTATGAAAAAATTCAGTATCACCGACCGCATCAAAAGTGTTGGTTACGCATTGGAAGGCTTAATCGTATTTTTTAAAACCCAGCACAATGCCTGGATCCATGTTGCAGCAGCAGCGATTACCATTGCCGCAGGCTTTTATCTGCAGCTCGGTAAAACCGACTGGCTGATGATCATCATCGCAATAACGCTGGTGTTTATTACAGAAATGTTCAATACCGCCATCGAATTTTTATGCGATGTGGTTTCGCCGCAAATTCATCCCGGGATCAAAAAAGTAAAAGATGTATCGGCCGCGGCAGTGCTTATTGCTGCAATTGCTGCAATTGCGATGGGAATAATTGTTTTTTTGCCGCGGATATGTTAGTTTTGATTTATAAAACCAATCAACATGAAAACATTAAAGCATATTGTACTCGTAACCATTTTCGGTTTATTATTTAATTCGGCATTGCTGGCGCAATCCATTCAAAACAGCTCGTATTCCACCGTAGGCTATATTAAAAGCGATGGTACCGTTCAGGACGGATCTTATTCAACTGTTGGTTACATAAAAAGCGACGGAACGGTTCAAAATAGTTCGTATTCAACAATTGGCTACATAAAAAACGACGGGACAGTTCAAAACGGCTCGTATTCCACCATTGGTTATATTAAAAGTGATGGTACCATTCAGGACGGATCGTATTCCACGATCGGTTATATCAAAAACGACGGAACGATCCAGAACAGTTCCTATTCCACCATTGGGTATGCAAAAGACGTTGACCAGAATGAAGCGGCCGCTGCGGTATTCTTTTTCTTCTTTCGGTTAAATTAATCAGGATTTCATATTAACGAACTGCAAGGGTAATTCGTAACTTCCTTGTCGCATCAGGGAAATTACGGCTTGCAGGTCGTCTATTTTTTTCGCGGTTACACGTACCTGGTCGTCCATGATGGATGCCTGTACTTTCAGCTTCGAATCCTTGATATCTTTCACGATCTTTTTACCCACTTCCTTATCAATTCCTTCACGCACTTTAATATCCTTGCGGATCATCATGCCGGATGCTGAGCTGTGTTCTTTACTCATATCGAGGCATAAGGGATTCAAATGCTGTTTGATCATCCGGGAGCGGATCGCATCGGTAATGGCTTCCAAACGCATTTCATTCTCGGTCATGATCTGCAGTGTCAGCGTTTTTTTATCATAATTGATCTCGCTTTTTGATCCGTGAAAATCAAAGCGGTTCAAAATTTCTTTGCGCGCTACGTTGATCGCATTATCAAGCAATTGAGCGTCTACTTTATTTACAATGTCGAATGAAGCCATGGGTACGAATTTACGAATTACTAAT
Source organism: Bacteroidota bacterium (assembly GCA_025963715.1). Taxonomy (GTDB): domain Bacteria; phylum Bacteroidota; class Bacteroidia; order 2-12-FULL-35-15; family 2-12-FULL-35-15; genus 2-12-FULL-35-15. The sequence goes on from JAOQAG010000006.1 coordinate 36,559, forward strand.
TTTTACAAATATACAAATCATTGGTACGGATAACGAATAGGAACGAATATTACGAATTTGTGTGTGACCTCTCCCCTTCATCCCCTCTCCACAAGAGAGGGGGCTGTACCCGAACTGTGTTTGTTAAGTGTTTACTTGAATTATAATCCTTCTTCGGAGCTGTCATCCCGTGCTTGACACGGGATCTTATAAATGTTTGCAGTAAGTTTACACCGGTTTGTTGATTATAAACCTGTGTTTAGGAATGATACTTTCCAACATCCAACATCCAACATCCAACATCCAACATCCAACATTTCTCTTCCCATTCTCTGCGGTAAAATCACATAGTACTAACAACTAAATACTAATTACTAACGACTAACATCATGCACCTGGCACTTCCGCCACCATGCTTTTCAATGGTATCCAACGGCGAATGCAACAGCGTTCCGTATTTTTCCAGTTGGTTAACCTGTGCTTTATTCAGCGATTGATACGCCTGCTCACTCATTACAATAAATGATTCCCCATCGGCATTGAACAGTTGGTAGATGTTTCCCGCAAAGGAATTCATTTGCACATAACTGATCTCAATGATCTCGTGCCCCGTAGTTTTTAGTGATGCAATAACCGTTTCGGAATCAGCAGCAATACATTCTTTGCAGATCACCGCAAAATGCTTGCCGATGCACATCAACACATTGGTATGATAAATATCCGCGCCGTTTGCATCCACTGCTTTAAATAAAATGCTCCGGTAACCCAACTGTTTGCACAATTGGTCAAACAGTTTTTTATCCGTGCGCGGCGAGCTGTTGGCATACGCGATCTTATTTTCATAATCGAAAACAATGCTTCCGGTTCCTTCTAAAAATTGCCCTTTTTGTTCATAAGCCCTCAGGTCGATAATGCCGGTGGCTGCTTTCTTAAAATGATCCACTATGTCCATTCGCCTTTCCAAACGCCTGTTTTCGGCCAGCATGGGGTAAAGTACAATATTGCTGTCCTGAAAAGAGATCCAGTTGTTCGGGAAGATCGCGTCGGGTGTTTCCGGGAAAAGCGTGTCGTCAAAGATCAGCACGTCAATGTGGTTTGTCTGCAGCAGCGCTGCAAATGCGTCAAACTCTTTTCGTGCTTTTTGCTGCACAAATTCGGCAGCCAGCTCCTCCGCTGTTTGCTGAAACGAATTGCTTTCCGCCGTTTGTTTATTAAATCCGAAGGATACCGGCCGGATCATCAGGATATTGGATGGCTTTTGCTGCATGATCACAAAAGTATTAATTATCCTTAACTTTGTCGCCGGTTGCATATGAAGAAACAATTTTCCATACTATTTTTTTCCTGTTTGCTCACAAGCTTTTTCTCCTGTACTTATTTTTCAGGAGAGCAATCCTCCCTTGTAGATCCGGCAGTATCAAAACCTCAAAAAATGGTAATGGCAAATCCTGTACGTCCTGATTCAGTATCGCATATCAGCGATACAGCGAATGTTGCGGGGATCGAACAAAAAATAATTGCAGCCGGACTTACAGACATACAAACAATTGATTCGGGCATTGTTGTGGAATTAAAATATTCTACCTGCGATAATTTTTTATTTATGGATCTGTATGGAAACCTTAATAAAGCCTATTTGCAGCCGGATGTAGCCTTGAAATTAAAAAATGCACAAACATTGATTCGGTCAAAATTTCCTTATTATTCATTGATTGTATACGATGCCGTGCGCCCGCGCAGCATCCAGCACACCATGTGGGATACCATCGCTGTACCGTATTACGAGCGCTCAAAATACGTATCAAATCCGCAAAACGGTTCCCTGCATAATTTTGGCGCTGCTGTGGATCTGAGCATCATCGATGAAAATGGAGTGGTGCTGGATATGGGAACACCGTATGATTTTTTTGGCGAACTGGCTTATCCGCGGGAAGAGCAGCGTATGATCCGCGAAGGAAAATTATCCTACAAACAACTTTTTAACCGCGAAATTTTAAGGGATTGTATGCAGCAGGCTGGTTTTTCTGCCATCACTACCGAATGGTGGCACTTTAATTCCTGCTCACGAAATGAAGCGATGCTCAAATATAAAATTGTAGAATAAGGGAAGAAGTTTAAAGTTTCAAAGTTTCAAAGTTTGCTGTGTGTGCTCCTTCGGAGCGTTTTTTTACCACTAAGGCACTGAGAAAAAAGGAGAAAAAGAGTGGATCGCTTACGCGATTATTTATTACCACGAAGGCGAAAAGAGAAGGAAGGCAATGAGTTTTTTCACTGGCTTGGGTCACACATAAACACAGCTCGCGTATAGCACCCTCTCTTGTGGAGAGGGGATGAAGGGGAGAGGTATTAAAAAAGATACCCGTACCGCTGATGTAAAAATTTATCGCTTACCCTGCCGTGCTTGGTTTTAAACACATTGCTGCTGTATACGATCATTACCTCATGCGTTCCGCTGCTGTAGTTTCCTATTTTACCGATCAGGAAATCGTAAGAATAACTGATCTGGAAATCTTCCAAAAAGGTAACTCCCACATGCAATGCAACTGCATCGCGCAAGCGCAGTGAAATGCCTCCGAAAATTTGCTGGTTGTAATGCACCCTTAACGTATAATCGAGGTTGAACGGTGTGCCCGCCACATAAATTCCGTACAAAGTGCTTTCGAAGATCCAGTCGGGGTTTTGTGAATAATTGTATCCCAGTGTAAAATTAACGTGATCCGCATACTTGATCAGTCCTTTTTTAGTGGAGTCTTTTTTATAAAATTCAGCAGTCGATTCAAAAATATGCATCGCACTTATTCCCACATGAAAACGGTCGTTGTACAAATAAAGCCCCGCCGTTGCATCCGGTACCCAGGTACTGTTGCTGATGTTCTGATCAATGGCCGGATCCTGCGAATTGTGCAAAAAAATCTTATCGCCTATGAGAGTATATTTTGTGAAATTTCCGGCAATACCGGCAGAAAGCTCAACATCCGGAAAACGAATGTGATAGGCATAGCTGGCGCCTAAATTGGTTTGTTTGCTGGGCCCTACATTGTCCTGCATCACATAGATCCCTGCGCCCATTTTGCCTTTCATAAAGCGGCTGTTCAGGCTAAAATCCCCTGTACGCGGTGCATCATCATAACCTACCCATTGTGCACGGTAATTGATACGTGCATCTATCAGCCGCTTGGTGCCGCTGATAGCAGGGTTTAGCATGTACATGTTGCTTCTGTACTGAGTATAAAAAGGAAGCTGCTGTGCAAAAGCGGTAACAGAAAATAACAAAAAGAGGGATAAGTAAAGCGCTGTCTTTTTCATTCAACTATTTTATAATGGTAACCGTACCGTGAAAAGTGCCTAAGCCATGGCCCAGATCCAGTATGTAAAAATAAGTTCCGGATGGTAATTCCTCACCATACGCTTTTCCATCCCAGTTATTCAGGTAACTTTTTGCTTTGTACACCTGTTTTCCGTAACGGTTGTATACTTCAACCGTGTTATCCGGATATTTATAAATATTCCCGATGTACCACGTATCGTTATTTCCATCAAAATTTGGTGTGAACGTGTTGTAGATCACTACCTGGTCGCTTGCTGTTACAAACACTGTAATGTCATCATATCCCGGGCATTCATTGGTTGCATCCGTCCCGTATAAATGGTAAGTAGTTGTTTCGGTAGGCTCCGCATCCGCATTTTCATTATAAATATAGGTAAGCGTCGGGCCATCACCCCAGGCATAAAAAAATCCGCCGCTGGCATGCAAATGTGCAACAGCGCCTTCCATAATGGTGGTGTCCATTCCGGCATTGATCGGTGGAGTAGGGATCACAATCACTTTTACATTGTCCGTGCGTGGCGGACAGCCTGCAACCGTTGCCGTTAATGTGTAAGTAGTAGTTACTGTTGGTGATGAAACAGGAGTGGTGCTGGTTGAATCATCGAGCGTGGTGCCCGGTGACCATGAATAAGCGATGCCTGAAGGATTTGAAGAAGAGCCTATGGAAGCGCTGATTCCCTCACAAATACTGGTATCCCGTCCTGCATTAATGTTGGCAATTACGTTGATCGTGAGTATCATGGCATCAGCTCGTACAGCACCGGTATCATCTTTTACAGTAACAGTATAGGTGGTATTTACACTTGGTGAAGCAGTAGGGTTTGCTACATTGCTGGCACTAAGGCCGGTGGTTGGCGTCCAGGTATAAGTATAAGGTGGTAATCCGCCTCCTGCTGTAGGAGAGCCGCCAATAATGGTATTGGCACCCGGACAAATGGTTTTATCATTTCCTGCACTTACCGTAAGTTGCGCATAACTGTGTATAGTAACTGCTGCAAAAAGAAGAAAAAGAATGTATTTTTTTACTTGCATTTGACCGTGTTCGTATTTTAAAACGTACGAATGTAGATATTATTTTGTATTTTTTTATTGAAAAAGAGGTGTAAACTAAGTTTTCGGGGTACGGATAACGAACAGGACGGATACGGATAACGAACAGAAACGAATATTACCAATCTGTGTGTGTTGTGTTTGAAAAGAACGTCCCCTTCAAGGGTTTCAAATCCCTTGATGGGGTAAAGCAAACATTGGCATGGAATACAAACAAAAAAGCTCCGGAGATCATCCTGAGCTTTCTTGTTATCTTAGTGTCCTTTGTGCCTTCGTGGTAAAAAAAACAATCGCGCAAGCGATCACCTAGTACTTTACAATCTTCGTTACCGAGCGGAAATTCCCTTCACTGAATTCTACTTTTAATGAGTAAATACCTTTTGCGAGCTCGCTCATTTGTGTTTGCAGGCTTATTTTACCCTCGTCCACACTTGTTGTTTTATCCGATACTATCCGTCCGGTATAATCAAGAATCAAAATCCTGATCGTTCCTTTTACCGGTGAGTAAAAATCAAAATTCAGATCGTCGGTTGTTGGGTTTGGATGCACATTGCTTACCGCGATCTGGTCCAGTTTGTTTGTCACATCAATCACCGGGGAATACATGTAATGCCCGTTAAAATCGGTTTGTTTCAGGCGGTAGTAGGTGATCCCATTATACGGAGATGGATCGAATGCGCTGTAATCAAGCGTTACCGAACTGTTTCCGGCTCCATCCACTTCTATAAATGGCTCAAATGTAAGTCCTGTTTCGGAACGTTCCAGTGTGTAATAATCATTATTGGTTTCCGATGCCGTTACCCACATCAGCTTATTTTTAGCACCTTCGCTTTTTCCGGTAAACGATAATAATTCGATCGGTAACGGGCTGGTTGCCTGTGCTGCCGCAAAAAGCGAGAACCCGCTCATGCCTGTACGCAATACGTTAGTAGCAGTAGAGGTAGCGCCGCAAATTCCCACCAGCGACCAGGTTCCTGTTTCTGTTGTGGGTGTTTTCATCACCGTCCAGCCCGATGCAGATGCCGTATTGGTAGCACCGTTCGGGTGCAGCGTTGCCGTGTACAATCCTGTGGTAGCATTTGCATCCGCAGTGATCGTCCACCAGCCGTTATCCTCCCCCGGTAAGTTATACGTAGTGGTACATTCACTGCCGCCCTGTGTTACCGGCGTAACACCCCATGGAGTAAATTTTGCCAGTAAATTGCCAATGCTGGTTGCCGATGTAAAATTGATGTTTGCCAGCTGATACCCTTTTGTCGCCTGTCCTACAGGGAAATCATACGATCCGGTAGAAGCTACATACCTTCTTAAATTCCCCTGCACAAAGCTGGTGCTGTTCCCTGCGCTCACCGCTGCACTGGCAGTATTCGCTACGTTTACCTCATTGGTTCCTGTAATGATCTTTCCCTGGGTAAGCGTAAGCGTTCCCGTACTTGCTTTGATGTACATATTGGTACTGATGGTAACTCCGGTACCGGTATGCGACATGACTACATTGGTCAGATCCAGCTGACTGGAACCCTGCGTGTACGTTTGTGCCACGGTACCATTAAACGTTAATGTTCCGGTTGTGCCTGTATTTGCGTAGGTCGTATTTCCTGTACTGTTCACAAAATTACCCGCAAGCTTAATGGCTTTTCCATTCGAATCAAAAATACTGGTAGCGTTGGAAGTGGTAAAATTTCCGGCAATATCAACATCATTATTGGCCAATACCGAACCGCCCGTTTTGGTGATCGTAAGATTTCCCAGCTTGCTGCTGCCGGTAAAGTTTCCGGTCATGCTTTGCGCGGCTGTTGCATTGTCAAATATAATCGTGGAAGTGGAAGAAGCAATGATGGTTCCGTTGTTCACTAAATTACCGCAGATGTGAAGTGTGCTGCCTGCCTGTAATGTTAATGTAGCTCCAACGTTGATCGTTAGGTCTCTTACATATTGTGCGCCCATGGCCGATGTAATGGACGGTTGTGTTGCAAAGATCCCCACATTGGCATCAATACCGCATACCGGTGTGGCACAGCCTCCCCAGTTACTGGCTACGTTCCACGCAGTGCTGCTTCCGCCCGACCAGCTGATGGATGTTGGAGAAGGTGTATAATTGATTGGTGGCGCACCTGCTCCCGTTGGGAAGTTGATGGTAAATCCTTGTGTACTGTTTGAATAATTCTGGATCACAATTATCCAGCTATCACCCGCAGCGCAAGCTACCTGCGGCTCATAAGAACCGTTATATCCCGGGTAAGCGGCAGGAGCATTTCCTGTAGGGCTTACACCCGTTACACCCAGAGAGCTGTAATTACAAGCCGCTGGTGCTAATGTTCCCCCCAGGATTGCAGCACAGCTGGAGCTGGTCATTTTAAACAATGCAAAGTCGTAATCCGTACTGCTGGTACTTGGCGCACCCGGCCAGTCGTTGGGAACAATATCAAAATTCACATCCCCTGCTGCATTGGTTGTAAAGCCATACCATACGGATCCTCTTTCGCCGGATGTTAAACAATAGCTGGTTGGTAAATCGCAGCTGGTACCGATCCCCTGGTAACCGGGATTACTAACCGACATGGTGGAATTACAAACCGGGTTGCTGAATCCGCAATCCTGCCCCGGGATTGATGGAAATGTAGAAGAGCCATTGATGGCAATGATCCCGAATGAACCCACTAAGTCAGTGTTTCCGTCAACGCGGATATAATACGTTGCTCCGGCCGTTAAGCCCGTCATCGATAAATAGGATGAGTAATCCGATGTTGCCCCGCACAAAGGTGCATCATCATTACAGCCCGATGCTACCAGTGCAAGCGAAGCACCGCAGGTTCCGCTGTATAGCGCAATTTCCGTATTGGTAAGTGTTCCTACAATTGTTTTGATCTTTAAAGTGGTTCCGGTTGGTATCACTTTGTACCATACCGAGTTGTTATTGCCCGTAGTCCAGCAGCTGGGTGCAGCCGGTTCCCCGGTACTGCCGCTGCAGGTATTGTCGCCGCTTTCGGTTACTCCCAGCGTTAATGGAACGGCGTTACAGGGAAGATCATTTGCCGGGCCGGATCCGTAGGAAGTAACACTAAGGTCGTACGTGGCGTTATTCGGGCTTGCCCATGTATCAATTACCAGGTAATAAGTACCGGCAGCTAAAGTGGCATTGTTCGATAGAGTAGTGGCACCGCCGTTGCTAACAACGCAGGTGGTTCCTGCGGCACTCGGACAGCCGTTATACAACTCGTAACCAATAAAGCTGGTGCTTGCATTGGTGATGGAGATGCCAATACATTCCGCTCCCGTTGCTGTGTACATATACACGCGGTCTTCGCCCGACTCATAAAATGTTCCGCAGGATCCCGCGCTGGAATTATTGTAATCATCACCGTAGCACTGTGTGGTTTGTCCTGTTGCCGTAAAAGGCAGTGCCATCAAAGGTGCATTGGCACAGGTTGTTCCTGCCAGCGGCGCAGGGATCGTGGTAACACAGCTCAGCGCTGCCACCCATCCGTTGGAGCGGGTAGAGCCGTTGGATACAAACCTGAAAGTAAGGCATCCGCCTGCATTGGTAGCGGTATACGTGCAGGGAACAATCGTTCCCGAGATCGTAGCCAATACCGGCGCGCTTGTATTGGCACCGTCAAAGATCGTTAAAACATCGTTGATAGCTTCCGTTGAAAAAGCACTGAAGGTTACCTGTTCGTAATTGCCTGCAGTTGGCGGACAGAAGGTCATCACGCTGCTTTCGCTGTTGGCATATTGCGCACTTGGTCCGCCCGAATCATAATAGCTTCCGCCGCAAGCGCTGATACTGGCTGTTTGCTGATAGTAGCAGCCGGGTGAGCTGGTGGTAAACGACCAGATGGAACACCCGATCGCATCGCCCAGTGCATCAGTAGCAACAATTTTCCAGTAATAGGTTGTTCCAGCCAGCAGCAGGCCCGGGCTATACGTAAGCACGTTACCCAGGTTGGTTCCGTTCACAATGTTAGTGGCAAGAATGTCGGTACCGAAATACAATTTATATCCCGTAGGTGCACCGCCCGATGCAGGCGCCGTCCAGTTGAGCGTTAAAGCACTGTTACATAAGCCTGTTGCAGCATTTGCAGGTGAGCCGATCACGGCACATCCTGGTATGGCAGGCGAAGTAATACATACATCACCCGTGAGGCTTCCGATGGTGCCGCTGGTACGCACTATCCGTGCATAGTACGTAGTTGCCGGAACGGTTGTAAATGTTACGGTTTCATCTCCGCTTGTACCGTTTGCATTTATACAGGTACTGTAGGTCATTGATCCACATGTAGCCCCGGAATAGATATAAATGGCAGCATCTTTATTGGAGGAGTTATTAAATGTAACGGTGGTAGAAGTAGCTGTTGCCGTAAATTTATACCAGCCATCGCGCGATGCAGCACTACCGCAGGTTGAAACATTAGGGTCGTTTACGGTACCATCGCCAATTGTCGCAGCTACATCGCAGGCGCCATTTACCGTTAAGGTGGTAGCGCCCGAACAGGCATTTCCTTGTGCAAATGTAAATTGAGTAGAGATCAGTAATGAAAGTCCGGCTAAAACCGCTTTGATCACCCGATTTGTTTTAATCATATAGTCTTTTAAGCTTAGGTTGGAGTAGTGGAGTAGGTCTGTTTTGTGTGATTATTTATCGTGCTGTTCCCGTTACCGGAAGCGGGTAATGCGTACAATTGTCGATCAGCTGCGAAATGGTTACACCGATCTTGATCTCCGTTTTGTATTCGGGATAGGCTGCCTGCAGCATTGCAGCAACGGTTTCACCGGATTCAAATACTGCGGGATCATACGTCAGGAGAAAACATTTATAAGCATTGCAATAGCCGTAAACCGTTAGTCCGCTGGTATGGAGCAGCGTGTTTTTGATGGCGTCAATGTTTTTATCGGTAATCAGTGGGATGGACAAAACCAGCTCGTGGCTTGTTGTTGAAGAGGTTGTTTGCCCGAAGGCGGCAAATGTGCACAGGCAATTAAATACAATCAGTATACATGACAATCGTAAACATTTTTTCATAAATGGAGAGAGTGAGTAGTGGCTTTAATTTGTTGTATTATACAATAGTATAAAAAAAGACGCTTAAAACCGTGAAATGGTTGTATCCTTTTACGGGATTTCTACGCAATATTCTGCAAAATAGATTTATTAATCGCTTTGAAGCGGTTTTCATTAGACGGGGGCGGTTAATTTACAGATGAGAATTATTAACAGCTTTTCAGCCGGAATTAACTTTATCTTTGCCGCTTAAATTTTCTCTGTTTTGGAAAAACACATTTTAAGCAAATCTACCTTTTTACGCGGCCTGCAATGCGCAAAGTCCTTGTACCTGTATAAAAATTTCATACAGCTGCGGGATCCGGTTTCTGCCGAGCAGCAATCCATTTTTAACCGCGGTAACAATGTAGGAGTGCTGGCACAACAGCTTTTTCCAAACGGAACAGATGCGACACCGGCAAAGCGTTCCGATAATATTTCGGCTGTAGAACGTACGCAGCAGCTTATCGCAAATGGGGCAGAAGTGATCTACGAAGCTGCATTCCAGCACGAACAGGTGCTTGCTATTCTCGATATTTTAGTAAAAAAGAACGGGTTGTGGTATGCTTACGAAGTAAAAAGCTCTACTAAAATTTCGCCCGTGTATTTACTGGATGCATCCCTGCAATACTGGGTAATTACCAATTCGGGCCTGGCGCTGGAGGATATTTCACTCGTGATCATCAACAATCAATACGTAAAAAAAGGAGAGATCAGCATTCCGGAGCTTTTTAGCATTCGTTCCGTAAAGAAAGAAGCACTGGCCAACCAGGAAATGATCGCCGAAAAAATAGCAGCATCCAAACAGGTTGCACTAAGTGCACAAATGCCGGATGTAAAAATTGCGGAACAGTGCTTTAGTCCGTATGCCTGCGATTTTATGGGTAATTGCTGGAAAAATGTACCGAAAGATTCTGTTTTTGAAATTACCGGCGTTTCCAAGCCCGAGCAATTTTTATTGTACAATGCCGGGCACCGGCTCATTACCGAGATCCCGGAAGAAAATGCACTGGATAAGTTTGCCAACATTCATATCCGTGCAGTAAAAAATAAAAGTGTGATCACCGATCAGCCAGCATTGAAAAAATTCCTGGAAAAGGCGGAATATCCTTTGTTTTTTATGGATTTTGAAACGTTTATGCCTGCCATTCCATTATACAACGATACCAAACCATACCAGCACATTCCCTTTCAATATTCCATACATTATAAAAAAAGCAAGGAAGCGCCGCTGGAGCATTTCGAGTTTTTGGCCGAGCAGGGAATGGACCCGCGTAAAGCGTTTTTATTAAGCATCCTGGAACATACAAAAACCGAAGGCGCCATACTGGTATACGATGCACTCATGGAGCGCAATGTACTCAACGGCCTGAAAAAAGATTTTCCGGAATACAAAAACGAGATCGATGCGCGTTTGGAACGCTTCCTCGACCTGATCATTCCGTTCCAGGAACGCAGTTATTACCATCCCGCCATGAAAAATTCGGTGTCCATCAAAAATGTATTACCGGCGCTGGTACCCGATCTGAGCTACAATAATCTTAAAATTGCAAGTGGCAGCATGGCCATGATCGCTTACGAAAAATTGCAGAAAGAAACTGATATGTTCAAACTCCTCGAAGTACGCGAGCAATTGCTGGAATACTGCAAAATGGATACACTTGCCATGGTTAAATTATTTGAAGTGCTGGAAAAAGCCGCTGGCTGATTTCTGATGTGCAGATGTGCACATTTCTGATGCATTGCATTTAGATATTTACAGCTCATTTTTTACCACCCCGGCTGATCAGCCAGATGATCCCACCGATCACCAGCAACACAAGGATAATTCCCCATGCCATACCGGCTTTAAAAATTCCGCCAACAACCTCGCATCCTGCAAAAGCAGTTACCAATAATAATAACGTGCTGAGTGTGAATATTTGCTTTTTCATAATGTCCATTTTTATCCTCCTGTTTAAAAACTTATGCCAACAAAAAAAGTTCAAAGTTCAAAGTTTAAAGTTTAAAGTTTGCTGTATAATGCAGAGTGTTTATTCTTTCAATTCTCCCTTCCGAAGTCGTCATCCCGGGCTTGACCCGGGATCTCATGAATGTTTACAGGATTTAAATTTATAGTTCTTAATAAACAGATCCCGGGTCAGGCCCGGGATGACAGTCTAAAAATAAGAATCGAACTCCGGGGTCACACAGCAAACACTCATGATTTGTAATTTCGTTCCTGTTCCTGCCCGAATCGTTCAGGCGGGCGTTATCTGTACGGCAAAAAACAAAAACTCCCGCACAACTAAATGTGCAGGAGTTAATAATTTATTGTCTTGAAGTAACAGATCCCGGATCAAGTCCGGGATGACAGTCTGAAATAAGATTAGGTTCAGAATCAAACACAGAAACATACAGATTAGTATATTCGTACCTATTGGTATTTAGTAGATAACACCCAGATTCGTAGTTTCGTTTCTGTTCGTTATCCGTAACCTTAGAAGCGCTCTAATTTTGAAAAATAAAAATCACCTTCAATTTGTGCATTTTCATCACTGTCCGAACCATGCACTGCATTTGCAGCAATGGATTTTGCATAAATTTTACGGATCGTTCCTTCGTCTGCTTTTGTAGGATCTGTAGCACCGATCAGTGTTCTGAAATCAGCCACTGCATTTTCTTTTTCAAGAATTGCCGCTACAATTGGGCCAGCCGACATATAATCCACCAGCTCGCCATAAAAAGGACGCTCTTTGTGTACTTCATAAAATTTACCTGCAGCTTCCGCCGAAAGTTTGGTGTATTTCATTGCCACGATACGGAATCCCGCTTCGTTGATCATTTTTAAAATTCCGCCAATAGACCCGTTTTCCACTGCATCGGGTTTGATCATTGTAAATGTTCTGTTTGTTGCCATTTTTACTGAAAAAATTATAAATTTAAATTAAATGCTTCTTAAACGACAAATCTGATTGTCCTGTTTAAACCGGCTGCGAAAGTAGAAAAATTTTCGGGGATAACATTATTTAACACGAAATAAGAAGTAGAAGACCTCGGTATTTATTGTAAATTTGCGGTTCAAAAATCAAAAAAGCACATTGAACGCAAAACAGATCAGGGAAGTAAAATCACTTCTCTCAAAACCGAAGAATATTGTTATAGTTACTCACTGGTCACCCGACGGTGATGCGATCGGTTCCTCTTTGGGATTGTATAACTACCTTATCAAAAAAGATCACAAGATTACGGTTGTTACCCCAAATGATTATCCGGCATTTTTATACTGGATGAAAGGAAACAGCAAAGTGCTTGATTTTCAGAAAAAAATAAAGTCCGCTAAAAATGCCGTTGCTAAAGCAGATCTTATTTTCTGCCTCGATTTTAATTCCCTCAAACGCATTGATAAGCTGGGAGATGAGGTATCGAAATCTCCTGCCATCAAATTCATTATTGATCATCATTTACAGCCCGACGATTTTGCCAAATACATGCTGCACAGCACCGAAGCCTGCTCCACCTGCGAGCTGGTGTTCGATTTTATCCAGCTCATGGGCGATAAAAAATTAATGGACAAGGACATTGCCAATTGTTTATATACCGGCATTATGACCGATACCGGCTCGTTCCGTTATCCCTCCACTACCGCCAAAACGCACCGCATTACAGCAGAACTGATCGATGCCGGAGCCGAAAACGGCGAGATCCACAACCGCATTTACGATACCAGCACCGAAAAAAGATTAAAATTACTCGGCTTTTGCCTGGATGAAAAACTGATCGTTTTACCCGAATACCGCACCGCTTTTTTCAACATCAGCGATGCCGAATTAAAGCGCTACAATTATCAGAAAGGCGATACCGAAGGCGTTGTGAATTTTGCATTGGGGATCGAAGGCATTCGTTTTGCAGCATTTTTTGCTGAGCGCGATGGCATCATCAAAGTATCGTTCCGCTCCAAAGGCAGCTTTGATGTCAATAAATTTTCGCGTGCTAATTTCAGTGGCGGCGGACATGCTAACGCAGCAGGTGGAATGAGCGAATTATCGTTGAAAAAAACCATTGAAAAATTTGTGGCCCTGTTGCCGGAATACAAAAAACAACTTCTTTCAAAAAAGTAATAAAATGAACTATTGCATTCCTTTTTGCCTAGCCGTTCTTGTGCTTTTTTCCTGCGGGGATACCCAAAAGAAAACAACCAAAAATACCAATATCCAGAGCAAAGAATTTCAGGACAAGCTGGTGGAAGCCAATAAAATGTATGTGAAACGCGAAAGCGATGAGATCGATCAGTATGTGGCATGCCATAACCTGAACATGATCACTACCGGTACCGGGCTGCGTTACATGATTACCAAAAAAGGCGATGGGAAAGAGCTGGCACAGGTAGGGCAAACTGCAAGGGTGAATTATAAGGTTAGCCTCCTGGATGGTACCTTTTGTTACTCTTCCGATAAAAATGGCCCCGAAAACATTGTGATCGGGAAAGATTATACCGAAACCGGTTTGCACGAAGGCATGCAATACCTGCACGTAGGTGATGAAGCGCTCTTTATCCTGCCATCCCATCTTGCACACGGTCTGGCCGGTGATGGGGATAAGATCCCTGCCAAAGCATCCGTTATTTACGAAATTAAGTTATTATCACTAAGGTAAAATGCTGAAAATTAAAATTTTATGTGTTTTATCTGTAGTGATACTTTTGTGTTCCTGCTGGGAGGATTCTGCTCACAAAGGATATACTCAAACCGACTCCGGATTGTATTATAAGCTCCGGGTGATCGGCGACGGAAAACGCAAGCCTGCCATCGGCGATTATCTTCAATTGCGCATCACTTACAAAACGGAAAAAGATTCGATCTTCCTGGATTCCTATTCCAGTAATGAAACCGGCATGGTGATCCTGCCTTTTAATCATTCTTCTTTTAAAGGAAGTTTTGAGGAAGGTTTAACAACCATGAACGAGGGCGACAGTGTTTCATTCATCGTAGACGGAGAATCTTTGTTCCGGGATTTTTTTAAAGTGAAATTACCCTTGTTCCTGCAACCGGGCGATGCCGTAAAAATGGAGGTAAAGCTCAACCGGATTCTGGATAAAACAGCCTACGGGCAAACCATCACCGAGTACAAAAATATGGTGGAAGACCGTGACATTGAGGAACAGCGCAAGCTCAAAACCTTTTTGGATACCTGCCAGGAACATTATATCTTTTTCAGCAACGGCATCTATTGTTTACCCATCAGCCAGGGTACCGGTTATACTGCCGAATACGGAGACCTGGTAAAGATCAATTATAGCGGCTCCTTTCTCGACGGGCGTGTTTTTGAATCCACCTACATGCGCGGGCAATCGCTGGAATTTAAAATCGGGGAACAGGGGCAGGTCATAAAAGGGATCGAATTAGCAATAAGTTTATTGAACGAAGGCGGCAAAGCAAAATTTATTATACCTTCGCAGCTCGCTTTTGGAGAAACAGGTTCTTCTACCGGAATTGTTCCTCCGTACAGCACGCTTATTTACGAAATAGAACTATTAAATATCAACAAAAACAATAATTAAAAATCACATGAAAAATTCATTTTCTAAAAAACTTAGCTTTGCTGCTTTAGCTGCTGTTGTTGCCATTACAGCCTGCACAAAATCCGACCATCCTGGTTACGAAAAAGCCGATAACGGTTTATATTACAAGTTTTATAAACAAGATGAAAAAGGTGTGAAACCGAAAGAAGGCGATGTAGTGAAATTGACATTGAAATGGAAAAACAGCAAAGATTCCACCCTGTTTGATTCTACAAACCCGAAATACAACCCAAGCGGAAAAACAACCATTGAATTTCCTTTACAAAAATCAACTTTCAAAGGATCGTTCGAAGATGCTTTAATGATGATGGCGGTTGGCGATAGCGCAAGCTTTTTGATCAACGCTGATTCCGTATACCTGGCAACATTCAAAGCAAAAGAATTGCCTCCATACATTCAAAAAGGAACGGTGCTTACATTTGAAACAACACTTTTGAAGGTAACTTCTAAAGATGAGGTGGAAAAAGAACGCCAGAAACAAATCGAAGAGCAAAAAGTGATGATGGAAGCAAGAAAAGGAGAAGAAGCAAAAACACTTGCTAAATATTTAGAAGATAACAAGATTACTACCAAACCAACAGCAGACGGTTTGTATTACATCGAGAAAACAAAAGGTAAAGGCGGCCACCCAAGCAAAGGTGACCAGGTAAAAGTAAATTACATATTAAGTCTTATAGATGGTAAAATGTTGGAAACAACATTGCCGGAAGCAGCAAAAGCAGGTGGGATCTTTGACGAAAAACGTCCATACGCTCCTGCAGAATATGGGATCGGACAATTGATCCCGGGAATGGATGAAGGCTTGTTGATGATGAGCAAAGGATCAAAAGTAAAATTGATCATTCCTTCTTCTATCGGCTACGGCGAAGGTAACCAGGGGATTCCTCCATACACAACATTAGTGTTTGAAGTGGAGCTGATCGATTTTCATGCAGCGCCTGCAAATCAGGGCCCGCCAATGCCTCCGACACCAACAAGATAATCGCTCCAACAGCATTTTAATTCCGGCCGGAAGAAACCCGTTTCTCCGGCCGGAATTACATTCACTAAATAAATAATTGCCCTATGAAAAAAGTATTAATTCTATTTTTGGCCCTTACCGCTCTGAGTGTAAATGCACAGGACAAAAGCAAAACCAAGGAATCGGCTAAAGCCAAAAGTGTAAAAGTAAAAAAGCCGAAAACCGTGAAAACAGCATCAGGATTAGAATACACCATCACTGAAAAAGGAGATGGTAAAAAGCCGCAAAACGGCGATAAAGTAGTGGTTCATTACACCGGAAAATTAACCAACGATACGATATTTGACAGTTCCGTAAAAAGAGGGCAGCCTTTTACCTTTAAGCTGGGTGCAAGCCAGGTGATCAAAGGATGGGACGAAGCATTTTTATTATTGCAGGTAGGCGATAAAGCCACCATTAAATTCGGCCCCGAGCTGGGTTACGGTGCACAGGCAAACGGTAAGATCCCTGCAAACTCCACACTGGTGTTTGATGTGGAATTGCTGGATGTGATAGAAGGCGTTAGACCGTATGATGTAAAAGGAAAAGACACGATCAAAACAGCAAGCGGGTTGCAGTGCATCATTGTTCATGCAAATAAATCAGGAGCAGCTGCAATTGCCGGAACAAAAGTAGTAGCCAATTACAGCGCTTATTTTTTAGATGGAAAAATGTTTGATTCATCCATCGACAGAGGCCAGCCTTTAAAATCATCCATCGGAAAAAATCAATTGTTCCCTGGATTGGAAGAAGGAATTGCCTTATTGAAAATGGGAGAAAAAGCACGTTTGATCATTCCTTCCAAACTGGCATTCGGTGAAAAAGGCGCAGGCCCGATCCCGGCAAATACCGATCTTGTATTTGACATTGAGATTACTGATGTTCAAAAAATTATTCCTCCTGTTCAATACGATATCAAAGGACTGGAAGCGAAAAAAACAGCATCGGGAATTACCTATTATGAAGTGAAAAAAAGCGGTAGCGGCATACAGGCAGCAGCCGGAAAAATTGTGAAAGTGCATTATTCGGGTTACCTGGCTGATGGAACCATGTTCGATTCTTCAGTAGAGCGCGGTGAACCGATCGAGTTTCCCTTAGGTGCCGGACGTGTGATCCCGGGTTGGGAAGAAGGAATTGCATTGATGAGCGTAGGTGATAAATTACGTTTAGTGATCCCTTATTTTTTAGCATACGGAGAACAAGGCCGTCCGCCGCAAATCCCTGCAAAAGCAGATCTTACATTTGATGTAGAGCTGGTAGATGTAAAAGATGGTGGCACACAGCCAATGCAGATGCAACACTAGCAGCAGGATGTTTAATATAAACTATGAGGAAGTCGAAAGACTTCCTTTTTTTGTATAATCTTTTTTAGAAGCAAGAGTTAAGAATCAAGAGCCAGGAGTTAAAAAATCAAAACGCTGCACAGCTTTTACGTACAGTCCAATATCTAACATCATTTCCTTATGTGCAATCAGTCAAAATGCTCCTCCAATCAAATCTTGATTCCTGGCTCTTGTTTCTTGCCTTATTTCCCTGTATGCAGATAATATCAAAATGACCGCACATAATAAACAGCATCCTGCGTCTGATATATCCTTCTTGTTTCTCACATCTAAATACTATCTTTGCCACCGATTTTTAATTTCCCTATGAGCGAAAAAAACAGGCATTCTCAACCTTTTATCATGGTACTGGCAACAGCTGTGATCCTGTTTGTTCTTTCGCAGTTCAAAACAGAATTTAATGTGCTAGGTTACCAGGCAAAAAAAGTAGCGCCACTGGCGGATGTATTGGAAAAAGGGAAATTAAAAAATGTACCGCTGCCGCAGCAGGTCGTAACCGATTCCATCATCTCGAAAGATAGCGTGGCGTTTGCAAAACGCGATGCCGATTCGAGCAACATCATCAACTTTGCAACCGATAGCAGCTCAGCTTTAGCGCATTTTTTCGGCGCACTTAATAAGATCAAAAAACAAAAAGGAAAAGTACGCATTGCCTATTTTGGCGATTCCATGATCGAAGGCGACCTGATCACACAGGATCTGCGGAACGAAATGCAGGAAGCATTCGGTGGCGCAGGTGTAGGCTACATGCCAATTACATCTATCGTTGCAGGCTTCCGCACCAGCATTATCCACCAGTTTGGCGGCTGGACCACGCACACGCTCCTGGATGTAATACCCGCCAACCATGTGCTGGGAATCTCGGGTTACAGTTTTGTACCGGAGCTTACCGGGCATGTGGATACAAGCAATGTAAGCGCTGGCAGCTGGGTAAAATATGTGGCCGTGAAACAAAAATACCTGGATAAATTTTACAAAACAAAACTGTTGTACGGAAAAAGCAAGGGCGAAAATTATGTGGTGATCAACAACACGCATTATAAACTGGATGGGACCAACCCGGTAAACCAGCTCTCGGTAAATTGCGGAGCCGGAGTACAATCCATCAGCGCAAAATTCCAATGCACCACACCGCTCGATGTGTTTGGTTTTAGCATGGAAAGCGATAGCGGTGCATTTGTAGATAATTTTTCTTTCCGTGGTAACTCCGGTTTTCCGCTGGTGAAAGTGCCGCAGAATGTATACGCAGGCACCAATGATTGTTTGGGTTACGACCTGATCGTGCTGGAATACGGCCTCAATGCAGTAAGTCCGCAGGTCACCGATTTTTCGTGGTACGAGCGGGGCATGCTTAGCGTGATCAGTCACATCAAGGCAAGTTTCCCCAATGCAAGCATTTTGCTGATCAGCGTAGGCGATAAAGCTTATCGCAAGGATGGTGTTTATCAAACCGATCCAAGCGTGCCGATCCTCGTAAAGCTGCAGAAAAAAATGGCGGAACAAACCGGTTGTGCGTTCTGGAGCTTGTACGATGCCATGGGCGGTAACGGCTCCATGGTTACCTGGGTGGAAGGCGATACCGTGATGGCCAACAAGGATTACACGCATTTTAATTTCCGCGGCGCGCACAAGGTTGGTAAATTGCTGTACAGTAAATTAATGAGTGAATACACCGATTATAATAAGAAAAGTGATTAACATGAAACAAACGATGCTGTTTTCCGGGAGATCTTTTTTCTTTAAAAGAAAGAATGTAATGCGCTTAAATGCGGTGATCCTGCTATTGCTAATGGCCGATTCGCTTTCGGCGCAAACGATCGATTCCACTGCTTATAAATCGTATGCGTTCATCCGCACCGATCTCAATAAGATTAGCAACGACAGCGCTTCGCTTTCTTTTTTATATGAAAAATTATACCAGCTCGAAAAAACAAAACAGGGCCGTGTAAACATTGCGCACATTGGCGATTCGCACATCCAGGCGGATATTTTATCGGGCAGCATCCGTCAGAAATTACAATTGCGCTTCGGGAATGCCGGTCGCGGCCTGATCTTCCCATACCGCGTTGCAAAAAGCAACGAGCCTACCAGCTATAAAACAATTACCAATGCCAACTGGGATTCCAAACGTAATGTGTTTTTTGATAAACCATTGCCAATCGGCGTAAGCGGTTTTACGGTAGATACAAAAGATTCATCCGCCGAAATTAATTTACTGGTGAAAGACCAGCCGGGGTTGGGATACAGCTTTACAAAGTTTACGCTGTTTCACGATCGCGGACAAAACAATTATGACATTACCATTTGCGACGATCTGAATTGTGAGCGTGGCAAATTCAGGTCGATCGATAAATCCAACAATCCGTTTGTATCGGAATTAAAATTTGACAAGCCTATCCGTCAGATCTACATCCGCAACAGCGTTGAAGATACTGCTGTGCAAAAATCCACGCGCATTTACGGGATGCTGCTGGAAAACGATTCGGCGGGTGTGCTTTACAATATGATCGGTGTAAACGGCGCTGAATTCAGGCATTACAACATGTCGAAGTATTTTTTACAGCAATTCACCTATCTGAATTCCGATCTGATCATCATCTCGATGGGAACCAACGAAGGATTTTACGGTGGTTTCGACAAAGATCTGTTTTATAAAAACATTGATACGCTGATTACTAATATTAAGAATGCAAACCCGAATGTATCCATTTTACTGACCACTCCGGGTGATTCATTCCGGAAAAGCCGCAAAGGCCGCGTAAAAAACCCGGATATGCAGGTTGCGGAACAAACAATGATAAAATATTGCCTGGATCATAACCTTGCTTATTGGGATCTGTACAGCATTATGGGCGGTTACGGCTCCATGGCGAAATGGTATTCGGCCAAATTATCGGCAAAAGATAAAGTGCATTTTAGTGGAAAGGGTTACCAGATCCAGGGCGATTTATTTTACCGCGCGTTTATCAGCGGATATGAAAAGTATGTGAGTGCAAAAGTGAAGAAATAAATAGTTGAGCAGAATTTTAATTACAGAGTCGTCATCCCGCACTTGTTGCGGGATCTCATAAAATGAAGTCCTAACATAATAAATCGGGAAACTAAAATAAAAATGTTCAACCTGCATTTCGATACGGAAAAAATACTGAGCCAGCTGACCTACAATGCGAAAGATCCATTGTTGTTCAACAGCGGCTTTTTCCTGTTTTTCTTTCTCGTTTTTTTATTGGGTTACCAGTTTTTATATAAAAAGAAAATTTCGCGGGTCATTTATTTTACCATTTTCTCGCTTTACTTTTTTTACAAAGCCTGTGGTTTTTATTTCCTCTTTATTTTACTTTCGGCCGTCATCGATTTTAATTTATCCAACTGGCTGTACCGTGCACCCACGCAGCGCAAGAAAAAGTTGATCCTGCTGTTCAGTATTGTGATCAACCTTGGTTTGCTGTTTTATTTCAAGTACACCAATTTTTTTATCGACATTATCAACGATGTTGCCAATGGCCAGATCAAGCCATTGAAGCTGATCCTGCCGATCGGGATCTCGTTTTATACGTTCGAAAATCTGAGTTATACCATTGATGTATACCGCGGAAAATTTAAACCCGTGACCAGTTTCCTGGATTATTGCTTTTTCCTTTCCTTCTTTCCAAAGCTCGTAATGGGGCCAATTGTACGGGCTTCGGATTTTATTCCGCAGATCCGGAAAGATATTATGGTGACTGATTCGGATGTTGCACGTGGCTTGTACCTGATCCTGGGCGGACTTTTCAAAAAAGTGGTGATCTCTGATTTTATTTACGTGAATTTTGTACAATATATTTTTGATGATCCGTCGCGTCATTCCGGGATTGAGTGTTTACTTGGTGTGTACGGCTACGCAATGGTCATTTATTGCGATTTTTCCGGTTATTCCGATATGGCCATCGGGATGGCAAAATGGATGGGTTTTACCATCAACGATAATTTTGATTCGCCTTACCAATCCAGCAGTATTACTGAGTTTTGGCGGAGGTGGCACATGTCGCTTTCCTCCTGGCTCAAGGATTATTTATACATTTCGCTGGGCGGAAACCGGGTAGGAAAAGTGCGGCAATACATCAACCTGATGCTCACGATGCTCATCGGTGGCTTGTGGCACGGGGCCTCCTTTAATTTTATTGTGTGGGGCGGAATGCATGGGATTGCGCTGGCATTCGATAAAATGCGGATGTCGGTTGCGAAAAAATTGAATTTTAAATTCCCTGCGCCGGGATTGATAAAAGTGTTGGGTGTGATCATTACCTTTCATTTTGTATGTTTTTGCTGGATCTTTTTCAAAGCAGCTTCCTTTCACGATGCCGGTGTGATCATCACACAGATCTTTACCAATTTTAATGCATCGGCCTGGAAACCAATGCTGGATACGTATAAAATTGTATTTGCAGTAATGCTTTTAGGATATATTATTCATTTTATCCCGAAATCCTACCAGTATTTTTCCGAAAAAGTGCTGTCAAAGATCACGCTGATAGGTCGGATCGCGGTGATCGTGGTGTTTATCTGGATCATCATCCAGGTAAAACAAGCCGACCAGGTAATGCCGATTTATTTGCAGTTTTAGGTAAAAACAGGGTTTTGCAAATAAATTTTCATACTATTTTGGTGGATTGAATAAATTTTACGTTATTTGCAGTCCGAAAAATAAAAAGAACAACATTTAATACAAAATACAATGTCAAGAGTTTGCGAAATCACAGGAAAAAAAGCGATTGTAGGTAACAAAGTATCTCACTCGAATGCAAAAACAAAAAGAAAATTTAACGTGAACCTTCAGGTTAAAAAATTCTTTTTACCTGAAGAAGATAAATGGATCACCCTTAAACTTTCTACTTCTGCGTTGAAAACCATCAATAAAAATGGCATTACTGCTGTTCTTAAAGAAGCAAGAGAACAAGGCCACCTGAAAAAGTAATTTTTCATTTACTCATTACACTATTAAAAAAAACGTTGCTACTTTCGTAGTGACGTTTTTTGTTTTTTAAAACACAATAATTGACCAAAAAATCCACCACAAAAGGCACAAAAGAAAACATAAGACGTAGCACCAAAACAGTATATTGTTTCACACACAGCCTTATGTTTTCTTTTGTGCCTTTTGTGGTGGAAAACACACGCAGCATCTGCGCACAGCAAACCAATGAACCAGTGAACTGGTAAACCATTGAACGCACAGCGTCTGCGCACAGCAAACTTTAAACTTTTGAACTTTAAACTTTGAACTATAATGATCCGCAGCAAAATAATCTTCTTTTTTATACTGATCTCTGCCTGTGGATTCGCCCAAAGCTACGATAACGATCTGCTGAGCAGTCAGTTCCACAAAGGCAGGAGAGAAGCCATTCGCAACGGTTTGCCCGATAGTTCCTGTGCCGTGTTTTTTTCCAATCCTGAGCAGCAGCGTGCCGGTGATACCAAATTCCTTTACCACCAGGATCCCGATTTTTATTACCTCAGCGGTTTAAATGAACCGAATTCATTGCTGATCATTTTTAAAGAACCGCAAACGTTTTATGACACCATCACTACCAACGAGCTTATTTTTGTGCAGGACCGTAATCCTTCGCAGGAATCATGGACAGGAAAATTGTTGGGAAAAGAAGGCGTAAAGCAGCAATTGGGATTCAAATACGTATTTTTGAATAACCAGTTCGCCGATTTTAAGATCGACTTTGAAAAATTCTACAAAGTATATCACCTCGATTATTTTGATGCGGCACACGATGATCTGAACGATCGTGGTGATCTTGCCAGTCTGATCCGGCATTTTAAATTAAAAACAGATTACAAGCGCAAAAATGTGGACGGTTTTAACCTGTCGGGTTTAATGGCCTCCCTGCGCGAAGTAAAACAGCCCGAAGAATTGGTATTGATGCGCAAAGCGATCGATATCAGCTGCCTGGCACATGCGGAATTGATGCGCGCGCTTATTCCGGGTATGGCCGAATACCAGGCGCAGGCAATTGCCGAGTACATATTTAAAAAAGAAGGCTCCGAATATGTTGCTTATCCATCAATTGTAGGCGCTGGCGAAAATTCCTGCATTTTGCATTACGAGACCAACCGGAAAAAAATGGATGGCGGCGATCTGATGGTGATTGATGCAGGCGCCGAATATCATGGTTATGCAGCCGACATTACCCGTACTTTGCCTGTGAACGGCGTTTTTTCGCCGGAAGAAAAAGCCATTTATGAGATCGTGCTGGAAGCGCAGGAAGCCGGGATCAAAGCTTGCAGGGCGGGAGCGGAGTTCAGGGCAACGCACAAAGCGGCCGTGGCAGTGGTTCAGAAACGCCTGCTGGAACTGGGAATT
This sequence comes from Bacteroidota bacterium, assembly GCA_025963715.1. Lineage (GTDB taxonomy): Bacteria > Bacteroidota > Bacteroidia > 2-12-FULL-35-15 > 2-12-FULL-35-15 > 2-12-FULL-35-15. The sequence continues at coordinate 60,212 of JAOQAG010000006.1, forward strand.
ATCAAAGATCCGAACGATTTTATGTTGTATTTTTTTCACGGAACCTCGCATTACCTGGGGTTGAACGTGCATGATGCCGGGAATTACGGAAAACTGAGCCCTGGAAATATCATTACCGTGGAGCCCGGAATTTACATTCCTGCCGGTTCCAATTGCGACCCCAAATGGTGGAACATTGGTATCCGGATCGAGGATGATGTGCTGATTACCACGGGCGATCCGGATGTGTTATCAGGCAAACTGCCAAAGAAAATTGCGGACATAGAAGCGCTGATGAAGGAGGAAAGCGTTTTTAATAAAATTAAATAAATTAAGGATTTATTTATTAAGGATTTAGGATTTCCTGAAATGCAGGAAAGACGCGCAACGCATCTATAATTCAGCATTTATAATTCATAATTTAAAATCTGTGATGCGGAGAACGATACATTTTGCAAGAAAAAATGTTCAATTAATAATGCATTTATAATATAAATTACTATATTTGCATCCCAATTTAGTAAAAAGAAACACAAAAATGGCAACAAAAGGCAATAGAATTCAAGTGATTATGGAGTGCACGGAGCACAAAGACAGTGGTAAACCAGGAACGTCCCGTTACATCACTACTAAAAACAAAAAAAACACTACTGAGCGTTTGGAGTTGAAAAAATACAACCCGATCCTGAAAAAAGTAACTGTTCACAAAGAAATTAAATAATTCGTTTTAAGCTGATAAGTCGGTTCTCCGGAACTTTGAACTTTAAACTTTTAAACTTTAAACTTATAAAACAATGGCAAAGAAAGTAGTTGCAACACTTAAATCCGGTAAAGGAAAAGACTTTACAAAAGTGATTAAATTGGTAAGATCTCCTAAAACTGGTGCTTACACATTTAAAGAAGAGATCGTTCACAACGATCACATCAAAGATTTTTTAGCTTCTGCTTCAAAGTAATTTTAAGCAATAAACTATTTATGTAAAAGCTTCCTGTGCAAGGGAGCTTTTATTGTTTCCATCAGCACACACCGCTACTCAGTTTTCATCAATCATTCATCCCGCAAGGATTATGGGCATATTCAACTTTTTCAGCAAAGAGAAAAAAGAAAGTTTAAACAAAGGACTTTTTGTTACTAAACAAAGCTTTTTTAGCAAGCTGGCCAGTGCCATTATGGGGAAAGCCACCATTGATGACGAAGTACTGGAAAACCTTGAAGAAATTTTACTTACCTCCGATGTTGGCGTAGATACTTCATTGCGCATCATCGACCGCATTAAAAAACGCGTTGCCAAAGAACGCAAAATTGAAACATCGCAGTTAAATACCATTTTACGTGAAGAAATTGCTGAGCTGTTGGTTTCCAATGGCATGGAAGACCGCGATGATTTTTGGCTCCCAACCGATAAAAAACCGTATGTGATCATGGTGGTGGGAGTAAACGGTGTTGGAAAAACAACTACGATCGGGAAATTGGCGCACCAGTTTAAAAAATCAGGAAAAAGTGTGATCATTGGCGCAGCAGATACATTCCGCGCTGCTGCGGTAGATCAAATCAAGATCTGGGGCGAACGTACCGGTGTGCCTGTGGTTTCGCAGGGAATGAATGCTGATCCGGCTTCTGTGGCATTTGATACGTTAAGCTCGGCTGTGGCAAAGGATGCGGACATTGTGATCATTGATACCGCAGGGCGTTTGCACAACAAAGTGAACCTGATGAACGAGCTGACGAAAATTAAAAATGTGATGCGCAAGATCATTCCGGATGCGCCGCATGAAATATTATTGGTGCTGGATGCATCTACCGGGCAGAACGCCATTGAGCAATGCAAACAATTTACAGCGGCAACCGATGTAAATGCGCTGGCGCTTACCAAGCTCGACGGTACAGCCAAAGGCGGCGTAGCGATCGGGATCTCCGATTCATTTAAAATCCCCGTAAAATACATTGGCGTGGGCGAAAAAATGGAAGACCTGCAGGTGTTCAACAAACACGAATTTGTAGACAGCCTTTTCAAACAATAAGCACGTTAAATCATACAGTTTCCTCCGTTTCAAACACAAAAAATTTCTACCACATAGGCACAAAGAAACACATAAGCACTAAATGTGACTTGCCAACGTGCAATATTGAACCACAAAAGAAAACAAAAGAATCAAAAGACGAACTGCGACATGCCAATGTGTAGCACATTCATCTGTTTGACATCTTACATCTTTTGTTTTTCTTTTGTTCCTTTTGTGGTAAACCTTTAAGCCCTTACGCCTTATGTGATGATTTGTGCCTATGTGGTGATTTTTGTTTTTTATTTTTCCGGCAAAAAAATAAGACGAAATCGCTATCTTTGCAGTATATCCGTGGAATGATAACGCTATGCGAATACCGCTTTTAATACCGGGATAAACGAAATTACCGATGAAAACAAAAACATTAAAAAAGAATAAAGTAAACGTTGTAACGCTGGGGTGTTCCAAAAATATTGTGGACAGTGAAGTGCTGATGGGGCAATTGAAAGCCAATAATTTTAACGTACAACATGAAAGTACGGATGATGATTCCAGCATTGTGATCATCAATACCTGCGGGTTTATTGACAATGCCAAACAGGAAAGCATTGATACCATTATCCGTTATGCTGATGCGAAAAAAGCCGGTTTGGTGGATAAAGTATATGTAACCGGTTGTTTGAGCGAACGTTACAGGCCGGAACTGGAGAAAGAAATTCCGGATGTGGATGGTTATTTCGGGACGCGCGAATTGCCCCGTTTACTAAAAACATTAAAAGCAGATTACAAGCACGAGCTGGTGGGCGAACGTTTACTGACAACGCCTCATCATTATTCCTATTTTAAAATTGCGGAAGGCTGCGACCGCCCGTGTTCCTTTTGCGCCATCCCGCTGATGCGTGGCGGGCATGTTTCCAAACCCATTGAAGAGCTGGTAAAAGAAGCCAAACATCTTGCGAAGAACGGTACAAAAGAGCTGATGCTCATCGCGCAGGATTTGACCTATTACGGAATTGATTTAAATAAAAAACGACAGCTGGCTGATCTATTGCGCCATTTATCGGATGTGGATGGCATTGAGTGGATCCGCTTGCATTATGCATTCCCGGCCGGTTTCCCGATGGACGTACTGGATGTGATGAACGAGCGCAAGAATATTTGCAATTACCTGGATATGCCCTTGCAGCACATTACCGATAACATGCTGAAAAGCATGCGCAGAGGCACTACCAAGCAAAAAACAATTGACCTGGTGAACCAGATCCGTGATAAAGTTCCGGGTATTGCCATCCGTACCACACTGATTGCGGGTTACCCGGGTGAAACCAAACAGGACCACGAAGAAATGCTGGAATGGATCGAACAATCGCGCTTTGAGCGGTTGGGAATTTTCGGTTATTCGCACGAAGAAAATACGCATGCTTATTTATTGAAAGACGATGTTTCCGCAAAAGTAAAACAAAGTCGTACCGAAGCCGTAATGGCTTTGCAGCAAGGTATTTCCTTTGAACTGAACCAAAAGAAAGTGGGTAATACTTACAAAGTATTGTTCGATAAAAAAGAAGGCGATTATTTTGTGGGCCGTACCGAATTTGATTCACCGGAAGTGGACAACGAAGTACTGGTAAAAGCAGATAAGGATTTTGTGCGCGTAGGTGATTTCGCAAATGTGAAGATCACTTCGGCGGAAGATTACGATCTGTATGGGGAAGTAGTTTAATACACATCTATTGGAATATTTTTTTCTTTATTTAAAATAAAAGTTTATTTTAGGAGAAATAAAAATATGTCAAACAGAATAAAAATCAATCGTTCAGACAGTTATCCGGATATCATCATGGATAAGGCCAATGGCATCTTTGAGATCAAAGGGATTTCTTTGCCGGAAAACGGGAAAGATTTTTACCAGCCCGTGCTTGATTTTTTAACTGAATATGCTGAAGCTCCGAATGAAGTGACACATTTTTTATTCAATCTCCGCTATTTTAATATTTCCTCTTCAAAAATGCTATTGTTCATTTTGTACAAGCTGCAGGAGATCCAAACGCCCGAGCGGAAGGTAATGGTTACCTGGTGTTATGATGATGAAGATATTTTAGAAGCAGGAAAAGATTTTGAACAAATGGTAAAATTACCGTTCCAGTTCAAGGAAGTATACGACGATGCTTTTATAGATTAAAGTTTTCCTTCCAGCATCATCAGCTTAGCTTTCAGCACAATTGCCACCGTTAAGCTATCGGTGATTTCGCCGTTTTCCACCATCGCATACAATTCATTAAAATGCAGTTTTCTCAGTTCCAGCTGTTCATTATCCTCCGGCTCTGCTTCGCCAAAGCTTAATTCCTGCGCAATGTATAAATGTGCAAACTCATCGCTTGCCGAATTGCTCAGATGCATTTCCTGGATCTTTCTCCATTTAGTGGCAGTAATGCCGGTTTCTTCCAATAATTCGCGTTTTGCCGATACGAGCGGATCAACACCATGCTGTCCGCCGCCTTCCGGGATTTCCCATGAATACTGATTGATCGGGTAGCGGTATTGCCCCACGATCCAGGTATTGTGATCCGCATCCAGCGGCAATACACCAATGGCCAGGTTTTTAAAATGTACCACCGAGTAGGTTCCCGGGTTTCCGTTTGGGTTCAATACATCGTGTTTGGTAACACCGATCCAGGGCGAATCGTATACTTTTTCGGATGTCAGCGTTGTCCATGGATTTTTATGTTGTTCGTTGTTCATTTTTGTGCGGGATATTGGATTGTAAATGTAATCGGATACGTGGCAAAATTATTAACTTTGCAGAACTTTATGACATTAAAAACACACAAAATTCCGCTATCGGAAACCGGGCAATTTTCCGCGCTTTTTATGGATTACATAAACGGCGAAAAAAAGCTGACTTCCTTTTATACCTACACACCTGCCATCGGATCATTTGCGCAGGCGATCGAAGATAAAAGTAAAGAAAATATCAACCGCGAAGTATTGGTGGATGTGCTGAAACAGCAATATACAAGCGTGCAAACATCAGGGGTCGCACAGCCTGATCTCGAAAAACTACTGGATAAAAATACCTATACCGTTTGTACCGGCCACCAGTTATGCCTGTTCACCGGCCCGCTGTATTTTATTTACAAAATCGTTTCCACGATCAATCTCGCGGAAGCATTAAAAAAACAATACCCTAAAATAAATGTAGTTCCGGTATACTGGATGGCAAGTGAGGATCATGATTTTGCAGAGATCAGCACCGTTAATTTATTCGGAAAAAAAGTAAGCTGGAACAATCCCGAAGCGAAAGCAGCGGTAGGCCGTTTGAATACGGATTCATTAAAAGAAGTGATCGCCGAATTAAAACAGATCCTTGGCGAATCAGCCAATGCAACGGAACTCGTTACGTTGTTTGAAGATGCGTATTTAAAACATTCTAACCTGGCGGATGCAACACGTTATTTGGTTCACCAGTTATTCGGTGCATCCGGCTTAATTGTATTGGATGCGGACGATGCACGTTTGAAAATGGAATTTATGAACGTGATGAAAGATGATATCAGCAACAATACCAATTACAAGCTGGTTTCGGAAAGCATCAAACAATTGAATGCGTTGGGATATGATGCGCAGGTGAACCCGCGGGAGATCAATGTTTTTAAATTGACAAACAGCGAGCGTACACGCATTGAAAAAGCAGACGATGTTTCTCTGAATTTAAAACCGGAAGAATACAGTCCGAATGTGGTATTGCGCCCCTTGTACCAGCAAATGATTTTACCGAACCTTGCTTATGTTGGTGGCCCGGGCGAACTGGCGTACTGGCTGGAATATAAAACAATGTTCGATCATCACAGCGTTGCTTTCCCGGTATTGATGCCGCGTAATTTTGCCTTGCTCACAGATGAAAAAACAAATCAGCAGATCCAGAAATTAGGATTTGAAACCGATGCGTTTTTTAAAGATGCAGATGTATTGATCAAAGAATTTGTGAATAAAAATGCAAGTGCGGAATTGTCCTTGAAAGAACAGGAAGATAAATTAACGGCCGTGTATGCCGAGATCTCTGCGAAAGCAGCAGCAGTGGACGTGACATTAAAAGGCAGTGTGGAATCGGAATTGCAAAAAGCTGTGAATGCCTTAAAAAACATAGAAGGAAAACTGGTGCGTTCCGAAAAACAAAAACAGGAAACGAGCATCAACCAGGTAAAAAAATTGAAAGATAAATTTTTCCCGGAAGGAACTTTACAGGAGCGTTACGACAATGTAGGACCGTATTATTTAAAAGCCGGAAAAGAATTGATCGCAGAATTAAAAGACACATTCGATCCTTTTGATTTTAGAATGATGATTGCGACGATGAATTAAAATAAGGAGCAGAGCAGAAATTGGAAACACAACAAAAAAAGAAGACATTGCTGGAAGAAGGGAAGGAATTACCTTTGATGGAAGAATTTTACACGATCCAGGGAGAAGGATTTCATTCGGGAAAGGCTGCGTACTTTATCCGCGTTGGCGGTTGCGATGTAGGCTGCCACTGGTGTGATGTAAAAGAAAGCTGGGACGCATCGCTGCATCCGCTGACGAGCACTGATCTGATCATTGAAAATGCAGCAAAATTTCCCGGTAAGGCGGTAGTGGTGACGGGTGGCGAGCCAGGCATGTATAACATGACTTACATTACGCAGCAATTAAAAAGCAAAGGCATACAAACATTTATTGAAACATCCGGCGCGTATTTGCTTACCGGTGATTGGGACTGGGTGTGTTTATCGCCTAAAAAAACAAGTCCGCCCAAGCCCGAAAATTATACACGTGCCAGCGAGCTAAAAATAATCGTGCACAACAAAAACGATTTTGAATGGGCCGAAAAGCATGCTGCATTGGTTGGTAAGGATTGTAAATTATTTTTGCAGCCGGAGTGGAGCAAGGCAAAAGAAATGATGCCGCTGATCGTGGATTATGTGATGCTGCATCCGGAATGGAACGTATCGCTGCAAACCCACAAATACATGAACATTCCATAGTGGATTGTTTATTGTAAGGGCTGTGTATGCTGTGTGAATTTTTTCCCGCAGAGACGCAGGTTCGCAAGGTTGATGTATGCTGTGTTTTTGAGGCTTCGCTTTCGCGGAGATGTTGGGTAATCACTAAATGTTTTAGGTATCTTTATTCAAGATCCGACTAAATACTAATGACTAAATACTAACGACTAATTTAGCTTATGAAAAAATTACTGGTACTTTCTTTCTCTTTGTTGATCCTGTTTTCCTGCAGAGCGCAATTGCCTCCGGGTGTGTATTCCAGCACCAACAAAAAAGCGATCTCTATTTTTAAAGATGCCTTGAAATTATTCCAGTCGGGAAAAGACGACGATGCAGTAAAACAGCTGGAAAAAGCGATCGAAAAAGATCCCAATTTTATTGAGCCGCATTTGCTGATGGCAGAGATCCTCCAGGGAAAAAAGCAGGTAGACAAAGCAATTGATGAATATGTAAAAGCCATTACGATCAATCCCGGTTTTAATTTATCCAACTTTTATAACATTGCCATGCTGGAGATGAGCATTGGAAGATATGCCGATGCGAAGCAGGATTTTGAACGTTTTTTGAAAAAACAATATGTAAATCCGGATGCTAAAGAAATAGCCGAACGCAGCTTATTGAATTGTGATTTCGCCATTGAAGCCATGAAAACGCCTGTTCCGTTTGCACCTAAAAATATGGGCGCTTCCATCAATTCCATCTACTACGAATATTTTCCGGCGATCACAGCGGATGACCAGACGTTTTTATTTACGCGTAATTTTCGTTTAAAAAATGGCGAAGCGGAACAAGAAGATTTTATGATCAGTAAAAAAGTAAACGGTGAATGGGCACCGGCAACACTGATTGGAAGCGGGATCAACTCAAAAGAAAATGAAGGTGCGCCAACGCTTTCGGCAGATGGACAAATTTTATTTTTTACGGTTTGCCCGATGATGCAAGGCTCCGGATATGGAAACGATCGCAAAGGGTTCGGTGCCTGTGATATTTTTTATTCCCAAAAAATAGGGGAGAACTGGTCGAAAGCCTACAATGTGGGGCACAATGTAAATACATCTTTCCGCGAAACACAACCATCGTTTTCATCGGATGGAAAATCATTGTATTTTGTAAGTAACCGCCCCGGTGGTTATGGCGATCACGATATTTATGTTTCTACGCTTCAACCGGATGGAAGCTGGGGAAACCCTGTCAATCTTGGTAAAAAAATAAATACGCCGGGTAACGAAGAATCGGTATTTATTCACCCCGATGGTAAAACGCTTTATTTTGGCTCCAACGGGCATATTGGCATGGGCGGATACGATATTTATGTTTCCCGCATGAATGATAACGGCGAGTGGAGCGAGCCTGTAAATCTCGGTTACCCGATCAATACGTATAGCGATGAACACAGCTTGCTGGTAAATGGTGCAGGTGACCTGGCGTATTTTGCTTCTGATCGTCCGGGCGGATTTGGGGGATTAGACATGTATGAATTTCCGCTGTATGAAGCGGTACGTCCGGGAAAAATTACCTATGTAAAAGGAAAAGTGTACGATGCAAAAACAAAAGCGCCATTGGGAGCGCATTTTGATCTGATCGACCTGGCAACCAATAAAACGGTGATCAGTTCGGATGCAAACGAAGGCAACGGTGAGTTTTTAGTGACCTTGCCGGTAGATAAAAATTATGCATTGAATGTAACACAGCCCGGTTATTTATTTTATTCGGCCAATTTTTCATTGAAAGAATTAACAGATCAAACAAAACCCTTTGCCATGGATGTACCCATGCAATCTATTGATACGGGAAGCGTGATTGCATTGAAAAATGTATTTTTTGAAACGGCGAAATTTGATCTGAAGCCGGAATCAAAAACAGAACTGGACAAACTGGTTGCTTTTTTAAATGCAAACAAAACCATTCGCGGGGAGTTAAGCGGACATACCGACAATGTGGGCGATAAAAAAATGAACCAGCTGTTATCGCAAAACCGTGCAAAAGCAGTGTATGATTATTTGGTAGCTGCAGGCATTGATGCAAAACGCCTTACATACAAAGGTTACGGCGATACCCGCCCGATAGAAAAAAACGATTCTGATGAACACCGTGCCACCAACAGGAGAACGGAATTTAAAGTGATCGGAAAATAACGTTTAATAAAATTCACAATGGATTTTACAAAAGCTGACATCGAGCAGATGCGTCATTGTTTCTCTGCCTTGGCAAAGAAACAATCTTATAAATTCTACTCCCTTATTTCTACCACATAAGGCACAAAGAAACCATAAGACTAAGCCTGAGCTAAGCAATAACACTCAGAGCTTATGTGTTCTTTGTGCCTTATGTGGTTTAAATTTTTTTTGTGGTACAAAGTTACTGATAGTCAATTAAAGTTATATAAAATCTTCCAGCACGCCCAATCCCTGTCTTAGTATCTCCGGTGAGCCGGACGTGCAATCCACCACCGTAGAAGCTTCATTATTCCCATAACCACCAGCGATCACAATGTCTACAAGGTCTTTGTACTTTTCGTAGATCAGCTGCGGATCGGTAGTGTATTCAATCACTTCATCATCATCGTGTACAGAAGTGCTCATGATGGGGCTTCCAAGTTGCTTCACAATTTCAAGGCAGATCTGATTATCAGGGATGCGGATCCCCACTGTTTTTTTATTGCTTCTGAATAATTTAGGAACACTGTTGTTTGCTTCCAGGATAAACGTAAACGGGCCGGGCAACGCTTTTTTCATCAGCTTGTATGTTGCAGTATCAATCGGTTTGGTAAAATCGGAAAGATGACTCAGGTCTGAGCAGACGAAGGAAAAATTGGCTTTGTCGGGCTGGATGTTTTTTAATTTGCAAACACGCTCTACGGCGCGTTGCCTGTTAATATCGCAGCCGATCCCATACACCGTATCGGTTGGATAGATCACTACGCCGCCATCGCGCAGGCAGGTTACTACTTGCGCAATCTCATCGTAATTAGGTTTTGTAGGGTTTATTCGTAGTAACAAAGTTCAAAAGTTTAATTTTGTTGTGTAAATGTAGGCACCAGGCTCTGCCTCGTGACATTTAGTTTGTCACTAGGCAGAGCCTAGCGCCTACGATCACATAGTTTAAAGTTTGCTGCGTAAAAAAAGCAGTAAACAATTGGCAATTTTAATTTGATACTAAAATTTATTGCCAATTGTCTACTGCCATCCCGATAGCTATCGGGAGTATTTTGAAATTTATTTCTTTGCGTCTGCTAAAAACTGAGCCAATCCGCTATCCGTTAACGGATGTTTTAACAAGGCTGTGATCGCGCTCAATGGACAAGTCACTACATCTGCACCAATTTGTGCGCAGTTGATAATGTGCATTGGGTGACGAACAGATGCCGCCAGAATTTCCGTTTCGTACGCGTAATTATCATAGATCAGGCGGATATCCTCGATCAGACGCAAGCCATCGGTAGATACATCGTCCAAACGGCCAATGAAAGGAGAAACATATGAAGCTCCCGCTTTTGCCGCCAATAAAGCTTGTCCGGCCGAAAATACCAGCGTGCAATTGGTACGGATGCCTTTGTTCGAAAAATATTTAATAGCTTTGATACCGTCTTTGATCATCGGGATTTTCACCACAATTTGTTTGTGCAGCTTTGCAAGCGCTTCCCCTTCTTTTACCATTCCGTCAAAATCAGTAGCGATCACTTCCGCACTTACATCACCGGTAACAATATTGCAGATGTCCACATAATGTTTCAAAATGTTTTCCTGTCCTTTGATGCCTTCTTTAGCCATCAGCGATGGATTAGTGGTTACGCCGTCCAAAACGCCCAGGTCTTGTGCTTCTTTAATTTGTTCGAGGTTTGCAGTATCGATAAAAAATTTCATGATAGAATAAAGATTATAGGTTGAATTCGGTTAATTATCGCAAAAATAGGATTAAAGCAGGTGGAAAAAAATGAATGTGGAAAAGTATGGAAAACTCCTTTGGAAGAGAAAAAAGAAGGGGTAAGCTACCTGTATCACACCGCTCAACCAAGTACCTTTGCTTGCTTCCGCACCTGGAGGGTTAAAGGGAGCTGGTTGTACAGGACTTACCCCGCCACAAAAGTAGGAATAATTTTGTAAGTACCAAACATAAAATACAGGTATTCTGATTGGCTGTTTAAGCTGCAAAAATCGTGTTAAAAATCATTCATTGCCGCGCCTGATAATTCCCGAAATTTACAAACATTCGCATTTTGTATCTATATTTGTATTGATATGAATATTTCAGTAGTAATACCCCTTTTTAACGAGGATGAATCGTTGCCCGAGCTTTACGAATGGATCGCAAAGGTAATGGCAGCAAACAATTTCAGCTATGAAATTATTTTTGTGGACGATGGCAGCAAGGACAAATCCTGGGCGGTGATCGAGTCATTATCTGCGAAAGACAGTAATGTTCATGGGATCAAATTCCGCCGGAATTACGGCAAATCCGCTGCACTGAATGTGGGTTTTGAAGCTGCTCAGGGCGATGTGATCATTACCATGGATGCAGATCTGCAGGATTCGCCGGATGAGATCCCGGAATTGTATAAAATGATCGTAACGGATGGTTTCGACCTCGTATCCGGCTGGAAAAAGAAACGCTACGATCCGATTTCCAAAACCATACCTACTAAATTATTTAACTGGGCTACGCGCAAAATGAGCGGGATCAACAATCTGCACGATTTTAACTGCGGATTAAAAGCCTATAAAAAAGACGTTGTAAAAAGCATTGAAGTATACGGCGAAATGCACCGTTACATTCCGGTGATCGCGAAATGGGCGGGTTTTAGCAAGATTGAAGAAAAAGAAGTAGTGCACCGCGAACGTAAATACGGCACTACTAAATTTGGGTTGGAGCGTTTTGTGAACGGTTTCCTGGATCTGATGTCCATTACCTTCATGTCGAAATTCGGCAAACGCCCGATGCACTTTTTTGGATTTTACGGAATGCTTTCTTTTATTGGCGGCGGCTTGCTCACGCTGTGGCTGGTGATCGAAAAATTCTGGAAATCGGCATACCACATTCCCACACGTGACGTTACCGATAAACCTTATTTTTATATTGCGTTGGTAGCAATGATCATTGGCACACAATTATTCCTTGCCGGATTTATCGGCGAACTGGTTTCCCGCAATTCTTCGGACAGGAATAAATATCTGATAGAAAAACAAGTGTAAAAGGATGAAAAATAAAATTGACATTCAAATAAAATTGAGTACATTTGTGGTAGAATTTGTTATCATTAGATAACGCAAATCTGGATTGGGGTGTCCCCGGTCGGCAAGAAGTTTCCGCAAGGAAACTTTTTGTTTTTATGGATATTTCTTTAATCCATAACGTTTTCCACCTTCTTCATAAAATTTAGCTTCCAACACATTAAATGCAGGATTGATCTTTGATGGTTCAATAATATGCCTGGCGATGGGATAGGCAACCAGGTCGGCCAGTTGCAAACCATTTATATTTTCTTTCTTCGATTTAAACCTGAAACGGGTATTATAGTTTTTTATTCTTGCGGAAGTAACATAGCCTGTTCCGATCGAGTGTACTTCATTGTAATGCTTCAATAATTCCTGATCTTCCAGCTTTCCTCTTTTCTCTACAATGATCTCCAGTTGTATTGGTTTTGATTTCGTATCGAGGTAAAAGATGGTTCTTTCAATCAAAAAAGAAAGGCATATTGCATATACATTTCCCAATCGTCCATACTTTTTTATGTAATCGTCTTTTTGAATAACTGCTGAAATGATTTTATAATCGGATCCCGAAATGATTGCATTCAATCTTTCGTAAAACATTTTTTTCTTTTCCAGGTCAAACAAAACCTGGAACTCCTTTTCACATTTCCGAATATCGCGTGAATGAAAAATAACTTCCTTACTGCCCCACACATCTGTTTTTAATTGATGCATCCGCTCTCTGAAAACAGAATGTTGATCTTCCGAAAAGATTACGCCGCATAATACAAAAACAGGAAAATCACAATCAATATTTTTTAATCCGTGATCTCCGGATTCATCGACAAATAAATAATAGTTCATTACTTTATAGTAAGCGGCAAAAATAGAGATACCGATGAAGTAATGAGCCAACAATTTGTATTGATTTTGTTGACTCTATAACGAAACCTGTATGCAATAAAAAACACCAATCTTAAATTTTAAGATTGGTGTTTTTTATTTATGTACTAATTACTAAAAACTAATCACTAACGACTATTTCCCCATCATTGGTTTTTCCGGTAGGTTGATCTCAAATGCATTCCATTTTGTGTTAGTCCCGTCCCAGTAGTACTGGATGGATTTTCCGCTGTTGGTATCGTATGCAATGTAATAGGCTTTATCATCCGTTGAATCATAATAACTTTTGATCATGATCTCGCCGGTAGCACCCGGTACCGGATTGGCAGGTAAATTAATTTCGAATGGGCTCCATTTTGTGTTGCCACCGTCCCAGAAATACTGAATGGATTTTCCTGTTTTTGTATCCCATGCAATGTAGTATGCTTTTGCATCGGTATAATCATAGTACACATCAAACATAATATTGCCCAAAGCACCCGGTACCGGCTGCGGAGGCAGGTTGATCTCAAATGCATCCCATTTAGTTTCGGATCCGTTCCAGTAATACTGGATAGATTTTCCGGTTTTAATATCCCAGACAAGGTAATAGCTTTTTTTGTCGCTCAGGTCGTAATACGAAGTCATGCGAACATTGTTCTGCGCCTTTAGCAGGCTTGTGCTTAGTAGTAAAGCAATGATGAGAAGTTTGTAGTGTTTCATGGTTTATGTTTGTTTGTTGTTTAGTTTTCTATTTGTTGAGTAAAAAAATGGTTGGGCGTTTTGCAATGTCCGGCGTTTTATCTTTCCAGTAGGCCATCGATTTTGTTTTGATAAATTCCGTTGGTAAGGAAATATCGCAGGCGATGCACAGCTTGGTTTGCTTATCACAGTTAGCGATCAGGTCTTCCAGCAAATGCATATTCCGGTAAGGTGTTTCAATAAATAATTGTGTTTGATTTTTTTGTACCGCCAGGCGTTCCAGTTCCTTTATTTTTTTGATGCGCTCCCCGCGTTCTTTTGGAAGGTAACCGTTGAATGCAAAATTTTGTCCGTTAAAGCCCGACGCCATCAATGATAATAAAATAGAGGAGGGGCCAACGAGTGGAATCACGGTAATGTTTTTTTCGTGCGCCAGTTTTACTACTTCGGCGCCGGGATCTGCAACACCGGGGCAACCAGCTTCCGAGATGATGCCAATGTTTTTTCCGGCCGCAATGTTATTTAAATACGTGGAAATTTCATGCGGTTGTGTGTGCTGGTTGAGCGGATGCAAGATAATTTCGGGCAATGGTTTTTGAATGCCGATCTTTTTTAAATAATGCCTTGCCGATTTTTCATTTTCCACAATATATTCATCAATCGTGTTGATCACCTGGTTAACCTTTACCGGGATCACATCTGCAGTTTCGGCTGTATCGCCAAGTGTTGTAGGTATTAAATACAGCTTTCCTTTTTCAATCGTCATGTTGGAGCTTCCTGCTTATTAATTAATTGTATTTCCCATCGATCCTGCAATTACTTCACATGCTTTATCCAATAAGATAAATACGTTTTCAAAACCCTGCTCGCCGCCAAAATAAGGATCGGGAACCGACATGTTTGAATCGGGATACACGCGGTTCAGGATCATTTCCACTTTTTGTTTGTCTTTTTCATTTCGTGCCAATGCTACCACATCATTGTAATTGGAGCTATCCATCACAAAAATATGATCGAATGCATCAAAATCATGTACCGAAAACTGGCGTGCTTTTAATTTCGAAACATCCACATCGTGCTGCAATGCATTTTGAATGGTGCGGTTATCCGGATGTTGTCCTGTATGATAATTGGAAGTGCCTGCTGAGTCGATCTCAACAGGCAGATTTTGCTTCTCCGCTTTTGACCTTAAAATGCCTTCTGCAAGTGGGGAACGGCAAATGTTGCCAAGGCAGACCATTAAAATTTTTGTCATATATAAAATAAAATTGAATCTGTTGCTCAATTGTTTTTAATCTTTCAGGGGCTTAAATTCCAAACGGTAATACGTTCCGCTTCCAGGTAATTTTTTGATCGTGCCGTTTAATTGTTCCGCCAGTATTTTCACCAGCTCCAAACCAAGTGTACTGCTTTCGCCAACAAATGGATCGTTTTCAAATCCTTTTCCGTCATCGCCGATGTTCAGTACATAATCGCCGGAGCCGGAATGTTGTAATTTAATTTCAATGGTTCCTTCATTGCGATCGTTGAACGCATATTTAAATGAATTTGAAATAAGTTCATTCATCAATAAACCCAATGGAATGATCGTATTGAGATTAAAATGTTCTACCTGCAGATCGATGTTCAGGTTAATATTTTTTTCGAAGCTGTAGGTATCAATTAAATTTTCCACCAGCATGTTGATGTATTCTTTTACATTGATGTTCACATAATCCTCAGATTTATAAAGCTTCTCGTGCACCAGCGAGATCGTGCGGATGCGGTTCCTGATCTCTTTAAAAAGTTCCAGCGATTTTTCATCACTCACATAATCCGACTGAATATTGATGAGGCTGTTGATGATCTGTAAATTATTTTTTACACGGTGATGCACTTCTTTTAACAACACTTCTTTTTCATCGCGCTGTTTGATGATCTCGGAAGTACGGCCGCGGATAATTTTTTCCAAACGCTCGGTGTACAATTCATGTTTGCGTTTGCGATACCAGTTGTATGCATAAATAATCGCGATAAGCCCGGTCAGGATCAGCAAGGTAAACCACCACGATTTCCAGAACGGCGCTTTGATCACAAATGTAAATTCGGCATTGGACGAACTGTAAATGCCACTTTTGTTCATCGATTTTACTTTGAACGTGTACGTGCCCGGAGGAAGATTGGAGTAGGAGGCCGAATGGTTATCGTCGGCCGGACTCCAGTCCTTATCAAAGCCTTCCAGCATAAAGCTGTATTTTATATTTTCAGGAAATGTTTTGCTGATCGCGGAAAACTCAATCGTGATCTGGTTTTTATCATACGGGATCACCGCCGATTCCGGCACATTGAACCAGGTGGAAACCGAATCGGAATATTTTTTCCAGTCGATGCTTTCGTAAAATAATTTAATGCTGTTGATGTGTGTGATCGGAACTTCATGTGTAGTATTGATATCTTCATGCGGATTAAATTTGATCGCACCTTTGATCGTTCCGAACCACAGGCAGCCGTTTTTATCAATGCAGGTAGCGCGCGAATTACATTCGATGCCTTTAAATCCTTCTGCTTTTCCATAGTTATGAAAACTTTCAATGTCACCGTTTGCATTCAGCGTAATGCGGTCCAGCCCTTTGTTTGTGCCTACCCACACATGCCCCAGCGTATCCGCATTAATCAGGTATACCGTCCCCGATGTTAATCCTTCGGTAATTCCGTAACTAATAAATTTTGTACCGTCGAATTTAGCAACACAATTATCGGTGCCTACCCACACGTTGCCATATTTATCTTTTACCATACTGCCTGCGTATGAATTGCACATGCCATCTGCAGTGCCGTAATGTTTTATGCTTTTTTCATTTTTATAAACAAATACTCCGCCCCCGGTTCCTACTAAAACATTGCCTTGTTTGTCTTCCACAAATGAATAAGCATTATCGGCTTCATATAATTTTATGAGCAGATGATCCTTCGTATATATATAAGCGCGATCGCCTAATGTGCCAATCCACATATTGCCTTTGCTGTCTTCAAAAATGGCGCGTACGTTTTTTATCGTTCCTTCGTTAAAGGACTTAAAGGATTTACCATCGTATAACTGAATGCCGCTGGTGCTTCCAAACCAGGTTATTCCTTTGCTATCCGTATAGATACAGCGCACTTCATTATCGCCGTAAGGGTTATTTACTTTTACGGCAGTTTTGCCATCATATTTATAAATGCCGTGCAGCTGTGTCCCGATCCATATGTTATTCTCTTTATCGGCGTTGATGCTGAAAATATCCGGCGCATTAAATCCCTGCAGATTATCAAAATACGCAAATGCCTGGTTGCTGAAACGGATCAGTCCGCCGCCGCTGGTACCAAACCAAAGGTTGCCGGACGAATCTTCAAAAATATTTTTAATATTTTCCACCGATAAGCCGCTTTGCTGATCGAATTGTGTGAATGTTTTTCCTGTGGATTTAATGATTCCTTTATTCGCGCTTGCGACCCATAATTGATTTCTTTTATCAAAGTGGATGGAAGAAATTTCCGTGTTTTCGGGCAATGCAATCGAATCGATCTTTGTAGCTTTTACCTGGTAATGGGATGGCCCGATGATCTTGATCTTGTAAAACTCTTTCTTGTCTTTGATCACCCACAGATCGCCGTTCAGATCTTCTGTAATGGAAGTGATGTTGGCATTTCCCTGCAATGCCGGATCGGAAATGCGCAGCAGCGATTTATTTTTTAATACCAATACTCCTTTTGTTGTCCCGATCCAGGTAATATTACGGCTGTCTTTTTTAAAACAATTGATCTTGTAATTGGAAGTTGTATCGCCGGTGGTAAGCAATTGTTCCAGATGTTTTCCATTGTAAAGGAACAGCCCGTTTTTTTTGCCGATCACTAAATTTTTATTGTCGTCAATCGAAATAAAAGTGATTTTTCCTTTTGAAAAAAATTGTTTATCGCCATCTTCGATCTTCGAAAATTCTTTCCCGTTAAATTTGCAAACTGTTCCCTGTTCGCTACCGATCCACAGGTTACCGCTTGCATCTTCCGCAACAGCAGAAATGATCTGGCTGCACAATCCGTCTTTTTGTTCGTATACTTTAAATGTATTTCCGTCAAAGCGGTTTAATCCTCCACCGGAAGTTCCCATCCATAAATAACCGCGGCTGTCTTCGTAAATGCAATTGATCTCGGATTGTGAAAGTCCGTCATCGAGCGAATAATTCTTAAAATTAAAATTCTGGGCAGGAAGGGAACAATTGATTGTGAAAAAAATGACAATCAACAGGATGATGGAATAAAGTAGTGGCTTTCTTCTCAAGTTCTAATTATATATAACAAAAATAGGAATCAGCATGGCTGATTCCTATTTTTTGCTTAGTGAGTTTTTAACTTTTTATTGGATGCTGATTTTTTTATTAAGCTCATCAATATAGTTTTTAAAACGTTTGTCGGTGTCCATCAGGTTGTTAACTGTACGGCAAGCGTGTAAAACAGTAGCGTGATCTTTTCCACCGCAATGCAAGCCAATGGTTGCCAGGGATGATTTTGTCATGCTTTTAGCGAAGTACATAGCAATTTGACGAGCCTGTACCACTTCGCGCTTGCGTGTTTTTGATTTTAATAATTCGATCGGAAGATCAAAATAATCGCAAACCACTTTTTGTATGTAATCGATTGAAACTTCGCGTGCTGTGTTTTTTACGAATTTATCGATCATTTGTTTCGCTAATTCCAGCGTGATCGCTTTTTTGTTCATGGACGATTGCGCCAGTAAGGAAATCAATGCGCCTTCCAGTTCACGAACGTTGGTCGTAATGCTATATGCAAGGTATTCGATCACTTCTTTCGGAAGATCAATTCCATCGGCATATACTTTTTTCTCCAGGATAGCGATGCGTGTTTCCAAACCGGGAGTTTGAAGATCGGCAGCTAAGCCCCATTTAAAACGTGATAACAAACGTTGTTCAAATCCCTGTAATTCAACGGGTGGTTTATCGGCTGTTAAAACCAATTGTTTACCTGTTTGGTGTAAGTGATTGAAAATGTGGAAGAATACATCCTGTGTTTTTTCTTTTCCTGCAAAATACTGCACATCATCAATGATCAGTACATCGATCATTTGATAGAAATGAATGAAATCGTTTTGATTGTTATTTCTTACGGAATCAATGTATTGTTGTGTGAATTTTTCAGAAGAAACATACAGCACGGTTTTGTTAGGAAATTCATTTTTGATTTGAATTCCGATCGCGTGTGCCAAATGTGTTTTTCCCAAACCAACACCACCATAAATTAATAAGGGGTTAAATGCTGTTCCGCCCGGTTTGTTAGCAACGGCAAAGCCTGCAGAGCGAGCCAAACGGTTGCAATCTCCTTCTACCAAATTTTCGAAAGAGTAGTTTTGATTCAGTTGTGATTCAACATTTACCTTTTTTAAACCCGGAATAATGAAAGGGTTACGGATTGTATTTTGATTCAAATCGATCGGCATGGAAACAGATGGATTTTTTAATTCTTTTTTGCTGGTAGTCGGAATTTTAACAGTGTATGGCTTAGAAGCATTATGGGAATTTTCCATGATGATGCTGTACTCTAAACGTCCTTCGGTGCCTAGTTCTTTCTTAATTGTTTTCTTCAATAAGGTAATGTAATGTTCTTCTAACCATTCATAGAAAAACTGACTTGGAACTTGTATTGTTAAAACATTGCTGCTTAACTTAACCGGTTTGATCGGTTCAAACCATGTTTTGAAACTCTGTGAACTTACATTGTCCTTGATTATCTCCAGGCAACTCTCCCAAACTTTTACGTACGCTTTCTCCATTCGCTTTCAGAAATTTTTATGTGTGATTAAAATATGCTTAACTTCTTGTATGTGTAGTGTTTTCGCTTATTTTGCTGTAAATATATACAACTTTATTTTAGCGGCAACAAATATTAAAGAAAAAAAGTTTAAAAAAAAATCAAATTGCTATTGACTTTTTGGAAATTTTTATACTGTACCCTTCCGAGGCCTTTTTTCCTGATTTTTTTTCAAAAATATAGTCAATTCTTCCCAGTCTGATTCCGGCCCAACCAACTTGCGCCACCAGTATATCTTTCCCGTCACTGTTGGTGTAAGGTATAGGCTTATCAAGGAATGTATGGGTATGTGCTCCTAAAATCAAATCAATATTTTTGGATTGTTTGGCAAGATCCACATCATTTATTTGTTTTGCTCTTGCGCTGTATCCCAAATGTGAAAGGCAAATCACCAAATCGCACTTTTGGTCGAGCTTTAAATAGTGTGCCGCTTCGGCCGCTTTTACAACGGGATTTAAATACTTTGTATTGCCATACATGCGTTTTTCAACAAGTCCTTCTAACTCAATACCCAGGCCAAACACACCGATCTTGATATCGTCCTTTATAAATATTTTATGCGGGATTGTTTTGCCTGCCATGGGTGTATCCGAGAAATCGTAATTGCAATTGATGAACGGGAAACTCGCGTGTGGCAGCTGTTTTACCAATCCATCCAATCCATTGTCAAAATCGTGATTGCCAATTGTGGACGCATCGTACCCCATCATGCTCATCAGTTTAAATTCGAGTTCGCCACCGTATAAATTAAAATAAGGTGTGCCCTGAAAAATATCCCCGACATCAAGCAGCAATACATTTTTTTCTTCCGTCCTGATTTTTTTTATCAATGCGGCACGGTTTACCGCACCGCCCAACTCCGGATATTTAGGATCGTTGGAAGGAAAGGGATCAATGTGACTGTGTACATCATTGGTGTGCAAAATCGTAAGCTTTACCAGGTCCGTTTTTGCAAAAACTTCCGCAGGTATAGCATTGATCGCAAAAATGCCTGCACCCGCAAGCGCTGTCTTTTTCAAAAAAGAGCGCCGGCTATTGATATTTAATGCGTCCATCTTTTTTACTTTTTAAGGTGTTGCCTTTTTTATTTTGTTCGATCATGTAATCGATGATCGCATCGCGCAGCTTATAATTCAGCGTGTCGATCTTAACCGGATCTTTAAAAAAATCATATTTATCGCCACCGCCTGCCAGGTAATCGGAAGTCACAATCTTGTAATTTTTAGTTACATCAAACGGTTGCCCGGCAATTGTTAATTCCGTGATTTTTTTTGCTTTGGATGTTACCGTCGCACCCGCAAACGGCGCGCCATTAAACTCAACAAGCGACTGAAACAATTGTTTTGTTTTTTCGCCGGATAGTGTGAGGATCACAATTGCATTTTCAAACGGCATCAGCTCAAAAGCATTGCCGCGCGTAATATTTCCTTTTGGCAATTGTGCCCGCAAACCTCCGTTGTTCAATAAACAAATGGAAGCGGGAACCTGATCAGCAGGCTTGTACACATCGTTTGCTTTTTTCAAAACGGCATCCGCAACAAAATCACCCAATGATCCTTCCGGAAGATCTTTTGTTAATGCAGTATCGGCAACCACCAATACTTGATTCATGATCTTGTCCATTTCTTTTTTATAAGGAGCGATCAGTTTATAAGTAGTAGAATCAACGGCTGTATTTTGCGTATTGAATTCAATGCTGGAAGTTTCCACCGATTTTATTTTGGGAGCGGTGGAGCATCCGGAAAGTAAAGCAATAGCATATAGTACAACTATATGTTGGAGTAGACTTTTATTCATTAAAATGTGATGATTGAAACTTTCCTAGAGCCTTTACAATTGTAGTCAATTTAACGGGAATTAAAAAATAAAATTGTCAGAAAATTTATTTTTTTTCTGTTATTTGAATGCTTTAAAAGTGTATTTTAAGAGCAATTAAATTCTGTTAAATTTATCAGTTACTTATGTATATTTCTGAAACAACGGTGCGTGTGCGGTATGCCGAAACAGACAAAATGGGATATGTGTATTATGGAAATTATACACATTATTATGAAGTGGGGAGGGTGGAAGCATTACGGCAGCTGGGGACCAGCTATAAAGAAATGGAAGACAATGGCGTGATGCTGCCGGTATATACGTGCAATATAAAATATCTGAAACCTGCGTTATATGACGATCTGCTGGTGATCAAAACAACTATTAAGGAATTACCTACGTTGAAAATTACGTTTGATTACGAGATCTATAATCAAAAAAGCGAATTGTTGAATACCGGGAATACCACGCTGGTGTTTATTAATAGGACTACGAACCGCCCCTGCAAAGCACCGGAATCATTTTTGGAAAAAATCGGCAAGTTTTTTTAGAATCAGGAACCAAGACATAAGAATCAAGACGTGATACTTGTGCTGTGTATACAAAGAAATTTTATTTTTTCTCAGTGAAACCCTGTATTCTCTTTTAACTCTGTGTTAGAGATTACCGTCGCGCATGACTAATTTTCTATCCGCCATATTGGCTAATTCTTCATTGTGCGTTACGATCACAAATGTTTGATTGAATTTTTGGCGCAGCGTGAAAAATAAGCTGTGCAGTTCTTTTGCGGTAGCCGAATCAAGGTTTCCGGAAGGCTCATCTGCAAGCACCACTGCTGGATTGTTGATGAGCGCACGCGCTACTGCAACACGCTGCTGCTCACCACCCGAAAGTGCAGATGGTTTATGTTCCAGGCGGTTTTGCAATCCGAGGAAAGTTAATAATTCAATGGCTTTTTCTTCGGCGGCGGATTTGGATATTCCTGCAATAAATGCCGGAATGCATACATTTTCCAGCGCCGTGAACTCGGGAAGCAAATGGTGGAATTGGAACACAAAACCAATATTCCTGTTCCTGAATTCTGCTAATTTTTTGTCGTTTAATTCATGGATTTTAACGCCGTTGATCTCCAGCGTGCCATTATTAGCTTTGTCGAGTGTACCCAAAATGTGCAGCAGCGTTGTTTTTCCGGCACCGGATGCTCCCACAATGGAAATTACTTCTCCTTTTTGGATATCGATGCTCACGCCTTTTAATACGTTTAAAGTGCCGTAGGATTTTTGAATGTTGCTTGCTTTTATCATTTCGCCGCCGCTCGTTTTTGTGATTGTAAAAGTAACAATTTATATTAAAGAAAATCAATCACATAAGACACAAAGGAACACATAAGGCGGAACGTGAGAATGACAATTTTCAATAAAATGTAGCTAGCATTTAGCATTCACACACAGATTCGCAATATTTGTTCCTGTTCGTTATCCGTATCAATAACAATTTATCCCGAAAAAAAATCAACCACATAAGACACAAAGGAACACATAAGGCGTAGCGTGAGAATGACACTTAATAAGTGTAGCTAACATGTAGCGTATGCACAGATTGGTATATTAGTCCCGCACGTGTGGGATTGGTATTTAGTAGATAACATAGATTAGTATATTTGTATGAATTAGTATTTAGTATATTATATATCTTTACGCTTCTAAAATAAAAATCCGCCATGAGCAAAAACAGTAAATTTAAAGGTACCGGTGTAGCCATTGTTACTCCTTTTACAAAAGATGGAAATGTAGATTTTAAATCACTTGAAAAAGTGGTAAACCATATTATAAAGGGTGGAGTGGAATACATTGTGGCGTTGGGAACTACCGGTGAATCGGTAACATTATCAAAAGAAGAAAAACAATCGGTGGTGGAGCACGTGATCGAAATGGTGGACAAGCGTGTACCAATTGTTTTGGGTTTGGGTGGAAACAATACACAGGAAATTTTAACTTCCTTAAAGAAAAATACGTTTAATCACATCGATGCAATCCTGTCGGTTTCTCCTTATTATAACAAACCAAACCAGCGCGGAATTTACCAGCATTACAAAGCCATCGCGGAAGCATCGCCGGTGCCGGTTATTTTATATAATGTACCGGGGCGCACGGCTTCCAATATCACGGCGGATGCAACATTGAAATTAGCTGCTGATTTTAAAAATATTATTGGGATCAAAGAAGCATCGGGCAATTTGGAGCAATGCATGAAAATCATTAAATACAAACCGAAAGATTTTTTAGTGATCTCGGGTGATGATCTGCTGACATTGCCGATCCTTGCCTGTGGTGGCGATGGTGTGATCTCGGTGGTGGCAAATGCTTTTCCAAAGGATTTTTCGGAAATGACCCGCCAGATCCTTGCCGGAAATGTAAAAGAAGCGCAACGCTTACATTATAAATTAACAGATATTACCGAACAGTTATTTGCAGATGGAAACCCGGCCGGAATTAAAGCAGTGCTGGAAATGATGAAGATTTGTCCGGCAAATGTGCGATTGCCATTGGTAAAAATTAATAAAGCAACGCAGAACGCGTTGACTGAAATGGTGGAGGAGTATAAATAAGTTCAAAGTTCAAGGTTCAAAGTTTTGCTTTGCGCAGATGCTGGACTTGAAGAAGAATACAAATAATTAATTTCAAATTGAAAAGCCGGAATTTTGCTTATTGCAGAATTCCGGCTTTTTATATTCTATATTTAATTTTTAATTTTAAAACCTTTTTAACAAACACAGAAACTTTGAACCTTGAACTTTGAACTCTTTTTGAGAATATTTAAACTTATTTCAATTTTCGGTTGATCTCCCGCTCGTTATCCTTCTTCTTAATATCCTCGCGTTTATCAAATAATTTTTTCCCTTTTGCCAGCGCTATTTCCAGCTTGGCCAATCCTTTATCGTTAATATACAGCCGAAGCGGAATGATCGTCAGTCCCTGGTCTTTTAATTTATTCTGAAGCTTGTTCAATTCGTTGCGGTTCAATAAAAGCTTGCGATCCCTTTTCTCCGGTACATTGTTATACGTTCCTTCAAAATAGTGGGAAATGTGCATGTTGCGGATGAATAATTCTTCACGGTTAAACACACAAAAGCCTTCATTGATATTTGCTTTGCCTTCGCGGATCGATTTTATTTCTGTTCCGGTCAATTGTAAACCGGCTAAATATTTATCAATAAATGCATATTCAAACGACGCCTTCCGGTTCTTGATATCTATGTGGTTGTCATTTTTCATGGTGCAAAGATAATAAAAGGCATTTTGTGTTTGCTGATAATAATGTTGTGGATGCGATTCTATTAAAATATAAATCTTTAATTAAAACGGTCATCCCGTGCCTGACACGGGATCTCATAAATGTTTTGCAGTATGTTGTAGTATAATGGGAACGCAGATTTTATATGATTGTTATGATAAAAAAAGATAACTGCCCGCTTATCATTTTATGCTACGCCTTATGTGTTCCTTTGTGCCTTATGTGGTTTCCTTTTATTTTTTTGTTTCAACATCCAATATCCAACATCTAAAATCCAACATCTTATTTCACAATCAGCAACGGAATTTTCACATTGTGCCGCACCGCATCCATCGTTGTTCCAAAAAGTATATCCTTGAATGTATGATGTCCGTGAGCACCCATTACCAGTAGATTACATTCGCAATGGTTCACAATTTCGGGGATGCTTTTTTTAGGATTACCGAAACCCAGCGACGTTTGAACATGATATCCTTTTTCATTCAATTCGTTTTTATATTTTTCTAAATTCAGTTTGTCCGATACCGTTTCCAGGTCGTCAATTTCCTGGTTCATCAAACGCGCGCCAGCCGTTTCCACAATGTGGATCAGTAAATATTCCGCTTCTTTACCTCCCTGTGCAAATGCGCTGCTGATAGCTTTGCTGTCGCTGCTGCTAAAATCCACAGTAATGGCAATGCGGTTGTATTTTGCAGTTGTAGTGATCAGCAATTCCTGTGGCGCACCATCCGGTACTTTCCCATCTTTTAATTTTTGTTTCCGCATCAGCGGTTTAAGTGTAATGTATAAAAGCAGCACAATCGCAGCAGCAATTACCGGCAGCACCGTTACGTACAATATAAACGGATGTTCCGCTTCCGCGATCCATTTCAGCACGGTTTTATACACCAGTTGTGCATTCAGCCCTACGATCACAGTGGCCACGATCCATGCACAGATCCGCATCCATAATTTACTGGCAAATTCTCCCATTTGTTTTTTATTGCTTGTTAAATGGATCAGCGGAATGATCGCAAATCCAAGCTGCAGGCTCAATACAACCTGGCTCAGGATTAACAGCTGCCCGGTGGCGCCTTCACCAAAAAGATAGATCACGATGAATGCCGGAACGATCGCGATCATGCGGGTAATGAGCCTGCGCAGCCATGGCTGGATGCGTAAGTTCAAATAACCTTCCATTACAATTTGCCCGGATAATGTTCCGGTTAATGTAGAGCTTTGTCCGGCAGCGATCAGTGCTACCGCAAATAAGATCGGTGCCAGCCTGGTGCCTAAAAGATTTTCCAGTAATTTAAATGCATCCTGAATTTCGGCGACACCAAACCTGCCCGTTGCAAAAAAAGCGCTGGCGGCAAGGATCAAAATCGCTGCGTTCACAAACAATGCAATGTTGAGCGCAATGCCGGTATCAATAAAATTAAATTTGATGGCGCTCCTCATTCCTTCCGGCGTACGATCAAATTTGCGCGTTTGTACCAACGATGAATGCAGGTACAAATTGTGCGGCATTACGGTTGCCCCAATGATCCCGATAGCGATGTACAAGGCATCACTGTTAGGTAACGAAGGAATGAATCCTTTTAATAATTCGGCGCCATCCGGTTTCGAAAAAAATAATTCCGCAATAAAAGCAACACCAATCGTGGCGATCAAACCGAGAATGAATGCTTCCATCTTTCGGATTCCGTGCTTTTGCAATACCAGGATTAGCAGCGTATCCAGCACGGTAATGGAAACACCGGCCAGCAATGGAATGTGAAATAATAATTGCAAACCAATCGCCATCCCAATCACTTCCGCCAGATCGCAGGCTGCAATGGCAATTTCGGCCAGCACCCAGTTGCAAAAATTTACAATGGGCGGATACGTAGCGCGGGAAGCCTGTGCCAGATCGAGCCCACGCACCAATCCCAGCCGCGCGCTCAGACTTTGTAACAGCAATGCCATTAAATTACTCATTACCAATACCCAAAGTAATTTGTAGCCAAACTGGCTTCCACCGGCAATGTCCGTGGCCCAGTTGCCCGGATCCATGTAACCAACGCTGATTAAATAAGCCGGACCCATAAAAGCAAACAGCTTTTTCCAGAACGTGTTTTTTGTAGTCGTATCAACACTTGCGTGAACTTCTTCGAGTGATTTTCCTGTACCGTGTTTCATATTATTTTAAGGTAACTAAAATGTTTTTTGCCACATCATTGCTGATGAAAAGCGAATTTTTTTTATTGACAGTGATCTGTAATGATTTATCGAATGTCAGTATTTCTTTGATCTTAATTTCGTTGCCAAGCACCAAACCGCAGCGCTCCAGGTATTGCAGAAAAGGAGTGGAGTGGTCCACCACGCCGGTCATAATGCAATTATCATTTACATTCAACAGCGAAAGCATTTTTGATTTCTGAATATGTAATTTTCCTTTTGCATCCGGGATCGGGTCACCGTGCGGATCGGCTTTCGGATAATTTAAAAATTTATCCAGTTCTTCAATTAATTTATCGGACTGAATGTGCTCCAGCTGTTCGGCCACATCGTGCACTTCATCCCATTTAAAATTAAATTTTTCCACCAAAAACATTTCCCAAAGCCTGTGTTTCCGGATGATGTTCAAAGCCGTTTTTTCGCCTTTTACCGTAAGTGTAACGCCCCGGTATTTCTGATAATGAATGAGTTTTTTTACAAAAAGTTTTTTCAGCATGTCCGTTACAGATGCCGCCTTTGTATGCATTTGCTCGGCAATGGCGTTGGTGGTAACCGATGCATTGTCGCTTTCATTCAGCTTGTAAATGGCTTTGATGTAATTTTCTTCGGTAAAGGAGTTCATGAACCAAAATTTAGACAAATGTAATAAAATTTTTAGACTTGTCTAAAAATCAGTTCAAAGTTTAAAGTTCAAAAGTTTAAAGTTTTGCTGTATGCAGATGCTGTGTTTGTTAAAATAAAAGGTTGAAAAGTTGGAAGGTTTTAACGTTTTGCCGTGTGCAGATGCTGCGTTTGTCAGATCGGAGGAAAATCGCTCTCTGTAATGTCATCCCGTGCTTGACACGGGATCTGTTAATTAAGAACCATAAAATGGATTCAGCAAATAGTATTAAATTTCGTAAGCCGCAGTGGACCCGGAACGGGCTTCGTACTAAATACTTGATACTAAATACTTGATACTAAATACTTGATACTAAAGTGCGTAATATGTATACGTGCGTGTCGCATGTTTCTTCGATTCCTTATCCGTCAGTGTAATGTTCAGTTTTCCGTCTTCGATCGTTCCTGTGTAGCTTTGTTCGCCGGTCATGCCGCTTACATCAAAAGAAATAGTACATTTTTTTATTTTGTATTTTCCTTTCAGCACCATGTCTTTATTATCTTTATTGAACCAGGTCATCACATCCATGTAATCATTTATGGAAGTAGAAGCCAGCACCGTTCCATCCTCATAAAAACGCAAAACAGCCGAATGTTCATCATCCAGCTTAATGGCATAAATACCTTTGTAATTTACTGCACAATTACCCGTGCTAAAGGATGAGAATAAGCTGGTTAAAAGCAATAAGAACAGGGAGTACACTGCTTTTTTCATATCGTCTGATTTTAAATAATTTAGAGTATTGGATTTCTTGCAAATTTACTATACCTTCATCAAAAATTACTATGCCGATGCAGAAATCTTTACTTAAAATTTCAACGCTTTTTGTCTTTATTTTTCTTTCGCAGCTAAAATTATCAGTGGCGCAAACGGTTGATCTGCCTGTTGGTTTCTCTCCCGAAGAATTGCAGGAAATGCAGCGCCCGGGTTTTGCAGAACCGGCATACGAAGCGAAGAGCAGCTTTACCACGCCGCCCGCAGGCCCGCTTCGCACCATGGGACAATGGGAAGAGATCCAGGCACTGACCATTACCTGGACCAGTTATCAATCGGTTTTAAGAGAAATTGTAAGAGCAGCACGCTTGGAAACGCAGGTCTACATCATTTGTGGTACCGCTTGTTCGGGCAGCACTGATTCCACTTCCGTGAAAAGTTATTTAACAGCAGGCAGCGTTCCGCTTACCAATGTGCATTACATTTATGCGCCTTGCAACAGTGTGTGGATGCGCGATTACGGCCAGAATTCGGTATATATGAACGATGTGGATTCACTGATCCTGGTGGATTGGAAATACAATCGCCCAACCCGTACAAAAGATGATACTGTTCCGCGTTCCATTGCGCGCAGGCTCAATATTCCTATTTATGAAACCATCGGTGCCAACCAATTAATTAATACCGGCGGCAACTGGATCTGCGATGGATTGGGAACTTCCTTTCATTCCAAATTAATTGTGAATGAAAATCCAACACTTACCGTTCCGCAGATCGATACTATTTTGTCGGATTTTATGGGGATTACACGTTCCATTAAAATGGATACGCTGCCGTACGATGGCATTCATCACCTGGACATGCACATGAAATTGCTGAATGAAGAAACACTGCTCGTAGGCCAATATCCTGCGGGAGTAGCGGATGGCCCGCAAATAGAGGCTAATCTTGCTTATGTGCTTGCCAATTATAATTCCGCTTTCGGTACGCCGTACAAAGTGATCCGGATTCCGCAACCGCCGGATCAGCTGAATGGGTATACGTATCCGGATAACGGCGGAAATTATCTGACCTATACAAATGCCACTATCATTAACAAAACGGTGATCATCCCGCAATACTATATGCAGTACGATACCACCGCGTTACGCATCTGGCGCGATGCCATGCCGGGATACAATGTGGTAGGGATCAATTCCAATATTACCATCGCAGCAAGCGGCTCGCTGCATTGCATTACTCATTCCGTTGGTGTTACCGATCCTTTGCTGATCGTGCATCAGAATTTACCGAACACCACCAATACCACAACGCCTTACCAGGTGGATGCGCGCATTCAGCACCGCACAGGTATTCAAACGGCTACGCTGTATTATACAACCGACACGGCGCTTGTGTCTTATACGGCTGTGGGGATGACATTGACCAATGCAACGCTGAACACCTGGACGGGTTTTATTCCGGCACAAGCTGCGGGAACACATGTTTATTATTATATCAAAGCACATGCAAATTCAGGCAAGGAGCAGGTTCGCCCGATGCCGGCACCGCGTGCTAATTTTGAATTTGATGTATTGGGAACAGCCGGAATTGCAGATCTTACTGCGGATCATTTCAGTATGAACCCTGCCTATCCGAATCCTTCGCACGGCATTACCTGTATCCCGGTTTCCTTAGGTAAAAGCACCAAAGGAAGCATTAAGTTATACGACATGCTGGGTAACCTGGTGTCTGTGATCTATGAAGGAGAGATGCCTTCCGGCGACAAAAATTATTTCCTGAACAGTGTTGCATTGAACATTCGGGCGGGCGCTTATTTAATTTCGCTGGAAACAACGGAAGGGCGCTGTACTCAAAAATTAATGGTACGATAAAACAGATAACTATAAACTCTAACGCGTGATATGAAACTGAAAAAATTACTCTCTGCATCTCTGATCTTTGCTGCCTGTACTGCTTTTGCGCAGGATTTGCCAACGATCATTAAAAACGGACAAACAAAATTAGCTGCTTCTGATTTTCAGGGAGCGGAACAGGATTTTGCTGCGGCCATCCGTTTGAACGATGGGGTGACCACTGCTTACCTGGATAAAATGAAAAAATATGGAACGATGAATGAATTTCAGCGTACCACTTCCGATATGCCGGATGGTTTTATTTACAATCACGACCTGGCTGTTCCGTATTACGGACATGGTGCAGCATTGCAGGGATTGGGAAAACAGGACGATGCTTTGGCAGACTTTGAAAAAGCGATCACCATTGATCCGAAATATGCGGATGCTATTTGTGAAAGGGGAGTAGCGCTGATTGCGAAAGGTGTGAAAGACAAAGGTTGTATGGATCTGCGCAAAGCCAAAGTGTTGGGTAACGAAAAAGCTAAAACGTTGTACGATAACAATGCATGTTCGGGAATGAGCACCACGTTCATTAATTCGGGCGATTCCAAATTTGCTTCGAAAGATTATGCGGGTGCTGCAGCAGATTATACCGCTGCTATCCAGTTAAATTCGGATTCTATTGACGGTTACCTGAAAAGAGCGCAATGCAATGTGTTTTTGAAAAAATACGACAAAGCGATCACCGATTACAACAAAGCATTTAAAATAAAACCGGATACCGTTCATATTTTATACCTGCGCGGACTGGCTTACAGTGCAGCTGCAAATTACAAGCTGGCATTTGATGATTTTTCCAAAGTGGTGCATACGGATCCAAACAATTACGATGCATTTATGCAACGCGGCGCTGCCTGTGAAGGAATGGATAATTTTAAATCTGCGACCTATGATTATTCGGAAGCGATCCGCATTAAGCCGAAAGATGGCATTGCTTATTATAAAAGAGGATTGGCAAACCAGGATGCGAAGGATAATAGTGCCTGTAAAGATTTTAAAATTGCGGTGTCACTCGGGATCGATGATGCAAAAATATTAGCAGACGGTTGCGGAGTTCCTCCGCCGGAAAAGAAATAAATGAGTACCCGCAACTTTGCACCATAAAAAAGATGGTTATGTTGTAGAACATTGTTGTTTATGGAAACAGAAATACTTTCTTAAGCTGTCATCCCGGGCTTGACCCGGGATCTGCCAATTAAGAACTGTGTAGGCGCTGCAAGTATTTAACAGATCCCG
>JAOQAG010000007.1 GCA_025963715.1 Bacteroidota bacterium
CGCGGCGGATTGCGGGATCGGCTAATTAAATACTGCAAACATTTACGGGATCCCGCAATCCGCCGCGGCGGACGGGATGACAGTTCTGGAGAATATTTATGTTTTCATATCAACATTGTTCTACAACACAATCTTATTTCACCAGCTCACCCGTTAATTTTTTCAAGGTCACTTCCGCTTCTTTTACGTTGTAGCGTGCATTTACCAAACGTGTGACCGCATCTTCATAACTTTGCTGACTTTCGATGATCTCGATGGAGCTACCCAAACCAATGCGCAAACGCTCGGTGGTGATCTTCAAACTTTCTTCCGCCAGCTTTATATTTTCTTCTTCCAGATCAAGAATTTGTTTATTTCCCAGCCATTTTAAATAAGCAACATTAGTCGTGGAATACATGTTCAGCTTTAAGCTTTCCACATTTAAAATACTGTTCTGCAATTGATATTGCGCTACGGTTATTTGATTGTGCGTGTTCCAGCCGTTGTACAAATTCCAGGAAAATGTAAAGCCCAGGTTGTAACCAAGATTTTGATTCAATAAGGTAAAACCAGCAGAATTTTCGTTTCTTCCGAAAAGATAATTGGCGTTAAGCGCCAGCTTTGGCAAGGCTTGCGAACGCACTTCTTTTATGTATTGATTATAAACCGAAATGTTTTTTTGCGCAAACAAAACCGAGCTGTTTGTTTTTTCGATGCTCTGTTTTATTTCGTCCACCGATTTAATGGTTTCGAATGTAAAGTCGGTATCTACGGCAATGCTGCTGAACGGATCTACTTTTAATAACGTCAGCAAATTACTTTTGTATTCGCTCAGGCTGTTTTGCTCTGTCAGTAATTGAGAGCGCAGCGCATTCATATCCAGCTTTGCCTGCAGCAGATCCACATTGGAGCCCGAACCGATCGTTAATTTTTTATCCGCAATTTTTATGCGCTCTTCCGAAACGGCTTTGGCTGCATTGATTCCGCGGATCAGCTGCTGCTGTTTTACAACCTGGAAATACGAAAGTGCAACCTGCTGCATGGTATTTTCAATCTGGATCTTCAATGCATATTGTCCCTGTTCTTCCAGCTGTTGCAGTCGTTCCTTGGTTGCAAACATCTTTAACCCGTCGAAAACCGTCCATGTTAAATACACGCCGGAGCTTACAGCATTGGATGTAACACCGTCTTTGTTAACACTGGCCGCACCGGTCGAAAATTCCTGGTGCGTGCTGTTACTCGCAATACTCCCGCTGGCAAGCGCATCCACGCGCGGTAAAAATCCGGCAGCACCATAAGTGTTTTGCTTATCGGCAATGCTCACATTGTTTTTTGCGATCTGGATATCGTAATTGTTTTTCAGCGCAATCTCAATCGCCTGTTGATACGTGAGGATGCTGTCCTTCTGCGCAAAGCCCACAAAAGGAAGCACAAGCAGAAGAATGCAAATATGCTTAGTTAGGTGTTTCATCTTTTTTTTCTTCCTGTTTATTTTCTTGAATTTCGTTGCTTGCATTCAGCTGTTCTCCATCGGTTGTTTCCACGATCAGTTCGCCCAGCTCGTTGCGTTTTTTAGTATGTTTTATATTTCTTGATAAATAAGAATACATTGCCGGGATCACAAATAAGGTCAGCGCCAGTGAAAATAAAATTCCGCCCACAACCACAATTCCCATTCCCATACGGCTTTTAGCCCCAGCACCCAATGCCATTGCAATTGGCAACGCACCCAGTGCGGTAGCAATACTTGTCATCAGGATCGGGCGCAAACGTGCAGCAGCTCCTTTCCGGATCGCTTCCATTTTACTCAATCCCTGTTCCCGCAACTGGTTGGAGAATTCCACGATCAGGATCCCGTTCTTCGTCACCAATCCGATCAGCATGATGATCCCGATCTCCGAGAAAATATTTAATGTTTGATTAAAATACCAGAGTGAAAGAAGCGCACCGGCTATCGCCAGCGGAACGGTGAACATTACAATGAACGGATCTACAAAACTTTCGAATTGTGCAGCAAGGATCAGGTAGATCAGTAAAAGTGCAAGCCCGAATGCAAATCCAATGTTAGAACTGCTTTCTGCATAATCGCGGGAAGCACCTGTTAACGCAGTTGTAAAGGTTTCGTCCAGTGTGCGTTTCGCGATCAGGTTCATTTCATTGATCCCGTCTGCAATTGTTTTTCCCGGTGCCAGCCCTGCCGAAACGGTAGCCGCTTCATACCGGTTGTAATGATACAACTGAGGCGGTAAGCTGTTTTCCTGGATCTTCACGAGATTGTCCATCTGGATCAAAGCACCTGTTGAGCTGCGCACATACAAGGAAGAAACATCTTTGGGATCGCCGCGGTACTGGATATCCAGCTGGCCCATTACCTGGTATTGTTTATCGTTCATTACAAAATAACTGAAACGGTTGCCGCTCAATGCAAGCTGCAGCGTTTGTGCAATGTCCTGTACGGATACGCCCAGTGATTTTGCTTTATCGCGAAGAATGTTAATATCCAGCTCGGGCTTGTTGAATTTTAAGTTACAATCCACACCCTGGAACACAGGATCTTTATAACATTCATCCAGGAATTTCGGTAAGGCCACTTTTAATTTGTCAAAGCCCGTGGCCTGGATCACAAACTGAACAGGTAATCCGCCTTTAGGCCCGCCACCGGCCGAAATGGTTTGTTCCTGTGAAATAAATATTTTTCCTTCCGGGAATTTTTTCGAAAGTTTTGTTGCATAATCTGTCCAGTATTGCTGCGATTTTTTACGGTCTTCCGCA
Source organism: Bacteroidota bacterium (assembly GCA_025963715.1). Taxonomy (GTDB): domain Bacteria; phylum Bacteroidota; class Bacteroidia; order 2-12-FULL-35-15; family 2-12-FULL-35-15; genus 2-12-FULL-35-15. The sequence goes on from JAOQAG010000007.1 coordinate 2,752, forward strand.
TCCGTCAGCATTAAGCGGGCAGAGCCGGAATTTACCGATCCCGATCCGAACGATGGGGATGTGATCGTCATCAGCATGCGCTTGTCTTTGATGCTATCGCCGTATACTTTGCCAATATGATCCATAAAGCGATCCATGTATTCGTACGATGCGCCCTCGGGTGCGGTTACGTTCATACGCATCCAGTTCCTGTCGTCAAGCGGCGCCAGCTCATTTGGAATATACGGGATCACGAGTACTATTACGCCTATAGAGCCAGCCATGATCACGAGCGCCCACCAGCGTTTGTTTAAAAATTTACCAAGGGAGTTAAAATAATTTTCTTCCAGTCGTTGAAAGAATGGTTCCGTTCTTTCGTAAAAGCGTGTTTTTTTGTGATTTTTTTTCACTAAATACGCATTCAGCATCGGTGTTAACGTAAGTGACACAAAGGCCGAAATCAGTACCGCTCCGGCGATCACTACACCAAACTCGCGGAACAATTGGCCTACAAACCCCTGTAAAAAGATCACCGGCATAAATACTGCTGCAAGTGTAATGGAAGTGGAAACAACGGCAAAGAAAATCTCTTTCGATCCTTTGTGTGCCGCTTCTATCGGGTCCATCCCATCCTCTATTTTCTTAAATATATTTTCCGTTACCACAATCCCGTCATCCACCACCAGCCCCGTGGCCAGTACAATTGCCAGCAAGGTAAGTACGTTGATGGAATAGCCCATGATGTACATGATGAAGAAAGCGCCGATCAACGCCACCGGCATATCTATCAGCGGACGGAAAGCAATGACCCAATCGCGGAAGAACAGGTAAATGATGATTACCACCAATATGATCGCAATGATGAGTGTTTCCTGTACTTCGGAAATCGCCTTGCGCACAAATTGTGTATTGTCCAGCGCGATGTCCATTTTGTAATCTTTGGGGATCTCTTTTTTCAGCTGATCCATGCGCTTGTAAAACTCATTGGCAATATCAATGTAGTTGGCGCCCGGCTGCGGTACAATTCCCAAACCGATCATGGCCACACCGTTAATTTTCAGCGTTGTTTCCACAATCTCGGCGCCTAATTCCGCGCGTCCCACATCGCGGAAACGCACCAGTTGCGTACCATTGGTTTTCAGGATCAGGTTATTAAAATCGTCCACATTATTTAACCGTCCTTTTGTTTGAACCGTTAATTCATTACTGCTCCCCACCACTTTACCGGATGGCGCTTCAATGTTTTCTTTGGTAACGGCATTCTGCACATCAATCGGCGTTAAGCCATACGATGATAATTTTGCAGGATCCATCCACAAACGCATTGCGTATTTTTTTTGTCCCCATACCTGGATGGTGCTCACACCCGGAATGGTTTGCAGGCGTTCCACCAGTACATTTTCTGCATAATCATCCACATCCAAAATGTTGCGGGTGTTACTTTGCAGCGTCATGCTGATGATGGCATCGCTGTTGGCATCTGCTTTAGTAACAGTAGGTGCTGCATCAATATCCTGCGGAAGCTGGCGTTGTGCCTGTGCTACTTTATCACGCACATCGTTGGCTGCCGTTTCTAAATCGGAACCCAAATTAAATTCCACGGTAATGCTGCTGGAACCTTGCGCGCTGGTGGAAGAAATGGTACGGATCCCGTCGATCCCGTTAATGGATTTTTCGAGCGGTTCGGTGATCTGTGATTCGATTACCTCGGAGCTGGCACCGGTATAACTGGTGCGGACTGTGATCACCGGCGGATCGATGGCCGGAAACTCACGTACACCCAGGTATTTGTAACCGATGATCCCGAACAACAGGATAATGAGGTTCATGACAATGGCGAGAACCGGCCTGTTTATACTGGTAGATGAAATATTCATATTTATTTATTTTTTTTAGGGGACTGGATTTTCACCTGCATTCCCGTTTTCAGCGTCATGATACCAGATGTAACCACCGTATCACCGGCATTTAAGCCTGTTAATACTTCTACTGTTGTGTCGGTGCGGATCCCGATGGTGATCGGGGTCAAATTGGCTTTTCCGTCTTTCACAACAAATGTGCTTTGTCCACGCAGATTTGGAATTACCGCCATGGTTGGCACCACCACCGATTTTTCGGTTTTTAATACCGTAGAGATCTGTGCAAAGGAACCCGGAAAGATTTTGCGGTCGTGGTTATTGATCAATGCACGCACTTTTAATGCGCGGGTATTGGCATCTATCTTCGGATCAAATGCATACACCAGTCCTTTGTGCTTTTCGCCTGTTCCTTCAATGCTCACGATCACAGTATCGTTCAGGTGGATCTTGGATGAATATTTTTCAGGCACGCTGAAATCCACTTTTACCGGATCGATCTGTTGCATGGAAGCGATAATATCGGTAGGGCCAACGTAGCTTCCTTCGCTTACATTTTTTAAGCCTACAGTACCGTCGAACGGTGCGCGGATCTCTGTTTTTGCGATCAGCGCTCTTGTATAATCCATGTCGGCAGTAATGGTTTGCAGCTCATTTGCAGCCACATCGTAATCTTCCTGGCTCACACCTTTTATGGCCAGCAATTCTTTTAAGCGTCCTTCTTTTTGTTTGGAAAGATCATAATTCAGGGACGATTTTTTGAGCTGCGCCTGCAAGTCGGCATCGTTGATCTTTACCAGCAATTGTCCTTTTTGTACAATGCTTCCTTCTTTAAAAAGAATGGAAATGATCTTGCCTGCCGTTTCCGGGTGCAGGTCCACTTCCTCATTGGCCAGGATGGTTCCGGAGGAATACAGGCTGTTTTCCAGGATCTGCGAATTAGTGACATATACCGTAACAAGCGCTGGCGGCATTTTTTGCGCCCCGCCTGCTGCAGGCTTGGCGCTTGCACCATCATCCTTTTTCAGGAAAACTATTTTAATGACAGCAAGCAATGCTATCGCAACAATGATAACTACGATCGTTCCTTTTTTCATTTTTTTTCTTTGTTCGCTTTTTTATAATTGACAAAAATTTTATGTGCAGGCAATCCCTCCACATTTTCATATAACAAGGCAATATTTTTATAGAATTCTTTTCGCTGATCCTTTGGAATGCCTTTAAATGCAATTGTATTCAGACCTTCAATTTCGGAATAGATCTGCGGCATTACCTTTTTTGCTTTTGGTGTGAGCTCCACAAAATATTCCCTTCTATCATTGGGGTTCAGTACTTTTTTTACATACTTTTTTTCCATCAGGTAATCCAGGATGCGCACCATCGATACTTTATCTATCCGGAGATTATTGCAGATGTGTTGTTGTGTACAGGTTGGTCCGGAATTTTCGATAACAATGAGGATGGAATAATACCGCTCTACTTCCAGGTGTTCCAGCCGCTTTGTGAGCGCACCAAAATACGTTTTTGCCAAAAGAGAAAGAGAGCGGCCAAGCGGAAGCTTCTCAAAAAGGTAATCACTCATACTAATAATTTAACGGAACAAAAATAGTTATAATCGCGAATAGTTAATACTACGAACTAATTATTTTTAAAAAGCCTTTTCCTGTAAAGCGGTTATCTGACAAATTGAAAGCCATTAGGTTTAATGCTGCCCGGATAATTAATTTTTCCCCTCCCGAAGCCTTTCAGCGCCAAATAGTTACCAAACATAAAGCAGGGGAAGTGGAAAAAAACACACACATTGGGGAAAAGAGCAGCTGTTTAAGGAGGCACCGGCTTTTTAAAACTATAAATAAACATTCTTCGTAAATTCGATTATGATCACAAAAGGATTCCGCTTATTTATTTTCTGCTGCTTTGCTTATAGTAACGTTTTCGGGCAAACGCCGGTAGATTCTGCTGCCACCAACCGTTCGCCCGAAAGCTATTTCAAATTTAATTACGATAACGATTTTTTCAGCGCTACCGATCGCTATTATACACAGGGGATCCGGGTGGAACTAAGCATGCCCATGTTCAAATACAATCCATTTTCGAAAGTGCTGCTGAAGCTTAAAACGGCTAAGAATTATTACGGGATTGCCATTGAGCATGATGGTTTTACACCCAAAAGCATCCGCCACGATACGGTGTTTGTAGGCGAACGGCCTTACGCCTGTACGGCTTTCCTTTCCAATTTTTTAATCTCTACCGATCCTGTTAAATTGCAGCGCTTAACCACGCAGCTGGATCTTGGGATCATCGGCCCGAACGCAAAAGGAGCTGAAATGCAGAAGGGAATTCATAAAGCATTGAATAACATTCAGCCATTGGGCTGGCAATACCAGGTGGCGAATGATGTGGTGATCAATTATAACATCGAATATGAAAAAGGATTTTTAGCGCTCAAACACTTTGAATTTATAGGGCAGGCAGGCTTGCGTGCGGGAACATTATATGACGATGTGAACATGGGCGCCATGATGCGTGTTGGCTGGATGCAGCCCTATTTTGAAAACCTGGGAATGACCAAACATGCTACCACACACAAATTCCAGTGCTACGTATTTTTAAAGGAAAACGTGCGCGCGGTGCAATACAATGCCACCATGCAAGGTGGGGTTTTTGAAAAAAACAGCGTATACACCATTCGCGTAAGCGACATGCAGCGCGTGGTGGGTACAGGCGAGGTGGGGATTGTGATCGCGTATAAACGTGTGAGCATTGAGTACACTAAATTTTACATCAGCCCCGAGTTTTATGGCGGCTTGCCGCATGGCTGGGGACATTGCGTGATTACGGTTTGTTTTTAAAATAAGTTCAAAGTTTAAAGTTCAAAAGTTTAAAGTTTGCCGGGTACAAGTAGGCGCTAGGCTCTGCCTAGTGACAAACTGAATGTCACTAGGCAGAGCCTAGCGCCTACAGATCCTGAAAATCAGTTTAAATCTTGCTGTGTTTGTCATTGCTTTTTAATTAAAGCACCCAAATTACTTTCCCAGTAATTGTTACTGGTATTACTAAAAGCATTTAATTCTCCGACGATCATTTTTATTTTTTTACGAAGGATTTTATCTTTTGAATAATATTCGAAAATATATTTTCTTCCTTCATCACTCATAATTAAGGCAACCAGCTCGGATCTGTCTTCCTCCTGGGCGGTTGTTGAATATAAATTCAGAAAGCCTTTTTTGGGATGGGTTACCGAATACCAATCAATCGATTGATGATGGTATGCATATTCTCCTCCGCTTTTATATCTGAAAAATAAGCGATTGCATTTTGCCCAATCATTCCGTTTGTAGCTCATGTCTTTCCAGATCGCATATTCTGTACAGTGATTAAGCTCATGATGCATGACATGGATTAGGTATTCAGTAGGAAAATCTCCATCCTGCCCGTCTATTGACAAAAATAAAAAATTGGAATAAGGATCCGGAACGGCAGCCCTGTATTGATTATTAATGCGAAGTTTTTTCCCTAAAATGATCGTTTTAATTCCTACCAGCTGGAAATAGCCTTTTGGATATTTGGCGTATTCCCGGGAAAGTACTGTTAAATAGTTTATCGTCTCAACAGAATCGTTACATGTTTCATAGTTGACAAGCGACCAGGTATCCTTCACTATTTTGTCATAAACAATTTCAACAGAAAGGTTGTTTTCAATTTTAGAGATCGTATCTGCAATAGCGCTAGCCTTACCAGTTGAGTAGCTCGTTAGTATAAGTGTCGGAATAATACAAAGTATAATTATTTTTTTCAAAATCAATGTCTGTTTGTATTGCAGCAACATGTTCTTGGTTTTATTGCGGGCTTAGGTTCGGTTTGCATTCTGCCAGATGTAAAATCCATGTGCGCAATTGTTTTTTATTTATCAATACACACTGCTCTTTATAATGTTGGTTGGTTTAATAACCTCTCCGGTAATTTTATTTATTAAAATAAATTCTGCATTTTGTCCACTGTGCTCTTTGTTTTCTGTCCAACGGGTAATGTCCCAATAATTTCCGGTTATATCGCAGGTTTCCGTTACTTCCATATCGGGCATTTTAAACCCTTTTGTTTCTGCGATCTTAACTGCTTTAAAATAAGAAATGGGATATTTTGTATCATAATTAACGATGCTGTCTGTTTTTCCGGATGATGAATAGTATTTCCAGGTTCCAACATAAATGTCATTGCCATTTGTCATCAGGCCATCTTCCTTTAACTGTCCGTTTTCGTAATATTCTTTCCAGGAGTCGAGTTTGGTTAATTTATTCTGATAACAAGCGATGTATTTTTCCCCGGAAATATATTTCCCAAGGATGATTGAGTATTGCGCACTGTCATAATATTTACGGTCTCCATTTGTCCGCAACGTGTTTTGCCCAAATGAGGAAATCGTTCCTAAAATAAAAAGTGGCACTATTAATTTAGCCAGGGATCTCATTTTATAATATTTATCAGTTTTCCGTCCGTATCATATTTGAACGTTTCTTCAACACCTTTTCTCTGATAGGTAATCGCATATAACTTCCCGTTTCCATAAAAGTATTTATCAATGTGCAGCGACTCACTTTTATAATCAAATTCCTGGGAACAAAGTCCGCCATTTATAAAATATTCGTCATGCTGAATCACAACCGAATCAAGATAAAAATAAATATCCAACGGTTTATTTTGCCGGTCTTTGATTACTACCGTCCCGTTTTTTATTTTAATTGTTTGAGGAACAAATTGTCTTTTAACATAAATGCCATCCGGGTAACGCGGTGGTGCTCCAGGTTTTGCAGGTTGATGAAACGAGAATTCAGGAGTAGAATAGGAGGTGTCTAATTTATAGCGTAACGACCGGATCTCTATATACGTGTCGCTGATCCTGTTAATTTCTATAGAATCATTTTGAGATTTCAAAACCATTGGGATGAAAAAAAAGAAGAGCGGTATTGTTATAATTATTTTTCTCATAATACGTAATTTTAACCCCGTAACGTTTAATATTGGCCGCAATCAACAATTTTTGCATCCGGACAATCTTTGGAAAGCTGTTTTTTCAGTTTTAGTAAAATTTCTTCTGTTTCACATTTTTCAGTTATAAGAACCCATGGCCTGTCTGGTGCAATAACACCAGCTAAATGAATATTGGGATATTTTTTCATTAAACGCATTTGCTCTGCTTCCAATGCTTTTTGTGATGCATTTTTATCATTGGGATCAATTGGAAATTCCTTAACGATCAGCTTCCCCGGTTTTTGATTATTGGTTTGTGTGGTTTCATTGTGTTTTGATGCTGTACAGGAAATAAGTACACTTAAAACACCCGCAATAAAATAGTTCTTCATTGTAAATTATTTTTATCTCCAAATTATGATGCTTGCTTTTCTCACATTTACGTGGTGGGAGCCTGCACTATTCAAAAGTAGCTTATTTTTCATCACACACCGCCTTACACAGATTTGTAATATTCGTTCCTGTTCGTTATCTGTAATTTTGTTTTCTGCATAAAATGTGGATATTTGTAATGTTTTATAATTATTTACATGAAAGAGCTGTCGTTCGAAAAATCCCTTTTCCTGTACTTTAACGGAAAGCATTCTCCGTTTTTTGATTGGCTGATGTCGATGGCAAGCAATCAATTTATTTCCATTCCATTTTACCTTATTTTTATTTTTATCCTCGTTCGTACGTTAAAATATCTGAACACCTCTTACATTGTTACCAACACTATTTTAGTTCTTTCCTGTATCTCATTAATGATCGTTGTTTCGCGCCTTGTGTTACCAACCGTGTTTGAACACCTGGTCAGCAGGATCAAACCGTGTTATGATTCGGAAGTATCATCGCTCATGCATTTGGTAGGCGGCAAATCCGGGCACCATTATGGTTTTTATACCTTCCGTGCCTGTGCCGCTTTCGCGATCTCTACTTTCCTGTTTCTTATTTTTGATGAAAGTTTTAAATGGGTAAAAATTTTATTACTGAGCTGGGCTGTATTCGTGGCATACAGTCGCATTTATTTAGGAGCGCATTATCCTGCAGATGTCATTGTTTCTGTACTTTCCGGAGCATTGCTCGGCTACCTGATCTACCGCATGTATTTTTACATCAAGGATTCCGTACTGGTAATTTAGTGCTTACTGGAAATATTATAAAATACAACTTCTATTTGGCAGATCCGGGTCAAGCCAGGATGACAATGTGAAGCGGGATTTTGTTTTCGAAATAACAAACACAGCATAATTTAGCCTTTAATTTTTCTTTTGTTTTCTTTTGTTTTCTTTTGTGGTTCAAAAAAATACAGCATCTGCGCACAGCAAACTTTGAACTTTGAACTAATTTTCACACAGATTCGTCGTTTCGTTCCAGTTCGTTATCCTTACACAGCAAAACTTTCGAAATTGCACTTCCGATTTCGAACTTGTTTTCTTATATTTGATATACACTTAAAACTATTAACATGATGAAAAAATTACTCCCTTTCGTTTTTTTATCGGCATCTTGTTTTTCTGCGATCGCACAGCACGAGGCAGACAGATGGTATTTTGGAACCTATGCCGGTTTGGATTTTAGCAGCGGAACTCCCGTTGTGGTTAGCAGTACCATGAGTACGGCCGAAGGTTGCTCCACCATTTCAAATGCGGCCGGACAATTACTTTTTTATACCGACGGCGTTTCCGTATGGGACAGCACGCATACTGTAATGCCTAATGGCAATGGCTTATTGGGTGATGTTTCCTCTTCGCAATCAGCACTGATCGTTCCATCGCCGATGGGAAATTTACAGTATTATATTTTTACAACAGCGGCCGACGGTGGCTCTGCGGGCTTTAATTATTCCATTGTGGACATGACGCTGGGTACTCACGGCGATGTAGTTTCCACCAGTAAAAATGTATTTTTAACGGATAGCACCACCGAAAAAATTGCGGCTATAAAAGATGATGCAAACGGTTATTGGGTGGTAATGCACAAATGGGGCGACAATGCATTTTATTCCTATCATCTCACCACTACAGGCGTGCAACCACCTGTGATCACACATACCGGAACGGTACACAGTACTTCTACTTTTCAAAATACGTACGGGCAAATGAAATTTAACATGTGCGGCGATCAGCTGGCATTGGCGCTCGGTTACCAGGATATTGTAGATGTTTTTGATTTCGACCGCAGTACCGGTGTGGTTTCAAACCCTTTATCCATCAGCATGGGTGGCCATGTGTACGGTGTAGAATTTTCACCCAGCTCGGAACTTTTATATGTTACCTGTTATGATGTTTCTGCAAAATTATCACAATTCAATATTTCGCTCGCAACAATGCCGTTGATCCTGGCATCGAAAACACCCTTGAGTGTAACCGATGATCTGTATGGTTTACAAATGGGACCTGATGGTAAAATATATCTTGCCCGTTCGTTCGGCACCAGTTTTCTGGGCGTAATCAATTCGCCGGATGTAGCTGGCAGCAGCTGTAATTATGTGGAAGACGGGCTCAACCTTGATCCGGATTTTATGGGTGTAAACGCAGCATTAACCCTACCTGGCTTTATGCAAACGTATTTAAAAATAGCAACCGGCACCAGTTGTCCTTTACCAACGGGAATCACAGAGCAATCAGCTGAAAACATACAACCGGTTTTCCCGAATCCTTCTGCTACCGGATTCACGCTCGATCTTTCCAATGCAGCAGCACCGGCACTGATCAGCATTTATGATTATACCGGTAAACTGATTGAAGCGAAGGCTGATGTAACATCGGTATTTACATTCGGAAAAGAATACAGCAAAGGAATTTATTTTGTAAAAGTGGAAAGCGGTAAACGTGTACAAAATTACAAAGTCATAAAAATGTAAATTTCTATTTTTTGTTTTGTTGCGCTTGCGCGATAAAAAACTAAAAAACCGCTACGATTTGTGGCGGTTTTTTAGTTTATATATAGAAAACAGTTTTTAGAATGTTTTCAGGCGGGGCGCTACGCCCAACAACAAAAGGTTCACAGAGCCTTTGCGTTCTTTGCGCCTTTGCGAGAAAAAATTTCGGCACACCCGGTTCTGCAAACTCTGCGTCTCTGCGGGAAATAAACATACAGCGTTTTTTATGTCCCTGCGAGAAACCTATTCGTGTGATTTCAAATTTGCCACCCGCAATTTATTTTTTTCATCCAGCGATAATCCGTGCTTGTATTCATACAATGCATTTTCCCAGTCGCCATATACGGCATTTGGCAGTACCACAAATTTTTCTCCCCATTCTGCCGCCGATTGATCAACAGCAGCTTTGCGGTCCGCAATGGATTTTTCTTCAAATAACGAAGCAAAATCATTCAGGTTATCGCCCAGCAATAAAATAATGGTATGTGTTTTTGCCACTTCTTTTCTGCGTTCTTCCTTGCTGCTTTCTTTTCCTTTAAATAAAAAATGATTTTTATCCAACTGTGGGAATCCCAGTTTTTTCATATTATCCACAGTAGCATCCACTTCCGAAGTACCCCTGTTGGAGATATAATAAATATCTATTTTGTGCGCATCAGCATAGTTGAAAAAATCAAGACTTCCCGGTACGGCATCCGCTTTTTCCATTTTGCACCATTCGTCCCAGTCTTTTGGAGCAAATGTTTTGTTGTTTTTATATTCCCATCCGTATTGCGCTCCGTTATCCAAAGCTGTTTCGTCCAGGTCGGTAATCACAGCCAGCGGCAAATTTCCTTTTTTTGCACGAATGGAATTATCCACCCGCAGCTGTGCAAAATGGTAAGCCTGCAAACAAAGCGCACGGTATTCGGCCGATTGCTGCTGGAATAACACGGCCATCACATCCTGTTCATCGTTTAATTTTTGTGATTGTTTTACCGTATCAGCAACGGCTGTGTTTTTGTCATCCGGATCTTGTTTCGGGGTACAGCCGGTAAAACCAGCAAGTAAGCTCACACAAAGTGCGGAGCCCAATAAGATGAAATTTTTCATTTGTTGTGTTTTTAGAAATTCGAAATTAATTAAAAAACACAAACGGATTATTATTAAAAGATTAACATGTTCCTAAGATAAATTTAAATGAGTGTCCGGAAAGTTTATGCCAAAGTTATTTTAATTAAAAAAAATTTAATTAACGCGTCATTGCGAAGGCTTTTCGCCCTCGCAATGACGTTTTTAAAGTAATTCCTTTTATGGTACAAAGTTCCGGGTACTCATTTAAATTTAATGCTCAATAACAAATCTTGCAGGCAATGCGTTTATATACATCGGTGGCTTCTTTGAGTGTGACTTCTAAAACCTGGTGTTTGCAAATTTTTATACCGCGGCAGGTTTTACTGCTGTGGTATGCTTTCGATCCCTTGCTGTCGCAGATATACACATTGGCAACAGGAGTGCGTGCGTGGAATGAAAAAAGAAGAAGGATGCAGGTAATAAATAATTTCATGTTTTTTATTTTTTTTATGAGATCCGGGCGATCTGTTTTTTAAAGATTTTAATTTTCTTATAAATGCAGAGGTATAAATGAAACATTTAAAAACTGCTGTATCCCTTTTACAACAAGCTTTTACAATGAATTGAAAACATTTTATTTTTTTAACCCGTTTTGCACGAATATTTAAAAGTGCCCGTTCCTTTTACTCTTTTTTGCTCAAAAAAACACTTAAAAAAAGAAAAAATTCAGCCTGTAACCCTTGCTAACCGGGACATAAATTCAAATCTGACGAAAAATAAAAATGAATAAAAAAATCGTCAGCATTCTTTTAAAATTTCTTTTGAAAATATTCTATGAACCAATGTTTATAGTACAAGCAGCGATTCGCCAGAACTTCGAATTTCTAAGAATTTGTTGCCGTAAACCAACCGGTTTTATGCTATATTCGCCCGGATGATACAGCTCTGGCTTTGAAGAGCAATCTCTGATTGCATAGATAGGAATTTGCATCCGTTTTTCAATGGACACTTTTTAAGCTCTGGGACATTTTTTTAAAAAAGGAATGACAAATCGTCTAAAAATCAATGCAGGTAATAGTTTACACCGCTTTTTTCTTTCTCCGTTTTTTCTTCAGATATGAATTCATCCAGATCTGGATGGGAATTAATTCGTGCGTATAATAATTCCAGGCATTGGTCCCGTCCTTTAACGACAGGCGATTCAGGTACTTTGCTAATTTCACGGAAGGCACCGGATTAAATCCTGTGTATGAAAACTCATTTAATGTTTTGTAGATCAGCTGGTCGCGGGCAGAAATAAATTTGCTGCGGCCTACCATTTTTCGCAGCGCTTCAATGGAAGGATGCGCCGTATCGGTTTCTCCCAGCTCTATCAGGCACATAAACCGCAGGTAACGGATGCCAATGTCCCAGCGGCCTTTGTCTTTTGTGATGGAAAGCGTTTGGTTACAAATATCTAAGGCCTTCCGGTAATCTTTTAACTGGAATAAGGTACAGGCTTTTAAAAACAAATATTTATGATGTCGGTATTCGCCGGTGTTCATCAATGGAAATGTAAGCAGGTTTTTGATGATCTCGTTTGCTCCTTTATAATTGCCTGCATAAAAAGTGGCATAAAACTCCTGCTGTTTTGAGAACATGTAATTGATCCCGTTCTTCGAATAATATTGTTGTGCTTTTTGCGTGCTTGCGATCGCACCCTGAAAATCATTTTTGTAGATCTCGCAAAGGCTGATGTTATCATAAATAAAGCCCATGCGTTCCTTGCGGTATAATGTTGGATGACTGTTTAGATGAGCGATCACTTCGTTGCAAACATCAATGGTTGCAATGTGTTGCCCGGTTGCAATCAGGTAATCCAACTCCAGCAGCTTTGTCATGTATTTGATCAGAGCAGAATCGGTACGTTTTATAAAATCATTCAACTCAAGAATTGCCGATTTTGTCATTTCACGCATTCGCTGGGGTTTTATTCTACGGATCACATCCTGGTTGGTTACCAGGTTAAAATAATGCTCATTCGTTTTTAAAACCGCCTGATGTGCGAAGGAGTAATCTACAATTTCTTTTTCAATTTCTTTTATTTGTGCAACACCTTTCCGCAGCATCAGCATGTATTTTTTAAAGCTCAGCGCTTCCACCAAAATATCGTACTGTTCGTATTCCCTTGCATCCTTGATCACTTCGTTCAATACATGAAAAAGCACGCCAATGTCTGCACGGTTCTTTTTCCGGTAGATCACCCGGAACTGCAGCATTTTATTCCGGACGCGGATGATCTGCTTATCTGCCGGATCAAACAAGTGTTCTTTTTGCAAAAGACTTTCCGAACACAATACAGATAAGATCCAATTGAACAAACGCGATTTTGCTTTTGCAGCAGCACCCGGTTTAAGCTGTTGGTAAAGCAATACAGACAATTCTGCATTTGTTTTCGTTTTTCCGTTACCGGATAAAATGGAAGCGAAAAGTTTTGAAAGTAAAAGCTCCTCACTTTCTCCCTTACCCGTTTTTCTGAAGGAAGCCTGGATCGCTTTTATCTCATCATCGTGTAAACTTTTTATTAAAGAGAATAGTTCGGTCATCGCTTTATTTTGACTGCAATTTAGAGAATATTAATTGTCCTGGAGCTATAAAAATGTCCAGTGAATTCCTTGCCAGCTGGGGTTGTTTTGCCCGAAACTCTAAAACAAAATCAGTATGAAAACAATCAGAATCAGGCTGGTAAAAGGACTATTTGCAATCGTTCTTTTTACCGGGACAACAGTGGCATTATCAACAATGGGAGTACAAACTGTTAGCCAGGCACAGGCAGCAGTATCACAACAGCAGGTAAACACCTACCTGGTGAACATGGGTTACACCGTTATTACGCTTGCACCTAACCCAGCTACAAAGTACGACTGGATTGCGCACACTCAAAAAGGCGGCTTTGATTACACCACTTACATTCATTGCGATGCTAACAACATTATCTCTCACGAAGATATTCTGTTCTAAGTTAGTGGAATAAACGCAGTTCTTCGAATTCATCGGGGGACTGCGTTTTTTTGTAGGTGGATGAGGGATTTAAGAGCGGCATAAACTTTTATATTCCCATTTTGAAACAAAAAACAAATTGCCATGAAATTAGTGATACTATTTATTTTAACAATTACTGCAGGAGCTGTGGCGTTTTTTAAAACAGATAAACCGTTTACCGTAACCAGCAGCGCATTTGTAGAAAGCGCTTATATTCCTCAAAAATATACCTGTAAAGGCGAAAGCGTCAGTCCGGCGTTATTGCTGAACGATTTGCCTGAAAATACCAAAAGCGTTGCGATTATCATGGATGATCCGGATACAAAAAAAGGAACATTTGTACACTGGGTAGTGTGGAATTTGCCACCTGTGGAAAGCATTACCGAAAATACAACTTCGGGCATGCATGGTAAAAATGGAAAAGGCGAAAATAAATACATTGGCCCTTGTCCACCGGATGGTGTGCACCGCTATTTTTTTAAAGTATATGCATTGGATCAGATGCTGACTTTGCCCGAAGGCAGTGATAAAAAAGCGCTGGAAAAAGCAATGAAAAAGCACATCATCGCGCAAGCACAATTAATGGGATTGTACAAAAAGTGATAAACCGCTAGTTTGTTTTTTTATAATTGAGGACGGCCCAACCGTTTATTCCCGCAGCAAACAGGGTAATTATAATAAAATGAGTGCGGATATCCTTAAAACCGCTTCCTTTCAAAACGATCATCCGCATTACATCAATAAAATAAGTGACGGGGTTACAACGTGCAATTGTTTTGGCCCATTCCGGCATGCTGTCAATGGAAGTGAAAAGCCCGCTCATAAGCATAAAGATCATGACAAAGAAAAATGCAATGGACATGGCCTGTTGTTGTGTTTCCGAATAGGTGGAGATGAGCAAACCAAATCCCAGCAAGGCGATCAGGTAAATGGAAAGAAAACCGTAGAGCAGCAGAATATTCCCAAGCGGGATAATGCCGTATATGAAGCGTGCAATCACAAACAATCCAAACGTAAATACAAAAATGCCGATGAGCCAGAACGGGATCAGTTTTCCTAAAATAAAATGGATCTTCCGGATGGGTGTTACATTGATCTGCTCGATGGTACCCACTTCTTTTTCCTTTACAATATTGAGCGCACACATGTAGCTCCCGATCATGGTAATGAGCACAGCAAGAATTCCCGGCACCATAAAAAATTTATAATTCATGAATGGATTGAACCAGTTGGAAGACGTTATTTCAATTACAGGCGCCGGATTGTAGCGTTCGGGGCGGATCCATTGCAGGCGCAGATCCGAGTTATAATCCATTAAAATATTATTGAGATAAGCGCTGCCTAAACTTGCTTTTACTCCATTGATGGCATTTACGGCAATAAATACCTGCTGCTGATTTTCGCGCACCAGATTTTTTTCAAAGCCTGTGGGGATCTCTAAGATCAGATCCGCTTTGTCGTTTTCAATTAATTTATCCGCATTAGCGTAAGAAGTTTCATAACCGGCAAGTTTAAAATATCCGGACGAACCGATCTTTGAGATCAGCTGTTGCGAATACATGGAGTGATCGTGATCGACAATGGCGACTGAAATATTTTTTATTTCGTAATCGGCGGCAAGCGGTAATATGATCAGCTGCACGATTGGCAATACAAACAACAACGGAAGCAAAGCTTTGTTCCTGAAGATCTGTTTGAACTCTTTCTGTAATAAAAATCTGATCGTTCTCATTCCAGCCGGGTTTTAAATTTTCTCAAACTCACTACGAGTAAAAAAACAGTCATGCCGAACAGGATCAGCGTTTCTTTCCAGATCGCTGAAAATCCTAATCCTTTGATCATGATCGATTTTACAATGATGTAATACCATTTTGCCGGAACAATGTTGGAAATGATCCGCAATGGCAGCGGCATGTTTTCGATCGGAAACATAAATCCGGCGAAAAGCATTGTCGGCAGCAGCATGCCCATCATGGATAACAGCATGGCGGTTTGTTGCGAATCGGTGCTGGTGGAGATCAGCAAACCCAGCGACAGTGCGGTGATGATCAGCAGCGTGCTTTCGGCAAATAATAAAAATACACTTCCGTTGATGGGCAAGTCGAGCAGATAAACACTCAGCAATAAAATAATAGTAACGTTGATCAATGAAATGATCAGGTAGGGAACAGCTTTGGAAAGAATTACTAAAATCGGTTTAAACGGCGATACCAGCAACACTTCCATGGTTCCTTTCTCCTTTTCTTTTACAATGGAAACGGATGTCATCATTACACAAACCAGCATAAGTACCAGCGCCATTACACCCGGAACAAAATTGTGCGCACCTTTTAATTCGGGATTGTACAACATGCGTACTTCGGGCGCTACCTGGTAAGGAACGGCATTATTAGCCATTAGCGTTTTTTGATAATCCAATACAATCGCGGTTACAAAATTAGTAAGTGTGTTTGCCGTGTTCGGATCGGATGCGTCGGCAATGATTTGTATCTGCGCTTTATTTAAATGCTGTAAATCATTGTTAAAATTAGCAGGGAATACCACGGCAAGTTTTACTTTACCTTCCTTAAAAGCGGCTTCGAGCTGCTGATGATCAAGGATTGATTTTTCCACTTCAAAATAAGTGCTCGCTTCAATTTTTGTAATGATCTGTTGCGATGCTGCATCTTTTGCATAATCCGCCACCACAATCTTTGTGTTTTTTATTTCATTAGTGAGTGCAAAACCAAACAATACAATTTGCACCACCGGCAAGCCAAACAGCATGAGCAGTGTTTTTCTATCACGGAAAACGTGATAGAACTCCTTTTTGACGAAAGCTAAAAACTGTTTCATTTATTTAACCAATAATGATTAATTGACAATTGATAATGGAGAATTGACAATACTGTGTGTTGTTTGGCTCATCTTCCTAATGTTGTTTTTGTTGTTTTAACAATGCTTACCAGTAAACGTAATATTTCAGAACAATCTTTATTGATAGAATCAAATTCATTTTTACTGATATAATCTGTGTCTTTTAAAAGCATTAACCAATATTCTGTTTCATTTGCTTCTTTTAAACCAATATTCATTTTATTAAGAAAATCGGCTTTTGATTGCGCGTGTTCTGCCTCTTTAACCAAAGCTCCAACTGCCGTTCCGCTTCTTAATAATTGTTTTGATAAAACGTATTCTTTTTTTTCTTCCGATAAAAATTTATATAATTTAATGATCCGTATAGCAAAAGCGTATGATTTTACTGCAATTATATTCTCCATGTATTATTTTAATTTTTTACAACATTATCAATTTTCAATTGTCCATTATCAATTATCTGAGCGTTTCGCTCCTCTCGCCAGCTCATAAAAAACTTCGTCCATCGAATTTGCACTAAATTGCTTTTTTAAATTAGCGGGCGAATCCAGCACTTTAATACTGCCGTCCACCATCATCGAAACGCGGTTGCAATATTCCGCTTCGTCCATGTAATGCGTGGTTACAAAAATGGTAATTCCTTTGTCGGATGCATCGTAGATCAAATCCCAGAACTGGCGGCGTGTTACCGGATCAACACCGCCGGTAGGCTCGTCCAGGAAAACAATTTTTGGCTCGTGTAAGATCGCAACTGAAAAAGCCAGTTTTTGTTTCCAGCCCAATGGCAATTCCCCGACTAATTTTTTACTCTCCTTCTGCAAACCTAATTTGGTAACAAGCTGTTCACTTTTCTCTCTTAATTGACTATTGGTCAAGCCATAGATGCCTCCAAAAAAATTAATATTTTCCAACACAGTTAGGTCTTCATACAACGAAAACTTTTGACTCATGTAACCAATGTTGCGTTTTATTTTTTCTGTTTGTTTGTATACATCAAAGCCTGCAATGCTTGCAGCACCTGATGTAGGAATGGACAATCCGCAGAGCATGCGCATAGCCGTTGTTTTTCCGGCACCGTTTGCACCCAGGAAACCGAAAATTTCTCCCGCAGCCACTTCGAACGAGATCTCGTTCACTGCAACAAAATCGCCAAAGCGTTTGCTTAGTTTTTCTGTTTTAATAACCGGTGCGTCCATGTTACGACTTTAATAATTTTATAAAACAATCTTCGATCGTGGGTGTGATCTGTTGCAATTCAATGTGTTTGTGTCCGTGTTCTTCTAGGTAATTCAGCAATTCCGGCTGATGATCTTTTTCATCGTCCTTAAAGGAAAGATGCACATGTTCGCCGAAAGCAAAACAGGAACCGGTAAATTCAAATGCCTGCAGATCTTTTAGCAGCTGATGCATTTTTTCTGATTTAACGGCATACAATTTTCCCGGGTATGCTTCCACAATTTTTTCTGGCGTATCTATCGATAAAATTTTTCCCGACTGGATCAGCGCAATCCGATCACAAAGAGTGGCTTCATCCATGTAAGGCGTGGACACCAAAATGGTAATATTTTGTTGCTTCAATCGTTTCAGCATTTCCCAGAATTCCTTCCGGGAAACGGCATCCACGCCGGTTGTAGGCTCATCTAAAAATAATACAGTTGGCTTGTGGATCAATGCGCAGCACAGCGCCAGCTTTTGTTTCATGCCGCCCGAAAGCTTCCCGGCACGGCGCGTTTTAAACGGTTCTATCTGTACATAAATATCTTTGATCAGCTCGTAATTTTCTTCAATGGATGTATCAAAAATGGTTGCGAAAAAATTTAAATTTTCTTCCACTGTCAGATCCTGGTAAAGCGAAAATTTACCCGGCATGTAACCCACGCGGCTGCGGATGGTTTTGTAATCTTTCACAATGTCCAGGCCGTCAACACTTGCCGTTCCTTCATCGGGAAGGAGCAAGGTGGTAAGCATCCGGAAAATGCTGGTTTTTCCTGCACCATCCGGGCCTATTAAACCAAACAATTCGCCTTTGCCAACAGAAAAGGAAACGTTGTCAACTGCCAGCACTTTCTTTTTGTTGTACGTTTTACTTATGTTATTTAGCGTTACGCTGTCCATTGTTTTAAAAACTTTTAATTAGTTCGTCATTGCGAGCGGTAGCGAAGCAATCTCACACCAGCGCATAAAACTGGAATGAGATTGTTTCGGGCGAAAAGCCCTGTGCCACCGCTAAAGCTATGGCGACACGCGGTCGCAATGACGTTCTTAGAGTAATTTCATAGTATAAAAGTGGTACATACTCATTTAAAATTTTACTTCCGCGTACATCCCGATTTTCAAAGTACCATCATTTTTCACCAGCACTTTTATTGCATATACCATGTCGGCGCGTTCATCTTTTGTCTGGATCGTTTTGGGTGTAAACTCCGCCTTATCACTTATCCAGGTGATCGTTCCTGCTGTTTCTTTGTATTTTCCGTTTCCATCGTCTGTCAATACTTTCACTTGTTGATTCAGTTTTATTGTCGGTAATTGATTGCCGGTAATGTATGCACGTAAAATCAAGCTGGAGAGATCTGCGATCTTATAAAGCGGTTTTCCGGTTACGGCCATTTCATTTGCTTCTGCATATTTTGTCAGCACCGTTCCGTTGATCGGGTTAATGATGTGCGATTTCGCAAGCTGGTCATTCAGTTGCTCTATCTGGATCTGCAGCGGAGTTGTACCCTGCGTAATGCCTTCTGTTGAAATATTCAGTGCCGACTGCTGCGCTTCAATTTGTTTTTTGATCACTTCAATTTGCGCATTAATATCATCCAGTTGTTTTGCGGTAGCGGCATCCGCCTTTACTAAATTGTTGATGCGCACCTGGTCTTTTTGTGCTGCTTTTAATTGCTCCTGTAGCGCAGCTGTTTGCGCCGCAATGTTTGGCTTGGTGCTCAATGTGGCGTGGATCTGCGCTTCCAGCTGTTTTTTCTTCAGGTATAATTGCAGCGTATCAATATACCCGATGGATTGCCCCGCCTGCAGCGTTTGTCCTTCGCGGATCTCAAATTGTTTTAATGTTCCGGATGCTTCCGCAGAAATAATGGTTTCTTCGGTTTCAAAAGAGCCGGAAGCATCAAAATCTTTTTTGCTGTTGTTGCAGGAAGCGAAAATTAAGATCGCTGCAAAGCTGACGAATGTTTTTTTCATGATGTTGCAAAATTTTATATTTATTTTACCCAAACGGGTAACGAATGCGTAAAAAATGTTTACTGAGTCATTAGTTCACTGGTTCATTGGTGTGCTGCCTCGCGCTGCGTGTTATTAAAAGCGGAAACAACAATAAATACTTAGAACAAACTTCGCTACTAAATAAACCAATGAGCAAGTAAACCAATGAACCAATACCTGGAACGGGTTAGCACACCAATGAACCAGTGAACTAATAAACTATTAAACCCTTATTGCGTCCTTAATGAATTTTTTAATGTGTTCTTTTCGTTCCAGCATGATCTGTTTAAATTCTGCATTATCCGAGCCAAGAACCACCTGTATCAGCGGGCGGCCAATGAACGGAAAAATGATCATGGAGATCATATTCATGAACAGCATGTGCCCGTCTATTTGTTTGATCGTGCCATTGTCGGCTTCTTTTTTTACCGAAGCCGAAAAATTAGCAAATGCATCTTTTATATCTTTTTTAAAATGTTTTGCAATAAACTGGTCGGGATTTTTATTCAGCTCGTTCAGCACAAAGCGTGGCAGGGCAGGGTTTTTCATCAGCATTCCCATGTACTGGTCCACAATCAGGTCGATCTTTTGATCCAGCGGAATTTCCAGTTCCAAAATAGAAAGAATCCGGGAGATCATCCGGTTTAGTGCAGCGCTGAAGATCGCTTCAAATAATTTATCCTTGGTTTTAAAATAATAATGCAGCAGTCCTTTATTGATCCCGGCTTGTTCGGCAATCTCCTGCATGCGCGCGCCATCGTATCCTTTTTCATGAAATACATCTTCTGCTGCCTCCAGGATCTTTTGCTCGGTGGTGGTATCGTTTGCCATTAATTTGTGCGGTTAATTTAATTATCCGGTACAAATATATGTAATTTACCCAAACGGGTAAATAAAAACACGCAAAAATTTATAGGGGCAGCCGCAACTACCCGCTTATTTTCTACCACATAAGGCACAAAGAAACACATAAGGCGAAGCGCGAAAAGGTTCACCACAAAAGGAACAAAAGAAAACAAAAGGCGGATTTAATAACCAACGTGTATTTACATACAGTTTAACAATCTGGTCTTTTGTTTTCTTTTGTGGTTCAAAAAGGGGAACACATGTCGTATCTCATACTTTGCCTTATGTGGTAGAAATTTGGTAATTGTGAATGGAGAGCAGTAATCTCATTCGTGTTTATGCGAGATTGTTTCGAAACAAAAAAACGGTGCGTTTTATTCAATCGTAAACCGTACCGGTAAATTAAATTGAGTGCGCACCCGTTTGCCGTCTTTTTTGCCGGGTTTCCAGCGCGGCATCGATTTTACCACATTTATGGCCGCTTGTTCGCAATCGTCGCCAATACTGTCCTGCGCTCTTACATGAGATACCGTGCCGTCTTTCTCCACCACAAATGTAAGATGGACCAGTCCGCTTGTTCCATTTTCCTTTGCCTTTTCGGGATACACCAGGTTCTTTTTTATGTAATCGTCCAATCCTAAAAATTCCGGCATTTGTTCGCCAATGTTTGCGTTCAGCGGTTCAATGCTGTCTGCCGGTATTTTAGCGTTAGTAACAACAGTATTTACACTGTCCATCATTTCACGCAAATTGTTATTCATTGTATTGTAATTATGCATCTCAAATTGTGACGTAGAATAGTCATTGCTGGAAGGCGTGTTCCAGAAACAAATTTTAACCAGTATGATCACTACAAAAATAATGACCCGTAACGAGTTTGCGCCTGTTCCTCCTGTGCTTGTGCGTGTATTCGAATACGCTTTATGGTTGCGCCTGATCAGGTCATAATGATCCCGGTCGCAAAAGCGGATCTTCATCTGCATGTGGCTCATGCGCGATACCAGCTTTTTATCGTACGTTGCCTGCTTGTGGTAATAATACATCAGGTTGGTAACACTGCTCGAAAACTGATCGATCACATCATTAAAATCCGCAGGCAGCGCATTTAAAAAATCCGCAACTTTATGATCGCCTAAAAAACTAAAAATCTCGCCTTTTATTGATTCTGTGGCGGACCTGTCGTTGTTGTTATTTTTGATCGTGATAACGATCTCGTTGTTAAAATTAGCCAGCGCCACAATGCTTCTGTGCACTTCTTCGTAATTGATGCTTTTCCGTTCTTCCTGCAGCTGGTTGATGAAAAGCACCGATTCTTTTGCATAAATAAAATTCCGTTTGCTGATACTTTTTTTCAGCTGAAGAATAAAACGCGGTTCCATCATAAGCTGAAATTTTTCACGCAGTTCTTCCGGCGCTTTTACTTTAAGGAACCCGGCGAGCGTATAATACAGCTCATCATTTTCCAAAAAAGCCAGCAGGTTTTTATTATTAAAAATAAATTCGTGCAGGTCCAGTTCGGGATCATTCAACAATACGTCAAATGTTTTAATGATCTCGTCCTTGGTGTATGATTTTTCTTTTACGGAAATAGTGGTACCGCCGCTCAGGTTAAGATCAGCCAGCAGCTGTTTTCTCAAACGGATCAGGTTGGTTTCATTGATCTTAAAATCCGGATCAGCAATTCCTTTTATAATGTGTAATGGCGATTGATACGACATGCTATCCTAAACCGGTTCCGGAAATTTTATTTTGTTCGACCAGCTGATTTGCCAATCCGAATAACTGCAGCAATACTCCCTTTAATTCATCGTAATTTTGGCGGTCCAGTGCTTTTTCACCTCTTTCAATAGCTTTTTTCGCCGCCTTGTAATCTTTGTATTGTCCTTCGCCTTTGGCGGCATATACTGCAAAATAATACGTCATTAACGAAGGCGTATTGATGATGATCTTCTGGATCAGCCGGTGCTGGCTTTTTTCCAAACCATCGATCTGGTAATAACTGTTGGATGCAAACGCAGTGATCTCCCGTTCTTTCAGCGCTTCAAATTCAGCAGCATATTGTTTTGGAATATCATCATAATATTCCAGCCAGTTGATCAGCGTGTTTCTCCAGGAATAATAAATTTCCTTTATTTCCACCAGTTTGTAATTGGTGCCCGAGCTGTAAATTTCCTGCGCCAGTTTTCTTTTCTGTTCATCCACCTGGTATTTCAAATCGCTCAGATCATTATCCCGTAACGCCATTGCCTTCGAGTACAAGTCCGCCAGCCGCTCCGATTTTTCATTCAGCACCGCTGCCTGCTCATAATCCTCCGCATTTTCTGCTTTCGAAATTTCGCGCCCGATAATATTTTTGATCTCTTTTATTTCATCGCGCAATTTGGCAAGACTTACGTGTTTTTCGGACGGGCTGAACACATCTCCGAACTGCTGACTGTACAACAATAAATTTACGCTCACACTTACATCGCGGCTCTCGCTCATTTCAATTTTAATTTCCACATCGCTTCCTTTGATCAGGTCGCCCTGCAATTGGTATGCGGAAATATCAATCACCCCAATCGCTTTGTTGGTGTTGGGATGCGACTGGCTATTACCTTCCAGTAAATTAATGATCAAATGATCGTCTGTATTTTTTTTGATCGTTTTGCTTACCTCTTTGTAAATGGTTTTTACCAATGGTAAAATACTGTTGCGCTCAAAAACCACCTGGCATTTGGTGGTGTTATTGTCCAGGTCGTCAATTTCTATGGAAATATCTTCCGGCAACGGCTGCCCGAAAACATTGAACAATCCATGCGTTACCAGGATCTTCGGATAATTTGTCTGGATCTCGTTTTGTTGCTTGTCAACAATTTTAAACGTAAACTCATTGATCGCATTTTTCCGCAGCGTAATAAATTCGCCGAATTTTGGTATCAGCGGTTTTAATCCCGTGTCAAAACCCCCGTCATCACGCGTGATCCGGTAAAAGCAATTGGTCGGACAGTTTTTTACCTGTGCGCTTACATACTCTTCCGTATCCTTCGTTGTTTTGTTGTATGACATCTGCACTTCTATCTGTGCAGTGCTTCCGCTTGTTTTTTCTTCCGGCGTTTCCACCACTGTACACGATTTATTTCCTGCATAAAAAGCTGCGCCTACCGCCACCGCTGTGGTTGGATCAATGCTGCTGTTCACAACCAGGCCTGTACGTTGCGCTACGCTTTCGCGAACGTACGGAATGTATGTGCTGCCGCCAATCAGGATGATCTGTTTTAATTCCGAAAAGCTCAGTTGATTTCTTGATACAACCGTTTCGATCATCTCCACCGTTGCATCAATCTGTGTTTTAACGCAGCTGTTAAATTCATCGCGGGTAAGCGGAATGTAATATTCTTTTTCCTGCCCGTTCCCTTCAAAATCATAGCTCAGCTCAATCTCCGTGGAAACGTTATTGCTCAGTTCTTTTTTTGCATCTTCCGCTTTCAGCAGCAAAATATAATACAGCTTTTCGTATTTTCCATTGTGTTTGTTTAGCTCTTCCGCCAGGTCGGTTTTTTGCGTTTCCGCGATGAGCTTCGGCAATAAAATATTCATCACAATCGAATGATCAAAATCCAAACCGCCTAAATAATTATCGCCCTGGTGATCGGTTACGCGCATTTCGCCATTGTTGATGCCAATCAGCGCCACATCAAATGTTCCGCCGCCCAGGTCATACACCAGCCATTTCCCGTCCGTTTCCGAATCAATTTGCTTGTTAAAAAATGCAAGCGATGCCGCAATGGGTTCCTGCAACAATACCACTTCTTTAAATCCCGCTTCGTAGCCCGCTTTTTTAGTTGCATTGCTCTGCACGGTATCAAAGCTTGCCGGGATCGTGATCACCACACTTTCGGGTTTTTCCTGCGAATGAATAAAATTTTTCAGCTCCGAAAGGATCAGCGAAGAAAGCTGGATCGGTGTAAAAAAATCGTTTTTCTGCGGCGAATAATACGTTTCCGATGTTCCCATTTTCCGTTTAAAACCCGCAAACACATTCAGCGGATCTTTCAGCAGCCATTCCCTTGCTTTATCGCCGATAATGATGCGATCGTTGCGGAAAGCCACACAGCTCGGCAGTGTATCCCTGAACCCTACCGGATTTTTAAATACTTCCACACCGGTAGAAGTATATTTTGCAATCAGGGAATTAGTAGTGCCCAGATCTATCGCAAAATTGATTGTTTTCATTTGTAAAAAATTATTTTGATTCTACGATAACGATTGCACGCTGTACGATTTTCGAATCCTGGATAATGATTGGTTTGATCACTTTGGTGATCACTAAATTTTTTGTGCTTTCGCCGATGATCGTAGCGTCTACATCCGTACGCGTATCCTTGTAATCCTCATTCACCGGTGAAGAATAGCTGTAGCCCATTTCCGAAAGCGCTTGTTTGATACGGTTAAAGCTGCGTGCATTCTCGTCGGAAGCACTTAGTTTGCTTTCCAGCGTATTCAACTGGTTAATGATCTCAATAATGGGTTGCATGCGGAGGAGTGGTTACGTTTTTTAATGCTTCGGTTTTATCGATCGTAAATTTACTGATTCAGCAGCAATAAAACAACGGAAGAAATTCGCAGGACGTCACAATTTTTTCCACCGCATTTTCTACCACATAAGGCACAAAGAAGCACATAAGGCTAAGCCCGAAAAAGGTTTACCACAAAAGAAAACAAAAGAAAGCAAAAGACGGGGTTGTTAAGCTGTATGCAAAACACCTGCTGAAATGAGATTGCTTCATTCTCCGCAATGACGCATTGCACATTGGCATGTTACACCTGCTTCTTTTGATTCTTTTGTTTTCTTTTGTGGTTCAAAAGCACACGTTGGCATGTCACAGCTTGCCTTATGTGTTTCTTTGTGCCTTATGTAGTTTAATTTTTTTTCACTTTCTCTCGTTGGACGCTGCAGCACGCTACACCCAACATTGAGAAATTTTTATTTTATGATTTTCCGTCTACGAACAACGAACTCCCAACAACACACTACACCCGCACACCCATAATGGTAATATCGTCCGTTTGTTCCAGCCCGCCTTTCCAGCCGTTCAGTACTTCCGATAATTTTTCTTTTTGTTCCTCCATGGGTAAATGAGAAATAGAAATCAGCAATTCTTTTAACTGTTTGTACAGGAATTTTTTCCCTTTGCTTCCTCCAAACTGGTCGGGCATTCCGTCGGTGAACGTGTACACCACATCGCCTTTTTGCAGCTTCACCGTATGTTGTGTAAACGGCGTATTGTCTTTATCGTGCTTGCCTACCGGCATTTTATCGGAAACAAATTCAAGGATCTTATTTTCCCGCGCGATCCAGATCGGGTTATTGGCAGCGGCATACGTAAAGCGGTTATTTTTCAGATCAAAACTGATCAGGCTGCAATCCATGCCGTCTTTTCCGCCATCATTGCTGCCGTCTTTTTTTAAGCGCTCAATAATGGTGTTCCTCGTTTCATTTAAAATAGCGGAAGGTTCCGTTTGTTTTTCAACCGCTTTTTCCAGCGATGAAATATTCAGGATGCTCATAATGGCACCCGGAACGCCATGCCCGGTTGAATCTGCAGTGATGCAGGCAAAATTCCCGTTTGCTAATTTAGCCGCCCAGTAAAAATCGCCGCTCACCACATCTTTCGGCTGGAAAAAAACAAAATACGAAGGAAGATGTTCATCCAGCAATGTTTTGCTTGCCAGGAAACTCCGCTGGATCCGTTCCGCATAATTAATACTATCCGTGATCTCTTTGTGTTTTTCTTCGATCAATTGTTTTTGTTCTTCCACAACCGATTTTTGTTTCCGCGTTTCTTTTTCCTGTTGCTCGATGATTATTTTTTGCCGTTGCGTTATTTTAAAACGGTTGTACATAAATCCGGCAAAAACCAATACCAGTGCTAATCCGCCAAACAAAGCATATTGCTGGTTCCGCTTCGCTTTAATTTCGGCTTGCTGCTGACTGATCTGCGCCTGACGCACTTCTTTTTCTTTTGCATTCACCACACTATCGGCAGCAGCTTTTTTCTCATAATTGTATTGCAATTCCCTTTTAATGCTGGCTTTTTGCACCTGCGTGTTGTTAATGCTATCGCGCATGGTAATGGAAAGCTTGTATACCTGCAAGGCAAGCGCAGGTTTGTTTTGCATTTCGTAGATCTGATCCAGGATGGTGGCCGCATTTAATATATTTTGTGGAAATCCAATCTCTTTACCGATCGTGAGGGAACGCTGCGCGAAACTTTCTGCAGTTGCATAATTTTTTTTATTCAAATATACTTTACCGATGTTGCAAAGCGAGTTGGCAATCCCTTTTTTGTAACCGATCTCCTCCTGCAGTTTCAGGCTTTTTGTAAAACAATCGAGTGCCTCATCCGGTTTATTTTGATAATCGTTGTAAATGGTTCCTGTGTTAAAAAGCGAATTTGCCCTTTCTTTTTTATCGTTGTTATCTTCCGCAACTTTTAAACCCCGGCTAAAATAATCCAGCGCTTTTGAAATGTTTCCCTGCTTTTTATAAATGCCGCCAATGTTGTTAAGCGCAATAGCAATCCCGGTTTTGTCTTTGTTATTTTCATAGATCTTCAGGCTTTTGCTGTAAAACGTAAGCGCCTGTGCGTAATCATCCAAACTGCTGTAGATCGATCCGATGTTGTTAAGCGAATAAGCGATCACTTTGGTGTGATTGCATGCTTCCGCGATTTTCAAACTATTGCTGTAATAATCCAACGCTTTCGGAATATTTCCCTGGAAATTATACAGCGAACCGATGCTGAAATACGTTTCGGAAAGCCCTTGTTTGTTATTGATTTCTTCCTGTACTTTTTTACATTGCAAAAAATAATCCAGTGCTTTTGCAGTATTATTCTGCGCCTGGTATACCACGCCAGTATTAAAAATGGTGCTCGACAATCCTTTTTTATCACCGATCTCTTCCTGGATCTTCCTGCTTTTGCCGTAGTATTCCACGGCTTTGTCATATTCGCCTTTTCGCCGGTACAGGTAACCTTGCTGGCAAATAGCAGCAGCTAAATTTTTTAAATAAAATGATTTTAATTTTCTCGGATCGCTTTGTAATTTTTGCTCGCACAATTTTTGCAATTGATCGCTGTATTGCGCGATCTCACCCTCTTCCGTGGCGTCATCCGCAATAATGTCACTTAAAATACTGCAGCGGCTGGTGTCATTCCCTGCTTTTTTTAATGCAATTTTTAGTGAATCAAGATGCTGGCCGATTGTAACAGTATGCAGCAAAAAAAATGTGAAGAGGAGAGAGAAGTGTTTTTTAATCATCGGTTAGAAATGATTTTCATTTAGTTTATGAATGTTATTCGGAATCGTGTTTTGTTTTAATTTTTCATGTGTTGTAAACGTACTAATTCGTTGGGAATAAAACAATTGGAATACGCAAAGTCTCTCAAAACCAATCAGCATAACCCAAAACATCAGAGCAGTCATAAAACTTATTTATATAAAAAGTGTAGGAAAATAGTAGAATAATTATAAATTAGCATAAATAAGCTCTAAAGTTATGTGCCCCATGATAACAAAACGAGAAAAAATAAATGCAGGTTTCCAATCTGGAAAAGCAATAGTAAACGAACAAAATAAATGTTCAGATTCTGTAGACGGAAATAAAAAAAACGGTCCGCGAAATTTTATTTCAACAGCGTTGTTTTTTAGCCTGGCTGTGTTTTCACAACATTCCATGGCTCAAACCGTAGACACATCATTATCTACCGGTGCGCTGAAAAAACTAAGCCTCGAAGATCTCATGAACATCGAGATCACTTCTGTATCAAAACATCCTGAAAAATTAAACAATGCAGCTTCGGCCATACAGGTGATTACCCAGGAAGACATTCGCAGCTCCGGCGCAAAAACGCTGCCCGAAGCCCTACGCCTCGCACCAAATTTACAGGTAGCACAAGTTAATGCAAGCCAATGGGCAATAAGCGCGCGTGGATTTGACAATGTACTTTCCAATAAATTATTGGTGCTGATCGATGGCCGTACGGTGTACACACCGCTTTATGCAGGTGTGTTTTGGGATGTACAAAATATTTTACTGGAAGATGTTGATCGTATAGAAGTAATTAGCGGCCCGGGAGGAACACTCTGGGGCGCAAACGCGGTGAACGGAGTAATTAATATAATTATGAAAAGCTCCAAAGATACGAAAGGCCTTTATGCCGAAGGATCAATAGGGACAATACTTCCGGGTTCTGCAAGTTTGCGTTACGGCGGGAAGATCACGGATAAGCTTACGTACCGGGCGTATGTCACAGGATTTAAAATGGGTAGCACCAATCTTTTAGCAGATAGTACAAATGCAAAAGATGAATGGACAGCGGTGCAGGGTGGTTTTCGTTTTGACTGGGATCCTTCGGAAAAAGACAAAGTAAGCCTGCAATCGGATATTTATGACGACAGGCCCAATCCGGATGGCGGCACTTCCAAACCCGTTATAGCAAGAGGGGATAATGTGGTGGCACGCTGGAATCATACTATTTCAGACAAAGCAGATTTCCAGCTCCAGTCGTATTATGATTATACCTGGCGCGATTTCCGAAACGGGTTTACCGAAAACCTGAATACGTATGATATCGACTGGCAAAATCGTTATAAGCTGGGTAAACGGAATATAGTAACCTATGGCTTGGGTGCCCGCCTGATGGATCATAAAGTGAATAACCTGGAATTGTTTGAATTTTTACCGGAGCATAAAATGCTTCATCTGTTCAGCGGATTCGTTCAGGACGAGCTGATGCTGATCAAAGACCGCCTGCGTTTTACACTTGGATCAAAGATCGAACATAACAGTTATACCGGTTTTGAATTTTCGCCGAACGGGCGCTTAACCTGGACACCATCAGAACATCACACTATCTGGACGGCTGTTTCACGCGCAGTGAGAACACCGGCACGCATCGACCGCGATTTTGTTATTTCCCTTGCTCCAAACCTTCCGCTGATAACGGGCAGCGATCTGATTTCGGAAACCGTGATCGCGTATGAACTTGGATGGAGAGTACAACCGGGTAAAAACCTGTCGTTTTCCTTGTCCACGTATTATAATGTATATGATAATATACGAAGTGCCGAGCCCGGCCCGCCGCCATTTGGCATCCCGATCATCTTTGCAAATGGTGTTAAAGGCGAAACTTACGGTGCAGAGCTGGCGGTTACTTACCAGTTAACCAGCTGGTGGCATTTGCGCGGCGGATATACTTACCTCGAAAAACATTTGTGGGTAAAACCTACCAGTAAAGATTCAAATAAAGGAACTGCCGAAAGTGATGATCCTCAGAATCAGTTCCTTATTCAGTCCACGATGAAGCTTCCAGGTAAAATTGAACTTGGAACCGTACTGCGTTATGTTGATAAATTACCGGCGCCGTATGTTCCGGATTATTTTGGGCTGGATGTACGGATCGGATGGAAGCCGTTTAAATTTTTGGAGCTGGATGTAACCGGACAAAATTTATTGTATGATTATCATTCGGAATTTACACCTTCGTCGCCAACTCCGCGTTTGATATCACGCAGCGTATACGGGAAAGTTATTTTTCGATTTTAAAAACAGTAGTGCAAACTATCAATAAGTGAAATTCAGCCTGAAGATCCTGACAAGAAAAATAATTCTTATAACCGCTCTGTTATTGGTGGGTGATGCTGGCTTGTGGGCTCAGCAGCCTTCTTCACGGGAATCGCAGGTAAAAGCTGTTTTTCTTTTCAACTTCACCCAATTTATAGAATGGCCCGCTAAAACGTTTCCCGACGCCGAATCTCCTTTGATCATTGGTATTTTAGGAGATGATCCCTTTGGCAATTACCTGGAGCAGGCTACAACCAACGAAAAAATTAACAGCCATCCCCTCATCATTCAGCATTATAAAACGGTGGATGAAATTAAAAAATGCCACATTCTTTTCGTTAATATTTCAAATAAAGAACAACTGGACCTGGTATTTAAATCGCTGGAAGGCAAGAGTATCCTTACCGTGGGCGATAGCCGTAATTTTATTCGGCAGGGTGGTATGATCCGGTTTTTTACGGACAACGATAAAATAAAATTTCAAATCAATGTAGAAGTGGCAAAAGCAGCGGGCTTAACAATTAGCTCTAAACTGTTGCGGCTGGCGGAGATTGTAACATCTAAAAATAATTAAGCATGAAACTCAGGGACGTACCTATTCAACGAAAGCTGATGTCGGTTATCTTGTACACCAGTGGAGCAGTGCTGCTGTTAACCTGCACGGCATTCTTTGCCTATGAGGTGCTTACGTTCAGGCAAAATACAACAAACCAGCTTTCAACGCTTGGTAAAATTATTGCAACAAACAGTACTGCTGCATTGGCATTTGATGCTCCCGACGATGCCAATGAAGTACTGGCAGCACTCAAAGCCGAACCGCACATTGTAGCTGCAGGTCTTTATGATGAAAAAGGAAAATTATTTGCACAATACCCGGCCAATATTCCGGTTACTGATTTTCCAACAAATCCTCAAAAAGATGGTTCTGATGTTGAGCATTCTTATTTAATTGATTTTCAACCGGTAATGCAGGAGAACCGGCATTTGGGTACGCTCTATCTGAAGTCCGATATGAATGCAATGTACGAGCGGCTCCGGCTTTACAGCGGGATCGTTATTTTAGTGATCATTGTTTCTTTGTTATTGGCATACCTGCTTTCCAGGCGCTTGCAAAAACGAATTTCAAAACCAATTCTTGCTTTAGCAGAAATAGCAAAAGCCGTTTCCGATCGTAACGATTATTCCGTACGTGCTACAAAATTGGGTGAAGACGAACTCGGTTTGCTTACCGATGCATTTAACCGGATGCTTACACAAATTCAGGAACAAAACCTGGAGATCATAACGCTGAATCAAAACCTGGAGCATAAGATCCTGGAACGAACCAATGAATTGGAAACAGCCAATAAAGAGCTTGAATCTTTTTCTTATTCCGTGTCACACGATTTGAGAGCGCCTTTACGTGCAATAGACGGTTACACGAAGATCCTGGAAGAAGATCAGCTCAGGAATGTAGATGATGAAGGAAAAAGAATGATCGGGGCCATTTTAAAGAACACTAAAAAAATGGGAGATCTTATTGACGATCTCCTGGCGTTTGCACGATTAGGCAAAAAAGAGATCAATGGTTTGGACATCAATATGAATTCATTGGTAAAAACAGTAGTGGATGATTTCCTTTTAGTTGAAACAGAAGAGAAAATAAACATTAGCATTCAGGATCTTCCACCGGCTCAGGGCGACCAGGCATTGGTAAAACAGGTATGGATAAATTTAATTTCCAATGCCATTAAGTATTCAAAAAAGGAATCAAAAATTTCGATTGAAATAGGTTCGTATCCCAAAGAAAACAAAATAGTATATTATGTAAAAGATAATGGAGTAGGCTTTGACATGAGGTATTACAATAAGCTTTTCGGTGTTTTTCAACGCCTGCATTCGCAGGAAGAATTTGAAGGGACCGGTGTGGGCCTGGCAATTATCAACAGAATTATTCAAAAACACTATGGAGAAGTATGGGCCGAATCTGTATTAAATGAAGGCGCCACTTTTTATTTTAGCCTCGAGCCAATTCAAAAAGAGGATCTGTAAGATTTGCGAAGGGTTTATTTCACAACAATGCCCTGCAAATAGGCCACTCCCGTGGCGTTTCTTTTTTTGTCAGCCAGCGGATCAAAATTGTTAAGCCCAGTGCAGCGGACACTGCAAATAAAATAATAGCGGAATAAATCATATCTATAGTTTGTTTGTTTTGGTTATACCCATTAGAGTGGGTGAAACCGAAATTGGTTACAAACGATAGCTGCTGAAGTATTTATTTTAAATGACTATCGGAAAGTTTATACCAAGTCTATTTTATTTTTTATTGAAAAAGGTTTAATTAATGCGTCATTGCGAGGGCTTTTCGCCCGAAGCAATCTCATTCTAGTTCATCCGCTGGCGTGAGATTGCTTCGGGCGAAAAGCCCTCGCAATGACGCTCTTAAAATAATTTCTTTTCATGGTACAAGGTTCCGGATGCTCATTTTATTTTATTAAAAAATAAAGAGGCTGCCAGGCATATAATCTTAACAAAAAATGATGTTAACAGCAAACTATACAACTTCCAGTACTATTTTGCCGTTGACACCCTGTTGTATAAGGCGTTGAGTTGCATCAGCCACGCTTGTCCAAGGCAGTACAGTGTCTATAGGTGCATGAATTTTATCTTGCTGCACGAGGCTGACAAGTCGTTTAAAGAATGGAGTACTGTTGAGGATAGGTTCACGGCCCAACCAGATGCATTGTATGCTGCAAAACGGCCATCCCGGAGTTCTTACATCAAAAGTGGTTGGGAGGCGGGAGGAGTTGCCATAGTTTATACAGAGGCCGTTTTTAGAAAGAGTTGTTAGCGCAATCGCCAGGCTGTCACCACCAACAGAGTCCCAAATCACGTCGTAAGTCCCTGCTAATTTAGCTTCAGCAACGCTTGCAAATATTCCAAAGGGCGTTACACCATCCTTCTGTAATTGTTGTAAAATAGTTGGTCTCCTGCTTACAGCAAATACTTTAGCGCCCGATAATGCAGCAAGTTGGCAGGCAAAACGTCCAACCCCACCGGAAGCACCTGTTATCAATATACGACGGTCAAGCAATCCACCGGACGCATCCAGGCAGGCCAGGGCTGTGAAGCCAGCTATTGGCAGAGTGGTAGCTTGTGCATTGCTTACTCCTTCCGGAATTTCTGCCATTAACCCGGTTGGTGCAACAAGGTATTCCGACCAGGAGCCTCGCGCTACATAGCCAAATACCCGTGTCCCTTCTTTTGGTGTACTTCCGTCTGCAGATGCTTTCTCGATAACTCCTGCGAAGTCCCAACCAGGAACATAGCGGTCGGTTGCATCAAGTGCTGTACGGGTCTCGCCTTGATTTAGAGAGAAAGCTTTAACCTTTATTAACGCCTCGGTTGGCGAAGGAATGGGCATGGGAACCTCGCTTAAAGCAAGGTGTGGTGTGGTGTGAGGTTGAGTCACAACGGCGCGCATGTACCGTTGTTCTCTTTTTGTTAGTTCTTTCATTGATTGAATAAGTTTAATTTGCTTCAAAGGTACCCTCAACCTTAAGCGATAAACGATGATTTCAATCAACAAAATTTAGCGAATGGGATTTCTTAATCTGCTTAACGTTTCTTTCGTCATTCCAAGATAATTTGCAAGTATATGGTGTGGAATTCTTAAGAACATATTTGGAAGGGTCGCCATCAGTCTGTCATAACGGTCTTTTGGCGTTTCGTAAAAGGATGAAATCAGTCTTTCCGAGTAGTGGCAGGCCGCTTGTTCAGCAAGACGCCTACCTATTTTTTGCCAGGTAAAGCTGCTGTCAAAAAGGGCCATCATTTTAGCGGCATCGGCACAGATAACAACTGATGGCTCAACAGCAATAATGTCTACAGCGGATGGTTTTTGTGTTAATATGCTATAATAGTTGGTAATAAACTCGTGTTCTATGGAAAATTCAAATGTCCTTTCTTCTCCATTTAAATCTTTAACCGATCTAAAGCACCCCTCAAGAATAAACCCGACGGTGTTACAAATTTTGCCTGTCGACTGAAATTGCTCTTTTCTTTTAAAGTGTCTAAGGCAAAGGATTGAACACAAATCTTCCCATTGCTGCTGACTAAGCTTCTCGAAATTGTCTAAATACTCTTTTAAAGGTAAATAATCCATTTATTAAAAATTATGTAGCCATACTAAGTTTTGTGATGGCAAATATAAAAATGCTTAATCTCATAAAGACTAATAAAAGCACGCATTTGTAAAACGAAAATTCATTTGTAGTTGGCCAAAACTAAAGATTATTAGAGACAATTCTATATTAGGGATAAGAATAATTTAATAAATCGGCATTCAAATCTGGCAACTAATAGTAAGATGATGTATATCTTAAGATGGCCTATTCTTTCAGCGATTAAAATTTTGCCATTGTCCGATATTAGGTTCGAGGCGGATGTAAATAATCCAACAGAGTCCCTTAACAAACATAATCCCTTCTTCTGCCAAAAGGCAGAAGCGGTCTTTTTTATTTTTCCGCGCTTTCAAGACAAATGTCTTGAGCGCTTCAAAATAAAAAATCCCCTCTTTGTTTTCACAAAGAAGAGATCTTTTGAGGTCCCGAGCGGATTTGAACCGCTGTAGGAGCTTTTGCAGAGCTCTGCCTAACCGCTCGGCCACAGGACCATTTTTTAAAGAATAGGCTGCAAAAATACAAAAATTCAACTGACTAATCCTAATTTTTTACCGCTTTCACCGAATAATCACTTAAACAGTTCGGACACAAACAATTATCGTATGTTTTTCGCAGCTCATTTAATGTTTCCGGTGCAATTACTAATCCCTCGCACCAGCAACCCCGCTGCTCATTACAGCATTCAAAAGCGGTATTGCATTTCGAACATTTTTTGGTCATTTTGCTTAAAAATTAACCGTTTTATCCTGTGATCACCACGCTCACTTTGTCCACATGGCCATGCATCGGCGGGTTAATCTTGCTCACTTTTACCGATAATACTTTGATCGCCGCAAATTCCTTTTTCAGGGTATCCACAATGCGTTGTCCCACATGTTCGATCAGCTTGGAGCGGATCGCCATTTCGGCTTTTACAATGTTGTAAACGATCACATAATCAATGGTTTTGGTAAGATCATCCGTTTTTGCCGCTTCCGTAAAATCCGTTTCCATCGTTACATCCACCACATAATTACACCCTATCCGGCCTTCTTCTTCCAGGCAGCCGTGATGAGCGTAAATGTTTATTCCTTCAACAAGTATTGTATTCATATCGGATGTTTGCTTTTGGATGTTGGATCTTGGATGTGTTGCCCGTCCAAAATCCAACATCTAATATCATTTTATCTGCTCACAGCTTTGTCTTGAGACTTGATACTAACTACTTGATACTATCTACTGCTTTTTCCAGTCTTGCAATCACTTCGTCTTTACCCAGTAATTCCACCATTTCAAACAGCATCGGGCCACCGCCCACACCGCTCAAACACACGCGGAACAATTGCATCACCTGGCCTGCACCAATGCCCTGCGCTTCCGCTGTAGCTTTAAATGTAGCCTCGGTTTCCGCAGCAGTAAACGTGCCGAGGTTTTTATACGCTTCGGTCACCGCCTTAATAAAACCGGCAGATTGCTCGTTCCAGCGTTTTTTAATTACCTCCGGATCATAAGCCGTTGGTGCAATAAAAAAGTAGCTGGCATCTTTCCAGAATTCCGAAACAAAATGCGCTTTTTCTTTTACCAGGTGGCATACATTTTCCACAAATGCAGGATCGGCGGTAATATTATGTTCTTTTAAAATGGGTGTGAACAATACGGCTAGTTCAGCATCCGTTTTTTTACGCAAATATTGCTGGTTGAACCATTTTGTTTTTTCGGGGTCAAATTTAGCGCCCGATTTATTTACGCGCTCAAATGAAAAGGCTTCGACCAGTTCGTCCAGCGAAAAAATTTCCTGCGTGGTGCCCGGGTTCCAGCCCAGCATACTCAGCATGTTGATGAATGCTTCCGGGAAAAAACCGGTTTCGCGGTAACCTGCATATTTTTCGCCCGTGCGTTCATCGTACCAATCCAACGGGAACATTGGGATGCCGGATTTATCGCGTTTGGATAATTTTCCGTTCCCATCCGGTTTCAGGATCAATGGCAAATGCGCCAGCAATGGCATTTTATCTTCCATGCCCAAATAACGGTAGATCAGTACATGCGATGGAGCGGATGGCAGCCATTCTTCCCCGCGCACCGCATGCGACACTTCCATTTCAATATCGTCCACAATGTGTGCTAAGTGATAGGTTGGCATTCCGTCGGATTTCAGCAATACTTTATCATCCACCTGTGCGGAATTTACCACTACCCAGCCGCGGATAATATCGTGAAAACGGATCTCTTCGTTGCGCGGCACTTTTAAGCGTACCACATACGGCGTTCCTGCATCCATGAGCTTTTTCACTTCATCTTCCGATAAAGTAGTGGAATTACGCATGGTTTGGCGCGTTACCGCATTGTATTGCGATGCCACTTTTGCCGCTTCCAGTCGTTTGCGCATTTCGTCCACTTCTTCTGTCGTATCAAATGCGTAATATGCATGTCCGCTGTCGATCAGCTTTTGCGCGTATTTTGCGTAAATTCCCAGCTCTTTGCGCTCGCTCTGGCGATAGGGTGCATGCGGTCCGTCGCCAAATCCCACACCTTCATTCGGCTCAATGCCGCACCATTTTAATGCATTGATAATGTATTCTTCCGCGCCGTTCACATAGCGTGTCTGGTCGGTATCCTCGATCCTTAAAATAAAATCGCCTTTGTGCTTTTTAGCGAATAAATAGCTAAATAAAGCGGTACGTACGCCGCCCATGTGTAAACCACCCGTTGGACTGGGTGCAAAACGTAATCTTACTCTTCTGTTTTCCATGATCTTAAAAATGAGCTGCAAAGATAATTAATTACGGATAAAAATCAGTTCAAAGTTTAAAGTTCAAAATTCAAAGTTTGCTATTCGCAGATGCTTTGTTTATGCCAAATGCGGAACATGCCCTAACCCCTCTCTCCATTGAAGTTCTCCACATAAGAGGGGAATTTAATACTGCTTGCATTTTTAATTGGTACACAGATTAGTATATTAGTACAAATTGGTATTTAGTAGATCATACAGATCCGTAATATTCGCTCCTGTTCGTTATCCGTAAATAATTACCTTTACCATCATTTTTCAAATTGAATACCATGCAATTACTTACACCACAAAATTTTAAGGATTACGAACTGATCGATGTTGGCGGATTTGAAAAACTCGAGCGCTTTGGCCAATACATTACCATCCGCCCCGAGCCGCAAGCTGTATGGGATAAAACACTAAGCAATACGGAATGGGAAAAACGGGCGCATGTTAAATTTATGCCGCGTTCCAGCTCTTCCGGCGAATGGAAAAAATTGAAACAAATGCCGGATCAGTGGCAAATGAAATATGATATTAATAATTCCACTGCCGCGATAAAATTCCGTTTGGGATTAACTTCTTTCAAGCATGTGGGAATTTTTCCGGAGCAGGCTTCCAATTGGGATTTTATTTTTGAATCCGTAAAAAAATTAGCTGCAACGGGTATTGCACAACCCAAAGTATTGAATTTATTTGCCTACACCGGCGGTGCGTCATTGGCTGCAAAAGCTGCTGGCGCTGATATTACACATGTGGATTCCATTAA
This sequence comes from Bacteroidota bacterium, assembly GCA_025963715.1. Lineage (GTDB taxonomy): Bacteria > Bacteroidota > Bacteroidia > 2-12-FULL-35-15 > 2-12-FULL-35-15 > 2-12-FULL-35-15. Next base: position 40,761 of record JAOQAG010000007.1, read on the forward strand.
GCAGGTAGTAACCTGGAGCAAGGAGAACATGGAAATTTCTGATCTTAATAACATCCGCTGGGTGGTGGAAGATGCGCTGAAATTTGTAAAGCGCGAAGAAAAACGCGGCAATAAATACAATGGAATTATTTTAGATCCTCCCGCTTTCGGGCACGGCCCTAACGGCGAAAAATGGAAGCTGGAAGACAACATCAATGAAATGATCACCGGCGTTTTAAATTTGCTGGACGACAAACACTTCCTGATCCTGAATGCCTATTCACTGGGTTTTTCTTCCCTGATCATTGAAAATTTACTGAAACACAAAGCCAAAGAAAATTTAAATATAGGTGAATTGTACCTGCAGGCAACCGAAGGAAATAAACTGCCGTTAGGTGTGTTTGGCAGATGGAGGAATTTTTAAATAATCACTGGTTCATTAATTCATTGGTGTGCTGGCTTGTGCTGTGTAATGCAGAACACACCCCTAACCCCTCTCAAGAGGGGATTTGATGCTACAGAGATTTTAAATTTTAGTATTAAAGAAAATTATAGAATAAAAATATCCTACATTATCAGTGCAGGATGCATTCCCCTCTTGAGAGGGGTTAGGGGTGTGTTAAACAGAGCACTACACAGATTAGTATATTAGTCCCGCACGTGCGGGATTGGTATTTAGTAGATACACAGATTCGTAATATTCGTTCCTGTTCCTGCCCGAATCGTTCAGGCGGGCGTTATCTGTAAATAATCTTCCGCAGCTGATAAAAGATCCTGTCAAACACGCTCAGCTCTTCCGTAATAATATCCGCCGTTCCCTGCATTTCTTCCTTGTAATCCAGTTGCTTGTGATACGAAGTCGTTAAACGGTCCGGCAGCTCCACTTCCACAGCATACACTTCTTTTTGCGGCATTTCCGAAATGTGTTTAATTTTTCCTTTTAAAATTCCGTATTCCTGGTACGCATAATTATCCAGCCGGATATTTACCGTTTGTCCCGTTTTTAACTTCCCGGAATTTTGCACCGGCAAAAATAATTTCGCGATGATCTCCAGCTTTTTTGCCGGAACAATACTCAGCACTTCATCGCCTGTTTTTATATTCTGGTTCACCGACCAGTAATTGAAAAGTGAAACCGTTCCGTCTAACGGCGCTTTCAGTAAATACGCCTGTTCCCAGATGCTGATCCCGGAAAGTAAATTCTGAATGGATTGCCGGAGCTCGCTTTTTATTTTTTCATTTTCCTGGTAAGAAAGGATCTGCAACTGCAATTTATTTTTCTCCAGGTTATTAATGTTCAGCTTATTATTAATGCCCGTAATTTTCAGGGTTTCATAATTGCGTTTCGACACAAGATAATCGCGTTTTTTATCTTCAAATTCCTTGGTGCTGATGGAGCTGCTTTGCAACAGCGTATTGTAGCGGTTAAAATCTTTTTCTACGAGCGCAAATTCATCCTTGTAAGTAGCTTCCTGTGTTTCGTATTTAAATTGTAGCTGCTCATATTCCAGTAATTCCTTATCAAGAATGCCGATCTCTTTTTGTTGCGGATCTATCTCCGACTGGATCTTAAAATCCGAATAACTTTTCAGAAACGCAATGTAAGAATACGTGATATCGCCCAGCTGAAAGGACGTGTAAGGCAAATCACCGGGGGCCTTTTTCGAACGCAAATTCAGCTGCAGCGAATCCAGCATTTTTTTTAATTGCAATACATCGTGGTAATCAGCAGCACTTTCAATCACCATTAACACATCTTCTTTTTTCACAGCCTGTCCGTTCTTTACATTCAGCAGCACAATTTTCCCGGTAGATTTTGCCACAAGCGTTGCCGGTGGATTGTTAGTAGTAATAACCATTTTGGCAGAAAGTGTATCCGGGTAACGGATAAAAACAGAAGCAGCAAGCGCCAGCACCATTACCAAAAAAATGAGGGAAATACCCCGGCGCACGATCCATTTCGGAACGGCAGTAAGCAGCTCATTTACTTCTTCCGTTTTGATCTCTATTTCTTTTTCAAAATGCAACATAACACACACAGATTAGTAGTTAGCAGATAACAATTCCTTAGTGTTCTCAGTGCCTTAGTGGTAAAAAAATACACAGCAACCACACAGATTGGTATATTAGTAAAAATTAGTATTTAGTAGCGCTAATTCCCCAGCTCCAGCTGATTCTTTACCAGCTCATAATAATTTCCTTTTAATGCAGTTAGTTCCGGGTGATTTCCCAGCTCCACAATTTTCCCTTTATCAAGCACAATGATCTGGTCTGCATTTTTTACCGTACTTAATCGGTGCGCGATCACCACCACCGTTTTTCCCTTAAAAAATTCATTCAGATTATTCATGATCACTTTTTCATTATTCGCATCCAGCGCACTTGTTGCTTCATCAAAAAATAAATACTCCGGATTTTTATACACCGCCCTGGCGATCAGGATCCGCTGCTTTTGCCCGGAACTTAGCCCAACGCCTTCCATTCCTATTTTTGTATTATAGCGTAACGGCAGCGATTCAATATGTTCTTTTATATTGGCAATTCTTACCGCATTGCGCAAGCGTTCCGCATCAATGTGATCATCGCCCACAGCAATGTTATTCGCGATCGTGTCCGAAAAAATATACCCTTCCTGCATCACCACACCGCACACACTTCGCCATGCTTTTGCCGAAATGCCGTTTAAATTTTGCTGGCCTATTTTGATGTCGCCCGAGGCAGGCTCATAAAATTTCAACAATAATTTCATCAGCGTGGTTTTTCCGCTTCCGCTGGAACCCACAATGGCAGTGATCTTATTGGCAGGAATGTCCATCTCCAGATCTTTTAAAACCATTTCGCCATACGTGCCCGTATATTTAAAAGAAATATTTTTTAATTCAATGGAATTAGTGTCAGCATCCACATCGTTAAACCGATGCAGCAATTCAGCACCATTTTTTTCTTCGTCCTCCTTGTTGTGGATCTCCGACAACCGTTCCAGGCTCAGCCGTGCATCCTGCAGGTTTTGTGTAAAGCCTACCAACTGCATGATCGGGCTGTTCAGTTGCCCGATGATGTAACTGATGGAAAGCATCATCCCCAGTGTAATTTGTCCATCGATCACCAGCTTGGCCGAAAGGAATGTGATCAGAATATTTTTTAATTCGTTGATCAGTCCCGAACCCGCATTCTGCGTTTGTTCCAGTGCCAGTCCTTTTATATTTATTTTGAAAAGCCGCACCTGTATATTTTCCCATTGCCAGCGTTTTTGCCGTTCCGCATTGTTCAGTTTTATTTCCTGCATGCCTGTGATCAGCTCCATTACTTTACTCTGATTTTGTGCATGCTGGTTAAAGCGTTTGAAATCAAGATCTGCCCTGCGTTTCAGAAAAAATAAGATCCATAAAAAGTAGAACAGGCTTCCGGTAAAAAAAACAGAAAAAATAGTGAGGCTGTAAAATGCAAGTACAAAACTAAACACCAGCAGGTTCATGAACGAAAACAATACATTGAGCGATGTGGAGGTGAGAAAATTTTCGATCCGCTGATGATCGTTGATGCGCTGCATGATATCGCCCGTCATTTTTACATCAAAAAATGAAATGGGAAGTTTCATCAGCTTCACAAAAAAATCCGAGACCAGCGAAATGTTGATCCGGCTGCTGATGTGCATTAAAATCCAGCTACGGATAATCTCAATACTGGTGCGTCCAAGAAACAGCATCAGCTGCGCAAACAGGATCAGGTAAATAAAATGCAGGTCGCTGTTTTGTACGCCCACATCCACAATGCTTTGTGTTAAAAACGGAAAGATCAGCTGCAACACGCTTCCGGCCAGCAAACCAAAAATTAATTGCAGCAGTAATTTTTTGTAGCGGAACAAATACCGGAATAAGAACGAAAATCCTTTTTTGGTTGTTTTATCGCCATCGTCAGCGGAAGCGGCACCGGTATAAAAATCCGGCGAAGGTTCCAGCAAAAGTAAAATCCCTTCCTTCGCATCGCTTTGCCAGGATTTTAAAAAATCATTTTTTGCATACGTCAATAATCCGTGACCCGGATCGGCAATGTAAATTTTATCCTTTTTTATTTTGTAAATAACCACAAAATGACTTTGGTTCCAGTGCGCAATGCAGGGCAGGCTGGCATCTTCCACCAGTTTGTCATACGTGATCTTCACACCCAGTGTGCGAAATCCCATTTTTTCGGCAGCATCGCTGATTCCCAGCAAACTGCTGCCTTCACGTGTGGTGCCGGAAAGCGAGCGCAATTCCTGCAACGTAACATTTTTCCCATAATATTTTGCCACCATGCGCAGGCAGGTCGGGCCGCAATCCATAGCATCGGGTTGTTTGTAAAATGGGAATGCGCTCACGTATTTTATATATATAATTCTAAACCGGCGCTCAGTACCCGTTTGTAAAAACTAATTTTACCCGGTTATTCTTTTCGTGTTCCTGTTTATTTTTTGGAGTAGGATATAACAGCTCCAACTTTCCCATACCTTTCGTTTTCAGCTGTGTTTTTGATACTTTTTTTTCTAGCAAATATTTTTCTACTACCAGGGCAATTGCATCAGAAGAGCGCAATTCATTTTTTTTCTCTAAGCCCGTAATTCCTGCATCGGCATATCCATAAATGCAAAGTGTAAAAGCTTTATTTTTAATTAAAAAATCAGCAATTGAATCCAGGAAATAATACGAAGCCGCCATAACAGAGTAACTGCAATAACGGATTGTATTATTTGTACTATCTATCATATAGGCAAGAATATTTGCTCCACTATAATCATATTTACCATTAACTTTAAAAAATTGTGTCTCACTTTTTGATAGTATAATACTGGTAGAAATTTTTTTAATGTCAGTGCTTACGGCATTTTTCTCAGCGATTAGCAGGTTGGTGTTTTTCTGCGATTCGACTTTGTCAGCACCTTCACAACCCGCATGGATCATAATAACCTGTTCCTGTTTCAGATCATTTCGCAACACTAATTTGTAATCTCCTTCTTTTAAATACAAAGGAATAACAGCACTTGCATTTTTTAATTCGATCGCATCCGTTGGAATATTCAGATTTACATTTTCATTCCTTTCATATGCCATTACCAGCAAAGGATAAGCAATGTGAATGTTTTTTTTATTTAAAAAAAATTCCTGTCTTCCATTTGTAGCAAGCCACGCAGGCCTGTTGTTTTTAAAAACACTTCGCGGGTGATATACATACACATCACACGCTGTGGTTTTATCAAATGGAACAAATGACGTTGTACTGTCTTTTTTATTTACAAACACAGCATCTTTATCCGCATGTAAAAACGAATAAGATGTATGTTCACAATCGCGGTTGGAGCCTTCCGTTAAAAATACCTGGTCAACCGTGAGCGGATCAATACGGGTAATAAGCTTTAACCACGCTGCCATCATGGATAACGAATCAGCAGCAACCGTTTCATCATTGTGTTCAAAGCCGCAATAAATAAAAACTTTTGCAGTGGGATCCTTGTCAACTGTTTTTTCTTTGATGTGCAACGCCTGGTAATAATCACGCTTTTTTAATTCCTGTTCATTCGTAGCTTCATACGCAACAAACGTATACCCAATTTCCGATGCCAGCTTTAACATATTGGCAAATTGCGGCTCTGTAGTATAATATCCGTCGTCGAATGTTGGCTTTTGTTTTTGATTGAGGCTGCTGTCGCTTGTGAGCGCTTCCACAGCAAAATAATGGTAACCTTCGTCATACAATTCTTTTAACAAGCTTGCCGCAAAAATGCGGTGCATGGGCTGGTCATGGTTTTCATTGATGATAACGAATTGATTGTTTTTTGCTTTTTCAAGGATGTATTTCTTCGCGTCAAGCGGATCATAATCCATTGCCGTTTTGTAATTATTTACCGAATCAAAAAATGAAAAATGCGGGGAACCCGCCTGATCAAATTTTGAAAGTGAATTTTTATAAGCGCCAATGCATTGCAATTCGTAAACAGAAAATAATAATTTAGTACGCAGCAATTGGCCCTCGTTAAAAGGATTGGGTTTTGGAAAATCTTTTTCAATCACTTTCGATGTTCTCCTGTACACTTTGTTTTTAAAATCCGTTTGTGAAAAAACTCCACCCGTTAAAAACAAAAGCACCACCATTAGTTTAATTTTATGCATTCGTTTCTAAATTACGGTTCAGCTGGTAATGCTCAATAGCAGCTTTTTTTAAAGGGTTTTTGCTCCAGCTTTCCCATTTATTTGTGTAAGGATCATACCCGCATTTTAAAGGTTTGCTGTACATGTTTTCCGGATCTTCGCGGTAAGCGCGGCAATCCGTGCAGATGTAACGGAACTCACAGCCTTTGCACACATCGATCTGATCTTTTGTAACCGTCCAGATGTATTTAAAAGCATTATTCTCCAGCACTTTTTCCAACGTTGTATCCTTCACATTCCCATAATGCTGCTGCATGCTCGGACAGTTTTTTATATTGCCATTCACATCCACGCCGATCTTACGGTTCAAACAATTATTAAATGAATATGATTCGCCGAACGTATTTATATTCAGCGCAAAATAATCCGGGCTGATCTTTCCGCAATGTGTCTGATCGGTGATCATCCCGGAATAAAAATGAAAAGGCAAACGCTCTGCTGTTCTTTTCCAGTACGCGATCTTTTTTTCCGGCACACCGTAAAAATCAATTTGCGCAACCGGCGCAGACTGGTAAATTTTATCGATCGTTGTTTTAGTTACCGACGGATTATAAGGCAACACCAAATGAATGGAGGAAACCGACAAGCCATCAGCAGTGCATAAAATAGCATGAACGGCATCCATTGTAAATGTTCCGAAAAATCGCAATTGCCAGTAATTACAATTCAAATCAGCCAGTTGCCGGAACAGGCCAGCATAATCATAATCGCTGTTAGCATCAAAATCAATAATGCAATTGGTGATCGTGGAAGGAAAGTCAAAATCAAGCTTCAGCTTCGGAAATAATTTTTGTTCCTCTTTCGAACAATAAAAAATAAATTCATTTTTCTCCAAAAAATCAAAATACTCATCGATCATCGCATCATGCCGGTTTCCGAATTTTTCTTTCACTTCTGCAACCGTATGTTTTTTAAAATGGGTCAGGATATAATACAGCGCATCCGGAATGTACCGGAAACGCCCGCGGTGAACGTCGCAGATAATGCTTTTTTTCACACCCTTTACGGGGATGCAGCTTGCAAATAAATTAAACACAGTTGAATCCGGCATTTAAAATAATTTAGAGATCGGTTTATAAAAAGCAGCAACCAGCTGTTGATCGCTCACAATTCCTTTTTTTGAATGCAGCTTTAATGTTTTTGTTTTCTGATCGAACAACGGCAGTTTCTCAACAAATAAAAATTGCAACGGAAACCCGGTTGCTTTTCGTTTTGAGAACAATCTTTTTTTATTTTTCATACAGCGTTGCTTAAAACAATGGCAATTTCTTTTTCCAAATTATAATTGCAGGGATACGATACCATCCCGAATTGCCCTACCGGATTTACTTCCAGGAAAACAAACTCACCGGCTGTATTGTAGATCAGGTCGATCGATCCGGTGTCCAGCTGTGCTTTTTCCATAAAGCGTTTTAATTTTCTTTTCAGGGCAGCAGGCAATGCAAATGGTACCCTGTAATTTTGTTTTTCTTTATTATATCTTCTAAAATCCACTTTTGTTTTTTCATCATTTTGCGAAAAGATCGCCATCGAAAAAAATTTCCCTTTCAGATAAAAAACACGCAATTCAAATTTTTTATCAATCTTATTTTGTAATAAAGTAGGAGGGAAGTTTTCCGGAAAGTCCTTCACATCGGCTGCCGTTACTACATTTGTATAGCTTACAAATACCGTATCCAGTTCATTCGGTTTTCTGCTGATGTGCGTAAACGAATTGCCGATCGCTTTGATAATGATCCCGCCCGGATTTTTTTTATAAAAATCGATCAATGTTTTTTTTGCCGTACAAACCAGCGTTTCAGGTATCACAATTCCCGATTCCTTCGCCATCGAAAGATGCATCAGTTTGTTATTTTCCTTCGTGTAAAACCCGCCCAGCTTGTTTTCCCTGTTCTCAAAAATAAAATACAGCAGTTCTTTCAGTGTTTTAATTTCGTTCCCGATATTTTCAATCACCGTGTTTTGCAGCGGTCGCTCTTTTATATATTTCCTGTAATCGTATGCAAGCGGCACCGTAAGCGCGCCGCGCCTGTACCAGTAACCCGTCAGGTCATCCGTGTTCATCACATCACCGCCATTCACAGTAAATTCAACACCCGGAATGATCCCGTTAAAACGGATCTCCTTTATCTGCACGAGGTCGCCCGCATTGATCCGCAGATATTTTTGCTTCAAAAAACGCAGCCAGTTAATTACTTCCGTAGTACTATGTTCCAGCGCTTCGCTGATGATAAGGATCATAAGGTCAGAATATAAAGGGGCTTATTACAAGCCCCTCTTTTAACAATTATTTAACGCCGTATTGGTCAGTACCGTTTACAACATGGTCTGTTGTCCAGAGATTGTGGCCCGTGTAGGTATCCTGGCCTTCTGTTTGGCCAACGATCCATCCGCCGGTTACCACATTCATTTCTTCTTTTGTTAAGCTTGAGCTGATTTTCTCAAATGTCAAATTTTTCATGTTTATTTTTTTTGATATGAATACAACACACTGCACACGCGGCAATGCGGTTTAGGGTGTTCTCCCTGCAAACACAAATTAGCTAGCATGCAATGTGTTCGCGCTGCAATATTAAATGCGCTCGCGGACAAATTTTGTCCGCGGCCAAAATAAATTGAAAATATTTTTTAAAAACGATAAAAAACAACATGCTGGAAAAAATATACACAGCACCCATGCAGCTATCTTTCTGACCTAAACCAACACAGGAAACCACACAGCTATCTTTTTAATCCTAACAGATTTTAAAAATCTACGTTCCCATCCATAACGTACACATGAATAAACACAGCACACCAATGAACCAATGAACGAATAAACCAATGAACTAACGTATCACCACCGCAAACTCCACCCTCCTGTTTTTCTTTCTTCCTTCCGCCGTATCATTCGACGCAACCGGGCTTTTACTTCCAAAACCTTTGTAGAAGATCCGTTGCTTATCTACGTTTTTTGAAATGATATAATCCGCTACTGCCTTTGCCCGCGTCTCCGACAGCTTTTGATTCAGAATCTCGTTCCCTTCATTATCCGTATGCCCGCGGATCTCGATCTTCATACTCTTATTTGCTTTTAATTGAGCAACCAGCTTATCCAATTCCATAAACGAACTGTTTAACAGCACCGCCTTGTTGCTTTCAAACAACACATTATTTAAAACGATCGCTTTTTTCTTCGGCCAGTAATTATAAAAATAGATCGTAAACCCTTTCGGAAATTTAATGGGCAGCGGGTTAAATTCGCCAAAGCTATTATCGATCATCAGGTAATACGTTTCGCCTGCTTTTACCGGCAATGCAGCACAATAAGCAACACCCGGCCCCGGCCCAATGATTGTTTTACTTTCATATTCCGACAATCCCGTGATCCCGCTTTTTGACGGATGATAGGAGTAACATGCCCTGTCCGGCAGCACCTTTTTCATCCGGATCTGGTCAATGCAGGTTTTATCCGGACATTTAAAAACAATAAAATCATAATCATCTGCGCTGTCGATAGGCACAATGTCAAACGAAAGGAGCGTATCCCGGTCCACCGAAAATTTAAACCAGGCAGAGTTCGTTTCCTTAATATCCTTATCAAACCGGAAATCGATCACCGTACCATTCCCTAAAGAAACATTGGTAGGCCCAACGATCGAGTCCTCTACCTCTATCGCAGTAGCAAAATCTGCATTTGGTAATTTTTTCATCGCTGGAGGTTGCGCCCGGCACACATCCACACACATCAGCAGCATGCACATGTTAGCTGCCTTTTTCCAATCGTAAATCCTTCCTTTAATTTTTAAAAACATATGAATTTATTTTGCGGTCAAATTCAATTTTGCTGTTCCTCGATTTCAACCGGTCGATCAGCCTTCTCACCGTCCGTTCCGAAACACCCAATTTTTCCGCAAGCTCTTTCGGCCTGCCCGTGGTTGCATTTGCAACAAGCTTTTTCAGCAACTCTATTTTCTCCCCGTATTCATCAAGTTTCATAGCCGCAGTTTTTAAAGAAAACCCTTTGTGCTATTTTTTATAAACATCCTCCCCCTTCATCTGAATTTTTTAAATGCGTTTCAGATGAGTATACTTTGTGTGAAAAGAAAGCAGGCAATGATTTATTTACTTTGCAGATCGCTTTCTTTTTTTGTGAAAAACCGGATATGTATTAAAAATTAATACAAATCTAATCCTTTTTTACTATTTGCAAAATAAAATGTTACAGAAATGGGCTATAATATATAACGGCCATAAAATTTTAACTTTTGAAGCCGTCTTACCTTTGGTATATGGCGATCCATATAGGCAAAAAGATAAAAGAGGAGTTATACAAACAAGGTATTTCCGTGAGCGCTTTCGCGAGAAAGATCAATCGTAGCCGTAATGTAATCTACGATATCTTTGAACGGCAAAGCGTAGATACGGCTTTGTTAAATAAAATAGGGCTGGTGCTCCGGATCGACTTTTTTTCTCTTTATTCGGAACAAAAAGAATACAAAAAAGACCCGATGCTTGCCGCACACGTAAATGACGATAGCGAATCTTACAAAACAGTGTCGGAACAGCTGAAATTAGTGGAACAGCAGAATGCTTCCCTTAAAACCGAAAACGAACACCTTCACAAGATCATCGGCCTCCTGGAAGAAAAATACAAGGTAAAACCCAAACGAAAAAGTAAATAAAAAGTTTACCATTCAACACAAAATAAAAAAACCGTCACACGACGGTTTTTTTATTTTACAAATATCATTTTAAAGAATTGTCACTCTGATTTAGAGGATGTCACTCTGAGCTTGTCGAAGAGTTTTTAATCTGGTATCACACACCGTAATCATAAAACATCTGATCCGCACACAGCTATCTTTTTTGATCCTGACCGATCCTAAAAAATCTGCGTTCCAATAACATAGAATATTGATCACATTCTGCAAACATTCATGAGATCCCGGGTCGGCGCCCGGGATGACACCTCCGAAGGAAGATTGTATCCCAATGAACATTTCACACAGCACATCACACCCAACAAAATCCTAAATCCTTATTCTGTAATCCTTAATTTATTAATAGCTTTCAACGGGCCCGGACAATGCTCCGTATGGCAGCTCACACACGCATTCACTACCGCATTGTAATTTTGCGTCAGCTCGTGTTTATCCTTCGGCGAATTATAAAGCGCATGCAGATTGTTCAGATAATTATCCGCAAAGGCATCAAACGACGCTTTTTTGGTATCCGAATCCGTTGGTTTTGCCGTATGGATCTTCATAAAAGCCTCCGGGAAAGTATCCGGTAATTTGCCTTCCCTGATCATCGCTTTCATATTCTCCGACGAATGCATCATGTCGCGCATCAGCAAAGCAAGCTCGCTGTCGCCATTCGGGTTCATTGGTTTTTTACACGATGCCGTACTGTCATTTTTAGCCTGATCTGCCGCCTGTTTGTCGTTCGAACAATCCACCAGCAGCAAAACAAAAAACAACAATCCAACGATCGTTAAAAATTTAGTCTTTAATGATAACACCATGCGCTTCAAATGATAAACTTACTTCAGGTTGGGTAATTTTTGCGATCTCTTCTTTGCTTTTTCCGCCATCTTCTGCATAATGCTTCAATTGCGCTACCGATGTGGTATCAGTAAAAACGACACCCTCGATCGTTGCCACTTTTCCCGGCGCATTTTTGGGAACAAAAAATCCATAATCCTTAAAACGGATCTGCATCGTTTTATCGCCACCAATGTTCATGGTCATCCAGCAACCTTTTTTCTGGCAAACTTCTTCCACCTTACCGGTTAATTTAATTTTCAAAGAATCTTTACCGTTGATCTTCGACATCAGCTGATCAGCAGGAACAGCGCCATCCAGCGTAATCGTATCGCCAAAATATTTCAGCGTTGTATCCGCAACGGCAACATCTGTTTTAACATCCTTTTTAGGTTCTCCGCAAGCGCTCAGTAAAGCAGCACCGATCACGGCAGCAAATAATAATTTTTTCATTGTTTTAGTTTTTTATCGTTTGCAAAGGTAAGAAAAAAGGCAATAGGCGGTTGGCAGTAGACAATAGGAAAAAGGCAGTAGACAATTGGCAAAAAAAGCAGTAGACAATTAGCAATAAAGAAAAAGGAAAAAGAAATAAAAAACTAATTACACAGCAAACACAGCTATCTTTTTTAATCCGCTCCATCCGCCTTATCCGCGTTCCATCACACACAGATTGGTATATTCGTACAAATTGGTATTTAGTAGATGCCAGATTCGTAATTTCGTTCCTGTTCCTGCCCGAATCGTTCAGGCGGGCGTTATCCGTACCAATTTCGATCATTCTTTAAGCAGCATCTCAACAAATTGTGTCGTTTCCTCCACATATTTTTTATACGCCTCACCCGTAGCCGGGCCGTAAAACCCTGTATAGATCTTGCGCACCATTCCTTTTTTATCAATGTAAATAGTCGTTGGAAATGCCATTACCTTGTTCAGCATCGGTAAAGCCTGCGAAGCCTGATCTGCGCCTGTTTTCATCGTAATTAAAAATTCATAGTTTGCGCCAAAGCGTGTTTTCAGCCGCTGCACATTGTTTACCGCTTTCGCGAAATCATCCGTACGTTCAAATGCCAGCCCCACAATTTCCAATCCCTGCTTTTTATACGTGTCATAAAATCCTGCTAAAAATTTTGTTTCATCCATACAGTTCGGGCACCACGATCCCATGATCTGGATCATCACCACTTTATTTTTGAATTTATCATCACTCAGCGAAACATATTTTCCTTCCAGATTTTTAAAATTAAAATCCACTTTTGTAAAACCCGGTTTTAAAAACGTAAGCGAATCAGGATTGCGCAATTCAAAATTATCGTTGTGTACCGCTTCCCATGGCTCTTCTCCGTGTATGCCCGAATAAAACCGGCCGTTCACAATACTGTCGCCTTGCACTTTTCCTGTAAACATAAAAGCATGTGCACCGTCGAAACACGCCAGGTAAAAAGTGTTATTATCTTTTACCTTCCCCGATAAATACCTGTAATCGCCGGTTTCCGTAGAAAATGTTCCGCTTACATTTATCAGGTCCTTCGTCTTAAATACACCAATTGCTTTGTATTCGTCCGGCGTTCCTTTACTAAAGGTTGCTTCCCATTTCCCACGATCGAGTGTTTCTGTCGGAACAAATGTTTCCGGTTTGCCTTTCGACTCGTCCGGAGCTTTTGCGAATGCTTCAAAAGCGATCACATTTTTATTTTTCCGCGCATGATTGATCCATACACCTTTCATTTTTCCGGCAGTTATTCGCTGGCAGCGGAATTCGGAATCAAATACCGGCATTTTTATAAAAACAGAATCACCGGCAAAGCTAAGTTCGTCCACTTTAATCTGTTCCTGTGCATTTAAGATCATCAGCGAAAGTTTTCCCTTTGCGTTTTGTACTTCAAAATCAAAAGGTAATTGCGTGCTGTCATTTAATTTTAAAACACCGCTCCAGGTTCCGGGAGTTAAAAATGTTTGCGCAAACGAAGGCGTCATCAGCACACAAAAAGCAAAAAGTAAAAACCTGTTTTTCATTTTTCAATTATTAATTTATCAGTGATCAAAAGATCATCTGCAGCAATTTTATAAAAATAGATGCCAGTTCCCAGGTTGGAAATATCCAGACACAGCTCTGTTTTATCAGCATCCACAGCCGTTTGAAATACACAAGCGCCAAGCGTATTATAAAGGTACAACATCCATTTTTTGCCCGGTGGCAATTCATACTTAAAAATAAAATTCCCGTTCCCCGGGTTCGGATAAACACTGCAGGAAATATTTTGCGGTGTAGTTTCCGGAATGCCACTCTGCAAACAGTTTCCCGTCGATGAAGAATAAACCGGAACACTGTCCTTCATAAAACAATCGATCTTATACACATACGCAAATGTGCCGCCATACGTAGGTTCCAGCAAACCGCCGTTGCATCCGATCCCTTCGATCCAGTAAAAATTCAAATGCAACAACAGCCGCCGGTGATATGCCCCGTCTATCGCAACCGAATCCACATCCAGGATCTCTTCATTGTGCACCGGTTCCGTTACATTGTATTCGCTGTATACATCGTGCACCGTATCGCCAATGTTCGCCCCAAAATCATACAACAACCGTTCACTTGTCAGATCTTTCGGAACAAAAAATACTTTCCGGCCCGGATCCTGCCGGTATGCACCTTTGTAGCTTATGCCGATGCTGTCGCACAAAAAAATCTTTTTGTATACGCCACTGCCGATCATTGTATCCGTTTGATGCGCATCCAACCGGTAGCTGTATCCATAATGAAAGCTACCAAATACATCATACACACCAATTGTCCACACTGCATTCGAATCCGGAAACGGTTGAAACAACTGTGCTTTCCCCACACCAATAAAAAATAAAAGCGAAGCAATTAACATTGCTCCGCTTCTATATTTTTGTTTTTTGAAATCCATTTTTCAAAGGATTAATTGGTTTTCCTCACACACAAATCATTCTTTATTATTTACATTTTATTCCACGCCTCTCACCAATAATTTTTTTACGCTTCTCACCTGTAACCCCCTCTCTTGGGGAGAGGGGATAAAGGGGTGAGGTGTCTAAATCGTAAAATTAATTCCCTGCGCCAACGGCAAGCTCGTTCCGTAATTGATCGTGTTTGTTTGTCTGCGCATATACGCTTTCCACGCATCCGACCCCGATTCACGTCCGCCGCCTGTTTCTTTTTCACCACCGAAAGCACCGCCAATTTCAGCACCCGAAGTTCCGATGTTCACGTTTGCAATTCCGCAATCCGATCCGGCTTGTGATAAAAACAATTCCATTTCACGCATATTCGTTGTAAAGATCGATGACGATAATCCTTGAGGAACGCCATTTTGCATCGCGATCGCTTCGTCAATCGTTTTATATTTCATTACATACAGGATCGGCGCAAACGTTTCTTCCTGCACAATGTGATATTCGTTTTTCGCTTCAATCACGCATGGTTTTACATAACATCCGCTCTCGTAACCTTCGCCCGACAATACGCCGCCTTCCACAATTATTTTTGCACCTTCCTGTTTCGCTTTTTCAATCGCATTCAAATAATCTTTCGTTGCATTTTCGTCGATCAGCGGCCCCACGTGATTGTTCGAATCCAACGGATTACCAATCTTCAACTGGCTGTATGCCTCTTTGATCACGCTGATCGTTTTGTCATACACACTTTCGTGGATGATCAAACGACGGGTAGAAGTACACCGCTGACCGGCTGTTCCAACCGCGCCAAACACCGCGCCCACAAGTACCATGCTTAAATCCGCATGCTGAGAAACAATGATCGCATTGTTACCGCCCAATTCCAAAATAGTATTTCCAAAACGTTCCGCAACCGTTTTCGATACGTGTCTGCCGATCCGTGTAGAACCGGTGAACGATACCAGGGGAATACGTTTATCGTTATTAATTAAATCACCGGATTCATTCCCGATCACCACGCAGCTCACACCTTCCGGAACGTTATTTTTTCTCAATACTTCGCCAATTATATTCTGACAAGCGATCGCACACAACGGAGTTTTCGAGCTTGGTTTCCAGATACAAACATCTCCACAAACCCATGCCAATGCAGCATTCCAACTCCATACCGCAACAGGGAAATTAAATGCCGAAATAATTCCAACCACGCCAAACGGGTGCCATTGCTCATACATGCGGTGCATCGGGCGCTCGCTGTGCATGGTCAAACCATACAGCTGGCGCGATAAACCCACGGCAAAATCACAAATATCGATCATCTCCTGAACCTCGCCCAGGCCTTCCTGTAAGCTTTTTCCCATTTCGTAAGAAACCAATTTTCCCAATGAATCCTTATTTTTACGGATCTCATCACCAATCTGGCGAACGATCTCACCGCGTTTCGGAGCTGGCATTAAGCGCCATACTTTAAAAGCCTCATCCGCCGTGTCCATCACATTCGCATAATCTTCCGCAGTGGCAGCGTTAATACTACCGATCAACTGGCCGTCAACCGGCGAATACGAATCAATTTTTTTACCTTTTGTAACAATATGTTTTAACCCGGTAGAAGCACCGTAATTTGTTTCCTTAATACCTAATTTTTTTAACACCTCGCTGATTCCGAATGTGTTTTCTGTTGCTGTTGTCGACATAGTTTTTTTATTTAAAAGTTGGGAGTACAAAATTAAGCAATTTGAACACATAAATGCTATTAAAAAACGGTTTTAATCCGTTCGTTTTTGCAATAATCCGGGAAAGAAAATGAAATTTAAATGAGTATCGGAAAGTTTATACCAAATGGTTATTTCATTAGAAATGCAGATCCGCTTAATCTCTAAAACAATGATCTTATATGCATGTTTCTCAAAACATACTGCAACCGATTTGTAAAGAATAATAGAATACTCATTCTGCGGGCTCTTTCGGCCTGTGCAGTAATAGTGGGAATG
This sequence comes from Bacteroidota bacterium, assembly GCA_025963715.1. Taxonomy (GTDB): domain Bacteria; phylum Bacteroidota; class Bacteroidia; order 2-12-FULL-35-15; family 2-12-FULL-35-15; genus 2-12-FULL-35-15. Next base: position 57,357 of record JAOQAG010000007.1, read on the forward strand.
AGCGACCAGATATTAAAACAACGAAGCGATCAAGCGCATCCGCGGAATTAACCGCGGTTTTCCTGCAGCGCCAGCGAAAGGAAAAATTACCTTACAGGCAGTCCGCCGCGGCGGATTGTTACTTTTTGCCTTCAAAAAGTAACAGAATCTTTTGAATTTATTTTTGCGATGCCGCCGGTTTCGGATGTACCACAGCATCCAGCTTTGCAGCGATGTAAGCGGCGATAGGAGAAAATGTAAGCGAAACAATTTTTTTAGGATCGTTTATTTTTGAACTGAACCTCGCCGTTGCTGCTCCTGCAGAGATCAGCTTCGAATTTTCATCAATGATCGTGTAATGAACCGTTACTTCGCGCTGAAAACTATCGCTCGAAAGATCATACGAGCCTTCCACCGTTTTGATATCCAGCTCATTCACAAAAACAAAATAATGCGTGTTGTATTTTTTGTTCAAAAACGGGATCAGCTCCTTGTTGTTCAGTTTTACATTCGTAAATTTTTTATCGCTGCTTTGCTCCACCGCAATCTGTCCGTTTTTAATCCCCGATTGTTTTTTATTTTCCACCGTTGGTGCCGTTGGACGATCCACCATATCAAACGATACCGTCGTAGATTTATAAACGAATTCCAGGTCTTTCGATGTTTTTACCGAATCCGTATAGAACGTGAGTACCGGCGAATCAACACCCTGCAGTTTCAGCTTTAGCTGACTGTCCAGCTGATGACGGAAAAATTCACGCATCTGGTCAAAGCTCCATTTTGTTTGCTGGTTGATCTTCTGATCGATCTCACTCATATACAATTTCGGCTCAAACGGAACCACCATCACATTTCCCGACAATTCTTTTTTTCCCGCATTGCGCGTGCCTTCCTGTGCGTTTGTCAGCAAAGGAAACAGAAGTATTAAGAATAAAATTTTAATTCTGAAAATCATTTAGTATAGTTATAGAGTAATTAGTCTTTAGTCGTTAGTACGTGATGCACACAAATAGCATTTAGTAAATCCGCTTTTAAATCCGTCCTATCTGCGTCATCCGCGTTCCGTCACATACAGCTCACACCCGGATTGGTATATTTAGTCCCGCACGTGCGGGATTGGTATTTAGTAGATGCACTATTTACTGGTAAACAATCGTACAACATCGTTCCCGTTCGCGAACAACAACAATGCCAGCAGCAGGATCATTCCTGCATACTGCGCATATTCCATAAACTTCTCGTTTGGTTTGCGGCGCGTGATCACCTCATACAACAGGAACATTACGTGCCCGCCATCCAGCGCAGGGATCGGTAAAATATTCATGATCGCCAGTACAATGCTCAAAAATGCAGTAAAGGCCCAAAAGCTTTCCCAATCCCAGGTAGTGCTGTAAGCCTTGCCAATTGTCATAAAACCACCGATCTGTTTTGTAGCGCCTTTTACCGTAAAGATCACTTTCATCTGGCGGATATAACTGTCAAATGTTTCGTAAGCCTTGTGAACCCCGGCAGGGAAAGAAGCCAGGAAACCATAATGCGTGGTATCCGTCTGTAAAAAATCCGTGTAATCTTCCGGAACAAATCCGATCGTACCATCTTTTTGCACCGGAGTCCTTCTCAGGATCGTATCATTTCCTCTCACAATAACAATATTCGCAACCGTATAAGGATTTGCCGTTAAAATAGTTACCACATCGTTAAAGTAGGGAGTAGGTATACGATTGACCGAAATGATCTTATCTCCTTTTTTAAATTCCTTTTTTTCTGCCGGTGAATCTGCGATCAGCGAATCCACAAAACAAGGAAAACGCGGTGCGATCAGCGGTGTTTTATTATTTTTAATGATCTGGCTTAAATTATCATCCGAGATCGGAATATTAACTTTTTGTCCCTCGCGCTCCACCTGCATTGTTTTGGCTTCTGAGAGCAGGATCATTCCATTCACTTTATCAAAATTAACCAATGGTTTACCCCCGATGGAAATCACTTTATCGCCGTTTTTCAAACCCATGTCCAGCGCAAGCGAATCGCAGGCAATGCCGTATTTTACATTCTTTGCAGGCAAATGCACTTCGCCCCAGGTAAACAATACCATCGCGTAGATCAGCATTCCCAGGATCACATTCACCGTTACACCGCCCAGCATAATGATCAATCGCTGCCATGCCGGTTTCGAACGGAATTCCCAATCCTGCGGCGGCAATTTCATTTGTTCCTTGTCCATGCTCTCATCGATCATCCCTGCAATTTTTACATAACCACCCAGCGGTAGCCAGCCAATCCCGTATTCCGTATCGCCTTTTTTAAATTTGAAAAGCGAGAAATACGGATCAAAAAACAAATAGAATTTCTCCACCTTTGTTTTAAATAATTTAGCCGGGATAAAATGTCCCATCTCATGCAATACGATCAGTATCGATAAGCTTAATATAAACTGCGCAACCTGTGTTAAAACTTCCATTTATGAATAACGAATTTTTTACTATTTATTAATTATAATTTTGTTTGCTCCAACATCATTTCACATACAGCAAACTCTAAACGCCCAACTTCAAACCCAAAACTAAATGTACAGCTAACTTTAAACTTTAAACTTTAAACTTTAAACTTTGAACCACTTCCTCAGCGATCCTTCGTGTTTCCTTATCCGTCTCCACATAATCGGTATACCCCGGTTTCCCAATAAAATCAACCGTTTGTAAACATTTTTCCACCACATCACTCATCTGCAAAAATCCGATTTTATCTTTCAAAAAAGCATCCACTGCAATTTCATTAGCGGCATTCAGCACGCAAGGCGAATTCCCGCCCTTATCCATCGCTTCAAAAGCAAGTGCAAGATTACGAAATGTTTTTGTATCCGCCTTTTCAAAAGTCAGCTGCGGATAATTCATAAAATTAAAACGCGGAAAATCCGATTTCATCCTGTCCGGAAATCCCAATGCATACTGGATCGGTAATTTCATATCCGGCAGTCCCATCTGCGCTTTCATGCTGCCGTCGGTAAACTGCACAAGGCTGTGCACAATACTTTGCGGATGTACGATCACATCAATCTGCTCTGGTTTTAAATTAAAAAGCCATTTCGCTTCGATCACTTCCAACCCTTTGTTCATTAATGAAGCCGAGTCGATCGTGATCTTTGCGCCCATTTCCCAATTCGGATGTTTCAGCGCCTGTTCCTTTTTTACCGTTGCCAAAAATGCAGCATCTTTCCCACGGAACGGTCCACCCGAAGCCGTTAAATAAATTTTCTCGATTGGATTTTGCCATTCGCCCGCCAGGCATTGAAAAATAGCCGAATGTTCCGAATCAACCGGGTACAGGTTTACGCCGTGCTGTTTGGCCAGCGCAGTTACCAGGTCACCGGCAACCACCAGCGTTTCCTTATTGGCCAGCGCAATTTGTTTTTCCGCTTTGATCGCTGCAATCGTCGATTCCAGCCCAGCATAGCCTACAATTGCCGCCAGCACCATGTCCACGCTGTCCATCTGCACCACTTCCGAAATGGCCTTATTCCCTGCAAAAACCTTTATATCATGCGGTTGCAGCGCATCCTTCACATACGCATATTTGCTTTCATCCGCAATTACCACCGTATTCGGATTAAATTCCATCGCCTGCTTTATCAGCAGATCCGCATTTCCATTTCCCGTAAGCACCTCTACCGTAAAAGCATCCGCATTCGCCCGGATCACATCCAGCGCCTGTGTACCAATAGAACCGGTACTTCCAAGAATAGCAATGTTTTTTTTCTCTTTACTCAATGGATTTCTTTATTGTTGGTGATCTGTATTTTACACACCCCTAACCCCTCTCAAGAGGAGAATTGATCCTGCATGCATTATAATTGGTACACAGATTCGTTATTCGTTCAATTCGTTATTCGTTGGCCCACCCAGATTCGTTATTCGAAAAATTCGCAATTCGCTGCTTAAAACACAATATAATCCTGCGGATTGATCGCCGTTCCGTTATACCAAAGCTCAAAATGCAAATGCGGCCCCGTTGTTTGTTCACCCGAATTACCAATGATCGCGATCGCTTCTCCTGCCTTCACATAATCTCCCACCTTTTTCAGCAAAACCGAATTGTGCTTGTATACCGAAATTAAATTATTGCTGTGCTGCACCGTAATGGTATAGCCTGTTTCCGACGACCACGTCGCTAAGATCACCGTTCCGTCAAGCGTTGCTTTTACCGATTCGTTTTCCGGTCCCACCACATCCACGCCGTAATGCTGGTCCTTGCTTTTAAACTGCTCCGACACAATTCCTTTCAAAGGCGTAAAAAAGAAAAAGTTACTGATCCCGCTCTTTTTCGTGTTTTCCGTACTGTATTCCAAACTGTATTTATCCTGCGATTCAATATCCTTTTTCAGCGCCTCTTCCGCAGCAGAAGCATTCATATTCAGTTTGTTGTAATCCTTGTTTTTATCCGGGCGGTTTTGTGTACTGTCCGTTTTTACATTGCCTTTCAGCACATTTCCAACATTTTCGGTAAACGCATTTTGCTGCACCAGCGCCTGTTCCAGCGAATCCGTTTTCAGCGCCAGCTTTATCAGGTCGCGGCGCATGCTCACATCCGCATAACCCGGAATGTATTCGCGCACCGGCGTAAACGCGATGAGCGACGTTACCAGCATCGTCATCACAATGGTAACACTCGCAAGCAAAATAAAAAATCCAAGAGGAGTAAGGCGTAAGGAAAAGTTTTCTTCAAACGTATCGTCATTCATTACAACCAAACGGTAGCGGTGACGAATCCGATCAATGAATTTTCTTTTATTTTCTTTTTCCGATGCCATTTTTAAAGATTCGGTTCAAAAAACAGCTTCACAAAGCATAAAACCGTGATAAGCTGCAAATATCGCATTTATTTTTGCAAAAATGTGATAAAAAATAGCGCTCCCCAACAAAGGAATAATTAGCTTTATGCTGTAATTATTAAAAAAAATAAAATATTTTTGCGTTTCGGGAGTTACTAAAAAGCAATTTCCGCTTTTTGCAATCCGTAGATGATTGGATCGGGGGAAAACAGGCAACGGATTTGCGTATCCAACGACTTATATATTAGAAGGAGCATTTGTTTTGAGAAGAATAATGAAAAAGAAGAATATCGGTTTTTTAAAATATATCCCGTTTGTACTGCTCATGCTGTTATTATCAGCTTGTGCTACAAATAAAAACACCCTGCTGCGCCGCGGCTGGCACAATATGAATGCCCGCTACAATGGTTATTTCTATTCAAGGGAAAATTTTAAAGATGTTACCAAAAAAGTAGAGAAAAGTAACAAGGACGATTTTACCAAGATCGTTCCCATGTTCATTTACCCCGACAATACCACCGCCAAAAACTATTATTCTGATTACGATAAAACCATCAAAAAATCGTCCGTCGTTATTCAGCGTCATGCCATTACTACCAAAAAAACAAAAGAAGAGATTCCCAATGCCTGCCGATGGATCGACGAAAACTATGTACTGATCGGGAAAGCGCATTTTTACAAACGCGATTTTTTCTCCGCCCTCGAAGCATTCGAATACGTTTCTAAAAAATACCCGAAACCCGAAGCCAAATACACCGGCATGCTTTGGATGGTGCGCACCAACAACGAGATCGGAAGCTATTCCCAGTCCGAACCCATCATTGATCAGCTCCGTACTGCAAAGGATTTTCCGCAGGAGCGCGCTTTTCAGCAGGAATTAGCTGCCGTAACCGCCGATTATTACATCAAAACCGCCGATTACGGCCCGGCCATTAAAAGCCTTACCAAAGCGCTCACACTTACAAAAAACCGGAAGGTAAAAGCGCGCTTTACCTTTGTGCTGGCGCAATTGTATGAAAAGGAAGGCGACAATAAAAAAGCATCCATGTATTACGGAATGGTGCCAAAGCTGCATCCGCAAAGTTATGATATGGAGTTTAATGCCAGGATCAACCGCGCACGTTTATACGATGTGGAATCCCCTGATATTGCCGCCATTAAAAAGGAGCTCAGTAAAATGCTCCGCGATGATAAAAATAACGAGTACCAGGATCAGATCTATTACGTGCTGGCCGATATCGCTTACCGCGAAAAGCAGGTTCCCGATGCGCTTGTGCTCTTAGGTAAATCCGTTCGCACCAGCACCATAAATACCACTCAAAAAGCACTTTCGTATTTAAAGCGCGCCGATATTTATTTTGAACAAGTGAATTACCCGGCAGCAGAAGCCAATTACGACAGTACAATGAGCATTCTGCCGAAAGAATATCCCGATTATAAAATTATCTCTGAAAAGAAAAAAAGCCTTACCGCGCTGGTAAACAACCTGAAAACCATTGCTATGGAAGACAGCTTGCAGCGCCTGGCGGCAATGAGCGAAAGTGAGCGTAATAAAAGCATCGATAAGCTGATGGCGCAAATTGAAGAGAACGAGAAAAAAGCGGAAGAACAAAGACAACAGGAACAAAGCAACGTGCAGTTGCTCGGGCAGGGAACTCCTACCACCACAAGTACCACCAATACTGGGTTGTGGTATTTTTACAATCCGGCAACCATCAGTTTCGGTATCGCCGATTTTACAAAAAAATGGGGAAACCGCAAACTTGAGGATAACTGGAGAAGAGCGCAGAAAGACCAGGTATTGGCCGCAGCAACCACCGATGATAACGATACGCCAAAAGATACGGTTAGCACAAAAGACAAGGAAGCAGCATCCAAAAACTCCAAAAATAAAAAGGACCGTAGCTTCTACCTGAAAAACGTTCCACTTACCCCGGAAGCGCTTGCAAAATCAAATGACAAGGTTATAGAAGCCTATTATAATGTAGGTTCCATCTATAAAGAGCAATTACAGAACAATACCAAATCTGTGCAGGCACTCGAAGAACTTGTAAAACGCTACCCGGAAAATAAATACAAGCTGTCGTCCTACTACCAACTCTACCGCACTTACCTGGTGATGAAAGAACAAGCCAAATCCGATTATTATAAAAACCTGTTACTGGATAAATATCCGGAGTCGGAATACGCCAAGATCATCAAAAATCCGGATGCCGCAAAAGACATTGCAGCCAGCAGAAACGTAGTGGAACGCTTTTATTCCGAAACCTACCAGTTGTATTCCGAAGCTAAATACAACGAAGCGCTTGTGAATTGCCAGCAGGCAGATACAATGTATTCAAAAAGCTATCTCATGCCGCAGTTTGCATTCCTGAAAGCATTGTGTATTGGCCGCACGCAGGACATTAATGCATTTGAAGGCGCATTGGTGCAGGTAACCATCAAATATCCGAAAGAACCGGTAAAAGAAAAAGCGCAGCAATTACTCGACCTGATCAAAAAACAAAAAAATCCGGGAACAGCCACCGCCGATGTACCGAAAGATACTGTTGTGAAAGCTAAATTTGTATTTAACGAAACCGGTGAATATTACTGGGTAACCATCGTGGAAAACGGCAAAGGCGATATCAATAAATTCAAAACGGGGCTTTCCGATCTTAATGAGCAATCGTTCAGTTTGCAGGATCTGACCATAAATAGTGTTTTTCTTGATATTACGCACCAGCTCATCAGCGTAAAAACATTTGATGGAAAAAGCAAAGCCATGGATTATTACAATTTTATGAAAGGCAGTTCGGCACTTGTTTTTAAAGACCTGCTTCCCGGAACCTATCAGTCGTTCATCATCTCGGCAGAAAACTACCCCGCCTTTTACAAAGACAAAAACGTACAGGAATACCAGACGTTTTTCACACAGAATTTCAAATAATTGGTTGTTTTTTATTCAAAAAACGACTATTTTTACAAAAAATCAGCATAAAACGATCAAAAATGTTTAACAGGAATATGGCAAAAAACAACACCTCAGAAACAGCCTCGGTAAATATCATTGGCGCCGGAACTTCCCTCGAGGGAGATGTAACTACCAACGGCGACATGCGCATCGATGGTTCATTAACAGGCACCATCAATGTAAAAGGAAAACTGGTGGTTGGCCCTTCCGGATCCGTTCAGGGAGAAATTATTTGCCAGAATGCCGATGTGTTTGGAACCATCAAAGGAAAAATAGGAGTAGCCGAATTGTTATCGCTGAAATCATCCGCCAAACTAACGGGAGACATTATTACCAACAAGATCGCCATTGAGCCAGGCGCCATTTTCTCCGGATCATGCAGCATGGGCGGCGTTATAAAAGATATAAAAAGTGGAACAGCCGAAAAAGCCCAGCTTACCGAAAAAACAGCTTAACGGCTATGCAAAATATTCGGGAATGGCAGTCCAGATGGCTGCCATCATCGTGGGCGGTGTATTGGGCGGCATAGAGCTCGATAAATGGCTTAAGCTCAAATTTCCCATTTTTACCCTCGTATTAACATTACTCTCCGTTTTTTTAGCCATCTATTATTTTATTAAAGACGTTATTAAAAAATAATAATCCTACTTTTGCGCAAAATCCGGCTCAATAATCACAATTATGAGCTGTCATCCCGTGCTTGACACGGGATCTGCCAAATGTATAGCAGCATCAGCATTCAATGCGATTTGGCCAGCCGGATCTAACGTAACAAATCATAATCAAACAATGCCTTTCCTGAAATCATTTTACGCCAAACTCGCCATTTTTTCCATCTTCATACTTGCGCTCCTTTTCATTTGGAAAATGTATGCAAGCGAGCGTTTCCAAAACGATCTGATGTGGGTATTGTGGGCATTTTTTATACTCAGCACCGGTTTTATTCATTACGTACTCGTAAAAATTTCTGAAAATAATCCCAAACGTTTTGTCGGTTATTTTATGGGAATTACCGGTATCAAATTATTCGGTTACCTCATCATCATCACCATCTATGCCTTGCTCAAACGCGAAGCAGCCCTGGGCTTCACATTGCAGTTTTTAGTATTGTATTTATTATACAGTGGTTTTGAGGTAGTTATGTTGCTCAAACATTTCAAAAAATAATATTTGTCGTTCAGAATCAGGCCTTTGTATTCCCGATCTTTCAGCTCACAGAAAACAGTAAAAAAACACCCCCGAATTCTTTTAAATATTGGTTTAATTGTCTAAATTTGCACCCGAATTAAAAAAACGGAGCAACCCTTTTGTGAAATGACCAATAAAATCAACATATTCAAGCCATTTTTGTTTATCGTAGCATTGCTTTTCTCTGCAAACACCGCTTGGGCCTACGATCCTTCAGTTGCAGATACCAACAAGACAGCACCGGCGGAAACCCCGGCCCCGGTACAAAAGCAGGAAACAAAAGGTTTTGATGCCGGTAAAATGATCATGGAACACGTTTCCGATAATCACTCCTGGCATTTATTCGGGCATTATTCCATTTCATTGCCGGTGATCTTAAAAACCGATAAAGGAATTGAAGTATTCTCTTCTTCCCGTTTCGGACACGAAGGCGAAGAAAAAGCAGAAGGAAAATATTATGCATATGAGCTGAAAGAAGGAAGTGTGGTTGTAGTGGATGAGGTGTCCGACACTGTAGACGAAGCTGCAACAGCAAGCCTTACCGATCTTTCCATTACCAAAAATGTTGCTTCCATGTTCATCACCATGCTTCTCATGTTGTGGGTGTTCATTTCCGTTGCAAAAGCATACAAAAGAAACCCCGGCAAAGCACCAAAAGGATTACAATCATTTGTAGAGCCTTTGATCATGTTCGTACGTGATGATGTAGCAAAACCAAGCATCGGCGAAAAACGTTACGAGCGTTTCATGCCCTTCCTGCTTACTGTATTTTTCTTTGTTTTATTTAGCAATTACATGGGCCTGGTTCCATTCTTCCCGGGTGGTGTTAACTTAACAGGAAGCATTTCCATCGCCATGGTACTGGCTGCATTTACATTGGTCATCACTTTCTTTGTAGCCAACAAACATTACTGGCTGCACGTAATTGCAATGCCGGGCGTTCCAATTCCCGTGTTGCTGATCCTTACCCCGATCGAGATCTTAGGTTTGTTCTTACGTCCTTTCGTATTGATGATTCGTTTGTTCGCAAACATTACCGCAGGCCACATCATCGCATTAGCATTTTTCAGCTTGATCTTTATCTTCGGCGAAATGAACACTGGTTTAGGACTAGGCGTTTCGCTTTTCTCATTGGTATTTACAGTATTCATGGGCTTCCTGGAATTGCTGGTAGCATTCCTGCAGGCTTACGTTTTCACCTTATTATCAGCAATTTATTTTGGTTCCGCAGTAGACGAAGGGCACGATGTTCACAATCATGCAGATGATCACCTGCCGGAGCGCACAACAAATTAATTAATAACGTTCTGAAGGAGAGCTTTACCGGCTTCAGAACATTCATACTTTTTCCGGGAAGGCAAAAACTTAAAATACAAACAACATGTTATCATCAGTATTATTACAAGCAGCTACACCGGCAAGTTTAACTTACGGTATTGCAGCTTTAGGAGCAGGAATGGCAGCAATCGGGGCAGGTATTGGTATCGGCCGTATCGGCGGATCTGCACTTGAATCAATTGCACGTCAGCCGGAAGCGATCAACGACATCCGTTCGAACATGATCCTTGCTGCTGCACTTGTTGAAGGTGCTGCGTTCTTTGCGATGGTTATCGGACTTTTGGTAGTTTTGATCATCAAGTAAGAAAAATTAAAGATTGTCTGCAGGGTTGCTGCAGACAATCTTATTTTAAAACCGAATTGTAATTAAAAATGGTGGTCATCCTGAGCTTGTCGAAGGGTCATCTCACAAAAAATAAATAAAGGTCTAAAACTTTATACTAACATCTAAATACTAAAATAATGGAATTAGTAAAACCCTCGATCGGCTTAATATTCTGGATGGTTGTTTCCTTCTCGATCATACTTTTCTTATTGAAAAAATTTGCATGGAAACCAATCCTTGGAATGATCAAAGAACGTGAGCAATCTATTGAAAATGCACTGGCATCAGCAGAAAAAGCAAAAGAAGAAATGAAATTGCTTCAGTCAAGCAACGAGCGCATTTTAGCAGAAGCAAGATCAGAGCGTGATGCTATGTTAAAAGAAGCACGCGAGATCAGAGAAAAAATGATCGCCGATTCAAAAGGCATCGCAAGCAAAGAAGGAGAACGTTTACTGGCTTCTGCCCGTGAGAACATCCAGAACGAAAAAAATGCAGCCATCACCGAATTGAAAAATCAGGTAGCTGCATTATCGATCGAGATCGCAGAGAAAATTTTGAAATCGGAATTGTCTTCCGACGAAAAACAAAAAACATTGGTAAGCACGTTATTGAAAGACGTTAACCTTAATTAGTAAAAAGTAATTAGTCGTTAGTACTTAGAGTGTGTAAGCAACTAACGACTCAAGACTAACGACTCAAGACTAAAAAAAATGAAAGGCACAAGAGCAGCAGCGCGTTACGCAAAATCATTCATCGACCTGGCACTGGAGCAAGGCACGTTGGAAAAAGCGTATACCGATATGAAATATATTTCGGATGTATGTAAAGCAAACCACGACCTTGTTAGCTTTTTGAAAAGCCCGATCATTAAAACCGATAAAAAACAAAGTGTTTTAAAAGCTGTTTTTGAAGGCAAGCTGGATAAAGTAACAGATGCATACATTCACCTCATCACCGATAAAAAACGCGAAATGTTTTTACCGCAGATCGCAGAAGAATTTATCAATCAGTACAAAGAGAAAAAACAGATCCTGACCGCAGTGGTAACAACTGCAAACGGAATTGATGATACCACACGCAAACAGATCCTGTCGCTTGTAAAAGGAACCGGAAACAACGAAGTGGTATTGGAAGAAAAAATTAACAAAGACATCATCGGTGGTTTTATTATCCGTGTAGGCGATAAACAAGTAGACGCAAGCATTGCACGTAAACTGAATAATTTAAGACGCGATTTTAAAGAAAATCCGTTTGTAAAACAATCTTAATACCATCAAAGAACAAGTACACAATACTTCAACTTTGAACTTTATAACTTTTTAAACTTTATAACTATTTAAAAAATGGCAGAAGTAAAACCAGCAGAAGTATCTGCAATATTGAGACAACAATTATCCGGATTCAAATCCGAACAGGAACTGGAAGAAGTAGGAACTGTGCTGGAAGTTGGAGATGGTATCGCTCGGATCTACGGACTTTCTAAAGTTCAGTCAGGTGAGCTGATCGAATTTGCAAATGGTCTGAAAGGAATTGTAATGAACCTCGAGGAAGATAACGTGGGTGCCGTAACATTGGGTTCGTCAAATAATATTAAAGAAGGTGATATCGTAAAACGTACCGGTAGAATTGCTTCCCTGCAGGTAGGTGAAGGAATGCTGGGCCGTGTTGTAGATACAATGGGTCACCCGATCGATGGTAAAGGACCGATCACAGGAACAACGTACGAAATGCCATTGGAGCGTAAAGCACCAGGGGTAATTTACCGTCAGCCTGTTACAGAGCCGTTGCAAACCGGCTTAAAAGCGGTAGATGCGATGATCCCTATCGGACGCGGACAACGTGAGTTGATCATTGGCGACCGCCAAACCGGAAAAACTGCCGTAGCGATCGATACCATCATCAATCAAAAAGAATTTTACGAAGCAGGTCAGCCTGTATTCTGTATCTATGTAGCGATCGGACAAAAAGGTTCTACCGTTGCAAATATTCAGCGTGTATTAGAAGAAAACGGTGCAATGGCATACACAGTGATCGTAGCTGCAACCGCTTCCGATCCTGCCCCAATGCAATTTTACGCTCCCTTTGCAGGTGCTGCAATCGGCGAGTTTTTCCGCGATTCAGGACGCCCGGCATTGATCGTTTATGATGATCTTTCCAAACAGGCAGTTGCTTACCGCGAGGTTTCCCTGTTGTTACGCCGCCCTCCGGGACGTGAAGCGTATCCTGGCGACGTATTTTACTTACACAGCCGTTTATTAGAGCGTGCCGCTAAGATCAACTCCAACGACGAGATCGCAAAAAATATGAACGATCTTCCTGATTCCATCAAAGGAATTGTAAAAGGCGGCGGATCATTAACCGCTTTACCAATCATCGAAACACAAGCGGGTGACGTTTCTGCATACATTCCTACAAACGTGATCTCCATCACTGATGGACAGATCTTCTTAGAGGTAAACCTGTTCAACGCCGGTGTTCGCCCGGCGATCAACGTAGGGATCTCTGTATCCCGCGTAGGTGGTAACGCACAGATCAAATCAATGAAAAAAGTAGCAGGTACGTTGAAATTAGACCAGGCACAATACCGCGAGTTAGAGGCGTTCTCTAAATTCGGTTCCGACCTGGATGCTGCTACAAAATCAGTATTGGATAAAGGTTCACGTAACGTGGAGATCCTGAAACAAGGACAGTTTTCACCATTACGCGTAGAACAGCAGATCGCTATCATTTACCTTGGAACAAAAGGTTTGTTGCGCGATGTGCCTGTAAATAAAGTAAGAGAATTTGAAGCAGAATTTTTAGCATTCCTGGAAGCAAAACACAAAGCAACGTTGAATGACTTAAAAGCTGGTAAATACACCGACGAGATTACAGATGTATTGGAAGCTACTGCGAAAGATTTAACTAAAAAATACAGCGCTTAAGTCCATCTTTAAAAATTTAAAAGGTCCGTTAACCAACGAAAAAAAATGGCAAATTTAAAAGAGGTACGTAATAGGATTGTTTCTGTAAGCTCCACACAACAGATCACAAGCGCCATGAAAATGGTGAGTGCTGCAAAGTTGCGCAGGGCACAGGATGCCGTTACACAAATGCGTCCGTATGCAACTAAGCTGAAAGAGATTTTAGAGAACTTAAGTGCAAGTTTGGATAGCTCCGAAGGTGTTTTTTCCACACAGCGCGATGTAAAAAATGTATTGCTGGTAGTGATTACCTCCAACCGTGGGTTGTGCGGCGGGTTTAACGCAAACGTGATCAAAGCAACACTTCGCCTGATCGATGAAAAATACAAAGGCTGCAAAGTAAGTGTATTGTGCATCGGTAAAAAAGGCGCGGATTTTTTCAGAAAAACAGATTTCGGTATCGTTGGTTCCGATATGCCACGCGGATTAAATGAATTGTTCGACAAGCTTACATTTTCCAACACAGCACCTGTTGCTGAAAAAATAATGGAAGCATTTGCTGCAGCACAATTTGACAAAATAGACCTGGTCTACAATCAATTTAAAAACGCAGCGGTGCAAATCACAACAGTAGAGCAGTTTTTACCGGTACAGGCACCGGCTGTTGATAAAGCAGCACCGGCAGTGGATTATATTTTTGAGCCGAACAAACAATTCATTGTTGAAGATCTGATCCCGCGTTCATTAAAAACACAACTGTTCAAAGCATTATTGGATTCATTGGCTGCAGAACACGGAGCACGTATGACCGCAATGCACAAAGCAACCGATAACGCAGGAGCATTGATCAAAGAATTAAAATTAATGTACAACAAAGCCCGTCAGGCTGCCATTACAAACGAGATCCTCGAGATCGTTGGTGGTGCCGAAGCATTGAACGGATAATAAAAATTTAGTATAAAAGATAAAAACACCTCAGCTTCATTGTTGAGGTGTTTTTTGTTTTGTGCTACTCCTGGCTTTAAGCCACAGATTCACAGATAAAAATCGCAACGCGATTTTTATCATCGGTGTAATTTTTTAATTACTTTTTAATCCGTGAATCTGTGGCAAACCTGCTCAGCAAAAACAATAGACACCCAGCCTTATGTGTTTCTTTGTGCCTTATGTGGTGGATTTTTGTTTTACCGCATCTTCAAATCAAACCGTATATTTGTTTTCCTTAAAAGCCACACATGAAATTTAAAAAACCATCGCTCATTGTTCAGATCTTTTCCGGAATGCTCCTGGGAATCGTCGTCGGGTATTTCTGGAAAGATGCCGCACCGGGCTTACATTTACTAAGCGACATTTTCATGCGCCTGATTAAAATGATCATTGCGCCGCTGGTCTTTTCCGTATTGGTAGTGGGCATTGCAAAGGTGGGCGATTTTAAATCCGTTGGCCGTATCGGGATCAAAACACTCCTTTATTTTACCACACTGGCAGTTGTATCCTTGCTGCTGGGATTATTGGTAGTTGATATTTTCAAACCCGGCGAACACATGTTGCTTGAATTACCAAAAGCAGGAACTGACACAGGAGTTGCGGTATCAAAAGGCTTTGAGCTCAAAACATTTATAGAACATGTAATTCCTTCCAGCATTGCAGATGCGATGGCTCAAAACGAAATTCTTCCCATTGTTGTTTTTGCTTTATTCTTTGGTGTGGCAGCAGCGTCAATCGGTAAAAAAGGCGAGGCAGTTGTCAGTTTTTTTGATTCTGTATCGCACATCATGTTCAAAATAACCGGTTATGTAATGTCATTTGCACCGTTCGCGGTGTTTGGTGCATTGGCAGCCGTAGTGGCCAAGCAGGGAATTGGCGTTCTCAGCGGATATGGGTATCTCATCGGCACATTTTATCTGGGTTTGTTCCTTTTTATTTTTGGCATCCTGTTCCTGATCTGTTTAGTGTTAAAAATTAATTTTTTCAGTCTTTTAAAACATATAAAAGAAGCTGTACTGCTTGCATTCAGCACAGCAAGCTCCGAAGCGGCCATGCCTAAAACCATTGAAGCGCTGGAAAAATTCGGCTGTGGAAAACGCATCGTCAGCTTTGTGATCCCACTCGGTTATTCCTTTAACCTCGATGGTTCCATGATGTACATGACCTTTGCCACCGTTTTTATTGCACAGGCATATCGTATTCCTATGAGTGTACCCGAACAGATCACCATGCTGCTTATTTTGCTGGTGACCAGTAAGGGAATTGCAGGCATCCCGCGTGCATCACTGGTGATCATTGGTGGAATGCTCACTTATTTTAAAATCCCGTTCGAAGGATTAGCATTGCTGCTGGGAATCGATCAGTTGCTGGATATGGGCCGTACCGCTACCAATGTGGTGGGAAATGCAGTAGCAACCGTGGTTATTTCCAAATGGGAAGGGGAGTTGCAGCCCCCGGACAAATAAACACAGATTCGTAAAGATTCGTTATCCATACCATGATAGAATTCCTGAAACAGCTCACCGATCCTCAATCCATTATTGAATATGGAGGCCTGGCGCTGCTTTTATTTGTTGTTTTTGCCGAAACCGGCCTGTTGATCGGTTTTTTCCTTCCGGGAGATTCGCTTATTTTCCTTTCCGGGATGATCTGCGTGTCCAGGCCCGAATTATTACAGATTTCCCTGCCCTTACTTATCGGATTACTCACTGCTGCTGCGGTTTTAGGCAATTGCGCCGGTTATTGGTTTGGCTACAAAGTAGGTCCGCCGCTTTTTAAGCGGGAAGATTCCCTTATTTTCAAAAAACGCTACCTCGAAATGACCCGCAGCTTCTACGAAAAATACGGTGGTGCCGCATTGATACTCGGCCGCTTTTTTCCCATCATCCGTACCTTTGCGCCCATTTTGGCCGGAGTCATCAAAATCGATTTTAAACGCTTCATGCTTTTTAACATTGCCGGGGCATTGGCCTGGATCGGGGCACTCTGCAGCATTGGCTATTACCTCGGAACGTATGAATGGGTGCAAAAAAACGTTGGTTACATCATCATCGGGCTCATCGTAGTTACCCTGATTCCCCTCATAATTACCTGGCTCAAAACACGTAAAAATACATCCGCCTGAGCGATCCAATTAACGCGCTCCTCCTGCGTTCTTTGTGCCTTTGCGTTCTCCGCGGCAAAACCTTTTAAATACCCTTATAATCTGTGAATCTGTGGCTAAACCACTAAATCTCCGTGTTTCCTCTGTTCTCTCCGTGCCCTCTGTGTTAAAACTTCCGCCATTAAAACCCCTTTTCAGCCTTTTATTTACCGAAAACAACCACTTAGTAAATAGGGCAAAAAGCAGGCAATATATCTCCGTATTTCGTGGTTCTTATTGGGGCCAGTTTTATTAAAATATTAAGTTGAATGATAAATTTTC
The DNA here is from genome assembly GCA_025963715.1 of Bacteroidota bacterium. Taxonomy (GTDB): domain Bacteria; phylum Bacteroidota; class Bacteroidia; order 2-12-FULL-35-15; family 2-12-FULL-35-15; genus 2-12-FULL-35-15. The sequence goes on from JAOQAG010000007.1 coordinate 74,283, forward strand.
CAATTCAAAATAGATTTAGTATGTTTGGTGCCCTGTTGTGTAAAAACAGCAGAATAAAAACAATTAAAATTATTTCAAAATTCAGTTTGTATTAACATTTCAAAAATTAATAATTAAAAAACCAAAAATCAAATCAATATGAGTAACAAAAAATCAACATCGGGCGGATTTACTTTTATGTCTGCGTTTGTAGCTATCTTGGCAGCAGTAGTTTTAGGAGAACTTATTTTTCATTTAATTTGCGGTAACCCGGCAAATTTTGATGCAGAAAATCATCCGATAAACGGAAACTTTTTAGGAACAATGTACAAAGGAGGTTTTGTCGTTCCACTTTTGATCGCTATTTTAATTACAATTGTTACTTTTTCTATTGAGCGCTTGATCACTATCGCAAGAGCAAAAGGAAAAGGAAATGTAACTGCATTTGTTAGAAACATCCAGACAATGGTTGCAAACAACCAATTTGCTGAAGCAATTGCTGCTTGTGATAAACAACAAGGTTCTTTAGCAAACGTTGTACGTGCAGGTGTTGAAAAATTACAATACATCAACAACGATTCTTCTATGGATAAAGAAAGCAAAGTTGCTGCGATCCAAAAAGAAATTGAAGAAGCGACCGCTCTTGAATTACCAATGTTATCAAAAAACTTAGTGATCATTTCTACCTGCGCTACAATTGCAACATTAGGTGGTTTGATCGGAACAGTATTGGGGATGATCCGTTCATTTGCCGCACTTGCTAACGCAGGTGCTCCAGATACAACTGCTCTTGCAACAGGTATCTCTGAGGCCCTGATCAATACATTGATCGGGATCCTTTCTTCCGTGATCGGGATCGTAATGTACAATTACTTCTCTACACGTGTGGATGCGATCACTTACAGCATGGACGAAGCAGGTTACAGCATCATCCAGTCAGTAAACTCTAAATAAGATTTTTAACTAAAATTTTAACTCAAAAATTATAAGATATGCCTAAAATTAAGATGCCCAGAGGCAATCCATCGCTCGATATGACTCCAATGGTGGATTTGGCGTTCCTTTTGGTTACATTCTTTATGCTTACGGCTTCTGTAAGGGTTTCTGAACCTGTTGTGGTAGATGCACCATCATCAACATCCGATAAATTATTACCGGATAACGTGATTCTGATCACGGTGGATGATAAAGGGAAAGCGTTCTATAACATCAATAACTTTGATGTAAGAAAGAACACCCTTCTGCAAATGGGGAAACAATACAAGATTACGTTTACAGATAAAGAAGTGGAACGTTTTGGTAAAATGACCAGCTTTGGTGTTCCGATCGTACAATTGAAACAATACATCGATATGGACGATCCGCAACGCTTAAAAGTGAAATCACCCGGAATTCCATTGGATTCATTACATCCTGAATTAGGTGACTGGATCCGTTTTGGCCGTATTGAAGCAGCACGACAAGCAAAAACACAGAAGGATAAAGCCGAAACAGCAGGACGCGATTTCAAATACGAACCAATGCGTTTTGCCATTAAAGCAGATGGAGAAGCCAGCTACATAGCGGTAAAAGATGTGATTAAAGTATTTACCGATATGGAAATTTACCGATTTAATTTGATTACCAACCTGGAACAGGATAAGTAAAAAAATAAATCAAAAAGGTTTATGGAAAGATAGCACCCGCTGCATCTTATCAAAGCCTCTAAAAATTAACAGCATAATTATAGAAAAAATATGGCAGAAGTAAATACCGGTGATGGTGGCGGTGGTCATGGCAAACATGAAAAGAAACGCGCCAAAAAAGCATCGACACGAATAGATATGACACCTATGGTGGATTTGGCATTCCTCCTTCTTACGTTCTTTGTACTTACGTCTACTTTTAACAAGGCGAAAACAATGGAAATCAATTTTCCTGCGAAGCCAAAAGATCCGAAAGATTTGCCTAAGATCAATAATGCGCTTACATTCCTTCTTACAAGAGAAGGGAAAGACGGTAAGGAAAACGGCATTTATTATTATTACGGTGAGTTTTACGGACCGGGTAACAAAGACGGAAAACCTGTAACAATATTTAACAAAACCGATTTTTCCAAAGAAGGCCTGCACAAGCTCCTGCTGGATAAAAATAAACCAACTGTTGACGCGCTGAATGCCCTGGAAGAAAGGTATGTAAAAAAAGAAATTGCAGATACTACTTATAAACGCCTGGCGCTTGCAGAAAAAGGCAAAAGAGAAGCTTTAACCGTATTGATCAAAGCTGACGATAAAGCCGTTTATAAAAACATTGTGGATGCAGTAGACGAATTAAATATCTGCAACGTTGGTAAATACGCCATTGTGGATATGGGCAAAGGCGAACTGGATATTTTAAACTCAATAAAGAAAAAATAAAATGGCAGAAAAAACATTATTTAACCAATGGACTAATGTTGTAGCCGAAGGCCGTAATGACCTTGTGTTTGAATACAAGCACAAAGATTACGGTGCTTATCAGATACGCAGAACCTACAACCGTACGGTATTTATTGCGCTGATCATCACCTCTGTAGGATTTGCAGTTGGTTTGAGCGTGCCTGCTATCTTAGAATGGCTGGACCGTGCAAAAGATGAGAAAGTAGTTGCAGTAGATATTACATCGCAGGATTTGACGGCACCACCGCCAATCGATGAGTCAACACCACCGCCACCACCGCCGCCGCCGCCACCGGTAATGGAAACAGTAAAATTTGTACCTCCTGTGGTAGAAGATGAAAAAGTGGATGATGAGCCGCCTCCCGTACAAAGCGAGGAAACACCGCAGATCAGTACTGAAACGCATGAAGGAGATGGCAGCAATGACATCGTGATCCCGGATGCAGGTACAGGTAACCAGGTAGTAGAAGCTGCAGTAGAAGCGCCATTAACGATTGTTGAGCAAATGCCGACATTCCCGGGTGGAGAAGCGGAGATGATGAAATACATTCAAAAAAATGTACAATATCCTCAGGTAGAAAAAGAAGCCGGAATTTCAGGAACATGTTACGTAACATTTGTTGTTGAAAAAGACGGTAGCATCACGGATGTAAAAGTATTAAGAGGTGTTTCCGGCGGGCCCGGTTGCGACAGAGAAGCAATCCGCGTTGTTAAATCAATGCCAGGCTGGAAAGCAGGTAAACAAAATGGTAGAGAAGTGCGTGTGCAGTTTAACCTTCCAATCAAGTTTACTTTAAGATAAGATAATTAGCAAAAAAACAAAGCACGATCCTTCAAAAAAGGATCGTGCTTGTTATAAAGTAGAACGGTTATTTTTTAAAAATAATTTTCGTGATATCTGACAGTAATCCATCGGCGAATAAATTACGTTACTATGTAAATTTTATAATGGTAGCGGTTTATTTGGCCTTAGGGTTACTGTTTTTATTTACAGATATTGCAGAAGAAACATTTCCGGCAAACAGGAAAGCGGTAGGAACGGTATTGCTGGTTTACGGATGTTTCAGAATGATCATTACCATACAGAAATTAAAAAGACGGGACCAGGATCAATGAGTTTCAAAAAAAACTATAATACGATACGTTTTTATTTAAGCTTTTTGCTGCTGGCGTTTTACCTGGTAGTGGGCGTATTATTTTTATTTACCGATACCTGGGCAGATTTATTGCCTCAAAGCCGTTTTGCAATAGGGATAATATTAATTTTGTTCGGTATTTTACGTTTTTACATTTCTTATCGCAGGTATGTAAATAAGAACATCCGCATCAATACACAAATAAAAAAGAAGGAAGAAGTTACAAATGAATAAGTACTTAAACCGGGCGATCATACTATTGAGAGAAAATGCAGCACTGTTGGTGATTGCGATTTTCTTTTCTTCATTTTTTTTTAGTTGCGGTGGCCCGAATGCCAATGAGCCAACGGATACACCTACATCCGGAGAAGTAAGAGTGGTAGTGGATGAATCTTTTCAGCAATTATTCGATACGCAGATCTATACATTTCAATCGTTGTATGACAAAGCCAAAGTAGATGCAAAATACCTTCCTGAAAATGAAGCATTGCAGCGCCTGATCAACGATTCCTGCAAAGTAGTGGTCATGTGCCGCGATCTTACACCGGCAGAGCGTAAACAATTTGAACAGGCTAACCTTTTTCCGATCTCTACCAAAATTGCGGAAGATGCCATTGCGATTGTCGTGAATCCGGAAAATCCAGATAGTACGCTAACAGTGGAAAAAGTAAAAGCCATACTGCTTGGGATCGATACCTTGTGGAGCCAGGTGGATAAAAACGGGAGACCGGAAAAAATTCAAATCGTGTTTGACAATGCCGGTTCGGCAAATGCGCGCTACATGCAGGATACATTGCTGCAGGGAAAAAAATTCTCTTCCGGCGCGTCTGCTGTAAAATCAAATCCGGAAGTGATCGACTATGTGAGTAAAAATAAAAATGCAATAGGGATTCTTAGTGTTAACTGGATCAGCGATCGCGACGATTCAACCACCACAAATTTTCTGAAAAAAATAAAAGTGCTGGCCATCTCTAAAGATACCGCTACCGAAGCTGTAAAACCTTACCAGGCGTATATTAAAACAAAGGATTATCCGTTTACAAGGGACGTTTATATGATCAACCGACAAACCCGTGCCGGGCTTGGTATGGGATTTGTATCCTTTGTGGCAGGCGAAAAAGGCCAGCTGATGATTTTAAAAGCAGGACTGATCCCGGCCATTGCGCCAGTAAGACTTGTACATATTAATACCAATTAAAAACCGTTATGAAAAAAACAAAATTATCGATTGTAATGTTGTTGCTTGCTTCTGCAGGTACTTTTGCTCAAACATTAAATGATGCGATTAAATTAACGACTAACGAACAATTCGAAAAAGCAGATGCTGCTTTTAAAACCCTGATACAAGGCCAGCCGAACAATGGCGAATATTATTTTTACTACGGCGAAAATTATTTTAAAAACGGAAACCTGGAAATGGCCAATACTATGTACCAGAAAGGTGCCGATGTAAATGCTACGAATGCGCTTCCGTATGTTGGACTTGGGAAAGTGCAATGGGAAAAAGGGAAACAGGCAGACGCAAAAGGAAATTTCTTTAAAGCAACCACATTGGCTGCGGGTAAAAATGCGACCGTATTGTATAAAATTGCTGAAGAGTATATCAGTGCTGATACAAAAAATTTACCGGATGCATTCACTCTGCTAGCGCAGGCAGCAAAGCTGGAGCCTAAAAATCCGGAGATCTCCATCTTAACCGGAGATGCATTCCTGGAACAAAATGATGGTTCCAAAGCAGTAGAAAATTATGAGAAAGCCGGAACGCTGGATCCTAAATCACCACGTGCGCTGATCAAACAGGGGCAGTTGTATAACCGTGCTAAAAATTACCCTTTGGCATTGGACTTTTATAAAAAAGCAGCATTGATTGATTCTACATTTGCCCCGGCATATCGCGAAAAGGCAGAGATTTATTTCCGTGCCGGACAATTTAAAAATGCGGTGAGCAATTACAAAAAATATTTAGAGCTAAACAATAACGATTGTGATGCACTTATACGTTACGCCGGTTTTCTGAACCAGGCAAAAGAATACGATGAATCCATTAAATCGGCTTTGGAAGCATTAAAATGCGCACCGGACAATGTGTACCTGTACCGTTATTTAGCGTACGACTATTATGACTCTCCAACTCCAAACTACCCGGCAGGATTGGATAACAGCAATATCTTTTTTACAAAAGCAGCAACAAACCCTGATACGAAGATCATTCCGCAGGATTACGATTACCAGGCAAAATTGCTTTCGAAAAACGGAAAAGATTCATTGGCGATCATCTCTTATAAAAAGGAATTGGAATTATCGCCGGAAAAAGTGGAGCTGAACGGTGATATTGCAAATGGGTATATTAAAATGAAAAAATATGCAGAAGCAATTGCTGCTTACAAAGATAAAATGCAAAAAACAAAACCGAATGTGAATGACTATTACGGAATCGGACGTGCATATTATTATTCAAAAGATTTTAATAATGCTGATTCCTCTTTTAGCCAGATCATCATACAACAACCGGATTTAACGATCGGGTATTTGTGGAATGCAAAAGCCAAAGTACAAAAGGAAGTAATTGATAAAACTGACAACTGGAGTGCAAAACCATTTTATGAGCAGTTTATCGCGAAAATGAAACCGGAAGATGTGGAAAAAAACAAACGTGACCTGGTGGATGCTTACACTTACTTAGCAGCATATTATGCAAAAAAGAAAGATTGCGAGAATACAAAAATAAATTTCCAGAAAGTACTTGACCTGGATCCGGCAAACGCACAGGCGAAAAAATTTATGGCAACGCCTTGTAAATAAAAAATTTAACAAAAAATTAAAAATCCCGGGATGAATTACATCTCGGGATTTTTTGTTTAAAGCCAAACCATGGCAAGATGCCATTAAATAAATTGGCACGTTGAGACAACGTGCCTGCAGATAAAAAACCACCACATAAGGCACAAAGAAACACATAAGGCGAACCGTAAAATGTCGAAGCCGGGTTTAATTGAGCCTGGCGAAGTATGGAAAAGTATGTAAGTCTGTTTTTAATTAACAGATCCCGTGTCAGGCACGGGATGACAGGATGAATGGGCTTTGTTCTCCGATTTAGCAACGCAGTATTAGCGCGCAGCAAACTTTAAAGCTAAGAGTTTAGTTTGTGATGAACAACTCACACACCGATTCGTAGTTTCGTTCCTGTTCGCTATCTGTACAGCAAAACTTTGAACTTTCCAACCTTGAACTTTGAACTGATTTTTACTCCGTACGCTTCATATTAAGCTCTTTTGGCGGCGCAATGATCAATGGCACCATCTCAACGGTTACCGAGCTGGTATCGAGCCCGAATGCCTTCTCTTCGGATAAGCTTAAATGTTTCAGGAAAGCATAAATGTCGAGGATGATTTTTTCATGTACCGGTAATTCGTTTTCATAGGAAAGGAATTTTTCGATCACGATAAAACGGAAATCGCCGATGATGTTATTCTTATTTAAAGACATGTAACGGCTGGTAATGTCCACTTCTTTGTTGCGCACCATGTCTTCCACCACTTTGCGGAACATCAGGTTAACGCGCGGCGCTACACGGAATCCCAGGCGGAAATCGATGCGGATCACATCATCATGAATGAACTCGCTCACTTTGTATTCCATGCGGTAAGGCTCATCCACTACGTCTACGTGCACAAACCAATAAATATCGGCACGTTTCGGTTGTTTTTGCATGATGGAATAAATGATCTTCGATTCGATCTCTTCGCGGTTATCGGCGCTGGTAAGGTAAACCAAATGTGTTGCGTATTTCGGAACGCTTAAATCCCTGCTCAGATCTTCCAGTACCGGCAAATGATCCGACAATTTTACAAACTCCACGTAACGGTTCCTGATCTTGCGTGCGTAATACCACACAAGCATTACGGTGATCAGCACACAGGCGATCATGAGCGTGATCCAGCCGCCATGTGTGAATTTGCTAAGATTAGCGATCAGGAAACTGGACTCGATCACGGAATACACAATGAAACAGGTAGCAATAAAGATCTTATTATAGCGCTTCAGGATCATGTAATACGTGAGCAGCATGGTAGTCATGATCATGGTAAGTACAATGGCCAATCCGTAAGCGGCTTCCATTTTTGATGATTCCTGGAAATAAATGGTAATTCCTAAACAGCCCGCCCACAACATCCAGTTAATGGAAGGAATGTATAACTGTCCTTTGAGATCTGTCGGGTATTTGATCTTTACTTTTGGCCAGAAATTCAGGCGGATGGCTTCGTTGATAAGTGTGAACGAACCGCTGATCAATGCCTGGCTGGCAACGATGGTAGCCATTGTGGAAATAATGATGCCGGTTGGTACAAACCATTCGGGCATGATGGAATAAAACGGATTGGCTTTGCCTAATACTTCGCCCTGGTGAGCGATAAGCCATGCACCCTGCCCGAAATAATTAAGGATCAAGGCGGTTTTTACAAAGATCCAGCTGACACGGATATTGCCTTTTCCGCAATGTCCGAGATCGGAGTATAATGCTTCTGCCCCGGTAGTACAAAGGAACACGGCGCCCAGTACTAAAAATCCCTGCGGATGTCCGAACAATAATTTGTACGCATAATAAGGATTTACAGCGCCCAGCACACTTACATTGGTGATCATCTGCGCAAAGCCCAACACGGCCAGCATGGAAAACCACACCAGCATCATTGGCCCGAAAAAGCGCCCGATGAATTTTGTTCCGAATTGCTGGATAATGAATAAGGCAGTGATAATGGCGATCACGTACGGAACCACCGTTTTGATCTCGGGGTTAAGTTCGCGCAGGCCTTCAATAGCAGCAGAAACAGAGATCGGCGGTGTGATGATCCCATCTGCCAGCAGCGTACTTCCGCCAATGATGGCAGGGAATAACAGCCATTTTATTTTGGCGCGGCGTACCAGTGTATACAGGGAGAAAATTCCGCCTTCGCCTTTGTTATCGGCACGAAGCGTAAGAATAACGTATTTTAATGTGGTTTGGAGCGTAAGTGTCCAGAAAATGCAGGAAATGCCACCTTTAACGGCGTCGGCATCAATGGCGGTATGGTCGCCAACAATGGCTTTTAAAACATAGAGTGGAGATGTTCCAATATCTCCAAAAATGATTCCGAGCGTTACAAGTAAGCCTGCGGCAGTTACTTTGTTAATATGATGATGGTCTTTGCCCATACGAAGGATAAATAAAAAGCGTGCAAAACTACAAAATATTAAAGCATCCGGGCTTAAAAATCGACAAATATCACTTATTGTACAATGAGCCGCTGTGCAGGAGAATCTAAATTATTGGCAATTACGGCAACACTGTAAATACCGGGCGAAAGCTGCAGGTTGAGACGGATGGAATTTTTTCCGTTTTTGAGTGCTGTTTGCTGCTGTAATACGGTGCGGCCAAGCTTATCAATAATCCTGATAAAGCAGGGATTGTGATCTGCGTTTGTGTTTACCTGGATATTGAGTTCGTTGGTTGCAGGGTTGGGTGCCAGTTTGATTTCTGTGGTTTGAACGGAACAATCGGTGCTGCTGATGTCGAATGTTTTGGTGCTGCCGTCGTAATCGGTTTGTGATAAGCGGTAATAGACCGTTTGCCGGAATATGCGGTTGTAAGGCCGGTTTCGTAGGTGGTGGTTAATGCGGTAACGGTGGTGTTAACATTGGTGCCGGTGCCAAGTGTATATACCTGGGCATAAAAAGGAAGAGAAAGCAATAAAATAAAGCAAAGAAGTGTACTCTTTTTCATCAGATCAAAAAATAGATTGGCAAAAGTATAAAAAGACACACAAAAATTGCCATCAGAGTAATTTAATAAATCAGATATGCCGCTCCAATAGTGATTTTTGCAACCGATGTATCATTTTACGAAAAATACATTATGGGAATGGCAATGCATTAAAAAAAATAAAATAACAGCGGTGCTTTTTCGTTTTTCGGGAAAAGAAAGGAATATCCGAAGTGTAAAAACTACACCTTTTGGTGTAGCTGCAATCCTTCAAAATCTTTAGTCATGCTGCGGTTTTTAATTAATTTTAGTATCTTTATCACTTACAAACTACTACTTAAATCCATGACCAAAACAAAACTCCTTGCAGGCATTTTATGCGCTACATTATCATTGTCGTATGTGCATGCTCAGACTCCGGAAGTCGATTCAAAAAAAATCATTCAGAAAGGTGTAGACCTTCACGATGCTGAAAAATACGACGAGGCGATCGCTGAGTTTAAAAAGGTAAATAAAAACGATACCAACTTTGTGCTTGCGAGCATAGAGCTTGCCAACAGCTATATTGCCAACAAGCAGGATTCACTTGCGGTGATCGTGATCGACCAGGCTTCGGTATTGCCATCATCCTATTCTCCTACATTGCTTTTGTACAAAGCAAATGCATTGGATAATATGAAAAAAAGTGATGATGCAATGAAATTGTACCAGGAAGGAATAAAAAAATATCCGCTTAATAATTCGTTTTACTACGAGTTGGGTGTGTTGAAATTCAAGCAGGAAAAATATGTGGAAGCGCAGGATTATTTTGAGCAATCGATCAAGATCAATCCTTATCACGCAGCCAGCCATCACCAGATGGCAATGCTGGCGCTGAAGCAGGGAAAATTAATTCCGGCAATGCTGGCATGGCAATTTTATTTGCTGGTGGATAATTCATCGGACCGTGCAAAAGCGATCATCGGCGAATTGGAAAAAATGGCGAAGAACGAATATGAGTTTACAGATGTGGTGAAAGTGGAAGCATTGGGCGAGCAGGATGATTTTTCGGAGCTGGAAGCATTGGTACGCTCGAAAGTTGCGCTGAGCACAAAATACAAATCGAAGCTGAGTGTAAAATTCAACATTACAAAACAATTGCAATTGATCTGTGAAAAGATCACAACGGTAAAAAGCGATAAAGGTTTTTACATGCGTTTTTATGCACCGATCTATGAAGGGATCCAGAAAAAAGATTATTTCGAACCGTTTGCATACAACATCCTGTCGGGTGTAGGAAATTCGGATGTGGATTCCTGGATGAAAAAACACAAAAAAGATTCGGACGAATTTGCAGAATGGCTGGTGGATTATATCGGCGTAAATGTATCGACCTACGAAACAGACCTGGGTGGAAAAAAAGTGGTGGCGCGCCACTGGTATTCCAACAATAAAATTAACGGGGTAGGTAACCGCAATGCAGCAGGAACGAATATTGGCTACTGGAATTTTTATTATTCAACCGGTATTTTACGCACGGAAGGAATATACAATGATAACGGAAAACGTGAAGGCGTTTGGAAATTTTATTATTCATCCGGGATCATTAAAAACACAGAAAATTACAAAGACGGTGTGGTGCAGGGAGCGGTGGATAATTACTATACGAACGGAAATATTCAAACACACAAAAATTTTGTGAACGATCAGCTGGATGGTTTACAATCGGTTTATTATTCAACCGGTGGCAAGCACAACACGTATGAATACAAAGCCGGAAAACAGGATGGGAAAGAATCGAGCTACTGGAAAAACGGAACGCTTAAATATGAGGCGAATGTGATCAACGGGAAATACGAAGGCCCGCTGGATCAGTTTTACAACGATAGCCACATCATGGAATCATCGACGTTTAAAGACAACAACCGCGTTGGTAAATTTACCAGCTATTACGATTACCCGGCAAAAACACTAAAAGAGGAAGCGAATTATGAAAAAGGAACTCCTGTAGGCGATTACAAAGAATATTACAGGAATGGGAAATTAAGCGAAGTGGGTGTGTACAGTAAATCCGGCGAAAAGGATGGTACCTGGAAAGATTATTACGAGGACGGTACATTGAGCTCGGAAGAAACGTACAACGATGGCAAAAGGAATGAATCGTCAAAATACTATGATAAATCGGGCAAGCTGATTGAAGAATACATTTACAAAAATGATATTTTACAGGAATACAAAGCGTATGACCTGACCGGAAAAATTGTGTATCAGAATAAAAAAGACGGCCGCAATAATTACGATGCAACGTTGTATTATTCGAATGCAAATAAAAAACGCGAAGGAAAAGTATTGGGCGGAAAGCTTACCGGCCAATGGAAAGATTATGACCGCGATGGTTTTGTAACTTCCGTGGATAATTATACCGAAGGAAGAAGAGATGGAAAATCAGTGACGTATTATGATAACGGACAGATCAAAGCAGAGACTGACTACGAAGCAGGAGAAACAAACGGGTATTACCACAAGTATTATAAGAACGGAAAAGTGGAAACCGAAGGCGCTTACATCAAAGACAAAGAAATTGATGTGTGGAATACCAATTACCTGAATGGAACATTACAGGCAATTAATTTTTACAACGATGGAAACCTGGACGGATGGCAGGAATATTATGCGATCAACGGGAAGATCGATTACGAAGAATTTATTGAATTGGGTTATGTGAAAAAACGTGTGTTTTACGATACGATCGGAAGAGTGCGCCAGGAATGTGTATTCAATACCGGATCGGGCGACCTGGAAACAAAATACGCGAATGGAAAAACCAATATGAAATGCACCTATAAAAACAATTTACTGGAAGGTGCGTATGCTTCTTTTTATCCTGATGGAAAACCATTTAATACAAAAACATTTGTGGGCGGTGAGGCAGAAGGCGAAGCAAAAGCATATTATCCGAATGGTAAGCTGATGTTGCTGTATAATTTTGTGGATGGCGACAGACATGGAAAACAAACGAAGTATTACGAAGACGGCTCGGTAGAAAGCGAACTGGAATACGTATACGGACAGGAAGAAGGTAAAAGCACCATCTATTACCCGAACAAACAGATAGAGCGCCAGTACGATTATAAGAACAATGACATTGATGGAAATGCAAGCATTTATTGCGAAACCGGGGATCTTGCGATTGAGCGCCATTACAAACAAGGCTACATGGTTTCGTACAGTTACATGGATAAAACGGGTGCTATGGTTCCGGCAATCGAAGTAAAAAATGAAACCGGTGACATTAAAACGTTTTACAAAACCGGAACACCGGCAATTGAATATACACTGAAACAAGGCGCGCTCGAAGGTAAACGTATACTGTATTTTACTACCGGCAAAGTACAGAAAGAGGAAATGTACAAAAACAATGAGCTGAACGGAGCGACCAAAATTTATTATGCATCCGGTAAATTAAAATCGGAGGAAAATTACGCGGACGACGAAAAAAACGGGAAGTGTACTGATTATTACGAGAATGGAAAAATTAAAAGTGAAGAGTATTACGTGGCCGGAAAACAGCACGGGGTCTGCAAATATTACGATGCAACCGGTAAGCTTACCAATACGTATGTTTATTATAATGATGAGATGATCGATGAAAAATAACAATTGTGTAAAAACGTTTTTTCTTTTTTTTACTTCCTGCCTGTTTGTACAAACACTGCAAGCGCAATTGCCGGGAGTGGAGGATGCGCGCACTAAATATCCGGATGTAAGCGCGGTGTATCTTAACAAATCGCAGCAGTACCGCGTGTTTATGGATAAAGGTGTTTTGTCGGGTGTATGCGATGTACACGAGCAGATCTATATCAACAAGGAATCGGGTTTGGTATTCCAGTCGCGTTCCGTTGGCACGAATAAATTTGTGGAAGCATCCAACATCAAGGCATTTACGATGGTGCCTAAAAATAAAAAGTATGAAAAGCAGGTAGTGGATAAGATCGATCTGAAAGCAGATCCCGGCAAATATTCTTTTTACGACGATCAGAAATCCTACGAAATTGTTTTTCCTGCGGTACAACCCGGCGCAGTGCTGGATCTTTCGTACCAGCTGAAATACCTGGAACCACGCTTTATGGGAAGTTATTACTGGATGGATTATGTGCCGGATATGGAAAGTGAATTGGTGGTTTCGGTAGAAAAAAACATTCACATTGCCTACAAGCTTTTTAATTGCGATGAGCAGAACATTGTGTTTACAACGGAAGAAAAAAAGAATGAAACGGTGTATCACTGGAAAATGAAAGATGGAAAAGCGGGAACGTATTACGGAGATGCACCTAATTTCAGGTATTTTGAGCCGCACATGATCTTTTACGTGACGGATTATCCCGGTGCGGATGGGAAACAGAAACAATTATTGGGTACGCCAAAAGAATTGTATACGTGGTATTCCGACTTGCAAAAAAATGTAAACAAAACAGAAGACAGTGGCCTGAAAAAAGTTACCGACAGTTTGGTTGCAGGCGTAACATCCGAAGATGAAAAGATAAAAAAGATCTTTTACTGGGTGCAGGATAATATTTCGTACGTGGCGTTTGAAGACGGTTTGGGCGGATTTATTCCACGCGATGCCGGATTGGTTTGCACACGTAAATTCGGTGATTGCAAGGACATGGCCAGCATTATCCATGAAATGCTGCGCATTGCAGGCATTCCTTCTTACCTTACCTGGATCGGCTCGCGCGACATTCCATATACGTATGATGATGTACCCACGCCTTCGGTAGACAATCACATGATCACTACGTACAAGGATAAAAACGGAAAATGGAATTTCCTGGATGGCACCGGGAAACATGCGCCGGAGGAATTGTATACATCGTTCATACAGGGAAAACAAGGGCTTGTAAGCATTACACCGGATAGTTTTTTACTGGTTACCGTTCCTGTAAGAGATACAAGTGTGAGTCAAACGGTGGATTCGATCGCTATTGATATCAATGATAATAACGTGGTTACCGGAAAAGGAAAAGCAAAACTGACGGGTTACGATCAGCTGGAATATTCGTACAGTGTGGAGAATTTAGGAAAAGAGGAACGCCAGGATTATTTCAAGGATTATTTTGCAAAAGGAAATAATAAAGTATCGTTCACTGATATTACCGAAAATCCGGCAGACCGTACACAACCGCTGCTGTTCACTTATAATTTTAATGTATCCGATTATGCGCGCAGAAACCAGGATGAGGTGTACATTAACCTGAACATGGATGGCGGGCTTGGGCTGGAGCAAATCCTGGATACACGCAAGGTGCCGGTAGAATTTAAGCACATCACTAAAAAAGTGAACATCACCACGCTGAATGTTCCTGTGGGTTATAAACCTGAATACATTCCGCAAAGCACCAGCTATGGCAATGATGTAGCCGGTTACAGCAGCACGTATACGTTAAAAGGAAACAAGATCGTTCACACCAGCAGCTTTTACATCAATACACTGATCTTGAAAGTAGCTGATTTTGAAAAATACAACAAGGTACTTTCCGAGCAGACCAAAGCAAACAAACAGACCGTTTCATTAAAAAAATCCTAACCATGTCATTAAAAACAAAACTACTCGTACTGATCTCTTTTTTAACGATCGGCTTTTTGAATGCACAAACCGTTAACACCGATTTTGTATATAAAAAATATACCTGGGATCCGTCGCCGAAGCTGCACGTACTTACGGATAAAGAGAAAGAAGGCAATTACGTGATCCTGAAAGACAAAGTGATCGTGGAATTTGCTTATGAATCATCCGGGCAATTGGTGGAATATTCCACACGGCATACCATCATCCATTTCAATAACGAAAAAGGGATCGAAGAAATGAATAAGATCTATGTTTCTTATTCCCGGATTTTGGAAGAAATGGACCTGAAAGGAAGAACCATTACATCCGAAGGAAAAGTGATCCCGCTGAGCAAAAGCTCGGTAAAAAAAGTGGACAATGTGGAGAACAAAGGCCCGTTTTTGATCTTTGCGATGGAAGGGATTGACAAAGGCGGAGAGATCGAATATGTTTACACCAACAAAAAAAGCTCGAGCACCAATGCATCCTGGACCATGCAGGACGATGTGATCCACAAAGATGTGAGCATTGATGTATATTCTCCAAAAAATTTAATTTTTGAAGGAAAAGGCTACAACGGTTTCTCTGATTTTGCAACGGATACAACGCTTGCGGAAAAAAATCACATTTCTTCTTCTGTTGCATCTATGGATGCATTAACGGAAGAAAAATATTCGGCATACGATGCCAACAAAATGCGTTTTGATTACCAGTTAACTTACAACACATCGCGCAGCAAATCACGTTTATATTCTTGGGAATATTGCGGAAACGACCTTTACACGGCTTTGTTCAGTTTTGAAAAAGCAGAAACCAAAGCGATGGATAAGCTGATCTCGAAACAGGGATTGAACAGCATGAAAACGGATGAGGAAAAATTGCGGGCACTGGAGATCTATGTAAAAACGAGTATCAACCTTACGGAGGATGCCGTCTCGATCGACAAGATGCTGGATGCCAAATATGGAAATGATTTTGCAATGCAGCGCTTGTACATTGGCGTGGCAAAAGCGCTGAATATCCCTGTGGAAGCAGTGCTTACAACGGATCGTATGAACCGGAAATTCGATAGTAATTTTGCTTCTTGGAATAATTTGCAGGAATATTTATTGTATTACCCGAGCATCGATAAATATTTATCCAGCTCTAATTACTCCAGCAGACTTGGTTTTCCGCCGCCGGAACTTACCAATAACAAAGGTTTATTTGTGAAAGAAACAGGATTAGGCGATATTAAAACAGGCGTTTCAAAAATTAAAAGTATTGCTGCGCCGGTGTACACATTATCGTACAATAACTTAACGGAATCGGTGGTATTTAATTCTGAAACATTTACACCAACGATCAATATCAAACAGGAATACATGGGTTATCCGGCATACTACATTCAGCCTGCTGTATATTACATGGAAGCCAGTCAGAAAACAGAGCTAATGGATGGATTATCGAAATTTATCGGAAAAGAATGTGTGGTAAAATCCAGCAAATATTCGGGAGCGGACAAAGCAGATATCCTTGTGAATCCGTTTGTAGTGGAAAGCGTAGTGGAAACACCACAGCTGATTGAAAATGCAGGGAACAAATATTTGTTTAAAGTGGGTGACCTGATCGGGCCGCAGGAAGAGCTTTACCAGGATAAAGCGCGTCAGTCGGATGGTGAAATTCCATACGCGCATAGTTTTACACGTAACATTGAGATCAAGATCCCGGATGGTTATAAAATTAAAAATCCGGAAACGATCAACATCGATAAAAAATACACAGCCGATGGGAAAGTGCTTTCCAGCTTTGTTTCCAGCTATACAATGGAAGGAAATGTATTGAAGATAAAAGTATATGAAGATTATGAAGCGATCGTTTATCCGAAAGCAAATTATGAAGAGTTCCGGAATGTGATCAATGCTTCCGCCGATTTTAATAAAGTGGTTTTAATCCTTGAAAAAATATGAGAATACGGATCTTAATAGTGCTGCTGAGCCTTGGCACATTTGTGCAGGCGCAAAATGATTTCAGTGATTATTACAATCGCGGGGAAGAAAAATATGCAAAAGGTGATTTTAACAATGCGGTAGGCGAGTTTAGCAATGCGCTGAACAACCGTAAAACGGCAAAAAATGATTACCAGGTGGCGAATGCATTGATGGCACGGGCAATGTGCAGGATGAACCTGAAAAATTACAACGGCGCGATCGGCGATATTTCGGAAGCGATTAAATTAAAACCGGAATATTCGGATCTGTACTATGCGCGCAGTGTGATCCATTTGCAAAACAAACAGTATGATGACTGCGTGTTTTGGGCCAACAAAGGACTGGAATTAAAACCACAGTTTGAAGATCTGATCCTGCTGAAAGGACATGCGCGTTTTGCACAGAAAAAATATACGGAAGCATTAACCTACGTTGATACCGTATTGCAGAGTATTAATCCTGTGAACATTGAAGCCTGGAATATGAAAGGCGAGAACAAAGAACATTTGAAAGATTTTCAGGGCGGGATCGATGCATTCAGTAAAGCGATCGAAATTGATGTACAAAATTTTGCAGCATTTTATGATCGCGGGATCTGTTACGCGCACATGAAAAATTTTGATGCAGCATTGGTGGATATCAACAAAGCAATGGCGATTGACACGGCGGAAAAATGGATCGGGTATAACAACATTGCGTACTTTATTAAATTCGAACAAAAGGATTACAAAGGTGCAATCGAACTTTTTGATAAAGCGATCAAAGCAAATCCGGAATTTGCGTATGCTTATGGGAACCGCGCTTACGCGAAGATCCAGCTGAACGACCTGAAAGGCGCACGTGAAGATATTACCAAATCGCTGGAGCTGGATGATCAGAATTCGTATGCGTATAAAACGTATGCACAATTGCTGATCGCGGAGAAAAAAGAAAAGCAGGCCTGCGATAAATTAAAAAAAGCGCTCGACCTTGGCTATACTGCAGAGTATGATGAAGATGTGAATGACCTGATGAAACAGTATTGTAAATAAAGTTTTTGACTATCGGAAAGTTTATACCAGGCTTATACTATTTTAATTGAAAAAATCTTAATTTGTGCCTCATTGCGAGGGCTTTTCGCCCGAAGCAATCTCATTCTGGTTCATAATCTGGTGTGAGATTGCTTCGGGCGAAAAGCCCTTGCAATGACGTTCTTAAAATAATTTCTTTTCATGGTACAAAGTTCCGGATACTCAATAAAGTTTTAATAGCACATAAAAAAAGCAGGAATAACGGATGTTGTTCCTGCTTTTTTGTTGCAATAAATTACTTCCTGCAACATCTCTTAACTCCACAACAATTACAACATTCACCGCATTTTCAATTATTCTCAGCGGCAATTGCTTTATAGTGCTACTTTTGCGCGCTTAAACATTAACCATTTAAAACCACTATTATGAATTTTAAAAAATTAGTTGCAAGTGTTGTTGTCTGCTCCTTATTTGTGAATGCAGCAAATGCCCAGTTTAACATTGGTGCGCAGGGTACGATCGGTGCTTTTTCGGGAGGCGTTGGTTTCCTTAAAGGCGGCGGGATTGAGGCCGGTTACGGACTTATAAAATCAAGAAAACACAAGGATGCAGGCTCAAAACTGTTTGTTTGCGGAAGTTTTAATTATTATGCAGGAACGGGTTCCGGCTCTTTTGATTCGTATGCCTTAAGCAGCAGTTACTCGGTATATAGCATTACCGTTCCATATACCTGGAAACTGCATTTGATCCAGGTAAATGTAGGTGCTAAATATTATATTGCAGGAGGCATGGCGGCTCCGTTTAGTTTTTACGGGCAGGTAGGGTTAACCATTGAGGACATGCCGGTGAAATATACAATAGCTTCTTACAATCGCAACAATTATGATACCTCACAAGAGCCACAAAACGAAAATGCTGTGGGTGTTGCATTCCATGCCGGTGTGGGTATAGATGTAAAAGCAGGTCCTGTACACATTTATCTTGCCACGCGATTGATCATTCCTGCCAATGAAGTAAATGGAGAAGAGATCGAAATTGTGATCCCTTTCGCTGCTGTTGCAGATCTTGGCGTTCGTATTCCTATCGGCGGAAAATAATTTCAGTACCAAATAAAAAATAACCCCCTGTAACGCTTATGTTACAGGGGGTTTGTTGTATGCATGTAGGCGCCAGGCTCCGCCTAGTGACAAGCGCCCATATCTACTGAACGATCACTTTCTTTTTAGCTGTTCCTTTTTCCGTTTGCAGATCAAGAACATAAATTCCTTTTGCAGCGTTGGAAAGATCAATATCGTAACGGTCAGAAACGGCGCCTTCATAGCTGTATACCACATCGCCGGAAACATTGTAAAGCGTGATGATCACTTTTTGGTTATCCGGTAGGGTTACGTGTAATACACCTGCAGCGGGATTCGGATATACATTTACATTTTCCAGTTCATAGCCTGCAATGTTCAGGATCACCAACGGCGCTTTGTATACGCCAGCATCGGTTGCTGCGTAAAGTGCAGTACTGCCGTCGGTGCAGATCTTATTTACATACAGATCATTCAATCCGCCGTTATAAGTCGCCCAGGATGCGCCCGCCGTGTTGGATACAAATGCCCCGCCGCCCCAGGTAACAGCGTACAGGTAGCCGTCTTTTTCCTGTATATCATTCACGTATAAATTGCTGATGCCTGTATTTACTAAATTCCAGGTAGCTCCGTTATTGCTTGATTTATAAATACCCGAACCTTCCGTTGCAGCATATAGATCAGCTCCGCTGATCAAAACAGAATTAATTTTAACATCCGGCAATGTGCTGCCAATGTTGGTCCAGGTAAGTGCATGATCGTTGGAATAATAAATACTGCCATCCCAGGTACCGATGTATAATTTGGTTCCTGCAACACTAAGCATGTTCATAGATTCGGTAAAGCCGGTAGGAAGCTCCGTCCAGGTGGCGCCGCTATCCGTAGTTTCAAACAAGCCGGGAACCGCTGCCGGTGCACCGTTGGTAAGTGCAAACACATTGGTGCTATCGGCTTTTAATTCCGTTACTTCACTGGTAATGCCGGTGGATGCCGGAACCCAGGTGATGCCACCGTCGCCCGAGCGGAATACATGCTGATAACCTGCAGATAAATAGGTGTTGCTTCCGTTTATTAAAATGCTGTTGATGTCCGGCGTGGTAAGCCCTGCATTTCCACGGTTCCAGGTGCTGCCATTATCGGTTGAGAGGTATACGCCGTTTTTTGCAGTACCAATAATGGTTACAGCGCCCGTTGCCGAAATGCCGGTAACATCGGTCCCGGAAATTCCCTGGTTGGATTCCGTCCAGGATGTACCATTGTTCGCGGAGCTGTATACTCCGTCAAGCGTGGATGCAATGAGCCCGGAACCGCTGATGAGCAATGCGCCAACAGAAGGAAAAACATTTATGGTATCCACATAGTGCGGAACCTGTGCAAGGCCGTTATTGGAACTGTTCCAGGAAGCAGCGTTATCAGTGGAAACAAAAATTCCACCGGCATCGGTACCGGCAAAAACATATCCCGGTTTTACCGCGAGTGCTGTTGCCGTTGTATTTGCGGGAAAACCAATATTTGATGAAACCCAGGAAACACCGCGGTTTCCCGATTTATAAATTCCGGTATTGGTAGCAGCGTAAATGGTATTGCCGGTAGTGCAAAGCGTGTATACAAATGCACTGTCGGGAAAGCCGTTTCCGGAGATGTGGTTCCAGTGTGCGCCATCGTCGTATGTTTCAAACAATCCGACAAGGTAGGAGCCTGCAAAAACGGTATCGCCCATTTCGGTATGTGAATGAATAGTGTAGCTTGCAGGAATACCCGTGTTACGTAGCATCCAGCTGGTACCCGAGTTGTTAGAATAAAATTCGCCGTAAGCGGTAGCCGCATAAATGCCGTTGGAAGAAACAAAAATGGAATTGATAAACAGGTTGGAAAGCCCGGTGTTACGTGCCAGCCATGTAGCGCCGCCATTTGAGGAAAAAAATACGCCATCGGCTTCAGCGCCTGCAAAAAGATTGGTGCCGTCGGTTGTGAGCGCTACGATAGGAATGCGTTCCATGCCGGTGTTGGCTGCTACCCAGGTTGTGCCATTATCAATTGAGGAAAACACGCCATTATCGGTACCTATGAAAATTTTTCCGGCTGCTGTAACAGATGAGTAGATCCGTCCGCCATACGGGCCGTTTGTTTGCCATTGTGCAGTTGCAATGTTGCTTGCTGCAAGGAGTAAGATAATGGCAATCGAGAGTTTTTTATAAATTTTTTGCATGACATAAAAAGTTTAGTTACCGGGGTAATTAAAATTTTTGTGCCAGTGGAGGGAACATTTTTTATGGGATTACACTTTTATCCTGGGATCAAAAAAGAAGGGTTCTGTTTCTAACAGCTTAACGGATTTAAAGCCCGGATGATTAACATTAATTAAAAAATTAAACTCACTTTTTACTAATGCAGAAGGAATTTTTAATATGGCAGAAGACCCACTGTTAACCCAGGCATCGCCAAAAGGCTGACACAGACTGTATGACGTTAAATCGGGTTTGTGCCAATCTAATGGCAGTGCCGGAACATTTAAATTTTCGATATATAAATCATCCGGAACATGAATTACCATTGTTCTAAAAGTATCTTTTAAGCTTATACCGTTATTATGAACAACATTTTCCAAACAGGCTAATGACCTTGACGCCGAAGTGTATATTACCTTAAATCCATTAGAATTCCACCTGGCAGCCCGTCCGGAAGCATACAGGTCATTTGACCATTTTTCTAAAACAATTCGGAATAATTCCATTATGCAGTGGCGCCAAATTCGATTCTTATAAGTTCTTCAAAAATCAAATCGATGCCAGTAGAGGAACTAATATATGATATAGGGATCTTATTCCCGAGACCATATGCAGGAGTACTAAGCCATGAGTTAAACTTTTCGGTAGACTCAAAAATTTCTATTCCTTTATTATACAGTTCTTTGATCTTAATATAAACCTCAACCGTTCGTTTAGTAACAGGTTTATTCTGGGTCTTATAGGAAGTAAGTGTTTTAGGAGTCATTTCGAACACATGTTCAGCCAATACTTTTAAAGGTAAATTTGATACCTCTGACAGGTCATTCACAATAGATCTTGAATCTATTGCGGTATCTAATTCATTTAACAGTTCGATCTTTGAAATAGGTGACTGGACATCAGAAAATGCGGAAGAATAATTTGGCTCCGAAATAGTTGAAGCAGCTTCAAACATTGCCTTGAATTTACCTATTTTTGCGGAAGAAATCTTTATAGCCTTTCCCGTTTGTGGATTAGTAGCAATTCTACTTTTAGAAATGGAGAAAGATCCAAATCCAACCAAAGCAACTTTATCACCCTTTTTAAGTGCTTTTGTAGTGGCTTTTACAAAAGCATCCAATGCTTTTTGTGAATCAGCTTTGGTAAGCTTCGACTCTTCAGCCATTTTTTTAATTAATTCTTGTTTGTTCATCTTAATGTAATTTTACACTTCATATAACGTAAAATTACCTTTTTTGTTTCAAATAGAGAAGACATAATTGAAAATCTGGGTACCTCCGGTTGTCATAAAATTGATTTATTGCTAAACAACATGCAAGTTATATGTAAGTTGGAGAGGTAAAATGTACCTTTTAAGGTCATTTTGAATAAGAGAGGCATAAAATGCAAAAATCCTCACAACCTAATGGTTATGAGGATTTGCCTGGCTCCCTCTGCTGGACTTGAACCAGCGACCCTCTGATTAACAGTCAGATGCTCTAACCAGCTGAGCTAAGAAGGAATTTATCCTGGTTAATGAAGAATTTTTCCTTAAAAAGGAGTGCAATATTAGTATCTTCAAAGCAAATATGCAATATATTTGTCGAAAATTTTATAAAAAACTTAAATATGAGCTTATTAGTTGTTGGTACAGTTGCATTTGATGCCATTGAAACTCCTTTCGGGAAAACCGATAAAATCCTTGGTGGTGCTGCCACTTACATTTCTTTAGCCGCTTCTTATTTTACCAAAAACATCAATTTGGTGTCGGTTGTAGGCGAAGATTTTCCGGCTGCAAATATTGAAATGTTACAGAAACACAATGTAAATACCGATGGTTTACAGGTTTTAAAAGGTCAAAAAACCTTTTTCTGGGCCGGAAAGTACCACAACGACATGAATACCCGTGATACCATCACAACGGAACTGAACGTACTGGAAACATTTAACCCGGTTGTTCCGGAAGCATACCAGGATTGCGAATTTTTAATGCTGGGTAACTTAATGCCCAAAGTTCAGCAACAAGTATTGTCACAGCTGAAAAGCCGCCCGAAATTAATCGTTTTGGATACGATGAATTTCTGGATGGACATCGCTATGCCGGAATTAATGGAAACATTAAAGCAGATAGATGTATTAACGATCAACGATTCGGAAGCACGCCAGCTTTCCGGCGAATATTCATTGGTAAAGGCAGCACAAAAAATCCTGGCAATGGGGCCAAAATACCTGATCATTAAAAAAGGCGAGCACGGTGCATTGCTGTTCAATAAAGAACAAGTGTTTTTTGCTCCTGCATTGCCTTTGGAAGATGTATTTGATCCAACCGGTGCAGGCGACAGCTTTGCAGGTGGATTTATCGGTTATATTGCTGCTACAAAAGATATTTCCTTTGAGAATATGAAACGCGCTATCATTTTTGGTTCGGCCACAGCTTCTTTCTGCGTGGAGAAATTCGGGACAGAAAACCTGGTGGGCTTAACACAGGAAGAAGTGGATGCACGGGTGCAGGAATTTGTGGATTTGGTGCAGTTTGATATTGCGCTGGTGTAGTTTTACCACTAAGGCACTGAGAGCACTAAGCTATTTTCTCGCAGAGACGCAGAGGTTAAACCGCTTAAAGGTTTTCTCGCAAAGGCGCAAAGCCCGCAAAGAATAAAATAAAAATGCCCGGCTTTAATTAAGCCGGGCATTTTTTGTTTTTTTATAAATCTCAGTGGCCTTAGTGCCTTAGTGGTAAAAAGCTATTTCGTGGCAGCGTACAAACTTTCCGCAGTTTCCCAATTCACTACATTCCAAAAGGAAGCAATGTAATCGGCGCGGCGGTTTTGATTTTTCAGGTAATAGGCATGTTCCCATACATCCAGCGCCAGCACAGGCGTTCCTTTTACTTCAACTGAATCTAAATTCATTAAAGGATTATCCTGGTTAGCGGTAGAGCCAATTACCAATTTGCCATCGCTTGTTTTTACCAGCCATGCCCAACCCGAGCCGAAACGTTTGGTGGCAGCATCCCCAAATTGTTTTTTAAATTCATCCATGGAGCCGAATGTTTTTGTGATCGCGTCCGTCAGTTTGCCTGAAGGAGCAGCAGCACCTGCTTTTGGCGGCGTCATCAGCGTCCAGAAAAGCGAGTGATTGTAATGTCCGCCTCCATTGTTACGGAGAGCCGGTGGTAATTTACCAGCATTGTTGAACATGTTCTCAAATGTAGGAGAACCGCCAATGGTACTTACATCAAATGTTTCCAGCGCTTTGTTCAAATTGGTAACATAGGCCTGGTGATGTTTATCGTGGTGGATCTCCATCGTCATTTTGTCGATGTGTGGTTCCAACGCATCATATCCGTAAGGTAAAGCGGGCAATGTAAATTTTCCGCCATCCGGTTCTATGAAAATAGTTTCAGCAAAATTGCCCGATGCAAATGCTTTGTTTAAAATAGAGGAAGCCGTAATGCTTCCAATAACGAGTGCCGCTGATTTTATTAAAAAATCTCTGCGTGAATTTTCTTTTTCCATAATCTACTAAATACTAATGAATACCAATATACTAATCTGTGTGGTCAATCAACGAAAAACGAAATTTTGCGAAATGAACGAAATTGTGTGTTAGAAATACATTATCAATTAATCAGCATTTCCCGCACAAAATCCTAAATCCCAATTCCTAAATCCTTATTTATTTCATTGTCAATATACTAATCGTGTGGTCAATCAACGAAAAACGAAATTTTGCGAAATGAACGAAATTGTGTGTTAGAAATACATTATCAATTAATCAGCATTCCCCGCGCAAAATTCTAAATCTCAATTCCTAAATCCTTATTTATTTCATTGTCAATTATCAACTCTCCATTATCAATTAACTTAAGCGAAATTGATCAGCACCTGATTTTTCTCCACCGCAACGCCTTTTTTTACATTGATCTTTTTAATGATGCCATCGGTAGGCGATTTTAAAATGTTCTCCATCTTCATCGCTTCGAGCACCAAAATAGGATCGCCTTTTTTTACTTCATCGCCTTCTGCAATACGGATATCCAATACTAATCCCGGCATCGGCGCTTTTATCTCATTTACTTTTGCAGAAGCCATGTTATCCAAACCAAGGCTTTTCAGCAGCTCATCAAACTTGTCCTTTACACTCAGCTGGTATTTATTTCCATTTACGGAAATGGTAAAACTCTTTTCTGCAATGTCTGCTTTTATCACTTCCACGGAGTAGGATTTATTGTTCCTGATCACATGAAAACTGCCATTCTTCACTTCGATCACATCCCATAAAAATTGTGTGCCATCAAGCGTTCCGCCTGCATTGTTTTCGAACACCACGGTGTGTTCCTTTTTATTATTGACATTTACTTTTAGCATAAAACAAATGTATTGTTTCTTTATTGTTTTCACAAATAAAACCGTCCGTCAAATTTAATTTGAAATGAACAATATTTTCGCAACCTTTGGTTCCTTAAAAAAAATAAAAGGATGAAACTTCACATACCCGTTTTTGTACTCGCTACAGCGATCACATTCAGCTCCTGCAATGTGTTTAAAAAATCGAAAAAGGATAACGATCTGGCAGTTGTTAACCTCGATACTGTTAACGCTGTCGCGAAAGCGCCCGAGCCGGTTCAGTACCAGGCATCCGCAACGCGCCTCAACGACATTGTACACACCAAGCTGGATGTAAGCTTCGACTGGACAAAACAGTATATGTACGGAAAAGCAACGATCACCGCAAAACCGCATTTTTACCCGCAATCAACGCTGGTGCTGGATGCGCGCGGAATGGAGATCAAAGATGTGATGCTGGCACCAAAAACTACCAAAACATCGGACAACGCCGGAGCAATTTATAACCAAACGCCGTACATGGTTTTAAAATATACGTATGCGGATGATGTACTGACGATCCAGCTGGACAAGGAATACAAGAACACGGATGAATATACTGTTTTTATCAATTACGTTTCCAAGCCGAATGAATTAAAAAAGAAAGGCGGAAGCGCTGCGATTACGGATGATAAAGGATTGTATTTTATTAATCCCGATGGAAAAGAAAAAAACAAACCGATGGAGATCTGGACACAGGGCGAAACACAATCCAGCTCGGTATGGTATCCTACTATCGACCGCCCCAACCAGCGCATGACGCAGGAAATTTACATGACGGTGGAAAATAAATACGTGACACTTTCCAATGGTGAATTGGTTTCGTCGATTGATAACGGTGATGGTACCCGCACCGATTACTGGAAAATGGAATTGCCGTTTGCACCGTATTTATCGATGATGGCAGTGGGCGATTTTGCTGTGATCAAAGACAATAAATGGCGCGGCAAAGAAGTAAATTATTACGTGGAAAAAGAGTTTGCGCCTTATGCAAAAGATATTTTCGGGAACACGCCGGAGATGCTTGAATTTTTCTCGAACAAATTAGGAGTTGAATTCCCCTGGAATAAATATTCCCAGATAGTAGTGCGGGATTATGTTTCCGGCGCGATGGAAAATGTAACGGCAACGCTGCATGGCGAATTTTTGAATCGTACCGCGCGTGAGATGATCGATAAAGACAACGAAGATGTGATCTCGCATGAATTATTCCACCAATGGTTTGGCGATTATGTGACTTGCGAATCCTGGAGCAATTTGCCATTGAATGAATCCTTTGCTACTTACGGCGAATATTTGTGGGAAGAATATAAATACGGTTTGGATGCTGCCGATGCGCACAGTGCGGAATCCCGTGCAGGCTATCTTGCAGAAGCAGCGCGCAAGCAGGTGGACCTGATCCGTTTCCAGTATGATGATAAGGAAGACATGTTTGACGGACACAGCTACAACAAAGGCGGGCAGGTACTGCACATGCTGCGTAAATACGTGGGCGATGATGCATTTTTTGCTTCCCTGAAACTGTACCTGGAAACAAATAAATTTACTCCTGTGGAGATCGATAATTTACGTTTGGCATTTGAAAAAGTAACAGGCGAGGATCTCAACTGGTTTTTCAATCAATGGTTTTTATCGCCGGGGCATCCGGAATTAGTGATCCGTACAACGTATGACGCGATCAATAAAAAAGAAACGGTACAGATCAAACAAACGCAAAATTTTGCAAAAATTCCGTTGTTTAAATTGCCGATGTACGTGGATCTGTATTTCGGGAAAACCGTACAACGAATGAGAATTACAGTTACGAAGGCAGAAGAAACGTTTGCTTTTGATGCGCCTGCCAAACCGGACCTGGTAAATGTGGATGCGGAAAAACAATTGTTGTGTACAAAAGATGAGGTGAAATCGCCGGAAGAATTAGTATTCCAGTATGCAAACGGACCGCTGTATTTAGATCGCTCCGAAGCGCTTACAAAACTGGCGGAAAAAGCACACGATGCTATTTCTACACAAGTGATCATTTCCGCTTTGAGCGATAAATTC
This sequence comes from Bacteroidota bacterium, assembly GCA_025963715.1. GTDB lineage: Bacteria > Bacteroidota > Bacteroidia > 2-12-FULL-35-15 > 2-12-FULL-35-15 > 2-12-FULL-35-15. The sequence goes on from JAOQAG010000007.1 coordinate 101,836, forward strand.
TGGGGGTTGAGAAGCGATGCGATCGGGATGCTGAAAGACATTGCGCCGGGACATGAAGCGGAGATCAAAACCAAAATGCTGGACATTGCGAAGAATGATCCGAAATCAATTGTACGTTCTGCCGCCATTGATTATTTAGTGGCAAATTACAAAGATGCAGACCTGCAGGAATTATACAAAAATGGATTGAATGATAAATCGTATGCGGTTTTGGGTTCTTCGCTGGGTGGCATTGCCAAAGCAAACCCGGAAGAAGGAATGAAGCTGGCAAAACAATATGAAAGTGAAAAAAGTGTGGAGGTGTTGTACGCGATCGCTGATCTGTATTCGAAATACGGAAATGACGATAACAGCGATTTTTTTGTGAGATCGCAGGAGAATTTCTCCGGATTTGAAAAGATCGGCTACATCACACAGTATGCAGCATTTTTAAAACGTGCGAAAAAAGATGAAACCGTTGACAAGGGCGTTTCCATTATGGAAGCCATTGCAAAAGATGAAAACAACAGTAAATGGGTGGCGTATTATGCGAAGAAATCCATCAAGGACCTGATCACAATGTATGACGATCGCGAAAGCGTGGCGGAAATGAAGCTGAAAAACATCAAAGAAGGCAACCCAAATGCAGCCGGAACACAGGAATTGCAAAGCCAGGCAGATGATGCCAAACAACAAAAACAAAAATTAACAGCTGTTTTTAACGGTCTGAAATAAAAAGATGCTGTTATATGGAAATGTTGGTTTTTTATAATAGTCACAAATAACTCTGTCATCCCGGGTCAGGCCCGGGATGACAGCTCAGGAAGATATTTTTGTTTCCATAGAAACATTTTATAATAAACAGGGTACGGTTTAAGAGCCTTTTTTATACCTGAAATTATCCGCTTTATTGTCCGTGATGGAGGTTTAAATAGAATCCGCAAGGTCAGGTCATTAAATTTATTTAATTTTGCACCCGTTATGCAAATAGAAGTTTTAAAATCGAAGATCCACCGCGTTACAGTAACGCAAGCCGATTTGGATTATATAGGTTCGGTAACCATTGACGAAGACCTGATGGATGCAGCGAACATGATTGAAAATGAAAAAGTAGACATTTTTAATTACAACAACGGCGAGCGTTTTACAACGTATGTGATCAAAGGCGAGCGTGGCTCCAAAGTGATCTGCCTGAACGGCCCGGCGTCCTTAAAAGTAAAAGTTGGGCACGAAGTAATTATTGTTTCTTATGCCGTAATGGATTTTGAAGAAGCAAAAACGCACAAGCCTACCGTAATTTTCCCGGATACAAAAACAAACTCATTAAGATAGTTTTGAAAAAACAACTAACCAACGTCGTAAAGTTCCTTTTTTTCCTTGGAATAGGAGCTTTACTGATCTGGTTAGCGGTTAGGAACAAAACGGCTGAAGAGCTGAACAACATCAAACTGGCGATCCAAAAAGCCAATTATTTCTGGATCGTTCTCTCGATCGTTGTCAGCGGATTGAGCCATTATTTCCGTGCTGCACGCTGGAAAATTTTACTGGCACCGCTCGGTCACAAACCCAAAACCAGCAATGCATTTTTTTCGGTCATGTCGGGTTACCTTGCCAACCTTGCCGTTCCGCGCTTGGGCGAAGTGACGCGCTGCGGATTGCTCAACGAATATGAGAAAGTTCCATTCGTACAAGGTTTCGGTACAGTGATCGCCGAACGTGCTATTGATGTGGTGTGTTTGCTGATCCTTTTCTTCCTGACACTCGGCATCGAATTCAAAAAAATATCCGGGATCGCCAATGATTTAATCTTTGCGAATGTTGCTGCAAAATTCAATTCATTAACGCAAAAATCAATGTTCATGACCGTTGCCTTAACGGTTTTAATACTTGCCGTTGCCGGATTTTTCTATTTCCGCAAAAAAATTCAGGCGCTGATGTCCGGAAAAATAAAAGGATTTATTGGTGGTTTGTGGGATGGATTACTGAGCGTAAAAAAAGTGGATCGCCCTATCGCTTTTATTGTTTATACCGTACTGATCTGGCTGATGTATATCCTGCAGGTGTACGTTTGTTTTTTCGCGTTCAGCGAATTATCCCATCTTTCTTTCATCGTGGGGATCGTGATCACTGTTTTCGGAAGCATTGCCATTATTGTGGTTCCGGGCGGAACAGGCATGTACCAGATCATTGTTATCCAAATTTTAACCACCGTTTATTTTATTTCCGAACCATCTTCCTTCGCATTTGCATGGGCGGTATGGGCATCACAGATCTTTTTAATTCTTTGTGCGGGATTGATCTCGCTGATATTGCTTCCCTTGCTGAATAAAAATACGGAAGAAGAAACCGAAGTTCCGATCACTTAATCAAATCAATAATTGTATGGTACCTTATACACACAAATTACCGGCACTCGACATTGTACAATCCAAGATCTACACGCTTGAAACGTTGCGCAAGCCGCTGATCGTCTGGCGTTTTTTTGGTAAACGAATTGTTTTTACAAACGGCTGTTTTGATATTATCCACCGTGGCCACATCGATTATCTGGCAAAGGCAAGCGACCTTGGCGGATCACTGGTAGTTGGGATCAACAGCGATGCATCTGTAAAACGCCAGGGCAAATCGGCAGCACGCCCTTTACAGGATGAGCAAACCCGCGCGATGATTTTAGCATCACTGCATTTTGTAAGCGGTGTGATCATTTTTGATGAAGATACCCCGAAAGACCTGATCGAATTTGTAAGCCCCGATGTATTGGTGAAAGGCGCTGATTACGATGCAAACGAAAAAGATCCCTCAAGCAAAAAATACATTGTTGGTTCCGATTACGTAAAAGCAAATGGTGGCGAAGTAAAAACCATTGAATTTTTAGAAGGATTTTCGACGACAGCAATTGAGAAGAAAATCAAAGAAATGCAGTAGACACAAATAAAAAGTAGACAGTCGACAAGCAAGCAGGAAGTAGACAAATGAAAAGTAGACAATCAACAAGAAAAGAAAAAAGTAAACAAATAAGGGAAAAGGAAAAAAACCAATAGGCAAATCCTATCAATTATTAAAAATAAAAAACGCAGCTCAATGGAGTTGCGTTTTTTTATTTGTTTTTTATTTACAAAGTGCGTCCTTGTTTACTGCCAAACTGTCTACTGCTTTTTCTTTTTCATACACAGTACTTTTTGTCTATTGTCTACTTCTTTTAATTGTCTACTCTCAACACAGTGCGTCCTTGTTTACTGCCAACTGTCTACTGCTTTTTCTTTTTCATACAGTACATTTGCCTTTTGCCAATTGCTCTTTGCCAATTTTCTCCACACAGTACGTCCTTGTCTACTGCCAATTGTCCATTTCCTTCCTATTCTTTCTTCTTGAACAAATCAAACTTTCCTGCAATACCGATCTCAAAATAAACACCACCCATTTTCCAGGTCGCACCATCGGCTTCGGTGTAAACCTTACCGTTCGAAACCGCTTCGATATGACCTAAAACATGTTTGTTATATCCAAGCGTGGCTGTCATCCCAATGTATTTCCCAAAATAAATATGCGGTGATACATGCACATTGATCAGTGTTCCTTTGCCTTTAAAATAATCCGTGGTGTTTACCGGTGCATACAATGTTGTTCCGCCAATGGCTACACCGATTGGCAGATCAAATTTGTCTTTTTTGTTTGCAAGGTGAAAATTCACGTTCAGGCCGATATCATTTCCTCTTGCTTTGCCACCGCTGCTTTTACCGTAAGTTCCCCTGCGATAATGCACGCCTACACCTAAAAATTTCAAAATGCCAAACTCTGCATTGATCTCCGGAAGTGTTCCTATAAATGCAATCCCGCTTACATCATCGCCATTTACGGGCGAGTGCGCTTTGATCCCGTAGGTCCCAAAACCGGCATTAACATCCGCTGCGATGGTCCCGAATTTAAATGATTGTGCATGTGCGCTCATCGCAGTAATGCAGATGACAATAAGTGTTAAAATTTTTCTCATATGTTGGTTTGATTAATTTTGATTAACGATGCAAAGATGAACCAACAGTAATTCCTGTGAAAACCGAAAAATTCAAAATCTTACTGTTTTTGTTTATGAACAAATGCAAATCAAGACATTGAAATTTTTAATTTCGTAGAAAGATTCATGAAGGATCGGAGCCACAGATTCACAGATTTAAAAAGGGAAAAAATGACTACAGGATTTTAACTGCATTAATTTTCGGTATAAGAAATCAAAAAATAATCTGTGAATCTGTGGCAAAAAAACATAGATAATGGCTAAAACAAAAACATCCTTCTTTTGTCAGAATTGCGGCACACAATCCGCAAAATGGATCGGGCGTTGCCCTTCCTGTGGCGAATGGAATACATACGTAGAAGAAGTAGTATCAAAAGGCAATGATGCAAAAACGCCGGGCATTGCAAGTACCAGCCAGCAGCGCGCTTCCAAGCCGCAGCTGGTTACCGATATTAATTTAGCAGAACACAACCGCATTGCCATTTACGATCAGGAATTATCGCGTGTATTGGGCGGCGGACTTGTTCCGGGCTCACTTACTTTATTTGGCGGCGAACCGGGAATCGGAAAATCCACGCTGATGCTGCAGATTGCTGTGAACATGAAAGGTCTGAAAGTACTGTATGTTTCAGGTGAGGAAAGCGAGCAGCAGATCCGCATGCGTGCAGAGCGCATTGGGATGGAAAATCCGAATTGTTATATTTTAACTGAAACATCCACACAAAATATTTTCAAGCAGATCGAAATGCTGGAACCCAATTTTGTGATCATCGATTCCATTCAAACATTGCATTCGGCACACATCGAATCATCGCCCGGAAGCGTTTCGCAGATCCGCGAATGCACTGCTGAATTACTTCGTTTTGCAAAGGAAAGCGGCACACCGGTATTTCTGATCGGCCACATTACCAAGGATGGCAGCCTTGCCGGACCAAAAGTACTGGAGCACATGGTGGATACCGTATTGCAATTCGAAGGTGACCGCAATCATGTGTACCGTTTGTTGCGCACAGCAAAAAACCGTTTCGGCTCCACCAACGAATTAGGAATTTATGAAATGCTTGGCAGCGGCTTGCGCGAAGTAAGCAATCCCTCTGAAATATTGATCACCAACCGCGAAGAACTGGTAAGCGGCGTTGCCATTGCCGCAACCATGGAAGGCATGCGGCCGATGCTGATTGAAACACAGGCATTGGTAAGCAGCGCCGCGTACGGTACGCCGCAACGTTCATCTACCGGTTTTGATCTGCGCAGATTAGCAATGTTACTGGCCGTATTGGAAAAACGCTGTGGGTTCCGCCTTGGAGTAAAAGATGTATTCCTCAACATTGCCGGTGGTATTAAAGTGGAAGATCCGGGGATTGACCTGGCATTGGTATGTGCTGTGTTATCAAGTAACGAGGACATGCCTATTTCTCCGAAAACCTGTTTTGCCGGCGAAGTTGGCTTGAGCGGTGAGATCCGCCCGGTAAACCGCATTGATCAACGCATTTCAGAAGCAGAAAAATTAGGCTTTGAACATATTTTTATTTCCAAATACAACAAAAAAGGATTGGATCTTAATAGTTATAAAATCAAGATCACGATGGTGGGGAAAATTGAGGAAGTGTTTGGGCTTTTGTTTGGGTAGGAGTTCAAAGTTTAAAGTTTGCTGCGCGCAGATGCTGTGTTTAATTCGGAGTGGCCTCTTCTTCTTTATCGTCATCCCGGGCGCCGACCCGGGATCTGTCAATTAAAAGCCAGTTCGAAATTTGCTACGTACTAATCAAATAACACGCTTTTTTTCCACCACATAAGGCACAAAGAAACACATAAGTTCTGCGTGTTAAATACTATATTTTACGCCTCGCCTTATGTTTTCTTTTGTGTCTTATGTGGTGAAATTTTTTTGCAATTGCGAGCAAAGCGAAGCAATTTCCAAAAGTGTAACTACGCTTCTCCAAAATTAAATGTATATACATTTAATTTTCTATATATTTGTGAGTATGCCAAATCTGAACATCATATCCTTGTTTGATAAGAACACCGTAAAGCATTTGCGCTTGCCGTTTTCCTACCATTTAATGCCCGTGTTTTTATTTGCATGGAGCCAGGCTGTGAATGTAAATATGCAGCATACGCTCATCGCATTCCTGATCCTGCATTTGCTCATTTACCCATCCAGCAATGGTTACAACAGTTACCAGGATAAGGATGAAACCAGCATCGGCGGCTTGAAAAACCCACCGAAAGTTTCCGAAAATTTATTTTACGCCACGTTATTGCTCGATTTTATAGGCGTATTGCTGGCATTGTTTGTTTCCGTTTATTTTTCCGTTTTCGTTTTGTTGTATGTATTGATCTCGCGTGCATACAGTTACCGTAACCTGCGGTTGAAAAAATATGCACTCATTGGGTTTTTAACCGTGTTCCTTTTCCAGGGCGCATTTACGTATTTAATGGTTTCTTCCGCGCTCAGCGATTTTAATCCCCGAAACTTTTTTACTCCCGGCAACGTAATTTGTATGAGTGTGGCAAGTTTGTTCATCGGCAGCGTTTACCCGCTTACGCAGATCTATCAGCATGCGGCAGATAAAAAGGACGGTGTAACCACCATCAGCTACAAGCTGGGGTATGTTGGCACGTTTATTTTCTCGGCTCTTATGTTCACGCTCGCTACCGTACTGCTTTTATATTATTTTGACATGAAGCACCAGCGGATGTCGTTGGTCTTGTTCTTTACCATGATGCTGCCGGTAGTGATCCGATTGTTCATGTGGTTTTCAAAAGTGCGGGAGAACAGCAGCAATGCTAATTTTGAAAATACCATGAGCATGAATTTACTCGCATCCACCTGCATGAATGCTTATTTTGCAATTTTAATTTTAAATAATTCCTACTGTTGGTTTTAGTGATGCTGATACAATAAAAAATGAATGAGTAAGATAATTTCGATAGGAACAGCAGTACCAATCCATCGCAGCAAGCAAACCGCGATCCTGGAGTTTATGCATGCCGCGTATAACAACGATGTGGCATCGCGTAAATTAAATGCGCTGTTTCATCACAGCGGAATAGAAGCACGTTATTCCGTGATCCCCGATTTTGATAAGAACCGCCACGAACATATTTTTTTTAATGGAACACCCAGCACAGCCAACGTGGCCAATCGCCTGGATGTATTTAAAGAACGCGCCATTCCGTTGACAACACAAGCGATCCACGCTGCCTGCGAAAAAATAAATACCACGTTAGCAGAACTGGATGTAACACATTTGATTACCGTTACCTGCACCGGTTTATCCGCACCGGGAATTGATGCAGAGCTGATCGAACAGCTGCATTTACGTAACGATATTTACCGCACTTCCGTTAATTTTTTAGGTTGTAACGCAGCCTTTCATGCGTTGAAAATTGCCGACATGATCTGCAAAACAGATCCGGATGCACGTGTGTTGATCGTATCTGTAGAGCTTTGTACATTGCATTTTCAACCAAAAAACAATCACGATAATTTATTATCCAATACCATTTTTGGAGATGGTGCAGCAGCCGTGATCGTAACACCGGAGAGCTCCAAACAACGTGGAATTATTATGAACGGTTTTTATTCCATCTTATTAAATAAAGGAAAAAACCTGATGGGCTGGGACATTACACCTGTTAATTTTGAAATGATCCTGGATGCGAAGATCCCTGAATTTATTGGCGAAGCGGTAGATGCAATTGTTGTGAACGCATTATCAAAATACAAAACAAATCTTTCCAGCATTAACAACTGGGCCATTCATCCGGGTGGAAAAAAAATAGTGGACACCATCAAAAAGCAGCTGGGATTAAGTGATGCCGACACTGCCGCTTCCTACAAAATTTTGAATGAATACGGGAATATGTCGTCGCCCACCATTTTATTTGTATTGAATGAATTGATGGAGCAGCAATACACAACCGGCGAAACCATTTTCTCCATTGGTTTTGGACCGGGATTAAGCATCGAAACAGCATTGTTCAGCTATGAATAACAATCCTGTAATTTAAACCGAAATGTCCGCTAAATTTTCACACCGCTCCTACGAAGCCGAATTACTGGATGCTCCCGACATTCCAAAGGAATTATTATTTCAAAACCTCCGTGAATTAGATCTTGTAAATAAAACACTCGGCGGCCACGCGATCACATTAGCAGGAATAAAAAAATTACTGACCGATAAAACAAAAACATACACCATCATTGATATTGGCTGTGGCGGCGGCGATGCGATGAAACACATGGCGAGATGGGCGCGGAAAAATGCATACAAAATAAAACTCATCGGTGTGGACATGAACGCCGATTGCATTGCATTTATGAAAAATGCCTGCAGCGAATTTCCGGAGATAGATGGCGTAGTGATGGATTATCGCGATTATTTAAAACAAAATACTTCCGTAGACATTGTTCATTGCTCCTTGTTTTGCCATCATTTAAAAGACAATGAGCTGTTGGAATTATTCGGTTACATGAGCCAATATGCCCGCGTTGGCTTTATCATCAATGATTTGCAGCGGCATTGGTTTGCATATTACAGCATTAAATTTCTGACGCGTTTATTGAACGGCTCCACATTGGTAAAAAATGATGCGCCGCTTTCCGTATTGCGCGGATTTAAAAAAACGGAATTATTGCAATTAATGAAAACAGCAAACGTAAAGAATGCAAGCGTTACCTGGCGTTGGGCATTCCGTTATCTAATAGTAGCTCAACACAGAGTAACAGAGAAGAAAGGAGAGTAGCACGGAGAAAAGAAAAAACCTCTGTGAGCCTCTGTAATCTCAGTGACCTTTGTGTTAAAATCAACACAGGGTAATAGAGAAGAAAGGAGAGTGGCACGGAGAAAAGAAAAAACCTCTGTGAGCCTCTGAAACCTCCGTGCCCTCTGTGTTAAAAAGTATGGAGAAATATCAGATAGCAATCATCGGCGGCGGTTTGGCCGGATTAACATTGGCGATCCAAATGGCCGATGCAGGTTATTCCTGTGTGCTGTTCGAAAAAAATAATTACCCTTTTCATAAAGTTTGCGGCGAATACATTTCCATGGAATCCTGGAATTTTCTGGAACGTTGCGGATTAAATTTATCAGCAATGGATTTGCCGCGCATTAACCGTTTGCAGGTTTCATCACCATCAGGTAAGCTTTTAAAACACAAACTGGATTTAGGCGGATTTGGGATCAGCAGGCATTTGCTGGATTTTAAGCTGGCCGAAATTGCCCGCAACAAAGGTGTTCGTTTGTTTGAAGGCTGCAAAGTAAACGATGTAAAATTTGAGAATGATCAATTCATAATTCAAACATCCGCCGGAAATTACACGGCAGAAATATGCGCCGGTGCCTGGGGCAAAAAAAGCAATCTCGACCCGAAATTAGCACGCAAACATACGCAGCGCAAGCACGATGAAAAAAATTATGTTGGCATTAAATACCACATCCAGCTTGATTTTCCCGAGGATCTCATAGAGCTGCACAATTTTGAAAATGGCTATTGCGGCATTTCAAAAATAGAAAACAATAAATACTGTTTGTGTTATTTATCCGATTCGGAAAACCTTAAAAAATACAATGGCGATATTAAAAAAATGGAAGCGGGAGTATTGATGAAAAATCCGTTTTTGAAGAATTATTTTACAAATGCTCAATTTTTATTCGGGCAGCCGGTTGTTATTTCCAATATTAAGATCGGCTATAAAGCCGCCGTTGAAAATCATGTGCTGATGCTGGGAGATGCTGCCGGAAACATTGCGCCGTTGAGCGGAAACGGAATGAGCATGGCCATGAGAAGCGCATTCGTGCTCAGTAATTTATTGAAAAATTATTTTAATACAAAAATGGATCGCACACAACTGGAGAATAAATACGAACATTTTTGGAAATCTTCCTTTAAAAAGCGCATTGAGCTTTCGCGCTTTTTACAAAAATTATTGAAAAATAAGACAATGACCAACCTGGCAATCTCGGTATTAAAAAACATTCCGTTTTTAAGAAATGCGGTCATAAGATCAACACATGGCAGACCGTTTTAAATAATAAGCATTATTTTATTTAATAATCATTAAAAGAACTGTCATCCCGGGCTTGACCCGGGATCTTACAAAACGAAACAGGATCTTGTAAAAATGATCCATGTCGCCTCACAAATTATCAATCACTATAATTTTAATATCTTTACTCCATGAACTTAGACCTATCAGGAAAAACAGCGCTTGTCTGCGGAAGCACACAAGGCATTGGAAAAGCATCTGCCGCCGAGCTTGCATCGCTTGGCGCAAATGTAATATTAGTGGCACGCAATGAAGATGCATTGAAAGAAGCACTAAAAGATCTCGATATTTCCAAAGGACAAAAACATGATTTTTTAGCGGTTGATTTTCAAACGCCTACCATCCTGAAAGAAAAAGTAGAAAATTTTATCGCCACTCACGGCGCCATTCACATCCTGGTAAACAATACCGGCGGGCCACCCAGCGGCCTGATCCAGAATGCAAAAGTAGACGAATTTTTACAGGCATTCAACAATCATTTGGTGTGCAATCACATTTTAGTACAGGCATTGTTGCAGGGAATGAAGGATGAAAAATACGGTCGAATTGTTAACATTATCAGTACTTCTGTGAAAATCCCATTGAAAAATTTAGGCGTTTCCAATACCATTCGTGCAGCAGTTGCCAACTGGAGCAAAACGCTGGCAAATGAAGTGGCATCCTACGGAATTACTGTAAACAATGTGCTTCCGGGCGCAACGTTAACAGGCAGATTAACCGCCATCATCGAAAATAAATCTAAAAATACCGGTGAATCACTCAACGAAATTAAAAATGAAATGGAAAGCGAAATTCCATTGGGCCGTTTTGCCGAGCCTTCCGAAATTGCCAATGCAGTTGCGTTTTTAGCATCACCGGCAGCGTCGTATATTACAGGAATTAACGTTCCGGTAGATGGCGGAAGAACAGGGTGTTTGTAAAAATCATTTCAAGAATTATAAAAACAAAAAGCAGGAATACAATGTTCCTGCTTTTCTTTTTTTATGAATGTCAATGATTACAATTAGTAAAAATAATAGGATACTCATTCTGTGGACTCTTTCGGCCTGTTCAGTAATAGCGGGAATGAGCGACCGCAAATTAAAGCTGCGGAGTGATTAGGCGGATCCGCGAAATTAACCGCGGTTTTCCTGTAGCGTTAGCGAAAGGAAAAATTACCTTACAGGCGGAAAAGGTTTTTGTTACTTTTTGCCTTCAAAAAGTAAAAGTGCAGTGTGAAATGCCGATTTAAAATATCTGTATTTTCGTACAAGGAAGTCTCACTACTCAATACTGGCTACTGCTTCGTATCCATGATCGATCTTTAAGCCGCCGCCCATCGCAGCAGCAACGGCCAATTCATCGCAACGGTTATTTTCCTTGTTGGAAGCATGGCCTTTTACCCACACAAATTTTACAGCATGTTTGCGATACACACGTAAGAACCGTTTCCACAGATCTTCATTTTTTTTATCCTTGAAGTATTTCTTCTCCCAGCCAAACACCCATTTTTTTTCTACGGAATCCACCACGTATTTTGAATCAGAATAAATAGTAACCGCCGTTCCTTCTTTTTTTAACGCCTCCAGCGCCACGATCACACTCAGCAATTCCATGCGGTTATTGGTCGTTAAGCGAAAGCCTTCCGAAAGTTCCTTGCGCAATGCGCCTGCGAGCATTACCACACCATATCCGCCCGGGCCGGGATTTCCACGTGAAGCGCCATCTGTAAAAACTGTGATCATAAAATTTAGTAGACAATTTTAAAAAGTAGACAATAAACAATTAAAAAAATAAAAACAAAAGGCACAGAACACTTATTAATTTTAATTACGATTATATTTTTCAGGGTTTTCCATCATGTGATTTAACAATCTCCCTACTTCAGCAGCTTTATCATTCAACGTATTTTTAGTAATTTCATTAATATAACCACACTCAAAAGCAAAATCAACCCAAACGCTTGTTTCGCTGTTTTCCATGTCAGCATCACTTGTTTTGCTTACAAAGTGTGCTTCGTATCTTCTTTTTCGATAGCCTTCCCCAATAGAAGAGCAAACCGATCGTGAAGATCTTCTGATCTGGCTTGTTAATCCATACTTTTCTTCTCCCGGAAATTGTTTTGAAAGTGTAAATATTTCCATTGATAAAGCAAACGCCTTTTTGTAAACAGTCAAATCTTTAAACTTAAAAGAAGAATTATTTTGCTCGCCCATATTTATCTGTCTATTCTGTTTCCTTTTATTTAAATTTTGTTTACTTTTTTCTTTTCTTGTTAACTGTCGACTATTTTTTAATTGTCTACTTTTTTCCCTTGTCTACTGTCTACTTCTTTATATACCAGCGTGAGTACGAAACAACTTCACCGCAATCGCCAGCAAGATCACACCAAACACTTTTCTCAAAATATTAATTCCGCCCACACCCAAAATATGCTCCAGGCGATACGTGTTTCTCAATACCACATAAATAAAAACTAAATTGATCAGGATCGCCACAATAATGTTTTCCATTTTGTATTCCGCACGCATCGAAAGCAACGTCGTCAGCGTTCCCGTTCCGGCGATCAGTGGAAACGCTATCGGTACAACCGAAGCTGTTGCCGCTGTTTCTTCCTTATAAAATTTAATTCCCAGGATCATTTCCAACGCTAAAAAGAAAATAATGAACGACCCCGCAATTGCAAACGAGCTTACATCGATCCCGATCAAACTCAGGATCTGTTGCCCGATGAACATAAACACCACCATGATCACGCCCGATACCAGCGTGGCTTTTTCCGACTGGATCTTGCCATGTTTGCTTTGCAAATCCAGCAGCACCGGCAGCGATCCTACCACGTCGATCACCGCGAACAGGATCATCGTAATTGTGGCTATTTCTTTGAAATTAAATTCCATGGGTTTTAAATTTAGATGTTAAGATACAAAATTCAGGAAATTGCATGCCTTCCGGAGATGCTTACAAAAGCGCTTTTTCAATTGCAGCCGGAAAAAATTCGTATTCCAGCCGGTGGATCTTCTCCGCCAGCAATTCCGGCGTATCGTTTTCCGAGATCGTGCAGGAATGCTGAGAGATGATCCTGCCTTCGTCGTAATGCTCATTCACATAATGGATGGAAATGCCGCTTTCTTTTTCCTTTGCCCCAATCACCGCCCGGTGTACATGCATCCCGTACATGCCTTTTCCGCCAAATTTCGGCAGCAGCGCCGGGTGAATGTTAATGATCTTGTCCGGGAAGGCTTTTACCAGGCTTTCCGGGATCATCCATAAAAATCCCGCGAGTACGATGAGGTCGGTCCCGGCCGATTTTAATGCAGTAATTGTTTGATCACTATCGTAAAACGAAGCACGGTCGATCAGCAGCGTAGAAATTCCGGCAGCTTTTGCCCGGTTCAGTACATTGGCTCCCGCTTTATTGGAAACTACCAGCGTTACCGCGATCTGATCCGACGTTTTAAAATAATCAATGATCCGTTGCGCATTGGTGCCTTCACCCGAAGCAAAAAGGACGATCTTCTTTTTCATTCTGGCCGCAAAATTAATTTTAATACCCTATATATATCGTATTTTGTGGGGAATAATTGTTTTTAGGAAGCGGAAATCCGTTTTAACGCCTTCTCAAAACGGAGTGTATCTCTCTGAATATGAAGGTGAAATGATTCTAAAACAGTTAAATTTTAGTGAATAGTTGGCATATTTTTTTGTAATTATGCATATAACTATATCTTTGCACCCAAATTAACCCAAAAACATTTAAAAAAATGTCAGACATTGCAACAAAAGTAAAAGCTATCATCGTTGATAAACTAGGTGTTGACGAAAAAGAAGTAACACCAGCAGCAAGCTTTACAAATGATCTAGGAGCAGATTCTTTAGATACTGTAGAATTGATCATGGAATTTGAAAAAGAATTTAACATTGCTATTCCTGATGACCAGGCTGAAAAAATCGGTACAGTTGGAGAAGCTATTTCTTACATTGAAGCAAACGCAAAATAATTCCCTAAAAGATTTATTTGAATGGAGTTAAGACGAGTAGTAGTTACAGGCCTTGGCGCGATTACACCTTTGGGTAATAACGTTTCTGATTATTGGAATAACCTTTTAAACGGGGTTAGCGGAGCCGCACCTATTACTCGTTTTGATGCTTCAAAGTTTAAAACACAATTCGCCTGCGAAGTAAAAGGATTTAACCCCGAAGACTACTTAGACCGCAAAGAAGCACGCAAACTCGATCCTTTTTCCCAATACGGCTTATGCTCGGCAATCCAAGCCGTTAAAGATGCAGGACTGGATGGCGAAAATGCTTTTGATCCTGATAGAGCAGGTGTGATCTGGGGTTCGGGTATCGGTGGTTTACAAACCTTCCAGGACGAATGTTTCGGTTTTGCAAAAGGCGATGGAACACCCCGTTTCAACCCTTTCTTTATCCCTAAAATGATCGCTGATATTTGTTCAGGACACATTTCCATCCGTTTTGGAATGCGTGGTCCTAACTTTACAACCGTATCAGCTTGTGCATCCTCTACCAACGCTTTAATTGACGCGGCTACTTATATTAAATTAGGTAAAGCCGACATCATCGTTACCGGTGGCTCCGAAGCTGCTGTGTGCGAAGCAGGTATCGGTGGTTTTAACGCCATGCACGCACTTTCTACCCGTAATGATTCTCCTGAAACAGCTTCCCGCCCGTTTGATGTAGACCGCGATGGTTTTGTATTAGGTGAAGGCGCCGGTTGTTTGATCCTTGAAGATCTGAACCACGCCTTAAAACGCGGAGCAAAAATTTATGCGGAAGTAGTGGGCGGCGGAATGACAGCAGATGCAAATCACATTACAGCGCCACATCCCGAAGGATTAGGAGCATTGAATGTAATGCGCAATGCTTTGCAGGATGCTGAAATGAAACCAGAAGAGATCGATTATGTAAATGTTCACGGTACCTCCACGCCTCTGGGCGATGTGGCCGAAACAAAAGCCATCCTTGGCGTTTTTGGTGAACATGCTTATAAATTAAATATCAGCTCTACAAAATCAATGACCGGGCATTTGCTTGGTGCAGCCGGTGCAATTGAAGCCATTGCCTGCGTATTGGCTTGTCAGAATGATATTATTCCTCCTACCATTAACCACTTTACCGACGATCCTGCGTTGGATAATAAGCTCAACCTGACATTCAACAAAGCAGAAAAACGCGTTGTACGTGCTGCATTAAGTAATACATTTGGCTTTGGCGGACACAATGCATCTGTTATTGTTAAAAAATATACTGCTTAATTTACTGTATTGCCGTCGTTCTCAAAACAAATAAGGGTGTATTTCTCACCCGAAAAAAAGCTACATGATTCCTTGCGGAACATACTCGGATTTTATCCCGGTAACATCTCGCTATACAAGCTGGCATTCCGCCATAGCTCTGCCGCTCAGCAAATTAAAAAAGGAGTGAAAGATAGTAACGAGCGGTTGGAATTTTTGGGCGATTCGGTGATCGGAACCGTGGTGGCAGATTACCTGTTTAAAAAATTCCCTTATAAAGACGAAGGCTTTCTTACAAAAATGCGCTCCAAAATGGTGAGCCGCGCCAAACATAACCAGATCGCTGTAAAGCTGGGATTAAATAATTTTATTGAAGCCAATAACGACCGTTTTGGCACCAAACCAAGCTCCATTAACGGCGATGCATACGAGGCGCTCATTGGCGCCATTTACCTCGATAAAGGCTATAAATTTGCCCAAAAATTCATTCTCACGCGCATCATCAACGTACACATTGATATGGATGAAGTGGAAACCAAAGAAGTGGATTTTAAAAGCAAATTTATTGAATGGGCGCAAAAAGAGCGAAAGGAATTTAAGTTTGAAACCCTGGTGGACGGCACCACCGTGCCTGATAAACAATTTGTGCTGCAGCTGACCGTAGATAACGAAGTAGTAGGTACCGCACAGCACATTTCCAAAAAACGGGCAGAGCAAATGATCGCGGAGCAAGCCTGCGCCCTGTTGGAAATATAAATAGGGAAAGAATGAACCCCGCTGATAAGACAGGTATAGATTTATAATTTAAAACCAGGATCTTCGGGCTTCGCCTTTTTGAGCTTGTCAGTAATAGCCGGTAATGATCGCCGGACGAATGAAAAAGAGAACTAAAATTGTTTTTGAATATATCAGATCAGTGCTGAGAATCAATTGGCGATCATTATCCGCGGTTGGTCTTCGCGCCAGCAGAAGAGCAAATTACATTACAAGATCGAAAAAGGTTTTTGTAACTTTTTGCCTTCAAAAAGTTAGAATATAAATTTTAAAACAATCCTTAACGAATTGTACAGTTAAAAACAGATCCATAAAGTACAAAGTTTCCAAAAGTCACATAAATTTAACCCGTTTTGCTTACTATTCTTTAATTTAGATTCCTAATTTTACATTGATTTAAAACCAACGTGGTAAAGCATACGCTTGAAATAGAACATGATTATGATTTTGTGCTGATCGGAATTTCGTCGCACGAAAAAGACTACCGTTTTTGCTGGGCGCTCAATAACAAATTGAAGCTGGAATTGGTGAAGCAGGATTCACTGGAGATCAAAGGGAAAAAGCAAACCACACCTTCTTATTTTTCTTTCTTTACATTTGATGACGAGGATCAGTACACGGAATATTCCGTGATCGCTAATTTTAGCGAAAGCAAAGCGCTGGCCGCGAATGAAAATACCTTGTTTGGCGCGCAGGACGCAACGGAAGAGAACGAATTTTTGATCCCCGAGCATAAACAAATGAATTACTTTTTTGTAATACGGGGAGAGCTGGAAGACGAGGAAGTGGAAGAGCTCATGAAGCAGATCAGGGAAATTGATATGGTGCTGACCACGATCCGCATTGATGCAAAAAGCTTAAAATCAAAGCAGAATTTGATTTTTTAATACGTTGCAGCAACAATTTAAACACGCTGTAATTTGGATAAAATGATTAATAATAAAAATATGAAAAGAACAAAAATAGTAGCAACACTCGGGCCTGCATCCTCTTCCCCGGAAGTAATTGAAGGAATGATCAAAGCGGGAGCGGATGTTTGCCGGATCAATTTTTCGCATGGTGCGTACGATAAAGTAGAAGAACAGATCAAAACCATTCGCGAGATCAATAAGAAATTAGGAACGCACACCGCCATCCTTGCCGATTTGCAAGGCCCGAAACTGCGCATTGGCGTGGTTGAAAATAACCATGTGGAGCTGGTAGACGGCAAAGAAGTGATCATCACAACAGTAGAGTGCATGGGTACTGCAGAGCGTTTGTACATTACGTACCCGCAATTTCCGAAAGATGTGCGCGTAGGAGAAAATATCCTGATCGATGATGGAAAATTATTACTCGAAACAGTTTCAACAAACGGAACAGATGAGGTGCGTGCCATCGTTCGTCACGGCGGCATTCTTTCTTCCAAAAAAGGTGTGAACCTGCCAAACACAAAAGTATCGTTGCCGTGTTTGACCGAAAAAGATTTGAAGGACCTTGATTTTGCATTGCGCCAGAAAGTAGACTGGATAGGACTTTCCTTCGTTCGTTCGGCGGCTGATATCATTGAATTAAAACATCTGATCAAAAATTTTGATCCGAATATTCGCTCACGCGTGGTGGCAAAAATCGAAAAGCCGGAAGCAATTCTGGACATTGATAACATCATCCGGGAAACCGATGCATTGATGGTTGCCCGCGGCGATTTGGGTGTGGAAGTGCCGATGCAGGAAGTGCCGGTATTGCAAAAAATGATGGTAAAAAAATGTCTGGAGCATTCCAAACCCGTGATCATTGCCACACAAATGATGGAAAGCATGATCACCAACATCAGTCCTTCGCGTGCCGAAGTGAACGATGTGGCCAACAGTGTAATGGATGGCGCCGATGCAGTGATGCTGAGCGGTGAAACTTCGGTTGGAAATCACCCGATCAAAGTGGTGGAAGCCATGACCAAGATCATTGACCACGTGGAAGCCAACAGCGATATTTATAACCGCGATTCGGAAGCACCGGAAGTGGATCTGCGCAACGAACGTTTTTTATCGGATTCCATTTGTTTTACCGCCGCAAAAATGGCACAGCGCACAAAAGCAGCAGCTGTAGTTACGATGACACACTCGGGTTACACCGCATTTAAATTAGCGAGCCACCGCCCCAAAGCCGATATTTTTGTATTTACCGATAATTACGACATTCTTACCACGCTCAACCTGGTATGGGGCGTTCGCGGTTTTTATTACGATAAGAACATCAGCACCGATCATACGATTGCCGACATCAAACACATTTTGAAAAAAAGCGGAATGGTGAAAATAAACGACCTGGTGATCAACATTGCCAGTATTCCGTTAAGCGAGATGGGCAAAGCAAACATGATCAAATTATCGGCAGTAGAATAAATTATTAAAAAGGTTGTTCGCACCAACCTGCAATCAAACAAACAAAACACTAACCAATGAGCATTAACGTAAAACTTTTAAAAGAGATCTGTGAAGTGGCGGGAGCGCCAGGACACGAGCAGCGTGTGAGAGAAATTGTGATCCGCGAAACTAAAAAATTAGTGGATAAGATCTCCATCGATAACATGGGAAATGTTACGGCGTTTAAGAAAGGGACTGCGTCCACCAAAGGCAAAGCCGACGGTGGAAAAAAAAATAAAAAAGTGATGATCGCCGCTCACATGGATGAGATCGGTTTTATTGTAACGCACATTGATGAACATGGTTTTTTAAGATTTATCCCGCTTGGCGGTTTTGATCCGAAAACATTAACCGCACAGCGCGTAAAAGTACACGGGAAAAAAGACATCATTGGGGTAATGGGATCAAAACCAATTCACATGATGAGCCCGGGCGAACGCGATAAAGTGGTTCCGATCAGCGATTATTTTATTGACCTGGGGATGAATAAAAAAGACGTGGAAAAGATCGTAACCGTTGGAGATACGATCACACGTGAGCGCGAACTGATCGAGATGGGAAATTGTGTGAATTGCAAATCCATCGATAACCGTGTTTCTGTTTTTATTTTAATTGAAACATTGCGCGAACTGAAAAATTCGCCCTACGATGTATACGCAGTATTTACAGTGCAGGAAGAAGTTGGCATCCGCGGAGCAAATGTATCGGCGCTGCAAATTCAGCCCGATTTTGGTTTTGGCCTGGATACCACCATTGCTTTTGACGTTCCGGGTGCAGCCAAACACGAAATGATCACCAAATTAGGCGATGGCGCTGCCATCAAGATCATGGATTCATCCACCATCTGCGATTACCGCATGGTGAAATACATGAAAGAAACAGCAATTAAACACAAGATCAAACACCAGGTGGAAATTTTACCTGCAGGCGGAACAGATACAGCAGGCATTCAGCGCATGACAGCAGGTGGTTCTATTTCCGGCGCTGTTTCGATTCCAACGCGGCACATCCACCAGGTAATTGAAATGGCCGATAAATCGGATATCCGCGCAAGTATTGATCTGTTGAAAAGTTGCATCCAGGATTTGGATAAATTTGACTGGAGCTTCAAGTAAATACGGATAACGAACAGAAACGAATTTTACGAATCTGGGTGGTTACAAATTACGAATAAATACAAATTTACAAATCTATGTTTGGGTAAAATAAAACACAGCGTCTCTGCGAAAGCGAAGCCTCAAAAACACACAGAAAAAACACAGCATAAGTATAACCTCTGCGAGATCTGCGTCTCTGCGAGAAAAAATACACAGCATAACAAACACAGCTTTGCGAACTTTGCGCCTTTGCGAGAAAAACACACAGCTCTGCGAGAAACAAAACACACAGCACTTTTGAATTTTAACTTTCAGCTTTTGACTTTAAAATAACTTCCGCGAACTCTGCGCCTCCTCCGCGCCCTTTGCGGTTAAACCCACACAGCACACATGAAAAAAATCTACTACCTCAGCTCTTGCTCCACCTGCGCACGCATCATTGACGAACTGGATCTTAAAAAGAAAAAATTCGAATTCCAGGATATCAAAACCGAAAAAATAACCGCAGCACAATTGGCCGAAATGAAAAAAATGGCAGGCAGCTACGAAGCATTGTTCAGCCGTGTAGCATTAAAATACCGCGCATTAGGGTTGGATAAGAAAACACTGACCGAAGACGATTATAAAAATTACATCCTCGAAGAATATACCTTCCTGAAACGTCCGGTAATCATTATCGATAAAAAAATATTTATCGGAAATTCCAAAAATAACGTCGCAGCAGCAAAAGCAGAATTATAATTTGCTTTTTCAGCATGTTTTTTCACACACAGGAAACACACAAATTTGTATATTGGTATTTATTTGTAATTTGTAACCACACAGATTAGTATATTGGTACAAATTGGTATTTAGTAGATAATAGATTGAACAAAACACTCCAGGCGCATCTTTCCTTAGTGATCGTAAACATTATTTACGCGGCAAATTTTTCCATTGCCAAAGAAGTAATGCCTGCGTATGTGCATCCCTTTGCGTTTGTATTGATGCGGGTTACCGGTGCATTAATTTTATTCTGGCTCGTGAGCGCTATTTTCATCAGGGAAAAAGTCGATAAAAAAGACCTGCCCTACATGGCCATGCTTGCATTGTTTGGCGTTGCGCTCAATCAGTTGTTGTTCCTCAAAGGATTGAGCATCACCAAACCAATTAACGGCGCCATTATCATGACGTCCAATCCCATCATTGTCATCATTATTGCAGCATTTTTTTTGAAAGAAAAGATCTCCCTGCAAAAAATCATTGGCATCCTCATCGGGGTTACCGGCGCTTTAATTATGCTATTGTATAGCAAAAAATTTACGTTCGGGTCAGATACTATTTTAGGTGATGTATTGATCCTTATCAATTCTTTTTCCTGGGCATTATATGTGGTGTTGGTAAAGCCGCTGATGAAAAAATACAACACCTTTACCGTGGTAAAATGGGTGTTCCTGTTCGGTTTTATATACGTACTTCCTTTCGGTTGGCCCGAATTAAAACAAGTCGATTGGCAATCCTTCACACCCGGTATCTGGCGCGATGTATTGTTTGTGGTGCTGGGAACCACATTCCTCGCTTACATTTTAAACACCTATGCACTCAAAGCATTAAGCCCCTCCGTAGTGAGCATTTATATTTACCTGCAACCGTTTATGGCTACGCTTATCGCGATTTTTATTTACAGGAACGATGAGCTGGATCAACGCACAATTGTTGCCGGAACGCTCATAATATTTGGCGTTTACCTCGTAAGTGTTCCGCTGAAGAGAGCTAAAACGTAACGCGTAATCCAACTCCGTTTTGCATTCCTGCGGAAGTAACCATCCCGAGATCGCCGATCGTGGAAACGTTTACAAAAAATTTTCCTTCATAAAATAAATGCAACCGTTTCCAGAACTCGCTTTTGTTTGCCATCCGGTAATCCAAACCTATTGGCAAATAAGCCGAGTAGCCCATCCCGTTTTTATGTACATGCCGCTCGGATCCCGGCTCATAAGAAGCAGAATTATTGTTGTAGGACGAACTTGTAACAGTATTTCCGTACGTCGTTTCCAATTGAGTATCATCGCTGTAAGTAATATCAGAAAATGCATTTATTGAAGCGCCCACAGTAAATCCGATTCCGCCGTACAATCCCCAGCGTGCTTCCGGTTTTGTGCGGAACACGATTGAAAGGTCCGCTCTCAGGTCATTACTCCTGTAGTTCATACCAACATGTTGGCTTCTCACCGAATCAACGTAGGCGGAAGCTCCGCCGCCGGTTGAAACCAAAGTATCGAAACGGGTAGTTGTATTTTTACTTAAAGAGGACGAAAAGCCCGATGTCAGATAGCTTACACCGATCCGCAGCGTTATGTTGCGGTAGTTATTCGTTTTCTTATTTAAAAATGAGATCCCGATATTTCCCGATAATACAGCGTCTCCATTTATAGCATTGTACCTGTTCTGCGTGTATGAGCTGTAATCCCTGCTCAGGATCGTCGATCCCGGCGCAAGCTTCCTGAAATCCTCCAATGTTCCTGTTGGCTCCATTTGTAAAATAAAAGAAGGATAAAGTGCGGCTTCGCTTACGCGGATACTTTTTTTAGGGACATTCGCTGTTTCATCAACATATTGTGTCTGCGCAGATTGAATGATCGGTATCAGGGAGAAAATAAGAATGGCTTTTAATTTCATGTGGAAGAGTTTTGATTCAGTATGGAGACGCGTGTAAATTTTTTGGTTGCCTGGTTTTAACAGCTTGTTTCGCCAACGTTTTAATGTTGTTTTTATTATAGAAGGTATAAAAATCTCTATCTGTTCACTTGAAAAAAACGGTATCTTTGTTTACCTATAACTCCAAGTATGACACTTAAATCAATGACCGGCTTTGGGAAAGCTGCTAATGAAATTCCCGGAAAAAAAGTAACAGTCGAAATTCGCTCACTCAACAGCAAACAGTTGGATTTGAACCTGAGAATGCCTTATTTTTATAAAGAAAAAGAGCTGGAATTGCGCACAGAGATTGCAAAACAGCTGGAACGTGGAAAAGTAGACGTAAGCATTTATACCGAATCCACTGCCGAAACATTGCCCGTTGCACTCAACAAAGAACTGGCAAAAACATATTACAAAGAGCTGAAAGCATTATCCGATGAATTAAAAGAAACCAACAACGATTTGTTATCGCTTGCGCTCAAAATGCCCGATGTAATGAAAGCCGAACGCGAAGTGGTGGATTTTGACGAAGCAGAATGGAAGCTCGTAAAAACAGTTGTAGATAAAGCAATTGAAGATTTTCAAAAATTCAGGGACGACGAAGGAAAAACATTGTTAAATGAATTTAACAACCGCATTGGCATCATCAATAAATTGCTGGAAGAAGTGCTGGCACTGGATGCCGGACGCGTTGCAAACATCAAAAAGCGTATCAAAGGAAATCTCGAAGAAGTGATCGAACAAAATAAAATTGATCAGAACCGCTTTGAACAGGAATTGATCTATTACATCGAGAAGCTCGACATTACCGAAGAAAAATTGCGCCTGAAAACGCACCTCGATTATTTTATGACCACCATGCAGGAGCCTGCAAGCGGAAGAAAGCTCGGTTTTATTTCACAGGAAATTGGCCGCGAAATAAATACCATCGGCTCAAAAGCAAATGATGCAGGCATTCAAAAATTAGTAGTTCAGATGAAAGATGAACTCGAAAAAATTAAAGAACAAATGTTGAACGTATTGTAGTATCAAAGCATGCAAGGAAAACTCGTCATCTTTTCAGCACCATCCGGCGCAGGTAAAACAACCATCGTGCAACACCTGCTAAAAGTATTTCCCGATCTGGAATTCTCCATTTCTGCATGTAGCAGGGAGATCCGCAGGGGCGAAACATTTGGTGTCGACTATTATTTTTTATCCATCGAAGAGTTCAAAGAAAAAATTGCGAACAACGAATTCGTTGAATGGGAAGAAGTATACACCGATAATTTTTACGGAACATTACGCTCCGAGATCGAACGCATCTGGCGCAAAGGAAATCACATTATTTTTGATATGGATGTAGTAGGAGGTTTGAATTTAAAAAAACAATTCGGCGATCAGGCACTGGCTATTTTTGTAATGCCGCCCAGCATCGATCACCTCGAAAGCCGTTTAAAAATGCGCGAAACAGAAACCCCCGAAAGCATTGCACGCAGGATCGGCAAAGCAGAAAAAGAACTGGAAACCGCCAGTCAGTTCGATAAAATTATCCTCAATGATAATCTCGAACGCGCACTGGAAGAAGCTGAAAACATCGTCGGCGAATTTTTAAAATTGTAATTTTTTCGTTCTTATAAAATTGTATTTCAAACACAGTTACCCTGAGCTTGTCGAAGGGTTTTATTTTATACACAGAAATTTGCAAGCAGTACTTCACACACAGCCCCCTCTCTTGCGGAGAGGTTTCACACAGCATTTGCCTGGCATACCAATGAACCAGTGAACGAATAAACCAGTGAACACATAGTATTACACAGATTAGTATATTCGTACAAATTAGTATTTAGTAGATATGGCAAAGATCCTCACCATCGACATCCACACACACATTTTACCAGAGCACATTCCAGACTGGAAAGAAAGATTCGGCTATGGCGGTTTCATTCAGCTCGATCATCACAAACCCTGCTGTGCAAGAATGCTGCGAGACGACGGGAAATTTTTCCGCGAAATAGAAGACAATTGCTGGAGCGCCGATCAGCGCATTACCGAATGCGATCACCATCATGTGGATGTGCAGGTGCTTTCCACCGTTCCCGTGATGTTTAGCTATTGGGCGAAACCGCAGGATTGCCTCGATCTTTCCATGTTCCTCAACGATCACATTGCAGGCATTGTACAGCGTTTTCCAAAACGGTTCATCGGCTTGGGTACCATCCCAATGCAGGCGCCCGAACTGGCGATCAAAGAATTGGAGCGTTGCAAAAAAATAGGATTGGCAGGCATCCAGATCGGTACCAACATCAACCAGGAAAATTTAAATGAAGAAAAATATTTTCCCATTTTTAAAGCCTGTGAAGAGCTGGGAATGGCTGTGTTTATCCATCCTTGGGAAATGATGGGTGAACAGGAAATGCAGCGTTACTGGCTTCCATGGCTCGTAGGAATGCCTGCAGAAACAACCCGCGCCATTTGTTCCCTCATCTTTGGCGGTGTGTTCGAAAAACTACCCAACCTGCGTGTTGCATTTGCACACGGTGGCGGCTCTTTCCCTGCAACCGTAGGTCGTATAGAGCATGGCTTCAATTGCCGCCCCGACCTGGTTGCCCTCGATAATAACGTAAATCCACGCGAATATTTAGGAAAATTCTGGATCGATAGTTTAGTACACGATCCTACCATCCTCGATCTCGTAGTAGGAATGTTCGGTGCCAACCGCATAGCGCTCGGCAGCGATTATCCATTTCCACTTGGCGAATTACAACCCGGCAAACTCATCAAAGAAATGCCCTACGAAAAAGATGTAAAAGATCTGTTGCTTCACGGTTCCGCTTTGGAATGGCTGAATCTAAAGAAAGAAGCATTTTTGTAAGTACGGATTAGTACGGATAGCGAACAGAAACGAAAAACGAATCTGTGTGTGTTCCTGTGTTTAATTTGCAGTGTAATTTTTATCTTATGCTGTCATCCCGCATTTATTGCGGGATCCCATAAATGTTTGCAGTATTTAAGCAACTCTATAATCTCATTGGTTGCACCAACCATAAATTCATGTGACCAAGGCCAAATCAAACTAACAAGTATCTTATTTTTCTTCGCGTCTTCGTGCCTTCGTGGCAAAAAAATATCGCGCAAGCGATCCGCTAACCATTAAACGCCTCTTCTTTTTCTCTCTTTCTCTCAGTGCCTTAGTGGTAAAAAATGATCGCGCAAGCGATCCACCCAGCAGCACCCAGATTCGTTTTTCGTTTCTGTTCGTTATCCGTACTAATGTACATGCGCGTTCGATGCCTCCGACGTCATAATAATCTTAAATTTCTTCTGCTTGATCTCCATAAAGCTCTTCTTCTCGATCTTGCTTTCCAGCCACGAGATCAGGTCAAACAAACTCAATGCATTCCGCTCCAGCGAACTCTCCGCCGTTAACTTTTCAATGCTCTCTTTCAATTCAATAAACGCATTGATGATCTCCGGCGATTTACGCGTCATTTTTTTGGTCTGACGCAGGAATAAAATGATCTGACTTTCAAATTTATGCAGCTGCTTGCGCTTTTGCAGCAGCTTATTAGTAGTACGTGCGCGGTATTCCAGCAGCTCGGTATTGCCTAATTCAAAATGACTGATCAAACTTAAAATATGCGCAAAACAATACAAATCGCTTCGGATATCAAAATCGTTATTATTCAGTAACTCATTGATGTGATTGTTCGCCTGTTTGTAATCGCCCAAGCCGATGTAGATGTATGCAAATGCATAATGTTGCAATTGCTTTTCCTTTTTCATTGCTTTGGTCGGCGGCAATTGTTTGTACACAATATCCAGTCGTTCTGCAGCTTCCAGCGCTTCGTTAAATTGCCCGGCCGGAATAAAAACAAACAATTTTAAATTCTCCGCCATGATCTCGAACGAACGGTTTACCTGTCCGTACTTCAATACAAACGCATCCATCTTTTTGATCGTATCAAAAAGCGGTTTGTAACGCATCAGCGAAAGTTCGTTTACCGCTTTGTTCCGCAGCATTCCTAAATATGTTGCCGGTTTCAGCTCTATCATGTGAGGATTTTCCTCCATCAACCGCACATTCTCCTCCATCAGCTCATTCGCCTGCTTTTGCTCGTTGCTCACAAATAAAAAGTTCGCCTGCATCAGGTTGCGGTAAAACTTTGAATTAAAAGTAGAAGGCAGATTTTTATCATCATTCTTTGCCTGGTCGGCGATCAGCTGAAACTCAATTACATCCTCGTCATTTCGCGGCAGCCCTGTGTATAAAGCCTTTGCCCTTAATTTCTGATACAGGTGCTTATAGCCGATGATCGTTTTTTTCTTTTCATTATAATCATTCAGCTGCCCGAAATATTTATTTACCAGTTCCAGGTAATTCTGCGGCGTGGCTTCTTCCACCAAAAACATAATTTCCCAATCTACGATCTCCTCCATAAAATCATACAGCTCATATTGTTCCGCTGTAGCTTTTGCTTTCACCAGCATTTTTTTCGCCATTCCCGGCAGGTTTTTATTGTGCAGGATCTCGATCTGGTTCAGTGTGCTGCGCAATTCCGATTTGGTAGTGGTATGGTAAGATTCAAGGCATTTAAGAATAAACCGGAACAAATAATTCTTCGTCACCGAAAAGTTGATCAGGGTTGTATCATTCTCAAACTGCCGGATGATCTCTTTTTCATCGTATTCCTTTTGTTTCTCGATCGCATCAAAAATTTTGATGTACTTATTCTGGTCGCCCACCACGTGAACGGCTGAGTGCTTCTTAATATAGCCCTTCTCGTTCGAGGATAACGATTTAATAAGGTGATGTAAATCCTTTGATGACATGTGTGAGAGATTTGTAGCTTTTTTGCAAAAAAATTGAGCACGCAAATATAGAATACGGTATCCAAAAACCTAATTCTTCCAAATTATGACCCTAAATCAAAGAAAAGCTTCAATTCTGTTTTCTTTCTGAGTTTTTCTGAAAGCCTTGATTTTATTAATGGATCAAGTGGATGTCGGATAACCAACTCTTTCCTAAAGGTAATAAAAAAAATTAATTTTTTACGTCCGAAACCTAAATTTTTGATCTTCAAAACTTCAAAACCAAACTGTTAAAACAAAGTTAAAGCCCTGCTACAAATGATTTGTAGCATCTTTGAGACTATATTTACACACGTAACAGGGCGTTTCCGAAATCTTATTTTTTGAATTTTAAGGTTTGCAATCAGTTATTTTAGTTTACATATTTGTCTCAGCAAAATGCTCTTAATGGTTTATCTAAAAATCACATTCTGCTAAAAAGCTTGTTGTTGTGAAGGAGTAGCACAACAGTGTTTCATGTTTAGTTTTATCCAAAATAGATCCCGAAGTTGTGACAAGCTCTTCGGGATCGCTTTTTTTACCTTAGACCACTATAATCCACTGTCTGTCTAATTTGTACTTTTACTCTTGAAATAAAAACCGTAAATTTGTATCTCGGTTCTAAAACCCCAAATTATCATGAGCGATGCAATAAAACACGAGTGCGGAATAGCAGTTGTCCGTTTACTAAAACCTCTGGATTATTATATCAAAAAATACGGTACAGCCCTTTACGGGATCAATAAAATGTACCTGCTCATGGAAAAACAGCACAACCGCGGACAAGATGGAGCCGGTATTGCCAATATAAAATTTGATGTAGCGCCCGGCACCCGTTACATCAGCCGCAACAGGGCAGTAGGCAGCGGCGCGATCAAAGAAATTTTTGGAAAAATAAACGGCAAGTTCGAGGATCTTTATAAAAAAAATCCTGAACGCTTAAAAGATGCCGCATGGCTCAAAAAAAATGCAGCCTATACCGGCGAATTATTCCTGGGTCACTTACGTTACGCGACTTATGGCGGAAACTCCGTTGAAAATTGCCATCCCTTTTTACGTCAGAATAACTGGATGACCCGCAACCTCGTTGTTGCCGGTAATTTTAACCTTACCAATGTAGATGAGCTGTTCGATCAGCTGGTGGAACTGGGTCAGCATCCGAAAGAAAAAGCCGATACCGTTACCGTAATGGAAAAGATCGGGCATTTCCTCGACGAAGAGAACGAACGTTTGTTCAAACAATTTAAAAAAGCCGGACACGATAATTCAGAAATTTCCGGCCTCATCGCCGAAAGCCTGGATGTACAACGCATTTTAAAAGATGCAAGTAAAAAATGGGATGGCGGTTATGCCATGGCAGGTTTATTTGGCCACGGTGATGCCTTTGTATTGCGCGATCCGAACGGCATCCGCCCGGTGTTTTATTACAGCGATGATGAAGTAGTAGTAGTCACTTCCGAGCGTCCTGTGATTCAAACGGCTTTTAATGTGCCTATCGGCGAAGTAAAAGAATTAACGCCCGGCAAAGCCCTCATCATTAAAAAAGATGGAACATTCGGTGAATACGAGATCAACAAACAACAGGAAAAAACAGCCTGTTCCTTCGAACGCATTTATTTTTCCCGCGGCAGCGATGCCGATATTTACCGCGAACGCCAGAAACTGGGAAGCCAGCTGTGTCCTGCCGTTTTAAAATCAGTGGATTATGATCTGGAAAATACCGTGTTCTCCTATATTCCCAATACAGCGGAAGTTGCTTTTGGCGGATTTATTGAAGGATTGCACCATTATAACAATACCGTAAAACGCCACAAGATCCTGCAAATGGGAAGCAAAGTAAGCGACCCCGAATTAAGCAAGATCCTGTCCGTACATCCGCGCATCGAAAAGATCGCCATCAAGGATGCCAAGCTCCGGACCTTCATTACCAAAGATTCGCAGCGCGATGATATGGTGGCGCACGTATACGATACCACTTATGGTTGCGTGCGCGAAGGAACCGATAACCTGGTGGTGCTCGATGATTCCATCGTTCGGGGAACCACGCTCAAACAAAGTATTTTACGCATCCTCGACCGCCTTGGACCCAAAAAAATTGTGATCGTTTCATCCGCTCCGCAGATCCGTTACCCGGATTGTTACGGAATTGATATGGCAAAACTCGGCGATTTTATTGCTTTCCAGGCAGCCATTGCATTATTGAAAGATAATTTCAAGGATAATTTACTCGACGAACTGTACGAAAAAGCAAAAGCACAGGAAGATTTGCCGAAAGAACAGATCACCAACGTGGTAAAAGAAATTTACGAATTATTTACCGCCGACCAGATCTCCCAAAAAATTGCCGAATTGTTGCGTCCCGAAGAAATTCATGCCGAAGTAGAGATCATTTACCAATCCATTGAAGGCTTGCACAACGCCATTCCGAACCATACCGGCGATTGGTATTTTACCGGCAATTACCCAACCCCCGGCGGAAATAAAGTGGTCAATAAATCCTTCATCAACTACATGGAAGGTAAAAATGTGCGCGCTTATTAGATAAAAAACTTGACACGTTTGTTAAAAGTTGTTAAATTCGTTCTGGATAAATAAACCCACGTTCGAATGAAAAAACAATTACTAACACTCATCATGTGCATCCCGTTTTTGGTAAAGTCCCAGACTTTCACCAATTCTACAGGTGGTGCAGTCCCCGACAACAACACGCAGGTATGCTTTCCCGTAACAGTTAGCGGCTTGCCAACAAGCATGGATACCACCTTCGGGATCATACAGGTTTGTATCAATCTTAACCACACGTACGACAGTGATTTGAAGATCAGGCTTACCTCGCCCTCCGGCACTATTATTTTGCTGGCTAATAACAACGGCGGTAGCGGCGACAATTTTTCAAATACCTGCTTTGCTGCAAACGGAGCAAACGGTTCCATCAATACCGGTGCAGCTCCGTTCTTAGGAACCTTCTCGCCGTTCCAAACCATCAACGGATTTAACAATTCTCAAAACCCCAATGGCGTTTGGAATTTATGCGTTACCGATGAGGTACCGGCAGATGCAGGAACATTGTTCTCCTTCTCCGTTACCTTCGGTGCAAACCCACCGCGCGACACCACTTTTACAAGCGGCGGCGGAACAGGCCCCTGCGGCCTTTCCAACCCAATTGCCTGTCATTGTCCGGATGGCACCACCAACTGCGACCTGCTGCCCGATATGACCGCATCCGCAGTGATCATCCAGGCGCAGCACACAGAAACTCCGGGATTATTAACATTAAGCAACGCAACGCCTAACATTGGCTGGGGCCCGATGGAAATTCACGGTTCCAATTCCTGCTGGTGCGATACCGTTACCGTTCCATGCAGCACCTCCATTTGTCCGGACGGCAGCTACCCGCGCCAAAAATTAAAACAAACCATTTATCACCGTAACGGATCCACCATCACATCCTATGATACGCTTACCAATGGAGAAATGAGCTACCATCCGTCGCACGGGCACATTCACGTGGATAACTGGGCCGAATTTACATTACGCACACCCACTTCCAACCCGGATGCAACCACCTGGCCGATCGTTTCAACAGGATCAAAAATTTCCTTTTGTTTGATCAACCTTGGTGATTGTACCAGCGATTACGGCTATTGCCGCAACGGAAATTACGGAACCACTATTACGCAAGCTGACATTCCCAATTCGGGCTTTGGTATGGTAAGCGGTTGCGGTACCGATCAGGGAATTTATGTGGGTAACCTCGATATTTACAGTGAAGGGCTTGCAGGCATGTCCATCGACCTTACCGGAGTATGTAACGGGAGTTATTACATTGTATCGATCACCGATCCGGATAATAACTTTTTAGAATCGGATGAAACTAATAACTGGGCGGCAACACCAATCACCTTAACCCACCAGATCCCACCTCCGGTGGCCAGCTTTACCTATACCGGCGGCCCCAATGTGCAGTTTTACAATCCGCCAAGCGTGGTGTACACATACCAATGGTATTTTGGCGATGGCGGAAATTCCACCAATCAAAATCCGCAGCATTTATATACTGCTAACGGCGTGTACAATGTTACCTTAATAGTAAGCGGTAATTGCGGCAGCGACACCACCACCCAGATCATTTCTGTAACCACTGTAGGATTGGATGAATCGGTTGCAGCTACCCTGGGATATTCGGTTTATCCGAACCCGATCTCCGAAAGCACCACCGTAAGCTACTTTTTACCGGAAAAAACTGATGTGATATTTGAGCTGTATAATACTGTAGGGCAGAAGATTTATTCCTTAAAAAAGGGAACACAGGATAGCGGCCATTATGAATTTAATCTTAACACAAAAGACCTGAACCTCCAAAACGGGGTGTACATCTTACAGTTAAAGACGGAAACAAAGACAGCAGCCGTTCGCATTGCACAGCTGAACAAATAGTTATTAACCAATGCATTGAGAAAGCCTTCCGTAAGAAACGGGAGGCTTTTTTTATTTAAATCCGCGTGGGGGAATATAATCTACAATTATCGGGAGTTTATCGAATTGTTAGCTTTTTTACCTCATTTTTATTGACTTATCATATAGAATGATTTAGATTTGCTGTCTGATTTTTTTAAAAAAGTAAGAATTTAAATATAACTATAAATAAACATGATGAAGAACTACAATTTGAAAACACGGCTTGCTCTGGCTATAACGTGTTGCATGGTGGCGTTCAGCATTAACGTAAAAGCACAGTTGACAGGGACAAAAAATATCCCGGGCGATTATGCTACGTTAGCGTTAGCCATAACAGATTTGAACACGCAGGGTGTAGGTGCCGGCGGTGTGACGTTAAATGTGATCCCGGGTAACCCCGAAACAGCTCCTGCGGGAGGTTATGTGATCGGTGATGTGGGATCATTGGTGCTTACAACAGCAAGCGCTACCAACCCTATCATTATCCAGGGTAACAACAACATCATTACTGCTGCCGCTGCTCCTGTAGTTGGAAGCAGAACAGATGCGATCATCAAGATCATTGGCGGTGACTACATCACGATCCAGGACCTGACATTGAACGAGAACGCAGCCAATACAACCGGTGGCGCTATTGCAGTGCAGCAAATGACCGAATTCGGTATCGCGCTTTTTGCAGTAAGCACAACGGATGGTGCACAGTTCAACACAATTTTGAACAACACCATTACATTAAGCTCTGCTACGGCATATCAGAATGCAATCGGGATCTTCTCTACAAATGCTTCCTCTGCAACAAACGGAACACAGGCAGCAAGCTCTTCGGCAGGTACCAACTCCAATAACAAATTTTATAACAATACCATTTCAGGCGTTGCATTCGGGATCTATTTTATCAGCCCGGCACAAACTGCAACTGTTTTTGAAACCGGTAACGATATCGGAGGAACTTCTGCAGGAACAGGTAACCACATCACATTCGGTGTGAGCAATACCACATCGGATTTAGGGTTTACCAGCTTTTCAGCAGCTACCAACGCGGGGATCTATTTCCGTAACGTGGTTGGTTTTTCTGCGCGGTTCAATACCGTTACATCCACAAGTACATTAACATTACCTTCCGGTGGTGTTTTTGCTACCGCAGGAACAACTCCTACAGGTGTAACATACACTTCTAACTTCAGCAACAACACGGTTACACTTACCAATACAGGAACTACGGCAATGACCGGGATCGATTTCGGATCCGGGATTACAAACGGTACCATTATCGGAAGCAACAATACAGTTGTATTAAACCAAACAGCTACTGCATCGGTTTCTGCAAATATCTTCGGGATCCGTGCAAACTATACAAATGCTACAAACACTTGCAGCAACAACAACGTAACGATCAACCAAAGCCAGACAACAGCTGCCTCATCCGGAAACGCAACAGGTATTACTATGGCTGGTACCTCTGCAACTATTACAGGTGCTGGCAATACCGTTACTTTAAACCAAACAGGTTCAGGCACAGGTACGCTTACAGGCCTTCTTGGAGGGATTGACGTGAGCGGTTCTTCAACCAATAACAATGTAACAACAAATACAATTACAGTTAACCAAACCACTTCGGTGGCATCAGGTATTAATTCGGCAATTACTGTTGTAAAAGCAACAAATGCAGCATCAACAGCCCTGAACGTAACAGGAAACGGAATCACTGTTAAACAAGCGGTTACGGGTGCCGGAACGTATGGTTCAGCTAACATTGCTTATATTTCCTACAATGCGAGTCACAACAATGTGAACATTACAGGAAACACATTTAACACTACCGGTTCTACCATCAGAAACACCGGTACATTGGATGTTGTACTTGGCGGTGCATCAACACTTTCGGGTTTGCTAACAGTTAAAACCAATACATCCAATATTGATCGTGTTGCAACAAGCGGAAATGTGACTTTCTTTAACCAGAGTTCTACATCACCAAACGATCCTTATGACAGTATCTCCAGCAACAACATCACATTTACAAACCTTGCAACGTCAGGTACTGTGATCGCGATCAACAGAATTGGTGGTTCTACAGCGGCTATAAACAGCATGTGTAACAACATCATTTCTATCAGCGGGACAAACACAGGCAGCGTTACAGGAATTGCATACAGCTACGGTGCTACAACAGTTGCAAATGGCAACTCTATTACTGTAAGCTGCGCTGCGCCAACTGTTATTGGTTTATCAACTCCTTCCGGAGCTGTTGGAACAACAACCCTTAAAGGAAATACGTTTTCATTGGCCTCTTCTGCCACAGCTCCTGCATCAATGGTAGGGATCAGTGGTTTAACAGGTGGCCCTTACACGATCTCCAATAACACATTCAATGCGCTGAACTTTACAGGTGTGATCACCGGATCGCCTACTGTGAGCGCAATTGGTATCAATACAGGTACAGGTAACATCATTTCTAATAACGTGATTGCTAATATCTCTGTAGGTGCGGCTGCAAGTACTGCAACACCAACAGTAGACGGGATCCTGGTTTCAGGTGGAACATCCACTAACGTTTTTAAAAATAAAATTTACGGAATCACAACAGCTGCAACCGGAACAACAACCGTTGTAAACGGGATCCGCTTATCAGGTGGTACAACCAATACGGTTTACAACAACTTTATCGGTGGCCTTACTGCACCAGCAGCTGCGTCTGTGGATGCGATCAGAGGTATCAGCATTACTTCTACATCAACTTCTACAACACACAACATTTATTACAACACGGTATACCTGAATGCTTCTTCAACAGGAGCAAACTTTGGTGCTACCGGAATTTATCATACAGTAAACGCAACTGCATCCACTTCTCAGTTAAATCTGCGCAATAACATTATTGTGAACGGATCTACTCCTGCAGGAACAGGATTGGTAGTTGCTTTCAGAAGATCAGGTACAGCGTTGAACAACTATGCTGCAACTTCCAACAACAACGTATTTTATGCGGGAACACCGGGAGCTGCAAACCTTATCTTTAATGATGGTACCAACTCCGATCAAACAATTGCTGCTTACCAGACACGTGCTGGTGGCGTAATTGACGCGGCTTCAAAAACAGAGAACGTAGTTTTTACAAGCACTGTAGGAACTGCACCGGGATTTTTACATGTAGCCCCTGCAACTCCAACAGTTGCTGAAAGTGCTGCAGCTAACATTGCAACTTATACAGACGACTTTGACGGAGATATCCGCCAGGGAAATGCAGGTTATGCAGGTACAGGAACAGCTCCTGATATCGGAGCGGACGAATTTGCAGGAATATCTGCATTGCCATTGTGTGCCAGCGTTACAGCAGGTACCGGAACAGCAACACCTGCTGCGGTTTGTGTGAACGGTACTTCTTCTATCACGGTTACCGGTGCAACTTCCAGCTCTACATCTGCAGGTATTACTTACCAGTGGGTTAAAGCAACTTCAGCGGTAGGTCCTTACACTGTAATCGGCGGTGCTACTACAACTACATTGGCTACGGGCGCATTGCCGGTTACTACTTATTTTAAATTTGTAGTGGCTTGTTCCAATTCCGGTTTAACGGATTCAACAGCAGCAATAACTGTAACAGTTAATCCCAGCCCTACTATTGTAGTAACTCCAACATCGGCATCTATTTGTCAGCCTGGTGGAACTGCAATCCCGGTATCGGCTACCGGTGCAACTACTTATGCATGGGCTCCGTCAGCAGGACTTTCTGCTACAACAGGATCCAGCGTAAATGCAGCACCTACTGCTACAACTACTTATACCATTACAGGTACAGACGGAAACGGCTGTATCGGAACAGGAACAACTGCAATTACCGTGAATGGTGCGGTTACCGGACTTACGGCAACAGCAACCCCTTCTTCTGTTTGTTCAGGAGGTAACTCACAGTTACTGGCATTCGGTTCTGTTGCAACTCCTTTAACATCGTATGTATATTCAACTTCAACAGGTGCAACGCTTGATCCGATGACCGGAGCAACTACTGCAATTGGTGCAAATGATGATGATACTCCTACCGCTGCAGCTGCTGCGATCGGATTTCCATTCAACTTTAACGGAAGGAATTATACAAAATTCTCCGTATCACCTGATGGATGGATCTTATTAGACAGCGTTGCAGCTGTAATTGAGTATACAAATGCAATGACCGCTACCAACAATGTTCCTAAAATCGCACCTTATTGGGATGATTTGGCTACAGGAACAAACGGTAGTGTTACTACTTTAGTAACAGGAACAGCTCCAAACCGTATTTTAAAAGTACAATGGTTTGTTAACATTCCAAGAAATACAACAGGTGTTGCCAACTCTACTTTCCAGGCCTGGTTATACGAAGGCGGACGAATTGAATTCCGTTACGGTGCAATGGGAACTCCTTCATCAGGATCTATTTCCGGAGGCCTTACGGCAACTGCTGCATCTTTCCATAGCTTAACATTCGCTACAAACACTTCCAGTACAGCAACTGCAAATGATGCAAACTCAACTGCACCTGCAACCGGAAGAATGTATGTTTATGCTCCTGCAGCTATCAGCTCATTTGTATGGACTCCTTCCACATTCATTACCGGGCAGGAAACTCTTGCAAACCCTATAGCAACAGCAGTAACAACAACTACTACTTATACTGTAACAGCATCAAACGGTGGTTGTACATCTACTGCAAGCGTAACGCTTACAGCTGGTGCTGCATTAACAAGCACCAACTCTGTATTACCATCCGGCACAGTGTGTGCAGGAACAAATCTTACATTTAACGTAACGGCTGCAGGTGGCGGGGCACCATACACTTTTGCATGGGCTGGTCCTAACAGCTTTGCATCAACAGCTCAAAGCCCGGTGATCACAGCAGCTACACCAGCAGCAACCGGAACTTACACTGTAACTGTTACAGACAACTGTGCAGCAACATCTACTACAACGGTTCTTGTAACGGTAAATGCATTACCTGCGGTAGCGGTAACACCTACTTCCGCTTTATATTGTAACCCGGGAACAGGTGCAACACTTACAGCATCTGCAGCTGCAACGTATGCATGGTTGCCAGCAACAGGATTATCTGCTGCAACAGGAGCAAGCGTAATTGCAACACCAGCAAGTACAACAACTTATACCGTAACAGGTACTGATGGTAACGGTTGTGTGGCAACTGCAACAACAACAATTACATCTGCACCGGCAGTGGTTGGAGCAACAGCAACAGCTACACCAGCAGCAGTTTGTACAGGAAGCCCTACCGCATTAGGCGCAACAGGCAACCCTTATACAATCAACATTTTATCAGAGAACTTTAACGGTGCAGCTACAGGCTGGACAACAGCTAACAACTCTACCGGTGGTACAGTTGCAAATGCAGCATGGACATT
Organism: Bacteroidota bacterium; assembly: GCA_025963715.1. Classification (GTDB taxonomy): domain Bacteria; phylum Bacteroidota; class Bacteroidia; order 2-12-FULL-35-15; family 2-12-FULL-35-15; genus 2-12-FULL-35-15. The sequence goes on from JAOQAG010000007.1 coordinate 138,749, forward strand.
GAGACCAAACGGTTACAGCCCGGGTGGTTTCTGGACTCCGGCGTTGAATAGCAATGATAACTCACAGTTTTACTTAACAAACAGTGATTCACAAGGAAGCGGAAGTACATCAAATACAACGTTGCAATCCCCATCTTTCAACACTGTTGGCTTAGCTTCTTTGAGCTTACAGTTCTATAACTATTTCAGATTTAATGCAGCTCCTGACAGTGCAAACGTGGAAGTATCTACAAACGGTACTACATGGGCGCTTGTTCAGTCAACAAACGGTGCAACATTAGGTGCAGTTAACGGATTTGTAACAACAACAGTGAATCTGAACGCTTATATTGGAAATCCTACAGTTTATGTACGTTTCCACTTTAAATCAGCATGGGGTTACGGTTGGGCTATTGATAACGTAGCGATCTCCGGTGGTGCAAGTTCTTATACTTACAGCTGGACTTCAGCTCCTGCAGGATTTACATCAACAACTCAAAATCCAACAGGTGTTATTCCAACAGCAACAACAGATTACAACGTGGTACTTACCAACGTATTCGGATGTTCTGCAACAGCAACAACAAACGTGGTTGTAAATCCATTACCATCTGCACCTGCAGCTTCCGGAACAACTATTTGTTCAGGTACAACTGCAACATTAACTGCAGCAGGTACAGGTACAATCGGTTGGTATGATGCGGCAGCAGCAGGAACACATGTAGGAAGCGGTGCTTCATTTACAACACCTGCATTAACTACAGCAACTACTTATTATGTACAGGACAGTTCTGCTGCAGGATGTCCAAGTGCAAGAACAGCAGTAGCAGTAGCGATCAATGCATTGCCAGCAGTGGTGGCAAATTCAACTGCTGCGGCAGTGTGTGACGGTGGCGCAGTAACCTTAACAGGAAGCGGTGCAACATCTTACACATGGACTGGTGGCGTTACAGACGGATTACCATATACGCCTGCAGCTACTGATACATACACGGTAACAGGGACAGACGGAAATGGCTGTATGAATACAGCAACAGCAATGGTTACTGTAAATGCATTGCCTGCAGTGGTAGCAAATTCAACTGCTGTGGCAGTGTGTGATGGATCATCCGTAACCTTAACAGGAAGCGGTGCTGCTACTTACACATGGACAGGAACTGTAACTGATGGATTAGCATTTACACCAGCAGCTACGGATACCTATACTGTAACAGGTACAGACGGAAACGGTTGTATCAATACAGCATCAACAACGGTAACCGTAAATACATTACCAACTGTAACTGCTTCTGCAGATTTAAGCACAGTGTGTGCCGGTAACAACGTAACCTTAACCGGTGGCGGCGCTACCTCTTACACCTGGACAACGGGTGTGACTGACGGCGTACCATTTGCTCCGGCAGCTACTGATACGTATACTGTAACAGGTACAGACGGAAACGGTTGTACAAATACAGCAACAACAACGGTAACCGTAAATACATTACCAACTGTAACTGCTTCTGCAGATTTAAGCACAGTGTGTGCGGGTAACAACGTAACCTTAACGGGTGGTGGTGCTACATCTTACACCTGGACAACCGGTGTGACTGACGGAGTGCCATTTGCTCCAACAGCAACTGATACGTACACGGTAACCGGAACAGATGCAAGCGGTTGTAGCAACACAGCAACCACCACGGTGACTGTAAATACATTACCTGCAGTGGATGTAACATTTACATCAGGAACTGTGTGTGTATACAATGCAGCACTTACATTGAGCGGTGCAACACCGGCAGGTGGAACATGGAGCGGAAACGGCGTAAGCGGAACTTCATTTGATCCTGCTACAGCAGGTGTGGGAATGTCTTTAATAACATACTCTTATACTGATGTAAACGGTTGTGCAAACACGGATACTACTTCCATCAACGTGGATGTGTGTACAGGAATTGCAGCGGCTAACGCTTCAACGATCCAGGACATCACAGTATATCCGAACCCTGCAAGCGGAATGGTAAACATTTCAGTTAACAATGCAAACTTTACTCAATTGCTGATCAACATCGTTGACATTCAAGGAAAAGAAGTTTACAATGAACTGGATAAAAATGTATCCGCAGCATACAACAAACAAATTAACATTGAAGGATTTGCAAAAGGTGTTTATTATGTAAGATTAACAACCGGAACAGATTCTAAAGTTCAGAAACTTGTCATTCAATAATCATTCTGAATTATAAAATAAAAAACGCTCCCGGATTTTTCCGGGAGCGTTTTTTTTATGAATTAATACGGACAAAAACTCACCCTGCATTTTTGTATCTTAGTGCAATGAAAAAAAGCATTTGCTATCCTGTTTTTTTCTTTATTTTTCTGCTTTGTACGGGTAAAGCAGCTGCACAGCACGAATCGATCGATTCACTGATAAACGTTGTAAACACCACACAAAACGATACACTTAAAATACAAACGCTGAATACACTGAGCTTGGACCTGGTGGATGCCGCGGATTATGTAGGCGCTTTGAAATATGCCCGGCAGCTGCTGCAGGTTTCTGCACAGGTGGAAAAATCTCCAAACCGTGCCATTGCCATAGTTGGAAAAAAAGGGAAAGGCCAGTTTTGGAATTGTATAGGTCAGGTAAATCTGAGTCAAAGCAAACTGAATGCAGCTCTTAATTATTATTTTATAGCATTGCCGATCTTCAAAGCTACGGGAGACAGCAATGCGGTGGCGGAAGTATATTCCAATATTGCCTCCACGTATGCCGACCAGGGAGATTACGGGCAATCGCTGGATTATTACATGAAATCGCTGAAAATTGATGAGGAGGCAAAGTCATTGTCGCCGATGGCCATCGATTATGGAAATATAGCTGCGGTTTTAACCGATAGTAAAAACAAGCCTGCAGCAGCTTATTATTTATTTAAAGCCATTGCGATCCAGGAAAAGCTGAATGAAAAAAGCGGGCTGGCGGTAAATATCAATAACCTGGCGAGTATTTATCAAACAAGGGGCGATTCTGCAAAAGGCAAAAGCAATGAGAATACTCCTTTTGTAAAGCAGCAATACGAGCTGGCAAATACCTATTATTTAAAATCGCTGCGGCTGCACCAGGAGTGCGGCGATAAGGAAGGCAGTGCGGTTTCGCTGGAGAACCTGGGTGTTATTTGTTCGGAGCTGGGTAAGCCGGATGAAGCATTGGAGTATCTGCAAAAATCGCTTGACCTGTACATTGCTTTTAATGCAAAAGCGGAAATGTCGTATTGCCTTAACAACATCGGTAAAGTGTATCAGAAGCAACACAAGATGGCCGAAGCTGAAAAATATTTTAAGGAAGGACTGGCAAATGCAAAGGAAACCGGATCGAATGATTTTATAATGAAATCGAATGATTTTTTGAGCAATTTTTATGAAGAAACAAACAGGCCGACGGAAGCGCTGAAGTATTATAAAAATTACATGGCCTATCACGACAGTGTTTTTAACCAGGAAAGCACACGTAAACTGGTGAGTACGGAGCTGAATTATAATTTTGAAAAAGCGCAGGCTGCGAATAAAGCGGAGCACGAAAAAGAGATCATTGTGCTGGAAGGCGAGAATAAGATCCAGAAACAATTGCGCTTGTTTTTATTTTTAGTGATTGCCTTTTGTGTGGTGATCTTAGTATTTGTACAGCGTGCGTACAGGAATAAAAAACGGTTGGCAACATTTTTAGGTAACGAAGATAGCCGCAAGGAATTGTTGTTGCAGGAAGTGCATCACCGGATCAATAACAATTTGCAGATCATTTCCAGCTTGCTTTCCCTGCAGGCGAACAGCGCGGAAGATGAGCGGCTGAATGTGTATTTGAAACAAAGCCAGAACCGGATCCAGTCGCTATCGGCGCTGCATGAATTGCTGTACCAGAATAATTCATCGCTGCAGGTAAATATGCAGGAATACATTGAAAAAGTACTGGACTTTCACAAGGAAGTTGCAAGTACGCTTCCTGCAAAAGTAACGATCGAAACAGAAGTGGAGAGTGTGATGTTTCCGACAAAAATTGCCGTACCTTTAGCATTGATCATCAATGAGCTGGTGACCAATTCTCTGAAATATGCGTTTACAGAAAAGGTTGCCGGAAAAATTGAGATCCGGTTGGCGGCGACTGAAAAAAATACAGACTGGAAATTAATGGTGGCGGACAATGGAAAGGGCATGGGCCCTGTGGAAGAACGGAGAAAAGGAAGCCTGGGTTTGCGTTTGGTGAATATTATGGTGAAACAGATCGGTGGAAGGCTAAAGGTAAATGAAGGCGAAGGCGCTTCTTTTGAAGTGGCTTTTACAGTACAAAAACAAAAAACAATTTAAGCGTAACGAAAAAATGACGATCTCTGAAGCAAAATTTTTGATTGTAGAAGATGAATTTTTAATTGCGGAAAATACAGCGGAGATCCTGGAAAGAGCGGGCTGTAAAAGCATACGGATGGCTGCAACAGTGGAAGAAGCGATTACTGCAATTGAAGAGGAAATGCCTACAATGGTACTTACGGACATTGCATTGGGGCAGGAAAAAACGGGGATCGACCTGGGTGCGCTGCTGCATGAAAAATACCACATTCCGTTTATTTACATTACATCGCATGCCAGCCCGGAAATTCTTGGAAAAGCAAAACACACAAGGCCGAATGCCTACATTATAAAACCATTCAGGAATGAAGACCTGATGGTGGCGATTGAGCTGGCATTGTTCAATTCCAACAGCAAAGCGGAAGAAGTAAATGAAACGGAAGAGCTGGTGGTGAAAGAAGGCCACGCCATGGTACGTTTGCCGTATTCCGTGATCATGTGGATGGAAGCGGATGGAAATTATACAACGATCCATATCAGCAATGATAAGCGCCGGGTAATCCGCACACCGATCACGGAATTGCAGGAACAGCTTTCTGAGAAATCTTTTATGCGGATCCACAAATCATTTGTGGTGAATTATAAAATGGTAAATACGGTAAAGTCGGGCAGCTTATTCATTAACGATCAGGAGCTCCCGATTGGCCGCACCTATCAGCAGGCGGTGAACAGCCGTTTTAAGATCTGATTTGTTTACTCTGCCTATAAAAAAATGCAAAGCCCTGTTTATATTGTAAACAGGGCTTTTGAATGAGGGAATGTTTGATGTCAAATAAAAAAGCAGCAGGCGTTTTTGTTTTTTGAAAAATTGCATTAAATTTATAATGCATCCCCGCTACTCTAATAAAATACTTATGAAAAAAATCTACTTATTAATTTTAACTGTTTGCATGTGTGTTACTGTAAATGCGCAATGGGTGATACTTCCCACCGGCACATCGGATGAGCTGGAAGGAATTGATTTTCCATCTGTAAATATTGGTTATGCTACAAGCGCGAATGGCAATATTTTTAAAACAATTAATGGTGGCTCCAGTTGGGTGATGCAGACCAGTGGCACTGCGTATTCTCTTTATGGGGTCGATTTTACATCGGTTGATACGGGTTATTGTGTGGGCCTGCAAGGCAGAATTTTAAAAACAACAGATGGCGGTGCAAACTGGGTTCCACAAACAAGCGGTACACCTGAGCAGTTAACGTCTGTACGTTTTTTAAATAGTAACGTTGGGTATGCAGGCTGTAATAATGGGACTATTTTAAAAACAACGAATGGCGGCGCGAGTTGGGTCATACAAACAATTTTAGGAAATACAAATAGTATTAATTCGATCTGGATCATTAGTCCTGATACGGTTTACGCGGTTGGGCACCAGGGTACGTTTTTAGAAACAGTAGATGGCGGCATCAATTGGTTTTCTCTGCCGACACATGTTAGTCAAACGTTAAGCTCTCTTTGTTTTTTAGACAAGAATAATGGCTATGTGGTGGGTGCATCACTCATGGGAAATGACGGAGTTATTTTAAAAACAACAAATGGCGGAGCAAACTGGACCAGCACAAACTTTTTTGCTGATTATTTAGTGGGCGTATCTTTTACCAATCCTATGGTTGGATATGTTGCAGGCGGTAACGGACTGATATTAAAAACAACAGACGGAGGCACCAGCTGGGTATCAGAAACCAGTGGCACAACCGGGTATTTATTTTCCATTTGTTTTTCGGCTCCCGGCATTGCATACATAGCAGGCGATGGCGGAATAGTTGTTACAAATGCATTTACCGGCATATCAGAAAAAACAACCGGCAACGCGTCATTTTCTGTTTATCCGAATCCTTTTGAATCGGTTGCTACAGTGGCGTTTACTGACGAGCAAAATAATAGTACCATAAGAATAACAGACCTTGCCGGAAGAGAAATAAAAGCGATTAATTTTAGCGGCAAACAACTGGAATTGCAAAAAGATGAATTAACTGCCGGTGTTTATTTTATACAAGTGGAAACAAAAAAAGGGATACAAACAAGAATGGTAGTGATCCGATAGCGTTACATTTAAAGGAAGATGTACTAATTTAGAATATTATATGAACAGATCTATGAAAACCGGGAAACATTTATTTTTATTGATCGTTGCAATTGCTGTATCGTGCGGCGGTTTCGCACAGGATTTTAAAAAACAATTCATCGCGTTGAACGCTGCAAAAGATACGGCCGGGCAAATTGCGCTGCTCAAAGACTGGGAGAAAAAAGCGCCGGAAGACCCCGAATTGTATGTATCGTATTACAGCTATTATGTATGGAAAAGCAAGCTGGAATATATCGGGCTGCAGAAAAAACAGAAAGGCGATAACTCGCTTGTATTAACTGATTCCACAGGGAAAGTAGCCGGTTACATGAATGATGTGGTGGAGTACGATCCCAATTATATAAAAATGGGATTTGCTTATATAGACAAGGCGATCAAAAAATTTCCGGGCCGGCTGGATTTGCGTTTTGGAAAAATATACATGCTGGGCGAAACAAAGAATTACAAAGCGTTTACGGAAGAGATCCTGAAAACGATTGACTATTCGGCAAAAAATAAAAATGCCTGGCTCTGGAGGGACAATGAACCGAAAAAGGATGGAGAAAAATTTTTGCTGGAAGGGATCCAGAATTATGTGGTGCAGTTGTATGATACAAACGATGATTCATTGCTGGACAATATGAAACAAATTGCAGAGCGGGTATTAAAATATTATCCCAATCACGTGGAAAGTCTTTCGAATGTGGCGATCGTTTACCTGGTGAGAAAAGAGTATGACAAAGCATTGACGCCTTTGTTGAAAGCGAAAAAAATAGCGCCAACTGATTTTATTGTGCTGAACAACATTGCACAGGCTTACAAACAAAAAGGCGATAAACCCAATGCAATTAAATATTATGAGCTAACGCTAAAATACGGTGATGCCGATGCTAAAAAAGCGGCGCAGGATGAATTGGATGCCTTGAAAAAGTAGTTAGCTTTTAGTATTAGTAATTAGTAAATGAAATGTACACTACCCTTTTAGTAACACATTCGCTGATCCGCTGGTTGGTTTTGATCAGCTTGCTGTATTCGCTGTATCGCGCTTACAGCGGATGGCTGGGGAATAAGGCGTTTACGAAATCAGATAACAGCATCCGGCACATTACGGCTACCATTGCACACGTGCAGCTGATTGTCGGGCTTTGGCTTTATTTCATCAGCCCCATCATTAATTATTTTTTGCATCATTACGAAGAAGCAAAAAAGCAGGATGAGATCCGTTTTTTTGGGATGGAGCACAGTGTGATGATGCTGATCGCGATCATTATTATTACAATCGGATCGGCGAAAGCAAAGCGAAAAATCACTGACCGCGGAAAATTTAAAACAATGGCCATTTGGTATTCTGTGGCGTTGTTTATTATCCTCGTATGTATTCCCTGGAAATTTTCACCGCTTGCAAGCAGGCCGTATTTCAGGATATTCTGAGATGCTGATTATTAAAAATAGATGAAACCGGAAAATTTATACCAATCTATAATTATTTTTATCGAAAATTTTTAGTCAACGCGTCATTGCGAGGGCTTTTCGCCCGAAGCAATCTCACACCAGAATGTAAGCTAGAATGAGATTGCTTCGGGCGAAAAGCCCTCGCAATGACGCCCTTAAGTAAATTTTTTATGGTACAAAGTTTCTGGTACTCATTTAAAAATAACTATACTGATAACTGGTTGCCTGTTTTTTCTTATCGTGCATATTACGTTCTACACTGGTTTGCAATAATCCCCTTTCGTTGTAAGTATTTTTGGTAATGAATTTTAGTTTCTTTTTTACAAAGGAATTGGATGTGGTACAATTTAATTGAGCATCGTATACATTTTCGCGGCGGTAATTCTCTTTTCCTTTCCTGTAAAAAATATAAGTGTTATAAAAAAATTGCCCCGGCACATAATGGATCTCCGTTTCGATCCTGTTCTTTTTAAGGTCGTATCGTTTTTGAGCGATCAGCTGATCTTTCTGATTAAAATATTCTATCGTTTTTGTCGACCATTTTTTATTATTCAAAATGGTGATCTTCATTTTATTGCCAAGACTGTCCACGTCGTATTTTACGCAATTATGCAGGGAATCTTTTTTGTGATTTTCTCCTACAGGATTGCAGTCAAAAAGGCTGTAATAATCAATCTTCCCATTTTTGTAAAAGGATATTTTTTTATAACTGCCATCCGGATAATACTCGAATACCTGTTTTGTTTTTTCTGTGAGCGCTCCCCTTTTTAATTTCATTAGCTTGTATTCGGTCATGAGTGAGCTATCGCCACTGTATGCATAATTTTCCTGTGCGCATAATTTGTTATCCTTGTTATAATAAAAAGCCGCCAGAAACTTTTTTCCATCATATAAAAACGAATCACGTTCCACCAGCTTGTTTTTTTTATAGATGGTGATGTTTCTTTTTTGATCATTTTCATAATAACTGGTGATCACTTTATTTTTTCCGGAATCGTAGAGGATCACCCGCCCGTTGTTATCGTATTTCTGAACTGCTGTTTTTACAGTGCGTGGCCTGGATGTAACAATTGTGCGTTGTGCGATCTTATTTTTTTTGTTGACGACCTGTTCGGCGCTTTGGTCATAGGCCATCATGTAAAAGCCATAGCTATGGCGGATCTGCGCCTGTAAAGGTTGAGAGCCAATCAAAGAAATAATGGCAATAAGGAAAGGGATGATTTTTTTCATAGCATTTTAGTGTAATTCAATGCTATAACCGGAAAAAGTTAAAAAAGATACAGACATAAAAAAACGCTCCCGGATTTTTCGGGAGCGTTTTTTTTGTTAACTGGTTCATTAGTTCAATAGTTTATTGGTGTGCTGTGTGAACCAGTAACCGATATGCTGTGCGTGTAATAAAACATAGTGAACACAGCACACCAATAAACCGATGAACCGGTAAACCAATGAACTATTTTATTGCTTTACGATCTTCATCATTTTTACTGTAGTTCCGGTGCTTACCTTCATCAGGTACGTCCCTTTTGCAAAAGCCGAAACATCCACCTGCGTGGTAAATTCTGTTCCAGCCGAAGCAATTTGCTGTCCGTACACTTCATTGCCAAGCATGTCGGTAATTTGCAGTTGAATTTTTTCAGCAGCATTTACATTCAGGATCGATACGGTGATCAATCCGCTTGCAGGATTTGGATAAGCATTTAGCTCTACGCCGTTTGCCCCGGTAGCTGCAATTCCGGTACACACATCCACGTTGATGGAAGTAGTATCCATTGCCGAGCAGCCGTTTGCATCAGTGTAAGTGTATGTTATTGCAGATGTTCCAACACCTGCTGTTGCAGGATCAAATGAAGTTCCGCTTACGCCGTTTCCGCTCCAGGTTCCACCTGCAGGTGATTCGCCGCTAAGTGTAATTGCAGCATTGTACACGCATTGTGTACCCGGTGCAAAGCTTACATCCACCATTGGCAATGGATTTACGGTAACCGTAATGCTGTCTGTATTTGAACAGCCGTTTGCATCGGTACCGGTTACAGTATAAGTATTGGTTGAAAGAGGTGTATAGCTTGTCAGATCAACCACACCGTTTGACCATGTATAGGTTGCAGGGTCGCCGCCACCGGCAAACAATACAATGGTGCCTTCGCATACAGTTGCAACATCTACTGAGGCAATCACATTTGGTAATGCATTTACCGTTACAGTTGTAGAGGCTGTGTTAATACAACCGTTTCCGTCTGTTCCGGTTACAGTATACGTATCTGTCGCCGCCGGAGCAAATGCTACGCCATCGATAACGCCGGTTGTCCAGTTGTAAGATGTAGCGCCGCCACCTGTTAATGTTACGTTATTACCGGTACACACCGCGCTTAAATCTGCGGAAGCGGTAACTGCTGGTAATGTATTTACGGTAACTGTTGTGGATGCGGTATTGATACAGCCGTTTGCATCCGTACCGGTTACGGTATAGGTATCGGTAGCTGCCGGTGTAAATGCCAAGCCATCTGTTACGCTACCTGTCCAGGTGTAAGATGCAGCACCGCCACCTGTTAATGTTACGTTGTTGCCAACGCACACCGCGCTTAAATCTGCGGAAGCAGTAACTGTTGGTAATGGATTTACAGTTACAGAAGTTGTTGCGGTATTCACACAACCATTTGCATCAGTTCCGGTTACGGTATAAGTATCTGTTGCAGCGGGGCTGTATGGCAATCCATCGGTAACGCCACCGGTCCAGGTGTAGGATGTTGCTCCGCTTCCTGTAAAGGTTACGGCATCACCATCGCAAATTGCCGGTACGCTTGCATTTGCAAGCACTGTTGGCAATGTATATACGTTTACAGTTGTTGTTGCTGTGTTGATACAGCCGTTTCCGTCAGTTCCGGTTACGGTATACGTATCGGTTGCTGATACTGAAAAAGGAATGGCATCGGTAATGCCGCCGGTCCAGCTGTAAGATGCAGCACCGCCGCCTGTAAAGGTTACGTTGCTTGCCGGGCACACATTTGCAGCGCTTGCAGATGCCGTTACTGTTGGCAGCGCATTGATGTTCACCTGTACGCTATCGGTATTGGTACAGCCGCTGAGGTCGGTTACCATTACCATGTAGAGTGTTGGAGCGGTAGGGTTTGCCATTGGGCTTGCGCTTGTATCGTTGTTTAAGGTAGCAGATGGTGTCCAGCTGTAAGCGCTGATGCCATTGCTTGATTGGAATGCGAGCGACCACCCGGCCAGTGTTCCAACATCTGCCGCAGCGTTATCCGACACATTTAATGTCCAGGTTCCGTTTGCCGGGCCTGTAAGTGTGCTGAATGGAGCTTCCGGCATAAATGCGCCCGTGAATGGGCCTGTGCCTGCACTTACAGGGGTGGTGGCGGTATCGGAAAAAACAGTGTTGGTATAGTTCTGATCAATGCTTCCTTCCTGGTTGGAGAGTATAATAGAAGAACCGTTCGGAGCTGTAAGTGTTAAAATCAAATCGCCGTCGAAGGTATGTGTAATGTTGTTGATGATGGCCGTTGCAGAGGATGCAAGTGCTGTGCCTGCGCCGGAAATGGTAATGGTGGAATTGACACCTGCCGGGGTGTCATCAGGAATTGCTACTGCTGTTGAATTGGTAGCTGTGATCACGTAAGGGTGAGCTGTTGCTGTTCCTGTAAGTGCAATGCTTTGTCCGCTGCAAACAGCTGCATCGGCATAAGCTACGGTAGGTGTATGGCTGATGCGTACATCGGTAGCTGTGTTGTTGCCTGCGTGCGAATCGCCGGTAATGGCTGCCGAAGCGGTAAATATGTAGGTGCCGCTTACCGACATGTTATAGGCGGTTGTGATCTGTATGTTTTGTGAAGCATTAACGGCCAGTGTACCGGTATTTACAACTACCGGTGTAAACGTTGCCGGATTTGGTCCTGTTGATGCTACGTTTAATGTAAGCGGGGTTGTGGCAAAATTAAGTGCCGTTCCGCCTGTGTTGGTTACGGTAACCGATACGGTTTCTGTTTTTCCGTAACAACCGGCAATGTTAGGTGATGCTACCGCTACGGCTTTCACATCCACAGCTGCAGGTGTCCAGGTAAAGGTGGTACCCGCTGCAGGAACGGTGGTGGTGGTTGCCGAATTAAAATAGCAGGTGCTTCCGTTTCCTGTACCGGCAACGGAATTGATCCATGCGCCGGTGCCTGCATTTACTTTGCGGTTGTTCACATTGGTTGCAAATGTATTGTCGGGGCCGCGCAAACCTACTTCCATATAGGTGTTATCGCTGCCGGGAGTAATGGTTCCGCCATATACAATTTTGATCTGGTTGGTAACGGTGTTCAAACGGATCTGGAAACTGATGCGCTCGCCGGTAATACTGTAACGCGCCACATTTTGCCACTGGATCACAAATTCGTTTCCGATGGTTTGGTAACGGATGTTACGCGTTCCGGAAGTTGCTGCATCCAGATCGTGCCCAAACGCAGAAACAGCGCCCATGTATGTTGCTGCATCGGAAATGGGATTGTATTCGTCTACAGCCGGTGCTCCTCCAAAAGTGATAAAACCGTTGGTGTTGATGTAAATATTGTTATAAATGTTCCCGTCGAATGCAAAATTCGGAATGGTAATGGGGCCGAATGTTTCATCATCCATATTGCCTAACGCATTACTTGCAATGGTTGTTCCTGCGCTTGCAGTGTAGGTTCCCGCGGTTTGACTAAATGTGTAAGTGGTTGCTACCTGTGCTGCGGATGGTACGGCCATCAGCAGACTGCAGCCGGCCATGAGCCGCCTGAAAGAAGTAAATGTTTTTTTCATGTTTTGTTTATTACGGTTTATTTATAAACCAATTTAAGAAAAAAATTATATTCTCGGCGCTTTTGCTTTGATTTTTATTGGTTGAATACTAAATATCGGCGTAAATTGTTACGGTTATTTTTAATGTCCTGATAAAAAAATAAATTAAAAATATAGTGTTGAAATGTTCAGCAACAGCTTCCGGGAGTCTTTGCAAAACCGGGGTTAGGACAATTTTCAGGGTAAGGATGGAAAATGCTTTTTTTATTTAAATCAGGTTATATGACAGGTAACTTCTTGCAGCAGAAAACATGAACAAAACAACTCCAAAAATAAATTGGTTCTTAGTTTCTATTTCCTACATCATAGCATTTGGAATTTCATCGCTGTTTAATTCGGGATTGCTTTCGGCGGCGTATAAAAATTTTACCAATGGTTGCCTGGTCAGCGACCGGAGTTTTTTACCGGCCGGGATCGGGACACTTGCTGCTGCAGGTTTCGCGTTTTATTTTGATAAGAATTTTTTTAAAACAATTACGTTTCTGGGCAATGATAAGCTTAAAAATATAGCCATAGCCTTAACTCCTTTTGTAGTCTTTACAATTACTTCATTGATCCAAAAAGGTCCGGGCCCTGATTTTATTTTATTTGCTGTATTTTTAATTTATGCGGTAACGGAAGAAATATTCTGGAGAGGCTATTTGCAGGATGCACTCCGGCCACTTGGTAAAAATATCAGTTATGCAATAACCGGGGTTCTATGGTGGGCCTGGCATTTTCGTTTTAATACATTTTTTGACTGGACCACTTTCCTGGTTGTTTGTGTAGCAAGCGCTTATTTATTAGGGAAGTTTACAGAAGAAACAAAATCATTTTTAACTGCAGCCGGATTACATTCTTTAATTATAATCACGACCTCAACCGGCGATCTTACAAATTCCAAAATCATAGCAGGTATAATAACGATACTAGCCTGGTTAGGGATTGGAAAAATAGGAGCAACTAAAAAAACGTAAAAGGAAATTATTTACTTTTTATTCATACAGTCCTGCTACCTGTTACTTGATCACGCCCAGCTCTTTCCCTACTTTTTCAAACGCTGCCAGTGCTTTATCAATGTGTTCTTTTTCATGTGCCGCCGATAATTGTACGCGGATCCGTGCTTGTCCTTTTGCTACTACCGGGTAAAAGAAACCGGTTACATAAATTCCTTCATCCAGCAATCTGGCGGCAAATTCCTGCGCCAGTTTTGCATCGTATAACATTACCGGAACAATGGCGGAATCGCCGTCTTTAATTTCCAGTCCTGCTTTTTTAATTCCCTGTTTAAAATAATTTACGTTTGCTTCCAGCTTGTCGCGCAGGGTGGTGGTTTCGCTCAGCATATCCAATACGGCAATGGAAGCGCCCACAATGTGCGGAGCTAATGAATTACTGAATAAATACGGGCGTGAGCGCTGACGCAGCATTTCGATCACTTCTTTTTTTCCGGAAGTAAATCCGCCCATAGCGCCGCCTAATGCTTTACCCAGCGTGCCGGTAACAATATCCACACGGTGCATTACATTTTTTAATTCGATGGTACCTCTCCCGGTTTTACCAATGAAGCCGCTGGCATGGCTTTCATCCACCATTACCATTGCGTTGTATTTATCGGCCAGGTCGCAGATCTTATCCAGCGGTGCCACAAAACCATCCATTGAAAAAACGCCATCGGTAACGATCAGCCGGAAACGTTGTTTTTGTGCTGCTTTCAGCTGTTCTTCCAGGTCCGCCATGTCGCAGTTTTTATAGCGGTAACGCTGTGCTTTGCACAAACGCACGCCATCAATAATGGAAGCATGGTTCAGTTCATCGGAAATGATCGCATCCTCTTCGCCCAGCAATGGCTCAAACACGCCGCCGTTTGCATCAAAGCAGGCAGCATATAAAATGGTATCTTCCTGTCCTACAAACTTCGAAAGTTTTTGTTCCAATTCTTTATGAATATCCTGCGTTCCGCAAATAAAGCGTACGCTGCTCATCCCGTAACCGTGGCGGTCCAGCGTTTTGTGCGCTGCTTCTATCACTTTCGGGTGCGATGATAATCCCAAATAATTGTTCGCGCAAAAAATGATCACATCCTTGCCGTTCACTTTTACAACAGCGCCCTGTTCGGTAGTAATAATGCGTTCACGTTTGAACAGGCCTGAATCGTCAATGTTTTTTAATTCGGCCTGTAAATGATCTTTGAAATTTCCGTACATAATGCAGATGAGATTTAATACAGGACAAATGTAAAAAAATAACACACATGTAAGGTCTGGAGGTGATTAGTAAGTTCCTTTACCTTATTTTTTTTTCCTTTGTAAAAAAATGTCTTATATTCATAAAATATTAATAATGAAAGCGCTACCCATTTCATTACTATTATTTGGACTATTGTTCATTAATAGCAAACTACTTCATTCACAAACCGGTCCTGCGGGAGTTGGTGCTACTGCTACTAACGCACTTTGGCTAAAAGCCGATGCCGGTACCAGTACAACTGTTTCCGGCGCAGCTATTTCGGCCTGGTACGATCAATCCGGCAATACATTAAGTGTATTGCAAAGCATAGCCGCTCAGCGCCCAACCTATACTACCACTCTGATGAATGGTTATCCGGCCATCGAATTTGACAACAGCACTTCTTCCGGGCAAAATGATATGATGGTAGGGTATGATAATCCGGTGCTTGATAATACAACGGGCTATACTTTTTTTACCGTTTCCCGGATAAAAGGCTTTGATGGGAATGCAAAATGTATTATATCCAAACGTACCACCATTGATATTGATGAAGCCTTCATGCTTTTTTATTACACCGGTAATGCCTTTTTCCTGGATGTCGATGGCCTTAGCGATCGTTTTAGCACAATCAGCACCTATAGCGCCAATACCAATTACATCATTGATGCTGTTTTTGATGGCTCATTAACAGCAGCCAACAGATCAAAAATTTACGAAGGCGAAAATCTTCGTAAAACAGGATCGGAAACCAGCACACTTGTGCCTGATAAAACATCGCCTTTAATGGTTGGTGCCACGCATGCTACAGACAACAGGCCTTTCAATGGTTATATCTCCGAAATTATTATTTACAGAACCGCACTTAATGATGCGCAGCGGATCATCGTCAATAATTATTTATCGGCAAAATATGACATTGCCTTAAGTGCAAACGATAAATATTTTGGCGATAATAACAGCGATGGCGATTACGACCGTGATGTAGCTGGTGTTGGTAAAGAAAGCTCCGGAAGCAACAATGCATTTGCATCCTCTATTGCAGCAGGTTTGGGAATAACCGTTAATTCGGGGCTTGATATCGACGATTATATTATTGCCGGGCACGCATCTCCGCTCAATTACCAGATCATTTCTGATGTAGGCGGCATGACCGGAACAGCCAATGCGCGCTGGCAACGGATCTGGTATTTTGATGTGACCAATTCTGCTACGAATATCAGCACGAACGTTGAATTTGATATGAGCGACGGCATTACCTCCTGGTCAACCACATTGGGAAGCGTGTCGGATTATGTGTTGCTTTACAGGGCCGGGCAAACCGGTAACTGGACGGAACTTGCCACTGCCAGTGCAATTACAGGCGATAAAGTACAATTTAACGGTATTACTTTTTCAGGAAACGCAAACGATGGCTATTACACCATCGGCACGCACAATTATCCTGTAAGCCCGCTACCGATTGAGTTATTGAATTTTAATGCCATTAAAAACGGAAGCGCTGTGGATGTTACCTGGGAAACTGCTTCGGAAACCAATAATGATTATTTCACGATCGAAAAATCGCGGGATGGAATAACATTTGAAACGGCAGGCACGGTGGACGGCGCCGGAAATAGTACGGGAATGATCCGGTATGCAGATAAAGATTATTCGCCTTATAGCGGTATTTCCTATTACCGTTTAAAACAAACCGATTTTAACGGCCATAGCACATATTCCGATCTGGTGCCTGTCAATTATTATTTTGGCGACGATGGCATTACCATTTATCCGAATCCTGCCGGAAGTGATGAACCGCTGACCATGAGCATTACCGGCTTGGAAAACCAGCAGGTGCTGGTAGTCGTGCGGGATGTATCCGGAAAAGAATTTTATTCGAAGGTGATCATTACTGCTACAAACAAAGAGATTATTGCCATTGATCCCGATCAGAAGCTGGTGGCCGGGACATACATTGTGATTGCTTCCTCCAACAATAAATTATACAGCAAAAAGCTCATCATCCGTTAACACAGAGAACACGGAGGTTACAGGGGTTTCACTGGGAAATATTTTCTGTTTTTATCCAGTAAAAAGTTTAAATGACTATCGGGAAGTTTATACCAAATGCTTTTATTTTGTATGGTTATGTTGTAGAACATTATTGTTTATGGAAACAGAAATACTTTCTTAAGCTGTCATCCCGGGCTTGACCCGGGATCTGCCAA
>JAOQAG010000039.1 GCA_025963715.1 Bacteroidota bacterium
AATGACTATCGGGAAGTTTATACCAAATGCTTTTATTTTGTATGGTTATGTTGCAGAACATTATTGTTTATGGAAACAGAAATACTTTCTTAAGCTGTCATCCCGGGCTTGACCCGAGATCTGTCAATTAAGAACTGTGTAGGCGCTGCAAGTATTTAACAGATCCCGGGTCAGGCCCGGGATGACAGTTCTTTATTGTGATTAGTATTAAAATAATCTTCACATATAGTATCCATGCAGGTTAGTACATTAGTACAAATTGGTATTTAGTAGATCACTTCACAAGTATCCGCGCTGCCAAATGTTTTTCAATTTATTGCCTTCTTGTCTATTGCAATTTGTCGACTGCATTTTTATTGCCTATTGCCTACTGCCCTTCCGTTTCTTTCCAGGTCTTGTAAACATCCTGTTGTTTCGGGCGATTTGGCTCTATCTCCCGCAAAGGCTCGCAGGGTTTTAATGTAGCTTTGCAATCAGCAGGCAATTGCTGGTATAATTTTGTTCCCTGTGTTTTCCATTCGATCATTTCATCGCTTACATCCTTTACAATTTTTGCAGGATTTCCCACCACCACTTTTCGCTCCGGGATCACCATTTTTGCTGGCACAAAACACAAAGCGCCCACAATGCAATTATCACCGATCACCGCATCGTCCATCACTACCGCATTCATTCCCACCAGTACATTTTTACCGATCGTGCCACCGTGAATAATAGCGCCATGACCAATGTGTGCTGCTTCTTTCAACAAAACCGTAGTTCCCGGAAACATGTGCACCGTGCAATTTTCCTGCACATTACAACCGTCCTCAATAATGATTTGTCCCCAGTCGCCACGCAATGCAGCACCAGGGCCAATGTACACATCCTTACCAATGATCACATTTCCTGTAACCGTTGCATTCGGGTGAATAAATGCACTTTCGTGAATAACCGGTTTGTAACCGTTGAATTCGTAAACCATGATTTAGGATTTGGAGATTAAGGATTAAGGATTTTGGTTCTTATCGAAATTTGAGTTTAGCCGATGATTGTAATTTTGTTTTATGACGTTATTATTATGCAGGGTTTATTTATTCCCGGCTTTATCTTTAGCTATTGGGAGTTCTTGCTTTTATTGTTCTAATGCCAGCAGAAAAAATGGCTGTCAATTCATTGGCTTCTTTCATCAAAAATGCTAATTCAGCAGGATCACATTTTATTTCCAGGTCTTTTATAAATTCCAACCAGAATAAAGTTTCATCAGCTTCCTCATCTACTACTTTTAATTTATTCAGGAAATCAGCATTCGATTTGCCCCTGCATACCGCGCGGTAGTTAGCAGCAACGGAAGAAGATGATTTCATGATCTGATAGGTCACCACATCTGTAGATTTACTCTTGGGCAATGTATTAATAAATTTAAAAGTTCTTATTGCAAATATTTTTGTCCTTCTCTTCAACTCTTCCTTCGTCATAAAAAATTCTGCTATTTAGTTTTAAAGTCTGTATTGTACATTCTGCGCAAAACTAATCCAAAATCCCGAACAATTAAATCTCAAATAAAAAAATTCAATTTCCAATTTACCCACTAACAAAAAATCCTAAATCCTGAATAAGAAAATCCTAAATATTTAACACTTCTCAATAATAACCGCATATCCCTGCCCTACACCAATACACATTGTTACCAATGCATAACGCTTGTTTTGTTCCTGCAATTCAATGGCAGCAGTATTTAAAATACGGGCACCGCTCATTCCCAGGGGATGGCCTAATGCAATTGCACCGCCATTCGGGTTGATGCGCGGATCATTATCTGCCAATCCCCAGGCGCGTGTTACCGCCAATGCCTGTGCGGCGAATGCTTCATTCAATTCAATAATGTCCATGTCTTTCATGGTTAATCCGGCACGTTTTAATGCCATGTTACCCGCTTCTACCGGGCCAATTCCCATGATGCGCGGTTCCACTCCGGCAACACCGCTTGCGATGATCTTTGCTTTCGGTTTTAAATTGTATTTTTTCACCGCTTCATCCGAAGCCAGCAAGATCGCGGCAGCGCCATCATTCAAGCCTGCTGCATTTCCTGCAGTAACCGTTCCGCCTTCTTTTTTAAACGCGCCTTTTAATTTTGCCAGGCCTTCCAGCGTACTCTCCGGACGCATAAATTCATCTTTATCAAAAATTTTCGGATCGCCTTTTTTCTGTGGAATCTTTACCGCCACGATCTCTTTTGCAAACCGTCCTTTTGCCTGCGCAGCAGCCGCTTTTTGCTGACTCCACAATGCAAATTTATCCTGGTCCTCCCTGCTCACTTTATCCCTCTCGGCAAGATTTTCCGCGGTATCACCCATAGCATCCACGCCGTACATTTCTTTCATTTTCGGATTAATAAACCGCCATCCGAAAGAGGAATCAAACAGTTGCTGGTCGCGGCCAAACGGTGCGGCCGCTTTCGACATCACCCAGGGCCCACGCGTCATGTTTTCCACGCCACCTGCAATCATCAGGTCGCCTTCACCCACCATAATGCTCCTGGCAGCAGCCATGGAAGCCGATAATCCGGATGCGCACAAACGGTTTACTGTTTCGCCCGGAACCTGGTAAGGCAAACCGGCAAGCAGCAGCGCCATACGCGCCACGTTACGGTTATCTTCACCCGATTGATTGGCACAACCCATCAATACATCCGAAATTTCTTTCGGATCGATCGAAGGATTGCGTTTCATCAGTTCTTTTAAAACAATTGCCGCCAGATCATCCGTGCGGATCGTTGATAATGTTCCTCCAAAATTTCCGATCGGAGTACGGATGCCGTCAATGATATATGCGTTTTTCATATTTTTTAGTTCAAAGTTTAAAGTTCAAAAGTTTAAAGTTTTGCTGCATGTATACTTAACTTATTTATTGGTTAACAGCGTTACTTGTTTATTGTTTACTTGTTTATTGTCTACTGTTTATTTATTTTTTATTGTCTACTTATTTATTTTTTATTGCCTACTGTTTACTTGTTTATTGTCTACTGTTTACTGTTTACTACCTATTGTCTCCTGTTTTCCTTCATTCAAATTTTTCGCCTACTACATTAATAATAACCGGATTTAGCATAACCGTATCACTGTTCATGCCAACGGCTTTAATATTTTCAAAACAGAATTTAGCACTGGAATCAAACTCTCCGAAAATCTTAATAATCTCTTTATTAAAAGCCGCTCCTATGTTTCTGATCCGGCCATTTTTCTTAAAACTATCCGTTAGCATTACATTCGAACATTCAAACGATAAAATAATATATCCTTCTTCATTGTTTTTCAGCATCATTCCACTGCAATGCAACAAAGCGCCGCGATCACAATCGCCGCTGTACAAACCTGCCACACAGGCATACGGCAGACTGTAATTTACAGTATCGTGTTTGTAAACAACCGCCGTATCCTGTTTTACCTTATCGGGAATGGTATGTGTTGCATTTCCACATGCACTAAACAAAAAAGCAATTGAAATGATTATAATTAGATATTTCATTGTACGCAATTCCTTATTTCTTATTTTATTTTTTTCAGCCAGCACACATTTCTCAAACGCAGCAAACCAATGAACTATTGAACCAATTACCAGTTCTTACTTGTTCTATAGACCGTTCCTTTAAAAAAAGCTACTTTTTCTTTCTTCTGATTGCTGATCTCTATGTGATACGTTCCGGTTTTATTGGTAAGGCTTAATTGGGTAGCTTCACAGGTAAGCTCATCATGTACATTCACTGCAATGGCAAATGAAATGGAACATTCCAGCGCCACACTCAGGCGGCCGTATGCATTCGATGCAAATGCAAGCGCACTATCCGCAAACGAAAAAGCAATTCCGCCGTGAGCGATCCCAAAACCATTTACCATTTCTTCCCGGATCTTCATTTTCAGCATACAGTGGCCTTCTTCCGCCAACAATACTTCGATACCCAGCCATTGACTGAATCGATCTTCCGCCATCATTTTATCAACGATCTTTTTAGCAGCCAGATTTTTTTCCATAGGAGTAGTTTTGCTACACAAAGTTACCAAAAGAAACGGCTTTTAAAATACTATTTTTGCTTCTTTTTCCAGCACTGTTTGCAGGCAGCTTTCTATCTCCGGCAGGCACTTCCAGAGCTGTTCGAAGGAATTGATAATGAAATATTTTTCCTGCAGAATGTCCGTTCTGAAATCCGTATGAAAAATGGCCGGAATATCAAAATCCAGGTGCACAACATCCGCACTCAAACACTGTTTTGTTTCTCCCATCGACGAGATGATCCCCGCACCGTAAATTTTCAGTTCATCCTGTTCGCGGATCAGTCCAAACTCTATCGTAAACCAGTAAATGCGGCCCAGCAATTCAATGGCGCGTGGGTTATCAATGTGCTTCAACGCGATGTCGCTGATCCCTTTAAAAAAATCCACGTAATGTTGATTTCCCAGCAGGGGAACATGTGCAAACACATCGTGGAACATGTCGGGTTCTTCCAGGTAATCCAATTGTTCCATGCTGCGCAGCCAGCAGGTCGCGGTGAATTTTTTCATGGATAAAAATTCAAAAAATTCTTTCTGCGGGCTGATGTTCGGTACCACTTCCAAACTCCATCCGGTAAGGGAATTTAACAATTTGTTCAGCTCCCTGAAATCCGGAATTTTTTCTGAATTAAACTTTACTTTTTCAAGCGCCGTTAAATATTCAGCGGAAACAATTGGTTTTAAAATTTCCATTTGCCGCTTGAACAATGTTTTCCATACCAAAAAATCGGATGTTGTGTAATTACTGTAGATCTGTGTTGTTGGTTTTGTTTTCATTTTTATAAAATTTAAAGATTAAAAATCGGGAATAAAAAAAGCCCGGTCGTTTCGGACCGGGCTTGTATGTTGTGGTATAGAGTTATCTCTTAAAACGAACAATACATTATCCTTCCGGGCTGGGTGCTCGGATAATAATAATAAAATGTATTGTTTGTTTTTTGCATGCTACAAATGTAAATAATTTTAAACGAAATCGGAAAGTTTAGGCCATTTTGAAAAAAAATAATCAAGCTGATAAATAAAGCAGGGACTCAAAAACAATGCTGTGTATAGGAACGCAGATCAAAAATGATTTTTATGATGTACAAAAAGATCGCCTGTGGCGCTTATGATTAAAAATTATGATTTGATTGGTTGCAAATCTATCAAACGGGTATTTAATAATGATATAGAACTTTATACTAAGCTATTTTATTTAAAACCACATAAGGCATAAAGAAAACATAAGCTCTGCGTGCTAAACCTTCGTTTTTATGCTTCGCCTTATATTTTCTTTATGCCTTATGTGGTAGAAATAAGTGGTCCGATTAAAAATTTGGTTCTGATAATTTAATAAAATTTCTTCCCGTCTTTCACCATCAGCTTCATCAGCAACGACGGCCGATAGCGCTCTTCCTCATATAAATTATGCAGCACGCCCAATGTATCCAGCACATTTGCCAGCCCAACATCATCCGCCCATTTCAACAATCCTTTCGGATAATTCACACCTTTGGTCATTGCTAAATCAAGATCTTCCTTCGTTGCCAGCTTTAAATAAAACGAATCCACCGCTTCATTGATCAGCATGGAGATCACACGGTTAAAAATATAATTTCCGATGTCTGCGTTCTTTTTTGGTTCCGGCATTACCGCACCTTCTGCATAATTGTAATAACCTCTTCCGGATTTACGCCCGAATAATTTTGCTTCGTACAAGCGTTTTTGAGTCAGTGAAGGCTTAAAGCGCGATTCATAAAAAAACTGTGTCCATACACTTTCCGTTACTTTGTAATTAATATCGTTCCCGATAAAATCCATCAGCTCAAACGGGCCCATTTTAAAACCGCCGTACGTTTTTAACGCCCAATCGATCGTCGCAAAATCAGCAATGCCTTCTTCGTAAATGCGGATCGATTCGCCATAAAACGAGCGTGCTACACGGTTCACAATAAAGCCCGGCGTGTCTTTCGTCAGTACCGTTACTTTCCCCCAGGCATCGATCAGCGTTCTCGAATTTTTTACCACCTCTGCATCTGTTAATATCCCCGGAATGATCTCTACCAAAGGCATTACCGGTGCAGGGTTAAAAAAGTGGATCCCGATCACGCGCTCTGCTGCTCTGCAGGCAGATGCAATTGATGCGATCGATAAGGAGGATGTATTGCTTGCCAGGATACAATCACTGGAAACGATCGATTCCAGGTCTGCAAATAATTTTTGTTTCACATCAATATTCTCAACGATCGCTTCAATGATCAGCCCGCAATTTTTAAAGGCATTCAAATCATTTACAAATTGAGTCCGGTCATGGATTTCAGTAGCGTTCACATCTGTGATCTTTTGTTTCTCTACTAACTTTTTTAAGGTGCTGTCTAAATTACTTTTTGCTTTATCCAAAGCCGCCTGACTATTGTCATACACAATTACAGTATGTCCTGCAGTTGCTGCTACCTGCGCAATTCCTGCTCCCATGGCTCCCGAACCGATGATTCCAATTGTTGTTGATGTATCCATGATTTTTTTATAACAAGCGTTAAAATATTTCTTCGTTTAAAAGTTCTCCGTTTTCATAATGCCAGATACGTGCTAATTTTCCATCATCTTCATACGAATACAATGTACCTGTTCCGTCTTTTAATGTACCTTTTTCCTGCGCTTCCGATTTATCATTATAATTAAAAGCAACATTCCAATGCACATTGTTTTTATATTCCCATTCCGCCCACAACACACCGTTCTTATGATAAAATGTAGTAATGCCATCATATTTTCCGTTGCTGATCTCAGAAACCTGGCTTAAATGACCGTTTTCATAATAGATTTCTATTTTTGTCTGCATACCATTTTCATAATGATACACCTTGGTCAACGTTCCGCTTTCCTTATAAGAGTACAATGTACCGTTCCCTTCTTTCAGAGTTCCTTTTTCTAATTCTTTTCCTTTGCTATCGTGGTTATAATGTACTGTCCATGGAACATCATCCTTATATTCCCAACAAGCCCAGGGTTTTACATTCTTATGATAAAAAGTAGTGATTCCGTGCTTTTTTCCGTTCTTCATTTCAGAAACGGAAGACAAGATCCTGTTGTTGTCCACGTAATTCTTTTTTACAAATGTATAATCCGGTGGTGTTTCCGAACTATTTTCTGCAATTCCATTTTTATAAGCCTTGTAATAATCGGCATTTGCATGGATGTATTTCGCAGCGCGTTCAAAATAAGCTTTCACATCACGGCAAAGCTCCGCAGCCCATTTGGGATTTTTTTCATTCTTTATAAAAGCAGCAAGCGCCAGGACATACCCGTACATTTGCTGCGTTAAAAAACCTTGCCGGCCAATACTCCAACCCTGGTGGCTCGTCCCGGTCCATTGATTATAGCTGATCACCGAATTTGCCTGGAATACACCAAAACCAAATAAAGTAGCGCCCAGTGTGTTCACATAACCGTTTATTTCAACCAGATTTTTTTCTTCTTTTAATTTATAAAAAGCAAGATTATAGGCAATGCCGGAAACAATCGCGAACGGATCGCTCAGATACTTCTCATTCAATTCAAAAACAAATGTATTTCCCCGCATATAGCCGTAATAATTTGCCTTTTGCCCGCTCACTGATTTTGTACTCAAACCTTCCGAAAAACGAAGATCGTCCTCTGCAAATAATTTTATTTCGCAGCTCAGCTCTTCCGGAAAATGCATTTGTTTTTTTACCCGCTCAAAAACCTGCTCCACGTGATTTTTGGTAAGCGTGATCGTTGACACAGTAAAATAATCGGTAATGGGAATAAAACGGAATGCTGAATAATCAATTGTTCTTGCAGGCGCAAAAAACCAGGAAAGCGACCCTTCGATCCACTTTTTATCATCTTCATTTACCGGGCATTCCGCTTTAAAAAAATTAAACATGCTATTGATTTTAATAAAACTTATTCTCCTTTAAATACCGGTTTTCTTTTCTCTAAAAATGCGCTTACGCCTTCGTTGTAATCATGCGTTGCTGCAGCATGGATCTGCATGTCAGCTTCATATTCCAACTGTTGTATCAGCGAATTATTGATCGACTGGTTCAGTAATTTTTTGGTCATGCCGATGGCTTTTGTCGGCAGATCGCTCACCGTTTTTGCAATTGCCAGCGCCTCTGTTTGCAGGTTGGCATCTTCCGTTACTTTATAAATCATTCCCATTTTTTCCGCATCAGCCGCCATAACCTTGTCGCCCAGCATCATCAATGCCGATGCTTTCCCATAGCCGATCAACCGCGGTAAAAAGAATGTTCCGCCGCTGTCCGGGATCAGTCCGATCTTGCTGAATGCCTGTATGAATGCAACGGAGCTTCCCGCGATCACAATGTCACACGCCAGTGCGATATTCGCGCCAGCACCAGCAGCAACACCATTTACGGCACAGATCACCGGCTTTTCAATGGCGCGGATCTTTAAAATAATGGGATTATAATGTTCGCGAACAATGCGCTCAATGCCCGGCCCGCTCTTATCAATCGCTTCCGAAAGATCCTGCCCTGCACAAAACGCTTTTCCTTCGCCTGTTAAATAAACAGCACGTATGGCTTTATCATCGTGTGCTTTATCCAATGCATCCTGCAACTGCAAAGCCATCTCACGGTTAAAGCTGTTGAATTTATCCGGACGGTTCAGCGTGATCTTTAATACACTGCCGTCGATTTCCGTTTTAATAAATGTCATTTGATTTCGTTTTTTTAGAGGAATCAAATATAAGAAATTGATTTGAAGATAAATGGGTTTGGAGCGATAGAAAGGAAGTGAAATGCCTGTATTATAAGATTAGCTTTTTGCCACAGATTCACAGATTAAAAAATCACAAAAAGATTGCACGGATTCGTAAAAATCGCTTTGCGATTTTGTCTGTGAAATTAATTTTTTAAGCTAAAAATCTGTGAATCTGTGGCTTGTGTTATTTTTTCACAAAGCTGATCTCGTAATTCGACCCATTTTTATTGGAATAATTCATTTTAGCATCAATCTGCTCGATCAATGCATCCAGAATATCCAATCCTACAGAAGATTTAACGATCGCCGCCGGATCAAAGCCCGGCCCATTATCCCTGATCTTTAAAAATACCGTTTTGTTATTTTCGATTAGCGACAGCTCAATGACCCCGCTTTTTTGATTTTTAAACGCATGCTTGTAAGCATTCGTCACCAGCTCATTCACGATCAGTGCAAGCGGAATGGCCGTGGAAACATCCAGCGAAATATCATTGATCGCTTTTACAATTTTGATCTCTTTTTCCGGATCATCAAATGACTTGAATAAATTATTTAAAATTTCCTCGATGTAAAATTTGAAATTTATATCCGAATACGATTTTGACTGGTAGAGCAGCTGATGTACCACAGCAATGGAATCCAGCCGGTTCCGGCCTTCCTGGAACAAGCTCCGGTGATACTCGTCTTTTGCTTTTTCCGACTGCAAATTCATCAGGCTGGAAATGATCGTCAGGTTATTTTTTACACGGTGATGCACTTCCTGCAGCAATACCTTTTGTTCGGCAAGCGCCTGTTCCAGCTCCGTACGTGCTTTCAGCTTCTCATTCGTTTCTATCGCCAGTGAAATGATCTGCGCGATCACCAATCCGAATTTTTGCTCCTGCAAATTCCATTCACGCGGTGTTTCCGTATGTTCGAAACACACCACCCCGATCATTTCTCCTTCAATGCGGATGGGAATATCCATCAATGAACGAATGTGAAAGGGCTCCAGGTAAAATTCCAGCAGCTCATCCGTTTTGTGATCGTTGTACACATCCGATGTGATGATAATTTTTTCGGATTCAAATAATTTGAAATAATTCGGCATGGCAATGCGCGGCAAATTGGCCTGCGATAAAAATTTGTTCTGAACCGAATCAAAATTACCGATACAATGGATTTCAGAATGATCCTCATTGAACACCCATGCATTTACACGCTGCGTATCTACCGCACGGGAAGCCATTTCCAGGATCTCATGCACCGCATCATCCAGCTTTCCGTCCCTGATCTTCCGCGATTTTGAAAGCGCTTCCACCGTTAATGTCTTGCGTAAAATATCTTTCCGGATGCGTTGATAAGGCGTATTATCCTTGATGTACAGCAAAAAGCGTGCATCTGTATGCGCATCTTCATTTTTCAACAAACGCACCCGCGCTGTAAAACACGAGCCGTCTTTTCTTGTTAATTCAGTATGAAAAACAATAGATTCAGCATGTTCAGCCGCTTCAATTATTTTTTGCAATTCATTTTTCTTCTCCGGGAATAATTCCTCCAGCGAACGGCTCATTAATTCTGCTTTTGAAAAACCAATGAGGTCAATAAAATAATTACTCGTAAAGATCAGTTGATGTTCCTTATTCAAAGCAATCACGCCTTCGGTAAAATGATCAAGAATATTGGAAGTGGAAGAGATGATGTCGTTTTCGGAGAAAGGCATTTAGTAGGCTATTTTTCGGTTTTCATAGTAAATTTATGATTATTTATCGAAAAACAAAAAAATAAAATCAGATGCATTTAAAATAATCGAAGGGTTCCTTACAATCGTTGCAACGGTATAATGCTTTGCAGGCGGTGGAACCAAACTGGGAGATCATACTCACATTTTCGGAGCCGCATTGCGGACATTTTAAATGCCGCTCTTTTCCCATCAATACACCTTTGTCAATGCTGGTACGTTCCGGCGGCGCAATGCCGTAAGCACGCAATTTTTCTTTGGCAACATCACTGATCCAGTCAGTGGTCCAGGCCGGAGAATACACCAGCTCCACCTTCACATTTTCAATTCCTATTTCTTTCAGCCTGATGCGGATATCGTCCTCGATCACTTTCATCGCCGGGCAGCCGGAATACGTGGGCGTGATCACTACCGTACACAGTCCGTCTTCCATTTTCACATCGCGTAAAATCCCCAGCTCGATGATGTTGATCACAGGAATTTCAGGATCCGGAATTTCCGAAAGGAGCTTGAAAATTTGGTCGGTATTAATAATTGAATTCATTATGTAATTTTTTAACACAGAGAAACAGGGTTTACAGAGCTTCACAGAGTTTTTTTCTCCCTGAAACTCTTTTTTACTCAGTGGCCTCTGTGTTAAGAGCTACCATTGAGCGCCCGGGAACGAGCGGTGTACGCTCTGCATTTCGGCCAGTAAAAAACCTAAATGCTCAGAATGTTTGCCTTCCCTGCTGCCTTTTTGTTTAAAATTTGTGGTTGGGATCTGTAATGTGGCTTCCGCGATCACTTCTTTTACGCGGGTTTCCCACTGTGTTCTTATTTTTTCGAGGTCGGCTGCAACACCTTCTTTGATCAGCAGTGCATCCACCTCATCCATATCAAAAAACTCGTTGGTAAACATCCACAGATCGTTCAATGCGGTTTGCATACGCTCGTGGCTTTCTTCCGTTCCATTACCCAAACGGTACATCCATTCGGTGGTATGGCGCAGGTGATAGGTGATCTCTTTATGCGACTTAACAGCAAGCGCTGCAATCGTTTCGTCTTTACTGGATTTTAATGCTTCGTATAAATAAAAAGTGTACACATCGTACAAAAACTGACGCGCGATCGTTGCTGCGTAATCTCCGTTCGGTTGCTCCGTCATCAGTAAATTCCGGAATTCGCGCTCACCGCGTAAAAATGCAAGATCATCTTCCGTTCTGCCTTTTCCTTCTACTTCAGCCGCATACGTTAGCAAGGCCGTTGCATTTCCTACAAAATCAAGCGCAATGTTGATCAGTGCAATGTCTTCTTCCAGGATCGGGCCTGCACCACACCATTCGGATAAACGATGGCCGATGATCAGGTTACTGTCGCCCAGGCGTAATAAATATTGAAATTTTGCTTCTTGTAAATTCATGTTTAGTTTAAAGTTCAAAGTTTGCAAGTTCAAAGTTTGCTGTGTGTGCTCCTTCGGAGCCTTTTTTACCACGAAGGCACTAAGGCGCAAAAGGAAATAAAAAAGCGGCTCTGAATAAAATCTGGTCACACAAATTTATATATCTATATCAAAGACGGCTTTACACAGATTCGTAATTTCGTTCCTGTTCCTGCCCGAATCGTTCAGGCGGGCGTTATCTGTACTATAGATATTTTACGCCTTCCGGGATTTTGTAAAAAGTCGGGTGACGGTACGGTTTATCATTTGAAGGTTCAAAAAATGAACCCTGGTCTTCCGGACTGGAAGCCGAAATTGCATTTGCAGGAACCACCCAAATGCTGATCCCTTCACTTCTGCGTGTATATACATCACGTGCATTCTGGATCGCCATTTCAGCATCCGTTGCATGCACATTTCCTACATGTTTGTGTGGTATTCCCGGGTTTGCCTGCACAAATACTTCCCATACCGGCCATTGTGAATCTTGACTCATAATTTTATTTAGTACTTAGTGATTAGTCGTTAGTAATTAGCTGCTATGTGTTGCTTGCCGGAAATTGAATATTTTAACTTCTTGCCTGCTATTGCTTTTTTATTTTTTGTCTATTGTCGGCTTGCCTGTTTGTCGACTTTTTTAAGCTGCTTTCAGTTTTTTCTTCTCTGCATATGCCAATGCTGCATCGCGCACCCAGCGGCCTTTTTTATCGGCATCCGAACGGGCTTTCAAACGTTTTGCATTGCAAGGACCATTTCCTTTGATCACCTCAAAAAATTCGTCCCAGTTAATCGGGCCATGGGTATAATGACCGGTTGTTTCGTCAAATTTCAGGTCTTTATCCGGAAGCGACAAACCAATAAAATCAGCTTGCGGCACGGTTCTGTCAATAAAACGCTGACGAATGGCATCATTGCTTTCCATTTTCACTTTCCAGCGCATCAATTGGTCGCTGTTCGGCGATTGATCATCACTTGGTCCCAGCATCATGATCGCAGGCCACCACCAGCGGTTAAGCGCATCCTGTGCCATTGCTTTTTGTTCCGGCGTGCCTTGTGCCAAATGCATCATGATCTCGTATCCCTGGCGGTTGTGAAAACTTTCCTCCTTGCAGATCCGCACCATTGCACGGCTGTATGGCCCGTAAGAACCACGTGCCAATGCCGTCTGGTTCATGATCGCAGCGCCATCCACTAACCAGCCGATAGCCCCGATATCCGCCCAGGTAAGCGTAGGGTAATTAAAAATACTTGAATATTTTGCTTTGCCGGTGTGCAGTTGCTCCAGCAATTCCGTACGGTCGATTCCCAATGTTTCAGTAGCGCTGTACAGATACAAGCCATGTCCGGCCTCATCCTGTACTTTTGCCAGTAAAATGGCTTTGCGGCGCAGACTTGGTGCACGGGTGATCCAGTTTCCTTCCGGCAGCATCCCTACAATTTCGGAATGCGCATGCTGGCTCATCATCCGGATCAGCTGCTTGCGGTATGCTTCCGGCATCCAGTCTTTCGGCTCTATTTTAACGCCCGAAGCAATTTTTGCTTCAAAAGCTTCTATTTGTTTTTGATCTTCCATAATTCCAGGTAGTTGAGGATACAATTATACTAAAACTAAGCTATAAAAAAAATGATTTTATATCCTGTCACAAAGATCGTCATTATTTTACAATTATTGAAACAGTTTTAAGGCCGATTTGTTGAGGGAAATAAGGCAAAAGAAAGGCTCAATTCGAAAGTTCCAATGCGGAAGTAAAATAAGAAAGATGATCGTAGTGTGGCTTTGCCGGAAGAGTTTAAAAAGAAGGCGGAATGCGGAAGTTCCATTTCGGAAGTAAAAAAGAAAGAAAAATGAAATGCAGAAGTAAAAAATAACGCAAAAAAAATCCCCGGAAACTATCCGGGGAAATTTAGTTATTCTTTAACACTTTTACCTTCTGCCTTATTTTTTCACACAATACGTCAACTTCCGAAATGGAACTTCCGCATTCCGCCTTTTCTACAACCCTTTATCGTAATTTACCACTACTGTATCTGTTGTAGGACGGCTTTGGCAGGTAAGGATAAATCCTTGTTTTACTTCGGAAGCGGATAGTGCATAATTCACAGCCATATCCACTTTACCTTCCTGCAGCAAAGCGCGGCAGGTACAGCAGGAACCACCCTGGCAGGCATACGGTGCATCCAGTCCAATACGGATGGCTGCTTCCAGGATCGTTTCATTTTCTTCCAATACCACTTCACGCTCATCGCCATCCAGGATAATGGTTGCTTTTGCTCCGGCAGCTGTTTCAATCGCCGGTTTTAGATCTTCGGCATTTACAGGCGCGGTAAAATATTCGATGTGAATTTGCGTTTCCGGCACATTCAATTCCTTTAAAGATGCCATCACATTGTCCATCATCGGCCCCGGACCGCATACAAAATACTCATTGTGAGCGCCCAACTCTATATAATTTTTGATCAGGGCCAGGTTCTTTTCCTTTGTCATCATTCCCTGCAACAACTCGGGATGACCAGCAGGTGCGGCATTCAATACATGGATCACATTCAGGCGATCTGCATTTTGTACGGCCAGCAATTCTATTTGTTTTTTGAAGATCACGGATGCTTCATCGTTGTTCCCATAAAATAAGGTAATGCGACTGTTTGGTTCCGCTTTCAAAACGGTTTTTAAAATGGATAACATCGGCGTGATCCCGCTTCCGCCACCAAAAAGGATATAATTTTTTTTGTTGGCAGCATTCATCTCCGAGTAAAAATTTCCCATCGGCGTCATCACATCGATCATATCGCCGGGTTTTGTTTTATCGTTGATCCAACCGGAAACCTTCCCCAAATGCACTTTTTTTATAGCTACGCGTAATTCGTTTTCATCAAGCGGGCTGCTGCAAATAGAATAAGATCTTCTTACTTCTTCTCCGTTGATCATCAATTTGAGCGTTAAATACTGGCCTTGTTTATAGCTGTATTCCTGTTTTAAGGACGCTGGCACTTCAAATGCAACAGAAACAGCATCAGCGGTTTCACGTACTACGTCAATTACTTTTAATGAATGGAATTTCGACATTTTTATATTTCTTGTTTTAAGCCCGCGAATTTACAATTTATATGAAAGAGTTCAAAGTTCAAAGTTCAAAAGTTTAAAGTTTGCTGTGGGTACTGATAACGCCCGCCTGAACGATTCGGGCAGGAACAGGAACGAATTTTACGAATCCAGGTGAAAAAATAGTTTAAAGTTTGCCGGGTGTGCTGCTTCGCAGCTGCTTTTTACCACGAAGCGCAAATAAGGAAATAAAAATTAGTTGTTTCGGTGGGCTTTGGCCACACTGAATTTATATTCACTGCATTTATAAACACAGTTCGGGTATAGCCCCCTCTCTTCCGGAGAGGGGATGAAGGGGAGAGGTCCACACACAGATTAGTATATTAGTACAAATTGGTATTTAGTAGATCCACAGATTCGTTGTCATCCTGAGCTTGTCGAAGGACGTTCCTGTTCGTTATCCGTATATGTACAAATTAGTATCTTGCGCCTTCATGCCACTACAACAAACAAAGATCTTTTTTCCTCACCTGGATGGTTTGCGCTTCATCGCCTTTTTTGCTGTATTTATCAATCATGCCTTCGGTTGCCTCGATTACATCAATTACAATGGCACCTACAATTTCATTCGAAGCCGTTATTTATTGAGCGGCGATTTAGGTGTCAGTCTTTTTTTTGTACTCAGCGGATTCCTGATCACCTATCTTTTATTAAAAGAAAAAGAACTGAATGGAAAAATAAACATCCCGCACTTTT
The DNA here is from genome assembly GCA_025963715.1 of Bacteroidota bacterium. GTDB lineage: Bacteria > Bacteroidota > Bacteroidia > 2-12-FULL-35-15 > 2-12-FULL-35-15 > 2-12-FULL-35-15. The sequence goes on from JAOQAG010000039.1 coordinate 15,696, forward strand.
ATTTGCGCAGGATCTTACGCATCTGGCCGGTATATTTTTTTGTGGTGGGATTGTGCCTTTTTATGTTCCCGCTTTTCGCGAACAGTATCCCGGCAAACTTTCCCATCGGTGTTTCCACCAAACAATTAAATCCCTGGTTTTACGCCACTTTCACAGGAAATTTTGATTACCTCTATAATGGAATTACCAATGTGCTGATCGGAATTTTATGGTCGGTTTCGGTGGAAGAACAATTTTATTTATTCTGGCCATTGCTCGTTGCATTTATTCCACGTAAGTATTTATTGCCGGTATTCATCAGCGTTATTTTAGGTTCCATTGCCTTCCGCTTTTGGGGATCGCAGGGCGGCAGTGCCTTGATCCTGAAATACCATTCTCTTTCATCCATGTCGGACCTGGCAACCGGCGCCGTGCTTGCTTTTTTATGCACCAGCGAGCGTTTCACCGCTAAAATAAAAAACACACCGCGCTGGCTCATCATTTTAATGTATGTATTGTTTATCATTATTGTTCCCTATCGCGGCCTCACCTGGAAGTTGGGCGTACATTATGTGCTGGCGGCTTCCATCCTGCCGGTGATCATTTCTTCTTTTTTTGCATTTTTTATCATGGAACAAAATTATGCAGAGCGGTCGTTTTACAAGCTGGGTAATTTTAAATTTATTTCTTCCCTCGGAAAATATACTTACGGCATGTATTGTTACCACATGATGATCTTCTTCCTCGTACTTTATACTTTTTATACATTCGGAGCAGATGTATCGCATCCGCACAAATTCCAGTTTATTTTAGAAATAGTGATTTCGTTTGTCTGCACAATTTTATTTTCAAAATTCAGTTACAGGTATATCGAAAGCAATTTCTTAAAGCTCAAAAACCGCTTTGCTACCATTGTTAAATAATGCATCTGAATTTTTAGAAAATACAGGCATATTTTATTGATTTCCATTTGCCCTGTAATTATTATCTTTGAAACCGATAAAACTTATAACCCAAACATGAAAACAAAACACATTTTCGCAATCGCCGTATGCGCTGTTGCAGGTTCTTTTATTTTAAGTTCCTGCAAAAAGGACAAGGATCCAGATCCTACTCCGGTAACAACCACACCGGCAGCAACCTGTGCACCCAACACATCATTTGTTCCGGATGGAACAGCAGGCCCGCGTTTGATCTTTAAATTCAAATTCGACAGTACACAGGTGCGCCTGGATAATTTCGGAAATCCATCTACTGTTGCTTCCGGAAATGCAGCACAATCACCACATTTTAATTTCATGAGCCAGCATTACATTGAGCTTGCCAATGACCTCGATGCATTGGGTGCCGGAAAAATTTTATATACCGGAATTACATCTACTGCAGGCGGTTCCAGCGCCATTGATTATTGCTCTTCCACACAAACCGCAGAAGGAGATATCTTTTTCTCAAAAGCCCTGAGCCAGATCACACCGGGAAGCTACAAATGGCTGCGCGTATCACTGGCCTGCCAGAATTACAACATCACCTATAAATCCAGCGTAGTTCCGGGCGGCGTTGGTACAGGAACACTTGCTTCCTTCATAGGTTTTAAAACCTATGTGAGCAGTTATAAAATAAACGGGCACGATCACACACCCAGCAGCTCTACAGGCGGAGCGGGCAACCACGCGCAAGGCTACTGGGGTTTTGAGACCAGCGTACTGGGCACTAATTATTTTATCGACGGGCAGGCACCTGCAACCACAGTTCCTAATCCGTTCACTTCTTCTCCCATCCCTGCAGGAAGCTGCGTTGTAACCGGGCAATTTGTAGATAATTCCATGGCAAATGCGCCATTGGTGATCACCGGAACAGAAACCAGCGATATTGTGATCACGGTTTCGTTATCTACCAACAAAAGCTTTGAATGGCATGAAGTTACAACCGATGGATACTACCAGCCCGAAGTTGGCGAATATGTTACCGATATGGGTGTTCGCGGGATGATCCCGATCAAAAATTAATTATAAAATTCCTTTCTTTTTAAAAACCTTCCAATTTGATTTGGAAGGTTTTTTATTTCCCGGGATCGCAATAAAATCATTATTTTTACGTTTACAAAAAATGTGCTTTTACGTTGATAGAAAACGCAAAGAAATACATTTTACCTGCTGAAATATTAATTATAGCACTACATAGAATAGCAATGAAACAACATTTACTGATTGCATTTATACTGTCCTCCTTTTTTTCTTTTAAAATGCAGGCACAGCTTACACCGGCTCAACCCGATCCGAAAAAACAAAACGCCCTGATCCAGTTTTCAGGTGTGGTGCTGGAAGGCGACAGCTTACGCCCGATCCCCTACACCAGCATAATGATCAAAAACAGTTACCGCGGAACAGTGAGTGATTACTATGGTTATTATTCTTTTGTGGCGCAAAAAAATGATACGGTGGAGTTTTCTGCCATCGGCTTCCGCGATTCGTATTTTGTGATCCCGGATACACTCAGCACCAACAAATATTCGCTGATCCAGGTATTGGCAACAGATACCATTTACCTGAAAGAGGCAGTGGTATATCCATGGCCAACCAAAGAACAATTCAAGCAGGCGTTTTTACAGCTCAACATTCCGGATGATGACCTGGCGCGTGCACAAAAGAACCTTGCGCGTTCAGAAAGCAGGGAACAATCGGATGCGCTGGCTTCCGATGCAGGATTAAGCTACAAATACACCATGCAGCAGTATCAAAGCAAATTGTATTATGCAGGGCAGCTTCCTCCGAACAATTTACTAAACCCGATCGCATGGTCGAAATTTATTAAAGCCTGGAAAAACGGTGATTTTAAAAACAAAAGTAAAAAGAAAAAAAACTGATCGCCGTCAGCCGAAAACTAAATCCTGAAAACATCGTTTGTGAAATTAACAGCCCGCTACATACTCCTTTCTTTTTTTATTCTTGCAGCTAATTTTGTGATTGCACAAAATACAGCTACGGTTTACGGTAAAATTACAGATGCGGATGATGAACCATTGCCAGGTATCAGCGTTTCCATTTTCGGTGGTTCGCAGGCTGCGGTTTTAACAAATAAAAAAGGAGAATATTCGTACACCATTCCGGCCGGACAAAATGTAACCATTGTATTTTATAACATTGGTTTTACAACTGAACAGCGTACCGTTAACCTGCAAGCGAATGAAAAACTGGAGCTGAATAAATCTCTGAAACCAAATTCATTAACACAGGTAGAGATTATAGACGAGAGCCGCAACCAGGAAATTACCCGCATCGACCCGATCAACATCACGCATCTTCCTTCTTCCAGCGGCGATTTTAACGCCATTTTATTTACACTTCCCGGAGTCTCCAACCGTAATGAATTAAGCTCGACTTACTCGGTGCGCGGCGGAAATTTCGATGAAAATTTAGTGTATGTCAACGGTGTTGAAATATACCGTCCGTTCCTCGTCAGGTCCGGGCAACAAGAAGGATTGAGCTTTATCAATCCCGATATGGTTTCGTCTGTATTGTTCTCTGCAGGCGGGTTTGAAGCAAAGTACGGCGATAAAATGTCGTCGGTGCTGGATGTACAATACCGCAAACCGGTAAAATTTGCGGGTACCGTTTCCGGAAGCTTGCTCGGTGGAAACGTCGAACTGGAAGGTGTTTCCAAAGATCATCGTTTTTCATGGATGATAGGATCGCGCTACAAAAGCACCAAATATTTATTGGGATCGCTCAATACAAAAGGACAATACAAGCCTTCGTTTGTGGATGTACAGGCGTATACAACCTATGCTTTAAGCACCAATTGGGAGCTGGATTTCCTCGGGAATTATGCCAGTAACAAATACCAAATCATCCCAGAAAGCAGGGAAACCGATTTTGGTACATTGAACCAGGCGCTGCGTTTAAAGATCTTTTTCGACGGACAGGAAGTCGATCAGTTTATAACGATGACAGGCGCATTATCTGCGGTATACCGCTCGGACAACAGCAAAACAAATTTAAAATTCATTGGCTCCGCATTCAAAAGCAGGGAAAGTGAAGCGTTCGATATTCAAGGACAATATTATATTGCCGACCTGGAAACCGATTTCGGGAAACCGAACTTTGGCGAAGAAGTAGGGCAACGCGGCGTAGGAACATTTTTACAGCATGCACGCACCAACCTCGATGCGTATGTATACAGCTTCGAGCACAAAGGAACGTACAACATCACTACAAAAAAACAAATCCTGTGGGGCGCAAAATATTCGTTCGAAGATATTTCCGATAAATTAAGCGAATGGAAATATGTGGACAGTGCTGGCTATTCCGTTCCAACCACTGTACCGTACAATCCGCAGCAGGAAATTATTTTACAGGATGTGATCAAACAAAAGATCCACATCATGTCCAACCGTCTTTCGGGATACGTGGAAGGCATCCTGAGCAAGGAGCTGAAAGATACTTCCCTGATCTCGTTTACAGCGGGATTACGTGCCAATTACTGGGATCTTAACAAACAGGCATTGGTGGGGCCGCGTGCCACGTTTGGGCTAAAGCCGCACTGGAAGCGGGATTTCCTTTTTAAATTTTCGAGCGGTTATTATTATCAGCCGCCGTTTTACAGGGAGCTGCGCGATTACGAAGGCAATATCAATTACAACATCAAAGCGCAAACCTCTATTCACTTTGTGCTTTCCAGCGATTATAATTTCAAGGCATGGAAGCGCCCGTTTAAATTTACAGCGGAAGCATATTACAAATACCTGGATAATATTATTCCGTATGAGATCGACAATGTGCGCATCCGTTATTCGGCGAAAAACGATGCCCGTGGTTATGCTACCGGGATCGATATGAAAATAAACGGTGATTTTGTAAAAGGACTGGAATCATGGGCTTCCCTTTCTATCATGCAAACACAGGAGGATTTGAAAGACGATTATTATTATGAATATTATAACAGCGACGGTCAAAAAATTGTTCCCGGTTACACGCTGAACAGCAAAGCAACCGACAGTGTAAAATTTACACCGGGCTACATTCCTCGCCCAACAGACCAACGCGTAAGCTTCGGATTATTTTTCCAGGACAAAATGCCGCATTTACCGGATTTGAAAATGCATTTGAATTTATTATTCGGAAGTGGTGTGCCATTCGGGCCACCGGGATCCCAGCGCTACCAGCAGGTGTTACGCATGCCGCCATACCGCCGTGTGGACATAGGTTTCTCCTACCAGGTGCTGCGCGAGAACCGGAAAGTAAAAGCAAAAAGCCCGGGCCGTTTCTTAAAATCGGTATGGGTAAGTTTGGAAGTGTTTAACTTACTGGGCACCAACAATACGGTTTCTTACATTTGGGTGGAAGATGTGACCAGCAGGCAATACGCTGTTCCGAATTATTTAACGCAGCGGCAATTGAATTTGAAAATGATCGTTAAATTTTAATCTACTAAATACCAATTATTACTAATATACTGATCTGTGTTTGCTCTGTGTTTGTTTCAGTGTTAATTTTGGAACGGATTCCTCTTCTTTTCTGTCATCCCGGGCCTGACCCGGGATCTGTTAATTAAGAAGAAGAGTTGACGCTGCAAACATTTACGAGATCCCGCAACATTGCGAATGACAACTTCGAAAGAAGAAATCACACACAGGCAATGCATAACATTCCACATAGATTCGTAAAATTCGTTTTTGTTCGTTATCCGTACCTTTATCCGTATGAAAAAAATAATCCCATTCAGTTTCGTTTTAGACAATCTCTTTTCCCTCGATCCAATCGTAAGGCCAATGTTTGGAAGTCATGCTATTTACGTTGAAGGAAAAATTGTAATGTGCCTGCGCGATAAAGATGATGAAGACAGCGGCGTGTGGATCGGTACTTCCAAAGAACATCACGAAAGCCTGCAAAAAGAATTACCGAACATGCGCTCCATCCGCATCTTTGGTCCGGGAGTGAGCAGCTGGCAGGTGCTGGCGAAAAACAATGATGATTTTGAAGAAAGCGTGAACCGTGCCTGTGAGCTGATCCTGAAAAGGGATGTGAGGATTGGTAAGATCCCGAAACCGAAGAAGAAAAAAAAGAGTAGTTAGTTTTTAAATGTTGATTGTTAGTTCGTAGTTGGTTGTTTGGAGTTCGGAGACGGTTATTCTAAGAGTGCATTTCCCTTTTGCTGTCATTCCACGCCTGTTGCGGGATCGGTTAAATAATTGCAGTATAAAATAAAGCCACAGATTCACAGATTTTTAATTTAAAATTTAATTTTCACAGATAAAACCGCAAAGCGATTTTCTGAGAATCAGCGCAATTTTTTATCATTTTTTCAATCCGTGAACCTGTGGCAAAGCGTTACTTCGTCTTGATACTTTTTCGTAAATTTGCGTATGCTTTACTCAAAAGAAGTCATACAACATTTTAACGCCTGGATCGAAGGAAGCAACAATGCGAAGCACTGGCTGCAGGAGCATAATTTTGAAGAATTGGTACAGCTAAAAGACGCAGTAAGCAGGCATTCCAAACCTTTTGAATATTTACTGACACACAAGCATGTAGTACTTGCTGCGTTTGTAAATGCGGTGTGGGACGACAAAGAGGCATTTAAATTATTAATGGATCAGAAAGCGTTTCATTGGGCTGCAGCGGCCAATTTTATTAACGGCGATGACAATGCCCTGATCTTTTTGAAAAGAAGTAAGCTCGATCATTATGCAGTAATGGCGCAATTGATCCAGGCGAAGATCCGCAAGGAAGGCGACGAAGGAACTAATTTTTTCAGCAGCGGCCCATTTAAAATAGAAAAATAAAAAAACATTTATGCGTGTAATTGCCACCATTCCTCATCCGAAAATTTCGATCAGTATTTTTTCTATGAATGATAAATACCAGATCCAGTTCATTGCCGGGCCGATGGAACAAACATTTAAAATCACACACACGGAAATTGACGGTGTGGAAGGCATCAAAAAAATGCTGGATGAAGAGTTTATGCAAAAGATCATGGAACGCTTCAACGAAATGTACCTTTCGTACAAAGCGGCGCTCGACCGCATGAAATAAAACAACAATAATCGGTAAACTGTTTCCTATTCAACATTGATTTTGTAAATTCGTAGTACAATTCGATTACGATTTGTAATGACGCACATGCTAAAAAAAATAGTTTTTTTTCTACTGATCTTTATTACCGTTACAGCCTTTACCCCTGCTCCAACGTATAAAATTGCACTGCTTAAATACAACGGGGGTGGTGATTGGTATGCCAACCTGGAAACATCCTTACCGAACCTGATCAAATTTGCGAATGATAATTTAAAAACAAACATTAATCCCGAACAGGGAACGGTGGATGTGGGTAGTCCGGATATTTTTAATTATCCGTTTGTACACATGACCGGGCATGGCAATGTGGTGTTCAGCTCGCAGGAAGCAGACAATCTGCGCAATTACCTGATCGGCGGCGGTTTCCTCGAAATTTCAGATAATTACGGACTGGATAAATTCATTCGTCCGCAAATGAAAAAAGTATTTCCGGAGCTTGATTTTATCGAGCTGCCGTTCTCTCATCCGATCTACCATCAGAAATATGATTTCCCGAACGGCTTGCCAAAAATTCACGAGCACGATGGTACACCCGCACAGGGATTCGGCTTGATCTACCAGGGACGTTTGGTTTGTTTTTATGATTACGAATGCGATCTGGGCGATGGCTGGGAAAGTTTTGAGATCCATAAAGATTCGCCGGAGATCCATCAAAAAGCCCTGAAAATGGGCGCTAACATTCTTCAATATGTATTGATGGGTGGCGAGAATGTGACAAAAAAATAAACATGAAAAAGAAAATCTTCTATTTCATTCTCGGTTTAGTGCTCATTGGTTTTATTATTCCAAATAACATGCAGATCCCTGTTGCAGGCGCAACAAAAAACAGCTGGAACCCGGCTTCGTTCTGGTATTATCCATGGGGAAAATCGGGTACGCACAAAGGCATTGATATTTTTGCAAAAGAAGGAACGGATGTATTGGCCGCTACTTCCGGCATTGTATTGTACAAAGGCGAGATCTCGATGGGAGGAAATGTGATTGTTGTTTTAGGCCCGAAATGGCGCATCCATTATTACGCACATCTCAAAAATTTTAATACCTCCACCTTTTCATTTGTATCGCGTGGCGAAAAAATCGCAGAAGTTGGCACTACCGGAAATGCACAAGGGAAACCGCCACACCTGCATTATTCCTATGTTACACTCATCCCCTATTTGTGGCGTATTGATTTTGATCACCAGGGCTGGAAAAAAATGTTTTATTTGAATCCGCAGGATTATTTTAATCAGTAAAAATTTAACATAGTACGTCATTGCGAGGGCTTTTCGCCCGAAGCAATCTCACACCAGTAAATAATCTAGAATGAGATTGCTTCGTTCCTCCCAATGACGTTCTTAAATAAATCATTTTTCATAAATATAATTCCAGCTCTTTGTCCATGATCGCATTAAGCTCCGGCGCACGGTTGACGATCATAAAATGTGTACCGCGTTCAATTATATAGTTGGCGTTTTTTATTTTCCGGACCGGCAATACATGATCGGATGTACCGTGGATTTGTATAACAGACGAAGGAACAATCTCATTTTTCCAATTCATGATGCAATGCACTGCACCGCTGAAATAGTTTTTGGGAGCAGCATTCAGCATTTCTTTAAATCGCTCTGCCTGTTCTCCGGACGATACCCCAAATGCTTTTTTCACAAGCAAGGCGCCTTTAATATATAAGCTGTCGCTGAGATTTTTGTACAGCGAAAACGATCGCCAGAAAGTTAGTTTCAGCGGAAGCTGGTCGCTTGTTTTGCAACTGGAGATGACAAATGTTTTTACGGGATGTAAGTGCTTGGCAATTTCAACGGCACACATACCGCCGAAGGAAACACCCATTAATGCATAGGATTGGGAAGTATCTATCTGTTTCGACAAACGAATGGCATAACTTGCCAGCGATTCGTTTTTATCCGGTGTGAGCCATTTTATGTGACGGATCTCCGCTTTATTCAGTTTTATATTTTTGAACAAGCGTGCATCCACGCCCATTCCGGGAATACAATACACGGTAAGCATGTTATAAAAATTTATTTTTATAATCTTGCCTGCTGCGCTCAATTACTTCGTACGCTTCTTCTCTGCCATAAACATTGGTAATTTCGCAGGTAGGATGTTCTGCGCCGGGCAGGTTTTTGTATGTTAAAAAATAATGTTTCAAGCGGTTGACCATTGCTTCGGGCACATCTTTGATGTCGTGCCAGATGTTGTAAATTTCATCCGATTTCATCACGGCAATGATCTTGTCATCCGCTTCTCCTTTGTCGATCAACCGCAAACCACCGATCGGGATCGCCTGCAGCATAATATCTCCGTGTGTGATCGCATGTTCTGTAAGCACACAAATATCCAAAGGATCACCGTCGCCTTTTTCCACTTTTTTGCCGGATTTTTCGGATGCAAATTCTGCAATTTTTACATCGCAATACGTTTGCGGTACAAAGCCATACAAACAGGGAACTACATTGGAAAATTTCTGCGGACGGTCAATTTTCAAATAACCGCTTTCTTTATCAATTTCATATTTAACAGTATCTGTCGGTACAATCTCGATAAAAGCAGTAAGCACCTGCGGTGCGTTTTCACCGATCGCAATGCCGTGCCATGGATGTGATTTATATTTATGTGTCATCATTTTTTAAAATATTTTCTGGAAAGGATGTAAACAATGATCATCGCGCCAAGCGAAACAAGCAAAAGCCACAATTTACCCATTGCGCTGGGCTGTTCGTTGCGCGGTCCCATGTCTTTTTGGGTATCATTCAAATGATTGTGTACAGCATAGGGCTGAATGCCGAATGTGGTTTTCAGGAATTCATTTTCCTGTTCAAATGTACGTTGCGATGCTACCTGGTAATAATCGGCGGTGCCGTCTGTGATCTTTTTGCGGGAATGGCTGCACAGATCCACCGTTACCAGGTCGAAATGCTGGAATACTGCGTAAATGATCCATTCTTCGTTTTTGGAGAAACTCATTAAACAAGCGGATGTACAATCATAATCTACCGAAATATGCTGCTCCGCGCTGCCTTTGTATAAATTGGTAATGGTAAAATAAACGGTGCCAATGCCTTCGGTGCGGCAGGGAATAATGGAATCGACGGTGCCGTAAAAAATTACGTCGTATTTTTTGCTGATGTCTTTGGAAATGGGTTCTAAAGGCGGACAATCACAAGCCAGTAAAATGTTTGAAAAGAGAATAAAGGAAAAAAAGATGAGTTTTTTCATGGAAAATGAATAGTACTCAAAGATACGAAATTAGGTACAGATAACGAACAGGAACTATGTTCATTGGTTCAGCAGTTTATTAGTTCATTGGTTTGCTCTGTAATACTATGTGAACTGTGTGTGATGGAACACGGATTTTACGGATGAAGCGGATAAGGACGGATGATTTGAATTCATATAAAGCCACAAATTCACAGATTTTAAAATGAAAGATTTAGTTCACAGATAAAATCGCAAAAGCGATTTTGTGAGAATCAGTGCAATTATTAATTACTTTCTTAATCTGTGAATCTGTGGCAAAAAACAATCCGAAAAGCTCCTGCAAACATTTATGAGATCCCGGGTCGGCGCCCTGGATGACAGCTCCGAAAAGAGGAAGTTTAATCCAATCACATCCTGATACCTATTACTTGCGACCTACTACTTTTCACACACCGTCTAACATCCAACATCTACTATCCAACCCATCTAATTCGTGATATTCCGTACTTCCGTCCGCCTGTTTTTTTTCCGTCCTTCATCTGTAGTATTATCCGCAATCGGTTGTGTATCGCCGTAGCCTTTTGCAACTACCTGTTTGGCTCCCACGCCTTTTTTGATCAGGAAATCACGAACGGCATTGGCACGATCTTCGGAAAGTTTTTGATTGGCTGTGGCATTCCCAACATTATCGGTATGACCGGCAATTTCGATGATAGTTGTTTTTTTCAGTAGCATGTATTCCGCCAGCTCGTTCAATTGCTTGGCTGATGCAGCCTGCAGCGTGGCTTTGCCGCTATCAAAAAACACGTTATCAAGCGTGTACATTTTCGGCGGATTGATGATCAGATCGTATTCGTAATTTACAACTCCATCCACCGATGGCATATCCAGCACATTGTAATTTTCATTTTCCGTAAAGGCTTTGTATTGCACGGTATAAGTATCGCCTTCAGGCACCAGGATCTGAAACTGCCCGTTTTCTTTGGTGATCCCGGTATATACTTTTTTGTCTTTTTTTGCCACAAACGAAACGGTTTCTCCCTCCAGCGGCTTCTTCGTATTGTCCTTTACAAAAACGGTCAACAACGCTTCTGTTTCCGTCGCCTCAAGCGTTTGCGCATTTACATACAGTGTACCGAATAAAAATACAGGAAGCAGGTAGATCGTTTTCATAAGGCATTTATTTAGGTTGAACGGTTGGTGCAGGATCGGTTTCCGGTTTTTCTTTTTCGATCACTTCCACAATTACAAATGTGATGAGCAAAATGATGAGAATGACCAGGAATACTCTTTTATTTTTATACAACGGAGTTTTGTACAAAGGTTTTGTAGCCGATTGATAATTGTACATCAGCTTCTTAAAATCCTTGTGCTTGTTGATTTGCTCGTCGGGCAAACCGGGTGGATCTATATTGAATTTAGTGTTCGGCATTTTTTTAAAATTCAGAATTCCCTTGTATTATTTTTTAGAGGAAGAACCTCCCATTAGTTTTTTAATTTTATCGAGTGTGCGGTACAGCTTTACTTTTGCATTGTTTTCGGTGATCCCGATGATGTTGCCGACTTCGGCAAATGAGCGCTTTTCAAAAAAACGTAATTCGATCAGCTGCAAATCCTCTTCTCCCATTTGTTTTAAAGCAGCCATCATACGGCTTTGCTGTTCGGAGTTATCTTCTTCCTGTACTTCCGCAATTAATGCGCCAACATTGCTCCGTTCGAGGCTTACCACACGGTCTGCATTATTTTTTCTAAAATACATATTTATTTCGTTAAAGGCAATGCGAAACAGCCATGCGGAAAACGGCACGCCTTTGTATTCGTATTTCCGGATGTTGATGAGCGCTTTTAAGAACACCTGCGAAGTAATATCGGCAGTAAGATCCTCGTTGCCGGTACGGCGGTATACAAAAACAAATATGGATTTATAATACCGGTCATACAGCACATCAAAACGCGCAGGATTGCTTTTTGCAGCCTGGACCTGCTGCAATTCAAGCTTTAGCTCGTTCTCATTTTTGTGATGCGCGTTCAAATGTTGCCGGTGTTTGGGATCATAATGCAGGAAATGGAAAAAAGATACAAGGAATTACAAATTTTAACGAATTACGAATCTGTGTGGTTCACTTGTTCATTGGTTCATTGGTTCATTAGTGTGCTATGTGTAAACTGTGTATTGGTTTGTGACCCAAGCTTATTAAAAACTCATTACTTTTTGCTTTTCTTTACGCCTTCGTGGTAAAAAATGCTGCGAAGCAGCCACACAGCAAACTTTAAACTAAGTACTTGCAGGCGCTAGGCTCTGCCTAGTGACAAATTGTAAGTGTCACTAGGCAGAGCCTAGCGCCTACGCTATACACAGCTAACTTTAAACTTTTGAACTTTAAACTTTGAACTCCCTACCTATTACAAATCCCCCTAAAACTACAATACTCACAATTTGCAATTTCGGTAGTTTGTAAAAACTGCGTTCCCGGATCCATAATTTCGGATAATAATTGCTGCAGCTGTGCTTCAAACTCTTTTAAAACGGTTTCATCCAGCGCTATATTGCCGTTTACTTTTACCATTTTTAAACCGGCGCTCAATTCGCGGAAAGTAATGATCCCGGACTGAATATTTTCTTTGATAGCCGGATTCATTTTCTGATACAAATACGCATACATCAAAAGCTGGAAACTTTTGGAAAGTGTAGCTTCCGTGCGGATGTCGTTCCAATCCTCAAACTGCAATTCGTTGTTGGCAGCCAAACCGGTTTTATAATCCACAATGCGGGTAATTTTTCCAACACCATCAATCCTGTCGGCATTTCCTTTTATTTTTACCGTTTCGCCGTTTACCTGCAGTTCGCTTTCCAGCGTTTGCTCGAGCGCTTTGATGATAAGCGGTTCGTTTGTTTTTTCGAGCTGGCCCAGCAATTTAATTTCTGCATCCAAAAAGTTAGCAATAAATTTCAAGGCAACTTTTAAGGTCAGTAAATTTTTTCCGTAGCTGATCTCCGAACGGTTGTAATATTCTTCAAATGCCGTCAACGTAAGTTCTTCCACCTTGCCTTTCATTTGTTTTACATCATCAGGCTTCAATTTATTCCCGATAAAGGGCTGGTATAATTTTTCAAGCACGCGGTGAATTACATTTCCCAGCACATCGGCACCAATGGTTTCTTCCACTTCCTCCGCTTCTTTTAATCCGGCTACACCGTGAAAATAAAACTGCAAAGAACAATTCCTGTATTTATTCAGCAACGAAGGCGAAAAGCCATACTCTGCTTTTGCTTTGAGCTTTGCCATGATCTCCGCATCTTTATCGATGATGATCACATTGCTTGCATTTTCGGGCTTTACCGGGATCACTACCAATTGCTCGGTAATGGTTACATTGGGATTTACCTTTGGCAATTCATAAATTAATTGCGTTAAAAAACGGCTTTTTTCGCCGCTTCCCAAGGCATCACTTTCGGTATTGTACAGTAAATAAATATTGGTAGCACGCTGCAGCAACCGGTAAAAGTGATACGCGAAAATGGCATCCTTATCACTGTAAGTAGGCAATCCGAAATGATGCTTTAATTCAAAGGGAATAAATGAATTGACTGCTTTTCCGGACGGGAGAATATCTTCATTGCAGGAAAGCAGGATCACATTTTCGAAATCCAGTGTACGCGTTTCCAGCATTCCCATTACCTGTAAACCCATCAGCGGTTCGCCGTAAAAAGGCAGGCTGCTGCTTTTCACGATCTGGTTGAGGATGCTGCGCAATGTTTTTACATCGCCAACGGAGTGCGGGTAATCTTCCATCAACACCTGAATGCGCTTTACAATTTTTGTAAACGCAAATAAATATTCGAGCTCCAGGCTGGCTTTATTTTCAGCGTTTACATCCTGCTGCGCAATGATCCCGTCCTTTAACAGATCGATCAGGTAGGTGATGCAGGCAATCGCATCTGCTGCGGATGTCCAGTGATTAAAAACAGGAGCTAATAATTCGTATTCTTTTTCACGGCCGTCTGCAAATAGTTTTTCGAGTGTGCTTTTTGCTGCAAATACAATATTGAATTTCTGTATTTTTTGCACCACCGGTTTTGCCGTAAGCTTATTTTCTTTATTAGCAAGTGCAATGGCGGTATACGGATGACTTAATAATTTGACAAGATCGGTGTGGTAATAACTATAGTTTGCCCTGCCGCCTGCTATCTTTTGTGCATTTTCATGCAGACTGAACACAAGGTCGAAATAACCGGCAACAGGCGTATTCTTCAATGGATATCCCATTGTTACATTAATATCTTCCAGATTTTCCGGAAGGGAATGCAGTACCGGGAACAGCAAATTTTCATCTGCCAGCACCAACGCAGTATGTTGTAATGTTGCTTCTTTATTTTTTATTTCAGTGATCAAACTGCCTGCAACCTTTGCCTGCGCTACGTTTTTAGCAGCGCCAATGATCGTGATGTTTTTTTTACCGCTGCTCAATCCTGTTTCTTCAAATACGGTATTGCGTTCGCGGATCTTTTTAAAACGCCCGTATTCGTTGTAACGGCGGATAAATCGCCCGGCTTCCTGGTTTACGTTGTTCACATAATAACTGTCGGTGTCCCAGATGATCTCTGCTTTATCGAGATCAACCAATTTTTCAATGATAATTTCTTCCGCAAGATTAAGCGCATTAAAGCCTGCAAAAATTATTTTTTTCCAGGAATGTTTGTTTACTTTTTCTTCAACGTTATTCGCTACTACCCGGTACGCCAATCCCTGGTATGCATGTTTTTTAGCAAGCGTCCGCTCAATAAAATCTTCGTAATAGGTACCGAGTAATTTCCAGAAATCCAGGTATTGTTTTTGAAAATCGGTAAGTCCTTCATCACTGTTGAGGCTCCATGATTCCAGCTCTTTGATATTTTTTAAATTCCCGAACAATTGTTTGGCATCTACCAGATAACGATCGATCTCGTTAAAATCGCTCAATAAGATCTGTCCCCATTTGCTAAATTCATCAAACGTTTCGGTATTATTGGGATTGCATTTTTTTACCGTTTCATATAATTCAAATAAAAGCGTGATCGGTTCCGCAGGTTGCAACTCGGAAAGCAAGGCCACAAAATCCTCAGTCGCCAGTATTTCCGGACTCCAGAATGTTTTTTTGAGATTGTTGGATAAATGTGTTTTTAAGAACAAACCCGCCCTGCGATTGGGTAATACAATACACAGTTCCGAAATATCGTCGCCATATTTTTTATATAAATAGTCTACGGTTTTTTCTAAAAAGGATTGCATGCTCTTTCTTGTTTATCTTTGAGATCAAATGTAAATATACTATTTATAAAAACCGGGCGTTATTATATAAAAAAACAATCCCCATGAAACGTGCTGCATCGATCTTACTATTGGGATTAACTGTATCGGTTAACCTCATTACCGCGCAAAATACGGCCAACACAACGGAAGTAAAACCATCTACGGATGCTTGTCCGAACTGGAATAAAAAACAGCCGGAAAGCAAAGCCAATTATTTTGCTTATTTGAGGAAAAGTCCGGCTGCACGCAAACAAAACGGAACTACCAATCAATACGCGGGCAACACATATTATCATCCCGTTTCTATGAACACCAATCCGGAACGCGCGGTGCCATCCAATAATTTTTCGGAACCGCGTTACCGGAAAACGGCGCAAACCAATTCGCGGACAAACCCCGCACCTGCAACCGAACCGCCAAAAGTGAAAGATGAAGTAAAAGAAGAAGCAAAAACACCCGCTCCTGCTCCACCTGAAACAAAAAAAACGGAGGAAAAAGTAACGGTACCGGAACAAAAAACGATCACAGAGAAAAAAACAACTGATGCAGCGCCTGAAAAAACAGAAACTGCTGTAAATGCAAGCAAACCAACGAATGTTACAAAAGAAAATACAGTATTAAAAAGTAAACGCCCGAACGTAAAGAAAGATAAAAGCGTGCGGGTAAAGAAAACGAAATTTAAAAAGAACAGGGCGGCGAAATGTCCTAGCTTCTGATACAGATAACGAACAGGAACGAATATTACGAATCCAGGTGTTTCCTGCGTGTAATTTAATCTGTAAAATAAGACAACTCTACACTTTGACTGTCATCCCGGGCTTGATCCGGGATCTGTTAATTAAGAAATATAACCAACGTGCTGCAAACATTCGTGAGATCCCGGATCAAGCCCGGGATGACAGTTCCAAAAGAAGAGTGGAGAATCAGCGAAATTCCTTTATCCTTTTTAATCTGTGAATCTGTGGCAAATTCTAACTTTGCATTTCAAAATCACAAAAAATGGACTACCCGCAATACCGCAAATATTTAAACGACAAAGCTTACTTCAAAATAACTTCTGCAGCAGCATGGGAAGAGATCCAGGTTTTGGGAAATAAATATATATTACATGAGTTCACAGTGAATATTTTCCCGGACCGCAATTTTATTTACGACATGACCTTTGATTATGAACGGAACTGGAAGAAGATCACGGAAGCTGAATACGAAGAGATCAAAAAGAAAATAAAATAAATTCTTAAATAAAAAAACACCCCGCTCAATCGAACGGGGTGTTTTTTTACTAATCACAATCAAAAATCATTACCAGATCTCAGCTCTTTCTGCTTTCGGACGGTACATTTTATCGCCTGGTTTTACACCAAATGCATCGTAAAATTCCTGCATGTTGGTTAACGGTCCGTTTCCACGGAAGTTACCCGGTGCATGTGGGTTTGTTTGCAATTGATTTTTTAATGCTGCATCACGCATATTACCTCTCCAGCCTTGCGCCCAAGCCAGGAAGAAACGTTGTTCTGCTGTATATCCATCAATTTTTGCCGGTGCAGGTTTTCCTGCCAGCGATTTTTTAAATGCATAATAAGAAATGGTCAAACCACCTAAATCGGCAATGTTTTCGCCCAATGTCAATTCGCCGTTTACGTGCATGTTATCCACCGCAACGTAATCATTGAATTGTTTTACCAGCATGTCTGTTTTTGCTTTAAAGTTTGCTTTGTCAGTATCTGTCCACCAGTTTTTCAGGTTTCCATCTGCATCAAACTGGCAGCCTTCATCATCAAAACCATGTGTTAATTCATGCCCGATGATCGCACCCATAATTCCGTAATTCACGGCATCATCAGCATCAGGATTAAAGAAGATCGGTTGCATGATCCCGGCAGGGAAAACGATCTCGTTCAGGGAAGGATTGTAATACGCATTGATTGTTGGTGTAGTCATTCCCCACTCTGTACGGTCAACCGGTTTACCCAATTTGTTTACCATAAATTTGAATTCAAATTCATTAGCACGCATAAAATTTTGCACGTATGAATCGTGTTTGATCTCCAGTGAAGTGTAATCTTTCCATTTATCAGGATACCCTAATTTACGCATTACTTTATCCAACTTCACGTTTGCTTCTTTTTTTGTTTCAGCGCTCATCCAGTCACGGCTGTCAATGCGTACACGGTAAGCCGCGATCAGGTTGGTCACCATTTGATCAACGCGTTTTTTGCTGTCTTCTGTAAAATATTTCTCAACAAATACTTGTCCGAGTGCATCGCCTAAAGAACCGTCTGTTGCTTCCAGTGCACGTTTCCAGCGTGGTTTTAATGCAGGGATCCCTAATAATTTTTTTCCGTAAAATGCAAAATGCTCATTTACGATATCGTCGCTTAATTTGCTTGCAGTTGCATCAATTAAGTTCCAGCGCAAATAAGTTTTCCAGTCAGCTATAGAAACCGCTTTGAAATCGCTGTTAAATTCAGTGAAGAACAATGGCTGGCCAACAATTACATTGCTGATGTTTTTAATTCCCAATTCATTAAAATAAATTTCCCATTTAAAGTTTGGCGTTAGATCCGCCAGTTCTTTCAATGTTTTTTTATTGTATTGTTTTTCAGGATCGCGCAATTCCACTTTTGTCATGGAAGATTTTGCAAGATTTGTTTCAATATCGAAGATCACTTTTGCTTCTTTCGCTGCATCTTCTGCTTTATCGCCCATCAATACAAACATTTTTGTAATGTGTGAAATGTATGCTTTTTGAATATCCAGCGTACGGTCGTCGGTATTGGTATAATAATCACGGTCAGGCAGGCTTAATCCACCCTGGAACAATTGCGTGATGTATTCGGTGCTGATCTTTGGATCCTGTCCAACGTATCCGCCGAACATCGGACCAACGCCCATCATGTGCAAATGCGCCACTTCTTTTGCCAGGTCATCCGATGTTTTCACATTGTTGATCTTGTCAAATTCCGCTTTCAAAGGCGAGAAACCGTCTTTGTTCAGCTTTGTGGAATCCATTGCCAGTGAATAAAAATCACCGATCTTTTGTGTATTGCTTCCCGGTTTTGCTGTTTTATCAGCAGCAGCACCTTCTAAAATGGTTTTTAGCTTTGCTTTGTTGGTTTTTTCCAGCTCGTTAAAGCTTCCCCAACGGCTTTCCGTTTCCGGGATCGGGTTGTTTTTTAGCCATTTTCCGTTTACATACTGATAAAAATCATCAGTCGGTTTTATCGTACTGTCGATGTTAGCAATATCGATCCCGCTATTTTTTGTTTTAGGGGTACCGGATGCGGAGTTGTGAATAGCTTTAAAAGATGCCAGTGCAACTACGGCAGCCGAAGCTATTACTGTAATTTTTAAGACGTTTGAGTTCATGTTTTTTTGTGATTTAAGTGTCGAATTTACCTTAAATACCTAATATGACAAAATCATTTTGTTAAATGGCGGATTTCAGGGATGGAAGGAAGATAATTATGAATTATAAATGCTGAATTATGAATTTCCCCGGCTTATTTAGTTATTCTATTTCTCATTTATAATTCCTTTCAGGAGAAATCTATGATTTACAATTCAGCATTTATAATCCCTTTCCGGTTTGGAGATTTATAATTTATAATTCATAATTTATAATCCTTTTTAGGTATTTTTGCTCCTTATAAAAATCTCCCCTTAAAAATGATCAAAGCAAACGACCCTTCTTTAACATCCTGGGTAGAAGTTGACCCTAAAAGTGATTTTCCGATCCAGAATTTACCTTTCGGGATCTTTAAAACGCAAAGTTCCAGTCCGCGCATTGGTGTTGCCATTGGCGACCAGGTGCTGGATCTTGCTATTTTAAACAAGCTTGGATTTTTGGATAATTTAAAGATCGACAATTCGGTTTTTACCAATCAATACCTGAATGATTTTATAGCGCTGGGCAAACAAACCACCATGGCGGTGCGGGAACGCATTTCCAACCTGCTGAATGCTAATAATGCTGAATTGCGCGATAACAAAGAAGCACAGGCCAAGGTATTGCAATACATCAGCAATGTACAAATGCAAATGCCGGTGCGCATTGGCGATTATACCGATTTTTATTCGAGCATCGACCATGCTACCAATGTAGGCACCATGTTCCGCGATCCAACCAATGCATTACTCCCCAACTGGAAACACTTGCCGGTAGGCTATCACGGAAGAGCATCCTCGATCGTGGTTTCGGGAACGGATTTTCATCGCCCGAAAGGGCAAACCAAACCGGCAGATTCGGAATTGCCTGTTTTCGGGCCAACCAAACTACTGGATTTTGAACTGGAAACCGCTTTTATCATTGGCAAATCCACCAACATGGGCGAAAGCGTTACAACAGCAAATGCAGGCGATTATATTTTCGGGATGACACTGTTCAACGATTGGAGCGCACGCGATGTACAAACCTGGGAATATGTGCCATTGGGGCCATTCCTGGCGAAAAATTTCGCATCTACCATCTCCCCCTGGATTGTAACCATGGAAGCGCTGGAACCCTTCCGCACTGCCGGATATACGCAGGAACCAAAAGTATTGCCTTACCTGGAATACAGCGGCGATAAAAATATTGATATACAATTGGATGTGATCATTCAGCCTGAAAACGGCGAGGAAACGTTGGTATCGCATTCCAATTACAAATTCATGTACTGGACGATGGAACAACAGCTGGCGCATCACACGGTGAACGGCTGCAACATCAACATTGGTGATGTAATGGCATCGGGAACGATCAGCGGACCAACGCCGGAATCATTCGGGTCGATGCTGGAAATAACCTGGCGCGGCACCAAACCGGTGAAAATGAAAGACGGCAGCGAACGCAAATTCATCAATGATAATGATACGGTGATCATGCGCGGTTATGCCGAGAAAGATGGCGTACGCATTGGTTTTGGAGAAGCAAAAGGGAAAGTCTTGCCAACGTTATAGAAGATGTTCAAAGTTTAAAGTTCAAAGTTTGCTGTGTTTGCTAAAAAGCAGTTACAGATAACGAACAGAAACGAATTTTACGAATCGGTGCGTGAGCTATGTTAAATTCGGAGTACAATTTTATTTTATTCTGTCATCCCGTACTCGTTGCGGGATCGGTTAAATAAATACTGCTAACATTTATGAGATCCCGCAACAGGTGCGGGATGACACCTCCAAAGGAAGAGATTAGTAAAATAAACATATTGCAATAACACAGCAAAACTTTAAACTTTCCAACTTTGAACCTTGAACCAATATGAATTATGAAAAAACTCCTAATCATAAACTCACTCGCATTTTTATCTGTGCTCCTGTTCAGCTGCGCTTCCCGAAAAGACAGTAATACAAGCGATGTAGGAACTCCTGCAACAACTGCTCAAAATCCGGTAACCGATGTTGCCAGCATTCAAAAAATAACATTCAACAGCGCTACACGCGGTTATTCAAAAACAGTTGTATTTACACCAGACAGTGTTTTGATCCTGGTTCACAGCATGCGCGGGAATGAAGATGTAAAAAAAACAATGAATGTAAAAGAATGGTCGCAGTTAACTACCAGCTTATTTGAAGTGCGTTTGGAAGAAATTCCAAAGCTGGCCCGCCCCAGCTCAGAAAGTGCTACCGATGCAGCCCTGGGATCGAGCATCACTATTTTTACCAGCGATAAAAAACAATACGCGCATTATTTTGATAATACAAACCCGAACGAAAAGTTAAAAAAACTGATGGATGCTATTTTAGCGCTTGAAAAAATTAAGTTTTTGCAGTAATTCCGGACCGTACATTTACCTCATACTATTTCTTTTTTTCCCTTCTTTTGCTATCTTTACTACTCTGATCCGATAGCAAAAATGATGAAAAAAATTCTACCCGTACTCCTCTTCTTCTTTCTTGCAAAAGCAACAATTGCAGGAATTGTTATTCCCAATAATTACAGCAGCATTTTTAATAAAGCATACACGCTTTATCCCGAAATTCCACGTGGAATGCTGGAAGCTGTTGCGTTTTGCAATACACATTTTCAAAACATCCAGCACGCATCCACAGCGCCGGAAAGCTGCATGGGTATTCCCAATGCGTATGGCGTAATGGGTTTAACACTGAACGGGCAGCATTATTTCGAAAATAATTTAGTAACGGTTTCCGATCTTTCAGGCTACAGTGTAAAAGAAGTGATGACCGATCCGGAGAAAAATATTTTAGCGTATGCAGCAGCATTTGCCAAGCTAAAAAAAGTATTGCACATCAGCGCAAGCGACCTCGAATCCAATATCACCATCTGGACAATTTTAAGTGAATTACCAAAAGAAAAAGAAACGCAATTATTTGCATTAAGTACGCAGATCTGGGGTTATGTGCAATTCCTGCGCAACGCGGATTATCAGCAGCAGTACGGTTTCCCGAATTACAAACCGGATCTGGATAAGATCTTCGGTGCTGAAAATATCCCGGTATTGAGCGCGGCTTCCATTACCATCACGGACGAAAGCGCATTTGATAACAGCGGCCATCAGTATAAATCCGCAGGAATTGCTGCGGGTGTTGCTTCCGCAGATTATTCAGCTGCGATCTGGAATCCTGCTGCTACCTGCAATTACAGCACTTCCCGCGGAATGGCTATTTCTGCAGTTACCATTCACGATGTGGAAGGAACGTATGCCGGTTGTATCTCCTGGTTTCAAAACTGCGCGGCAAGTGTATCGGCGCATTATGTATTGCGCTCCAGCGATGGACAAATAACACAAATGGTGCTGGAAGCAAACAAGGCCTGGCACGTTGGTTCCGAAAATGGCTACACCATTGGATTAGAGCATGAAGGATACAACAATACCGCATCGTGGTATACGGATGCGATGTACATCAGTTCCGCTAATTTAGTACGCGATATTTGCAGCAGCGGCTACGGCATTAATCCCTTACGGACGTATTACGGACCCGGCTGCTCGGGCACCACCGCAGAATGCGGACTGGGAAGCTGTACCAAGATCAAAGGACACCAGATGTTCCCGAACCAAACACACAACGATCCGGGACCATACTGGAACTGGGCAAAATATTATTTACTGATCAACAATGCGCCGGTTATCAATACGGTTACTACTGCAAGCGGAACGTTTACTGATAATGGCGGAAGCGTAGCCAATTACACCGATGATCAGCGCACACTTACATTGATCCAGCCTCCGGGCGCTACTTCCGTTACACTTGATTTTACAGCCTTTAACACCGAAGCAGGCTGGGATTATTTATTCATTTATGACGGCGCCACTACTTCTGCGCCGCTGATCGGGCAATACGACGGAACCACAAGTCCCGGCGCGATTACTTCCAGCAGCGGCTCCCTGCTGATTGAGTTCCGCTCCGATTGCGCGACTACCGCTCCGGGCTGGGTTGCCAGCTGGACGAGCAATATAGCTGTAGCTACATCGGTTGACAGCATTGCACCTACAACAATTGTAAACACACCCGCTACCTGGGAAACAGCCAATTTTACAGCTACTTTTAATGATGCCGACAATACAGGCGGCAGCGGTTTAGAAAAAAGTTATTACCAGGTGATCGATTACAACGGAACGGAATGGCGCGCGAATGCGAACAACGGATTTTTTGCAGATAATTTTGATGTGGCCATTCATCCCGACTGGACAAGTGCTGCGGGCACATGGAGCATCAATACCGGCGCGTTATATCAAAGTGATGAAAGTTCAACTGCAGCCGGAAATACCAATATTTATGCATCATTGAATCAAACATTATCAAACAGGTATTTGTATAATTTTTATGGAAAGATCGATGGCAGCGGTACACAACGCCGCGCTGGCTTTCATTTTTTCTGTGATAATGCGGCGCTTACCAACAGGGGAAATTCTTATTTTGTATGGTTCAGGGTGGATGATCAATTGTTGCAGATCTACAAAGTGGTGAGCGATAATTTCGGGTCGCCGGTAGTAAACATTCCGTTTACCACCGTGCCCGGACAATGGTACGATTACAAAGTGATCTACGACCGGATCACGGGTAAGATCAGCATTTACAGGGACAATGCATTTATTACCAGCTGGACGGATTCATCGCCGTACGCAACCGGAAATGCGATCTCGTTCCGCAGCGGTAATGCTAATTTTGCGATCAATGAATTAAAAGTGTACCGCTCACGATTACCATCAACCGCAGCAATTACGGTTGGGCCTGCTGCAACAAATGATATCCGTTATCAAAATCCCAATCCAATCACTGCTGCTGCAAAAATAAAATCCATTTGTGCGGATTCGGCAGGAAATTTATCCGCTATTTTTTACCAGGATATTAACATCGACTGGACGCCACCGGATGCCGTTTACAGTATCAACGACGGTTTGGATACCGATCTTGTTTATACGAATTCTACCACTACATTATCCGCCAACTGGAACGAATCGGTGGATACCAATTCCGCGATCTCGCGCTATTATTATGCGATCGGTACCACATCCGGCGCGACCGATGTACTGGGCTGGACGGATAACTGGTTCCATGATACAGCAACCGCAACGGGTTTAACGCTGGTTGACGGACAAACGTATTATTACAGTATTAAATCGGAAGACGGAGCGGGATTACAATCAAGTGTATTTACGAGCAATGGTCAAACAGTGCAACTGGCAACCGGTATAAACGAACTGGAAAATAATACGCAACTGGCGATCTATCCAAATCCGGTGACGAACAATGCGACACTGATTTATTATTTAGATGCAACAACAACCGTTGAAATAAAACTGGTGGATGTATTCGGAAAAGAAATGGTATTGTGTAATGCCAATCAACCGGCTGGAAAACACGAATTGACGATCAATGCACAGAGTTTGAATTTAGCGGCGGGTGTTTATTTTGTGCGGATGAGAACGGAAAAGGAAATGAGAACGCTGAAGATAGTAGTCAGCGAATAGCGAATTTTACGAATAGCGAATCTGTATTTAGTTATAATTATTGTGAAGAAAGTCAATCATACAATATACTGTCAATTAATAATTGATATTTCAATTAAAACATATTTATAAAAAATGAAAAAACAGTTTATATTATTTTTTATCGCCTTCATCACACAAAGTGTATTTGCGCAGAGGGATAGCATTGTTTCTATACAAGCTTTTTATATTGATTCAAGTGAAATTGGTGGTGATCCTAGAGAATACATTCCGCAGGATGACACGATTCCCGCCACTCTCCATAGAAAAGTTATTCGTGGTGGTGGACTGGGATTTCATGGGCTTGACTATTATTTGCTACAACAGGAAAACGATACTGTTCACAAATCTATTCACCAGGAAGAAGCAGAAAAATATATAGATTATGATTTAACAACGGATGAACAATGGGACAGTGTACGTTTTGCGGAAACCGGCCAACCAAAATCGATCACACACGGAAGCGTGCGTTCGTGTGCTTTGAACAAACGCGTATACGGCTGGCATCCATACTGGAGCAATGGTTTGCAAAGTAATTATGATTGGAACGGATTGACAGATCTGTGTTATTTTTCATACGATGTTAATTCCGCCGACGGAAATGCCACGAGCACGCATGGCTGGTCGACCGCTACAGTAGTGACGGATGCGCAGGCCGCAGGTGTGAATGTTACCTTATGTGCAACATTATTCAGCGGCCACACTGCATTTTTTGCAAGCAGTACTGCACAACAAACATTAATTACAAATCTGATCAATCTTTTGCAGGCACGCAATGCGCACGGTGTGAACATTGATTTTGAAGGCATGAGCTCGTCCAACGCAGCAGGATTTACAACGTTCATGATCAATTTATGCAACCAGATGCACACGGCGATCCCTGGCTCGGAAGTGAGCATTGCGCTGTATTCCGTGGATTGGGGAAATGTATTTAACATGACGGCATTGAATCCGTACGTTGATTTATTTATCATCATGGGGTACGATTATTATTATAGTGGAAGCGGTACTGCAGGCCCGGAAGATCCTTTGTATAATTTCCAGACCTCGTATAATTACACGCTTACAAAATCAATTACGTACTATTTGAACAAAGGCGCTTCCAAATCAAAATTATTATTGGGCTTGCCTTATTACGGCCGTGAATGGGCTACTTCAGCCGCAACTGCGCCGAGCACCACCACCGGTGGCGGAAGCAATACGGTTATTTACAATACCTTCCGCGCCAATACCAGCGGCTATTACAGCAGCAGGCAATGGGAAACCAATAGTTTTTCGAGCTGGTTCCCGTCGGTGCGTAGCGGCGTAAACTGGCAGGCATTTGTGGATGATGCAGCAAGCATGAGCAAACGTTTTGATGTGGTAAATCAATACGGAATCGGTGGGATTGGGATTTGGGCGCTGGGTTACGACGACGGCTACAATGATTTCTGGAACCTGATCCAGAATAAATTTACCAATTGTGCAGTTGTTCCGTGTACGGATACGATCTACGACATGGGCGGCCCGAACCGCAATTATTACGACAATGAAAATTTCACCTACACCATCGCGCCAAGCGGCGCAACGGGTGTAACACTTAATTTTACATCGTTTGCAACGGAACTCAATTACGATACGTTGTGGATCTATAATGGCGCAAACACTGCCGCTCCGCTGATCGGTGTGTACAGCGGAAGTGTAAGTCCGGGTACGATCACTTCTTCCGGCGGTGCGCTGACGATCCGTTTTAAATCCGACAATGCCACGGAAGCGGCAGGCTGGCAGGCGATCTGGAATTGCAGCGTGGACAATGTGGCACCGACAACTTTGGTAAGTGCTCCAGCGCCATGGGAAACCGCAAATTTTAGCACCAGCTTTACAGATGCTGATAATACTGGCGGTTCGGGCATTGCAAAAAGCTATTACATGGTGCAGGATTATAACGGAACGGAATGGCGCGCGAACAATGGCAATGGTTTTTTTAATGATAATTTTGATACGGCCATTAATCCTGAATGGACCAACGGATCAGGCAACTGGAGTATTAGCGGTGGCTACCTCGATCAAACGGATGAAACAAATAGTAATACCAATTTGTATGCATCGCTGACGCAGAATTTATCGAATCAGTATTTGTATAGTTTCCAGGGAAAGATAGACGGGACGGGGACAAACAGGCGTGCAGGTTTTCATTTTTTCTGCGACTATGCCACGCAAACCAACAGGGGAAATTCGTATTTTGTGTGGTTCAGGGTGGATCAGAGTGTGTGTGAATTTTACAAGGTTACGGCAAATGTATTTACATTGGAAAACTCGGTACCGATGACGGTAAACGCTGGCCAGTGGTACGATTACAAAGTTATTTACGATCGCATTACGGGAAAAATGGATGTATACCAGGATGATATTTTTGTGGGAAGCTGGACGGATCCTGTACCGCTTGCGAACGGTAATGCCATCTCTTTCCGCAGCGGCAATTGCAATTACATGGTGAATGACCTGAAAGTATACCGCTCCCGTTTACCTGCTGTGACGGTGACGGTGACTGTGACTGTGGGTGCTGCAGGTACAAATGATGTGCGTTATCAAAATCCAAATCCTTCCACTTCCTCCTGCAAAATTAATTCGATCACAAAAGATGTTGCAGGAAATTTATCGGCTGTGGCATCGCAAAATGTAAACATTGATTGGACGGATCCTTCGGCGCCAATGGTAAATGACGGTGTTGCACCGGATATTGATACAAGCTATTCGCTGACGCAATTATCGGCTAACTGGAGCATGTGTACAGATACCAATTCGGCAATTGCAAAATACATGTATGCGATCGGAACAATGCCCGGTGCAGTTGATATAGTAGGTTGGACAGATAACGGCATGAGCACTTCCGTGACAAAAACGGGATTAACGCTGACAAATAACCAATTGTATTATTTTAGCGTACAATCGTATGATGGCGCGGGATTATCGAGCGCTACGACGAACAGCAACGGACAATTGGTGTTAATGCCAACAGGAATAAATGAAACAAACAATGGTATAAATGTGGCGGTATATCCGAATCCTTTCAGTGAAAACGCAAAAGTTGAATACCAGCTTGCCGCTCCTGCGATGATCGGGATTACTTTGTCGGATGTGCTGGGAAAACAACTGACCTTGCTTGAAAAGCAAAATCAGTCGAGCGGAACGCATACACTTACGATCAATAAAAGCGAATTGAATCTTGCCAAAGGAATGTATTTGTTGAGTATAAAAATGAACGAAACAGTAAAAAATTATAAATTAATTGTAAATTAGAATTTCATTTTTAGTTACGTGTATGCAAAAAAAACTCCTGCTCCTGCTGCTTTTATTTATTAATTCATTTTTACTTCCCGCCCAGGAAGAGCTGGAACCGTTTGATAAATACGGACCTCCCGGGGTAACGTATACGGATATGAAGTCGGCGCTGAAAGAAGCAAAGATCGTATACAAATTAAAGCTGGAGTATGCGCCGATAGATCCGAAATTAGTTTCGAAGCTGAATAAATTAACGGAGCTGCAATGTTTACAGCTTACCGGGAACTCGCTTACGGAATTGCCCCCGGGATTTACAGATCTGAAAAACCTGGTTTATTTTTCCTGTAAAGCAAATAATATTACCGCGTTACCAAAAGGTTTTGGTTCGCTGGAACAGCTTACAGAGCTGCAGCTCATCAATACAAAGTTGGATTCATTACCGTTCGAGATCGCTTATTTGGGAAAATTAAGAAGGATCGAAATTCAGAACAACCAGGCGGATACGCTTGACCTGCCTAATTCATTCGGGTATTTAGGGAATTTAAATGAGCTGCTGATCTTTAATTCGAAGTTGGATACACTACCGGCTTCTTTCCCGGAATTAAAACATTTAAAAAGCTTAACGATTGCCATGTGCGGCTTAAAAAAAATGCCGAAAGCAATTGGTAAAATGACCACGCTGGAAACACTGATCCTGGATAACAACAACCTGAACGAATTGCCAAAAAGTATTTACAGCTTAAAAAATTTGAAATATCTTTCCGTAAAAAGCAATCACCTAACGGCTATTTCGGATTTTGTATCCAAGCTGCAAAACCTGGAAGTGCTGGATTTGCGTGGAAATACATTCCAGGAATATGATATTGCTATTTTGAAAATTTTGCTGCCGAGATGCAGGGTTTTGTATTGATTATTTTCTTGTGCGGCTAACCTTTTTCGGGCTTATTTTTTTCCGGTTTATCTTTTTCTTTTTAGGAATTTTAAATCCGATCCATTCCCGCGCTTCAAGTTCTTTATTTCCTTTTTCCTTACTTTCCTTAGGCTCTTTTTTTTCACTTAATTCGTCCAGGTACTGAAATACAACCTCAATATTTTTTGTATTGTTGTTTGTTTTCTTTTCCAGCTGTTCTATTGCCAAACGTAATTCTGTATTTTCTGTCAGCATCTTTCGGACCTTTGTAAATACACGCATAATAAGAATGTTTACCTGGATTGCTTTTTTGCTGTTCAACACACTTGATAACATCAGTACACCATGTTCTGTAAATACATTTGGAAGGGTTCTTCTTCCTCCCCAACTTGACATCACATTTTGTGATATCAAGTTTTGCCATTCTTTTTCACTTAGCTGGAACATAAAATCAGGTGGAAATCTATCCAAATTCCTGTTCACAGCCTGGTTCATTATTCTTGTTTCTACTTTGTAGAGCTCCGCAAGATCATTATCCAGCATTACTTTTTGTCCTCTGATAAAATAAATCTTATTCATTACTGCCTCATCAGGAATCACTAATCTCGTTTCTCTCTTAGCCATTTGTTTTTATTATTTTGATAACTTGATATCACAAATTGTGATATCAAGTTTGTTTTGGATTGCAAACCTAAACTATTTATTTAAAAAGCCTATAGAAGTAAAGAAAATCAATACACATTTTTTATAAAAAATAATATTAAAAAAAATCGACAATGATTGCCAGTAAAGGATTTTAAGAGCTATTTTAATCTTGATATCACAAATTGTGA
The DNA here is from genome assembly GCA_025963715.1 of Bacteroidota bacterium. Classification (GTDB taxonomy): domain Bacteria; phylum Bacteroidota; class Bacteroidia; order 2-12-FULL-35-15; family 2-12-FULL-35-15; genus 2-12-FULL-35-15. The sequence continues at coordinate 45,177 of JAOQAG010000039.1, forward strand.
TATCAAGATGGTTTTTATATTATAAAATAAAAATTGATATGATAAGAAAAAGCAATGATTTTATCCCTGCAAAGACCAATAAAGAAAGGTTTTTTAATCTTGATATCACAATTTGTGATATCAAGATGGGGGTATATTATAAAAATGCGAATTGATTTTACAATATAAATAACAAGAAAAAAAAACGGTTTATTCCTGTGCAGATCAATAAAGAAAGGGAGTTTAAATCTTGAGATCACAAATTGTGATATCAAGTTTGGATTAAAAATCAGGGATGATTTTTTATTTGATCAGAAGAATCTGCACATCAGTAATCCGCACATCTGCACATTATTTTTTTTTCTTCTCTTCCTTTTCCTCGTAATTAAGCACACCGCCCCAAAGGCTCATCTGGTTCATGATCCAGATCTTTCTACCGGAAACATATCCGCTGGGAGCACCTGCATTAAACTTGCGCGGATTGGGTAATACAGCGGCAATGGTGGCTGCTTCTGCGCGACTTAAATTGATCGCATCTTTTTTGAAAAATGCGGTGGATGCAGCTTGTGCGCCATATACGCCATCGCCCATTTCGATCACGTTAAGGTATACTTCCATGATGCGTTGTTTGCTCCAGAATGTTTCGATCAAAAAAGTAAAATACACTTCAAAACCTTTCCTGATCCAGCTATGACCGGGCCATAAAAAAACATTTTTTGCGGTTTGCTGACTGATGGTACTGGCGCCGCGCTGTTTCTTATGATTCTCATTATACTCCATTGCTTTATCGATGGCCTGAAAATCAAAGCCACTGTGTTTGATAAAATTCTGATCTTCGGAACACACGACTGCGAGCTGTAAATTCGGAGAAATTTTTTCGAACGATACCCAATTTTTTTTCAGCTTCAGATCCTTGCCATCCACTTTTTGCTCCACGCAACGGATCAGCATCAACGGTGTAACCGGCACCGGCACCCAACGGAATAAAATAACGGAAGCGATGCTGATGATAAAAAACCACATCGTAGCTTTCCATGTAAATCTCCAGAGTTTTAATAAAAATTCTTTCACGTTCTTATAGTTCAAATGTAGGACAATTGGCTGCACCGGCCGGACGATCATAGTTTTCGGTACTCATTACCGGCGAAAATCCCATCATAAATTCGGTTGAATTTGCATGCGCCGAACGGAATTTTGAAATGGTGTAATCATACGCAAAGCCAACCACCAGGTTGGAAAAGATCCTCACCTGCAGCATCGCGGATACAGCATCGTGCATACGATAGGAAACACCCAATCCCACTCTTTTACGATAATACACCATGCAGTTAAAGCTTGTTACCGGGATGCCGATGAACGTGGTTTGCACCTGCACAGCGGGCACAATAATAAAATCATACCCGGCTGAAACAAATTTCCGCCCCAGGGTGATGTACGCATTCGGATATAATTTACTACCGGTGCCGATCTCTTTATTTCCCTGCGTTAATGTATTTTTAAAAACATTCCGTACGGCAACGCCTGCCACCAGTTTTTTTGAATACAAATAAACACCCGGAATAAAATCAGGGATCACCACATTGGGAGTGCGGTTCATCAAGGCTGCATCGTTTGCATCAAACAAACCGTTGGAAATAGCAACCGATTTTACACCCGCAGCAATCCCAAAGCTCAGATAATATTTTGGTGATAATTTAAAATGGATCGCATACGATGCATACGCCGCTTTACTTGTAAAAAGTCCGGACTTATCCTGCTCGAAGTAAGCTCCCACACCATGCCAGTAGCGCTTGTAGCCTTTTTTTCCAAACGCTTTGGTAATGCTTGCAAAATTAGTTTCGGGTGCGGTTTCAAATCCCTGCCATTGCACACGGCGGCCTATCATAAACATCCATCCTTTAGAACTGCCTGCCACAGCCGGATTCAGTCCATATTCATTGAGCATAAATTGTGTGTACTGTGTATTCTGCTGCGCAAAATTGCTCAACGAAATAAAAAGAATAATGAATGTGGCTAATTGTTTTTCCATTTATCTGATGATGGAAACGCACCCTTTTACAATGGTATTTTCCTTTTTGTTATCTTCATAAATAATATAGAAATACGAATTATCGGGTACCGGAACTCCCAGTAAATCCTTGCCATCCCAGGGTTCATACGCACCGCGGTGCTCGTACACTTTTTGTCCCCAGCGGTTGTATACCAAAATTAAATTATCCGGAAAATATTCAATATTAACGATCGCCCAGCTGTCGTTGTGTGCATCTCCATTGGGTGTAAATACCTGCTCTGGGCTTACATGGCAAAGCGCTTCATTGATCCGTACCGTTATCAGCGTATCGTTTCCGGCAACATCTGTCACCGTAACAGAATAATCGCCGGGAACAAGATCTGTAATTTCATGATCCGTGCTTCCGGTATTCCAGAGATACACATACGGCGGATGTGTATTATTTACAATAACACTGGCAGTACCGGCTATAATACCGTTGCAGCTTACATCAGTAACGTGCAGCGTGTATTCAATATCCTGCGCACTCATTGTGTTTACAATGAAAAATAATAACATGCTGCAGTATCGGGTCATTGATTTCACTTGCACAATTTTTCAATTAATTCTTCCGCCATTACGCTTCCTTTTTCGGATGCAATGTTGAGCGTTTCACAGGCGCCTGTTTTATCATTGTGCTGGTACATCGCGGTAGCCATGCCAATGTATGCCTCTCGGTAAGAGGGGTCCAGCTCAATTACTTTTTTATAATCAGTAAGTGCACCGTTGTAATCACCCGACATGTCTTTCCAGTAAGCGCGGCTGTAATATGCATTGATATAGCGCTTGTCCAGCTCAATGGCTTTGTCCAGGTCGGTGATCGCACCTGCAAAATCATCGAGGTGCGCTTTTGCCTGCGCCCTGTTGTAATACGCTTTGGTGTTGAACGGAGCCAGCGCGATCATTTTATTAAAATCTTTGATAGCGGAAATATAATCTTTCAGCTGCGCCTTTACAATGCCTCTTCCATTGAACGCATCCGTATAATTGGGATTGATCTTAATGGCTTTATCAAATTGTTTTATAGCGAGTTTGTATTCGCCTTGTTTGTAGCTGATAAAACCCTGCAGGCAATAGGCGCTGTCGAAATCCGGACGCTGGTTGATGGCATTATCCAGGTCCTGCAACGCAGCTGTGTAATCTTTTTGCGAATCATTGATGATCGCACTTTGATAATATTCCGTTGCACTGTTTTGTGCAAATGAAAAAGCAGCAAACAAAAGGAATGAACTGATGATCGCTGCTTTTTTCATGTAAGAAAAATGATATTGGATAAGTTGGATATTAGATGTTGGAATTTTTAGAATTTAAAATTTAGATATTCGAATTTCATTTATTTTTTATTTCAACAGATCGCCCAATGCATTGTCAAATTTCGCTTTTGCATCTGCAATCGTTCCGAATGATTCTTCATCGATCACCATTTCGTTTCCGGTCACGTCGCCCAGGTAAGCAAACTCGGCATTGCTTTCCATCATGATGTCGATGAATTTATCTTCATCCGCTTTTTTAACGGAAACAATCACGCGGCTTTGTGATTCGCCAAACAGGAATGCATCTTTACGCACATTTTCATCGCAGCTGATGTCGAAACCCAAACCATTGGTCATGGAGCTTTCCAGCAGCGTAATAAATAATCCGCCATCAGCGCAATCGTGTGCCGACTGAATGATCTTTGAAGTGATCAGCTCTTTTACGGCTTGTTGCACATAAAATTCTTCATCCAGGTCGAACATCGGCGCCGGAGAATTTTTCACTTTGTGATACGAGTATAAATATTCCGAAGAAGCAATGTCATTTTTTGCAGAACCGATCATGTAAATGGAATCGCCTTCATTTTTAAAATTCAGCGTCATGCGGTTATTTTTATCTTTTAAAATTCCGAGCATCCCAATTGTTGGCGTTGGAAATACAGGACCTTCGTAGGAAGATTGATTGTAAAAACTAACATTACCGCCGGTTACAGGCGTAGAAAAACGGATACACGCTTTTGACATTCCTTTGATGGAACCCACAAACTGCCAGTATACTTCGGGATTGTAAGGATTCCCGAAATTTAAACAATTGGTAATAGCGCTTGGCTCGCCGCCGCTGCACACAATGTTACGTGCTGCTTCCGAAACCGCAATGGCACAGCCCGTTTCCGGATCGGCATTTACGTAACGCGAGTTACAATCCACTTTTAAAGCGATGGCTTTGTTTGTTCCCTTGATGTTCACGATAGCGGCATCGGATGGCGCATTGGTGCTCATATTCACTGTTCCTACCATAGAATCGTACTGATTGTACACCCATTGTTTGGAAGCAATGTTCGGATGCGAGATCAGAAAATCAGCAACTGCTTTCAAATCTTTTGGCTCTGTTACATCATCAATATTGAATTTTTTATTTTCTGCAAAATAAGCAGGCTCTTTGTATTCGCGTTTGTAGATCGGGGCACCGCCGCCCAGCACCAGCGACTCCGCAGGCACATCCGCAACCAGTTCTCCCTTTACAAAATATTTCAAACGTTTGTTATCGGTTACTTCCCCGATGATCTCGCAATTAAGATCCCATTTTTCAAAGACTTTTTCCACCTCTTTTTCACGTCCTTTTTTCACCACGATCAGCATGCGTTCCTGTGATTCGGAAAGTAAAATTTCCCATGGCAGCATATTGTCCTGGCGGGTTGGCACTTTGTCCAGCCAGATGTTCATTCCATGTTCGCCTTTTGCGCTCATTTCGGAAGTAGAGCAGGTAATTCCCGCTGCACCCATATCCTGCATTCCAATTACAGCGCCGGTTTTGATCACTTCCAGCGAAGCTTCCAGCAATAATTTTTCCTGGAACGGATCGCCCACCTGCACTGCAGGCAAGTCTTTCGCCGAATCTTCGGTAATGTCTTTCGATGCAAATGCAGCACCGTGGATTCCGTCTTTTCCGGTAGCAGACCCAACAATGTAAACTGGGTTTCCAACGCCGTAGGAAGTGGCAGAAACGGTTTCTCCCGCTTTTACAATCCCCGCGCTCATGGCATTTACCAATGGATTAACGTTGTAACACTCATCAAAGAATACTTCGCCGCCCACAGTTGGGATTCCGAACGCATTGCCGTAATCGCCAATGCCTTTTACCACTCCTTTGAGCAGCCATTTTGTTTTATCGAGTTTGATATCGCCGAAGCGCAATGAATTTAATTGTGCGATGGGACGTGCACCCATGGTAAAAATATCGCGGTTAATGCCGCCCACACCTGTTGCCGCGCCTTGGTACGGTTCCAATGCAGAAGGGTGATTATGCGATTCGATCTTGAAAGCGCAGCCTAAATTATCGCCGATATCCACCAAACCTGCATTTTCCTCGCCTGCTTTTGCCAGCATGTGCGGGCCTTCTTTCGGTAAGGTTTTCAGCCAGGTAATCGAGTTTTTATACGAGCAGTGTTCGCTCCACATTACGGAATAGATGCTCAATTCCACAAAATTGGGTGTGCGCCCTAATACTTCTTTGATCTTTTCAAACTCCTCGGGTAATAAACCTAATTGTGTTGCGGTTTCAACGGTTGTTAATTGCTCTGTGGTGGTCGACATACGTATAATTTATAGAATTTTTGATTTGTTGAATTTCTGAATTACCAAAATCGCGTTTCTGCGAATATTTTCCTTAAAATTGAGTGTCAAATTTACGTAAAACAGCCCGATTGCGCCTTTTTTTTTATTTTGAGTTTTCAACAATTAAATGGAACGCGAATGGAACGCCGATGACGCGGATAAGGCTGATAAAAACGCCCGCCTGAACGATCCGGGCAGGGATAAAACTGTTATATTTGAAGAATATTGGAACGTTAATAGCGTTCGCAGGAAAAAATCTGCGAAAATCAGTTCAAATCCGCCTTATCCGCGTTCCATAAATACGCAGCACATTGGAAATTCTACTCACTATAACGTACACCTTTTTTTTCATTTTTATCATCCACAAAATGAAATTTTTCGAAGTGGACGGTATTTCGAAAAAAGTACTTTCCGCGATTTTTATTTTAAAGATCATGGCCGGGCTCGCGCTCTGGGCGATCTATACGTTTTATTACACGGACCGCAGCACTGCCGATATTTATAAATATTTTGATGACAGCCAGGTGCTTTTTAATGCGCTAAAAACCAACCCGGCAGATTATTTAAAAATGCTGACCGGGATCGGGAACAACACGCCTGCATTCGATCGTTATTATTCCGAAATGCATTACTGGGCGCGGAAAGTGGACAGCAGCATTTACAACGACAGTCATACCATTATCCGGTTTAACGCACTGGTACGCCTGTTCTCTTTCGGTTATTACAATGTACACACGGTGGTGATCTGCTTCCTTTCATTAACGGGGCTTACTGCCATCTACAAAACATTTGTAACGCAGCTGCCTGATAAAAAAAGGGAATTGCTTTTTGCCGTGTTCCTATTGCCGTCTGTGCTTTTCTGGGGTTCCGGCGTGTTAAAAGAAGGATTGATATTTTTTGCACTGGGCCTGCTTATTTATTATTCCAACCGTTTGTTCAGTATAAAATCCATCGTGATTTGCATTGCGATGGCGCTGTTGCTGGCATTTTCAAAATTTTACGTGTGGCTGGCCATTTTTCCGGGAATTGTGTTCCTGTTCTGGATCAATAAAACAAGCACCAAAAACACGGGATTAAAATTTGCGGCGGTAATGATCATTATTGTTGCCATTGGCCTCAACATTGATTCGTTTACTCCCATTCAAAATCCGCTCGTAACACTTTCGCAGAAACAATTTGAATTCAATCAATTAGCGTACGGCAATTTAACGGATGCCAATCACAATCCCATTCCGGTAGCGGGCAGCATTATCAAAATTGATACGCTGCAACCGACTATTACATCGTTCTTAAAAAACGCACCGCGGGCGCTCCTCAATACCACTTTCCGACCTTACCTGAGCGAATCCCGATCGCCTACCATGCTGCTTGCAGCGCTGGAAACTTTTGTGATCATCATGGTCATGATCATCTGTTTTTCTTTTATCAGGCCGTTCAAAAAGATCAAATGGGAATATGTTTTGTTTTGCCTGTCGTTCGTGATCATCCAGTTCCTGATCATTGGCGAAACCACACCGGTATTAGGTGCTGCTGCGCGTTACAAAACCATTGCGCTGCCTTTTTTAGTGATCGCGTTTTTATTCATCCTCGATAAAGGTAAATTGCTCAATTACGTTCCTTTTTTGAAAAAAGTATTTCCCCAATAAATTTTATAAATTTGCCTACATACAAAATACTATCCTATGAAATTTAATGATCTGTTTCGTAAAAAATCAGTTGTCGATATTTTAAAACAAGTAGAAAAAGACGGAGCAGAAGGTGCGCACGGAGCGCTTGGAAAACATTTAACAGCGCGCGATCTTACCGCATTCGGGATTGCCGCCATTATCGGTGCCGGAATTTTCAGTACCATCGGAAAAGCCAGCTACGACGGCGGCCCGGCGGTAATTTTTCTTTTTCTTTTTACAGCTGTTGCCTGTAGTTTTGCTGCTTTCGCTTACGCAGAATTTGCTTCGATGGTGCCCGTTTCCGGAAGCGCTTATACTTATTCCTATGTTGCATTCGGGGAGCTTATCGCCTGGATCATTGGCTGGGCGCTGATCATGGAGTATGCGATCGGGAACATTACGGTTGCTATTTCCTGGAGCGATTATTTTACCGGCCTGCTCGATAGCGGCGGAATCCACTTGCCGCAATGGATCCAGATGGATTATTTAACGGCTTCAAAAGGATTTCACGCTGCAACGGCATCCATGCTCAGCGGAAAAACATTTGCTAACCTGGATGCTGCAACACAAGCTGCTTACACGGCCTGGACCACTTCACCAACGCTCGGTCCGCTGCACATCATTGCCGATCTTCCTGCATTGATGATCATTGTATTGATCACCTGGCTGGTGTACCGCGGTATGAAAGAATCACGCAATGCCAGCAATTTAATGGTGGTGATCAAATTGTGCATTATTCTTTTAGTAATTGCCGTTGGTATTTTTTATGTAGATACCAGCAACTGGCACCCCTTTGCACCCAACGGTATTTCCGGAATTTTAAAAGGCGTTTCCGCCGTATTCTTTGCCTACATTGGTTTTGATGCTATTTCCACTACCGCGGAAGAATGCAAGGATCCGCAGCGCGATCTTCCACGCGGCATGATGTGGGCTATTATTATCTGTACGGTCCTATACGTGATCATTGCGCTGGTACTCACCGGTATGGTGCATTACAGCGATTTGAATGTGGGCGATCCGCTGGCATTTGTATTCAATAAATTAAATTTAAAATGGATGTCGGGCATCATCGCGGTAAGCGCAGTGATTGCCATGGCAAGCGTGCTACTGGTGTTCCAGATGGGGCAACCGCGTATTTGGATGAGCATGAGCCGCGATGGTTTGTTGCCAAAAAAATTCTCAAAGATCCATCCGAAATACAAAACACCTTCCTTCGCTACCATTGTGGTTGGTTTTGTAGTGGCCGTTCCTGCTTTATTTTTGAACCTCACCACCGTTACCGATCTGTGTAGTATCGGAACGTTATTTGCGTTTGTATTGGTATGCGCCGGTGTGCTGGTGCTGCAAAACAAACCGAATATTCCAAGAGGAAAATTCAAGACACCATACATCAATTCAAAATACATTATGCCGGTGCTGCTGATTGCTGCTGTTGTACTTTCATTCACTTACAACAAACAGGCGACAATGGATTTTTTGACCAACGAGAAAAAACTGAACGATGCCGGTAGCATTGTTACGTCGTTAAAACCGGAGCAGATCAGTACTGTAAAACAATATGTGGTTGCACACGACAGTGCAGCGCTGCAGGCAAACAATAACGACCTGGAAGCGTACATGAGCAGCTTTGATGAAACAAAATACGAAGCGCTGATCCAAACGCTTCCTTTACCGGAAAATTTGAAATACGACTCCGGCTTTAGTTTATTTAAACACAAAATCCCGATGTGGATCTTTATTTTTATTTCACTGGGACTGATCGTTTGGGCGTTCAAAGAAAATCTGTCGCTGATCCCAATGCTGGGACTTGTAAGCTGCCTGTATATGATGGCGGAACTAGGGATCTCCAACTGGGTTGGTTTCGGTGTGTGGCTGCTGGTGGGCTTGCTGATCTATTTCGGCTATAGCCAGAAGAATAGTAAGCTTAATATAAAAACACAATAGAACACTGATGACGCAGATCAGGCGGATAAAAAACGGATAAAAAAATCTGCGAATATCCGTTTAATCAGTGTCATCCGTGTTCCATATAAAAACAACCTCATGATCGCATTTATTACAGGAGCAACAGCAGGAATAGGACAGGCAACGGCTGAGCTGTTTGCAAAAAACGGGTATAACATCATCATCACCGGAAGGAGAAAAGAACGCCTGGAAGAATTTTCGGCGCAGTTAAAATCCACCTATAAAATTGATGTATTGAGCTTACATTTTGATGTGCGCAGCTTAGCGGAAGTGGAAAAAGCAATTGCTTCCATTCCGGCCGAATGGCGCAACATTAATGTATTGGTGAACAATGCCGGATTGGCTGTCGGATTAAATTCCATACAGGAAGGTGTGGTGGATGATTGGGAACGCATGATCGATACCAACGTAAAAGGCTTGCTCTACATGACGCGCACCCTTGCCCCGATCATGATCGCGAACGGGCACGGGCACATTGTGAACATTGGCTCCATTGCCGGAAAAGAAGTGTATGCCAACGGAAATGTATACTGCGCCACCAAACACGCTGTGGATGCATTGAGCAAAGCCATGCGCATTGATCTGCTTCCACACAATATCAAAGTTACGGCGGTAAATCCCGGCATGGTGGAAACGGAATTTTCAATCGTACGCTTTAAAGGCGATGATGAGCGCGCACAAAATGTATACAAAGGATTGCAGCCCTTAAAAGCGGAAGATATTGCGGAAACGATCTACTGGGTGGCTTCACGACCGGCGCATGTAAACATTAATGATATTGTGATCATGCCCGCTGTTCAGGCAAATGCAACGACGACCATCCGCAAATAAATTTTACCACTAAGGATACTAAGAAATAGCAAATAAAATTAAAATGCTAAAGCTTCGCAATCACATTTACATGTTTTTTGTTTTTACATTTTTGTGTTCCTGTTCGCACAAAGTGCAGGTAGACCTCATCGTGCATAATGCGGTTGTGTATACCGTTGATTCTTCTTTTTCAAATGCACAAAGCTTTGCCGTAAAAAATGGAAATTTTGTTGCAGTTGGCACCAACGACGAGATCTTAAACCGCTATGATGCGAAACAGATCATTGATGCAAAAGGCAAAGCGGTATATCCGGGCTTTATTGATTCGCATTGTCATTTTTACGGCTACGGCCAGGGCTTGCAGGAACTGGACCTTACCGGCACCAGATCATTTGAGGAAGTAATTGAGAAAGTAAAAGTGTATTCAAAAATAAATAAAAGCGCCTGGATCATTGGCCGCGGCTGGGATCAGAACGACTGGGCTGTAAAAGAATTTCCGGATCGTTATGCATTGGATAAATTATTTCCAAGCACACCAATTTTTTTAGAACGTGTGGATGGTCACGCTGTACTTGCCAATGCAGAAGCATTAAGAAGGGCCAGGATCAATTCCGAAACAAAAATAAAAGGCGGCGTGATTGAAATCGACATGTTGACGGAAGCACAAGGCGGTGAATTTGAATGGGTGAATGATGATGCAAAAAAAGAATTAAAACACAGCGGCTACCCGATCCCAACACCCAGCGGGATCCTGGTTGACAATGCTGTTGACCTTGTAAAAAAAACAATTCCGGCACCTACTCCCCAAGAAATCAAAATTGCATTACTGGCCGCACAAAAAAATTGTTTCGCAGTTGGGCTTACCACTGTTGATGATGCGGGATTGGAAAAAAAGATCATTGATGCGATGGACGCGCTGCAAAAAAGCAATGAATTAAAAATGCGCATTTATGCCATGCTTACTGATAATAAGGAAAACATGGATTATTACCTGCAACACGGCATTTATAAAACAGAACGGCTGGACGTGCGTTCCTTTAAATTTTATGCAGACGGTGCATTGGGATCACGCGGTGCATGCTTGTTGCAGCCGTATTCCGACAAGCCCGATCAGCAAGGATTTCTGTTAAGCAAACCGGAACATTTTGACAGTGCAGCATTCAGGATCATTAATTCTAAATTCCAAATGAACACACATTGTATTGGTGACTCGGCTGTAAAACTGATCTCCAGCCTTTATCGAAAATATTTGTATTTCTATTGTTTAAATAATTCGGATGTGGAATCAGCAAAACAAAACTATAAAAAAAACAGGAGATGGCGGGTCGAACATTTCCAGGTTAATTTCCCCGGTAATAATGATGCATTGGGATGTTATGATTTAAAAGGAGACACTATCAATCCTTCCGATTGCAATATTTTTCCATCGGTACAACCTACACACGCTACCAGTGACATGTACTGGGCGAAAGACCGTCTCGGCCCCGACCGAATTAAATACGCTTATGCCTATAATGATTTATTAAAAGCAGCAGGAATGTTAGCTTTGGGAACCGATTTTCCGGTAGAAAATATTAACCCGATGTATACGTTTTACGCAGCAGTGGCACGCAAGGATCTGAAAGGATTCCCCGCAGGCGGCTTTCAGCCGGAAAATGCTTTATCACGTGAAAATACATTGCGCGGAATGACCATTTGGGGCGCTTTTGCTAACTTTGAGGAAAATGAAAAAGGAAGCATCACGCCGGGAAAATTTGCGGATTTTGTTATCTTAGATACCGATATTATGAAATGTGAGATTGATAAAGTACCAACCGCAAAAGTGTTGTATACTTTTGTGAACGGGGAAAATGTTTTTCAGCAATAAGCGTTTAGTATAAAAAGAATAAATAATAAATGATCACACAACAGCAACACTTCAAAAAACACCCCACTCACTTGAGTGCCGGTTTGCTGTTGCTTTGTATCCTATTTTCCGGTTTCGCGCAGGCACAATACGATCAGCCGTACCGCAAAGGACGCGTAAAGCACCGCATCGGCGGCGGCGTTGTGATCTCGCTTTATAAAAACGATCCACATTTTGCAGTAAATACAAAAGCAAAAGCGGGATATGCTGTTTCCTACAAATCAGAAATTATTTTAGGACACAAAACAAATTTACTGATCGGGCTCGAATACATGAGCCAGGGCCTGACATTCAACGGATATTATGCCGATACCGGTTACACCTATTTATATGATAAAACATTTTCCTACACACACGAGATCCGTTACAACGAGCTGCAAATGCCTATCGGCTTTAAGCTGGCGCTGAACAAGGAAGCTGACCGGCCGGTGACGTTCTATCTTTTCGGCGGCATTGGTTTCCGTTATATTTTAAATTCATATACTGTGATCTCTTCCGATTCAACACAAACTTCTCCGTACGACGGAAAAGGATCTGTCGGTTTTGAGCATCACATCATCTCGCCTTATTTTAATGCGTTTTACCAGGGCGGACTGGGCTTGCAAAAAAATTTCCGTGCTTCCGCGAAAGCCGTATTTTTTGAAGTGACTTATAAATACGGGCTTTCCAGGATCCATTATACCGGTTTTGAAAATTCAAACAACATCAATATCAAAGAAAGTAACATTACCATATTGATTGGCCTCCGGCTCTGACGGAGCTGCGCTTAGACTTTCCAATTCCAAAAAACATGCAACGCACGCAATTCAATTATTCACTGCTCCTGCTTTTTATCTTTTGCGTTTCCGCGAACAGTTTTGCGCAGAAAAATAAAAAAAACTGGGATCCTGCAATTCTCGCAAAAGCCAATACGGCGAAGGATGATGCGACACTCACTGTTGAAGAAAAAAAAGTGATCCTCTACATGAACCTTGTTCGCCTTGATCCCGCTGCATTTGTGGAAATTGAATTGAAGCATTACATGGATTCCACGAAGCTGAATGACGGTTATACAAAATCCCTGATAAAAACACTGGCCGCTACTAAGCCCATGGACGCGGTCGCTCCATCAAAAGCACTGAATGATTTTGCGAAAGAGCATGCAATAAAATTTGGGAAGGAAAATAAGATCGGGCATGGCAATTACAAAGACCGGATCAAAAATATCATCGGGAATTACAACAATGCCATGGCAGAAAATTGCGATTACGGCAACGACAACGCATTTAATATTGTGATGAGCTTACTGATCGATGAAGACATCAAAGACCTGGCGCACCGCAAGAATATTTTGAATCCTATCTATAAATTTGTGGGTGTTTCCATCAAGCCGCACAAAGGATATGAATGGAATTGCGTGACGGATTTTGGGGGATAGTTTTGCGCAGAGCCGGGTGTATTTTCTCGCAAAGGCGCAAAGTTCGCAAAGCCGGGTAAAGTTTCTCGCAGAGACGCAGAGATCACAGAGCTGGGTGTATTTATTGGGGGGAATTAAAAATCTGCACATCAGTAATCATTTCCCAATCGTTTCAATAAAAATTCTCATTATTTCTTTTATTTTTCCGAGTGTTTCTGCATCTGTTATTTTTGTATCAGTGCTGATCTTTGTTTTTGCATACGGGATCAGCAAATTTGTTTCAGCCACATTTGCCTCTATGATCTTAAGCGTTCCCAGCAAGGATTCATGCGCTTTTTCGCCCATCGATGCAGCCGTGATCAACATTACCGGCTTGTGTGAAAATTCACAGGAAGAAACCGTCCAATCGATTGCATTTTTTAACGTACCCGGAACGCCCATTGCATATTCCGGCGTGCAAATTAACACGCCATCCGCAGCTCTTAGCTGTTTTCGAAGATCAGCAACCGCTTCCGGCGCAGGTTCAATATCGTGATCCGGATTAAAATGTGGCAAGCCGGATAAATCTTTGTAAACAAAAATTTCCAACCGGTCAGCATACAATTCGCTGAGGGCTTTTATATACGCTGAATTGATGGAATTTATGCGTGTGCTGCCAGAGATGGCAAGGATCTTTTTTCTGTTCATTTAATTATTTTTTCCGTTCGATCATGTCCCACATATTTCCATACAGATCTTTAAATACCGCTACTTTGCCCCATGTTTCTTCTGCCGGTTCGCGCACAAAAACAATTCCTTTCGCTTTCATATTTTCATAATCGCGGTTGAGATCATCCGTATCTAAAAACAAAAACACACGCCCGCCGGTTTGATTTCCGATCCTGCTTTTTTGTTCGTCATTTGCTGCTTTTGCCAGCAATAAGGAGCAGGCCGAACCTTTCGGAGTGATCAGCACCCAACGCTTTTCAGGCGTTAAAACAGTATCTTCCGTAAGATCAAAATTTAATTGCTGCGTATAAAAATGGATCGCTTCATCATAATCATCCACCACCAATGCAATGTGCGAAATGTGTTGTTTCATAATTCGTAGAGTTCAATTGGCAGGTCATCCGGATCAGAAAAAAAAGTGAATTTTTTTCCTGTTAATTCATCGGTACGGATAGGCTCTGTTGTGATATTTTTTTTTGTTAATTCTTCAATCGCAGCATTTATATTTTCCACGGCAAATGCCAAATGCCTTAACCCGGTGGCTTCCGGACGGGATGTTCTTTTTGGCGGATCAGGAAAAGAAAAAAGTTCCAGCACATATTCGCCATTAAGCCCAAGATCCAGCTTATAAGATTTGCGTTCTTCGCGATACGTTTCAGCAATAATTTCCAAACCTAACACTTCTGTGTAAAATTGTTTGGAACGCCGGTAATCCGAGCAAATAACGGCGATGTGGTGAATGCGTTTTAATCCGATCATTTTATTTTCTTCTTACAGCGTAAACTAATTCATCTACATATTCTCCGTTCTTGAAAAATGTTTTATCGAAACGCGCTTCCAATACAAATCCAGCTTTCTCCAATACTCTTTGTGATCCGGGATTATTTCCGAATGCCCTTCCAAAAATGCGCGTAATGTCCAGCGTTTTAAAGCTGTAACCAATCATTTGTGTTACTGCTTTTGATACAATTCCTTTTCCCCAATACGGTTCCCCGATCCAGTATCCCATCTCTGCATTCTTGCATTGAATATCCGTTTGCGGATGGATCCCGATCGAGCCTATCGCTTGTCCGTTTATATCAATTGCAAAAATGGTGAGCGGATTTCCGTTTGCCGCCGCGGTTATAAATTCTTTTGCTTTTTCAACCGTATACGGATGCGGAAAACGGTCCATCATTGTTTTTGCCACCTGCGGGTTACCGCCGAATTTTATAAGATTTTCGAGGTCGTCCATATTCCAGGCACGCAATGTAAATTCGGGATTACTCATTAGGATATTGGATGTTAGATGTTGGATATTAGACTGTGTGCAAGATATTAGATGTTAGTTTTTAAATGTTAGGCTTTGTGCAAACTCCTTGAAAATTATTACAAGATTTTTAGCAAATCCAGTCTAAAATCCAACATCTAATATCAAACATCCCTTACACTTCTTCTTTCGTGATCCATTTTGGAACCGACGGGGCAATATAGTTTTCCATTTGCTGTAATAAATCATCAATGGAATCACTTTTCAAAAGCATGCTGTAATTGATTTCTTTTAAAAACCCTTTTTTCACCATCGTTTGAAGCAATTCGTTTAATGCATCGTAAAAACCGTTTACATTCAGGATCCCGATCGGTTTTTGGTGCAATCCCAGTTGTGCCCAGGTCAGCATTTCAAACACTTCTTCCAGTGTTCCAAAACCACCCGGCAACGCAATGATACCATCGCACAATTCATTCATTTTTGTTTTGCGTTCGTGCATCGTTTCCACCAAAATCAATTCCGTGAGCGCATCGTGTGCAATTTCTTTACTGCTTAAAAAATGCGGCAATACACCAATTGCTTTTCCGCCGTTCATCAGCACACCGTTTGCTACAGCACCCATCAATCCTACTTTTGCACCGCCGTATACCAGTTCAATATTCCTGACGGCCAGCGCTTTTCCAAGTGCAGTGGCTTGTGTTTCAAAAATTACATCCGTCCCCAAACTCGAGCCGCAAAAAACACTGATCCTTTTCATTATTTATTATTTAGTATCTTATTTGAAGGGCTTTTCGCCCGAAACAATCTTGAACTGATATTAGATGTTGGATGTTGGATATTAGACTGTGTGTAATTGTTACCGTCATTACGATCCGCCCAGGCGCAATGGACAGGATTTCTTAATTAAGAACTATCAACAGGCGCTGCAAACATTTATGAGATCCCGGGTCAGGCCCGGGATGACAAACCTATTTGAGATCGCACACCGTCTAACATCTAACATACGGTTCACACACAGTCTAATATCTAACATCTATTTATCCAACATCCTTTTTACCCGCCAATCTTAAATCCAAGACTCGCGCCCGACGTTCTTTTTTGTGTTCCGCTGATCTCAAATTCTTTTACATCATTCAATGTAAGCGTTTGCAGTTGCTCCTGCGTGCGAGCCGTAGAAGGCATTTCTGCCAATCGTAAATTCTGATTTTTGATCGCTTCTGCAACAACCTGCCGCACCGTACGCGCATTTCCAAAATGTTTATCACGGTTGGTGTAGATCTGTGCAAAATACGCTTTCAAATGCGCTTCCGCCTCTGTATCCGGCGTGATCCGCTCTTTCCCCAGGATCGACAGTGCGATCAGGTACATATCATCCGGCGTATAATCTTCAAAATTAAATGTACGGTCGAAACGCGATTTTAATCCCGGGTTTGATTCCACAAACTCATGCATATTATCGGTATAACCGGCCACGATCACACCAAACTGACCACGCAGATCTTCCATGCGTTTCAGGATCACCTGGATCGCTTCCTGTCCAAAACCATCGTTCTGATTTTTTCCTGCCAGTGCATACGCTTCATCAATAAATAAAATTCCACCTTGCGCCTCTTCTATTTTTGCAGCTGTTTTTATTGCAGTTTGTCCGCTAAACCCGGCCACCAAACTTTCACGATCCACTTCCACAATGTGTCCGCGCTCCAGCAATCCCAATCCTTTGTAAATTTTTGCGACAATCCTTGCTACCGTTGTTTTTCCCGTGCCCGGGTTTCCCGTAAAAATACTATGCAGCGAAAATTTGTTGAGCACATCCCTTCCGGTTTCTTTGTAAAAACGCACCAGTTTCACCAGCTCGTTGATCTCCTCTTTCACATTGTTCATTCCCGTCAATGCATTCAATTCGCCCAAACCTTCCTTCAATAGTTTTTCATTTACTTCCAGGCTTAATTTCTTTTTGCCCTGACCGGCAAATACTTTTTGCATGTCCTGCAGCTCAATCGTAGAAAGCTGGTCGTTTGTAAGGTTGTTTACATCCGGATGATCCATCAGGCGCAAACCCAAATTCATTTTTGCTTCATCCACCAGCGAATATACATACCGCGCATTTCCAAACGAATCGTCGCGCGTACGGTATACTTCCACCAGCATTTCTTCCATAAAGTTTTTTGCATCCGGCAAAATCGTTACCCCTTTTTTAGATGCCGCCAACTCTGCGATCGCAAACATTTCTTCCGGCATGTAATCATCAAAATTAAAGTAGTTGCTGAAACGCGATTTTAATCCCGGGTTCGACTCGATGAATCCTTTCATTTCCTTCGGGTAACCGGCGCACATAATGGCGATATCGCCGGTACCGTCGCTCATTTCCTTTATTAAGATCTCGATTACCTCGTGGCCAAAATCGTTCGAATCCTCTTTTGAATGGGTAAGCGAATAGGCTTCATCAATAAATAAAATGCCGCCTCTTGCTTCTTCAATTATTTTTTTCACTTTCGGCGCGGTTTGCCCGATATACTGCGCCACCAGGTCGGACCGATCCACTTCGATCACGTGCCCTTTGCTCAGCAATCCCATTTTTTTATACAGCTTACCCAGCATGTTCACAATGGTCGTTTTGCCCGTTCCCGGATTTCCGGTAAATACGCTGTGCAGCTGGATTTTTCCGGAATCGTCAAATCCTTTTTCCTTGCGCAATTTAGTAAAGTTGATGTAATTGATATGGTCTTTGATATTTTTTTTCACGTTTTCCATCCCGATCAGCTCATCTACTTTTGAAAGTAATTCTTCGATGGTCTCTTCCGGTTTTACCGACTCGGTTACAGAAATGGATGTTGCAGAAAGCGCCTGCTCTGCAGATACAAGTGGTACCATCACTCCTTCTTCGCTTTCTTCTCCCATTGCAAAAGGGATCAGCGCAACCAGCGTATCCATAAATACAATTTCCACGGTGTATTTATCGTCTTTCCAGGAACCGGCGGATTCGCTTCCCCAACCGGCATCAAACGTATAGATCAGGTCGTTCTTTCCTTTTTCGATCAATCCGTTGCGCAGGGTTTGTCCTTTCGGCTGACCGGCATCATCGTAAAAATTGAAGAAAAATTCGTAGTTCCAGTCCGCTGCCGTTTTGGTTTTTATTTTAAACTCTACCCATAAATATGGAGTTTGACTACGGCTGAGTTTTTTGTAATACGTGCGTTCCGTCATGTTCCAGCCATCGAACGGGCCTGCGTATAATTTCACCGATTCTACCGTAAAATAAGGATTGTAGACAGCGGTCACTTTCCCTGCTTCTTCCACATAAAATTTTTTCTCGCCTACCAGTTCATCATCAATGTAACCTTCCCAAACATAATCTCCACGGAACCAATACGCGCCTTCCGTTGCATTTCCCCAGCCATCACGCACATACACAATGTTGTCGTTCATCGAGATCGTTTGATTATAATCCAGCGAACACAACTCTTTCCGGCCGCTGGCATTCAGCTCAAAACACTTCAATGTAATTTTTGCATTCCAATCCTGTTCATCAAACAGCTTGTTATAAAACGAAAATTCGGTGCGTAAATAAGTAGTTTCTGCACGATCGAAAACAGTACGGTATTTTTTTGTTGCATTCACCATCCATTCATCGGAGGAGTACACTTTCATGTCCTTGAACTTATAATTTTTTGCCATTTTTTATGTCTGATTTTATCAGTACTAAAAATAATATAAAAAAGGCAATTACGAATGGAAGGAGCAATTTTTTTAATTTCCGGGTAAAGGGCTTTACAAGAACGTCATTGCGAGGACTTTTCGTCCGAAACAATGACGTTTCCCTGGTAATTCCTTTAACAATATAAATCCTATCCTGATAATTATTTAACGTTCAAATAAAAAGGCCGCCTGTAAACAGGCAGCCTTTTTATTGGTTTATTCATGTCAGTTTATTCCTTGATGAATTTTTTATTGATGGACGTATGGTCCGCACTGATCGCATTGATAAAGTACATTCCTTTTGGTAATTCACTAATATCAATGATCATGTGAAGCGCATTTACATTGGTAAACATTTTCACCTGCTGTCCTTTGATATTTGTGATCACAATGGTTTGAATGTTGCTGCCATACGCGATCTCCAGTGAAGTGGACGCCGGGTTCGGATACACATTCCAGTTGTCATTTTTATCAACTGCAGCTGTCATGAGCGAGCGCTCGCCTTCTTCACCGCAGATGGTTTGGTAATCCTGTTTAAGATCATCAATTTTAAACTCCGGGATCCGGGTATACCTGGCTCCATATCGGTCGTTAGGAACTTCAACCTCAGTATTGAACACATCACACTCCAGGTCCTGTTTAAAATCTTTGTTGCATTCATCCGAAATGTAACCATCGGTTTTAGAGTTCAGCGCATAATAAAGCGGCGCTCTTCCAAAATCTTCCGCAACGGAAAACACCTGATTCGTACCGGAATTCCAGGCATCCACGATCGGGTCGCCATTATTATCCACATTCGTATTCGGATAATAGAAACCGTATTGATAAGCAGTGTTCATATCATAAAATCCGTGCACATATCCCGGATCGTCGGAAACATTAGGGCTGCTGATCCCCGACACCATAATGTTCTGGAAATTATTTACAAATTCAAATTTAGGCGCTACGTTGTTATAAAAATAAAATGATTTAGGATAATACGTATTAGCAACAAGACTTCCCGGAGTCAGCACAGGATCGGTATAACCGAAAAAATAATCGCCCCGTTTGTTGATATCATCGCCTTCAAAACTTGGACAAAGAATGTAAACGCGCTCTTTATAGCGTTTTGCAACAGCTTTGGTCAGGTGGTACCCTCCGCATTGTTCTTTAAAATAAATAATGGTGCTGGCAACCGGGTTCAATACCGAATTAATTTCAAGTACGTAAGCCCCACGGTTATTGTTATCATTGGGATCTACCGCTCCTGCGCCAATATAGATCTCATCTCTTGTGTAAAGGAAAATGTTGTTGCTATTGAGGTCGTACCGGTCATTAGCGTACACATGATCTGTTACGGGGAGCAGCGTAGTTGCATCAATTTTTGCAACATACAGGCATGTTCTTCCTGTGCTGCGGATCGTAATATCACCAACAACATACAGGAATCTTTTGTCATCACTCAATACAAAATCCCTTGCAACAATAGGATCTCTGCGGTTTGGGTCAAAATATATATTCGGTAACGGCGGATTTGGGATATTGGTGGTATGGTCGTACCTGGAAATTGCAAAAACCGGAATGCCTGTAGAAACAGCATCATTAAAAAGCACCCATGATATTTTATCATTTTGTACGATCGCCTGCGGATCATAAACAATACCTGCTTTGGAAAGGTTGGCACCTGTGATTGTTGCATGTGTTGTTGCATCGTAACGCGGCACCGGCATGTTTCCCCGCTGGCTTTCATGCAGTGACGAATAGGTGTCTGTGTTTTTCTCGAAACTCACGTCTACCGGTTTATCCTGGTAAACATCAGTTGGAATAAGATTGTACTCCCTGATAAAGAGTTGTGCTTTTGATGTGTTGATGCCGATCACTGAGGACAGCGCCAACGCGTACAGTAAATTCTTTTTCATTTTTGTTTGTTTTTTTTAATTAATACTAATTGAACACTACACTAAATGATATAAAGAAGTAGATTTTATAGTTCAGCCTTATCCGCCACAGCACACTAATGACGGCATTCCAGAGAGAGTACGAGAGAGCATTAAAAACAAACGAGAGAGTGTATCTGATTTTGAAGAGAGGCAAAAAATGATCTGTACGGAAAATGAACAGATCCGTTGAATACCATAAAAAAATGATGATAATAATCAGTGATCAAAATAATTTGTTACCAATTATTTTTTCAAATTTATTTTTTCATGATCTTAAAAAAGTATAAACCAATGAGAGAAGAAGGTTTATTGTTTAGTTCTTTAGTCCTTCGAATGGTGCTTGTACAGGCATTTTCGGGGAGTAGTTTGAAAATGTGACAATGCAGGAAAGAGTCTTTATTCGAAATTGACTGAATCAAAAATATAACAATTATTGAATAAAACAATTTTATTTTAAATTATTTTTTTAATTATTTTATTTTTTATTTCTTCATTAAAAAATAACAGTCGATTTTAAATTCACTCAAAACACCTTTAAACAAGGGAATTCAAACGATAATCTTTTTAATTAAAATCAGGCATATAAAATACAACTGAGAAATATTTTACACAGAAAAAAAATTAAACCACATAAGGCACAAAGAAACACATAAGGCTGGTTTGTAACATACCAACGTGTAATTTAACCACAAAAGAAACAAAAGAAAAACAAAAGGCGAAAGTGTAACATACCAACGTACAGCTTGATACACCCTTTAATAATTCTGCCATCTCGTCTTTTGTTTTTGTAGTTAAACCTTTTTCGCGCTACGCCTTATGTGTTTCTTTGTGTCTTATGTGGTAGATTAAACAGGTGGATTGCGTTTAAGAATTTTTTTTCCAAATCGGGAAAATAAAAAAACCCGCTCTTTTGCAAGAACGGGTTTTAGTTAATTAGATAAAATCTCTCTCTAAACTAAATCTAATTATTAATAATTGCTGGGTGGCAATTTTTACTCTTGTGAAGGAGGAAGATCTTGTCAATCGGGGCCTCCGGACGAATCATCACTGATTTTAAACTTATCAGTTGCTGATCCGCATTATTTCTTTTTTGTAAAAAGCTGCTAAAAAGCTTGTTATTACTACAAAATAAAAGAATTACTATTTTATTTTACAATGCTTAATGCTGCTATCCGAGTGCAAAGGTACACTTATCCCGACAAAAAACAAATATTTATCGTTATATTTATGTTATTAGAAGATAAATTTTATTATTTGAGCGATAAGAAGTACTTTTTACAGGCAGAACTTTGAATAAAAAAGGGAAATAAATATCATAAAAAATTTGAAAACGTTAAATTTGATATCATAATAAAGCAGGACTTATAAGAACATTCAAACAGAAATAATATGTAAATAGCATTACAAAAAACAAAAATGGTAAAAACGGATTTTAATAAAAAGGTTGAAATTATCGCTACAGAGATTTGTGAAGCATTTACGATCCGGTTGCGAAGCGACGGGATTCTGCATTCACACACCACAAGCAGCATCAATTTTAATGTTGAATCTCTTAAAAAATTTAATGTAGTGATGGGGAGAATGTTAAATTATAAAAAGGCTCCTCTGCTGATTACTTTTGACGAGTTTGCCATTCCGCCGGTTGAAACGCGCGATTTCTGGGCGAAAAAAGAGTCCTGTCCCTACTCTTCGGCAGATGCTTATATTACTGCTACATTGGGCCATAAACTGATGGGGAACATTTACCTTCAGTTTAATAAACCTGAAAGGCCAACTAAATTATTTACAAAACAAGAAGATGCAATAGATTGGCTGAAGACTTTTCTATAAAATCAAAAACCTTCATCTCCTTCCCACTTACGCGATTTGCGCCCCTGCTGCACGGTTACTTTATAATTTTTTTCTTTCGCCAGCTTTTCTAATTTTAATCGCAAAGCTTTCGGATAAAATGCTTTGCGGATGCTTTTAGGGCGGCTGCATTCGTTTTCAATGCCAATGCTGCCGAGCAGCCAATAGCAGGACGCGGCGCAGCGCATCCCAAAAAATGCATAATCGTGCGGTGATTGCTGCGCATACGTTTGATATTCCTGTATAAGTGTGTTGTATTGTGCCGGGGTAAGCGGAATTTCGATGGTGGTAATTTTTCCGGTAGCATGCGCCTGGTCCCATTCATTAAGCGTTTCCACCTCATAAATGCCAGCGCTTTTGCGATGATGCACCACCGCATGGATCTTTTTAGAGCTGAAACTAAACCCGTAAACAGTGCTATCCATCTGGATCACCACATGTCCGCCCCATAAACCGCCGATTGTTTTTTTCTCCGTTAAGGCAAGCGGTTTGGAGCCATGCAAAATCTGCACGCGGATCAGCTTCATTGTATCCGCAGGAGCTGCAGTACTTTTATAGCCAATCAGCAAAAATGCGATCAGTATCAAAGCCATTCTTATATTTTTAAATGCCCTTTTCATTTTCTAATTCATAAGCGCCTGCATTTTTTGATACGCCTCTTTTGTTTCTTTTTTCAGGCGCTCAATAATTTCACTGCAGGAAAGAATATCATCGACCAGCTCCACACTTTGGCCTGCAATCCATAATGTTTTGTAAGTGCCGGGATGAATGGATGCTTCCAGTTTTTTCATTCCGCTGATCTGCACCCACATTTTAAAATATTTTTTGGTGCGTGCGTTATTCGACAACATCCGTTCCAGCCAGTTTTGTTTGTAACCGATCTTTTGTGCAAAGGGCGTGTTGATAATGGTAGAAGGTGTTCCGGAGATTTTATCCGTCATCACAATATCCGTCATGTGCGAATCCACAATCGCTTTTTTATATTCGTTGCTTACCGTTGCTTCGGTGCTTGCAATAAAGCGCGTACCGATGGAAGCGCCTGCTGCACCCAGTGTTAATACTGACAATAATCCCGCACCATTGGCAATTCCGCCTGCCGCAATCACAATTTTATCCGGAAAATG
Organism: Bacteroidota bacterium; assembly: GCA_025963715.1. GTDB lineage: Bacteria > Bacteroidota > Bacteroidia > 2-12-FULL-35-15 > 2-12-FULL-35-15 > 2-12-FULL-35-15. Next base: position 69,081 of record JAOQAG010000039.1, read on the forward strand.
ATGGTTTAGTGAAGAGATCAACACCTGTAATGTATATGGTCCGGCATGTCCGCCTGCGCCCTGTCCTACCGCAATAAAACCATCACAACCCAGGTCGTAGCATTTTTGTGCATGTTCAATGTTGGTCACATCGCAAAACACTTTTGCGCCGTAGGTCCGTGCCTGCTCTATCACTTGTTTGGGGCTTCCAAGCGAAGTAATATAAAACGGCACCTTTTTTTCCACGCAGATCTTTAAATGCTTTTCATACAAAGGATTGGTTTTCTGAACGATCAGGTTGATGCCGTAGGTACCTTTCGCCCTGATTTTACCTTTTTCGGCGTTGAGCGCATCCAGCATTTTTTCAAGCTCTCCTTCATTCCGGTAGTTAAGGCTGGGAAAAGTAGCGGCAATGCCACTGTTCATTCCAGCGGTTACCATTGCCTCATTGCTGACCAAAAACATGGGGGCCATGATCACCGGAAAGTCGATATTAAGCAGAGTGCTGAGCTTTGTTTGCATTTAGGAAGTTTTTAATTGATATAATCGGTAAAAAATTTTATTTTTGGAATAACAAAATTAGGCATTTTAAAGATACTAAAACGTTATTAGGCCGGTCTTTCTGTCGCAGCAGAATTACAGATCACGAACAATTAAATTACATCGACGATTTTAACGGCAGCAGTAAAAACATCCGGGCAACCGGCAAACACAAGGCAATTATTCAACCATACCTAAAATAAAGCACCATCATGGCAGTTACCCGCATTTTTGACATTCTTCCGCAATTACTTGAAAAATACAACAAACCCAATGCGCTGGCCGCAAAGGAAAACGGCGAATGGGTGACCTACTCTACCCAGGACTTTGTGGATCACGTAACTAACCTGAGCTATGGCCTGTTTAACCTGGGGCTTGAGCGCGAAGATAAAATTGCCATTATTGCAAATAACCGCCCGGAGTGGACGTTTACGGATTTTGCGATCCAGCAGAGCGGCGCTGTAAGTGTGCCTATTTATCCTACTATCAGCGAACATGATCTTACGTTTATATTGGGTGACGCCAAAATAAAATACATTTTTGTTTCCAGCGCCGAGCTGTATAAAAAGGTGAAAGCTGCCGCGGATGCTGCCGCTTCGATCAAGGGAATTTATACGTTTGATAAAGTGGAAGGTGCAAAAAACTGGAAAGAGCTGGAAGATGACGGAAAGAAAAATCCGAAGGAAAAAGAAGTGCAGGCGATCAAAGACAGCATCAAACCAAACGATGTTTTTTCTATTTTATATACATCGGGTACCACCGGAAACCCAAAAGGCGTAATGCTTTCGCATAATAATTTGCTGAGCAACTCCATTGCTTCGCAAACGCTGGCGCCTTTTCAGCACAACTGGAAAGCGCTGAGTTTTTTACCGCTCAACCACGTGTATGAGCGCATGCTGAGCACCTTGTATTATTACCTGGGTGTTTCGGTTTATTTCGCGGAAAGCATTGATACGGTTGCAAAAAATATAAAAGAAGTACAGCCCGAAATTTTTGGTACGGTGCCGCGTTTACTCGAAAAAGTATACGATGCGATTGTAGCGAAAGGCGAAGAACAAAAAGGGATCAAAAAGAAATTATTTTTCTGGGCGCTCAACCTGGGCTTGCGTTACGAAGTGAATGGCGCTAACGGCTGGTTCTATGAAATGCAATTAAAGATTGCCAATAAGCTTGTTTTTTCGAAATGGAGAGAAGCGCTGGGCGGCAATGTAAAGGCCATCGCTTCGGGCGGTGCTGCTTTACAACCACGACTGGCACGTGTATTCCAGGCAGCAAAAATCATGGTGCTGGAAGGTTACGGCTTAACGGAAACATCGCCGGTAATTGCGGTAAATAATTTTTTACCAAACGGGATTCATTTTGGAACCGTGGGACCGGTGATCGATGGCGTAACTGTAAAATTTGCAGAAGACGGCGAGATCCTGGTGAAAGGCCCGAATGTAATGCTGGGTTATTACAATCGTCCGGATGCTACAGCAGAAGCGATCGATAAAGACGGCTGGTTCCATACCGGCGATATTGGCGTGATGGTGGACAATCGCTTTTTAAAGATCACGGACCGTAAAAAAGAAATTTTTAAAACATCGGGCGGTAAATACATTGCGCCGGTGATGATCGAAAATCAATTGAAAGAATCGCCGTTTATTGAACAGGTAATGGTGATCGGCGAGAATGAAAAATTTGCTTCGGCACTGATTGTTCCGGCATTTAAATATTTAAAAGATTACGCTACACGCAAGGGAATTACGTATACCAGCGATGAAGAGATCATTAAAAACGAAACGATCAAAGCGCGCATTGTGCAGGAAGTGGAAAAAGTAAATGCCGGACTGGCGCAATATGAAAAAATAAAACGTCCGGAATTATTGCCGCGTGAATGGAGCATCGATAAAAACGAAATGACACCGAAGCTTTCGCTGAAACGAAAAATAATTATGGAAACGAACAAGGAGCTGATCGAAAAAATTTACAGCGGAGATCATAAAGAAAATAATTAATTATATGCAGCATCATTTTAAAACAATGATGCTGTATTTATTTCCGAACAGGTATGTCGTCGAAAAAGAACAACGTTCACAAACACACACAAAATAATGCAGGCGCAACAAAGAATATTCCTGCAACGCTGAATAAAAAACTGATCCTGCGCCTGGCGCTGATCATCGGGATCTTCTCGTTCCTGATCTATGCCAATACGCTTCATCACGGTTATGTGCTGGATGATGAATCGGTGATCAAAGCCAATGTACAAACGCAGGGCGGCGTTTCTTCACTAAAAGCCATTTTTACATCGGATTACCGTGCGGGATTTCCGAATGCAAACAGCAATTTATACCGCCCGCTTTCAAAAGCCATGTTTGCGATCGAATGGCAATTGTCGCCAAACAATCCAACGCTGAACCATTTCATCAATATTTTAGTATATGCGATCCTTTGCAGTTTATTGTTTGTGATATTGCTGCGGCTCACCAAATTAAACGTATACGTGGTATTTATTACCGCGCTGCTTTTTGCGGCGCATCCCATCCACACAGAGGTGGTGGCAAACATAAAAAGCCGCGACGAAATTTTAAGCATGCTGTTCATACTGCTGTCGATACAGGCATTGCTGAATTATGTGCGGGATAAAAACAACCGTTCGTTCATCGGGTATTTATTTTGTTTTTTGATGGCGCTGTTGTCCAAAGAATCGGCGATGGTATACATTGGACTGGTGCCGCTGCTGCTTTATTTTTTTACAGGAACAGAAGCAAAAAACAATATCCGGCTCACGCTTTCCGCTGCCGCGATCGGCGTTTTCTTTTTATTCCTGCATTATAAAATAATCGGAAGCATTGGTTTGAGTAACATTCCGGTGATCGATAATTCATTACTGGTTACAAAAAGTTTTTTCGAACAAAAAGCAACTGCCATTCTGATCCTGGGTAAATATTTATTGCTGCTTATTTTTCCGCATCCGCTTTCCAGCGATTATTCATTTGATACGATTCCGCTGGTGACGAGCTTTGCGAATGCAGGATTTTTGTTAGCCTTACTTGTTCATGTTGGATTATTGATCTACGCATTTTTAAAGCTGAAAGAAAAACAGATCTTTTCGTTTTGCATTTTCTTTTACCTGATCAGCATGTCCATCGCTTCCAATATTTTCATGCTCATCGGTACACACATGGCGGAGCGCTTATTATTTTTACCCTCACTCGCTTTTTGCCTGGCTGCGGTATACGGACTCTGCAAATTATTGAAGATCGACGCCAGTGATCCGAACCTGAAATGGAGCGTATTTTTGAATCATGCCAAACCACTGATCGGCATTGCAGCAGTGGTACTTGTATTTTATTCAGCAAAAACAGTGATCCGTAACAAAGACTGGGCTGCCAATTCAACGCTGTTTGCAAAAGATCTGGAAACGGTTCCGAACAGTGCGCACATGCTGATGTATTCTGCCGATTATTTAAGTAATACGGATACATTAAAATTATTCAGTCCGGAAGAACAACAAGTGCGTTTATTAAAAGCGCAGAAATACATTAACAAAGCATTGAGCATTTACAATTTATTTCCGGATGCACATTATTTATCGGGACGGATCTGGTACCAGTTTAAAAATTATCAGGAAGCGTTAAAAAGCTACAGCGCTGCCATGGCGCTGAATCCGGGATTGGAATCATATCACAACAATGTGGGTACCTGTTTATTTGCTTTAGGCAGATATGAAGAAGCGGCAAAAGAATTTGCAAAAGCGGCAGAGCTGAATCCGAATGATGCCGATCCGCCGTTTAACACGGGCAGCGCATACGGCTCTATGGGCGAGGCATACCGGAGCAAAGGCGATATGGAGAATGCCAATAAAATGTTTTTGATCGCGATCGATAATTTTAAGAAAGCCATCCGGTTAAATCCGAATTACAAATCGGCTTACCAGTTTTTGGGAACTACGTACAACAGCATTGGCGATACTGCAAACGGGCAGATCTACCTGGAAAAAGCAAGTCAGATCCCCGCAAAAAAATAAATAGCTTGCGTACATTTTTCATACTCCTCTCTTTACTTTTTTTTACCGCTTCGCTGCAGGCACAATACCCGCATCCTGCATTTAAGCAGTATACGGTGGAAGACGGACTTCCCAGCTCGGATGTGTACCAGGTAAAACAGGATTCGAAAGGCTACATCTGGTTTGCAACCGGCAATGGCGTAAGCCGCTTTAACGGATATGAATTTGAGAATTTTTCGATGAGCGACGGCTTGCCCGACAATACCGTTTTTGAAATTTTTGAAGACAACATTGAACGCATCTGGTTCCTGCCGATCTCCTGCAAGCTTTCTTATTATTACAAAGGAAAAATTTATTTGTATAAATACAACGATGCTTTGCAAAAAATGTTGAAGGGACATATAAAAACATCCTTTTGTGTGGATAAGAACGGAACTGTTTTTATGGGAATCTACCATGATGGTATCTATGAGATCCCGGCAAACGGAAAAATAAAACATTATCCGGATAAAGCAATGTACGGGCTCCGGATCATCCAACCCGATGCCGACCACTTTGTGTATTCGCTTAAGGCTGGGAGGCCCCACGAGAAATGCTACCAGGTTGAATTTACAACCAACCTTATCAAGGGCGGACAGAAGATTCCCGATGATACTTACCTGATGAATGCGACGACACGGGTTATAAAAAGCAGGAACAATACTATTTTATTATCGGGGAATAAAAATTTATATGAATTCAGGGGGCTGAATGATTTTTCGGTTGAGCCATTTAATTTCCGGATCCAGGGAATTTATGAAGACGACGATGATGGCCTCTGGCTTTCTACTTTCCTGGGCGGCGTATATTATGTGCACAAAAGGGATTTTAAAAACAAAAGCTGCTATCTGCAGGGATTGGCGGCAACTTCCGTTGTACAGGACAAAGAAGGAGGTTTTTGGTTCACAACGGAAGGCAATGGTGTGTTTTATACGCCTTCAAAAAAAATTCTGACGTATGATAATGCTTCGGGTATTTCCAATGATAAAATAAATTGCCTGGCAACCGACAACGCAGTGATATATGCCGGTACTCAAAATGGAATCGTTTATAAAATAAAAGACAGCATCATTAAAATTTTCAACATAAACACACGGAATGCGCCGGTCAACAATATTTCGGCATTTTATTATGATGATATTAATAAGCGTTTGCTGATCGCGGGAAAAATAGAATCCGGAAGTATTAAAAACGATGTGCTTAAAGAAGACGTAGGCCTATTAGAATTTGGCTATTTTAATGATATTACAGGAAGCCCTGGTAACGTTTATTACATAGCTTGTTCAGGCGGAGTATACCACAGGAAGATGAACGTCCCTGCATTTATTAATAGAAGTAATTATATCATCACGCCAAAGCGTGTGAACGCGATCATCAGATCAAAAAAAAATACACTGCTGACCGGAGAAGTGGATGGTTTGTGGGAATATGATCTTGATAAAAAAACGCATATTTTTTTAGGCGATAAAAACAAGCTGCTTGCAGGCAGGGTATTGAGCCTTGCTTATACTTCCGATAGTATGCTTGCCATTGGCACAAAAGGCGCAGGTTTACTGGTTGCTTTTGATGATAATGTATACCAGATAAATAAAAACAATAAGTTGTGCGGCGATAATGTGTACAAGGTATTTTGCGAGGGTAACAACATTTGGGTGGCTACCGATAATGGTTTAAACCAGGTAACGATTACCGGCACAATGCCTTTTAAATACAATATAAAAAGTTACACAACTTCGGATGGAATTGCTTCCAATGAAGTAAATTCTGCATTAAAAGTAAATGGTAAAATCTGGGCGGCCACCAATAAAGGGTTATCGGTTTTTGAGCCTGGAAATGTATTTACACCCGCGACTAAAATACCGCTGTACATTACAAAAATAATGATCAACGACAGTGTACAGGCTACTGCGAAAAAGTACGATCTGACGTATTCCCAAAACAACATTAAGATAGATTTTACAGGCCTCGGCTATAAGAACGCGGGCAAATTACAATACCGTTACAAGATGGAAGGATTGGATACTTCCTGGACGTATTCGCAAAACCGGCAGGTGCAGTACACTACGCTTCCGCCGAATAATTATTATTTTCATCTTTCTGTTTTAAATTCCAACGGCGAATGGAACGAAAGCAACCTGCGCATTAATTTTGTGATCCGTTATCCTTTCTGGCAAAAATGGTGGTTCAGGGCGGGTGTTTTTGCTGTGCTTTTAACAATGGCATTCCTCCTATTCAGATATAGGGTCAACCTGGTAAAAAAACAGGAAGCAAAAAACTCGGAGCTGAATAAAACATTTTTAAATTTAAAGTTGAAAGCCTTGCGGGCACAAATGAATCCGCATTTTACATTTAATGTAATGAATTCGATCCAGCATTTTATCCTCAACCAGGATAATGAAGCGGCACAGCGTTATTTGTCCAAATTTTCCCGCCTGATCCGCAGCATTCTTAATAATTCGGAAAACAATGTGGTGCTGATCGCGGAAGAGATCAAAGGATTGGAATTATACCTGGAGCTGGAGGCGATGCGTTTTGAGCACCGCTTTGCTTATGAAATTAACATTGACCCGCAAATTGATATACTGCATGTAGAAATTCCTTCGATGCTGATCCAGCCTTATGTGGAGAATGCAATTAAACACGGCATTTTACCGTTAAAGGAAAACGGAAAAATAAAAATTGGGATCATTAAAGAAGGGCCTTTATTAAAATGTGTGATCGAAGATAATGGCATTGGCAGAAAAAAAGCAGGGGAAAATAATATGAACAGGCAGCACCGTTCGATGGGAACTTCCCTGACAAAAGAACGTTTAACGGTTATAAACGAATTACACAACAGCAAGCTTTCCGAAACCATCATCGACCTGTATGATGAAAACGGGAATGCGGCAGGTACACGAATTGAAATCCACGTCCCCATCAATTAATATAAAAAACATGAGAACAATTATTATTGATGATGAAAAAAAAGGAAGAGAGATTCTTCAAAAATTAATTTCACAATATTGTCCGGATCTGGAAATTGTTGCATTGGCAGCCGATGCTGAAGAAGCATACAGGATGATCAACCAGGAGAAACCGGATGTAATTTTCCTTGACATCGAAATGCCGAATGAAGACGGTTTTCATCTGCTCCAGCGGTTTGAGGAAATAAAATTCCAGGTTATTTTCACAACGGCGTATGATAATTATGCTGTAAAAGCCATCAAACACCATGCGCTGGATTATTTATTAAAGCCAATTGATATTGACGAATTAAAACTGGCTGTTGAGAACTTAAAAAAGGCATTGACGGCAAAACCTGCACCCGACAAATACGTTGATTTCCTGGCAACAAAAAAGCACGATTACAACGGAAGGATCGCTTTACCGATCAAAGATGGCATTGTGTACCTGGCTATTCCGGAGATCATCCGGGTGGAATCGGATGGCAGCTACTCTACTTTTTACGCTACCGACGGAAAAAAATACATGGTATCAAAAAACCTGGGCGAATACGAAGAAGTGTTGCCTGCCAAAGAATTTTTCCGGGCTCACAAATCGCATCTCATCAACATGAAAAAGGTAAAAAAATATTTACGTACGGATGGCAATTTTGTCGAAATGGAAGATGGATCGGTAGTGGAAATTTCGCGCAGGAAAAAAGATGAATTTTTTCAGCTGATGGAAACAATCCGGTAGGATTTTAGAATTTATTTATTTTTTAATTTCAAAACAACCAGTGGTTATCACCGTTGGTTGTTTTTTTATGGCCGGTGGTTAGGTTTATAATACCATAAGTAAGTTTCCTCTTTTTAGTATTTTTTTTAGTACAAATTTTACACTGTAATAAAAAGCGGATCCCGAAAAGCTCTCCAGAGTAGGGGAAATTAAAATTTTCAAATTATGAATAAAATAAAAATTGCATTAGCATGCCTGACTGCAATGGCTATAACGCCCCTATATGCGCAGACAATAACGCAGGTGGTTGATCTTTCAACCGGTGTTGTTAACGGAAGTAGCTCACTTATTACTCCCGGCACCAACGATGACACCTGGCAAATATCCTCCGGCGGATCCTTCTCTTCTGTTGTTTGTACAGATGATTTATTAAGATCTGGAAGTGTAATTATAACAGGTCCAACAGCCTGGCCTGTAACTCCCCTGGCACACTGGCTCTCTCCATTTACAAATACTGCCGGCGATGCGGAGCCCTGGGCATTAAATACGACATACATCTATAAGACGAGCTATACCTCTACTATTAATTGTACACCTACCAGCGGCGTAATGACCTTTACTAAAATAGGAACGGATGATCACCTTATTGCAATAAAAGTGAATGGCCATGCTTGTTCTTTTTCAATGAACCCCTCGCCTACATCATTTGCATCAGGTACTGTCACCGTTCCTACAGGCTATTTCCTTCCTGGTAATAACGATATAACAATTTATGTTAAGAATGACCTGAATCCTAATAATAACGATTCTACATGGGCGGGTTTTCTTTCCAGCGGAAATCTTACGATAACCTATCCTGCACTAATCCCTTCATTTACGGCACCCACATCGATATGCTACGGTGATCCGATTATCTTAGATGGCACAGCCAGTGCAGGCGCTGCTACTTCGCACCTTTGGACTGTAATTGAATGTAATGCTTCCGGAATACCGGTGAGCGGGGCAATTGAATGGTGGAGCTCTTCTTTTTCCGGATTGCCGACTACATATACTTTACCATCAGCAACTTCCGGCGGGCCTACCATTGGATGCAATAAATATTATCTTATTAAATTGGTGCTTGGAAATACCTGCGACACATGGGAGCAGACAACACAAATTGTCCACGTAAATTGCTTGCCAACAGCTAATGCCGGTACCGACCAAACAATTTGTAGCGGCAGCTGCGCTACTATAGGCGTAGGTGGAAGGACCGAAGCAAATGTTTCTTATAACTGGGTAGGTCCGGGTGGCGTATTACCACAGCATACAAGAATAATCACTGTTTGCCCGACAACAACAACAACATATACATTAGGAGCTGTTAACAGTGTTACCGAATGTGTCACTATCGATGCAGTAACCGTAACCGTTGTAAATAATGACCCAACTTTTTCTACTGCACAAACGCCGCACACCGGATATTTCACGTTGGTGTGTGGAGCTACGGACCTGAGTGCAATCAGTCAGCCAGGATTTACTTATGAATGGAAAATACAAGAATTGAATTCCAGCGGCGTACCTTTATATACAGATTCAGGTACCGATGCATGGTGGACATTTCCAAACGAACAGTTTAACGGATTTGATGGCACAGTAAACCCTGCAGGCGGAAGCTACACGCAAACCGCATGGTGGACAAGTCCAATTCCTGCTGCCGGAAAATTTTTATTTAACCATACTTATAAAATAAAAAGGACTACATGGAATGATGCATGTCCGGAGCATAAAAGTGATTCCACAATCATCACACCATCAGGACATAGTAATATGATCAACGGTACTACTAAAATGGAGGTTTATTCAGGAAAAGATGCAGGTGATTTTATTTCGCGCATGGTTGCAGATCACATTGCTGAAAATGATTTAAGCTCTGGAGTAAATATTTATCCAAATCCAGGTAACGGCATCTTCAATATCGAATCAAACACTACTGATAAAACCATCATGGAAGTATTTGATATGCTTGGCAACAAAGTGAAAAGTGTTGAAATGACCGGCCATTATCAACTTGATCTTTCCGGATATTCAAAAGGAATTTACATGATCAAAATGACTGTGAACGGACAACAAATTAACAAGAAAATCATTTTGGAATAACCACTACTATTTAGCTAAAAACAACCAACGGGAAACCGTTGGTTGTTTTTTTATGACCGGTGGTTGGATTTATAATACCATAAATGAGTTCGTTCTTTTTATAATTTTTTTTCGTACCACTTTTACACTGTAATTAAAGCGGATGCCGAAAAGCTTAAAGAGTAGGTCGTTTAAAATATTTAAATTATGAAAAAAATAATAATGCTTCTTTTGGGTATTTGTTGCTTATTTAAAGTAAATGCACAACTGATACAAACAATAGATCTCTCAACAGGTGTTAATTCAGCAGGATCAGTGATGCCACTTGGATCAACAGAAGATACATGGTCTCTTTCTTCCCCCACCGGAGCACTTAAAACTGTTCAATTTCAAGGTAGCGGTTGGCCAACAGCCCCCGATTCACGATGGATATCTCCATACTATGATGGTGCTTGGTATGCACAACCGGGAGCATCAGGAAACTATATTTATAAGATGACCTTTTGGGGGAAAGACACTTGTATTTTAAATGATACTATTAAATTTCCCGAACTGGCTGCTGATAATCAAGTTACATCCATTTCTGTCAATTCGACTTCACATTCTTTATCTGCAGGCATTACAAGTTTATCTAATCTTACAATACCACTTACTCCAGGTGAAATAGTTGTAGGTCAGAATACGATAACTATTACTGTTTATAATAACCCTTCTACTACATCTCCTTACACAACATGGACAGGTTTATTTATACATGGAAGCCTAAAGATCACTTATTCAACAACTGCACTTGTACCTTCTTTCACGAGCCCAAGTTCCGTTTGTTTCGGAAGTCCAATCACGTTAAATGGTACAGCCAGTTCTGGTCCAGCCAACGATCATGTATGGACAGTGGTAGAATGCGATGCAAGTGGTGTTCCGGCATCAGGCGCAACTACCTGGTGGAGCCCTTTTTATTCAGGAATGCCGGGAACATATACAATTCCAACAGTCGCGGCTGGCGGGCCAACAATTACATGCGGTAAATATTATTTAATAAAACTGGCATTGCAAAATAATTGTAGCGTATGGTCTGAAACCGTCAAAGTTATTCACATCAATTGCCTGCCAACAGTTAATGCAGGCCCCGATGATACCATTTGCAGTGGCAGCTGTGTAACAATTGGTACAGGAGGCCGTACACAATTCGGAGTAACTTATGAATGGAATGGTACAAGCCTGGATCCAGCTCCAACTACAAAGCAAATCACTGTTTGTCCGACTACCACAACAACTTATACGCTAACAGCAACCAATACATCTACTGGCTGTACGGCTTCTGATATAGTAACGATACATGTTGCACCATTTATTGCTGCTTATTTTACAGGTGCTTCTTATTTTTGTTACGGAGATGCCCTTACATTTAATGCAACCGGCAGCACCGGCGGTGCCAATGATTATGTGTGGACAGTAATAGAATGTACTTCAACAGGTGTTTCTGTATCCGGAGGATTAGCATGGTGGAGCTCATTTTATCCGGGAATGCCTGGAATCTATACCATTCCAACGGCTGCGGCAGGTGGACCCGCAGTTATATGCGGAAAATATTATGAGATAAAACTCGCATTACAAAACGATTGTAATGGCTGGGCTCCTTATACCAAAATAATTTACATTGCCTGTGCACCATGCGGAGGACAACCTTTAGCTGGCAAAACACCTTCGTTAAATAAGAGCTTAATGACCGATAATTCCGAAATGCTACCTGAATTCAACATTTATCCAAACCCAGGTAACGGAATTTTCAATATCGAATCAAACACTACTGATAAAACCATCATGGAAGTATTTGACATGCTTGGCAACAAAGTAAAAAGTGTTGAAATGACCGGCCATTACCAACTTGATCTTTCCGGGTATTCAAAAGGAATTTACATGATCAAAATGACGGTAAACGGACAACAGATCAACAAGAAAATAATTTTAGAATAATTAATTTCATTGAACTAAAAATGGCGCTGCAAAAAATTTTGCAGCGCCATTTTTTATTTTCTTATACAACAACCGCTGCACGTTGAATTTGCTTTTTAATTAACAGATCCCGTGTCGTGGCACGGGATGACAGTAAAGAGCAGGATTGGTCTCTAATTTGGCACACACAGCATCTGCGTACAGCAAACTTTGAACTTTAAACTTTTAAACCTTGAACTTATTTCGGTTGCCCCGGGATCAATCCCAGTTTTTCCAATTCTTCTAAATACACGCGCTTGCCATTATAAATCGCCGTTACAAACGCATCCTTTTGTCCGGCTGCCACCACTTTATTTTTGTGCGCAATGGCCTCGTTCAATGTTTTAAATGATCCACCGATGGTAAATCGCGTAATGCCATCGTCCAGCAATAATTTTTCTACTTTTCCTAATCCTTTCAAATGCGCATAATTATAATTCTTCGGCATGTTATACGCCGCAATCTGTACTTTAAATTCCAATCCTTCCTTGGTTGAATTTCCTAATTTATTCACCACATCTGCAAGCGAAGAAGGAGTCAGTTTTTCCGCTTTTGTAATAACCGTAACAGGTACAGGCATTTGTTTGGTCGAATCCACTTTTGCCAATAACGAATCCCTTTTCGGAACCGTATCTGTTTTAAAATTGATATTCACTTCTTTCTCTGTGTATGCTGTCAGTGTTCTTGTATCCACCATCACCGTTTGCGCCGGATAAGCGCCATACGAATACGTCACTTTATAATTGGCGCCTGCAGGCAAATTCACCAGGTAATTTCCGGAAACCGAATTCGATTTGAAATCACGGAACGTCGTATTTTTATCTGCATTCTCTACTTTGATCTGCGCTTCCACATTTTTTGTTTCGGCAGTAGTAACACCGCTCAGCATGTATACCGTTGGCGCTTTGATCACCTTGCTTACATCCACCGAATAAATATCCTGCAAGCCGTATCCGCCGGATTTTCCGGAAGCGTAATATCCTTTTGTACCGTTACCCGCCAGCACAAAATAAATATCTTCGTCCGGCGTGTTAATCGGATATCCCATATTTACCGGCTTGCTCCAGCTGGAATCGGTCAAACTTAATTCGGTCCTGAAAATATCATAACCACCCATGCTGTTCAATCCTTTGGAGCTGTACAACATTGTAACTCCATCCGGATGAATGAACGGTGCATCATCGTCAAGCGGAGTATTGATCGTAGCTCCAAGATTTTTTACGTTGCCCCAGGAACCATCCGCATTCAGCGTTGCTTTGTACAGATCTTTTCCACCAAAGCCACCCGGCATTTCGCTCGAAAAATAAAGTGTTTTTTCATCCGCCGATAACGATGCGCTTCCCTCCCATGCCGGTGTGTTCACATCGCCTTTCAATTTTTCCGGTTCGCTCCAGTCATCACCGTTCAGTGTGCTGATGTAAATATCGCCGCCGTCATAACCATTGTCCCTGAAAATAAATAATTTTTGTCCGTCGTTGGAGATCGCAATGGCAGCATCGTTCAGGTTGGTATTGATTTTTGTACCGATACTTGATGGTGTGATCCAGTTATCACTTTCCTTGTGTGTAATAAAAACATCTTCATAATACTGGCCCAGCGGATCCGCCACGCCCAAATCATTCTGGCGCCCACCCGTACTTTCATCACCGCGATAGGTATAGATCATTACCTGCTCATCCGAAGAGATCACCGGCACGTATTCCGAGTTTACCGTGTTGATCACATCTCCTGCATTTTCTATCTGCGCATCCACCGGCGCCGCTACCAGGATCTTTGCATTGTTGCAATAATCCGTTAGCTGCTGCGCGTTTTTTTTCTGTGCCTCCGTTAAATTTTTATGCTTTAAATAATTGGCAATCATCGCCAGTGCTTCATCAAACTTATAATTGTAGTGATCCGCCATGGCAAGATCATATTCAATGTCCGCTGCTTTTTTGTTTTTTTCATACACCTGCGTCAACAATTCCAACGATTTTTCATGCATGTCGCTCCTGTACAAACCGCAAATTCCCACCACATATTTCAGGTACATTTCCTTCGGATGATTTTCCTGCAGAGGTATAAACAGTTGCAGCGCCTGCACATAATCCTCCGCTTCAAACATCACCTGCGCTTTTGCAAGCGAATCCACTTCAGTTTTGCGCCATTTGCGGATCTTCATATTTCCCTGCGAAAACAAAAAAGAAGTACTGATCAGAAGTAAAAAGAAGAGTAGTGTTTTTTTCATAGAAGTAAAATTGGAATGCTTAACCAAAAATAGTTAATTTTACGGACAAATAAAATGAATCTAAAAGCACCTCATACACCTAACATGTTCCGCGTAAACATTAGCCTTGGGCTGGAAGTGGACGTAGTTTTAAAGAAAGATCAGCGTACAGGAAAGCGCACCCGTGGTACCGTTCGGGCGATCCTCACCAGCGCTGCATTTCATTCCCGCGGAATTAAAGTAATGCTTGATTCCCGCCAGGTTGGCCGTGTACAGGAAATCATTACGACTCCTTAATTGATTTTTTTATTGAAAAAGTTGTTGGCGATCAGCTCCTGCAGCAACATCCGTTGTCCGTTGTAAACAGCCGTGATCCAGGCGTCTTTGGTACCCAAGCGGATACATTCCTGGCGGAAGATTTCCGCATCCCTGATGGATTTAAAATCCCGCATTGTAAAACGCGTAATACCATCCGGGTAAGGCGCTACCACTGCAGCAGGCGGTTCAAGTGAATTTAAATTCTTGTGTTTGAAATTTTGCGGCTTGCGGTAAGCGCCTATCTGCACACGAAATACAAGCCCGTCCACACAAATGCCATCCGCCTGCGCGATCAGCTGATCGTAAATTGCTTTATCATTCAGGTCTTTGCCGATGAACGATGAAAAATCTGTAGATGTTCCTGCCACAGGATTACATGGATTGTTGTATTCATCCAGTGTTTTACGCTGGCCAAAAAAGAATACAGTTACAATGGATTTGGCAGCTTCCGGTTCTTTTTCCAGTAAATTTTTCTTGAATGCCTGTGCTTCCGCTAACGTATTGAACGGCCCAAACGAATAACGGATCTTCCCATCCGGATATTTCTTTTTTTCTATTTTTCCGTATTTGCTGAGCGCACCCAGCTGAAAATCGGATTCATTATCCACCGCTGCAATCTCTATCTTGTAGGTCAATCCGGCAATTTCCGATTGTCCGTTATCCTTCACCACATCCTTTACTTCTTCGCCTGTATTCAGCGCAATCAAACCTTTTTTCGTTTTGATCAGCTTCGAATCTTTCGGTGTTTTGTAATCCTTGCGGGTATATTCGGATGCATAATATTGCGGGATCAATCGCCTTACACCACAGGAATCCACCGTTACAATTATATTTTTTAATGTCGTATCCTTATCATTCATCCGCACTTTATAGATCTCGGCATCTATCATTTTTTCAAAACCCTGCGCATAAAAAGTGGTATGCCCGGCTGTATCAATGCGTTTGTGAATGGTTTCGTTCTCAAACCTGCTCGGATCAAAATCATTTGCATTTTCAAACGTCCCGAATTCCACATTATACGTGATACAATCTTTTTTATCATTGCCGTATTTCCGCAACAGATCCTGGTAAATGCGCGCTTCATATACTTCCGCATTTTTTTCTTCGTAATACCGTTTGATCTGTTTGTTGATCTCCACCTGGATCGCGCTCGACGAATCCTTTACAGACGTAGTACCCGCATTGGCTTTCGACACTAAATTAAAATCTTTCTGCACCTGCACATACGTATCCAGGTTTTTCACATTTACATACTGGTACTGCGATTCATATCCTTCAACTTCTATCGCCACTTTATAGTTATTGCCCGGCGTTAACGCGATGATGTATTTTCCGGATGAAGAATTGGAATGGTAAGAGCCTTGTTTTTCACCTGTATCCGAATTGGAAACATTGATCGTTGCATCAATCGGTTTGCCATCTCCGGTAACGGTACCCACCACCAAAGCCAGCACCGGCGCATCTCCGAAATAACCCGGAGTTACCGTATAAATATCCTGCTGCCCGAATCCGCCTTTTCTATCGGATGAAAAATAACCGTGCGAACCGTCTGCGCTCAGCACATAAAAACGCTCATCCCCGGTAGTATTGATCGGATAACCCAGGTTGATCGATTCGCCCCATTTGCCGTCTTTGAATGTAGAATACATGATATCGTATCCGCCAATGCTGTTGTGCCCTTCCGAGCTGTAAAACAAAGTGATCCCATCAGGGTGGATAAATGGTGCATCATCATTATAAGGCGTATTGATCGTTGCCCCCAGGTTCACTGCTTTCCCCCAGCTGCCATCGGCTTGTTTATCGCTTACATATAAATCTTTACCGCCGTAACCGCCCGGACGCTCGCTGGCGAAATACAAATGTTTTTCATCCGCAGATAAAGAAA
This sequence comes from Bacteroidota bacterium, assembly GCA_025963715.1. Taxonomy (GTDB): domain Bacteria; phylum Bacteroidota; class Bacteroidia; order 2-12-FULL-35-15; family 2-12-FULL-35-15; genus 2-12-FULL-35-15. The sequence goes on from JAOQAG010000039.1 coordinate 85,809, forward strand.
CGCTGCCTTCCCATGATTTTGTATTGATATTGGAACCCAATGGTTCCGGGATTCCCCACACATCTCCTTTTAAAGTACTCATGTAAATATCGCCACCGTCTTTCTCCGTACTGTGGAAAATAAACAGGGTTTGCCCGTCGGCCGACAAGGCAATATTGGCATCGTGATGCACCGTATTGATGTTTGGTCCAATGCTTTCCGGTGGCAACCATGATTTATTGTCTGCGGAGCGGTGCGAAATAAAAACATCCTCATAATAATCACCGTTGGGATCCGGCTGAAAATTCTCGTCCAGCAAACCACCTGTACTTTTTGGCCCGCGGTAGGTATAGATCAAAACCGATTCGTCCGATGAGATCACCGGTACATATTCCTGATCTTCGGTATTGATCACAGCGCCCACATTCTCGATCTCGCATTTTACTTTTAATTCAATAAATGCCCTTCCGTTCTTACTATTCTCAATGTAACGTTCCGTCAGTAATTTCTGGTTAATATCGGGCGTAGTGCTCAAATATTTATTAAAGCTGGCAATAGCATCATCAAACCTGTAATTAAGGTGATACGCTCTTCCGAGATAAAAATCAATGTCACGCCCGTCCGGTTCTTCCGTTTTTACAGCCAGCAACAGGTTGATCGATTTTTCTTTTTCATCGCTCTTATATAATAAGCAAATGCCGGTGCGGTATTTAAAATAGATGTCGTTGGGATACGATACTGATAATTCCTGGAACAGCGGCAATGCCCGTAAATAATCAGGGTCCGTTTGCTGGTTCTGCCCGCTGTAAAAGCTTTCGGCCTGTTCCAGTTTCTGCTTGTCTTCACTGCTCATCCCCTTAAGATTAGGGACAATCTCTTTCTGTGCCACCATTGCAGAGCAAGTACATAACAACAGAAATAACATTAACAACAGCGGTTTCTTCATAAATATCTTTTTATCAGGCCGAAAAAAAAGAATCACTTCATGCCTAATTACGATGCACTAAAATTCAAAATAAATAGAAACGCTTCTACCTGTACAAAATCAAACTTATAAACATCAATAGGTTAATAAAGAGAAAAATATGAAAAGCCACCTGTAATTATTTTACAATAACAGCGGGGCTTCCTGCAAGTTCAGCCCTGATTTTCACAAAAGGAATTTATTACGTATTTTCGTGGATAAACTATCGTATAATGGAATTCATAGATGAGCGGATCGAAGACTATTCACTGGCACATTCGCAACCCGAAACGGAAATTTTAAAAAAGATCAATCGTGAAACACATGCAAAAGTGTTACAGCCACGCATGTTATCCGGGCACATGCAGGGGAATTTTTTAAGCATGCTCAGCCACATGATCCAACCGCAACAAATCCTTGAGATTGGAACATATACCGGTTATTCGGCTGTTTGCCTGGCGCAGGGATTAAAAACCGGTGGCAAATTACACACCATCGATGTAAATGAAGAGCTGGAGAAAATGGTGCGCGCTCATTTTGAAGAAGCAAATTTATCAGGCAGCATTCAGTATTACATTGGGGATGCCATGAAAATTATTCCCGGCATCAACGAACAGTTTGACCTGGTATTTATTGATGCTGATAAAAAAAATTATTCAAATTATTACGATCTTGTTTTCGACAAAGTAAAAAGCGGTGGTTACATTATTGCCGATAATGTATTGTGGAGCGGCAAGGTCCTGGATCTCGAAAAAAACAAAGACCAGGAAACAGTACTCATCGATGCATTTAATAAAAAAACTCACAACGATGATCGCGTGGAGCACATGTTATTGCCTTTGCGGGATGGGTTGATGATAGTGAGGAAGAAGTAGTTCAAAGTTTAAAGTTCAAAAGTTCAAAGTTGCTGTGTGGCTCCTGCGGAGCGGTTTTACCACTAAGGCACTGAGAAAAAAAGGAGGAAAAGAGAGGATCGCTTACGCGATTATTTTTTAACCGCAAAGACGCAGAGGCGCGAAGAAAAAAATTTTAATTTAAAGATATTAATAATGTTGGGTCACAAGTTGATACACACAGTTCACACAAAGCACACCAATGAACCATTGAACAAATGAACCAATGAACCTATTCCAAACACAGATTAGTATATTAGTACATATTGATATTTAGTAGATACCACAAATTAGTATTCATTAGTATTTAGTATAAATTATGATCGATCTTAGAAGCGACACCGTTACCAAGCCAACCAAAGGAATGTTGGAAGCCATGTTTAATGCCGAAGTGGGCGATGATGTATTTGGTGAAGAACCCACCGTGAATGCACTGGAAGAAAAAGTCGCGAAGCTTTTTGGAAAAGAAGCTGCCGTATTTTGTCCCTCCGGCACCATGACCAACCAGATTGCCATTAAAGTGCACACACAACCCGGCGATGAAGTATTGTGCGATACCACGGCACACATTTATAATTTCGAAGGCGGCGGCATTTCCTTTAATTCCGGCGTACAAGCCAGGTTATTACCGGGCGAGCACGGACGAATTTCGGCGCAGCAGGTAAAGGAAAATATCAATCCGCGTTACGACTGGATGACCAACACCAGCCTTGTGTGCATTGAAAATACAGCAAACCGCGCAGGTGGCAGTTTTTACTCGCTGCAGCAAATGAAAGAAATTTCTGATGTATGCAAACAACAAAAATTAAATTATCACCTCGATGGTGCACGGATTTTTAATGCCATTGTAGAAAACGATTATACGCCTGCCGGGATCGGAAATTTATTTGATTCCGTTTCTGTGTGTTTATCAAAAGGGCTGGGCGCTCCGGTGGGATCGCTTTTGCTGGGCGATAAAGAATTTATCCGCAAAGCACGCCGTGTGCGCAAAGTATTTGGCGGCGGCATGCGCCAGGCCGGTTACCTTGCAGCAGCAGGGATCTATGCGTTGGACCATCATGTGAACCGTTTAAAAGAAGATCACGCCCGCGCAAAAAAACTGGCGGAAACCATGAGTAAATTATCCTACATCGATAGCATTTTGCCGGTGGACACCAACATTGTGATCTTTAATTTAAATGATAAATTAAAACCGGAAGATTTTGTAAAAAAATTAGCAGAAAAAAATATCAAAGCTACCGCATTCGGCAAACAAGCCATTCGTTTTGTAACGCATCTGGATTTTACAGACGATATGCTTGCACAAACAGAAGCGGCATTAAAAGCGATCTGATCATGAAATTTTTTTGAGATCTTCATTCTATGTATTTCATTACATTCATTTAAATTAACGGCTTATTATACATTTGAGTTTATAAACTGATAATCATGTTCCACATCGTCATCATCTCAGGAAGCGTTCGCATCGGCCGTAAGAGCCACGGCGTTGCATTATATTTTGAAAAATACATTACTGAAAACAAACTGGCAAGCACGGAAATTTTAGATCTGAAAGAATTTAATTTCCCGGTACTGGAAGAGCGCTTGTCTCACATACCGGAACCAAACGCGCAAATAAAATTGTTTGCAGAAAAGATCACAAAAGCGGATGCAGTGATCGTTGTATTTCCCGAATACAACGGCGGTTATTCTGCCAGCTTAAAAAATGCAATTGATGTATTGTACAACGAATGGTATCACAAACCAATTGGTTTGGTAAGTGTTTCTAACGGAAATTTTGGTGGAATGAATGCGATGTCGCTGATCCAAACTGTTTTCCTGAAAGTAAAAGCAACGCCTGTTGCCGCTACATTTCCGGTGCCGCTGGTGCAGGATAATTTTGATGAACACGGAAATGCCATTCATAAAGAAGCAACCGACAAACGCACTGCTGCATTTATGAAAGAAATACTTTGGTTTACGGAAGCATTTAATAAAATGAAATAACATGGAAATACAACACGTACACGACGACAGCAAAGGATTATTTTTTGTGGAAGTAAACGGCGAACGGCTGGCTGCAATGGCCTACCGGATGTCGGGTCCAACAAAATTAATTATTGATCACACCGAAGTCAGCGACAAGCTGGCCGGAAAAGGGATCGGGAAACAACTGGTTGCAAAAGCAGTAGAATATGCGCACGAACATAAAATAAAAATCCTGCCGCTCTGTCCGTTTGCTGCTGCGATCTTCGAAAAAGTAAAAGAATACGAGGATGTTTTATTTTAGCCGGATGTTAGATATTCGATATTAGATATTAGACCGAAACACAAAAACCATGTGTCCTTTTGTAGGTAAAAAAATTGTAATTGAAATCACTCCCGTAAATTAACATGGAAAAAGATCTCACAATGAAATACAGTAACGATGACATTACTGTGATCTGGAAACCTGCCGCCTGCATCCATTCCAAAAAATGCTGGACGGAATTAAAAGAGGTTTTCAACCCGGCGATCCGTCCCTGGATCAAAATGCAGAACGGAACAACGGAGCGCATCATGGCGCAGGTAGACCGCTGCCCGTCGGGCGCATTGAGCTACATTAAGAACACAGAATTAAAAAATGCGGAAAATGTGAGTGCCGAAAGTATTGTGGAAGTCACGCCAAACGGGCCACTGCTGGTATATGGAAACATTACGGTAAAACATTCCAACGGTGAAGAACTGAAAAAAAATAAAGTCACTGCTTTTTGCCGCTGCGGCCAATCCGCCAACAAACCGTATTGCGATGGCACGCACACGAAGGTTGGGTTCAAGGAGTAATTTTTGCAGGAATGTTTTCGGTTTCTAGTTGGGCGTAGGCGCTAGGCTCTGCCTAGTGACAGATTGAGAATGTCACCAGGCAGAGCCTAGCGCCTACTTGTGCATAGCAATCCCGATAGCTATCGGGATTAAACTTTTGAACTTCTTTAGCATCTGCGCACAGCAAAACTTCCGAGCCCGAACTTCCGAATTCCGCCTTTTTTTAAATTTATTTCACCAAAACAGAGATCGGTTTTCCCGTACATCCATTTGGGAATTGGATATTCAGCATCATTGCCAGCGTTGCCGCGATATCGGGAACCACCACCTGCTCGGATGAGCTGCCATGAGGAATGTTCCATCCGTAAAATAACAAAGGCACATGCGTATCATAACTGTACGGCGATCCGTGCGTGGTTCCTGTTTTTTGATAATCCACCCAGGCCGGTAAATAATTTACCAATACATCGCCGGAGCGTTTTGCATTGTATCCTTTTTGCATCAGGTACCGCGCCCCTTCTATAAATGCAGTGTTATTCATTGTTGTAGCGGTTAATACTTCCGCCACGCCTTCCATGTTTTGTAAAAATGCAGCTACATCTTCCTGGATCTGCTGCAGCACAATTTTTTTATCGTCGATCGCTTTGTGATTTAAAAAAACCTGCTGGTTTGAATATGAAGACAACAAAGTAGTATCACCATAGGTTTTGCTTAAATAAGTTTTCAGGTCTTTCGTAATTTTTGCTTCGTCCACGTAACCACCCGGAATTTTCAGATCCATCAGGTACTGCGGCACTTCCGGCGCTGCGTGATCGGCCGTTAAAAACAACAGCACATTGTCTTTCCCGATCTGCTGATCCAAAAACGTTAATAATTCCGCAAGGTCTTTGTCCAAACGAATGTAATCATCCTCCTGCTCTACCGAATTTGGCCCCCATGTATGCCCTATGTAATCAGGCGAAGAAAAAGAAATGGCTAAAAAATCAGTAGTACCGGAAGTTCCCATTTTTTCATTTTTGATCACCTCCATCGCAAAATCTTTTGTAAGCGAATTCCCGAAAGGCGTGCTCCGGATCAAATTCAGCCCGCCGTTCGCGGCCATCAATGCAGGCAGGTTATGCGGAAAAACAGATTTGGTTTCGCCTTTTGCAAGCGTTTCATATTTATTATCATCGGCAATACTTTCGGTGTATTGCTCGATCGGCAATAATGTATTCCAGGGTTGCGATAAATATTTTTTCGGCAATTCTTTTTTATTAAAATCCTGTACCCATTGCGGCAATTGCGTCATATAATACGTGCTGGAAATAAAGCTTCCCACTCCACCATCATACCAATACGCAGCATTGGCGGTATGTCCAGCTGGCATGATCGCGCTGCGGTCTTTTAATGCAATCCCTATCACTTTGGATTTCATATTGGAAGAGACCCGCAATTCGTCCGTGATGGTGGTTGTTAAATTATTTGCAGGCGAGCGTTTTCCCTCTGCTGCTGTGGTTCCTACACCCACCACCGAATTATCTTCGGCACAATACATATATTTTCCGGTCTTGCGGTCAAACCAATCATTGGCAATAATGCCATGAACAGCCGGTGTACTGCCTGTATAAATAGAAGTATGCCCCGGCCCTGTGTAAGTTGGAACATAATTATAATTGGTATTCCGGCAAAAAAATCCTTCGTTTACCAACCGTTTAAAACCACCGTCGCCAAATTTATTCCAGTAACGGTAAATGTAATCGTAACGCATCTGGTCCACCACAATTCCTACCACCAGTTTTGGTTTTGCATTAACTGTTGCAGGCGTTTGCGCAAACGTTGCCAATGAATACAAGCAACAAAAGATACTTACAGGGTATTTTAGTTTCATAGGTTTATTTTTTTGTGATGCGGTTTTTGCCACAGATTCACAGATTTTTATTGGATGTTTATTTTCACTGATTAGCCAAGCTTAGGCTAAGAGTTGCAGCCACAGATTCACAGATTGCTGTGTTGTAAATGTTACTATAATACTTATTTTTTGCTGTCATCCCGGGCTTGACCCGGGATCTCATAAATGTTTGCAGGATCATGTTTTTCGTTTTTAATTAACAGATCCCGGGTCAGGCCCGGGATGACATTTCTTAAGAAGAGCTAATCCTTTTTTAATTTCTTTTTCTTTTTTTAATCTGTGAATCTGTGGTTCTTCTTTAAAACTCCTTCTCACTTTCAATTCCAAACAGCTTGCCCGATTTCCACAGTTTCAATTCATTTTTCAATAAAGGAGCATTTTGTTTTGTCAGATCAGAAGGATCGAGGTCGCTCAGATCAGGCTTGCCTGCATTTACCCAGGCAGTGTACCAAAAGTTTGCTGCGTTGATCGCTCCTTCGCGGATCTGCCGTTCCACCATTCCTTTTAATGCCGTATGCAATTGTGTCGCATATTCATCCGAATAAATTAGTGCACCGTATTTATTTTTCATCGGTTTTCCGGAAGCATCCATTTTGAAAATTTTATCTTCTCCGAATTTTTTACGCAAGTCGCGATCCGTTGTCAATAACGTATCAATCAAACTATGCGAGTGCGTGATGATCGTCATGATCTCTTTCGGTACGTTATCAATAAACTTGGCATCACCGGTATAAAAATTATAATCTTTCCCGAACATTTCCGGAAGGCGCGATTCAAACAAAGAGTGAATTCCTTTTTGGTTGGTTTGCTGTCCGTCGTAATTAGCCGACGTATGCAGCGGCATGGTTGCATCACCCAAATAATGTCCCATATCGGCAGCAATAAATAAAATTTCTGTTTTCTTTTTTTCCTTGAATGCTTTTGTCAGCTTATCCATCAGATCCGCCACATACCATGGCAAAATCCCGTTCTGATTCAAAAATTTATCATCGTATTTTTTCTTTGCCTCTTCCATTGTTTTCGGCAATGTATCTATGGCTCCGTAATTTTCCAGATCAATGAAATGGCGCGGCCCTTCTGCTTTATCGTTGATGGTGTATTTGCGCAGGTCGGGTACGGTAGATTCCTGCGTGATGTAATCGATGTGGTTGTAGAAAAAATTCTGAAGCGGTTGTGGCAATGCAAATACTGCAGCCCTGTCAATGTGTTCGTGTCCGAAGGTTCCCCAGGAAATAAGTACCGTGCAAATTCCCATAATACCGGTGATCGCGATCACGGCATTCATTTTTAATTTCTTTTTCATTTCGTATAATTTTTTAGCGTTACAAAAATAGAGATTTAATGTTTTTAGAATGTTAAATAACCTTAATTATTCTCGCATTTTCAGAATATCAGCACAAATGTCCCCGCAATGATTAAAACCGCTCCCACAGCCATTTTTAGCGTAATTATCTCTTTGAGGAAAACCGCAGAAAGAATGATTGCCAGCGCCACACTCAATTTATCGACCGGTGCTACCTGCGCCACTTTCCCGAGCTGCAGCGCTTTAAAATAAAAGATCCAGGATAAACCTGTTGCTAATCCCGATAAACCAAGAAAGATCCAGTTATTTTTCGTCAATGTACCAACCTGTTCCACTCCGCCGCGCCAGAAAACAATTCCCCAGGCAATGATCAGGATCACTACCGTTCGGATCGCTGTCGCGAGATCGGTATTTACATCCTTAATGCCGATCTTCGCAAAGATGGCTGTTAACGCTGCAAATACAGCAGATAATAAAGCATAGGTCCACCACATAACGTAATTTTTAGAGTTTTGAATTATTTAAAAAAATGAATTACTTTAAGAACGTCATTGCGATCCGCCGCGGCGGATCGCAATGACGCGCTAATAAATTTTTTTCAATAAAAACAAGATAAGTTTGGTATAAACTTTCCTATAGTCAGTTTAAATCACTCAGTCGCTTTCCTTTGTGCTCCGCAAAATGCTGTCCTTTTGGGCTTCCGATCACCTGCGACTGGTAAATGCCCGAATGGCCAGAGAAAAGGTACGCAATTACACAGGCAATTGCAATGTATACCGCCGGACCAACGCCAAATAATTCGAGGCCCATCACGGCACAAGCCAGCGGTGTATTGGCAGCGCCTGCAAATACCGCGAGAAACCCCATACCGGCCAGTAATGCCATTGGCAACGGAATAAAAAATGATAATGCATTTCCTAACGCTGCGCCGATGAAAAACAGTGGTGTAACTTCGCCGCCTTTAAATCCTACAGCCAGTGTAAACGCCGTGAATAAAAGCTTTACAGCAAAATCATACGCCGGTAAATGTTCATTGAATGAATCCACAATGGTGGGAATTCCCAAACCAATGTACCTGGTGGTACCCATAATAAATACCGCTGCCGCAATGAAGATACCGCCGATAAAAGGACGCAGCGGTGCGTATTTTATTCTGCGCTCAAAAAAATGGCTGATTGCATGGGTAATTTTTGAAAATAATTGCGCTGCTGCACCAAAACAAATTCCGGCCGCGACCGATAGTAAAATGCCAATAATAGTGATGGAAGGCACCAACCCGATCTCGTAATGCGTGTGCTGTACTCCCCAGCTTTTGCAAACCACATCGGCAATTACCGCAGCAAAAAATGCAGGCACAATGGCATCGTAGCGCATTCTCCCGATAATAAATACTTCGAGTCCGAATACAGCTCCTGCCAGTGGGGTGCCGAACACAGAACCAAAACCCGCACTGATCCCGGCAATTAAAATAATTTTACGCTCATCGGAATTTAATTTGAATACACGTGTAAACTGATCGGCAATGGCACCGCTCATCTGGATGGCAGTACCTTCCCTGCCAGCCGAACCGCCGAATAAATGAGTGAGAATTGTTCCCAGGTACACCAATGGCGCCATTTTAAACGGAATTGTTTTTTGTGGATTGTGAATTTCTTCGAGCAATAAATTATTTCCTTTGACGACACTTGTCCCCCAATAATAATAGGCCAAACCAATTGCCAAACCGCATACCGGCAGCAACGCAATGATCCATACATGGTTTTCGCGCCAGTTGGTAACCCAGTCCAGCGATACTAAAAAACCTGCGGATGCGCTGCCTGCAAAGCTGCCAACAATGGTACAGATCAAGAGCCATTTTAAAGTATACATAAAAACTGTGCGGATCTTTTGGAATGAAAAATCGAAAAAAGAAAAATTGAAATTGTGTTTTTTGTTTGCCATACTGATGCCGTAGTATAAAAGATCCTAACTGCCGAAAGAATTTTTCTTTCAGGTTTGCCAGGAGTCATCAGCTTTTTTTAGAAGCGGTTAAAGGCGGAACCCCATCACCATCGGGGCAAATTTAGTGAAATAAAAAATAAGTTCAAAGTTGGAAAGTTTAAAGTTCAAAGTTTGCTGTGCGCAGATGCTGTGTATTTTACCACTGAAGCACTAAGAGCACTAAGAAGGTATTAAATTCACCTTTGCATTGTCATCCCGGACCTGATCCGGGATCTGCCAATTAAAAGCCAACTCAACATTTACTGTGTATTTTTCCACCACATAAGGCACAAAAGAAACACATAAGAGTGGGATGTAACATACCAATGTTTATTATATGTTTAACAGGTTTAGCCTTATGTGTTTCTTTTGTGCCTTATGTGGTAGATTTTTTTCGGGCATCGCATTAATGCCGCGGTTTAAAAAGCCGCTGGTTTAGCCAGTAGCACAAATACGCGCTGCCTGCCCCCGTGATCGCACCCGCAAGCACATCGCTGGGATAATGCACACCCAGGTGCATCCGCGAATACCCCACCGAACACGCCCATACATACGAAGGCGCGATCACATACCATTTTGGAAATGCCAGGCTCAACGATGTGGCTGTCGCAAACGCATCGGAAGTATGCCCGGATGGAAACGACGGACTGCCGCCGCTTGTGGCTTTATCAATAAAAGGATAAGTAACAAACGGGCGCGTCCGGTTTACCGAATATTTTAATCCCGTGGAAATACCGGCAGCAATAATCAACGAAGCCCCAATGCACAAACCTTTGTTTTTAATGGCGCTGTCGTGTTTGATCAAACCAACCGCAAGCACCGTTACAGGAACAGCAATGCTTACCGGCGTTACGGAATTGGTAATTCCCCTGAATGCAGGATCAAGCTGCTTATTGCGGCCGAGGTTAATGCTTTTTAAAATATTGATATCTGCATTTTGAGAAAAAACAGAAAAGCTGCAGCAGCATATAAAGACGAACAGGAACGATCTCATTTCGCCCCGTATATTTTTTGATGCGCGTAGGTCAGTATTTTATACACCAGCACACCAATACCCATTCCTACAATGGCACCGCAGGCAACATCTGCAGGATAATGCACACCGTTATAAATGCGGCTGTAAGAAACAAATGCAGCCCATGGGAACATGAACCAGCCAATGTATTTTAATTTATCTTTTAATAAAAGAAAAAGGAACATCGCGAGTGCAAATGTATTGGCTGCATGCGAAGAAATAAAGCCGTACGTGCCGCCACAACCATCGTTGAGATGTACCTGTGATTGTATAAGTAAATTATGACAGGGACGGTAACGGAGAAAAACAAATTTGAATGCATGTACTGAGATCTGGTCGGAAAGGACAATTAATAATAAAGCAGCCAGCACCACCAGCCACACTTGTTTGCCATAATATTTAATGACTAAAAAAAAGAAAAACAAGTAAAGGGGAATCCAAAAATAACGGTGACTGGCCCAAAACATTACCACATCAAAAAAGGAGTTGTGCCTGCCGTTTAAAAATAAAAAAAGCTGTGTATCCCAGTTTTTAAGTGTATCGATCATTGGATTAATCTGTGGTTATATTTTTTCGCAGATCAGACTGCTTTATGATTGAATACACTATTATGTATTTCTCGACTTTACTCATGCTGGCGCGAGTGTCCCAACGTGCCAGCCCGGGCGGAAGAAAGAGACTATCGAAACATTTAAGTTAATTTATATCAACTCTTCGACAAGCTCAGAGTGACTTTTTTAACAAAAAAACGAACTAATAATCAAATTCTTTTTCCTGAACATTCAGCTGTTTCCAGATCTCATCTTTCAGCTCCACAATGCCTTGCCCCGTTTGTGCAGAAATATAATGCACCGGAACTTCTTTTTTATCTTTGAAACGCTTATTGATATCCTTTTTCATTTCCGCCAGCAATTCTGCATCCAGCATATCGCATTTTGAAATGGCAAGGATTCGTTTTTTATGCAACAATTCGGGATTGAACTGACCCAGCTCGTTCAATAAAATTTTGTATTCTTTGATAATATCATCCGCATCCGCAGGGATCATGAACAGCAATGATGAATTTCGCTCGATGTGACGTAAAAAACGCAAACCGATGCCTTTCCCTTCGTGCGCTCCTTCAATGATCCCGGGAATATCCGCCATCACAAACGATTTATAATCGCGGTACTGCACAATCCCCAAATTAGGAACCAGCGTAGTAAAGGGATAATTTGCGATTTCCGGTTTTGCTGCCGAAACAACAGAGAGCAATGTAGATTTTCCGGCATTCGGAAAACCTACAAGGCCCACATCTGCCAATACTTTTAATTCCAGGATTTTCCATTCCACGCGTCCATCCTCACCCGGCTGCGCATAACGCGGCGTTTGGTTGGTGGACGATTTAAAATGATCATTCCCTAATCCGCCTCTGCCACCCGGAACAATAATAATTTCCTGTCCTTCCTCCGTAATTTCTGCTTCCGTTTCGCCTGTTTCCGCATCTTTCACAATGGTACCCAAGGGAACTTCCAGAATCTCGTCGTTCCCTTCCGCACCTGTCATGCGCGCGCTTCCTCCGCTTCCGCCGTCTTCCGCGATCACATGCTTACGGTATTTTAAGTGGATCAGCGTCCAGAATTGTTTGCTGCCACGCAAAATAATATGTCCGCCCCGGCCGCCATCTCCTCCATCCGGACCGCCTTTTGAGGTGAGTTTACTCCGGTGCAAATGCACAGAACCTCCGCCGCCTTTACCGGAACGACAACAAATCTTAACGTAATCAACAAAATTCGAATCCATAGTTTCTAATCCTTCCGCTTCAGCGAATCTTAATTATTTTCTTTTTGTACTTTTTTTCGGCGTCGATTTTTTTGCAGCTTTTTTAGGAGCCACTTTCTTCACCACTTTTTTGATTGCTTTCTTAACCGCTTTTTTCGGAGCAGATTTTTTTGCTGCGATTTTTTTCACAACTTTTTTGATCGCTTTTTTAGGAGCAACTTTCTTAACAGCTTTTTTTATCACTTTCTTAATTGCTTTTTTAGGAGCAATTTTTTTAACTGCTTTTTTGATCACTTTTTTTACTGCCTTTTTCGGAGCCGCCTTTTTTGCCGCCACTTTTTTCACAACCTTTTTGATTGCTTTTTTAGGTGCTGCTTTTTTAACTGCCTTTTTGATCGTTTTTTTAATTGCTTTTTTAGGAGCTACTTTTTTAACGATCTTTTTCGCTGCTTTTTTTACTGCTTTTTTCGCAGCAACTTTCTTCACAGCTTTTTTAACAGTTGCAGCCGCTTTTTTCACCACTTTAGCAGGAGCTGTTTTGGTTACTTTTTTAGGAGCAGTTTTTTTCGCTGCTTTCGCCGGAGTTTTTGTTACCGCTTTTTTAACCGCATTTACAACGCGTTCTATTGCATCTCTCACCGGGGTATTTTTAGCAGGCGCTTTTTTAGCTGCTTTTTTAGCAGGTGCTTTTTTCGGGGCAACTTTCGTTTCCGTTTTTGCTTTTGCCGCTGTTCCGTTCTCAGAAGAAGACGGCATCACACGCTCAGCAACCGCTTTCACCAGGTTTACCACTTTCGCAGCAACTGTTTCTTCCAGCTTTGCTTTTTTCTCATCCATTACAGCTGATAACGAAGCAAAGATCTCGTCGATGCTACCGATGCCGTGAATGGATTGAAATTTATGCTGATTGGTATAATACGCTTTTAACGGCGCTGTTTTATTGTTATACTCATTTATGCGGTTACGGATGATCTGTTCATTTTGATCATCTGCGCGGCCGCTGTCTTTTCCGCGTAATAACAAGCGTTTTGTTAATTCTTCATCGTTTACTTCCAACGCGATCATTGCTGTGATCGCCGTATTTTTTTCTGAAAGTAATTTATCCAGTGCTTCCGCTTGTGCCGCAGTACGTGGGAAACCGTCAAAAATAAATCCTTTCGCATTTGCATTGTGATCCAGCTTTGCGCTGATCATCCCAATCACCACTTCATCAGGAACAAGCGCTCCTGCATCCATTAATTTTTTTGCTTCTTTTCCAAGCTCAGTTCCTGCTGCAATTTCGCCACGCAGAATATCGCCGGTAGAAAGATGCACTAAATGATATTTTTCGATTAATTTTTCGGATTGGGTTCCTTTGCCTGCGCCCGGAGGCCCAAATAATACAATGTTTAACATGAGTTTAGGTGTTGAAGTTTATGAATGAATTTAAATTGATCGTATGTTTTTACTAAATAAATGAGCCAACTGCATGCTGCCCGTTTACCGATTATTTATCAAGTACATAAATGTCCGGAAGGTTTCTGCCTAATCCATCATAATCCAGGCCGTAACCCACTAAAAAATCATTCGGAACCACAATCGCCACATAGTCCAGCTCGATGCGTTTACGATACGCTTCCGGCTTGTAAAGCAAGGTAGCAATTTTGATCGCTTCCGGCTCCATGGCTTCCAGCTGCTGCACCACCGCTTCGATGGTAAGCCCTGTATCCACAATATCTTCAATGATCACTACCGTTCTGCCTTTGATCTCTTCATTGAGCCCGATCAGTTGTTTTACCGATCCTGAAGTTGTAGTTCCATGATAAGAAGAAACTTTTACAAAGGAAATTTCACAATCGATCGTTAGTTTTTTCATCAGATCGGAAGCAAACATAAATGATCCGTTCAGTACAGCAAGGAACAACGGTTTTTTATCTTTTAATTCGATATTGATGCGATGCGCAACCTCGCCAACCGCCTTGTTTATTTCGCTTGCAGGAATATTAACCCTGAATGTTTTATCTTTTAATGTGACTTTACCCATACGCTGATTTTGAACTGCGAATTTAAGCAAAATTAACCTGAAAAAACGCTCCTTTTTATTTTATTCTTCTGCTTAAAAAACCTATTTTTACAGGCAACTTAAAAATAAAACGTATTTTTTTATGACACCGAAAGTGAGTATTATCATGGGCAGTACGTCCGACATGCCGATCATGCAGGAAGCTGCAAAGATCTTAAACGAATTTAAAATTCCCTTTGAAATTAATGCACTGAGCGCACACCGTGTGCCGGAGCAAGTGGCTGAATTTGCGAAGAATGCTCATTCCAAAGGCATCCGCGTGATCATCGCCGGAGCAGGCGGAGCAGCGCATTTACCAGGCGTAGTTGCAGCATTTACACCGGTTCCGGTAATTGGCGTGCCTTGCCGCTCATCAATCTCCATCGACGGATGGGATTCCGTACTTTCCATTTTACAAATGCCTCCGGGGATTCCGGTTGCTACTGTGGCTTTGGATGGCGGACAAAATGCAGGCATCCTGGCGGTTCAGATCCTGGCTGCAGGCGATGATGCATTGCTGCAAAAAGTAGTGGAATTCAAAGAAAATCTGAAAAATAAGATCTTAAAAGCCAACCAGGAATTGTCGGCCATTAAGTTTGATTATAAGACCAATTAAAAGCGGGTAAACCGCTTTTAAAACGCTCCAAAGCACGTAAAAATCAACACATGAAGAAAAATTACTTCGCTATTCTTGCATTGCTTCTTTCAATTACTGCAAAAGCGGGTAATGAAGATTATCCCATCGGGGCACGCTCTGCAGCCATGGGCAATGCTTCTGTTTCTTTGTGTGATGTATGGAGCGCGCATCACAACCAGGCGGGATTAGGCTTTGTACATGATATTTCCGGTGGGGTGTATTACGAAAACCGCTTTTTATTAAAAGAAATCAGCGTACGCGGTGCAGCCGTTGCTTTGCCTATAAAAGCAGGAACATTCGGGCTGTGCGTTACCAATTTCGGCTACTCGCTTTACAGCGAAAATAAATACAGCCTTTCCTTTGCAAAAGCATTCGGCGATAAATTTTCTGCCGGAATTGCCATGGATTACCTTACTACTAAAATTGCCGAAGGATACGGCAGCAAGGGTGTTTTAGCCGCCGAAGCGGGCATCATCGCCAAACCTATAAAAGGATTAACGATTGGCGTACACGTATTCAATCCAACCCGCGCAAAGCTTACGGAATACGATAATGAGCGCCTGCCGACGATCATAAGACTGGGCGCCGATTATAACTTTTCCGACAAGGTGATCCTGGCTGTGGAAACGCAAAAAGATATTGCACAAAAAGCACAGTTCAAAGCCGGACTGGAATACAAAGCAGTAAAGGAATTTTACCTGCGCATCGGTATTTCCACCGATCCAACGCTGAGCTGTTTTGGTTTCGGCATCAACCTCAAAAACTTTAAAATGGATGTTGCCGCCACGTATCATCAAACGCTGGGAATCAGTCCGCAATTGGGTTTGAGCTATACATTCGCGAAAAGCAATGCAAGCAGCCCAAAATATCAATAGGATAAATTCTCAGGAAAAATAATGACCCAATCACACAGACATCCTTTTCATTTGTCCGGAAAAATCTTCCGCTGGATGCTGCTTGCGTGTTTGTTTGTTTTTTCTCCCGGATTGTTCTCACAGGTAAATACGGACACCATCGCCCCGAGGCCAAGCGATGACAGCGAAATTCAACAACAGCTCGAAAACATTGCGGAAAGCACCGAAAATGAAGAGGCCGATTATACCTCGCTTTTGGATGCGCTCAACCAGTTCAAGGATCATCCGATCAACCTGAACAATACTACCCGTGAAGAGTTGGAACAGCTGCAAATGCTGAACGACTTACAGATCAATGCACTGTTTGCACACATTCAAAAAAACGGAAGGCTGCTTACTATTTATGAATTGCAGGGCATCAACGGTTTCGACCTGCAAACGATCCAGCGCATTTTGCCGTATGTGCGTGTGAGCGATAATTTTACGAATGCACATTTCAGCATCAATGAAATGTTTAAAAGCGGGCAAAGTATGGTCATGCTGCGCTATGCACGTGTGATCGAACAACAAACAGGCTTTCGTCCGATCGATAGCACAAAACTCTACAACAGCCCTAATTCCCGCTACATAGGAAGCCCGGATAAATTATATGCACGTTACCGTTTTACTTACGGAACCAATGTGAGCTGGGGTGTTACCGCCGAAAAAGATCAGGGCGAATTATTTTTTAAGGACAATCAGAAATTTAAATACGACTGGTACAATCAATCGTTGAAAGGCCAGCAGGGAACAGGTTTTGATTTTTATTCCGCACACTTTTATGTCCGCAATATTAAATTCATTAAAGCATTGGCCATCGGCGATTACCAGGCTAGTTTTGGCCAGGGGCTTACGTTGTGGAGCGGGTATGCATTCGGAAAAACGGCTGATATGATGAGCACCAAAAAATCTGCATCGGGTATTCGTCCTTACACTTCCGTAGATGAAAATAAATTTTTACGCGGTGCCGCCACAACGGTTGGTTTTAAACGCTGGGAAGCCACTGCATTTTTCTCGCGCAAGCACGTTGATGCAAATATAACGGACACGCTTGATAACGGCGAAATTGCAGCTGTATCCTCTTTACAGGAAACCGGCTACCACACTACGCCCAGCGAAATTGCCGATAAGGATGCGATCCTGCAAACGGTGTACGGCGGAAATGTCTCCTACAAAGGCAAGCAGTTCAATGTGGGCTTAACAGCCATGAGTTACCGCCTTGACAAGGATTTTAACCGCGACCTGAGTTATTACAACCAGTTTGAATTTTCGTCAAAACAGAACACGAATGTAGGATTGGATTATAATTTTATTTTCCGGAATTTTAATTTCTTTGGGGAGGAAGCCATGAGCAAGAATGGCGGAACCGCCTTTTTAAATGGGGTATTGGTAAGTTTGGATCCGCGCTTGTCGCTGACGGTTTTACACCGTTATTACCAACGCGATTATCAGAATTTATTAAGCAACGGATTTGCAGAAAGCACCACTGCCGTGAATGAAAAAGGGTTGTATATAGGACTCGTTGCAAAACCGATCACACAAATTACACTAATGGCGTACTATGATCGTTTTGAATTTCCATGGCTGAAATATCAGGTAAATGCGCCATCTCACGGTACCGATTATTTAGCACAGGTAAATTATACGCCTTCTAAAAAGTTTGATGCGTACTTCCGGATCCGCACCCGCAGCAAATACAAAAACACTGCGGAGATGATCGATGAAGTGGATTACATTGTGCCGTACGCACAAACCAATTATCGTTTGAATACGAGCATCACGGTCATTCCATCCATCAAATTAAAGAACCGTATAGAGCTGGTGGATTACAGACTAGATGACGGAAAAACACAAAAAGGATATTTGGTTTACCAGGATGTTACCTACAGTAAATTAGGCAGTAAATTTTCGGCAAGCCTGCGGTATGCGCTCTTCCAAACGGATACGTACGATGCGCGTTTGTATGCTTTTGAAACGGATGTTCCGGGCTCCTACTCTATTCCTTCCTATTATTACCGCGGTTCGCGTTTTTACATTTTACTGGATTACAACATTACGCGCAAAATTGAGGTGTGGCTACGCTATTCGCAAACGGTATACGATAATAAGGATGTGATCAGTGAAGGCGCCTTAACGGAGATCCAGGGCAATACAAAATCGGAGATCAAAGCGCAGGTGAGGTTTAAATTTTAAGGAGTTTATTGCCTGATTTTCTTACTTTAATATTATAATTTGCAAGTGAATAAATCTTGAATATATCTATAATCTATAATTATTAGCTAAATGAAAAAGGCTGGTTTCATTTTTTTTCTGGTATTTAACTCCCTTAATATTAGTTCCCAAACATGGTCCTCACTAGGATCAGGTCTTAACCAAACTGTTTTTGCCATTTTAGAGGACTCTGTAAATAATGTTTTATATGCAGGTGGTAATTTTACTGTTGCTGGTGGGCAATCAGCAAACTATATTGCAAAATGGGATGGTGCTTCCTGGACTCCGATAGGAAGTGGAATGGGTGGCGGTGTTTCTGCTCTTGCAATTTATAATGGAGAATTGTATGCCGGAGGTGATTTTTATTTGGCGGAAGGATTGCCTGCTAATCACATCGCTAAATGGAATGGTACAAATTGGGTTTCAATAGCGTCTGGAGTAAATGATTTTGTAACTTCTTTAGCAGTGTATGATAATGAATTATATGTTGGCGGGTATTTTACTTTAGCCAGTGGCATTCATTCCTCCAAAGTTGCTAAATGGAATGGTTCCTCATGGTCAAATCCTGGTTTTGAAATTAAAGATACTACCAATAATATAGTAAGGGCTTTAACTGTTTACAACAACGAATTATATATAGGAGGTCATTTTGATAGTGTTGGAAACATTTCAGCGCATAATATTATTAAATGGGATGGATCAACACTTTCAACCCTGGGAATTGGAGTAAACGCTATTGTTTGGGATATAAAACCTTTTGATAATAACTTATATATTGGAGGAGATTTTTATACTGCCGGAGGAGATACTGTTAATCACATTGCCAAATTGGATGGAATTAATTGGTCGGCAGTTGGAGGAGGAACCAATGGAAATGTTTTTGCCTTATCTGCCTATAAAGGTTATTTACTTGCAGGAGGATTTTTTACTGCAGCAGGTGGTAATCTAGCAAAAAATATTGCAAAGTGGGACGGTACTACCTGGACACCTTTAGGAACCGGTATGAATAACTCCGTTTATGATCTGGAAGTACATGATGGTAATCTTTACATGGCAGGAAATTTCTGGATAGCAGGGGGAATAAGCGCACCACGTATTGTTCAATGGGATTTACCCGATGGCATTCAAGAACAAACATTAATTAATTCGCTAACAATTAGCCCTAATCCTTTTAATTCATCGACTATCATTTCATTTCAAAAAGAGTATAAGGATGCAACCTTGGAAGTTTATGATATTTATGGAAGAAAAATTAAGACAGTCGATTTTTCAGGAAACCATATGATTCTTGAAAAGGGAACGATGAACCCAGGAGTATATGTTATTCATATTATTATAGATGATAAGAACCAAACCATAGCAAAAATTGTTATTCAATAAATCATGCCCGGAAATTTATTCATCGAACAACGTTCTTAAGATTTTCATTGCTTAATAAACTTTTTACTTACCATTCCTTTACTGCTTTGCACTTGTATAAAATAAATGCCGCTTCGCAGTTGGCTTACATCTATTTGTAAATCTGTTTTCCCTTTTTGTACGCTGCGCGTTTCAGCTGCTTTAACAGATTGGCCAAGCGAATTGAGGATTGTTAACGTAACATTTTCTGAATTTTCTGTTTCAATGCTCATGGTCACCGCAT
>JAOQAG010000049.1 GCA_025963715.1 Bacteroidota bacterium
AACAGATCCCGGGTCAAGCCCGGGATGACAGTATTATTTGTGAATATTGTAAAAAAACATTTTACTACAACATAACCTTTTGTATTGCTAATTTTAATTTGCACGTCATTGCGAGGGCTTTTCGCCCTCGCAATGACGTTTTAAAATAATTTCATCTTTTTAGTACAAAGTTCCCGATACTCATTAAAGTTTAATTATTTTATCTTAACCACGCACAGCAATCCTTTTTCATTATGTTGTAGAACAATGTTGCTATGGTAACAGAAATATTCTCCAGAACTGTCATCCCGCACCTGTTGCGGGATGACTGTATTATTTGTGAATATGATAAAAACAACGAGAGTTCCCTACAACAACACCATCTTTTTTTATCCGTTTTTATTCGTTTAATCTGCGTCATCTGCGTTCCAATAAATTAATTTTTTGTTTACATTAGCGTGCATAAAATAAGGATCATGAAAAAAATTATGCTGCTCGGTTCGGGCGAACTGGGGAAAGAATTTGTAATTGCTGTAA
This sequence comes from Bacteroidota bacterium, assembly GCA_025963715.1. Lineage (GTDB taxonomy): Bacteria > Bacteroidota > Bacteroidia > 2-12-FULL-35-15 > 2-12-FULL-35-15 > 2-12-FULL-35-15. The sequence goes on from JAOQAG010000049.1 coordinate 517, forward strand.
AGCGTTTGGGGCAATATGTGATTGCGGTGGATTCGTACAACGATGCACCGGCACAACAGGTTGCCGACGAACGTGAAGTGATCAACATGCTGGATGGTGCAGAGCTGGATCGTATTGTTGCCAAACACAAACCGGATCTTATTGTTCCGGAGATCGAAGCCATCCGCACCGAGCGTTTTTATGAGTATGAAAAACAAAATATACAGGTAGTGCCCAGCGCAAAAGCAGCAAATTTTACGATGAACAGGAAAGCGATCCGCGACCTGGCAGCAAAAGAACTGGGATTAAAAACGGCGAAATATGAATATGCCAACAGTTTTGAAGAATTATCCGCTGCGGTAAAAATTGTTGGGATTCCCTGTGTGGTAAAACCATTGATGAGCTCATCCGGAAAAGGACAATCCGTTATAAAAACAGAAAGCGATATTGAAAAAGCCTGGAACTATGCACAGGCAGGTAAACGCGGCGATTATACAGAGGTGATCGCGGAAGCATTTGTAAAATTTAATTCAGAAATAACATTACTTACGGTCACACAAAAAAATGGCGACACGCTGTTTTGTCCGCCGATAGGGCATCGCCAGGAGCGCGGCGATTACCAGGAAAGCTGGCAGCCTGCCGTAATAAATCCGGAACATTTAACAGAAGCGCAGGAAATGGCTGCAAAAGTTACCAAAGCGCTTACCGGTGCGGGCATCTGGGGTGTGGAATTTTTCCTTGCGGATGATGGCGTTTATTTTTCGGAATTATCACCGCGCCCGCACGATACCGGGATGGTAACACTGGCCGGAACGCAAAATTTTTCTGAATTTGAATTGCACGCACGCGCCATACTCGGCTTCCCGATCCCGGAAATTACACTTGAAAGAGTGGGAGCAAGCGCCGTAATTTTAGCGGAAAAAGAAGGAACAAATCCAACATATTCAGGCCTTGAAAAAGCAATGAACAACAAACTCAGCGACTTGCGTATTTTCGGAAAACCCGTTACCCGTCCGTACCGTCGCATGGCCGTTGTACTTACCTACGATAAAGTGGGAAGCAATGTGGATGTAGTAAAACAACGGGCGATAGAGATTGCTGCAATGGTAAAAGTAGACTGATCTGCTAAATACCAATTAATACGAATATACTAATCTGGGTGGTTACAAATTACGAGTCAATACAAATTTACGAATCTGTGTGTGATAAATTGATACTCGATTGTTGTAGGAAAATGTTTATTTTACCTGATATTTCATTTCGATTTGTCAGGAGAGTATTTCTGTTTCCAGGGCAACATCGTTCTGCAACGGAACCATATTCATTAACCTAAGGCGTAAGAAATAGTACACACAGCATACATAGAGCTACCAATTAACCAATGAACAACTGAACCAGTAAACAATAAAAACCTTACCTTTCTTTTATAATTCAAATCAATATGGAGCAACAACTTACACTGGATCAAATCCAGGATTTTAAAGGAAAATATCCGAAACAACTCTGGTACTTATTCTTAGTAGAAATGTGGGAGCGTTTCTGTTTTTATGGAATGCGCGGAGTCCTTACTATTTTTATGGTGGGTGAGCTGGGACTATCAGATAAAGAATCTAATTTAAAATATGGTGCGATACAGGCATTTGTATACGCTTTTACTTTCATTGGTGGAATATTTGCGGATAAGATATTAGGTTTTAAAAAATCTCTTTTCTTTGGAGGAATCATCATGATATTAGGAAATCTTATCATTGTTGCATCCCCTAAAGAATATTTTTACATTGGAATCACACTTTCGATCATTGGTACCGGATTTTTCAAACCGAATATCTCTTCCATGGTTGGAGAGCTGTATCGCGAAGGAGATGAAAGAAGAGATGCCGGTTTTGGTTTGTTTTATGCCGGAATAAATGTGGGAGCTCTGTTAGGAGGTGCATTGATTGTTTATCTGGGTAAATACGTTTCCTGGAGCTCCGCTTTTTTAGCCGCGGCAATTGTAATGATGGTAGGGCTTCTGACTTTTCTTTTTACTAAAAAATATTTAGGTCCTATTGGCGACTCACCATTAAAAAATATAAACGTAAATAAACGCAGAATAAGAGAGATTACAGTTTATATAGCAGCGCTGGTCAGTATTCCATTAATCCTGATCATGGTTCAAAACAGTGATTATACGGATTACTTTATGTATACTATCGCGCCTTTATCGATCATTTATTTCTTATTTGAAACGTATAGGGTAAAGGAAAGAAAATTACAATTAAAGCTACTGGCTGCGTTTGTTTTCATTTTTTTCTACTTTTTATTCAATGCAATTTTTGAGCAAAGCGGAGGCTCTTTATCTCTTTTCGCTGAGAAAAATTTAAGTCATGTTTTGTTGTTTTTCTCCATTGATCCAAATATTATTAATAATAGTTCCAATTCTTTATTTGTAATTATTCTTAGTCCTTTGATTGGTTTGCTTTGGCTCTGGATGGCCAAAAAGAAAATGGAACCCAACACTATTATTAAATTTGGAATAGGCTTTCTTTTTCTGGCAGCTTCATTTTATATTTTTTATTTTACCCGGTTTTTTGCCGATGCTAATGGAATAACCTCTCTTGGCGTTTTCACATTTGCTTATTTTATAACTACAATCGGAGAATTATGCCTGGGTCCTATTGGAATGTCAACCGTTACAAAGCTTTCTCCTAAAAAATTAACAGGAATGATGATGGGATTATGGTTTTTGGCAAGTGCCTTCGGACAGTTTGCGGCAGGTAAAATAGGTGCTGAAATGTCAACAACAGATAATAATGCTTCGCTGATGACTAAATTAATGTCTTATACCGACGGATATTATCAACTCACTTTTTACGCCTTAGTATCAGGTATTGTATTAATCATAATGTCGCCGCTTATCCGAAAACTGATGGGGGAAGTAAAATAAATATTTTGCCAGCCAGCGTTCACATAAACGAATTTTTAAAATTATCGGAAACATATCCCATACTGGATGTGCGTACACCTGCGGAGTTTGAGCATGGCCACATTCCGGGTGCGGTCAACATTCCGCTGTTCGATAATGAAGAGCGCAAAACAATCGGAACGCTTTACAAACAGGAAGGAAAACAACCGGCTATCTTAAAAGGATTGGAACTGGTTGGCCCGAAAATGCACCGCTTTATTTCCGATGTGATGAAAATTCCCAATACGGGAACATTTCTTTTTCATTGCTGGCGCGGTGGTATGCGCAGCTCCAGCATGGCCTGGCTTTTCGAAACGTATGGTTTTAAATGCATCACGCTCAAAGGCGGATACAAACAATTCCGGAATCATGTACTAAAAAGCTTTGCAGAGCAAAAGGAAATAATCGTAGTAGGTGGAAAAACCGGGTCAGGAAAAACACTCATCCTGCACGAACTGCAAAAACAAGGCGAACAGATCATTGATCTCGAACAGCTGGCACATCATAAAGGTTCTTCCTTCGGCGCATTTGGCGAAGAAAAACAATTAACACAGGAACAATTCGAGAATAATTTAGCAACAGCATTTTCAAAAATTGACCCTGCAAAAAAATGCTGGCTCGAAGATGAAAGCCGCAAGATCGGTATCAATGTGTTGCCTGCCGGGCTGTGGGAACAAATGCGTGCTGCAAAAGTAATATGCATTGATCTGCCGCTGGAAGAACGTGTAAATTACCTGATAAAAGAATACGGAAAATTTTCAAAAGCAGAGTTGATCGCAGCCACGCAGCGCATTACTCGGCATTTAGGACATTTACAGGCAAAAGTTGCAGTAGATGCTATTGAAGAAGGCGATCTTGCAACTGCCTGCAGTATCAGCCTCAATTATTATGATAAAACGTACAGTTTCGGATTGGATAAACGGGAGAAAGAAAAAATTGTGCATTGCGAATTTGAAAAGTTGGCGCCGGGAGTGATCGCGGAAGCAATCAGGAAAATGTAATCATTAACACGCAAGCTCTGCGAACTCTGCGCCTCCTTTGCGCCCTTTGCGGTTAAAAAGCACAGCATCTGCGCACAGCAAACTTTGAACTTGCAACCTTGAACTTAAAAAAATGGAACCGATAAAACTTACTCAATACTCCCACGGCGCGGGTTGCGGCTGTAAAATAGCGCCACATGTGCTGGAAGAAATTTTAAAATCAAATTTTATTGCACCGCAAAATGATAAATTAATTGTGGGAAACAGCACCAAAGATGATGCAGCAGTGTACGATCTCGGTAACGGACAAGGACTGATCAGCACCACCGATTTTTTTATGCCGATCGTGGATGATGCATTTGATTTTGGTAAAATTGCTTCTGCAAATGCGATCAGCGATGTGTATGCCATGGGCGGAAAACCCTTGATGGCGATTGCGATCCTCGGTTGGCCGATCAATAAATTACCGCTGGAGCTGGCACAAAAAATAATTGACGGCGCACGCAGCATCTGCGCAGAAGCGGGCATTCCGCTTGCAGGCGGACACAGCATCGATAGTCCTGAGCCAATTTTTGGATTAGCCGTTTCCGGAATGCTGGATCTGAAAAATTTAAAACAAAATAACACTGCCAAACAAGACGATCTGTTATACCTCACCAAAAAAATCGGTGTGGGAATTTTAACTACTGCAGAAAAAAAAGGTGTTTTAAAAGAAGAGCACAAAGGAATTGCCTCAGTGCAAATGATGCAATTAAATAAGATCGGTGAAAAATTCGGGCATTTAAATTACGTAAGCGCCATGACGGATGTAACCGGTTTTGGCTTGCTCGGGCATTTGATTGAAATGGCAGAAGGTGCAAATTTATCGGCAGAGCTCGATTATGCAAATGTTCCATTGATCGATGATCTGAATTTTTATACTTCACAAATGTGCGTGCCCGATAACAGCTTTCGTAACTGGAGCGGCTACGATCCTAAAGTTTCCGGCATTACCGGCGATTCGCTGCTTACATTGTGCGATCCTCAAACAAATGGCGGCTTGCTGGTTTCCATTGATCCTGCATTTAAAAATGAATTTGAAAAATTGCTCATCAGCGAAAGCTTGCAGCAATTTGCAAAACCAATTGGGAGAATGATGGAAAAAAAGGAGAAGGTCGTTACGATAATTTAATTCGAAAAAAATAGTTCAAAGCTGCAAGTTCAAAGTTTGCTGTGTGTAGCTCCGCAGGAGCCACACACAGCAAAACTCTTTTTCTCCTTTTTCTTCTTAGTGCCTTAGTGGTAAAATCCGGCTCTGCAGGAGGCACACACAGCATCCGCACACAGCAAACTTTGAACTTTGAACTTGCAACCTTGAACTTAATATATATCCTGCGCATCAATCAGATCCGTTACTTCCTCCGCTGATGTTTTGTGCATTTTTTTAGGCGTTACAGGAATATTGCCGTTACCCGGATTTACATTGTTATCACCCGGATCACTGGAATTATTCAGATCCATCAAATCGTACATCAGGCGGTTGTTGTAGAATGCTTTTGTTTTACCGAAACGTACCACCAAACCAACATTCACAAACAAAGTTGATTTGATATTTTCTTTATAATAACTGTTGTATTGCGATAAATTATCGCGGGAACGCGTTGGAAAAAGTGCGACATAATTACTGGTCGTTAATCCGCTGCTTACATAAAAACTAAAATGTTTTGAAGGCAATACATCCACGCGCGCACCCGATAAAAATTCGTAACGGCCGAAATATAATTTTTTGTCATCATCCGGATTTCCTACGCGCAGCGAATCTACGTTGGCGAAGGAATACAATCCGCCCTGCGGCTTTGTGAATAAGCTCGCGCGCACGTATCTGCCCACAGGCACATTAAACGTAATGCTGCGCGGGAACTGAATGCTGAAATTTATTTTGTCCAGCTTCCCTACACGGATCCCGATGTACGGCAATTGAAAACGGTTTCCCCACAAAAACGAACGGGTAAATCCCAATCTGAAACTAAAATAATCGTTTACAGAACAATCGTATAAAACCGTGGTAGCAAGCCGGTACGTGCGGGTGTAGCGATAACCCACATCCTTGGTTACAAATGGCGCCAGCTCTACAAAAAAGATGGATTTTTTTCCGTTGTTGTACATTCCGCGAAAGCCCAGCGCCGCTTTCGATAAGTAATGCCGGTCGATCCCGTCGAAATTAAGATTGATGCGGTTGTAGCTCCCCGTCAGTAAAAAATGAATGTTCGAAATTTTTGTACTGTCGGTGTTGTAAAAATCTTTTGTCACCACCGGAATATTAAAACCCAGCGTAACCTGGCTCAGCTGGTACGAATGCAGCTTTTTTGAAACCAAATTCACCGTATCCAGATCCCTTTTTCCGATCGAATAATAATCCAGGAAAATACTGTTGCTGAAATAATGTTTGGGAACTGTTACAATTTTTGTTTTCGCAACCGTGGTTGTATCGCTGTTAAATGCCGAAAGCTTTGTAACGGAAGTCACAAAGCCAATGGTAATAAAAATGAGTAACAGTCGCTTGTTCACAGGATCAGTTTTGTTTAATGTATTTGATAAGTTCAATTTTAAATTCTTCTTCCGCTCTTCTCAACGCCGCTACTTTTTTCACAGGCATTATTTTCTGGAACTTGTCATAATATTCTTTGTAGATCTCCACTTCTTTTTGTTTCATTAATAGTTCGGCATTCAGGTATGCCTGCGCTTCCTTGTCCGTTGCAAAATTATAGTTGGTGTTAGCGTTGTATTGCAGGCGGAATGTTTTCAAATTAGCATCCAGCTTATCGTTCATTTCGTTGTATAACGGCCAGAAAGCGCGTGATTCCTGATCTGTGAGCGCCACTTTTTTCGCAATAAAAGCAGTTCTCAGCGCGTCTATTTTGTCTTTTTTTGCATCTGATACCTGCGCCGATATGCCGGTGGCAAACAGCAAAAGCAGCAGCGAAAAAAAGAGTTGTTTGTATGGGTGGTTCATTACAAAAGCGTATTATTTTTTATTTAGACTATCCATGTTTTTCAGTTGTACCGCTAACGAATCCGTTGCCAGCGAATCCGCCGAAAGCCTTTTATCCAGTGCATCCACATCCACCATGTCGTACAGGTCATCCGTATTCATTTCGCGGATTGTGTGATCGTTCAGCATTTCTCTTTTCTCCAAACAAGCCAGCGTTTTACAATCGCCGGAAACCGTTGGAAGAATTTCTTCTTTTTGTTTGCTATTGTTGTAAAAAACGCCTGCTCCAATGATCAGCATAACGCTGTAGGTAAAGGCAACACGCGGTTTTAATAAAAACGCAAACACGTTGCCGAATACAGATGTGCGTTGTTGCTGCGCACGATATTTTTCTTTTACACGATCGGCCACCGTTTCAAAATAATGGGCGTTTACGGCAAAATTATTTTCTTTTTCCAATGCCGCCAGCGTGCTGTATTCGCTCAGCTCTTCGGTGATCTCCATACGTTTCAGCACTTTTTCATCCAGTGCAGCAAAGTAGTCCGCTTGCGCTTCTTCTTTCAATACCGGTTTCCCGATTTTTGCCAGCGCTTCAAATTCACTTAATTCATGTTTGTATTCCAGCTCATTTTCCGCCGCTTTAAAATAATCCGCCGGGATCTCAAACTGCGGTTCTTTTTTGATGGAAGCCAACAACGCAAATTCTTCCATTTCCGCTTCCAGTTCTATCCGCGCCATAATGCGGTCCGACAGTTTTTCAAAATAACCATCGGGCACTACAAAAGAATGCTGCTTACCCTTTGCAGGCAAATCAAATTCTTCATCGTGATCGTTATTGTGCGGATTCATTTAACTGTTTTTTAAATATTCTTCTACTTTTTTCGCTGCCAGATGATAAGAAGCTCTCAGTGCGCTTGCCGATGTTTCCAGGATCTCCGCCATTTCATCATACGGCGTTTCATCGTAATAACGCATATTAAATACAATGCGTTGTTTTTCCGGCAGCGTTAAGATCGCTTTCTGCAATTTCATCTGGATCTCATCTCCTTTAAAGTACGAATCGCTTTCCAGGTTTTTGCTCAGCTGATCTTCCAGCGTGTGGATCGATGTGAGGTTTGCCTGCTTTTTTTTCCTTAGAAAGCTGATCGATTCATTGGTAGCAATGCGGTACAGCCAGGTATAAAGCTTCGAATCTTCCTTGAACGTTGCCATTCCCTTCCATGCCTTAATAAATGTATTCTGCAGCACATCATCCGTATCATCGTGATCAATAATTATTTTGCGGATGTGCCAGTACAAACGTTGCTGATACTTTTTGATCATAAAATGCACCGACATATTCCGCGATGGTTCATCGCGATACATTTCGAGTAATTCCTGATCCGTGTAATCCTGCATACTTTTTTTGCTTTGACGCTGTGAAATTGGGAATGCTTAATGGGAAGCAACTTAAATTAAATTCAGGCTTAATACATTGATTATCAGTCTATTTTAACAACAAAAAACCAACACAGTACGTCATTGCGAGGGCTTTTCGCCCGAAGCAATCTCATTCCAGTTTATACGCTGCTGTGAGATTGCTTCGCTACCGCTCGCAATGACGTACTTAATTATATTATTAGTTTAGCAAATAACACACGGCTATCTTTTTTGATCTTAACAATCATAATGATTTGCGTTCCTATCATACAACACACCCCTAACCCCTCTCAATGGCTCCTACGCTGAAGCTTCGGCGCAAGCGTAAGGGGAATTTGATCCTGCATGCACTTTAAATTAGTACAGAAAGTCATCAATTTATCCGTTCAGATCCGTTTTATCGGTATCATCCGCGTTCCATCACACCCAGGTTTGTATCTGCAAACATTCATGAGATCCCGGGTCTGGCCCGGGATGACAGCTCCGAAGGAGGATCCCATTCAAATGAACATTTTACACAGCATCACACACAGATTGGTATATTCGTATCAATTTAGTATTTAGTAGATGCGTTATTTCAGTTCATTTACGGCTGCACTCACCTTTTCAATCACATAATCAATCTCTTCCAGCGTCGTATATTTTCCCAAACTAAAGCGTACGGAGCTGTACGTATCCTCATCGCTCAAACCCATTGCTTTTAATACATGCGACGGTTCTGCTATTGCCGAAGTGCAGGCAGAGCCCATTGCCACAGCAATGTTCGGGATCTTACTGATCAGCGATTCGGAGCGTGTGCCCGGAAAGGCAATGTTGGTGGTATTGAACAAACGATGCCTCGTACTTCCGTTGATGTAGATGCCAGGCAGGTCGCATAAAAATTGCTCCAGTTTGGTACGTAATTTCGAAATGCGTACGGCATCGTCCCACATTTCTGCCTGTGCAATTTCGCAGGCTTTTCCAAATCCCACAATCCCGGTTACGTTGAGTGTTCCGGAGCGCAGGCCGCGTTCATGTCCGCCGCCATCTATCTGTGGAAACAGCGTTACTCTCGGATTTTTCCGGCGTACATACAAGGCGCCAACACCTTTGGGTCCGTATAATTTATGTGCGCTCATACACATCAGGTCAATGTGTTCCTCCTCCACATCAATGTTCACTTTTCCGATCGCCTGTGTGGCATCGCACATAAAAATACTGTTATTGGCATGCGTCAGATCGGCAATTTCCCTGATCGGCTGGATCACGCCCGTTTCATTGTTGGCAAACATTACGGTCACTAAGATGGTTTGCGGCGTTAGCGCGTTTTTTAAATCCTGCAGGTCGATCAATCCTTCCCGGTTTACCGGTAAATAAGTGATTTCCGCACCTTTTTTCTCCAGCGCTTTGCAGGTATCCAGCACCGCTTTGTGTTCGGTTTGAACCGTAATAATGTGTTTTCCCCTGGTTTGGTAATTTTCCCAAACGCCTTTCAGCGCAAGGTTAATGGCTTCGGTGGCGCCCGATGTAAATACAAGTTCCTGGTCCAGACAATTGATGAGATTGGCAATTTGGAGCCGGGCTATTTTTACGGTATCATCGGCAATCCAGCCAAAAGCATGGGTTCGGCTGGCGGCATTTCCGAATTTTTCGGTAAAATACGGAAGCATCGTTTCCAACACCCGCGGATCAACCGGCGTGGTGGCATTATAATCTAAATAAACGGGCGTTTTCACACCGTAAAAGTAAGGATTTACCAGCGGATAAATGCCAATTTATAGTATAAATTCCATCATCGGTACACCGCTTAAAACACTTTATTTGAAAGGAAAAAACCTTCTATTTAGAATTATTCTTAACTTTGTAGCCGCTATTATGAATGAATCAATCCTCCTCAGCAAAACAGGTTTCGACATGGAGAAGATCCGTGCCGATTTTCCACTGCTTTCACGCAGTGTAAATGGTGCCGCTTTGGTGTATTTTGATAGTGGCGCAACGGCGCAAAAACCGCAATCGGTAATTGATGCGCTCGATCATTATTACAAATACCAGAATGCAAACATTCACCGCGGCGTACACACACTTAGTCAGGATGCAACCACAGCTTATGAAGCAGCGCGTGCCACCATTCAAAAACATATAAATGCAGCACATGCACACGAAATTATTTTTACCCGCGGCACCACCGATTCCATCAATCTGGTAGCAAGTTCCTTCGGTAAAAAATTTATTTCCAAAGGCGATGAGATCATTGTTTCCGCCATGGAGCACCATTCCAATATTTTGCCATGGCAGCAGTTGTGTGAGGAAAAAGAAGCGATTCTGAAAGTGATCCCGATCAATGAGGCCGGTGAATTGCTGATGGATGAATATAAAAAACTGCTGAGCGGAAAAACGAAGATGGTTGCCATTACGCACATTTCGAATACGCTGGGTACCATTAATCCTATTAACGAAATTATTAAACTGGCGCATGCCAAAAATATTCCGGTATTGGTGGATGGTGCGCAGGCAGTAGCGCATACTTCCGTAGATGTGCAGGCAATGGATGCCGATTTTTATGTGTTCAGCGGGCATAAATTATTCGGGCCAACCGGCGTAGGGATTTTATACGGGAAAGAAAAATGGCTGAATGCCATGCCAACCTATCAGGTAGGCGGCGGAACGATCAAAACCGTAACATTTGAAAAAACAGAATATGCCGATCTGCCACTAAAATTTGAAGCAGGCACGCCCCACATTGAAGGCGGAATAGGGCTTGCAGCAGCAATTGATTATGTGAATGCTATCGGATTAAAAAATATTGCAGCTTACGAACATGAGTTATTATTATATGTAACGGCTGCCCTGGAAAAAATAGAAGGTGTAAAAATTATTGGTACAGCAAAAGAAAAAGCAAGCGTTATTTCGTTTGTGGTGGCCGGTTTACATCCGTTTGATGTGGGAACTATCCTGGATCAGCTGGGAATAGCCGTGCGTACCGGGCACCATTGCACGCAACCATTGATGAATTTTTATTGCGTGCCGGGAACGATCCGTGTGTCGCTTGCATTTTACAATACAAAAGCGGAGATCGATTTATTTATAAAAGGGTTGGAACGCGCGATTAAAATGCTGCGCTAGTTTTTTTTCACCACTAAGGCACTAAGTGCACTAAGAAAGTAAAAAAAGGAGTAAAGTATAAAACAGTTATTATAAAAGTATTAAAATAGACTAAATGTTCTTAGTGCCTTAGTGGTGAAAACATGACAATCGAAGAAACAGAGAATGAGATCATAGAGGAGTTTGAGATCTTTGAGGATTGGATGGGGAAATACGAATACCTGATCGATCTTGGAAAATCGTTGCCGATGATCGATGAAAAAAATAAAACGGATGATAAGCTCATCAAAGGCTGTCAGAGTCGCGTATGGATGCATTCGGAATTGAAGGACGGCAAAATAATTTTTACTGCCGACAGTGACGCGATCATCACCAAAGGAATGGTAGCATTGATGATCCGGGTTTTATCCGGCCACACACCCGACGAGATCATTAATTCAAAGCTGGATTTTGTAGAAAAGATCGGCTTGACAAAACATCTGTCGCCAACGCGCAGCAACGGATTATTAAGCATGATCAAACAAATGAAATTGGATGCGTTTGCTTACAAACAGTTTAAAGTTTAAAGTTGGAAAGTTTAAAGTTTGCTGTACGCAGAAAAAAACCGGATTAAATTATTAATGAAATAAAAAACACGTTGTGAAGTAGAATGTTTAAATGAACAACTTTGAACTTTAAACTTTCCAACTTTGAACTAAAAGGAAAATGCCTGCAATTATAAACACACACAATACAGAACTTACCCAGCGTGTGATCGACACGATCAAAACCTGTTACGATCCGGAAATTCCGGTAGACATTTGGGAGCTGGGACTGATCTACGAAATAAACATTGACGAAGAGAACAACCTGTTGGTGAAAATGACATTGACATCGCCGAGCTGTCCGGTTGCTGAAACGCTCCCGCCCGAAGTAGAACAAAAATTACGCGATGTGGAAGGGATCCGCTCTGCTAAAATTGAGCTGACCTTTGAACCGTCCTGGGAAAAAGACATGATGAGTGAAGTGGCGCAGCTGGAATTAGGATTTATGTAAATTAAGATCCAGGATGCAAGACACAAGAATCAAGATGAAAACAATTGCAATGTTCATTGTTTTCGTTTCTTTTTTTGCATCGGCTTCAATTGCGCAGAAAAATCCCGCTTCGAAAATCGATTCCGTTTCGGAGCAGCTAAAAGTATATGTTTTTCTTTCCGAAACCTGTCCTATTTGCCAGAGCTATACGCTGACATTAAAAACACTTTCCGAAAAATACAGCTCCAAAAATGTAGTTTTCCTGCTTGTATTTCCTGATTATTATTCGGGTGCGGACAGCGTAAATGCCTTCATCAAAAAATACAATTTGCCGTTTTTCCCGATCGTAAATTCGGCAAAAGAACTGGCAAAAGAATTCAACGCCACCATCACGCCCGAAGTATTTGTACAGGATGCAAAAGGAAAAATACTGTACAGCGGCCGTATCGATGATTCGTTTTATTCATTGGGGAAGCGCCGGACCGTAATTTCTTCCAACGACCTGGATGATGCATTGCAGGCGATCACCGGCAAACAAAAAGTAAAAAACGCCAGAACACAGGCAGTTGGCTGTATCATTTCATTGTCGGAATAATTGTGTAGTTTTAATGTGGATAAAACAAACAGAGTATGGTCAGATGAAGAGCCGAATGTTGAAGAGCAGGCGTCACCCTGAGCCTGTCGAAGGGTTTGGGAAGTCAGCGCAGGTGTTTCGACAAGCTCAACATGACCACGCACAGAGAACCGGATAAAACAAAAAACATGAACGTATTTAAAACCACCTGTTGCATTTTTTCACTTGCACTTATTTCCATTTTTTCCACTTCATTTACAAAAGGCGGCGATGACAAAGAGCTTGATCCCGAAACTTTTTATTCCATGGGAGAAGTAAAAGCCATGTCGGCGGATAGCATTCCGTACGGTACCTATGTGGCGCTGACAAAAGAAGTGATGGATAAAAAAAATAACATCATCACGATGAAGTCGATCACCATTGATCAGAAAGGTGAAACTGTGGAATACAATTACACGATGAACATCAACGATCCAAAATTTGTGGTGAAAGATGTGGACGGGAATTACAGCGGTGTAGGCAAGCTGCACGGTAAAAAATGGAAATGGACCAGCTGGGATTACAGCTTGTATTATACCAATCCGGCAGGCGGGCGAATGGAAGCATTCAATTACATTTCGCTGGTGGGATTGGTGGTGAACAAAGCGTTTTACGATGCCAATGGAAAAATGTTGGTGCGTTACAAAGAGCATCATAAATTTATTACGAAAGAAGAATTTGAGATCTTGTATTTACAGGTATTAAAATGTTCAACAAAATAAACAGCGCTGAATTTTAGATGAAAAAGCAATTATTTATTTTCCTTTTTATTGGCATCTGCATCGCTGCAAAAGCGCAAACGGTAACCTATACCGAAACTGTTGCGCCCATCATTTACAATAAATGCAGCTCCTGCCACCATGCAGGCGGCATTGCACCAATGGCATTTACCAATTATTCCGAAGCAAAAAAATATGCAGGAATGATCACGATGGCGGCACTGGATCCGAAAAATAAATTTATGCCGCCCTGGATGCCCGATACTGCCTACAGTCATTTTGCAGACGAACGCACATTAACATTAACGGAAACGGAAGCTATAAAAAAATGGATCGCAGATGGAATGCCGCAGGGAAACCCGGCAGCAGAGCCTGAATTGCCGCTGTATCCAAAAGGCTCGCAATTGGGAAAACCGGATCTGACGGTTTCGATGGCGGAATCGTTTACGCATACCGGCAACAACAAGGATGAATACCGCGTGTTTGTATTGCCAACGCACTTAACGGAAGGCCACAATGTAAAAGCAATTGAAATCGTTCCGGGAAATCCGAAAATTGCACATCACATTATTTTAGGTTTGGATACCACGCGGATGGCGGATCAGCTGGATGCAAAGGACGAAGCGTATGGTTACGAGCAATATTCCGGTTTTGGATTTTACCCGACGTATGATAACTGGAGCGGTTGGGTGCCTGGAAATAAAGCGCGCTTTTTTCCGCAAGGCATCAGCAATTATATGTTGCCTAATTCAAAAGTGCTGCTGCAGATGCATTACGGGCCATCGCCAATTGATGCAAAAGATTCCACAACAGTAAATATTTTTTACAATGATAAATCCGCCGATCGTTTTATCAAAGGCTGGGTGATCAGTCCGAACGATATAAAAGACGGCCCGTTTTACATTCCTGCAAATACAAAACGAACCTTTCATGCGCAATTTAAAGTCACATCGGATTACAGCCTCATCAGCGTAACGCCGCACGCACATTGGCTGGGTAAGCAATGGGAAGTATATGCGGTGCATCCCAACGGGGATACCACGCACCTGATCCGTGTAAACGACTGGGATTTTAACTGGCAGAATTTTTTCAGCTTTAAAAAATTCATCAAGCTCGAAAAAGGAACCATTATTTATTGCAATGCCACGTACGACAATACCGAAAAAAATTACCGCAATCCAAACCGACCGCTCAAAAATGTGGCCTGGGGCGAAAGTGCAAAGGATGAAATGTTCCTGTTTTATTTTTCGTATGTACCCTATAAAACCGGTGACGAAAATGTGGAGATCGGCGGAAGCGTGAATTACCTGAATCCGGTGTATGATGCGGCAGCAAAAAAAATACGGATCGATTACAGCACCACGGATAATTCGGGCGTAAACCTGAAGCTGTGCGATGATAAAGGAAAAACGGTGGCGCTGGCGTTGAACAACGAACGGGTGGAATCAGGTCGGCACCAGTCGGAAATAGACACAAAAACATTAAAATCCGGCATTTATTGGTGCAAATACAGCACCGGATCGTATACGGATAGTAAAAAAATAGTAATTGAGTAGTATCTTTGTATCGTGGAAAATGAAATTTTAAATAAGGTAGCACAAAGCGGTTTGGTGACGATCGACCTGGAAGAATATTATCCGACAGGAGAGCGTTTTTTATTCGATATCAAAGACCTGCTTTTCCAGGGATTGATCCTGCGTGAAAAAGATTTCAGAGAATACATCAAAAACGAGGATTGGACAAAATACAGAGATAAATACGTAGCGCTTACCTGCTCCGTCGATGCAATTGTACCAACCTGGGCATACATGCTGCTGGCAACGCAATTGGAGCCGGTTGCAAAGCGTGTGGTGTTTGGCGATCTCGAAACGCTGGAAGCAATTTTATACAATGAAGTACTTTCTAAGATCAATCCCAACGATTATAAAGATGCCCGCATTGTGATCAAAGGATGTGGAAATTTACCTGTACCCAAAGCGGCGTATGTTCAGATCACAAGTATACTGCGCCCGGTAGCGAAAAGCATCATGTACGGCGAACCCTGCTCTACGGTGCCTTTGTACAAGCAACCGAAACAGTAGTTGGTCTTTAGTAGCTGGTCATTAGACTGTGTAGCTTCTGCGAAAGCAAAGCCTCAAAAACACACAAAAAACATGCAGTACAGGTAAAACCTCTGCGAACTCTGCGTCTCTGCGAGAAAAAGTTATGTACGGCAAACCTTGTTCTGGGTGCCTTTGTATAAGCAACCGAAATAAATTTTTTTTAATTGATACATCATTGCGAGGGCTTTTCGCCCGAAGCAATCTCATTCCTGCGTATATTCTGGTGTGAGATTGCTTCGGGCGAAAAGCCCTCGCAATGACGCTCTTAAAGTAATTTCTTTTTATAGTAAATAATTCCAGGTACCCATTAATTCTTAAAAGAAATAGTGAAAGTGGTGCCTTCATTCACGGCGCTTTCTACTGCAATTGTTCCGCCTAATCCGGTCACGTGATTGTACACCAGGTACAATCCTACTCCCTTGCTATCGGAATGTTCATGAAACGTTTGGTGTAATCCGAAGAGTTTGTCTTTTACCTCGTTCATGTTAAGCCCCATACCATTATCGGAAATGATCAGCTGATTTTTCCCGTTTGTGATTTTAGAATAAATAGATAGAACAGGAGCGTGGCCCGGTTGTGTATACTTAATCGAATTGGTGATCAGGTTTAAAAAAATACTTTCAAGATAAGTTCTGTTAAAAATGATCTTTTCGAGTTCTGAAAAATCAATGTTAATGATTGCCCGCGAATGTTCCACCAACGAATGAACAGAGCGCAGCACCGTCTGCAGGCAATCCATCATTTCCAGCTCTTCCACCGGAACATTTATGTTATCCTTTTGGATGATCGAATCGATCTGATCATTGATGGTTTGGCTTAAGCGTACGCTTGCCGATTTTAAAAGCTCCAGGAGCGTGAGTGTTTCCCCATCATTAATTTTAGAAACATCCAGCAGGCTTAAAATAGAAAGTAAATTATTAACCGGCGAGCGGAGATCGTGAGATGCCGTATAACTGCGCTGTTTGAGATCTTTGTTGCTTTTTGTAAGATTGGCGAGCAACAAGTTCCGCTCATCTTCCAGTTTTTTATTATGTGTAATGTTTTTCGCAATTGCAAAAACAAGTTGTTCACTGTCGATCGGCATGGAGGTCCACGACAGCCATACTATTTCGCCACTTTTAGTAACATAGCGATTTTCGAAATGCAACAACGGATTATTCTTTTTTAGCCCTTCACGTGCACGACTGGTTTTACTGCGGTCTTCGATGTGTACAAACTCATCAATAGGCCTCGAGAATAATTCCTCATCGGTGTAGCCTAATAATTTAGAAACAGAAGAATTTATTTTTTTGAAAAAGCCGTCATAACCGGCAATACACAATAGATCGGGCGACAACTCGAAAAAATGTTCGAATCTATATGCGGTTTCCTCATCCAGTTTTAAATCGGGTTTATCATTCATTTTTTATATTCGGAATAGTGAGTATGTATTAACGGAAATAGAAAGAAATAAGTATAAAAATAACCGGGATTTTATTCCTGCACGCCAATGTGCATGAGCGCATCACCCTGGTTGATCACCGGCTGGTTATTGATTCCCACGATGTAACCATCCACCGGCGAAATTAATTTTTCTTCGTGCTCGCCGTACGGATCACAGATCATGCCGATCAATTCTCCTTTTGCAATATGCGCCCCGTTTGTTTTGGATGTATGGAACAAACCCGATGATTTGGCGCGTACCCAGGTGCTTTTGTTCAGTGCAACGGTTGGATTTGTTGGCAGATCCAGCTCGATCATTTCCAAATGTTTCATCAGGCGCAAACACCCGTTCATACCTTCGTTGATGGATAAATAATCAAAACGCGATGATTCACCGCCTTCAAAAACAAGGATCGGTTTTCCCTTTTTTGCCGCTTCTTTTCGCAATGTATTATCGCGGAAGGGCGAATTTAAAATAAGTGGCGGCGAAAATTTTTTACCAAGGTCGATGTTGATCTTATTATTGAACACACAGCGCAACTGCGGATAGTTGTTGATCTTGGCGCCTCCTGTATGAAAATCAACACCGAAATCAATTTGCGGAATAATTTCATTCATCAGGTCGTATGCGATCCTGCTTCCCAGCGATCCTGTTTTGCTTCCCGGGAAACAGCGGTTCAGGTCGCGCCCGTCGGGCAGATCCCGTGTGCCCGATAAAAACGAAATGATATTGATCACCGGAATGGCAATGATGCTGCCGCAGATTGGTTTTTTTACATCATCGCGCGTGATCAGCCTGCGCACAATTTCGATCCCGTTGATCTCATCGCCGTGCATTCCTGCAAGGATCAGTAATGTAGGCCCCGGATTAATAGAGCGGAAAACATAAACCGGGATCTCAATCACCGTTTTTGTCGGAAGCTGGTACCAGTTTAAACTCACCTGCGCATTTGTGCCAGGCTTAATGTCCATTCCGTTGATGTGAATGTTTTTAGTGGAGTAGTGCATTCTTTTTTAATTATAAATGCTGAATTATAAATGATGGATCAGCGCCATTTTTTTTAATTTGTCATTCGGAATTACACACCCCTAACCCCTCTCAAGAGGGGAATGTATCCTACATACATTAATGTCTTTTATTGTTATTTCATAATTTTCTAAAAACTATAATTTCTATATTCTGTAGAATGATTCAATTCCCCTCTTGAGAGGGGTTAGGGGTGTGTTCTGCATTCCAATCCCATAATAGCATTACCCAGCAAACCAATGAACCAATGAACAAGTAAACCAATAAACGTAAAGCACACACAAATTAGTACATTAGTACAAATTGGTATTTAGTAGATACAGATTCGTAGTTTCGTTTTTTATTCGCTATTCGTACTTATGCGTCATGATTAAACTCATTCCTTTCAATATACTCAATGATCTTTCCCGCAATATCCACGCCCGTTGCGCCTTCAATACCTTCCAATCCCGGCGATGAATTTACTTCCATTACCAATGGGCCGCGCGATGATTGCAGCATATCCACACCCGCAACCGCCAATCCTAATTTTTTTGCCGCTTTGATCGCCGTTTCGCGTTCTTCTTTTGTAAGTTCGATCACGTTAGCGCTTCCACCGCGGTGTAAATTACTGCGGAATTCACCCGGTAAGCCCTGGCGTTTCATGGCGCCTACAATTTTTCCGTCTACAATAAATGCACGAATATCCGCGCCGCCCGCTTCTTTTATAAATTCCTGCACAAGAATGTTCGCTTTCAAAGCCAGGAACGATTCGATCACCGATTTTGCCGATTTATGTGTTTCCGCCAAAATTACCCCGATGCCTTGTGTACCTTCTAATAGCTTGATCACACAAGGCGCACCGCCAACCTGTTCCAATACCGTTTCAATATTTTTTGGTGCCGATGCAAATGCTGTTTTCGGCATCCCGATCCCTGCTTTTGCTAATAATTGCAAGCTTCTCAGCTTATCGCGGGAACGCACCAGCGCCTGTGATTCCACAGATGAAAATACTTTCATCTGCTCAAACTGGCGCACTACGGCTGCTCCGTAAAACGTCACGGAAGTGCCAATTCGCGGAATGATCGCATCAATACCCGTAACTTCCTTTCCACCGTAAAAAATATGCGGATTTCCTTTTTCGATCACCAGCACACATTTTAAATGGTCGAGCACCATCACTTCGTGGCCGCGTTGTTCGGCTGCTTCAACTAATCTGCGGGTGGAGTATAATTTAGGTCCGCGTGACAGGATCGCTATTTTCATATAGACAAGGAATTAAGGTTTAGATTTTTTCTTTTTTATAGGGGGAGGAATATTATTTAATAAGGAAACATCCACTACAAAACGCTTTTTTAATAATTTTCTGCCGATCAGCACCGGGTAGCGCATTGTGCCACGGTCGGTTAACGAAATTAATGAATTAATCCGTCGCCGCCCGATCTTTATTACCGTTTTTATAATGTAACGCTTTTCCATTTCGCCGAATGAATTTTTGATCTCTTTCTGAAAATAAGAAGAAAATTGCTGCTCTTTTTCGGTATAATCCGGGTGGCTGGGATCCAGTAATTTAAAATACAAAATGCCGTTTTCTTCCCGGATATCGTGGCAGTGCAATGCAGTGGTATAAGCGCCGGTATCCACCTTTGCGGTAATATTGAACAATCCGAGTTCCGGAAAATCAATAAGCTCCCTGCGACCGATCGTTTGTTTTGCTTTTGCGCTTTGCATCATGTGTGTTAAATCCAATGCAAGATAAAAAAGAAGTAGACAATAGACAAGGAAAAAGAAGCAGACAAAGGAAAAAAATAAACGGCAGTGGGCAAATAGGCAAATAAAAAAATAAACAATAAAAAGGCAACAGCCCAAAAGGAAACAAATAATAAAAAACGGGCAAAAAATAATAATTGACAACCTCAGCAAATTAAAAACAATTGAAATCCGAAAGTTTATACCCAGCTTATAACTGTTTTATTAAAATTTTTAATCAACGCGTCATTGCGAGGGCTTTTCGCCCGAAGCAATCTCATTCTGGATTATACACTGGTGTGAGATTGCTTCGGGCGAAAAGCCCTCGCAATGACGTTCTTAAAATAATTTCTTTTCATGGTGCAAAATTCCGGATACTTAATTAAAAACAAATAAAACCTTTTGCGTCTTTGCGGCAAAAAATGCTCCGTAGGAACAACCTGCATTATTCGTACTTTCGTAAAAATGGAAATTTACGATTACATCATTGCCGGGCAGGGAATTGCCGGAACGGTATTAGCACAAACATTGCTGTTGCAGGGAAAATCGGTGCTGGTTATTGATGATCCCGCTTTATCCAAAGCATCAAAAATTGCGGCAGGATTATACAATCCCGTTGTCTTCAAACGCCTTGTAAAAAGCTGGTTGGCAGATGAGCTAATCCCTGTAATGGATGATTTTTACACAGGATCGGAAAAATTACTGAATACGAATTTTTATTTCAAAAAACAGATCGTAAAAATTTTTACCGAAGAAAACGAAAAAGCATTTTGGCTTAAAAAGACAAATGAGGAGGTCGGGCGTTATTTAAGCAAAACCATCCAGGACGATTTTTTAAATACGATCATCTATAATCCGCTTGGTTCCTCGGAAGTGATCCATGCAGGAAATCTGGATACACAAAAATTCCTTTCCGCTTTCCGCGATCATTTTGCCAAAAATAATTGTTTGCTGGAAGAAAAACTGGAGTATGACCAATTACAAATTACTGAAAATTCAGTAACCTATAAAAATAGAAGCGCTTCAAAAATTATTTTTTGCGAAGGCTTTAAAGTGCTTGAAAATCCTTATTTCCAGTGGCTGCCGTTTAAGCTTACCAAAGGTGAGATCATTACCATTCAGCTGGATGCAGGAAACGAAATTCCGGTTGATAAAGTGATCAACAAAGGTGTTTTTATTTTACCGCTTGGGAATAATACTTACAAAGTGGGTGCAACCTACGAATGGGCTGATCTTACCGAAATGCCTACCGAAAAAGGTAAATCTGACCTGATCGATAAATTAAATAAAGTTATTAAAGTACCGTTTACCGTCATTGATCACCAGGCTGGCATCCGGCCAACGGTAAACGACCGGCGCCCGCTTTTAGGCATTCATCCGCAGTATCCGGCATTGGGTGTATTTAACGGCATGGGAACAAAAGGCGTAATGCTGGCCCCATTTTTTGCAAAACAATTGGTGAATTTTTTGGAAAATAACATCCCGCTTGACCCGGAAGTGGATCTTAAAAGGTGTAAATAACGCTGATGCGTTGTTTTATTAGTTCAATTGTTCAATAGTTCATTGGTTTGCTGTACGCAGATGTTGTATTAAATACATTTAATTTGCTGGGTGCAGAAAAAAGGAAAGCACTCAAAAATATCAATCTTTACACAGCAAACTTTAAACTAAGTACCTGTAGGCGCTAGGCTCTGCCTAGTGACAAATATTGAATGTCACTAGGCAGAGCCTAGCGCCTACTTGCGTACAGCAACTTTAAACTTTCTAACTTTAAACTTTGAACTTATTTTTTATGGAATTTTGAATTAAATACATCTCAATTTAAAAACATTCACTTTAAAAACATTCCGGTTATGAAAATAAAAAAAACATTCTTCCTCGTGATCATTGCTCTTGCCAGTATTGCAGGAGCTTTTAGCGTTTACAGCCACCAGGGATTTTACAAACAATCGCTGCTGATCTTCCCCAAAGGCAGCACCTACGAAAAGGAATGGAAAAAAGTGGATTCGCTTACGGGGAAAGGTTTGACAAAATCGGCGCTGGAAGTAGTGCAGGGAATTTATGACAGATCCAAAGCCGAAAATAATTCCTCCCAGTTTGTAAAAGCCATTATCCACCGCATGAAGCTGGAACAATACATGGAAGAATATTCACTGGTAAAATCGCTTAATAAATTAGAAGAAGAAGCCAAAGAAGCAACCTATCCCGTAAAGCCGGTGCTGCAATCCATGATCGCCGAAAGCTACTGGCAATATTACCAGAACAACCGCTGGAAATTTTATAACCGAACGGCTACTACCAATTTTGATAACAGCGATATTACCACCTGGGACCTGAAAACCATTTTTTCGAATGTTGTAAAAAATTACGAAGCATCGCTCCAACATACCGATTCGCTCAAACGCACACCGCTTAATATCTATGACGATGTGTTGATCGTTTCACTTACCGATGCCCGCAAATTCCGCCCGACATTATATGATTTCCTGGCGCACCGTGCCGTTGATTTTTACATGAACGAAGAGCCGGACATCATCCGCCCCGTTTATAAATTCGAACTGAATTCAGAAAGCTATTTCTGGAATGCAGCCGATTTCTCAAAATTAAAGATCGAATCACCCGATACACTTTCTTCCAAATTTTATGCGATCCGCATTTTGCAGGATTTAACCGCGTTCCATTTACACGATGAAAATCCGCAGGCATTGATCGATGTGGATCTGAAACGCTTACAATTTGTAAAAAATAAATCCGTTTCCGAGATCAGGGACAGTTTGTATTTAACATCGCTGCAGCAGCTGGAGCAAAAATATACGGCCGATCCTGCTTCCGCAGAAATAAATTACGGGATCGCGAAAGTATACATGGCAAAGGCAGCGAAGTACAATCCGCAGCAATCGGAAGAAAATAAAGGGTACAACAAACAAGCGTTGGAAGTATGTGAATCGGTCATGAAAAAATATCCGGGAACGTATGGCGCTATCAATTGCAATGTGTTAAAATCACAGATCGAAGCGCATTCGCTGGATTTTATTACCGAAAAAGCAACCGTTCCGGGTCAGCCATTCCGGGCACTGCTTACGTACAAAAATTTAAAAACCGTGTACGTGCGCGTTGCAAAAATGGACATTGATAAATACAATAAATCCATTGAACGCTTTTACGGCGAAGAGCTGATCAAACAATATTTGAAATTACCATTCATACAGGAATTCCAGGTAACTGTTCCCGATGACGGCGATTACCAGTTGCACACCACAGAAATGAAGATCCCCGAATTACCGCTCGGGCATTATGTGATCCTGGCTGCATCCGACAAATCTTTTTCCTATAAAAATAACGGTGTGGCGTATGGCGCGATGTGGATTTCCAACATCAGCTACATCAACCGCAGAACAACAACCGGTGGTTATGATTTTTATGTGCAGCACCGCAGTACCGGTTTTCCGTTAAAAAATGTGTCAGCGCAGTTGTATTACGAAAAATACAATTACACCAGCCGCAAATACGAATATGTGAAAGGCGAAAAATATAGCAGCGACGACAAAGGATCTTTTTATGTTGCTCCCGGAGATGAATACCGCAATTACACCATTGATTTTACATACAATGAGCCTTCACCGGAAGGGACAGGTGAAACCGACCGTTTGCAAACGGATAACGGCTTGTACATGTATAAAGAATCGCCGCGGGATAAGATCAAAGAGCCGCGTACATTTTTCTTTACCGACAGGGCCATTTACCGTCCCGGGCAAACCGTTTATTTTAAAGGGATCATGATCCGTACAAACGGCGAAACGAACGAGATCATGCCAAACACGCCTACAACTGTTACATTTTACGATGTGAATTCGCAAAAAATAACCGAGCTGAATTTAAAAACAAACGAGTACGGAACATTCAACGGAACGTTTACAACGCCGGTGGGTGTGCTCAACGGACAAATGTACCTGGCGAACGGAAGCGGCTCCATTTATTTTTCGGTGGAAGAATACAAACGTCCGAAATTTGATGTATCGTTTAATCCCGTGGAAGGAAATTATCGCCTGGACGAAAACATAAAAGTAAATGGTACGGCAAAAGCATATTCGGGAGCTAATATTGATGGTGCTGCTGTGAAATACCGCGTGGTGCGCACTGCTTCTTTTCCGTATTGGTGGTATTACTGGCGCGGGTATTATCCGCAATCGCCGGAAATGGAAATTACCAACGGCGTAACCACCAGCAATGATACCGGCGCTTTTTTTATTGATTTTAAAGCGATCCCGGATCTGAGCATTCCTAAATCCTATCAACCTACGTATTCCTATATCGTTTATGCGGATGTGACCGATCTGAACGGCGAAACACACAGCTCACAAACGTATGTAAGCGCTGCTTATACGGCATTGAAGCTGGATGTGCAGATCCCGGATCTGTTGGAAAAAGAAACCAAAGATGCGTTCGCGATCTCCACCACCAACATGAGCGGACAGTTTCAAACGGCGCAGGGAAAAATAGAGATCTACAAATTAAAACAACCGGAAAAAACATATCGTTCGCGTTTGTGGAGCAAGCCCGATAAATACATTATCAGTAAAGAAGAGTTTGAGAAATCTTTCCCGAAAGATGAATACAAGGATGAGAATAACATGTACCAATGGGAGCGTGGCGAAAAAGTGTTTGAAAGATCATTCAGCAATCACATCAACGTAACCGCAATGCACAACGGCGAAAAAATAAATGATTCCGTTCGTATTCCCAACCTTCCGGCATGGAAACAGGGCAGCTACGTGATGGAAGCGCACAGCAAAGATGCATACGGCGAAGACGTGAAAGATGTAAAATATTTTACCGTGTATTCCAATGCTGCTGTAGAAGTTCCGGGCAACGAAATCAACTGGTTTAACATGCTTACCACACAGCCGGTGGAACCGGGCGGAAAAGCAGCATTTGTGATCGGATCAAAAGAAGAAAATGTAACCGTGCTGTATGAGATCGAAAGCAAAGGCGTGATTGTTAAAAAAGAATTCATCACATTAAATAAAGAGCAAAAACGGATCGAGATCCCGGTAACGGAAAACGACCGCGGTAACATTGCATTCCATTGTGCATTTGTAAAAGATAACCGCACGTATCTACAAGGCAGCGTGGTAACGGTTCCGTATACCAATAAAGAACTGGACCTGGAATTTGAAACTTTCCGGAATAAACTGCAACCCGGACAACTGGAAGAATGGAAAATAAAGATCAAAGATAAAACCGGCGATAAGTTTGCTGCCGAAATGATGGCCACGCTGTACGATGCGTCCCTGGATGCATTCAGGCCGAATAATTGGAACTTTGATATTTACCAGCGTTATTATTCGCAGCTCAACTGGGAAACAACCGGTGGTTTTGGAACAGTGAATGCACAATTGTTTACCAACGGATGGAATTTATTTCCGGCTGCTGCATATCGTTATTACGATCGTTTGAATTGGTTTGGATACAATAATAACGGCCGTTATTACGATGATGACCAGGTATACACCCGGGGAGCAAGAGCAGAAGGTGCAGCGGCTTACACCTATGCATGGGCTACTCCGGATTCGGCGCCAGCTGCGCCAGCAGAGCAAAAAGCATTGGAAGAGGAAACCGAAAAAGGGGACAAGAAAAATGCTGCCGGAAAAGGAACCATTACCACAGGAAGCGTTGCCGGTCAGTTTGCAGATGAAACAACCGTAGCCGATAATCAAATGGACAGGTTATTCGGAGGTAGCATCGATGGAAAATCCGGAGAACGGCAGGACCTTACAAAAGTAGCGGCACGCAGCAATTTTGCTGAAACTGCATTTTTTTATCCGGCTATGGAAACCGATAAAGACGGTAACGTGATCATTAAATTTACCATTCCGGAAGCGCTTACCAAATGGAAAATGATGGGATTCGCGCACACCAAAGATTTAAAATTCGGGATGATCCAGAAAGAGCTGGTAACACAAAAAGACCTGATGGTGATCCCGAATGCACCGCGCTTTTTCCGCGAAAACGACAAGATGGAATTCAGTACCAAAATTTCCAATTTATCGGACAATGAGCTTTCCGGAAATGCACAGATCTTTTTTTACGATGCTACAACGATGAAAGACATTACCGTGCAACTTTTAAAAACGGGTGAAAATGTACAACCGAAATTTACCGCTAAAAAAGGACAAAGCGCATTGGTGGTTTGGAACATCAACATCCCGGAAGGCATTGGTGCCATTATGTATAAAGTAGTGGCAAAATCGGGAAGCTATACCGATGGAGAAGAAATGGCATTGCCGGTATTGACCAATCGCATGCTGGTTACGGAAACATTACCATTGCCTGTGCGTGGCAACGAGACAAAAACATTCCGCTTCGAAAAGCTGATCTCGCAAAATAACAATTCAACCACCTTGCGCAATCAGAAACTAACGTTGGAATTCACTTCCAACCCGGCCTGGTATGCTGTGCAATCCTTGCCTTACCTGATGGAATATCCGTATGAATGCGCCGAACAAACATTCTCACGTTTTTATGCAAACAGTATTGCATCGCACATTGCCAATTCATCACCAAAAATAAAAGCAGTGTTCGACAGCTGGAAATCGCAAACGCCGGATGCGTTGGTTTCTAATCTTGAGAAAAACCAGGAATTAAAATCGCTGATGCTGGAAGAAACGCCATGGGTGCTGGATGCAAAAGATGAAACCGAGCGTAAAAAGCGTGTTGGCTTGTTGTTCGATCTGAATAAAATGAGCAACGAACTGGGCCGCGCCATGCAAAAACTGGAAAAAATGCAATCGCCGAACGGTGGCTTTCCATGGTTTGAAGGAATGCCGGATGACCGTTACATTACGCAGCACATTGTTACCGGTATGGGACACCTGGATCATTTGGGCGTGAAAAATATCCGGGAGGATAAACAAGTATGGAGCATGGTAAATGCCGGTGTAAAATACCTGGATAACCGCATCCGCGAAGATTATGAATGGATCCTGAAATACGATAAAGCGCACATCAGTGATAATCATTTGAGTTACGAGCAGATCCAGTATTTGTATGCCCGTAGCTATTTTAAAGACATTGCCATTGAGAACCGAAATCAAAAAGCATTTGATTATTATTTGGGCCAGGAGAAAAAATACTGGCTGGAAAACAGTCGCTACATGCAGGGAATGATTGCACTGGCGCAAAACCGTTATGCGGATAAAACCACCGCTCTGGCGATCATGAAATCGCTGAAAGAAAATGCGCTGAACTCCGAAGAAATGGGAATGTACTGGAAAGAAAATTACGAAGGTTTTTACTGGTACCAGGCGCCAATTGAATCGCAGGCATTATTGATCGAAGCATTTGACGAGGTGACAAACGATAAAAAATCGGTGGACGATCTGAAAGTATGGTTATTAAAATCCAAACAAACACAGGATTGGAAAACCACCAAAGCAACTACCGAAGCAGTGTATGCCTTGTTATTGAGAGGCACCGATTGGCTCTCGACCGAAAGCAATGTGGAGATCAGCATGGGTGATGTAAAAATTGATCCGAAAAACCTGCCGGATGTAAAACAGGAAGCCGGTACCGGTTATTTTAAAACATCCTGGAGCGGTAGCAATATCAAACCGGAAATGGGTGAGATCACTGTTACTAAAAAAGACAATGGTGTAAGCTGGGGTGCGGTTTACTGGCAATATTTTGAACAGCTGGATAAGATCACGCCTTCGAAAACACCATTGGTGCTGAAAAAACAATTGTTCCTGCAAAAAAATACGGATGCAGGTCCGGTGATCGAACCCATTACTGAAAAAACGTTATTAAAAGTAGGCGATAAAATAAAAGTAAGGATTGAATTACGCGTGGACCGTGATATGGAATATGTGCAGATGAAAGACATGCGCGCATCCGGTTTCGAGCCCACCAATGTGATCTCCACATACAAATGGCAGGATGGTTTAGGATATTATGAAAGCACACGTGATGCCGCAACCAATTTCTTTTTTGATCGTTTGCCGAAAGGAACCTACGTTTTTGAATATCCGCTGGTGGTAACTCACAATGGCGATTTCTCGAATGGCATTACCTCCATTCAATGCATGTATGCACCGGAATTTTCAAGTAATTCGGAAGGCATTCGTGTGAAAGTAGGGAGATGATTACTGATTACTGATGTGCAGATTTCTGATTTGCTGTGCGCAGAAAATATTCTCTAATGTTTATTGGAAGTGCTTTTAAAAAGAACGAACCCCTTTCAGGGCTTTTTTGTCCCTGGAAGGGGTAGGTAACAAACTTTGGTATGGAAAGTAAATGAAATGCAGATAATTTCTAAAATATTTTTCCCCGGCTTAAAATTTATTTCTAAATTTACACCGCATAGGAGGTTAGATTAAATTACACTACTCCGTGGACTTTAAATTCTTTTATGCACTACTCCCTCTGTTCGAACGCGGAGGGAGTTTTTATTTTAATCAGAAACATTTATAAACCATGTCACTGATCTCAAAAACTCCCGCACCACCTTATTATGCTGTTATCTTTACTTCCGAAAAAATGGCGGATGATAACGGATATTCCGAAATGTCCGACCACATGATGAACTTATCCGAACAGCAGGATGGATTTTTAGGAATAGAATCCGTAAGAGAAGAGTTAGGCATCACCGTTTCATACTGGCGTGATCTGGAATCCATCAAAAAATGGAAAATGCATACCGATCATATCCAGGCCCAACAAAAAGGAAGAGCCAACTGGTATAAAAATTATAAAGTAAGGATTTGCCTCGTGGAGCGGGATTATGGATTTGAGAAATAGATGTGCAAATTTCTGATGTGCAGATTTCTGATTAGCTAACCGCCGAAAAAGATTTTCTGATAATGTTTAATGCTATACTTGAAGCGTCTATAAAAGAACATCCCCTTTCAGGGCTTTTTTGTCCCTGGAAGGGGTAGATAAGCGTTTAGTACATCAGCTTTAAGAGCGGAAATAAAACAATTATATATAATAGAAGTATAAAATACAGGAATGGCAGGATGCCATAAAATAAAGAGGCACGAGTGGGATACTCGCGCCTCCACATCAGTAATCCCTTTCACAAAGTACGTATCTGCACATCAGAAATCTGCACATCAGCAATCAGAAAGCGACAGCTTTCCTCCGCACTCCCATATACATCACAATCATGCTGATCATAATAAATATATGAGCAATATCATTGTAATTAAAGTAATCGTGCAGCGAAAATTTTGTTCCATGTACGATCGCTGTAATAAATGAAACCAAAATCCCGTAACCGATCCATTTATAGTATTCCTCTTTTTTCTTCGCGGTAAAATGTACCACCATGATCGGGATCAGGCCCAATGCATTATCGATGATCGTTACCACATATTTTTGGACGATCAGCAATACTATATAATACACAACCAGCTGGATGGTATAGCTCCATTTCCAGGTAGTGTATTGTTTTGAGTTTTTTAATGCCGATAATAAAGTGGCCTGCTGCGCAAAATAAATAGCCAGTCCGTTCACCAGTTGCATCGTCAGCCAAACGCTTTTATAGGCAACACCTTCGTGGATGCCGAAATAAGCATGTGCGCTTCCGCCGAAAAGCGTGGACAATGCTAAAAACAGAAAAAACAAGCGCCAGTATTTTACAACCGGGTTACTGGTGGAAGGGATCTTCCAGAAGCAGGTGAGCCCGATGATCGTAATGATATAATCTGTGAATGCGGTTACAGGTTCATGAATTGCAAGTGAGCCTATATATATAGTAGTATCAACCATGTTGCAAAATTATAAATTTTTTAATTGCTGATTTCAAAATTATCGGCTTATCAGCCGTTTCACTAATTAATAGTACTTTTGTGGCATGACAAAAAATTTCTATTTAAAACATCATATCTATCACATTAAAGCCATTTTTGCTGCTTTAAAAGATGTTTTCGAAAATAACGTGTTTGCCGATAAAGCAATTGAAAAAGTAATGCGCGCCAATAAAAAGTGGGATGTGCGTGAACGGAGCTTTGTAGCCGATGTTACGTATGATATGATCCGCAACTGGCGCTTATTAAATACATCGGCCGCGACCGAAGGAAAGCTTACAGATAAAAATTTATGGATGCTCCTGGGAACGTACCTGATCTTTGACGGATATGAATTGCCCGAAAGTGAATATTTCAGAAATGTGACCGAGAAGAAAGTCATTTCGCAGCTCGAAAAATTTTCCCGCATCCGCAAGATCCGCGAATCTGTTCCCGATTGGTTGGATGTACTTGGCGAACAGGAACTGGGAAAATCATGGGATAAAACATTGCGAGCGCTCAACCAGCGCCCAAGCATGGTGCTGAGAGCAAACTCGCTTTTGATCACACCAAAGGAGCTGCAGCAAAAACTGGAGGAAGAAGAACAGATCATGGAATCGGCATTGGTGACCTGGTCGCCGGATGCTGTTGAATTAAAATTCCCGCGCAACGTTTTCAGAACAGAGGCATTTCACAAAGGATTGTTTGAAGTACAGGATGCCGCTTCGCAAATGGTTTCCGAATATCTGAATGTTGCTCCCGGCATGCGCGTGATCGATGCCTGTGCAGGCGCAGGAGGAAAAACATTGCACCTGGCTGCCTTAATGAAAAATAAAGGCCGCATCATTGCCATGGATGTAAAAGAGAATAAATTGGCGGAATTAAAAAAGCGTGCAACACGTGCAGAAGTAAAGATTGTTGAAACACGTACCATCGATTCTTCCAAGGTTGTGAAACGCCTGAAAGATTCAGCCGACAGGTTGTTACTGGATGTTCCGTGTTCGGGTTTAGGTGTGTTGCGACGCAATCCGGATAGTAAATGGAAATTGTCACTGGAAGAGATTGAACGCGTGAAAGGCATTCAGCGTGAGATCCTGAAAAACTTTTCCGATATGACCAAAGTAGGTGGTAAAATGGTGTATGCTACATGCAGCATTCTTCCCGGTGAAGGTGAAGAACAGGTAAAATGGTTTTTGAATGAAGTAGGTGATCGCTGGAATTTTGCAGGAGAAAAAAGATACCTGCCGGATGTGCATCATGCCGATGGTTTTTACATGGCATTGCTTGAACGTGTGAAATAAGTTTTAGAAAAAAAATCATTCAAAAACATCGAAAAGAATGATTTTAGAAAAAATTCTAAAAAATAATTTAAAATAATTCAGTGCATTTATTCCATTTGAGATCATGCTGAAAAGCAAATTTGAAATTTTAAAAGCGAGAGATTGTTTTTATTGAATGTAAAAATTAAAAAACAATAACGTTCTGTACATATTGTAAAATCAATGCATGCAAGAGGACGAATAAAAAAATGTTTTTTTATTCGCTGATAAAATGAAAAGAAGAATGCTTTTAAAAATGTAAATGCATCAAAACTCAAATCAACGATATTAACAATATCAACATTTTGGTGTTAATAAAATAAAGTCTAATTTTTTCGTTTGTGTTAATAAATTTTCTTACTTCGTATCAAATAATTTAATAACCAAAAAAACCATGGCAAAAAAAGTAGCAAAAAAAGCAGCTCCAAAAAAAGCTGCAAAAAAAGCAGCTCCAAAAAAAGCAGCTAAAAAAGTAGCAAAAAAAGCTGCTAAGAAAAAGTAAGAAAGAAGGCTCGAAAGAGCCTTTTTTTTTTGACCTTTATTTTCCTTCCTGATTTATTTTCTATGCTGGCGCGAGTGTCCCAACGTGCCAATTTATTTAATGGCATCCTGTCATTGAGCAACACGGCAAATCAGCAATCAATTTTGTCTTCCATACCAATGTTTGCTATCTAACCCCCCTTCCAGGGACAAAAAAGCCCTGAAAGGATCGGCTTCAATTTAACACAGTACATCATCAGAAATCTGCACATCAATAATCAGAAATCAGTAATCAACTTCACGCCAATTCCCGGCAGATCCTTCAGCACGATCTTACCATCATTAAAAGTGATCCCTTCAAATAAATTATTTTTGATCAGCAATGGTCCGTCAAGGTCCGCATGATCTGCAAATGGAGTTAATTGCGCTGCTGCAGATACAGCACAGGAAGTTTCACTCATGCAGCCGATCAATACTTTCAGATTTAATTCCCGCGCACGTACAATCATTTTATATGCTTCCAGCATCCCGGTGCATTTCATCAGCTTGATGTTGATCCCGTGAAAACAATCTTTTACCAGTTCTATATCTGTATAACGCTGTATGCTTTCATCGGCATACAAAGGCAGCGGACTTCTTTCAAACAGCCAGCGTGCATCGTCATAATTATTCTTCGCCATTGCCTGCTCTACAAATAAAATATTTTTACCGGCCAGCCATTCCGTCATTTCCAGGGCCTGCTCTTTTGTTTTCCATCCCTGGTTCACATCCACAGCAATCGGTTTATCAGTAAAGTTCCTGATCGTATTGATCGCGGCCCGGTCATCCACACCATTCAGTTTTACTTTCAGGATCTTAAATTCATTTCCTTCCACAATTTTTTGCCGGATCACTTCCGGTTCATCCATTCCTAATGTATAAGTGGTGTACGGCGTTTTATTTTTATCAGCCCCCAGCAATTGCCAGCAGGGCCGGTTTTTTAATTTTCCTGTAAGATCGTGCAGCGCTATGTCGATGCTTGCTTTTGCGGCGGTATTGTTTGGCGCCGCTGCATCAATTGTTTGCAGGATGTATTCCGGATCAAACGGATCTTTCTGCGCTTCCAGGAAAGGTTGTACCTTTTTTAAAAAAGTCATCACCGTTTCATGATCTTCACCCAGGTAAGGCGGCATACATGCTTCTCCGTAACCGGTCACACCATCATGCTCCAGCTGTACGATCACAACAGGGGTGGAGGTGCGGGTGCCGTGTGCAATTTTAAACGGATGCTTGAAATAAAGCGTCTGCGGAACAAAAGAAAGCTTCATAGATCATAATTTTAGTACGAAAGTAGCGGAATCATTTCACAGAGAAGGAAGCTGTTAATTTTTTCTGAAAACATTGTTTTGCATAATATCAACTATATAATTTATATTTGCTCTACAAACAAACAACAAACAAACTACTAAAAAAATGAAAAAATTACTTTTATTATTAGCAGCGCCTGCACTATTATTTTTTGCAGCTTGCGGAGGTACTAAACCAGCCGATACTGCTGCAATGCCCGGAATGACCGAAACCACCATCACCGTAAACGGTAACCAGCTTACACTGATGGTGCCTGATTCCACAAAAGGAAAACTGGAAGTGGTAGAACAGTCCTGGGGAGCAACCGAAGTGAAAGTTGGAAAAGAATTCCAGATCTCGATCACAGAAGGTGAAGGAGATGTAGCATTAACAAAAAGCGACATTGCCGGAAACGACGTAAATAAATTCAAACGCTTTATTAAAGACGAACCAACCCTGTTATTCTGGGAATCGGAAATCACCGCTCCTGAATGTCATTTTTACACCATCGTAAAACCGGCAACAGTTTCTTATGTGGTAGAAGATATCAAAGGAGAAATGTTCAACGAAAAAACAGCACAAACAATGATCGATGCTGCTAAAACATTAAAACCAAAAGATGCAGCAAAGCCAAACGCTTAGTTCTGTCTAATAATTGATTCATAAAAAATGCCCTGCAATGCGGGGCATTTTTTATTACACTTATCGTCGGTATTCTTATTTCGAAGAACGATCTTTATTCTTCTTTTGTCATCCCGGATCTGTTCATTCGAAACCGGCAACCGTTTAATCCCGTTTTATTACAATAAAATATTACTCTTAAAAACGATACTCATTCGGTTGACTCTTTTGCCCCTGTTCAGTAATAGCGGTAAAAAATCGCCCCGTAATCAAAATTGAGAGAAATATGATTTAATTTTATAAAAATTAAGGATATGTGTACTGGCGATTATTTATCCGCGGTTGTCGGGCCACGCCAGTGGCAGGACAAATTACCTTACAGGGAAAAAAAGGTTTTTGTTACTTTTTGGCTCCAAAAAGTAAAAAGTAAATTTAAAACTATAATTATTTTTTTAATTAAAATGAAATCGGAAAGTTTATACTAAGCTATCTTGTTTAAAAACTTAATCAACGCGTCATTGCGACACGCGGTCGCAATGACGTTCTTAAAGTAAATCTTTTTAATCAAACGTCTGGCGGAAGAAGAGATTACCTGGCCAAAAAAGCTTTTGTAAATTTCACCTTCAAAAAGTTAAAAAACAAAATAAAAACAGGATCATTTACTTCGACAACAACTGCAAATACCCATGTCGCTCAATCAACTCATCATCCTTGCCCGTAGCTTTTAAAATATAATAATACGTCCCGTCCGGCGCCAGCTTTCCGCTTTTTGTTTGTCCGTTCCAGCCTCCGGCAATCCCATTGTGCTCCGCAATCTCCAATCCCCAGCGATCATAAATGATGTACGAAAGATCCTTAATATTTACCGTATGGATCAAAAACAGATCATTCACCAAATCACCGTTCGGAGTAAACACATTCGGAACAGCAATCGTAGATTCGCCTTCCACTATTATGCAATATTGCACCGAATCGGTACAACCGTTTGCATTGGAAGCGATCAGCAAAATACAATAATCACCTTCGTGCGCATACGTATGCGATGGCGAAACCGCAGTGGAAAAATTCCCGCTTCCGGATAATGTATCGCCAAACAACCACAAATAAGTAGTAGCGCCACTGGAAGTGTTGGTTAAATGAACAGATGTATTTTCCGGAACCGGGGATGAAGGCGTCATTGAATAATCAGCAGTAGGAACCGGGTACACATTGATCATCGCGGCAGTGCTTGCCGTACCCACACAACCGTTCGCGTCTGTGCAGCGGATCGTAACCGAATACGTTCCCGGTGCATCATAATGATGCAGCGCCGATGCGGTGGTGGCCGAATCACCGTCTCCAAACGTATACAATACGCTTGCGCAGGCAGCACTTCCGGTTTTGTTAAAATGAACATCCAGTGTTCCGCAGCCGCTTACCACATCCGATGTAAATGCAGGTGTTGGCAATGCATGCACCGTTACCGTTTGTGTAGCCGTATCGCCGCAGCTTCCCGAAAAAATATGTGTGATCGTAAATGTTCCCGCGCCGGATACAGCCGGATTAAATGTTCCGTTCGTCGTGTTGGTAATTCCGGTTCCACTCCAGGTTCCGCCCGCTGTTGCCGATGTAAAATTAAATGCCGGATCGCTGATGCAATGCGCCGGTTGTGGGTTGATCGTAGCATTGGGCGCTGCAGGCAGTACTTCTATAATGGAAGTATCTCTTGCAAGGCAGGGCGTAGTGATCGTATACACCACCGTGTATGTTCCCGTTCCGGCCGTTGCCGGATTAAATGCACCGCTGCCTGAGTTGATACAGGAACCGCAGCTGGCTGTCCAGGTGCCGCCGCTGGAAGCGGATGTAAATGTTACAGAAGGAGTGGTGGTACACACCGTAAAATTATTTGCCGGTGAAAGGATCGTCGGATCGCCGGTTACAGGCGGTGCGCTAATACTGTTTTGTGCAAGAAAACCTTCGTATGCCGGTCCTGATGAAATTTTAATGATCAGCTCATTTAATCCCGGTTGCCAGTCGCGGCAAATCGAAAAAGATGATCCGCCTGCAGCACTAAACCCCACATACGAATACGGGCCTGCTACCGGAATCCCCGGTAAATACCCGCTTTCCGTATGTCCGTTCACATACACTTCATCAATGGCATTGTCGGAAAAAAAATCCATGTTCAAACAAAACGTAGCCGAATCCGAATACGATGCACCGCAGGAATTAACACAGGGAAGATAAAAAGTAGTTTTATAATAAAAGTCGGTATTTACCGAATGGATTCCCGTAGCATCATGTGAGATCCAGTTGCAATCCGGCCACGGACTGGTATAATACGAGCCCGGAACGCTGCTCATAACTATTGCAGGCACATACGGGCCGGTAAGCGATCCGGTAGAGATCAGCCAGTTATTGTCGTTGCTGCCACCCGGCAACACACCGCCAACACCATTTGTAGCCGTATTGAATTTTGCTCCCGTAGGCACGGTTCCGCCCGAACAATCCGGGTCCATGCAATCGATCAATCCGTCACCATCATCATCTACACCGTTTCCACAAATTTCCTGCGCACTTGCTGCACACATGATAAAAAAGAAGAAGGAACAAAAAAAGGTTATTTTTTTCAAAGCGTGGCGTATTTAGTTATATACACATTCAGAAGCAAATTGCGCTAAAAAGGTTGCATCTGCGGCTTTTTAGCTGCAAAAAAGCAAAAACGGCTTTTGCCGGAATTCTTATCTTTGACATTCAACAATTATGAACCGCCTGTTTTCCGCATATCTCAAATCGTTTGCAAACATTCAGCGGAATGTCTGGATCCTGGCCATTGCTATGTTCATCAACCGCAGCGGCTCCATGGTGCTGCTGTTCACATCGCTTTATTTAACAAACGATCTGCATTTTACCATTGCGCAAGCCGGGATCGCACTTAGCTTTTACGGCATCGGAAGCGTAGCCGGTTCGTATGCCGGTGGCTGGCTTACCGATCGCCGCAATTTTTTTAACATCATGATCTTTTCATTGCTTTGCAGCGGTTGCATTCTGTTGTTGCTGCTCATTGCAAAAACACCTTTCCACATCGCAGTCATTATTTTTGCGTATGCATTTACCGCCGATATGTTCCGGCCAGCCAACTCAAAAGCCATTGCTTCCTACAGTACCACCGAAAATCGTACACGTTCCGTTTCGCTGGTGCGATTAGCCATTAATTTAGGTTTTTCACTCGGCCCTGCTGCCGGTGGTTTCACCGCTTTATACCTGGGTTATAAATGGTTGTTTGTGATCGATGCCTGCACCAGCTTTGCTGCTGCGCTGATGTTGTTTTTTTATTTACCGAAAGAAGCAGGTCAGCCAAAACAGGAGCGTACACAGGCACTCAGCGATCACAGCACTTCCGCTTACCGCGATGTGCCTTACCTTATCTTTATTTTACTGGTTGCATTTTATGGTATTTGCTTTTTCCAGCTTTTTGCAAGCATCCCGCAATACTTCAGCAAAATTTGCCATTATCAGGAAGATACCATTGGATTGTTGCTGGCATTAAACGGATTATTGGTAGTGATCATCGAAATGCCCCTGGTGACCATCCTCGAAAAAAACCGGCGCTTGTTTCCCTTCATCATCACCGGAACGTTGTGCATTCCGGTATCATTCTGCTTTTTACTTTTTGGAAAAGGATTGATGGCAAGTGCAGTGGCGTATACATTTGTGATCACTTTTTCAGAGATCTTTGCCATGCCGTTCATGATGAATTATTCCTTGTCGCGGCCCGCAAAAGAACGGCAGGGACAATATTCAGCGCTGTATTCCATTTCATTCGGACTCGCAAATATTTTTGCTCCCCTGCTTGGTCTGGGGATCGCCGGAAGATATGGTTTCAATAATATGTTTTATTTTTTGATCCTGCTCAGCATTTTAACGGCATCGGGTTTTTGGTTGCTGAGCAAAAGAAGAATAAAAAATTAAGTGAAATCGGAAAGTTTATACCATTTTGAAAAAAACAATCAAGCTGATAAATGTAGCAGACACTCAAAAATGCTGCTGTGTATAGGAACGCAGATCAAAAATGATTTTTATGATGTAAAAAAGATCGCCTGTGGCGCTTATGATTGAAAATTATGATTTGATTGGTTGCAAATTTATCAAAGGGGTATTTAATAGTGATATAGAACTCTATTTTTGAACTTGTCAGTAATAGCCGGTAATGAGCGTGAAATAATTATAATTGAAATCGGAAAGTTTATACCATAAAAAGAATTTACTTTAAGAACGCCATTGCGAGGGCTTTTCGCCCGAAGCAATCTCATTCTAGTTCATATCTGGTGTGAGATTGCTTCGGGCGAAAAGCCCTCGCAATGACGAGTTGATTAAATTTTTTTAAATAAAATAACTATAGCTTGGTATAAACTTTCCAATTTCATTAAAAATTAACAACTTCCTGGTAAAGCTATTTTTAATTTCCGGGTCAGGTAACAATCGTCCGGAATGTAAGATTGACCCTTGGTCGCTTTACCTTTGTTGTCGGGGGTAAGCGATGCATCCAGTTGGTTTGTGTTTCATCTTTCATCACCAGCAAACTTCCGTGTTCCAAAAGAATAGAAACCGTTTGTTTTGTCCGCTTGTGTTTGAATGAAAATTTTCGTTCCGCTCCCAGCGTCAGCGAAGCAATGATCGTATTTTTTCCCAGCGATTCTTCATCATCACTGTGCCAGGCCATTCCTTCATCGCCATTGTGATATAAATTCAGCAGGCAGGAATTAAATTCAGCTCCTGTTAATTGTTCCACCATCGTTTTTAATTCCAGTAATTCCTTGGTCCAGGCCAATGCCCGCTTGGTTGTACCCGAATACGTATACGAATAATCCGCATCACCATACCAGGCTATTTTCCGCGCCGTTACAATGTGCTTCCCAAATATCAGCGCTTCATCATTTTTCCACTCAATAGTTGTTAAAAGCGCATCCATGTATTGATTGGCAGCTGCAAGCGGAATTATACACCCGTAATAACTGGCTGTACCGTCGTACGGCAGTATATTTATTAGTTCATCTGTACTAAAAAGATCCATTTTTTCCTTTATCATATTCTTTTTTCATGCAATGTCCGCAAGGCCGGTAACCGCATTCAATTGCTTCGGCTTCGGAAATAAAAAACACACGATTCTCTTTTTTCATGCGTTTGCCGGCTCTGCAACCGAGCGTTCCGTATATTTTTAATTTGCTGTTTCCACCAAAAAAAATCGTTTGCCGCCGGATTTCTTTTCGCAGATCTGCATCATCTATTTCTTTATGCCGGATCATTCTGCAAGTCGGTTTTTGCAGCTTCCCAGCCAATGATCGCCGTTTTACGCGTAGTTCCCCACATGTAACCGCCAAACATCCCGGTCGACTGGATCACACGATGGCAGGGAATTAAAAACGCTACCGGGTTACTCCCGATCGCAGTTCCCACTGCACGCGAAGCATTCGGATTGTTCATTTTACCGGCAACCGTTCCGTACGTTGATAATTGACCCATCGGTATTTTCAACAACGTTTCCCACACTTTCAACTGAAAATCCGTTCCCTTCAAATGTAATTTTATTTGATTGATCCTGCTCCAGTCGTGTGTAAAAACCGACAATGCATTTTGCTGGATCAAATCTGTCATTTGCCGGTACCGTGCATTCGGAAAATGGTGCATCAGCTCAGCGATCGCTTTTTCTTCGTCCGTTGTAAACGCCATGTAACAAATACCTTTTGGAGTAGATGCTACGATCATATTTCCAAACGGGCTTTCTGCGTAACTGTAATTAATAACCAGTGTTTCGCCGCCGTTTTTGTATTCGCCCGGCGTCATTCCTTCTATGTTTATAAACAGATCGTGTAAACGGCCCGTGCCCGAAAGCCCCGTTTCAAAAGCCGCATCGGCCAATGTTACAGCCTGTTCTTTTAACAATTGTTTTGCATGCTCCACACTGATGTACTGCAAAAACTTTTTAGGGCTCACTCCCGCCCAATCAGTAAATAAACGCTGAAAGTGAAAGGGGCTCAGATGGATCTTCTCCGCAACCTCGTCCAGCGCCGGTTGTGATTTAAAGTTTTTTGTAATGTAATCGATCGCTTCCGCGATGCGTTTGTAATTGACTTCTTCCTGTCCGTTCATGACAAATGTTTTTTTTATAATACAAAATTACACAGCAGATCATGAACGGCAAACCCAAAACTTGCGGAGTTTATTTTTTTGTTACAGCCATTGCTTTTTCCGTCATTTTTACCATCTGTGCAAACAACAATCCCGGCGCCAACCGGCTCATCACGTTCATCATCCTGGCCATTCCCGGATAGATCTCGTAATTGTTTTTCATCAAACCTACGATCGCTACATCAATTAATTTTTCCGGATCCATCAGCATGCCAGCATTAAAACCGGGATCATTTATAAATTTATCATTCAGCGGTGTGCCGGAACCAGGTGCCACCAGCTCAAATACCTTGATGCCGGTATTTTTTAACTGAACGCGCAATGATTTTGTATAAGAGCGCAAACCCGATTTAGTAGCACCGTACACCGGCGATATTGGAAAAGGTACCAGCGCAATTCCCGATGTTACATTCATGATCGCAGCATTCTTTTTTGTTTTTAAATGCGGTAAAAATTGTTGCACCATCCGGATCGGCCCCGACAGGTTAATGTCGATCTCGCGGGTGATATCAAGCAGATCGATAGAAGCATCCTGCAAATTTATTTTGCGCATTTCTCCGGCATTATTGATCAGCATGTTCAGCTCCGGAAACTGTTTGGTTACCTGTTCAAAAAGCTGTGTGATCGATGCCGGATTGCTTACATCGCTCTGAAATATATGCACACCCGGCAATTGTATTTTTGTTTCTTCCAGCTTTGCCGGATTTCTTCCGGTAATGATCACGGTATTGCCAAGCGCCATAAGCTTTGAAGCAAACAAGTAACCGAAGCCGCTGGTACCACCTGTGATTAAGATCGTGTTGTTTTTGAGTTCCATCTTTTTTTGTTTTAAAATGAGGATACAAAGGTGAGATGGAAATCCAGCGGAGTGTTTGCAAAGTTCAATCCATTGTTTGCAAAATTCAAATCATGTTTATTTCCGGAATTGCAGCGGGGTGAGTTTGGTTTGTTTCTTAAAAAAGTTGGAAAAGTGCGCTACTTCTTCAAATCCCAGGCAATACGCCACTTCCGAGATATTCCAGTCGGTTTGTTTTAACAGCAATTTTGCTTCCCTGGTGATCCGGCTGCCGATCAGGCCGGTTGTGGTTTTGCCGGTATTTTCCTTCAGCACTTTATTCAAATGGTTCACATGTACCGAAAGCCTGTCGGCATAATCTTTTGCAGTGCGCAGCTGCAACCGCTGTTGCGTGGATTCGATCGGGAACTGGCGTTCCAGCAGCTCAATAAATAAAGAAGAAACACGCTCGGAAGCATTGTGAGCAGGATACAATGCTGTAACCGGCTGCAGCTTTTGCCCGATGTGAATCAGCTCCAATACATAATTGCGCAGCAGATCATATTTATAAGCATAATCGGAAGAAATTTCTTTGTGCATTTTTTTAAAGATCGCAGTGGTCTCTTTCGTATCTTCTTTTGACAGCTGAAAGATCGGGTAACCGCCCGCCTGGAAGATTGGCAGCTCATCCAGCACCACACCGCTTTTACTTTTTGTTAAAAAATCAGCAGTAAAAACACAAAAATATCCCGATTGATCTTCATCCTGCGGAATGTAGTTATACGGAATTTTAGGCGTCGCAAATAATAAGGCCTGCTTTTCAATGTGAATAACCTTATCGGCATACTCCGCAACATTCCGCCCTTTGATAATACTGATCTTGTAGTAATTCCGCCTGTTGTAAGGCATCACATGTTTTTTCTTGTAATTGGCGATCATGTCCGCCACACTAAACACATTAAAGTGTCCGATCTCCCTGCTGATCCCTTCCGGGAGCAACATGGCGGTTTCTTCGTAAAATTCTTCGATCGATACTGGTTTCATGTACAATTTAGATTTGCAAAATTCAAATGTACGAAAAAATAAAAATCAATCGGATGATGTTTATCCTGCATAAAAAAAGCGCGATCAATAATGGCCGCGCTTTTCTTATGAATTGTGTAATGCCGGTTTACTTTATTTCCTCTTCTTCTTTTACACTTTTGGCTGCATCATTAAATAAAGAATCCATTTTTTCCTGTTCCCTTTCTTTCATTTTCATTTCCTCTTCTTCCGTGTTTCCGCCAAAACCTTTTTTTAACGTTTCATCTATTTTATCCGTCAGGAACACATTTCCAAAAACGCCAACTCCAATGATCCTGGTTTCGCCATTCCATGTTATTTTTGTGAGGGAGAACAAAACATAATTGTCTTCGCTCACACAAGTATTCACAAGCTGCTCTACAATCGCGCCGCCAATCATACTGCCAAGTCCCATTCCGGCTTGTGCTAATGGACTATTCACGTCGCCCATCTCATCAACCGGTTTTTGCAGCGTTAGCGTTAATGACAGGATTTTCGATTTCACTGCAGATTTGTGCCTGTCCTCATTTGGATTTGTGATCACAGCAATTAAAATAACAAATGCGACGATCCCAAAGATTAAATATTTTGTTTTCATTTTTATGATGATTTGTTTGAATACCAATTGCAATAATCAACCATTTTTTTGACATCTCAATGGACACTTTTCCACTTCCGTGACATTTATAACAAATAATTAATTGATTTTTAATTTGGAAGACATGTAAGTAAACGGCAAGCACAGATCCCGCTTAAACCTATAACTATAAGTAACTCTTTTTTATCAAAACTGTTTAGGCTTCAATTTCTGAGATGCAAGTACTGCTATTTCGGATATTCGTTTTTGCCTGGTTTCCGGGCGTTTGGCAAGGACAAGCCATTGCAAAATACTTTTTCTGACAGACTTGCTCAGGCTTAAAAATGATGGCGAGAGCAAATTATATTATTGCGCAGCATCAAACATTTTGTATAAGAGTATAAAAAGATAGACTTTGTTTTACTTGAGATGAACGGAATATTAAAAAATAAAACACACTCTAAGTTGGATAATGCTTTCAACTCCTATCCGCTAAGTTTGTTTTTTAATTGCCCTATTCAAATATAAGTAACTGATAATCATTGTTTTGAAAAGTAAAAAATAATAATCTAAATACTTTAGATTATTATTTTAGTACCTTTGTCTTCAATGCAAAATATAAAAAAAAATTTTTCTGTATTCTTTTTGCTGCTATTTCTCTTTCCCCTGGTGGAGAAAGAAGTGCATAGCATTGAGCACAGAAAAGATTTTCATTGCAATTCTATAGACCAGCATTTTCACAAATTAGAGCATCACTGCCCCATTTGTGATTTTACGTTTACATCTTCAGAAAAACCCAAAAAAGCTGAATATTCCATTTTTATATCCAGCAACTTCTTTTTATATCTTCCTTTAATCAATTCTATTTATAG
This sequence comes from Bacteroidota bacterium, assembly GCA_025963715.1. GTDB lineage: Bacteria > Bacteroidota > Bacteroidia > 2-12-FULL-35-15 > 2-12-FULL-35-15 > 2-12-FULL-35-15. Next base: position 43,501 of record JAOQAG010000049.1, read on the forward strand.
CATAAATAAAATTGATAATACCAGCCCACGGGCTCCTCCTATCGTTTAAGTACCTTTTCTGAATCTTTCAGATTTCCGCTGTTGTTCATTCCAACAGCTGTTCCGTAATTCCATTATCCATTTATTGAACTTGTTGTAAATCCCGGTAACAGTTATGCTGTTTCCTCATTTATTGCTACGTAATGTTGCTTAGTTGCATCATGAAGCAGGTTTTATATTGAGATTGTTTTTTAAGGAATACCGGAACATCCAGGTCTAACTAATCAATTATAACAACAAACAAATGAAAGGAAAAACACTCAAAAACTATTTTCTCATTCTTATTATTTCCTGTTTTAACCTTGGCTGCAATAATTCAGACACTCATGAAAAATTAAAAGCCGCACATCAAAAAATGGAAGAAGAGCATGTTAAAATGGAAGCGGATTATGCAAGGCTCAAGTTAGAACACGAGCAACTTGAAAAAGAAAATGAGGCAGATCATGATACAAGCAATGATTCAGCGTATGTGAATATGGAAAACAGGCACAGGGCACTGATAGAAAAACTGGATATACTGGTGGAAAGACACAAAGATTTAATTAAAAACCACGAGGCGCTTGAAGAAAGCCATGAAAGAGGTGAAAAGACAGAAGAGCAGGTCAACGAAGAACATCAGGACATGCAGGAAGATCATGATTTAATGAAAGCCGAACATGAACAAATTATTATTGATTATAATAAAATGCAAGCAGACCATGATAAACTTCTTAAAGCCAACCAGCATAAAGGATAAGAAACATTGGGGAGTGCTGGCATATAGAAAAAAAAGAGCTGATAAACAGCTTTTAGGCCGGAAGAAAGATCAAAAGCTTTTTATAATTTTTTGGATTGTATTAATAACAATTGCTTTCTGGAACTATTACCTGATCGGTAGCCGTAAGACATTCCAACAGCAGTTTAAAGAAAGCAAAACTACATTGGTGCAAATGGATTTAATATTGGAATCAGAACATATCCGGCTGAATACGCAACATTATCAGTGGCTGGTAGCATGCAGAACACGGAATATTACAAATGACATCCGGCATAACAATCTGCAAGAGAATTATGCGAAAGTGTTAAATGAGCATGCAGCGCTTATTACGAGGTATAAAAAAATGTTAGAAAGGTATTTCGTTTTAGAAATGATGTATCAGGATAAGGACAGGGACGAACTAACTATAAAAGAGAGGTATGAGGTTTTACTAAATGATTTTGATAAAATAAAATACGAGAATGATTCCATAAGGTCATTTAATAAATCAATGAAAACAAATTACCTGGCCCTTTTAAAAGCAATAAAATGAAACAACTGATAAGTATATTTATTTTTCTTAACGGACTGCATGCTTATGCGCAGTGCGATCTTGTGCTTTCCGGTAAAGTAATATCGGCGGCTGACCATGAAGTACTTTCATTCTCTACAATTTATATTAAAGAATTAAAAACAGGGGCGACCGCCAACGAAAAGGGCGTTTTTACTATTGATAAAATCTGCCCCGGGAAATATACTGTAGAGATCAGCCAATTAGGCCATACAACGTTGGATACGCTTATTGAGATCAATAAAAATGCTTTCTGCACTTTTAATCTACCTGTTAATGCCACCGAGTTAAAAGTAACTACTGTGGAAGCACTGGCAATAAAAAAGCAGGAAATACAAACGCTGCAAAAAGAAGAAATAAGCGGTGTTGAAATGGATAAAACAAGAGGATTGAGCCTGGGAGAATCTTTAAAATCAATAACAGGGGTAAACAGCATCCAAACCGGGCCGTCTATTTCCAAACCAATGATCCACGGGATGTATGGCAACCGGATATTGATCATGAATAATGGCGTAAGGCTCGAAAGCCAGACCTGGGGTTCTGATCACGCTCCTGAGATCGATCCTTTTATTGCCACAAAGTTTAGTGTGATCAAAGGAGCGGCAAGCATACGTTACGGCACAAATGCAATTGCAGGGGTAGTATTGGTAGAGCCAAAAGAAATGCCTGCAACCAAATGCCTGAATGGGGAAGTAAATTTAGTTGGAACCAGTAATGGAAGATCGGGAACTGCATCTGGTTTTCTGGAAGGAGCTTTTGATAAAAAACTTTCCGGTTTGTCCTGGCGTGTGCAGGGTACAATTAAAGAAGGAGGTAATTACAGCACGCCTACTTATTATTTAAAAAATACCGCAACAAAGGAAAATAATTATTCAGCGGCATTATCGTACAATAAAAAGAATTTTGGAGTAGATCTTTTTTACAGCAGATTTAATACGATGCTTGGAATTTACACGGGGTCACATATCGGTAACCTCAATGATCTTTACCTTGCATTTAATAGTCCGGAGCCGATTGTAAAATCTGAATTTTCGTATAAAATAGAACGCGGCTACCAAACGGTAGATCACCAGCTGATCAAGGCGAAAGCATTTTATAATTTTAAAAATGCGGGCAAGCTGGAATATACGTTTGCACGGCAGGAAAATAAGCGTGCTGAATACGGAGAAGATCTTTCCTACAATCAAAGCATTGTCGATCAGAATATTCCGGATGCCTATTTTCAGCTGATCACACACACTTCCGAGTTGGTGTGGGAACACAAACCTGTAAAGCACATTACCGGAAGTATAGGTGCCAGCTATATTACGCAGGGCAATGTATTCCGCGGACTGGATTACAGAGCCCTGATCCCAAACTATCGTACCTATGGTGGTGGTTTATTTATTTTAGAAAAGTGGAATAAAAGAAAATTAACAATCGAAGCCGGCGCACGTTATGATTATGAATGGATGAGAACGTACCTCCTTGATTTTACAACGTTAAAATCAAGATCGGATGATTACAGCTGGGAAAATTACAGCGGCACTGTGGGGGCTATTTACCAGTTTAACAAAAACCTGTCATTAAATGTTTCCGGTGGTATCGGCTGGCGGCCTCCTGCGCCGATAGAGCTATTTGCATTAGGCATTCACCAAAGTGCTGCATCGTTTGAAATAGGAGATACTTCATTACGGGCGGAACGTTCCTATAATTCCCAGGCATACCTGAATTACACAGGCAATAAGTTCAGCTTCGAGATTGGCGGTTATTTTAATGTAATTGATAATTTTATTTATTTAAAGCCTTTACCTGATCCTGTTACTACTATTGGCGGCGTATTTCCGGCTTATAAATACACACAGGCAAATGTATATTATTCGGGATTGGATGCAAACCTGAGCCTGAAGCTTACAAAAAACATCAGCCTTACTTCCAAAACAACCATTGTTTATGCGTATAACAGAAGCCAGCACGAATATTTAATTTATGTTCCGGCTAACCGGTTTGATAATGGAATTTCCTTTTCAAAGGACAGTATCTGGAAATTTAAACAGGCTTATCTCAATTTTTCTGTATTAACGGTAGCCACACAAAACCATGTTCCGCCTCACAGCGATTATGTTCCGCCACCAAAAGGATATACGCTTCTCAATGCAGCAATCGGGTTTTCTATTCCTGTAAAACAGCAGCTGATTAGTGTGAGCCTGGGAGTGACCAATATCATGAATGTTGTTTACCGCGATTATCTGAACAGGTTCAGGTATTATACAAATGATCTTGGACGCAATTTTACAGTACGATTAAAAATTCCATTTAGTGTTTTCCACACGGAGAAAAAAGATGAGTAAAAATAAATTACATATCATCTGTTGTTATTTTCTGCTGATTGTATTTTCAGCAGGGCAATACGTTGTATTCTATCACCACCACAAAACCGAAAGCGTTTGTAATTTCATTTCGGAAAATAAGCACCATGCTGCTAAATATCATTTGCACAGCGAAACGCTCAATTGCATGCTGTGTGAATTCATATTGCATCAGGTGTTTATGTTTGGTCGTTCTTTTTCAGAATGGATCTGCTTTGCTGTTTTATTTGCATGGCTGTATTGCATCCCCGAAGCCATTTACAGAAGGAGTTTACACTTAAGATCAAGAGCACCACCTGTTTTTTTAATTATTCAACAATAAAAAAATATTTATTAAAACTAAAATCATATTATGAAAAAGATAACAAACTGGCTCTTGTGTATAGCCGCAATAAGCACCCTTATGCTGGGTGCCTGTAAAAAAGAAGAAATAGCAGTTGCCCCCCCTGTACCGGGCAATGAGTTTATGACAACAGTTAAAGTCCGCCTGCAAAGCACCACAAATCCGAACGATACCATTTGGGCTGCATGGAGGGATTTGACCCCGGATGATACAAATCCACCTGATACAAGCATGGCGGTCATCAACATAAAAAAGAATACAACCTATACTGCTACGGTTCATTTTTATGACGAAACAAAAACACCGGTGGTAGACATTACTCCGGAAATACAGGAAAGAGCAAATTACCATACATACTGGTTCTTTCAAACAGGTGGAATTATTGGTCATTTAACTACCACCGCTACCGACCATGATACAAATAGCCCCCCTATATTTATTGGTTTGGCAAATAATTTTGTAACGGATGGAACCGTATGTAGTGGCCGCCTGGAAGGAGTTTTAAGACACCAGCCGAACAGTAAAAACGGAACCTTTGCTCCCGGCTCAACAGATTCTGACGTATTTTTTACTTTAAATATCATTCCATAAAACATATACTATATAACATGAAAAAAATATTAATATTAACGGTAGTAAGTGTATGCACATACACCATTTCTATTGCACAGGATAATTCAACTCCGGCTAAAGCTCCAAGTTTTATTGGAGTTACAGTAGGGTATGCGCATGCAGGCGGAAATTTTACAAAAACGGATTATGAAAACGATAAAGCAGGTTTTGCAAACCCCGGAGGATTAAATTTAGGTATTGAAGGAGCATACTTTTTCCACAAGAATATTGGAATTGGTGGTGTATTTTCTAATAGCTCTTTTTATACAAAAGGAAAACAATCACTGGCCGATGGATATAAGGAGGCGTTTGATGTGGATAGCACAACGGTTACTGATAAAGGAAAGTATTCTACCTATAATTTCCTGATCGGGCCTTATTTTTCTTTTCCAATGAAAAAATTCACAATTGATACCCGGCTTGTTGTTGGTTATGTGAGCGCAAAAACTCCTGAATTAAGAGTTGACCTCGAAGATCAGGCGAATGCGACATTCTATCAAAGATCGGCAAAGGCAGGTACTTTTGGTTTTCAGGTAGGTGCGGGTATTCGCTACTCTATTGTTAAAAATCTATGTGTAAAGTTAAACGTGGATTATTTTTATAGCAAGCCTGATTTCAAGATCACCAATGACAACCGCGCAAATAATGCCGGAAGATTAATTGATGATTACAAGCAGCCAATTGCAGGAGTATTACTTAATTTTGGTATTGCTTATCAGTTAAATTAATAAAAATAAAATGGATATATGGGTAGCAGCCTTGCAAAGGGGTAGAATAAACAGAGAGATTTTGTCCTGCGTAAAGCTGTTCACCCGCCATTTTATTATTCTCAAATGTATTTAATCATTAAAGGATGAGTGTATTTTTTTTCAAAAGCAAATATATTACAGGATTGATTATTGCGTTACTATTTATAACTAAAACAGTATCTGCTCAACCATACCGGCCCTTTCCGGATTCAAGTGCTGTGTGGACAATAGGTGTATATAATGTATTTGGCACCTTTTATTCTCACTACACTTATAGGATCGCCTCTGCCAGCGTGGATACAAGTATAAGCGGTCTTGACTATAAAAAAATATTCTATTTCAATTCAGGCAGTACCTCTTCCTCATACTTACCGTTGTACCAAAAAAAGAATAAAATGCTCACAAGGGTATGTGCGTGAAAATATTGTGCTGGAACAAATGAAAGAACAGCTTTTAAAAATCGCCATGCCCGAAGAGTGATCGCCCGTTGTTTTTGCTCAAATGGGAAAATGAGGAGCGCAAGGGAATGCAGGTCATTGCACAAAAAATAGAATTCTCCCTATCAGAAACCCAAATGAAACTCGATAAATTAGTAAATGGGTTTGTGGATGGGATCATAGACCGTGCAATTTATCTGCAAAAGAAAGAGGAACTCATTAAGCTAAAAATGAGTTTGGAGCAAAAACAAAAAACGCTGGTAAAGAAGGGCAACTTTTGGTTCGAACCAATGAGGGAGTTCTTCGAAACCTGTCAGAGCGCGGGAAAGATCGCTTTGTCTACAGATTTAAACGAAATTAAATCATTTATAGAAAAAGTTGGAACGAACCGTATTATTAAGGATAAGAATGTTGTACTGGAATTTCACCAACCGTTTTCCCTGTTGCTTAAATACAAAAGGCTTTCAGAGGGAGCATTCAAAAAAGAAAAGGGCGAAAAAAAGGAAGGAGATGCAGCAAAAAATGCTACACCTCCAGTTTGGTGGGCCCACTTGGAATCGAACCAAGCACCCACAGATTATGAGTCTGTTGCTCTAACCGAATGAGCTATAGGCCCTCTTATTACAAATAATAAGGATTGCGAAATTATATAATTGCAGTCAATTAGCAAAGCACTTTATCATTTAATTATCATTCTTTCATTCCCGTCCTTGTTTTCCGAACCCTGTTTTTTATACATTCTTAATGTAAAGATAATTTACATCAAAAATTCGCTTTATCCCCCGGATACCTTTTGTTTTCAGCAGCTCCGGCTTTCAGCAGTAAAAAAAACAAAGAACCGGTTTTTGTTCAGTTTTTAAAAAAAATGCACCTTTGCAGGATAAAATAAATGTCAGGCAAAAAAACAAACATCAGAAAATAAACCAAACATGAAAATTTTTAAACCTTTTAATCACAGCAATCACAGCGGAACAAAATTCTTTTTTTATTCCTTGTTCATCGGCTGTAGTATGCTGCAAGCTCAAAAGAGCACCGCGCAAACTGTTTCACTCACAACTCCGGGTACACCGTACACCCAGAACTTTGATGCACTGGTAAACACCGCTGGCAGTACTACAAACACCCTCACGATCCAGGGCTGGTACCTTACAGAAACAGGAGGCGGTGCCAGGGACAATGAACAATATGCAGTTGACAATGGCGGATCCACGACAGGTGATACTTACGGTTATGGCACTACCGCCAGCACAGATCGTGCGATCGGAGGTCTCAGGAGCGGTACCCTGATTCCAAATATCGGAGCAAGCTTTACCAATAATACCGGTGCAGCAATCACTTCTATGGATATTAGCTACACCGGGGAAGAATGGCGCTTAGGAACTGCGGGACGAACCGACACACTCAATTTTGAATACAGCCTGAACGCTGCCAGTCTTACAACCGGTACCTGGACAGCCCTAAGCACGCTTAACTTTATTACACCCAATACCGTTACCACAGGGGCAAAAGATGGAAATGCTACTGCGAACCGCACCGCTTTATCTGCAACCATCAGCGCTTTGTCTATTCCAGACGGCACTACGTTCTGGATCCGCTGGACAGATATTGATGTAACAGGAGCTGATGACGGACTTGCGGTAGATGATTTTTCACTGACTGCTTTTAGTACCGTTACTCCAACAAATCCCGAAATGGACGTACTGGGGAATGGGGTTTCGATCGCAAACAATGATGCAACGCCATCCATAGCCGATTCTACTGATTTCGGCAACCAATCCGTTTGTACAGGTTCTATCAGCCATACATTTACGATCGCAAATACAGGAACAGCAGATCTTACACTTTCCGGTACACCGCATGTGGTAGTATCCGGGCCTGCTGCTGCCGATTTTACTGTAAGCGCACAACCGGCAACCCCCATAACTGCTGCCGGAACAACCACATTCACCGTTGTATTTGATCCTTCTGTAGCCGGTGCCCGCATTGCTGTATTGAGCATTGATAATAATGACAGTGATGAAAATCCATACGTTTTCTCCGTGCAGGGAACAGGAGTAGAGCTTTCCACAACACTTGATGCACAAACAAATGTATCCTGCAACGGCGGATCAAATGGCGTTGCAACAGTAGGCGCAAGCAGTGGAACGCCCTCATACAGCTATTCATGGGCGCCATCAGGCGGAACAGCTGCTACCGCTTCAGGAATAACTGCTGGTACCTATACCTGCACCATCAGCGATGCCGGAGGCTGTTCACAAACACAAACCGTTACCATTACAGAGCCATCGGCCATTGCATTCACTGCGGATACACATACGGATGTATCGTGTAACGGCGGATCAAATGCTACTGCGGCTGTAACTACCGCTGCAGGCGGAACAGGTACATTTACATACGACTGGGCGCCGGGTACACCTCCTGGCGACGGAACAATCGCGATAACGGGCCTTAATGCCGGTTCCTATACATGTACTGCAACCGATAATAACGGCTGTACTGCCACTGCAGGCATTACGATTTCAGAACCAACTGTATTGACTGCTGCTACTGCTGCAACCTCTACCATCCTTTGTAACGGAGGAACTGCAGACATCAGCGTAACCGCTACAGGCGGAACAGGCACGTACACAGGTACAGGCAGCTTTAACGTAAGTGCAGGAACATATAACTATACCGTAACCGATATAAACGGATGTTCAGCCACCACAGGCATCACAGTTACAGAGCCTGCTGCATTGGTTGCTTCGGCCTCTTCCACCACTATTTTTTGTAACGGACAAACAACAGATATTACCCTGACCGCTACAGGCGGAACAATAGCATACACCGGTATTGGAACGTTTACCGAAAATGCAGGAACGTACAATTATACAATTACAGATGCTAACGGATGTACAGATGCAACAAGCATTACCGTTACAGAACCGGCGCTCATCAGCGCATCGCAAACAGTAACGCTATGTTCCGGCGGAGTGCTTACTGTTGGAGTATTTACACATACTGTTGATGGAACATACACAGATACGATTCCTGCGCCGAACGGCTGCGACAGCATTGTTACCAGCAACTTAACGATCAACGCGGCAATTGATGCAAGCACCTCGCTGAGCGGAAACACTATTACAGCAACGCTTTCGGGCGCTTCTGCTTATCAGTGGATCGATTGTAACAATGGCAACGCATCTTTAACCGGCGAAACCGCACAAAGTTACACCGCTTCTGCAGATGGAAATTTTGCAGTAGTGATCACTGTTGGTTCCTGTTCAGATACCTCTTCCTGCGTTGCGATCGTTGGCACAGGCATTCATCCCGCTTCCGCAGATAACAAGCTGACGGTGTATCCGAATCCGGCAAACGATGTGGTAACCGTGCAGATAGAGAATGTGCTGTTAAACAGATCAGCCACACTTTCTTTGTATAACACAACCGGCCAACTGATCTCTGAAACACGCATCAGCAAAGAAAAAACAGAGATCGATCTTTCATCTCTGCCAAAAGGTATTTACTTTATCAGGCTTCAGGATGAACACAACGTGATCACGAAAAAAATTACAAAACAGTAGCATACCAATACGGTTATTCTTAATTTTACAACCATCAGAAAGCCCCGGACGTCCGGGGCTTTTTTGTAATCCATTTTCACATGAATGCAAACAACTACAAAAATATAATCTTCGATTTTGGCGGTGTGATCATCAACATCGATTACAATCTTACCACAAAAGCGTTCCGTGATCTTGGACTCGATAATTTTGATGAACTGTTTTCAAAGCTCAGGCAAAGCGATCTGTTCGATCGTTATGAAAAAGGATTGATCTCCTCCAGCGATTTTCGTGCAGAGTTAAAATCAAACTTTCACTTAAACGTGGATGATGCTGTATTTGACAAAGCCTGGAATGCGATGCTGCAAGATCTTCCGCAGGAACGCTTAACGCTCTTAAACCGGCTAAAAAGCACACACCGCACGTTTTTATTAAGCAATACCAACGAGATCCACATTAATACAATCTGCGAACACATGAAAACCGAAATGAATATTCCTGATCTCTCTGTTTATTTCGAAAAGGTATACCTTTTCTACAAAGTAAAAATGCGCAAACCCGATGTGGAAATTTTTGAGCTCGTGCTGCGTGAAAACAACTTAGATCCTGCCGAAACACTTTTCATCGACGATTCGCCCCAACACCTGGAAGGCGCTAAAAAACTGGGTATACAAACTTACTGGCTGGATGTGACTAAGGAAAGTATAACGGATCTGTTTTAGTACGGATAACAACAGGAACCAATGTTACAACCTGTATGTTTGCTGTGTGAAAACACACACACCTAATCCCTCTCAAGAGGGGAATTGAATCATTCTGCAAAATGATTGTACATAGTCTTTATTGGTAATCGTTTTTATAAAATATACTTAAATTTTTATTCGTGAAGCGCCAAATTCCCCTCTTGAGAGGGGTTAGGGGTGTGTTCCATCTGGGGCTTCACACACAGCACACCAATCAACCAGTAAACGATTGAACCAATGAACTAACGGATCTCCTGGCACAATTCGATCAGCACACCGTTCGTTCCTTTCGGATGTAAAAAGCAGATCAGCTTATTGTCGGCACCTTTTTTCGGTTGCTCCGAAAGTAATGTAAATCCTTCGCCTTGCAGCCGCTTCATTTCCGCATGAATATCTTCTACTTCAAAAGCAATGTGATGAATGCCTTCTCCTTTTTTTTCAATGAATTTTGCGATCGGGCTCTCGGGATTAGTAGCTTCCAGCAATTCGATCTTGTTATCACCCATCATAAAAAAAGAAGTGGAAACACCTTCCGTTTCTACCTTTTCCAGCTTGTAGGGTGTTTTACCAAATAGTTTTGTAAACAATTCATTGGATTGTTCCAGGCTTTTCACGGCAATTCCTAAATGTTCGATCTTCAGCATCTTCAGCGGTTTTTAGCGTCGTTAGTACAAAAAAATAATCCCGAATTTACATCCGGGATTATTTATATTTTAATGTGTCATCCTGAGCGGAGCAGAAGGATTATTTCTTGATGAACTCGCCCATCTTATTGTCGTAGTTCAGATAATAAGCACCTTTTGGGAGGTTGGAGGCATCTACTACCGATGCAAACCCTCGTTTTACAATGTTACCGAACTGGTCGTAAATTTCAAACATGGTTTCTGTCGGCGTGCTGCCTGCAGTAAACGTGATTTCTTTGGATACTTTTGCCGGGCTGAAAGAGATCTCCGGAGTAGTTGACAGGTAATCAACTGTTTTGGATAATTTTGGTGCTCCTGTATAATCTACCTGTTTAACGCGGTATTGATTTTTACCTGAGTGAGGAACAATTTTAAAAGAGTAATTATTTTCATCCGGTGTACCGTTACCTTCCACTTCGCCTACTTTCACCCATTTGTTCCAACGGAATTGTTCAATGGTATAAGTTAATTTTCCGGTTTCGCCTTTTGTGCTCCATTTAAAAGTAAGGTCTTTATCAACGATCATTGATGTTACTTCAAATGTACTTTTTGGTTTTAATACTTCCGGGTTTAATACTTTTGGTTTGCAATCGTCTTTGTGCGTAATTTTTACTTCTACTTTATCTCCTAATTTTAATTGCAGGTTTCTAAAATCAATTTCAAATGCACTTGATGCGATCTCATCCGTGGTAACGTTACCGTTCACACGTACTTCCTCTACGCAAAAACCAACGCCTGAACCGGCAAACGGATTTTGAACATACAGGTTTTTTCCCTGATAGTTTCCTTCCAACACTATGACACCGGTTGAAAAACCTGCAGTTGAAACTAATAAACTAATTATCGCAAAAAGTATTTTTTTCATTTTATTTTAATGTTAAAAACAAGAACTGGTTTGAATAGGGGTACTTATTTTCGAACGCAATATTATAATCTTATTTAATGAATTCAAAATAAAAAATGTATTATTTTCACATTTAGTCGCAAATTTAAACAAATTTGTCTTACACAAAACATTATCCGTATTTTTTTGCAATATGTGCTATAATTCCATATTTATTTGCATCTTTGGTAAAGATGACGTAATCTTGCAATTAATTTAAGCGTAGTTTTTAAGAGTTTTAACCCTATTTTTTAGATATTCTTTTCTTTATGAAAAAATCATTGTTTTTTATTCTTTCGTTAGCAGTGTTTTACACATCATGCTCTAACTCAGGCAGTGAAAGCGGCTCAAACAGGGTTGCCAAAGGAGATAAGGTTTATGGCGGAACGTTACGTATCAACGAAACCGAACAATATCAGACCTTATACCCGTTTTCGATCACTGATATCGGATCTGCACACATCGCACAGCAGATCTATGAAGGATTAGTAAAATTCAATACAAAAGACCTTTCCATCATCCCATGCATTGCCGAAAAATGGGACGTGGATGCAGCCGGAACTACTTATACATTCCACCTTCGCCATGGCGTAATGTTCCAGGATAACGAGTGTTTTCCGGAAGGAAAAGGAAGAGAAGTAAAAGCAGGCGATTTTAAATATTCGTTTGAATTATTGTGTACCGATACAAAAGAGAATTCCAACTACAGCGCTACTTTTAAAGACCGCGTTGTAGGTGCAAATAAATTTTTTGAAGCCAGCAAAGGCAAACCAAATGGTGAGATCGAAGGGATCAAAGTGATCGATGATTACACTATCAAAATCATGCTGAATGCTCCAAGCAGCTCATTTATGTATGTGCTTGCTTCTCCTGCTGCTACAGTGATCCCAAAAGAAGCTGTTGAAAAATATGGTGTGGATGCAAAAGTGGGTACCGGCCCGTTCGTGTTCGCTTCCGCTTCTGCTGAAAAAGTGATCCTGAAACGCAACGACAATTACTACGCAACCGATTCTTTAGGAAATAAATTGCCATTTCTTGATTCGATCGTTGTTACTTTTTTACCAACCAAAAAACAAGAGCTTGATAATTTCCAGAATGGCGATTTAGCAATGGTGATCGGATTACCTTCCGAGTCAATCAAAGACATGGTAGAAAGCCAGATCGCTGATTTTCAGAACAAACCACCAAAATATGTGTTGGAACGTTCACCGGAAATGGCAAGCCAGTATTATGAATTTAACCTGACCAAAGAGCCTTTCAATAATCTGAAAGTTCGCCAGGCATTTTCTTACGCGATCGATAAAAACAAGATCATTGAAGACGTATTAAAAGGTGAAGCATACGGTCCGGGAACAAACGGAATTTCGCCTCCCTCTTTTAAAGGCTACGACATTACCAAAATTATCGGTTATGATTTTGATGCAGCAAAAGCAAAAAAATTATTAGCTGAAGCAGGTTACCCGAACGGAAAAGGATTCCCGAAAGTAAAAATTGAATTGAACAGTGGTGGTTCCAAAAATGCAAACGTAGTATTGGAGATCCAAAAACAATTGAAGGATGTATTAAATGTAGATGTGGATTTTGAAGTTGTTCCTCAAAAACAAAAACTGGAAGATGCAAAATATGCACGCGCGGAAATGTTCCGTTCTGCATGGATCGCGGATTTCCCAAGCCCTGAAAACTTTTTGTGGACCATGTACGGAGGATCTGTTCCTTCTGATCTGACATTGCCTTCTTACCCGAACACACCACGTTACAAAAATGCTGAATTTGATAAATTGTTTGTTGCCGGACAAATGGCAAAAACACAGGAAGAAGCATATGATAATTTCCTGAAAGCAGAACAGGTATTGATGTCGGATGCACCAATCCTGGTACTTTGGTATGACGAGAATTACCGCCTGATCAAATCAAACGTTCGTAATTTCTTCTCTAACCCTATGCGTTACAGAGATTATTCCGCAGTGTATTTAAAAGATGCGGCCCCTGCTGCTACTGCAGATGCAAAAAAAGGAGAAGCAAAATAAATAACAATCATATTTTAAAACCCTGCCCGCATTATCAAGGCAGGGTTTTTTATTTTAGTAAATGGCTTTTACAAATTATTATATCGTGTTGGGTGTGAAGAACACGGCCAGTTTTGAAGAAATAAAAGCTGCTTACCGCGAGCTTGCCAAAAAATACCATCCGGATAAAAATCCCGACAATAAAGCAGCAGAAGATTTTTTTAAAGAAATTCAACAAGCATATACTACGCTTTCCAATCCCGAAAAACGGAAAAAATTCGACCTTCGTTTCAGCTACACAAGTACACAAACCACCACCACAAAAACACAAAGCACAAATACAGCGTACACCGGCAATGCTTACCAGTATGCACAACAACAGGCGCAATACAGGCAACAGCAAAGTCCAAAACCAAAGCCGGTATACAAGCAAAAAGCAAAGCCCGATAAATCAGAGAATTTTTATGTACTCATTAGCGTGGGTGTTGCCATTTTGCTGCTCTATTTTATCATTAGCTATTCCAATAGCGTTGATAAAAAACGGATGGTTGCATTGGCCAGTCCGGATGTAACCGCTGTGGATTCAACAATTGAAGAAGCGGCGCCGGAGATCAGCGATGGCGATTCGCCTTACGATGCTTATTTTGGCGAAGGCGATTATATTGACGAAGGCAAAAACTATATTGACGTCCGCAACAGCGACGCAGCAGAAGCTGTGGTTTGCCTCGTGGATAGCCGCAGCAATAAAGTGATCCGCAATATATACATGGTTGCCGCCACCGCATTTAAAATGAACCACATTCCCGATGGAAGCTATTATTTAAAAGTATATTACGGCATCCGCTGGAGCGGAAAAAAAACGCTGCTGGATGGAAAGATCAAAGGCGGTTTTGTAACCGATATTGATTTTGTAAAAATGTTTACCGGCAAAAATGTATTTGTAATGAAACAAAAAAAATCGGGCAGCAGCACCAATTTTTCATCGTATGAGGTTTTGCTGAATCCGTATGATAACAACTCGGTTAAAATACCGCAGGAAGAATTCTTTAAATAAGGATTACCGGATTAAGGAATTAGGAATTTCCCTGGTACGGATAACGCCCGCCTGAACGATTCGGGCAGGAACAGGAACGAAAAACGAATCTGTGGATCTACTAAATACCAATTTTTACTAATATACCAATCTGTGTATTCTGTTACAGATAACAAACAGGAACGAATATTGCGAATCTGTGTGGTTACAAATTACAAATCTGTGTGTGATGATAAATGCATGCAGGATCAATTCCCCTCTTGAGAGGGGCCAGGGGTGTGTAATTTACACCTGAAGGACAAAAAAGCCCTGAAAGAGAAGTTTTTCTTTTAAGGATAAGTTTTTTAGGGCTTTTTCTCCGCACAGCAAATCAGAAATCTGCACATCAGTAATCAATAATCAATTCACACATCAGTAATTAGTAATCAAACCTTCACCTTCATTTTATCCTTCGCTACAATCGAACACGTAAATCTACTTATGCAAGTCAAATCACCGGCTTCATTATAAATTTTGATCTCCCAGATGTGGTTACGCCCTTTTACGTGAATTGGCCTGCAAATACCCGTTACCATGCCTTCTGTTACCGCTTTAACATGGTTGGCATTGATCTCGATGCCTACGCCGATAAATAATTCAGGGTTCACGATCAGCCAGGAGGCAATACTACCAAGTGTTTCGGCCAATGCCACGGAAGCGCCGCCGTGCAAGAGTCCGAATGGTTGCTTTGTACGCCCGTCCACCGGCATTGTTCCTTTAATGTAATCATCGCCAATTTCGGTTACCCGGATGTGCAGCGAATCCGCAAGTGTGTTCCGGTTCATCCAGTCGAGGCTTTCCACGGTGGGATCGGTATACCATATTTTTTGATCGGACATATCCTGTTTTTTTATTTTTTGGATGCTTCCGAACCTTTTGAGGCTTATTTTCTACCGGACTTACCGGCGAAAGCAGGGATAAAAGTACATTATTTCGACTAAAACACAATTATATAAGCTTAGCTTATAGCCAACTTAACAAGAAAATCACTACTTTTGCACGCTCTTAATAAAAAAACAGTTATAAAATATCGTTAACCGGTTTTTTACTATTAAAGAAACTTTAACGATTAATTAAACACACAATGAAAAACATTAGAAACATTGCCATTATTGCCCACGTCGATCACGGAAAAACAACCCTGGTTGACAAGATCTTACACACCGGAAAATTATTCCGTGACAATCAGGAGTCGGGAGAGCTGATCCTCGATAACAATGATTTGGAGCGTGAACGCGGGATCACCATTTTGGCAAAAAACGTTTCAGTACGTTATAAAGATACAAAGATCAACATTATTGATACTCCGGGCCACGCCGACTTTGGCGGTGAGGTAGAGCGTGTTTTGAACATGGCGGATGGAGTTGTTTTATTGGTGGATGCATTTGAAGGCCCGATGCCTCAAACACGTTTTGTGACGCAAAAAGCGCTGGCACAGGGAAAACGTGTGGTATTGGTGATCAACAAAGTGGATAAGCCAAACTGCCGTCCGGATGAAGTGCATGACCAGGTATTTGACCTGTTCTTTAACTTAGACGCGACTGAAGAACAATTGAATTTTAAAACGGTTTACGGTTCATCCAAACAAGGATGGATGGGGCCGGATTGGAAAAACCCAACTGATAGCATTACTTATTTACTGGACAGCATCATCGAATTTTTCCCTGAAGCGCCAAGACAAGAAGGTACGCTGCAAATGCAGATCACATCACTGGATTATTCTTCGTTCGTAGGCCGTATTGCGGTTGGACGTGTATCCAGAGGCGAGATCAAAGAAAACATGCCTGTATCTCTTGTAAAACGCGATGGTTCGATTGTTAAATCCCGGATCAAAGAATTATTTACATTCGAAGGTTTAGGTAAGTTAAAAGCTACTGCTGTAAAATCAGGTGAGATCGTAGCGATCACCGGGATCGAAGGTTTTGAGATCGGTGATACCATTGCCGATTTTGATAATCCAGAAGGATTAACACCGATCGCGATCGATGAGCCAACAATGAACATGTTGTTTTGTATCAACAACTCCCCGTTCTTTGGTAAAGAAGGAAAATTTGTAACATCGCGCCACTTACGTGACCGTTTGTTTAAAGAATTAGAGAAAAACTTAGCATTGCGCGTGGAAGAAACCAACTCTGCGGATTCATACTTAGTGTTCGGTCGCGGGATTCTTCACTTGTCGGTATTGATCGAAACCATGCGCCGCGAGGGATATGAATTACAGGTTGGACAGCCACAGGTAATCATCAAAGAAATTGATGGTGTGAAATGCGAGCCGATCGAGTATTTGACGGTAGATGTTCCTGAAGAATCTGCTGGTAAAGTAATTGAGTACGTAAGCCAGCGTAAAGGCGATATGTTGCTGATGGAGCCTAAAGGCGATCTGCAACACATTGAATTTGAAATTCCGTCACGCGGGATCATTGGTTTGCGTAACAACATTTTGACGGCAACTGCAGGTGAAGCGGTAATGGCGCATCGCTTTAAAGCGTTTGAACCATGGAAAGGCCCAATCCCCAGCCGTAACAACGGCGTATTGATCTCCGGAGAGATGGGAACTGCGATTGCTTATTCGATCGATAAATTACAGGATCGCGGTAAATTCTTTGTAGAGCCGGGCGAACCGATCTACACAGGACAGGTGATCGGCGAGAACAACCGCCAGGACGATATTGTGGTAAACATTACTAAAGAGAAAAAACTGACCAACATGCGTGCTTCGGGTACGGATGATAAAATGCGCATTGCACCAAAAATCAATTTCTCCTTAGAGGAAGCGATGGAATACATACAGATTGATGAGTATGTAGAGATCACACCGGGACACATCCGCTTACGTAAAGTATTATTGGATGAGAACGATCGTAAACGCCAGGAGAAAAAACTGGTAGGATAATTTTACCCTGTTTTTGAAAGCGCCTCACAGAAATGTGGGGCGTTTTTATTTTAGGGGATTTGAGTATATTAGCTGAACCACGCCTGCGTATGAAAACACCAAATTTAAAAAGATCGTTTGCTGTTATTATTATTTTAACGGTTTTTATTATTGCAGCTCATGTACTGACCTTGTTCAACATGGATCAAACCCCGACAGCAATAATAATTTACCTGGTTTTGCTTCTTTTTAATATTTTTTATTTTATTCAGCTGCGAAACAACTTAAACAAGCTACTATCAATTACCAATGTAAACTACAAGATTAACGCTATTATTATTTCGTATGTTGTTACGATTCTCGTGATAATTGCTTTTGCAATTATTAACAGGGATACCCCAAAACCCAAACCTGACGCGTTACACATCTCTTTATTATCAATATATTTAATCGCATTTTTTAATTCGGTTGTCCAATATTGTATTTTAGGATACCGGTTAACAAAGAACATATCATTTCCTTATATAAAAACAGTAGGCTATTTATATTTATTTTTAAAACCTTTTGCAGACATTGTCGGTTTTTTCATATTTTTTAGTAGCTTGAAAATGTATTCGCAACTTTCCATTTTTTCTGAAGTTATTCCTTTGTGGCTTGTATACAAGCAATACAAAGAACTGATCGCGAAAGAAAATCAGAATAAGGAAACTTCCTTTATCACTAATGCAGGCGTAATTAATCACGAAGATGAAAGGGGTAACTCAACTGAACATACTGCTTAACTAATTTAAAATGGCATCAGCATTCGGACATGCATTGATCCCGGATGCAGATGTGATCTCTTCTCAATTTGGCGTACATTATTATTCTCGAACTGCTGCCTTATTGGTTTACTTATAAAATATACGGGGAGCTTATCGTCAGGGGAAATTCAGATAAAACCGATCATTTTTTTATTACCAATGCTCCAATCATTTCGGGGGAAAATGAAAATCCCGGGATGTAGTTTTAATCATCGCAGCTATTATTTCCGGATCAATAATTCTGCATAAATTTCGAATGTAAGCACATCGAGTTCCTCCTGCGATTGCGAAAAATTCAGTTCATTTACTTTTTCAACCATGGAGAGGTAATGTTCAAACACACTGTCCGATCGTTTATTGTCTTCAAATCCCATCAACTCAAAAATAGTTTCGCTCAAATGCAGTGAATACAGGCTGGCATCCATTCCCAATGCATTGAGTCCACTCACCAGCTTGGTGTTGATGAGATTATCCTTGATCAGGGATAAGATCAGTTTTTGTTTGTTTGGCTCTGTCACAAGAAATTAAAGTAGAGGAAATTATTTTTATTAATAAAGCGAATGTAGACCAAAAAACAAAACACGGCATATTTTATTTATCCCCAATCTCCTGCGGAGCAGTTTTTTTGCCACGAAGACGCAAAGGCACGAAGAAAAAATTGTTCTTATTGTTCTAATAAACTTTGGTAACACAAATTTATAATTTGAAATACAATTTTTATAATGTGCTGTCATCCCGGGCGCCGACCCGGGATCTCATGAATGTTAGCAGCGCCCACACAGCGCTACACAGCAAGCTTTGAACTTTCCAACTTTAAACTTTGAACTGTTTTTTAATTCCGGTCCACAAACTTTAAATTCCCTTCGTTGTAACGATCCCCGGTATCTGGATATTTTGCCAGCAGATCCTCAATAGCTTGTAATTCCGCAGGAGAAATACTAATGTTTACACTCTCCGCGTTTTCCTCCAGGTATTTCCTTTTCTTAGTTCCCGGAATGGGAATAATATGTTGTCCCTGCGCCAATACCCATGCCAGCGCTAATTGTGCGGGTGTGCATTCTTTTGCTTTCGCGATACCGGCAAAACCCTGCGCCAGGTTTTTATTGTTTGCTTCGTATTCTTTTTGATAGCGCGGCAGCGATGCACGGAAATCACCGGCCCCAAGCTCGCTAATGTTAAGCGTGTTGGTAACAAGTCCGCGTGCCAGTGGACTGAAAGGAACAAAGGAGATCTTAAGTTCATTGCAGAGCGGGAGGATCTCTTTTTCTACATCGCGTGTTAGTAAGGAATATTCGCTTTGCAGCGCCGTTACCGGATGTGTTGCATGAGCTTTGCGGATAGAATTAGGGGATGCTTCCGACAAGCCAATGTAACGGATCTTTCCTTCTTTTACCAAATCGCTCATGGCGCCCACCATCTCTTCTACCGGGATCTCCGGGTCAATGCGGTGTGCATAATACAGATCGATCACATCGGTTTGCAGCCTTTTTAAGCTGGCCACGACCGCTTTTTTAAGATAAGCAGGAGAACCGTTGAAACCGCTAATCTTTCCGGCATCATCCGGCACAAAACCGAATTTAGTAGCAAGAAAGATCTTATTACGGTTGGGTTTCAACACCTTTGCGATCAATTCTTCGTTTTTTCCGTTAGCATAAATATCGGCGGTATCCCAGAAGTTGATCCCCAGCTCGATGGATTTATTTAGTGTGGCAATGGATTCCACATCGTCCGGTTGCCCGTAACCATGGCTCATGCCCATGCAACCGAGACCGATGGATGAAAGCTGTATATCTGTATTTCCTAATTTTCTATAGTTCATGATGCTGAAATTTTATTCAATGAATTTACTAAAAAGAGTTTGCATTTACTGTTAAATTAAAGGTCATGTTGTAGAATAATGTTGCTAATGGAAACAAAAATACTCTCCAGACTTGTCATCCCGGGCGCCGACCCGGGATGACAGTATTGTTTGTGAACATTGTAAAAACAATAACATTTTTCTACAACATAGCCAAATAAAATTATTTACATGTAAAATATACCGATTGGTATATTTTACATACATTTGTATAAGAATTCAAAGATCATGATCTCAAAAGCAGAAAAAACCAGGACGTATATTATAGAAAAATCGGCACCGATTTTTAATAAAAAGGGATTTGCCGGAACTTCTTTAAATGATTTAATAGATGCAACAGGCCTTACTAAAGGCGCGATCTATGGCAATTTTGCTAATAAGGATGAAGTAGCGTTGGCGGTATACGATTATAATGTATCGCGGGTGATGAATGCTTTGAATGCCCGCATTACGGGACAGGAAAATGCCGCAGATAAATTATTTGCGATCACAGAATTTTACCGCAGCAATTACAAGCTTACGATTACCAATGGCGGTTGCCCGATACTGAACACGGCGATCGATGCTGATGATTGCCATCCGCTTTTAAGGCAAAAAGCAATGAACAGTATTAAGAGCTGGAGAAAAACCATTGAGTTGATCATTAAAAAAGGAATAGAACAGGGTGAGATCAAAGACAATGTGAATGCAGCTGAGTATGCAGTTATATTCATTTCCCTGATCGAAGGCGGATTAATGATGTCGAACATTGCGGATGACCGTAGCTTATTATTTACCTGTTTAACGCAAATTGAAAAAATGATCAAAAAGAAATTAATTGCTTAAATTTTTTTTAATCAAAAATATACCGATCGGTATAAAATATAAAACAAAATGAAAGAAGTATTTATCGTATCCGCAAAACGCACGCCGACAGGAGGCTTTTTAGGAAATCTATCGCATTTACAGGCAACCGAACTGGGTGCTATCGCCATTAAAGGAGCTTACCAAAGTGCAGGAGTTGAGCCGGATCAGATTGATTCTGTTTACATGGGAAATGTACTGAGCGCCAACCTGGGACAGTCACCGGCGCGGCAAGCAGCAAAATTTGCAGGCATTGCCGACCACACGGATGCAACAACAATTAATAAAGTATGCGCTTCCGGGATGAAAGCAGCCATGATTGGCGCACAGCAAATACAACTGGGAAGAGAAAACCTGGTGATCGCAGGCGGAATGGAAAGCATGAGCAATGCACCGCATTATACATTGCTGCGCAAGCCGCAAAAATTGGGGAATGAAACCCTTTTGGATGGCTTGTTGAAAGACGGATTAACGGATGCTTATAATCACCAGCACATGGGAAATGCAGCGGAGTTGTGTGCAAGAGAATACAAACTGAGCAGGGGGATGCAGGATGAATATGCGATCCGTTCCTATAAAAAAGCAGCGGAAGCAACAGCGAACAACAAATTTAAGAACGAGATCATCCCGGTAACGGTGGAACAAAAAGGCGGCTCACAAACCATTGGTACGGATGAAGATATTGATAAAGTGATCTTTGATAAAGTAGCGAAATTAAAACCTGTTTTTGAAAAAGACGGAACCGTTACCGCTGCTAATGCAAGTAACTTAAACGACGGTGCGGCGGCGTTAGTATTGGCTTCCAGGGAAGCGGTAGAAAAATATAATTTGAAACCGCTTGCAAAAATAATCGGCTTTGCTGATGCGGCACAGGCACCGGAATGGTTTACCACGGCGCCTTCCAAAGCAATTCCAAAAGCATTGAAAGATGCCAACCTTTCATTGAAAGATATTGATTTTTTTGAACTGAACGAAGCGTATGCGGCAGTGATCCTCGCGAATCAGCAAATCCTTTCGCTGGACATGGATAAAGTAAATGTATATGGCGGTGCCGTTGCAATGGGCCATCCGTTGGGTGCTTCCGGAGCACGGATCTTATGCACGCTGATCTCCGTATTAAAACAGGAAGGCGGTAAATACGGGTTGGCTGCAGTTTGTAATGGTGGCGGCGGCGCATCAGCCATGGTAATTGAAAATATATAATATAACAGATTGATACATTTAAAAAAAATAAATTATGAAAACAACATCTAAAAATACCATCCTGATCACAGGAGGAAGTGCCGGAATTGGGTTTGAAACAGCAAAAGCTTTTTCAGAAAAAGGAAATACTGTCATCATTACCGGGCGTGATCCGGAGCGATTGAAAAACGCAGCTGCGAAACTAAAAAATGTAACCGCAATAGCCTGTGATGTGAGTAAGGACAGTGAAGTACGTGAACTGGTAAAACGCCTGAATACTGAATTTCCGCAATTAAACATGGTGGTAAACAATGCCGGTCGCGCATTGTTTTATAATTTAGCAGAGGAAAATATAAATGGATTTGAAAAAGCAGGAGAAGAAATGCTGACGAATTATTTGTCGATTATCCGCCTGAATGAATTGCTGCTGCCTTTGTTGAAAAAACAAAAAGAAGCGGCGATCGTGAATGTATCTTCCGTTGTTGCATTTGTTCCTTCTGCACATCTGGCGACTTATGCAGGAAGCAAAGCTGCTTTACATTCTTACAGCTTATCCCTGCGGATTGCACTTGCAAAAGACACAGCTATAAAAGTATTTGAATTAATGCCGCCATTGGTAAACACTGATTTTTCGCAGGAAATTGGCGGTGCGAACGGCATTGCACCATCCGTTGTTGCGGAAGCATTGCTGAATGCAATTGATAATAATGAATACGAGATTCGGGTGGGAAATACCGAAAATGTGTACAAGGCATTTTTGGCATCGCCGGAAGGAGCATTGAAAATGATGAATGCATAAAATAAATTGCTGATCTTTCAATAAAAAATACAATCATGGAAACACAAAAACAAGCCCGCAGAGTAGCGGTGATCGGTTATAACCGGATTCCGTTTGCACGCCAGAATACAGCTTACGCGGAAGCCAGCAATAAAGACATGATGGTGGCAGCACTCAAAGGATTGATCGATCGTTATAAGCTGAAAGGCAAATTGCTGGGTGAAGTTGCCGGTGGCGCCGTGATCAAGCACAGCTGGGAATTTAACCTGATGCGTGAATCGGTGATGAGCACATCGCTGGATCCGGGCACTCCTGCTTGTGACATTCAGCAAGCCTGCGATACAGGAATTGAAGCTGCTGTATACATTGCCAATAAAATTGCATTGGGACAGATCAATGTGGGCATTGCAGGTGGAGTGGATTCGTCGAGTAATGTTCCATTAGTGCTGGGTGAAAAGCTGCGGAAAATTTTGCTCTCCGTAAGGAGAAGTAAAACGACAGGCGAAAAATTAAAAAATATTTTTAAGATCCGTTTACGCGATCTTGCGCCGGTAGCGCCTATGAACAGCGAACCACGCACGGGCATGTCGATGGGGGATCATACAGAAGTGACAGCAAAATACTATAACGTTTTACGTGCAGATCAGGATCAGTTTGCATTGGAAAGTCACCAGAAATTGGCAAAAGCCTATGAACGGGGCTTTTTCAAGGATATGATCACTCCGTATCTGGGATTGGAGCGCGATAATAACCTGCGGACAGATACGAGCATAGAAAAATTAGCGAAGCTGAAACCGGCGTTTGATAAAGCAAACGGATCGCTTACTGCAGGCAACTCATCGCCTCTGACTGATGGCGCCTCCTGCGTTTTGTTAGCGACTGAAGAATGGGCCGCCGAAAATAATTTACCGGTATTGGCTTACATCACATTTGCAGAAATTGCTGCGATCGAATACATTGAAAATAAACACAACTTGCTGCTGGCTCCTGTTTATGCGTCTACGCGGATGCTGGAGAAAGCAAACATGAAGCTGCAGGATTTTGATTTTTACGAGATCCATGAAGCATTTACGGCACAGGTACTGGCAACATTGAAGATCTGGGAAAGCCCGGAGCTGACCAAACAATTTGGATTTGATAAGAACCTGGGTGCGATCGACCGCAGTAAATTAAATGTAAATGGAAGCAGCATTCCTGTCGGACATCCGTTTGCAGCTACAGGCGGACGGATCATTGCCACGATGGCAAAACTGCTGAATGAAAAAGGAAGCGGCAAAGGTTTTATATCGGTGTGTGCGGCAGGCGGACAAGGGATTACCATGATCATGGAAAAATAAAATTTAATAAAAATGGAAACGAACAATCATTTAAAAGCGATCCAACAATTTACCGGGAAAGAATTTTCTGCAAGCCCATCTCCTTTTATGCTCTGGCTGAAACCTGTTGTATTAAAAGCAGAAGAAGGCAAGCTGAAATTTCAATACGTGGTGCGGAAAGAGATGACGAACCCGATTGGGATCCTGCATGGCGGTGTTACGGCAGCAATCATTGATGATGTGATTGGTGCAACGATGTTTTCTTTTGGGGAAGAATATTTTTATACAACGATCAATAATGTGATCGATTATTTCGCTTCCGCGAAAGTGGATGATGTGATCATCGCGGAAACGCTGGTAATTAAAAAAGGAAAACAATTTGTGAATGCACAATGCGAGATCTGGAATGCAGATAAAACACGGCTGATCGCAAAAGGCAATAGTAATTTATTTAAAACAGCGATGACGCGGAATTAAGGAGCCACAGTCCCGATAGCTATCGGGACACGGATTTTTTGTGGAGATGTTGTATCGGATCTGGTAGGCGCGAGTGTCCCAACGTGCCATTTTATTCTTAGAGTGTCCCGCTCTTGTACTTTTAAATAATGGCAAGATGCCATAAAACAGGTTGGCACGAGTGGGACACTCGCGCCTGTGTGAGTAGGCGCTAGGCTCTGCCTGGTGACAAATTGCAGGGTCACCAGGCAGAGCCTGGCGCCTACGAGTAACAGTACACAGGATCTGCGTAAAGCAAACCAATAAACTATTGAACAATTGAACCAATGAACAAAGCATCTGCGCAAAGAAAAACTTTAAACTTTTGAACTTTAAACTTATAAAAAAACCAGAACGAGATGAGAAGAGTTGTTATAACCGGGTTAGGGGCCATCACGCCTATTGGAAATACGGTAAATGAATTTTGGAAAAATATTCTTGCAGGTAAAAGCGGTGCGGGTCCGATCACAAAATTTGATACGTCCAAATTTAAAACACATTTTGCCTGCGAAGTAAAAGGCTTCAACGGAGAAGCGCACATAGAGCGGAAAGAAATGCGCAAATATGATTTGTTTACACAGTATGCAGTGGTTGCTACCGATGAAGCGATCAAAGATTCGGGATTGAATTTTGAAAACATGACGGTGGACGAACGCGCTGAAGTAGGCGTGATCTGGGCATCCGGCAACGGCGGCATTGGAACATTTGAAGAGCAGTTAAAAGAATTTCACATGGGCGATGGTACGCCGCGCTTCAATCCATTTTTTATTCCGAAGATCATTGTGGACATTGCGGCGGGTGTTATTTCCATCCGCAATAAATTGCATGGTCCGAACTATTGTACGGTATCGGCATGTGCATCTTCCAACACTGCTATCATCGCAGCATTTGATACGATCCGTTTGAACAAGGCAGACATTATGATCGCGGGTGGCTCGGAAGCTGCGATCACGCCTTCGTCGCTGGGCGGCTTTGGTGCGGCGCAGGCATTATCGAAACACAATGAGGCTCCTGAAAAAGCATCGCGTCCGTTTGACCGCGATCGCGATGGTTTTGTGATGGGCGAAGGCGCCGGTGCATTGATCCTGGAAGAGCTGGAACATGCGATTGCAAGAGGTGCAACTATTTATGCAGAAATTGTGGGTGGTGGAATGGCAGCGGATGCCTACCATTTAACCGGTACAGCGCCGGATGGTATTGGCGCGATCCTGGGCGTTAATAAAGCCCTGAAGGATGCCAACATTACTGCCGATAAAATTGATTACATCAACGCACATGCTACTTCCACTTCTGTTGGTGATACCAGCGAATTGATCGGGTTGCAAAAAGTATTTGGTGACCGGCCGGTTCCGATCAGCGCCACCAAGTCCATGACCGGGCATTTGCTGGGTGCTGCAGGTGCTATTGAAAGTATTATTTGTGTGCTGGCGGTTAAAAATAATATCATTCCGGCAACAATTAATTTAGAAAACATTGGTGATGATGTTCCTGCCGGGATGAATTTGATTGCCGGTAAAGCTGTGGAGCAGGAAGTGAATTATGCATTGAACAATACATTTGGATTTGGCGGGCATACGGCGAGCAGTATCTTCAAAAAGTACGTTGTTACGAATAACGAATAAAAAACGAAAAACGAATCTGTGGGTGAAACCGGGTGTATTTTGGGTATAGCCCCTGTCAGGGCTTTTTTGTGCGCAGGCGCGTTGTCCCAACGTGCCTTTTTATTTTTAGAGCGTCCCGCTCTTATGTATTTTAGTAATGGCAAGATGCCATGAAATAGTTTGGCACGAGTGGGACACTCGCGCCTCTTTATTTTTTAGAGCGTCCCGCTCTTGTATACTTTAAATAATGGCAAGATGCCATAAAATAGTCGGCACGAGTGGGACACTCGCGCCTGCATGTTTCCTCTATCATTGACAAAAGTCAACGATTACCGCTGCTTCGAAAAAAATCTTGATAATGTTGTTTGAAATGAATAATTTTGTGTTATGAGTCAAACGATCACTTTACAACAGTTCTATAACGATTACCTTCCGGAAGGTGCCGCCGAGCAATGTAATTTACTGCCGCAAATGGGGCATTTTAATGTGTTTAAGCGCGGTGCTATTTGTAAACGCCTGACGCAGATCCACCGTGGAGATTTTTATAAAATTGCGTTGGTGATCGGTACCGGGATCTTGCATTTGGAGGATCGCAAAATAGAAGTGACCGGACGTGCATTGGTATTCTACAATCCAAATACACCGCACATGTGGGAATCGGTTTCGGAAAAACAGGATGGTTATTTTTGTTTGTTCAATGCACATTTTATCGCACCTTCCTTAACAGATAATAATTTCAGGAATTCTCCTTTATACGATACCAATTTAAGTCCGGTGTATCACCTTTCCAGGGAACAGGCGGACGACCTGCTTTTTATTTATGAAAAAATGATGAAAGAAGTAGAGTCGCAGTATGTGCAGAAATACGAATTATTACATCATTACCTGCACCTGATCATTCATGAAGCGCACAAGATGCAGCCGCTTAATTCCACTTCTGAAAAACACGGAAATGCATCAGCGCGGATCTCCACTTTGTTTATTGAAATGCTGGAGCGTCA
The DNA here is from genome assembly GCA_025963715.1 of Bacteroidota bacterium. Taxonomy (GTDB): domain Bacteria; phylum Bacteroidota; class Bacteroidia; order 2-12-FULL-35-15; family 2-12-FULL-35-15; genus 2-12-FULL-35-15. The sequence continues at coordinate 71,014 of JAOQAG010000049.1, forward strand.
GTTCCCGGTAGATTCTACGGAGCAATCGCTGAAACTGAAAACGCCGCATGATTTTGCAGAAAAATTATCGGTGCATGTAAATCACCTAAACCGCTCGGTAAAAGAGATCACCGGAAAAAGTACTTCTGAGATCATCTCCGCAAGGATTGCGAATGAGGCAAAAGCGCTCCTGAAACATACAGACAATACAGTGGCGGAAATTGCTTACAGTCTTGGATTTGAGCATCCTTCCAACTTTAATATCTTCTTCAAAAAACACACGCAGAAAACACCAAAAATGGTGCGGACAAAAGCCCAATCTTAAAAAATTGTTAAAATCTGATTTTGTTTGATTTGCATAGCTAATGGTTTGAAATGAATAGTTTTTAATTCGTGCGATGTTCCCACCTTTGCATCGTAAAATTTACACACCATTTATTCAAATTTCCCTTAATGATCAATATTGTAAAACCGCTGTCTTCGATCCTTGGTTTTTATTTTCTCCTTTTGAATGCAAATTTTTCTACTGCGCAAACACTCACACTGAAAGATGCCGTTAATAAAGGGCTTGCCAACTACGGAACTATAAAAGCGAAAGAAAATTATGTAAAAGCTTCCAGTGCTTCGCTGCAACAAAGCAAGCTTGATTATATCCCCAATGTGGTATTATCTGCACAACAGGATTATGGAACGATCAACGGGCAGAACGGCGCTTTGTATGGTTTTGGCGGATTTAGCGCCGCTTCTTCGGGTGCAGCATTGCCGGAACAAAACTGGAATGCAGCCTTTGGCGCTTTATATTTGGCAAACATCAACTGGGATTTTTTCACATTCGGGCGTACCCGCGAACGGATAAAAATTGTAGAAAAAGCAGTGGAGCGCGATCAGGATGATCTGGCGCAGGAACAATTCCAGGACCAGGTCCGCATCGCAGCAGCGTATTTAAATTTACTGGCTGCACAACGCATTACGCACTCGCAGGAAAAAAATTTAGAGCGTGCATTGGTATTTAAAACAAATACAGTAACGCGCGCAAAAAACGGTTTGATCGCCGGTGTGGATTCATCACTGGCAAATGCGGAAGTGTCTAACGCACGCATTGCATTAACACGGGCGAAAGACCAGGAGCAGGAACAAGCCAGCAAACTGGCGGTATTGATGGGTGTTCCATACGGAGAATTTGTACTGGATACAACATTTGTAAGCAGGATCCCGAAAGCTATTTTAGAGGCTACTTCCATTAAAGAAAAATCGAATCCACTGTTAACGTATTACCAAAGCCGGATCGACATCAGCAACGAACAATTGAAATTTTACAAGCGTGCGTATTACCCGACGCTTTCGATGGCAGCGGTTTTTCAGCAGCGTGCATCCGGTTTTCAGTCGGGTTACACACAGGATCAAACGTTGTTCAGCACCGATTATGGAACAGGAATTTCGCCTACACGCGGTAATTATTTAATTGGCCTGGGTTTGAACTGGAACCTTACCACCATCGCGCGGAACAGCGCCCAGGTGAAATCACAGCGCTTTATTACAGATGCGTTGCAGAATGAATACGATCTGGTAAATCAACAAATAAAAGCACAATTGGATCTGGCAGATGCAAAAATTAAAAATGCGCTGGACAATTATAATGAAGCACCCATACAGGTGAAAGCCGCTACAGATGCGTATCAGCAAAAAACAATGTTGTATAAGAACGGGTTGACGACCATCACGGAAGTAACGCAAACATTGTATGCATTGAACCGCGCGGAAACCGACAGGGATATTGCTTACACCAATGTATGGCAGGCATTGCTGCTGAAAGTTGCAGCAGCAGGAGAGCTCACGCCTTTTATGAGTGAATTTTAAACCGAATAATTAATGGATGTGATCGCGTTTGCAATCCATTCTCCATTTTAATTTTTTAATACATCAAATGAATTTAATACGCCTCGCACTTCGCAAACCCATTTCGATATTGGTACTGGTTGCCGGATTATTCTTTTTTGGAATTTCCGCCATGCGCGATATCAAAGTGGATATTTTACCGAAAATGAATTTACCCGTGATCTACATTGCCCATCCTTTCGGCGGTTACACGCCAAACCAGATGGAAACGTATTTTGGGAAACAATATGTAAATATTTTATTGTTTGCCAACGGTGTAAAAAGCATTGAAACAAAAAATATACAGGGCTTAACGCTGATGAAGCTGACGTACTATGAAGGGACGAACATGGCGCAGGCGGCATCCGAACTCAGCGCTTTATCCAACCGGATCCAGGCGGCATTTCCTCCGGGTTCCAATCCGCCTTTTATTATCCGGTTTGATGCATCCTCATTGCCGGTAGGGCAGTTGGTGTTAAGCAGTCCGATCCGTTCCAACAATGAATTGCAGGATCTTGCAAATGTATACGTCCGCGCTTCATTTACGTCGATCCCCGGATTGCTTGCACCGGCGCCTTTTGGCGGTAACGTAAGAACAGTTGAAATAAATGTGGATCCGGAATTATTGCGCTCACATGGCATGACGCCCGACCAGGTAGTGGATGCGATCCGTTTGAACAACCAAACTGCGCCTTCCGGAAACGTGCGCATTGGCAACCAAAATTACATTACGCCTACAAATAACACGATCAAAGAAATTAAAGATTTTGAAAACATTCCTTTATTTAAAGGCGGTGCGCAAAATTTGTACCTGCGCGATGTAGCGGTGGTAAAGGATGGTGCCGATGTGGCTGCAGGTTATGCGCTGGTAAACGGCAGACGGTCGGTATACATTAGTATTGCAAAATCGGCGGATGCTTCCACCTGGGAAGTGGTAAATAATTTGAAAGCAAGCTTGCCTAAAATTCAAAGCACCCTTCCGGAGGATGTAACGCTGTCGTATGAATTTGATCAGAGTGTTTACGTAATTAACGCCGTGAAAAGTCTGGTAAGTGAAGGCGTGATCGGTGCGGTATTAACAGGTTTGATGGTACTGTTGTTTTTGGGCGACAGAAGAGCGGCGCTGATTGTGATCATCACGATCCCAACGTCGATCATCTCCGGCGTGTTGTTTTTAAAGTTGTTCGGACAAACAATCAACATCATGTCGCTCAGCGGATTGGCTTTAGCGATTGGGATTTTAGTGGATGAGAGTACAGTTACGATCGAAAATATTCACCAGCATCTCGACATGGGAAAACCAAAAGCGCTTGCAATTTGGGATGCCTGTAAAGAAATTGCCTTCCCGAAATTACTCATCCTGTTTTGTATCCTCGCGGTATTTGCTCCCGCATTTACAATGGTGGGAATTCCCGGCGCTTTGTTTTTACCATTAGCAATGGCGATCGGTTTTTCGATGGTGTTCTCCTTTTTATTATCACAAACATTTGTTCCGGTGCTGGCCAACTGGATGATGAAAGAACACAAAAAAGAACACGCACCGAATACGCCGGATGCATTTGAAGCAGCGGATAATACCATTGATCAGAAAAAAATAACTGCCGACAGGGCAGACATGGATAATAATGGAAAGATCGGAAAGTTTGAAAAATTCCGCTTACGTTTTTTACGGTTGATCGATCGGATGATGCCAAAACGAAAAGCGATCGGGATCATTTATTTATTGGTTATTTCCGGAGCAGCTATTTTAATATTGAATAATATTGGGCGTGATGTATTGCCAAAAGTAAATTCCAGCCAGTTTCAATTGCGCTTGCGTGCGCCGGACGGAACACGTGTGGAACGCACGGAAGAAAAATCCATTACTGTTTTACACGAGCTGGAAAAAATGGTGGGGAAAGAACACATTTCTATTACATCGGTTTACGTAGGACAACATCCTTCTTTATTTTCTGTGAACCCAATCTATTTATTTATGGCCGGTCCGCACGAAGCAGTGTTCCAGGTAGCTTTCAAGGATTATCATCCGGATATGGATGAGTTCAAAGATAAATTCCGCAAGCGCATCAACCAGGTATTGCCGGATGTAAAATTATCGTTCGAGCCGATCGAGCTGATCGATAAAGTATTGAGTCAGGGCTCGCCAACGCCCATAGAAGTGAGGATTGCAGGTAAAAGCAAAAAAGTAAATGAAGAATATGCAACTAAAATTGTTGCGAAATTAAAACAGATCAGCTACCTGCGCGATGTGCAAATTGCACAACCGATCAAATATCCATCCATGAACATTAATATTGATAGAGTGCGTGCGGCGCAGCTGGGTGTGGACATGAACGATATTTCGCGCTCGCTGATCGCATCCACATCCTCCTCCCGTTACACAGAAAAAAATATCTGGATCGATGAAAAAGCCGGACTTTCGTACAACGTGCAGGTACAAGTGCCGTTAAATCAAATGCAAAGCGAAAGCGACATCAATGAAATTCCGTTATTAAAAAATGCGATTCGCCCCGTATTGGGCGATGTGGCAACGATCACGCCGGATACAACGTATGGCGAAAATGATGACCTGGGTGCTATGCCGTATTTATCGGTAACGGCGAACATCAGCGATAAAGATTTGGGGACGGCATCCAAAGATGTGGAAAGTGTAATCGCATCCTTAGGTAAATTGCCGCGCGGTTTGTTCATCGAACCAATTGGTTTGAGCAAAGTTTTATCGGAAACATTAAGCAGTTTGCAATCCGGATTATTGGTAGCTATTGTGGTGATCTTCCTGATGCTGGCAGCTAATTTCCAATCGTTCCGCGTTTCTCTTATTGTATTGGCAACCGTTCCGGCGGTAGTGCTCGGTGCTTTACTGTTTTTAACGTTTACCGGATCAACATTAAATTTACAATCCTACATGGGAATCATTATGTCGGTGGGCGTTTCCATTGCCAACGCGGTGCTGCTCATTACCAATGCGGAGCAGCTGCGGAAAAAATCGGGTGATGCCGTTGCTGCTGCAAAAGAAGCAATTGCTTTGCGTTTGCGCCCGATCATTATGACCAGCGTGGCAATGATCGCGGGAATGCTTCCGATGGCAATTGGTGAAGGAGAAGGCGGCGACCAGGTTTCGCCATTAGGCAGGGCAGTGATCGGCGGATTGTTATTTTCCACTTTTGCCGTACTGGTGATTTTACCGCTGATCTTTGCGTGGGTGCAGGGCAAAACATCCACCCAGTCATTATCGCTTGATCCAACAGACTTAGAAAGTAAACATTATATATTAACACATGAAAATGAAAACGAATAAATATTTTTTAATTGCATTGCCCGGATTTTTTATCGCTACGGTTTTGAGCAGCTGCAGCACGTCCGAATCAAAGGAAGTAAACGCAGATGAAAACAAACCGGCATCAACACAAACATTTTTGCTGCACAAGGATAAATTTTCCACCACGCTGCAATTGCCTGGTGAGCTGATCGCTTTTCAGCAAGTAGACCTGTATGCGAAAGTAACCGGTTTTGTAAAAGATCTGAAAGCGGATATTGGTTCGGAAGTAACGGAAGGACAATTGCTGATCACACTGGAAGCGCCGGAAGTAGCATCGCAGCTGAATGCAGCAGAATCGCGGTTAAAATCGCAGGAAGCAATTTATACCGCCAGCAATGCCAATTACAACCGTTTGCTGGAAACAAGCAAAACGCCGGGAACTGTTTCGCAGAATGATCTGGACCAGGCGATCGCGAAAAAAAATTCGGATGCGGCTAATCTTGAAGCAGCAAAAGCAGCGTATAAAGAAGTAAGTGTAACGCAGGGTTATCTGGAGATCCGCGCACCGTTCAGCGGAATTATTACTTCCCGGAATGTGAATGTGGGAGCGTATGTTGGGCCTGCAGGAAAAGGATCGGAGTTTCCATTGTTTACTTTGCAGGAACAAAAACAATTGCGCCTGGCGGTTTCTATTCCGGAAGCATACACCGGTTATTTGAAAAGTGAAGAGGCGGTAAAATTTAAAGTGCGGTCTTTTCCGGGAGAAACGTTCAATGCAAATATAAAACGGATGGCCGGAGCGCTAGATTTGAAGCTGCGTTCGGAGCGTGTGGAAATGGATGTGCTGAATGAAAATAAAAAATTATTACCGGGCATGATCGCGGAAGTGAGCATAACACTTGCCGGTAACGACAGTACTTTTGTGGTTCCGAAAACTGCATTGGTGAGCTCGAATGAAGGTTTATATGTAATAAAAATAACGGATAATAAAACGCAACGTGTGATGGTAAAAAAAGGACGCGAGATGAACGACCAGGTAGAAGTTTTCGGTGACCTGAAATTGAATGAGCAGCTGATTACCAAAGCCACGGAAGAGATCCGCGATGGCAGTGTAATTAACAAATAATGGTTACATTGTAATAAAATTTTGTTTTTACGATACTCATAAACAATACTGTCATCCCGCAATGTTGCGGGATCTCATAAATGTTTGCAGTACTTAATTAACCGATCCCGCAACGCGTGCGGGATGACAGTTCTGGAGAGTATTTCTGTTTCTATAGCAACATTGTTTTACACCATACCTAAATAATTAAACTAACAAAAAGAAATGGAAAACCAACAAAAAGTATTTGTTCACATGGCAATGAATGCCTGGAACAGTCATGTAAAAAGAGCGGATGGATTATTCAGTACGCTTACAGATGCGCAATTGATGGAAGAAGTAGCGCCGGGGAAAAATCGCGGTGTGTACCTTGTCGGACATCTTGCTGCGGTGCACGATCGTATGTTTTCACTTTTAGGAATTGGCGAGCGTCAGTATGAAAGAATGGATGATGCATTTATTTCCAACCCGGATAAAAAAGGTATTGAATTGATGCCTGTCACGGAAGTAAGAAAAGCATGGGAAAGCACCAATCAAAAATTAGCAGATGCGTTCACTAAAATGCAGCCGGAAGAATGGTTTATGAAACATACACAAATGACAGATGAAGATCTTGCAAAAGAACCGCATCGCAATCGTTTAAGTGTTTTGATCAGTCGTACCGACCATTTAGCGTATCATTTAGGGCAAGTGGCTTTGATAAAAAAGTAATAATTAGCAATTAAATGTTTTGGTTTGTTTACGTTTGGGTCCCTCCGGTTATTGTTTGCCGGGGGGATTTTTTTAGTTCATTGGTTCAATCGTTTATCGGTTCATTAGTGTGTTGTGTGTGAGTTACCCGTGATGTGTAAATCCCCAACTGCGAACTCTGCACTTCCTCCGCGTTCTTTGCGGTTAAACATACACAGCACAGGAAACACCACCAATAAACAAGTGAACTATTGAACCAATGAACTAATTTTATTCTGCAACAACCGTTGTTCCGTTTTCGATTGCGTTAACGCAGCAGCTTTTTCAAAATGTTTTTTTGCTATTGCCGGATCATTTAATTTCAGATAAATTTCGCCAAGCAAGCTATAATACAAATAATACGATTCCAGTTTATTTTTATTTTCAATAGCTTCCAATTCCTTCAAAGCAACTGCTGCACCCTGCAACTGAAAAACAATAATAATCCTGTTTAATTCCGTTACGGGTGTGGATGCAATCCTGCACAGCCATTGATAATAAGACAATATTTTGTGCCAGTTGGTTTTTTCAAAACTTGGTGCAATGCAATGCTCAAAGGCAATGCCTGCCTGCAGGTGATACGTGCTGATCGCGTTGCCGAATGCCGCTTTGTCCATAAAATTACTTCCCTCCGTGATCAGCGCGCGGTTCCACTTATTGCGGTCCTGCATTGGGAGTAAAATAATTTCTCCTTCGTCGTTTAGGCGGCTTTCACTGCGGGATGCATGAAAACACATCAGCGCCATCAATGCAAATACTTCCGGTAATTGTGTGTGCTCATTATCGGCTAATAGTTTGCAAAGGATCACCGATTCTTCGATCACATCTTTCCGGATCAGCTCTTCCGAATTAGTGGAATTGTAACCTTCGTTAAAAATCAGGTAGATCGAATTCAGCACCGCGTTCGTTCGCTTTTTTATTTCATCCACATTCGGGATCGTCAGTTGGATCTTATTTTCCCGAAAAAATTCTTTGGTACGGTATAAACGTTTCGAAACAGTATCCTCCGAAGTCAGGAATGCTTTTGCAATTTCCGCCGTGCTGAATCCGCAAAGCGTTTTTAAAATAAGTGTGATCTGGTTTTCTTCCGAAAGCTCCGGATGGCAGCAGGCAAACATCATCCGCAACTGATCGTCTTTGATCAGGTTTTCTTCAAACAGTTGATTTACGGTAGTTTCTACGGTGTAACCCGATTGCAGTAAAGGTTGTGTGATTTCATCACCGAACAGCACATTGCTTTTTTGCTTTTTGATCAGGTTGAGCGCCTTATTTTTGGCAACAATGAACAACCATGCTTCGGCATCTTTGGGTATGCCTTTTAATTTCCATTGTTCGAGAGCGGTCAGCAGCGTGTCCTGCACCACATCTTCGGCCAGCGCAATGTTATGCGATCCGAAGATCCGCGTAAGAACAGCCACCATCTTTCCCGCCTGGTGACGGAAAAGATGGCTGACTGTATTTTCTATTTCAGGGTTTTGATCCGGCATTTGATAATGCCAAATTACTTATTTATTGGAATGCATCCCCACTTTGTTCCCTTCACTGTCAATAAAAAATCCCATGTAACCGGTTTCGTCATTGATGTGCATTTTCGGCATGGCTACTTTTCCGCCAGCTTTTTCTACGTTACCCAATGCAACGGATAGATCCGGATTTGCGTTCAGATAGATCACAGCACCTTCTACACTTGGTTTGTGCATGTTGCTTTGTACAAGTGCGCCACCTACTTTGCTGCTCATATCTGCAGGGAAAAATGCCATGTGCATGCCCATCATTTCCTGTACTTCCATTTTAATTCCGAATACTTCTTCGTAGAATTTTTTTGCTCTGTTAATGTCGCTTACTGCGATCTCAAACCAGTTTAATGCGTTTACTTTGTCGTTCATGATGTTTTTGTTTTAGAATTTGTTTAACAATTTATTTTAAGGTTCTTTTACTAAAGACAATCGGGTTTCCCGGATTTGGACAATTTTTTTAAATTTATTTTAAAAATTAGTAATGATCGTCCATTACGCCGGTTTCACGCACTTCTACAGTGCCGCTTTCCAGCTCCAGGTTAGGGCAGGCTTCGGAGATTTTTACGGCTGCGTCAAAATTTGCAGCTTTTACCAACACATAGCCGCCCAAAATTTCTTTGCCTTCTATGAACGGGCCGTCGGTTAATTTTTTAGATGTACCGCTTAGCACACGGCCTTCATTGGTAAGTGGCTGTGCCCCAACTAAATTACCGCTTTGCGCGATGCCGCCAATCCACTCTGTCCAGCGTTTCATGTGCGCTTCAATTTGTTGCGGCGAAAATTGTTTGCGCTCCGCATCGCCGCCGCGGAATAATAATAAATACTCTTTCATAATGATGGTTTTTAAGGTTTATGTACTAAAGACAATCTGATTTCCCGGATTTGGACAAAAGATAAAACTAATTTTTAACGTGTAGGTTTTCATAATGTTAAAAAAGGATTTTACCGCAAAGAACGCGGAGGAAGCGCAGAGTTCGCAGAGAAGAATTACGAAATTAGGATAATCATATCAGGAAATCGTCACCCCATCCGCCGCGGGGCGCGGGATGACAACTTTAAATGGATGAGAATAGTTTTTATGAAGATCCGCTTAATGCAGCTCATGCCACATTTATCCAGTATGGGTAGCTCACACACAGTAAACGAATGAACCAATAAACCGCTGAACCAATGACCAAAACAAAAAAACCGCCGGATAAATTTCTGGCGGTTTTTTGTTTTGTTCATTGGTTATTTAGGCATCAATACAGTGTCAACCACATGGATCACACCATTGCTCTGATACACATCTTTGATCGTGATAGAAGACATTCCGCCTTTTTCATCTTTGATCATGATCTTGTTTCCACTCATTGTGAATGTTAACATTCCACCGTTTACTGTTTTCATTTCTGCTTTACCATTTCCTTTTTTGATCATGTCCATGATCATTTTAGAATCAATTTTTCCGGAAACAACATGGTACGTTAAAATGCCGCTTAACATTGCTTTGTTTTCCGGTTTCAATAATGTTTCAACAGTTCCTTTTGGTAATTTATTAAATGCTTCATTAGTTGGGGCAAATACCGTGAATGGGCCTGCACCTTGCAATGTTTCTACCAAGCCAGCTGCTTTAACTGCTGCAACCAAAGTTGTATGATCTTTTGAGTTCATTGCATTTTCAATGATGTTTTTTGAAGGATACATTGCTGCGCCACCTACAGTAACTGTTTTTTCTTTTGATTCCATGTTTTGTGCAGATGCACTTTGTGCAAAAAATGCGATGCATATTACTAATGCTGTTTTTATTATCGTTTTCATGATGTTTTAGGTTTAAGTTATTTTTAAGTTTTTTAATTTTGATTTGAAAAGATTAACGTAATGATTTTCATTTCGGATTTTGCAGCTGTAAATTATTTTTATAAATTTTCTTTTAATTATATTTTAAAAACGCTGTACTTGCTTTAAATAAAGCTTTTCCAGCATTCAAAAAATAATCCGCCTTCATGTTTATTTAACACGTCTGGTTTTTTAATTAAATTTACGCAGCACTATACAGTATAAAAATCATGAACCGGATCGATCGCGTAACCGCAATTTTAATTCACCTGCAATCACGAAGAGTAGTAAAAGCGCAGGACATTGCCGAAAGGTTTGAGGTCAGCCTGCGTACCGTGTACCGCGATATCAGAACACTGGAAGAAGCCGGAATCCCATTGGTAGGCGAGGCAGGCGTGGGTTATTCCATTATGGATGGTTATCGCTTACCGCCGGTAATGTTTACAAAAGAAGAAGCGGTTGCATTTTTAACAGCCGAAAAACTTGTAGAAAAATTTACCGATGTATCTACCAAAGAAAGCTATTCTTCCGCGATGTATAAAATAAAATCGGTGTTACGCTCCAGCGAAAAAGAATACCTCGAAACCATGGACGATCACATCCAGGTGATCGGCAACGAATATTTGCCACTTGATAAAAATACTTCCAATCCTTTGCAAAGTATTTTAAAAAGCATTTCTGAAAAAAAAGTGCTCAGCATCGATTATTTTGCAAACCACAGCCAGGAAAAAACAAAACGCAACATCGAGCCGGTAGGTATTTTTTATTTGGGAAATTACTGGCACCTCATTGCATTTTGTCAGCTGCGTAACGATTACCGCGATTTCCGTACCGATCGTATTTCGAAGATCGCTCCCACAGAGCTGCCGTTCCGGAAAGATCATCCATCTTTAAAAACGTATTTAAAACAGATCTCCAAAGAAAAAGAATTGCAAACGGTGATCATGACCGTCAATAAAAAAGTAATCCAGTACATCGGCGACCAGCGCTTTTACAATGGTTTTGTATCGGAGCGCGAATTGAAAGACACTATTGAAATGACTTTTTTAACTTCCTCCCTCGAAGGATTTGCACGCTGGTACCTCATGTTCGGTGATCAGGCCGATATTGTCAGTCCCGAGATTCTCAAAAAACGGATCAGGGAGATTGCAACGCTTGTTGCTAAAAAGTAGTTCAAAGTTTAATTTGGAAAGTTTAAAGTTTGCTGTACGGATAACGCCCGCCTGAACGATTCGGGCAGGAACAGGAACGAATATTGCGAATCTGTGTAGATGCTGTGCATGAATTGCCCGTGCCAGCTTATATTTCCACTTCCTCTGCGTACTTTGCGCCTTCTCCGCGTTCTCTGCGGTTAGATCCATACAGAATGGTTTTCTCACACACAACAAACTTTGAACTTTCTAACTTTAAACTTTAAACTTTTTTTCCCCCTGCTGACATACTGTTGTCACTCCGGGGTTGTTAGTTTGTATCAGATTTTAAAAACAAGCAAATTATAAACCCTAAATCTTTAAAACAATGACAATGATCGACACATTCCTGAAAGAAATGGAAGCAGAAGCACAAACCACCCGCAAAATGTTAGCACTTGTACCGGATGATAAATTCGGCTGGAAACCGCACGAAAAAAGCATGGCCATAGAGCGCCTTGCAACACACATTGCCGAATTGCCAACCTGGGTAACCATGACGGTAAATACCAATGAGCTCGATTTTAATTCAAATGCATACGTTCCAAAAATTGTAAAAAACAACAAAGAGCTGATGCAGTTTTTTGAAGAATCACTGGCGGATGGAATTGCAACACTGAAAAAAACAAAAGATGATATTTTATCCGATCAATGGGTGCTGCGTAATGGCGATACCATTATAAGCAAACGCACAAAAGCAGAAGTTTTCCGTATGGCTTATTCGCAGATCATCCATCACCGTGCGCAAATGGGCGTTTTCCTGCGCCTGCTGAATGTTCCCATCCCGGGGAGTTACGGGCCGAGTGCAGATGACATGGCATTTTAACACGTAGCTCAAAACTACCATGCAGTATTTTTATTCCACCTCTGTCAGGGTTTCAAACCCTGACTGGGGTTTTCTTTTTCCTGCATTTATTGTTGCCACAGATTCACGGATTAAAAAAATTAATTGGAATTGCACAAAATTGTAAAATCGCATAGCGATTTTATCTGTGTAATATAATTCCCGTTAAAATCTGTGAATCTGTGGCTTTTTATTTTACATGAAACAAACACACAGATTAGTTAGATTACACACAGATTCGTAATATTCGCTTCTGTTCCTGCCCGAATCGTTCAGGCGGGCGTTATCTGTACCAACAGTTATCCGTAAAATCTCTAACTTTGTAATTCACAAAAAAACTCAAAACAATGAATATATTTCTCTGGATCTTACAAGGATTGCTTGGCGCAATGTTCATCATGGCCGGGATCATGAAATCCACACAGCCAAAAGAAAAATTAGCAAAAATGACCTGGACTGCACGTTATTCGCCCGGCATGATCAAATTTATCGGGGGCTCCGAATTGCTTGCCGGGCTTGGGTTGATCCTTCCCTGGGCAACGGGTGTTGCGATCATCCTCACACCGGTAGCAGCCGGTGCATTGGCATTGATCATGATCCTGGCAGCGCTCGATCATTTAAAAAATGACGAAAAGAAAGAAGTAATGGTCAACGTGATCATTTTTGTACTGGCGGTAATTGTTGCTTTCGGCAGATTTTAATTCTACTTTTATAATTCGAAGATCAACACTAAATTATTCACTAAATAAAATAAAAAAATATGAAAAGATCAGCAACAGCCAACTGGCAGGGAAGCGGTAAAGAAGGCAAAGGAACCTTAAGCACACAAAGCACCGTATTGAACAAAGCACAATATTCTTTTAACACCCGTTTTGCGGATGGGATCGGGACTAACCCCGAAGAATTAGCAGCAGCAGCGCATGCAGGATGTTTTACCATGAAGCTTAGTTTTAACTTAACCGGTGCCGGTTTTGTGCCTGACAATATTGATACAACGTGTGAGATCACACTGGATCCTGCAAAAGGCGAGATCACCGAATCAAAACTTACTGTAAATGCAAAAGTACCGGGCATCAGCAAAGAAAAATTTGATGAGCTGGTTGCAGATGCAAAAGCAAACTGCCCGATCTCCAAATTGTACAACACCACTATTGAATATACAGCAACATTAGATTAATCAGTTATGAAAATAGAGATCTGGTCGGATGTGATGTGCCCGTTTTGCTACATTGGCAAACGGAAATTTGAAAATGCACTGGCTCAATTCGAACACAAAGAAGAGGTAGAAATTGTTTGGAAAAGCTTTCAGCTGAATCCCGATCAGCAAACCGTTCCCGGTAAAAATATCAATCAATATCTTGCCGAGATAAAAGGCTGGTCGCTGGAGCAGGCCAAAAGTATGAACGATCGGGTAACCGCCATGGCAAAGGAAGTAGGGTTGGAGTACGATTTCGATAAAGCGGTGATCGCCAATTCTTTTGATGCACACCGGTTGATCCAGCTGGCGAAAAAATCCGGAAAAGGAGATGCAGCCGAAGAACGTTTATTTAAAGCATATTTCACGGAAGGAAAAAATACCGCCGACCGGGAAGTGTTGGTTCAGTTGGGTTCCGACATCGGGCTTGACCCAACGCAGGTAAAAGAAATGCTGGAAAGCAACGCGTATGCCGAAGACGTACACAAAGATGTGTATGAAGCGCAGCAGGTAGGTGTTACCGGCGTTCCGTTTTTTGTGCTGGGAAGCAAATATGCCGTTTCCGGAGCACAGGAAAGTGCTACTTTTTTACAGGCGCTAAAAACTACCTGGAGCGAAACGCATACTGCGTAGCATATTTGATTATGCTAATGTTCCTATAAAAGCAGGAATACTCTTCTAAGCTGTCATCCCGCACCTGTTGCGGAATCTCATAAATGTTTGCAGTATTTAATTAACCGATCCAGCAACGAGTGCAGGATGACAGTATTGTTCATGAGTATCGTAAAAACAAAACTCTGTACATTAAAGTCGATGCCTTTTTTGAATCCGAAATTCATTAACTTAGCCAGCATAAATGATCTGTGAATGGGTTTGACCGTTAAAGAAATACATGCAATGGATGCCGAACAGCTGCTGATCGAACAGATCGGGCAGGGAAACAAACAGGCATTTTCCAGGCTATATGACATATACGCGCCCGCACTGCTGGGAATGATCTCCCGGATGGGAAACGACGAACAAAAAGCAGAGCAGATCCTGCAGGCCACTTTCCTGAAAATAATAGGCTCGCTTACAAAATATAATCCCACCGGCGAGCGTTTATTTACCCGGATGCTAAAAATAGCAAGAGTTTTGGCGGCAGGACCCGGTATGATTTCAGAGAATAAAGCAGTTCCGGAAATCCAACAGGTTGAACATCTCGTAAATGAAGCAGCTGAGGGACATTACTCATTGGAAAAGCAGCAAAAATCAGCTTCTTTTCCGGAACCGCATCAGCCATCAAACGCTTTGGACCTGGTTTATTTTAATGGTTATAGTTATGCCGCAACTGCGCAGCAATTAGGCATTTCAATGGCAGAATTAAAAATAAAGATCAGGAAAGAGCTGAAACAAAGAAGAACACTATAAAAATGAACATACAGGAATACATAGCTTCTGGAATACTGGAAATGTACGTATTGGGCGACGTGACACCGGAAGAGGCTATGGAGGTTGAAAAATTAGCATCCGTCCACGAAGAGATCCGCACCGAAATTGACGAGATCAGCAATGCGCTGCAGCAATACGCCGCAGCGCAAACCGCTGCCCCACACCCGGCGATCAAGCCATTTTTGATCGCTACCATCGATTACATGGAACGCATGCAAAATGGCGAACAACCGGCATTTCCACCGGTGCTGAACACGGATTCGAAAATGGAGAATTACAGTCAATGGATTAACCGTCCGGACATGGTTATAGGTAGCGATTTTCAAGAAATGAAAGCAAAAATAATCGGGTATACGCCGGAAGTGATAACAGCCATTGTTTGGATCAAAACCATGGCGCCGCATGAAGTACACGACAATGAATTTGAGAAATTTTTGATCCTGGAAGGCACTTGCGATATTATTTTCGGAGACAAAAAACATTCACTCAAAGCAGGCGATTATTTCAGCATTCCGCTGCACACCGAACATCATTTAATCGTCACTTCAAGCATTCCCTGCAAAGCAATTTTGCAACGGATCGCGGCGTAAAAATAAATGTTGTTGTTGTAGGAAAATGTTGTTTTTTACAATATTCACAAACAATACTGTCATCCCGGGCTTGACCCGGGATCTCATAAATGGTAGTAGTATTTAATTGACAGATCCCGGGTCAAGCCCGGGATGACAGCTTAAGAAAGTATATCTGTTTCCATAGTAAGATGTTCTACAACATAACCAAATAAATTAAAAAACACAAAAAACGCCGCATTTCAATTTGAAATGCGGCGTTTTCATTTAACAAATCTATTTCAAAACATATCTGAAACTAACTGCAGCTTCAGCCCAACTGTCGCCCGGGTAAAACACGTCAAAGTAGGGTTTAACGTCGGCGCCGATGGTAAACGGAGCTCTTGGAAATTTATACTCCAGCCCGAAAATCCCATCCACTCCCGCGCTGGGAGCAGGTTCGTAAGTTCTGTAATAATGATCTTCACCATCATAATAATTGTGGTGGTAATAGGCTACATCTCCCCAGCTTCCGAAATGCCCGCCGCCTCCAAAAAATAAATCAAAGCCCGGCGTATAAAAAAGCTCATAATGTTTTTCAAATAATGCAGTGGCAACAAGTGCCCTGTAGCCGGTAGTTACAGTTCCCTCAAATGCCCAGGTAGGCCTGTAAAAATGTTTGAAGGTAACGCCCAGTTCGGTTCCCGCCCGTACACCAATACTATTTGTATAAGCGCTGTTGCTGTATTTGCTGTTTTTTACATACCCATTTTCAGTTTGGGCTTTTACAGTAAATGCTGTGAAAGAAAGTACTGCAAAAATTAGTGTGACGATCTTTTTCATTGTTGTTATAGTTTTCTGTTATTTTCTGAGAGTAAAATTAAATGCCATTTGCCCGGGCAATATTGATTTTTCGATAGCTGGTAATTCCCCTTCGATACTTTGAAATAAATCGGTTATATTTACATACACTTTTCTCCAGGCTGTTTTTATGAATTGTATTATCGTTGATGATGATGAAATGATGCGCATTGATCTTGAGAACAAGATCAACCAAACTACGCTGCTCAACCTTGTTGGATCCTGCTCCAGCGCTATAGAAGCTTCCAACCTGGTAATGACAGGCAGCGTCGATCTTATTTTTCTGGATGTGATGATGCCGGAAATGACCGGTATGGATTTTATGAAAACACTGGATGTTTCGCGTCCTGAAGTGGTAATTATTACATCCAATAAAGAGTTTGCGGTGGAAGCCTTTGAATACGATGTAACCGATTTTTTAATAAAACCCATTGCATACGAACGCTTTTTAAAAGCCGTTACAAAATCAAAACGCAATTTTGATAAAAAAGGAACGACGATCAATACCGTCGACAATCATATTTTTATAAAAGTATCATCGCGCTTTATTAAACTGGATCTCAAAACCATTCAGTACATTGAAGCACTAGCCGATTATGTGACCATTCATACCTTAACGGATAAATTTACCATCCATTCCACCATGAAAGGTATTGAACATACATTACCGGCAAATGATTTTGCAAGGGTTCACAATTCGTTCATTGTGCGTTTGGATAAGATCTCGGCGATCGAAGACAACTGTATTTCCGTAAATAAAGTAACCATTCCGGTCAGCCGCAATAAGTTCAAACCGCTGATCCAGCGCTTAAAACTGATCTGATTTACAAACCATCGAAATTTTAAAGCCAGCCATCGAAAAAAGCAGTTGTTAGGTCCGTTATTGGAAGTAATTTTGTAGGGAACATGTAAACAATTTTCAAACAAATGGATTTAACTAACAAAAAAAAGTATACCAACCTTTCCTACCTCAAAACCATATCGAAAGGAAATACTGCTTTTGAACAAAAAATGCTGAGTGCTTTTGTAGAGCAATCGGCAGTGGATGTGCAGCGTTTAAAAAATGCACTTTTAGTAAAAGATTGGGATACCATTTACCTGATTGCTCATAAAATGAAGCCTTCCCTGCAATTTGTAGGTTTAACCGTATTGCAGGACGATATCTTATCGCTCGAAATTTCTTCCAAACAAAAAATACACATTGATAAAGTGGCGGAATTAATTTCCACAGTATCCACCATCATCGCGCTTGCCATAGAGGAAATAAAAGAGGAGCTGGCCGTTTTAAACAACGATCCACATCCATAAAAAACGTATGAAAAATTACAAAACAATATTCTGGAAAGTAATGCTTGGTTTTGGCCTGGTGGCTTGCCTGCTGGCTACAACCTACTGGATCACCTATAAAAACCTTGGAATATTAAAGAAGAATATCAATGCGTATGCGGGGCTTAGCCCAAAGAATGTGTACCGCAAAAAAATATCACACGAGGTATACGACATAGATTTTTATATCAAACAATATTCGGTTACCAAAAAGGATTCTTTGTTGCTGAAGTACGACAGTAGTGTGGTGCTGGTGGGGCAATACATGGACGACCTGAGTAAAATTGCGCTCGATAACGAGGAATATTACCGCAACCTCGAAAAGCTGGGGTATTACATCAATAACAAATTGGAGATCTGCCGCGAGCGTATTCGCCTTGCGGATAGCTACAATACACAGTCCGGTTTGCCCGAAATTATTTCAAAGATCTCCGAATCGCAAAAGCAAACCTTGTCGGTAACCTCCGATGCCGACCAGGTTACGGCGCCGGTAGAAGATAAAGATCAACCGCAAAATCAAAAAGAGGCCCCGAAAGAAGAACGCAGTAATTTTTTCTCACGTTTATTTTCAGGTAAAAAAAATAAAGAAAAACCGGAAGAGCAGATCAGCACCTTGCCATCGCCATCGCTTTCCACATCCGCTATAGCGTCCATCCAGCCGCCTGTGGTTACTACCGACGTGGTTTCTGCGAGCTCTGTAAAAGATATGCTGGAAAAGGCAGAAAAAAAAGGCAATGTAAAATCAACCAATTTTTTCAAGCAAACCCTGCAGCTGATCGAAAAAGACGATTATGCGCAGGATAGCATCCGCGCTGTTTTTACCAATCTCGAAAAATTAGAGCTGATCGAATCAAAAGCCGGGCTCAATAAATTAACGGATGATACGGCCAGCAATACCAGTAACATTTTAACCAGCCTGGTTGCTTCCGGGATCCTCATCATGCTGGTGTTTTTAGTGATCGTGTACCGCGAGGTAAAACACAACAACCGCCTGAGAAAAGAATTGCTGCGTGAGAAAAAAAGCACCGAAAAGCTCGCGAAAGCCAAAGAGGAATTTTTAGCGAACATGAGCCACGAGATCCGCACGCCAATGAATGTGATCGTAGGATTTTCCGAACAATTGTTAAAAACCGGGCTGGCAAACGAACAGCAAAAATTATTGTTCAATATCAAACGTTCCTCCAACCACCTGATCACCATCATCAATGAAATCCTGGATTATTCAAAAATGGAATCCGGTGGCATTGTACTCGAAAATATTGCCTTTGATGTGGAGGAAGTATTGGAAGAGGTGTACGAATCGTTTAAAAATGCGGCAGAAAAAAAAGGATTGGAATTGAGCTATAACATCGATGAACAGGTTTCAAAAACAATTGTCGGCGATTCCGTTCGCTTAAAGCAGATCCTGCTTAACCTGGTTGCCAATGCGGTAAAATTTACCGAAAAAGGAATGATCCGGATAACGTGTAAAGTAGCACATGCAGAAAGCGGCTCACAAACATTGTTGTTTGAAGTTTCGGATACCGGGATTGGGATCGGGGCGGAAAATCAACTCACTATTTTCGAACAATTCACGCAGGCAGATTCAAGTGTTACCCGGAAATACGGAGGAACAGGGCTGGGATTGACCATCTCCAAAAAACTGGTGGAACTGCAGCAGGGAAGTATTGCTGTGAAAAGCGAAACAGGAAAAGGCTCGGTTTTTTATTTTACCATTCCGTATAATTTACCTGTGGATGAACACATGCTGGCACAACAGAATGCGATTGATCCAACCACCGGCAAGGAAAAATTAGCGGGTAAAAAAGTACTGATCGTGGATGATGATGAAATGAACAAACTGCTGGCCTGCCATATTTTAGAAAGCTATGAAATGAAAATTGATGTGGCGGACAATGGCGCACTGGCGCTGGAAAAATTAATAAAAAAACAATACGACATCATTCTGATGGATTTACACATGCCGGAAATGGGCGGTTTGGAAGCCATTGCAAAGATCCGGAAAAAAGGAATTCAAACACCGGTAATTGCTGTTACCGGGAACGTGCTCAAAGGCGAGCGCGATAAATGCCTGGCTGCTGGCATGAACGAATACATTTCCAAGCCGTATCACGAAGCGGAGCTGATGCAGAAAATCATTCAACTTCTTCCAACCGTCTGACCGGATCTGCCGGGCATCGAAATTGTATAACATCTTCGGAAATGGTACGTTAAATTTACATGAACATAAAAGCAAAAAATTATGAAACGGATTTTGGTAATAGACGACGATAAGCTTTTTCAACGCGCCATCGCTTTCAGATTAAAAGAAACAGGTTATGATGTGATCACTGCAGATGATGCTTTCCAGGCGCTGGAACTCATCGATAAATATAAAATAGACGGGGTGGTTAGTGATATTATGATGCCGGATATTTCCGGGCTGAGCTTGTTATCACTGCTCAAGAAATTTTATTACAACCGGATCCCGGTCATCATTATTTCTTCACTCGGACAGGAAAAAGCAGAGGCCATTTCCCTCAACCTGGGCGCCTATGCATTTATTCCTAAGCCCATTGATTTTGATGACCTTACTGCACAGGTAAACGACATGATCCGCAATGCGCAGGAAAAAGTGGATGAGAAACAATGACGTAGTAAAAAAGATAAAATGTTATATTTGCGTATAATTTAAATACAAGATGCACTTGCGTTATTTTATACAGAATTTCTTTTTACCCATCATTTTTTTCGCTGCAACCGTCAGCGCATCTGCTCAAACGCAGGAGGAGCCGCAACCAAAAAAAATTGCAGATGCAAAGGACCGCATCATTGTGGATTTTGATTACGATGGTTTCCTGAATTTACCGGCGGGCATCAAACAAAAACCATATTCATTGGGTGGTAATGCTTATTTCATGTGGGATTATCCTTTCGGATACGGTCCGTTCAGCGTGGCTTTCGGCGGTGGTTTCAGCACACACGACATGCACAGCAACGGACGCATTACGTATACCATCGACGGAAAATATACCACCCTGGAACCGCTTACCACCAAATACAAACGCAATAAATTATCCTGCAATTATGTGGAGATCCCTGTGGAGCTGCGCATCCGCACACGCGGACAACACAGCTTTAAATTTTCGGTAGGAGCAAAGATCGGTTATGCGTATAATGTGCATACCAAAATAATTGACGACGACGGCAAACGCAAGATCTATGATATCAAAAACATCAATCCATGGCGCTACGGTGTTACCATGCGTATTGGTTATAATAAATTTGTACTGCAGGGATTTTATGCGTTCTCCGATCTTTTCCTGAAAGGCAGGGGAGAACCCAACATGGTGCCTTTTTCTGTTGGTGTGGGATTGCTGCTGTATTAGCATTCTTACGCTGGCGCGAGTGTCCCACTCGTGCCTTTTATTTTATGGCATCTTGCCATTATTATAAATGAATATAAGAGCGGGACGCTCTAAGAATAAGAGTCACGAGTGGGACACTCGCGCCAGCGATGTTAAGCCACAGATTCACAGATTAAAAAAATTAATAAAAAATTACATGGATTCTTTCAAAATCGCAAAGCGATTTTATCATCTGTGCAATATATTTTACATAAAAAAATCTGTGAATCTGTGGCTTACTTAATCACGTTGGGAGAACGCGCTTTAGCTATCCGTTTTAATCCGTACAAACCCCCAACATCTGCGTTCTAACGACATAACTCACACACAGATTGGTATATTCGTATTAATTGGTATTTAGTAGATCCACAAATTCGTAACATTCGTTCCTGTTCGCTATTTGTACCCTAAAACTTAACGAAGATCATCAACAGAAACTCCACCAAAAAACCAAGCAGCAATCCCGCATACACTTGTGCAGGTTCATGGGCTTTCAGCTTTAAACGTGCAAACCCGATCAGTCCGGCACACAGGAGAAGCAGGAGTAAAATAGCTTTGAAATCAACCAGCAAACGCAGGGAAATACCCATCACACCACCGATCAGGCCGCCAATGCCAACAGCATGTGCGCTTATTTTCCATTTAAAATTAATGAAGAACGTTAGTAAAATGGAAATGCCTGCACCAGCAATCATCAGCACGATCACCATCGGGAAACCGCGGGTGTAAAACATATACAACAGCGCGAAATAATACATCGCCGTGCTCAGATAAGGGATTACCCGCTCACGCGTGGTTTCCATTTCCATGCTGCGGATGCGCCCCATCTTCAACAATATAAATGCATTGAGCGCAGGTAAAACAAATGTGAAGAAAAAAGTAACGATCAGGATCTTCACTTTAAATTCGGGAGGGGTAAACGTGGAAATGTAATTGTGTGTGAAAAATATCAATGCAAAGCCGTAGGTTGGCATCAGCAATGGATGCAACAGGTGCGAAATTATTTTTGCGAAGCGTGTTTCAGTAGTCAAAACAAAAAAAATTAAATTGGTTTACAAAATAAGAAAAGGAAATTACAGTTCCTTTCTTAATCGTGCTACCGGAATGTCAAGCTGTTCGCGGTATTTAGCGATTGTTCTCCTGGCAATGTTGTATCCTTTTTCTTTCAGGATCTTCGCCAGCTTATCATCGGTCAGTGGTTTCTTTTTACTTTCTGCGCCAATGCAGTCTTCCAGGATCTTTTTCACTTCACGTGTGGATACTTCCTCTCCGCTATCGGTAGAAAGCGATTCGCTGAAAAATGTTTTCAGTAAAAACGTCCCGAAAGGTGTTTGTACATATTTGCTGTTGGCAACGCGGGAAATAGTGGAAATATCCAGCAATACTTTTTCTGCAATGTCTTTCAGGATCATTGGTTTCAGCTGCGTTTCATCCCCCGTTAAAAAATAATCGCGTTGATATTCCATGATTGCATTCATAGTAAACAACAAAGTTTGGTTCCGCTGCTGGATCGCATCAATGAACCAGCGTGCACCGTCCAGTTTTTGTTTGATGAACATGGACGCTTCCTTATTGGCTTTGTCCTTTGTTTTGGAATATTCTTCAAACATTTTATTGTATTCCGCACTCACCTTTAGATCCGGTGCATTGCGGGAATTTAATCCCAGCAATAATTCGCCGTCGTCATTCGTGATCGTAAAATCAGGGATTACCTGCTGATAGCTTTTTTGTCCGTCGGCCATGGAATTACCCGGGCGCGGATTTAATTTTAAAATTTCCTGGATCACTTCTTTCAACAGCTCATCATCGATCTCCAGTTTTTTCGAAATTTTATCATAATGCTTTTTCGAAAATTCATCCATTTGCTTTTCCACCACTTCGGTAGCAAGCTCCACTATCTGTGTTTGAACTTCCTTTCTGCGCAGCTGGATCAGCAGGCATTCCTGCAGATCACGCGCACCCACACCGGCCGGGTCAAAATCCTGGATCACTTTTAATAATTCCAGCAGCTCTTCTTCCGTTGTAGTAATGTTTTGTGAAAAGGCAATGTCATCAACAATAGAACCCAGGTCCCTGCGTAAATAACCATCATCATCCAAATTTCCGATCAGGTAATTGGCGATCTGGTATTCGCGGTCATCCAGCGCTTTCATACCCAGCTGACTTTCCAGCATATCCTGGAAAGTAAGTCCAACGGAAAAAGGAATTTCCTTGCGCTCTTCATCCGGACTGATATTGTTTGCTTTTAATTTATAAGAAGCGCCCTCATCGTCATCCATGTAATCCGTCAATGCAAAATCATCGCGGTTGTGTTCTTCATCCTGCGGCGCATCCTCAAACTCCTCATTCTCAAACTCATCTTTCGGTTCGTCGTCGGTTTCTGCCCCTTCTTCCAGTGCTGGATTTATCTCCATCTCTTCTTTGATGCGTTGTTCCAATGCAATCGTAGGTAATTGCAGCAATTTCATTAACTGAATTTGCTGTGGAGATAATTTTTGTAATAATTTTTGTGTCTGTACCTGCCTTAACATAAAGCTTTCTGCGCTAGTTCCTATTATTACAAAAGTAACAAATATTTAGCCAAAAACAGTAAGGATTTTAACACAGGGGCTACGGAGTTTACAGAGGTTCACAGAGTTCTCTGTGTAGCTCTGTTTTCTCTTATTTCTCTGTGTTGAAGATTAGATCCTGAAGCCGATTACGAGCACGTCATCGATCTGCTCAAGCTCCCCTTTCCAGCTTTGAAAAGCCTGTACCAGCAGCTGTTCCTGTTCTTTTACAGGTTTGGTATAAATCTCGGCAATCAGTTTTTGCATATTGCCAACCATAAATTTTTTACCGCGTTCGCCACCAAACTGATCGGCATAACCATCCGAAAATACATAGATCATATCTCCCTTCTCAACAGGGATCTCATGATTGGTAAATTTGCGTTTTTCGTTTTCTTCCAGCTCCATTCCACCGATCGGAAATTTATTTGCTTTGATCATCTCGAACACTTCTTCGCCGGTTTTATTTTTACGGAAGATCCACAACGGCCGGTTGGCACCTGAATACTCTAATATCGTTCCTGCTTCATTCAATGAACAAAGCGCAATGTCCATTCCATCGCGGCGCTCATTTTCACTTTCACTTTGTTTCAATGCTGTTTTTACACCGTGATGCAATTCATTTAAAATTTCAGCCGGTTGTGTAATGTTTTTATCCGTCACAATCTCATTCAGCAATGTATTGCCGATGATGCTCATGAAAGCACCCGGAACGCCGTGACCGGTACAATCCACAGAAGCTACAAAACGTTTATTATTGCGTTTTGCAAACCAGTAAAAATCCCCGCTCACAATATCTTTCGGCTGGTACAGCACAAATGCTTCTTTCATTTCTGCATGTAAATTCTGCAGCGGCGGCAACAGCGCTTCCTGTATGTTTTTCGCATACTTGATACTGTCCGTGATGTCGTGATTTTTTGCTTCAATGATCGCTTTTTGTTCACTCACTTCCTTGTTGATCACTTCCACTTTTTCTTTTTCCTGGCGCAGCTGGTACGTACGCAGCTCTACTTCCTGCTCCAATTCTATTTTTGCTTTTTGCAGATTGCGTGTGCGCACCACAATAAATAAATACACACAGGCAAAAGCAAAAAGTGTTACCAGCGTGTAAAACCACCAGGTTTTGTACCATGGCGGAAGGATCGTGAATTTAAACGTCACATCTTTTGCATTCCATAAGCCATCGTTATTCATTGCTTTTAAATGGAACACATAATCGCCGGGAGGCAATGACGAATACGTTGCCTCCGTTTTTGATGTCGGTGGAAACCAATCGGCATCAGCGCCTTCCAGCCTGAACTGGTATTTTACTTTGTTAGGATTGGTGATACACACACCTATAAAATCAAACGTAATGTGATTTTTATCGTATGGCAAAACAAGGTTGTGCGGCAAGTGTGAAATGCTGTCGGTCCCCGCCGAATATTTATTCAGGTCGGCTTCTGCACTCTGGAAAAATAAGCGGATCCCGGTGATCCTTGTCAGCGCTTCCTCGCGGTTGATCTTGTCGTAATGCGGATTAAAAACCGTTGCACCTTTAATTGTTCCGAACCATAAATTTCCGTCGGCATCGCGCATCTGCGAATTGGAATTGCATTCAACGCCTTTTAATCCTTCTTCTTTTCCGTAATGTTTCAGCTCTATTTTATTGGAAGAGCGCAGCACTGCCAGGTTGATCTTATCAATTCCTTTGTTGGTCCCCACCCATAAAAAATCATTATCGAGCAACATCAAATATACTTTGTTGGAAGCAAGGCCGCGGCTCTCATTGATATTGTCAAACGCTGTGTAATCGTAGCTGTAAATGCCTTCATCGGTACCAAACCACAAATGCCCCATTTTGTCCTGCAGGATGGTGCTCACACGCTTATCGGTAAAACCGGATGCCCTGTTGAATTTTTGTACAGCGCTTCCGTTATATTCTACAACGCCGCTTTGTGTAGCCAGCCATAACGATTGATTGCGGTCTTCGAAAATGGAATACACCGGGATATTATCCTTGTACGTATTATTTACAATGGCAACGGGCTCAAATACGTTGTTCTTAAAACCAAACAATCCAAACGGCGTTCCGATCCACATCTGGCCGTTGTGGCCTTTCAGGATCGACAATACATTCTCATCCGGCAACCCGTCTTTTTTCGAATAATTATGAAAATTTTTTCCATCGAAAACACTCAGTCCCGCTTTTGTACCAAAGTACATATTACCCTGTGGATCTTCCGCAATCACCTGTACATCGTTATCGGCAATAGAATTTTTTACATCCTTTACATTTACTTTATAGGTAGTGACCACACCGTCTTTCAATGAAACCACGCCATAATCTTTCACTGCGATCCAGACGTTTTTTTTCGAATCCTGGAAAATATATTTGATGTAATCGCCCGGCAGCAGATCTTTTGAACTGTAGGAAAGAAAAGCTTCACCGGTAAATTTTGTGGCGCCAAAACCATCGGTCCCAAACCAGAAATTTCCTTCCCGGTCCTGGAAGCCGCACATTAATTTACTGCTTGCCAAGCCGTTTTTCTCTGTGTATTTGCGGGATACAAAACCATTGAATTTGTAAACGCCTTCACTTGTCGCCAGCCATAAATTATTTTTATTATCAGGAATGATCGCTGTAAAGCCAATGTTTTCCTGGCCCGGAATGTTTACTTTTTCCAGCTTTCCTTCCGGCGTGATCCTGCAAATCCCCGTGACTGTTCCGATGTACACATTGCCTTGTAAATCTTCATTGATAGCGCGTACAAAAGTGGAAGGCATTCCTTCTTTTGTGCCGTAATAATTAAATTTTTTGGTGTTGAGATTATACCTGATCACACCGTATTCGATCGTTCCAAACCAGATGTTATTGGCCTTATCGGCATACATCGTAAAAATTTTCGATCTACTCAGCAGCGTATCTTCTGTAAATGGAATAAGTTTATCGCCGTTCAGCTGGCATACGCCTTTTGCCGTACCGATCCAGATAGTGCCGTTATTGTCCTGTATGGTTTTAAAAACGCGGTTGTGCGGTAAGCCCGTTGAATCGGTCAGGTTCCGGAATTTTTTTCCGGTTAAGATGCTAAGTCCGCCGTTGGTTCCAAACAGCATCCGGCCGTCTTTTATTTCTTCGATCGAAAAAACAACGTTGTTGATCAGGCTGTCATTCTCCGTATAATTAATGAATTTATTTCCGTCGTATTTACTCACGCCGCCATTGTTGGTACCAAACCAAATGTTGCCGTTGTTGTCCTGGCAAATAGATAAGATCTGCGATTGTACCAAACCGTCCTCCACATTAAAATTCCGGAAATCATACGTTTGTGCAACAACGCAAATGCTGCTGCAAAGCAGAAAGAGGAAAAGAATGCTTATTTTTTTCAAATGCGTCAAGCGGAGATTTTATTGGCTGAATAAAGATATATAAATAAGTTCAAAGTTTAAAGTTTGAAAGTTCAAAGTTCGGGTACGGATAACGCCCGCCTGAACGATTCGGGCAGGAACAGGAACGAATATTACGAATCTGCGGGTCTACTAAATACCAATTTTTACTAATGTACCAATCTGTGTGATACGGATAGCGAATAGGAACAAAACTTCGAATCTGTGAATCTGCTAAATATCAATTTTTACTAAAGTACTAATCTGTGGCTATGGTTTTCGCAGGCGCGAGCGTCCCGCTCGTGCCATTTTATTATATGGCGTCCCGCCATAGTAGTATCAATAAAAAAGCCTTTGCTATTACACAAAGGCTTTTCTTTTACACGCTACGTCTAATATCCAGCATCTAATAATCCAACATCTGTTTTCCAACATCTGTTTAAAACTCTGCAGTTTTTGGTGCTCTCGGGAACGGGATCACATCACGAATATTCGTCATGCCGGTTACAAACAATACCAAACGTTCAAAACCCAATCCAAATCCGGCATGTGGCGCTGTGCCAAATTTACGGGTGTCCAGGTACCAGTATAATTCCTCTGCGGGGATATGCATTTCTGCCATGCGTTTTTCCAACAGATCCAAACGTTCTTCACGTTGCGATCCGCCAATGATCTCGCCAATGCCCGGGAATAAAATATCCATGGCGCGCACGGTTTTTCCATCCTCGTTCTGGCGCATGTAAAACGCTTTGATATCTTTCGGATAATCCGTTAAGATCACCGGTTTTTTGAAATGCTTTTCTACCAAATAACGTTCGTGCTCACTTTGCAGATCGGCACCCCAGTTTTCAATTAAATATTTGAATTTTTTCTTTTTATTCGGTGTCGAGTTTTTCAGGATCTCGATCGCTTCCGTATACGTTAAACGCTCAAAGTTGTTATCCAGGCAGAAATTTAATTTCGCCAGCAGGTCATGCTCCGAACGCTCATCCTGCGGTTTCATTTTTTCTTCTTCCAGTAAACGGGTTTTCAAAAATTCAAGCTCATCCGCGCAAGTCGTGATTGCATGTTTGATGCAATATTTCAATAAATCTTCCGCCAGTTGCATGTTATCGTTCAGATCTGCGAAAGCAACTTCCGGCTCTATCATCCAGAACTCCGCAAGGTGACGTGTGGTATTTGAATTTTCTGCACGGAAAGTCGGGCCGAAAGTATAAATCTCGCCCAGGGCCATTGCTGCCAGCTCGCCTTCCAATTGCCCGGAAACAGTAAGGTTTGTGGATTTCCCGAAAAAGTCCTGTTTAAAATCCACTTTGCCGTCTTCGGTACGCGGCGGGTTATCAAAATCAAGCGACGTTACACGGAACATTTCGCCTGCGCCTTCTGCATCCGAAGCGGTAATAATCGGCGTATGCAGATACACAAATCCACGATCGTTAAAAAACTGGTGAACGGCAAATGCAAGCGCGTGGCGCACTTTAAATACAGCATTAAATGTATTGGTGCGGAAACGCAAATGTGCGATCTCACGTAAAAATTCCAGGCTGTGTTTTTTGGGTTGCAATGGAAATTTTTCCGCATCGCTGTCGCCTAAAATCTCCAGCTGTTTTACTTTCACTTCCACTTTTTGTCCTTTACCCAGAGATTCGATCAGCTCACCGGTAACGCTAATGGCAGCACCTGTAGTCAGGCGTTTGAGCAATGTTTCATCCGTATTTGCAAAATCAACAACCAGCTGAATATTATTTATGGTAGAGCCATCGTTCAATGCAATAAACTGGTTGTTACGAAACGTACGCACCCAGCCTTTTACGGTTACTTCACTTCCGAATGCCGTTGAATTCAACAGCTCTTTTACTTTTGTTCTCTTTCCGGTTTCCATACTTGGTTATTTTTATATTGATTTTCCCGCATTAAAACGGGACTGCAAAAAAACGAAAAATTTAGCGGATGGCAATGTATTAAAATCAAAAAGCCACCCGGCATGTGTCGGATGGCTTTTCGCTTTTTTAATTTATTATTCAGTGATCACCAACCGCTGAATGTTTGCTTTGCCATCCGTGATCAGGGTGATGAAATAAATTCCTGATCTCAGATTATAATTTTTCGCATTAAAAATGTATTTGTAATTTCCTGCAGCCTGCTCTGTATTGGCCAGTTCCGCCACTTTTACACCTAACACATTGTATACACCTAATGATACATTTGCGTGATCCGCGATGGAATATTCAATAGTTGTATTGGAATTTGACGGGTTTGGATAAACATTCATAGCGCTTGTAAGTGCTTTGTGCGCTGCAATCCCGGTGGTTACATCAACATAATATATAGAATTTGTATCTGCCACATAATTTTGATTTATAAAATCAGTATGTGTTGCATCGATTGTTACATCGCGTGTTGAATCTCTTACCAATCCCGGAATATCTACATAAATAGTATAATGTTCACCTGCAGTATTTAAAGGAACATTTGTAAACGTATAGGTTCCTGCCGGATCCGATGTAGTAGTACTTGCTACCATTTGTCCGCCCGGATTGCGTCCGAGCTTCACGTCAATTCCCGGGATCGGTTCGCCCGGTACACGTAAAAAGCCATGGCCTTCCGTGATTAGTCCTGAGATGGTTCCCGGCCCGCTGGTTGGAGGTACCTCCACCATATTCACGTTAACGTCATCGCCACCTGCCGCACAGCCATGGCTTAATACCGTTGCAGAATCCCACAGGTATTGGTCTCCGTAATAGGTTGGGACCAGCGTTGGATAAATAGCATTATCCGGATAAATTTCTATCAGGTAATTATTATGATTAACAGCAAAAAAATGGAAATCGCCGCCTGTACCTATTGTTGAGAACTGTACTGTATCAAACGTCATGTTAATGGGTTCGTATCTGTACAAAACGGCTGTGTTGATTCCGCTTGTCAGCAATCCGCCGGAATATACCGCCTGTCCGGAAATATCCGTACTGGCAGTAACGGACACGCCGGTTGAATTACCTGCACCACAGCCGTTGGCATCCACCACCGAAACAGTATATGAAGTCCCCGTTACCGGTGCAAAATGCATGGTATCCGTTCCCGGGATGGATGTTGATCCGTCGTTCCAGGTAAAGGTAAACGGAGGAACACCGCCGCTAGTCACATTGGCGTATACCATTGCCGTATCTCCATAGCAGATGGATTGAAACGGGCCTGCTGTAAGTGTGATGAATGAAGGGGAATTAACAGATGCGCTTACAACAGCTGAACAGCCGAAAGAGTTACTGATAGAAACCGAATAGGTTCCTGCACAAAGGCCGCTTGCCACATTAGTAGTGCTGCTGGCGCCAAACCAGGTATACGTATACGGGCCCGTTGGTGATAGTGTAACCGAACCATTGCAGGAGCCTGCGCAGCTAGGGTTATTGCTTGTTGGTGTAATGGTTGGTACTCCTGGATTTACAGTGATTACAGCTGCATCAGTTGCAGTACAGCCAGCGGCAGTTCCGGTTATCGTTACGGTAAATGTTCCGGGTGCGCTGAAAACATGCCCTGTGCTTGCTAATGTGTCGGTATTTCCATCGCCAAAGTTCCAGGTATAGGAAGCGCCGCTTGTGGTTGGAGTGGAAAAGGTAGTATATGAATTCTGGCAAACAGCCTCGTCCATCCCAGCATTTGCAGTTGGAAGCGCGTTTACCGTCACCACCACCACATCGGTAGCTGTGTTTGATAAGTTATCGGTAACACTCACCGTGTAAGTAGTGGTGCTTCCCGGACTAGCCAAAGGATTTGCTGCAGATGGATCACTTAATCCCGTTATAGGCGACCATGTATAAGTATAGGTACCGCCTCCGAAAGTAGCAGTTGGCGAACCGCCAATAACACTGCTGTTACCGGCACAAATGGTTACATCAAATCCTGCATCTGCTGCTAAAGGCTGTGCAAGTGCATGAAGACCTGCGGTCATCAATCCAAAGAACACGAGTAATGCTTTGGATTTTTTGATCCGGTTATAATAGTTTGTCATTTGTAGAGTATAAATAGTGTTTAGTTTATCCTGCTTTTTATTCCGTGACAACAATCCGGCGAATGCTTGTTTTGCCATTCACGATCAGTGTTACAAAATACACCCCGGAATTTAATCCGGCGTTTTTGTCGCTGATATTATATTTATACGTTCCCGCCTGCTGATGTGTATTTGCCAGTTCTGTAACTTTTATACCCAGTACATTGTAAATACCCAACGATACTTCCGCATCTTTATCAATGCTGTATTCAACCGTTGCATCTCCTTTTGAAGGGTTTGGATACACATTCAGTTTGTTATCGTTTTTAGTAAGTGATTGCACGCCTACGCCCGCATCCGGTACATAATGAACAGTGGTGGAATCAACAACATAATTCAGGTAATTGTAATAAAAATCAGCAGAGTCAACCGTAAACGTGTACGATGAATCTCTTCCTAATCCCGGAACATCGGCATACACGGTATAATTTCCGTAAGCAACATTCGCAAAGGAATATTCACCCGTACCGTTAGTAGTAGTGCTTGTTACCATTTGTCCGCCCGGGTTACGTCCCAGCTTCACATCAATTCCCGGGATCGGTTCCCCGCGCTCATGTGAGCCGCCCATGGTTGGATAACCCGGATGCGAATCATATCCCGGCCCTTTTATAATTTGTCCGTGAAGATATCCCGGACCAGTTCCAAAACTTACCTGTTCGGTAGCAGCAATGTTAAAGGTATCTGCCATCATACAATCGTGCGTTACAATGGTTGCCGAATCCCACAAAAAGCTGTTGCCGTAATATGTTGGAACAAGCGTAGAGAAAGCAGCAGCAGGGAACACTTCGATCAGGTATGTAAAATGATCGATTGCGGTGAAATGATAATTTCCTGCACCGTCAGTGGTAGAAACCTGCACCGTATCAAAGTGTACAAGAAACGGCTCGTATTTATAGATCACCACATTGCTTCCGCTGACGTTTCCGCCGGTGTAGGAAATATGTCCGTAAATATCCGTGCTTGCATTTACATTGATGTTGGTATTGTTTGTTTTAGAACAGCCGAATGCATCCGATACCGTTAATCCATAATTGGTAGTAGTTGCAGGACTTACCGTTTCAGATAAGCTGCTCGCCCCGTTTGTCCATAAATAGCTGAACGGAGCTGTTCCACCCGTTACAATTCCGGCAATGGTTGCCGAGTCGCCATGACAAATAGTTTGATCCGCTCCGGCATTTACCATCAGTGCAGCGTCCATGTAAATGGTAACCGAATCCTGTGTGTAGCATCCGGAAACGCTATCGTTTACAGAATAAACAGTAGTTGCAGCCGGGAATGCAGTTACGCTAAAACCGCTGGTGCTGCTTAATGCAGCAGCCGGTGACCAGGTTGGATTAACCGCTCCTGTTACGTTTAAAGCAGCAGTACCGCCTGCACAAAGTGAATCGGAACTTGCGGTAATATGGATCGATGGAACTACAATTGTATCATTGATTTGTGAAGAGCAGCCTGCATTATTAGTTGCCATTAATGTATAGATCGTGGTGCCGGATGAAGGTATTACTTCCGGGCTTGCAATAGTAGAAGAAGAAAGCCCTGTGGATGGTGTCCAGGATAATGTTAAGATCGTATCGGCAACAGAAAGCTGCATACTCCAGCCTTTGATAATTCCCTGATCGCCAGCGGCATAATCGCTCACAGCCAGGATCCAGTTACCATCGGCCGGACCGGAAAAACTGTTGAATCCGCCCTGTGGTGCATACGTGCCTGTGAAAGGTGCAGTGGATGCTGTAATATCGTTGAGGCTGGCTGCAGCAAAAACGGTTCCGATGTAATTATCCCCGCTGTCGCCATTACGATATGATAATTGTGTATAAGAACCGTCCGGCGCATATACGCCAAGCTCGATATCTCCGTCATACGTATGATACAAACTATCGATCGTTACCGAAACGATGGCTGCAGCTGCAAGATCATTGATGCCCGAAACGGCAATTGTATCATAAGAACTTTGGCTGTCAAAAATACTGTCGCTTGCCGTTTTATGTATCGGTGCTTGATTTACGCGATAATTGGAAGCAACCTGGTTGAGCAGCGAAGTGCTGTCGCCTAAACAAATTATTGCGTGTTGCGTATATGGTGTTACCACACCAATGGTAGGAACATTGTTTGCTGTTACTTTAACTGTATCGGAATTGGTACATCCACTCGCATCTGTAACGAAACAATAATAGAGTATTCCTATTGGCGAACCATTAACATTGGTTGTTTGTGTAGTATCGCCGTTGCTCCAGCTGAACGCTGTTCCCGGGCCTGCATTTAATAGTACAGATTGGTTGGAACAGATCGTTTGGTCTGATCCAAGATCGATTACCGGTGGTGTACCCAGGCAGGTTCTCCAGATTTCGCCGCCGTTGGAAGTGGGAGGTGAGCCACCGCGGAGAGTCGCTTTTTCGGCGAGGGTATTGGGGTGTGTTGCAAGTAGTGTTACGCCCCCTTGTAGCTGGTTTTGGGTGGAAGCATACATGTTATTACCAAATGCGGTAAGCTGTGCATATTGTCCGTCGTCGCCGAGGGAACCAAAGCCATTGGTTTCAGAGCTTGTGAATGCTAAGCCATCTGCGCTTTTGTACACAGCACCCATGTAACCATCACCATTATTCATGGCTACCCATAAATTAGTGTTTTCCACTGTAAAAGAGGTAATGCGTTGGTAACCCATAAATTGTGATACCATTGTCCATGTACTGTCGTCATTGGAGCGCCAGATCTGCGGGCCTGTAGTATAGTTGTAAGATGACACATACAAATAGCCGTTATAATCCGCCATGGCAGTCAGTTCCTGGTTTCCATTATCACTAAAACCCAGGCCTACATGCATATTCTGAGCCCAGTTTCTCCCATCAGTACTGCTGTATAAGGCATTACTTGTGGTTGTGAAATAAAATTTGTTATTATAAACCCATGTAGCATTAATGCTTTGATACGTATTGTATAAATCCAGCACAGTATCCCAGGTGCCCGAAAGATTTTGCGGATCATTGCTGTCATACGCTGCGCGCATGATCCTGTCGCCGTAATAATCTTTTTCAACCACATAAATACTATCAACCGTACCTGATCCCTTAAAGGCAGTCAGGTTGGTAAGCTCGCCGGAATAGCCATCGTAGATATCGGTCCATGTATTTCCATCAAACGAACGGTACACTTGTGCAGGTGTAATTCCGGACGAATAGGTAGAAGCATAGATATAGCCGCCACCTTCTGCAGTAGTTGCAAAGCTGCGCATTCCAAAAATGGATGGCGAAGAAAATTTACGCTGCCAGGAGCCGTAATTTCCGGTTGCTGAACTGTAGATCGCTGCTGTATCATCACCGCAACCTGCATACAGGTTGCCTTTAAATACATGGAGGGATTGAATACTACTGTTGTTGGCATCGCCAAATCCGCCTTTAAGGGATGGTGTCCAAAGATCTTGTGCAAACATAGCATTTGCAGAAAGCACAAATAAAATTGCGCTTACACATTTTAGTAAAGTTGTTTTCATTTTTTCCAAAAAATTTGTCGCTAAAATAATCCTTTTTGACGAATAAAATGCAAAAGCAAAGGGAGAAAATCGAATATTTTGTGAGTTCATTTTATGTTAAATAGCGGAAACTTTTTTGTGAAAATGCACTTGCCGGAAACGTTGAAAACAAAAAACGTTTCTTTTTTGTTACTGTAAATCAAATAGTTATGATTTTTGTCTAAAAATAATTGAATGGAAACGTTGGAAATAAAAAATGTTTCCATAGTTTTGCGGCGAAATTTTTTAGACTACTCAATGGAAACAAAAGACAGAATTTTAAAAGGCGCCGAAGAGCTGTTTTTTAAATATGGGATCAAAAGCGTGACAATGGATGATATTGCCAGGCACCTGGCAATTTCCAAAAAAACCATTTATCAGTATTTCGAAGATAAAAATGAAATGGTGGAAACGCTCATGACCATCAGCTTAAAAAAGGATGAATGTGAATTTAAACAAATTCAGCAGGAATCGGAAAACGTGATCGTGGAGGTGTTCAATATGATGAAACACATGGGAATGATGTTTTCGAAAGTAAATCCCAATATTTTTTACGACCTGCAGAAATATCATCCCAATGCATGGAAACAGTTTACAGCATTCAAGCACGATTGCATGGCCAAAATGGTGGAAGATTCCATTGAACGCGGCATTAAGGAAGGTTTGGTGCGTACCGATCTGAATGGCAGGGTGCTGGCGCGTTTGCGGATAGAGGAAGTGGAGCTGGGATTGAACTCGCAGATCTTTCCGCCGGATCAGTTTAAGATACTGGATGTACAAATGGCCATGATCGATCATTTTTTACACGGTATCTGCACGTTGAAAGGCCACCGGATGATCAACAAATACAAACAACTGACAGAAGAAGAATAACCTTCCTGCTCCGCCTGGGCGGATTCGGAGGATAAAACAAAAAATAACACAACAAACTAAACAAACAACAAACATATTTATAACAGTATGAAAAAAATAGTGATAGTAATTGGGTTGGGAATGGCTGCACTTCAAACTTTTGCGCAGGCAAAGGATAGTGCGGCATATTCCTTTTCATTACAGCAGTCCATTGATTTCGCGATGCAGAACCAGTCCAGCGTAAAAAATGCTGTGATTGATGAACAGCTCTCACACCAAAAAGTGAATGAGCTGTTGGGAGCCGGACTTCCACAAATTAATTCGAGTTTCGATTTTAAAGATTTCCTGGAAATTCCGACATCGTTTATTCCGGCTGAAATTTTCGGAGGTCCTCCGGGAACATTTGCTGCGGTTAAATTCGGAACACAATACCAGGCAACTGCCGGACTGGATGCTTCGCAGTTGATTTTCAGCGGCGATTATTTTTTAGGATTAAAAGCTTCCAAAGTATTGGTAGAACTGAGCCAGAAAGGTACGCAGCGTACAAAAATTGAAGTAGCAACCGCTGTAAGCAAAGCGTATTACAATGTGCTGATCGGTAATGAGCGCATGAAATTAATGGATGCAAACATTGCGCGTTTGAAAAAAGCGATGGACGATACCAAAGCATTGTTTGATAACGGCTTTGCAGAGAAAATCGATTTCGACCGCTTAACAGTTACTTACAATAACTTATTGGTGGAGCAGGAAAAAGTGCGCCGCTTACTGGCGATTGGCACTTATCTGCTGAAATACCAAATGGGAATGCCAATGAGTTCGCAGCTTACATTAACCGACAAGCTGGAAGATGTAAAGTTTGATGCAACGAGTAATGTATCCGCACAAAAATTTGATTACAACAAACGTGTGG
This sequence comes from Bacteroidota bacterium, assembly GCA_025963715.1. Taxonomy (GTDB): domain Bacteria; phylum Bacteroidota; class Bacteroidia; order 2-12-FULL-35-15; family 2-12-FULL-35-15; genus 2-12-FULL-35-15. The sequence goes on from JAOQAG010000049.1 coordinate 107,304, forward strand.
AATATAATTTATACGATGTGCAGTTCCGGTTGGCAAAACTGGATCTGAAACGCCAGAAATATGCATATCTGCCAACAGCAGCAGCGTATGCCAGCTTAAGCGGATCGGCACAGCGCATAGACTTTGATGTGTATGATATGCACAGGCCCTGGTACCCAACCGCATTGGTTGGTGCAACCGTGAAGATGCCGATTTTTACCGGGATGGCACGGAGCGCCCGCACACAACAGGCGAAACTATCGGTAATGAAAGCCGAAAATAATTTGGAATTCATCAAACAATCCATTGATCTGGAATTAGCTTCTTCTTCAACAGGTTTGGAAAATGCAGCGGCATCGCTGGAGATCCAAAAGAAAAATATTGAGATCGCGGAAGATGTGTACCGCGTATCAAAAATAAAATTTGAACAAGGGGTTGGTTCCAACCTGGAAATGGTAACTGCCGAAACAACATTAAAAGAAGCACAAACCAATTATTACAATGCACTGTTTGATGCGATCGTGTCTAAAATAGATTTTGACAAAGCAAACGGAACGCTCATAAAATAAAACCCTGCGGAATCTTAACGCAGGAGGATAAAACAAACAACAAACTAAACAACAACAGCAAACATATAAGGAGATGAAAAAAATAGTTATTCTAATACCCGTATTAACACTTTCAATCATAGCTTGTCATCCGGAAGATAAAAAAGCAAAGCTGGAAGCACTGAAAAAAGAGGAAGGCGATATCCGGACGAAGATCCAGGGTTTGCAAACGAACCTTGACAGCTTGCAGGCGCAGGAAAAACGCCTGGGTGGCGATTCTGTACAAAAAGCATTACCGGTTGCGATCGTGAGCCTGAAACCGGAAACGTTTAAAAACTTTATTGATATCCAGGGACGTGTGGATGCAGATGAGAATGTGAGCTTAAGCACTGAGATGCCGGGAACGGTTACAAAAATAAATGTGAAAGTGGGAGATGAAGTATCTGTAGGAGAAGTATTGGCAGAAACAGATGCACGCGCCATCAATCAGCAGATCTCTGATTTGCAGACGAACACCGAGCTGATAAACCAGATCTATGACAAGCAAAAAAATCTGTGGGATCAGAAGATCGGAACAGAGATCCAGTACCTGCAGGCGAAAACAAACAAAGAAAGCATGAACAAAAAAATGGCAGCGCTGCAGGAACAATTACGCATGAGCAAAATCATTTCGCCGATCAGCGGAAATGTGGATGCTGTGGATCTGAAGCTCGGACAAACAGTTTCTCCGGGATATCCTGTGATCCGCGTGATCAATTATTCCAACTTAAAAGTGAAAGCGGATGTAGCGGAAAGCTATGCATCAAAAATCATGAAAGGAACGGATGTAATTGTTCGTTTTCCTGATACAAATGATTCCGTTCTGGCAAAAGTAAATTTTGTGTCGCGCGCTATCAATAGCAGCAGCCGTACATTCAATGTGGAAGTATTGCTGGATAATAAAACGCAATATCATCCGAACATGATCGCACGTTTAAGCATCAACGATTACCAATCGGCAACACCTGCAATTGTGGTTCCGATCAATGTAATACAGAAAGATGAGAACGGCGCATCCTACGTATTTGTAGCGAATGGCACGGTTGCTAAAAAAGTGATCGTTAAAGTGGGCAGACAATACAATGGTAAATCCGAAGTCATATCAGGATTAAAAGAAGGCGATCAGCTGATCGTAAGCGGATACGATCTTGTAAACGAAGGCGATCCTGTTTCTTTCACAAAATAAATTTCTGGCAACAGAAATTTTTGAAAACAATTGATTTAACTGATATCACTAATCGGTGCTTTGCGCCATTGTGCTGAAAAAATAAAACAACTATGAACTTTAAACAATTTAAACCATCCAGCTGGGCGATCGATAATAAGATAAGCATTTACGTGCTTACTTTTTTCCTGGTCGTTTTTGGGATCAAATCCTACAACAGCTTACCGAAAGAAAACTTTCCGGATATTGTTGTGCCTACCATTTATATCAATACCGTATATTATGGTAACTCGCCTACCAATATTGAAAATCTGGTAACAAAACCGATCGAAAAACAATTGAAAGGGATTGCAGGCGTAAAAAAATTAAATTCCACTTCGTTGCAGGATGTGTCGGTTATTCTTGTTGAATTTAATACCAACGTGAATGTGGCCGAAGCAAAACAAAAAGTAAAAGATGCGGTGGACAAAGCGCAAACCGATTTGCCGAAAGATCTTACTGCACAGCCAAATGTAATGGACGTTGCATTTTCCGATCTGCCGATCATGTATGTGAACATGGCTGGTTCAATGGATCTTAATAAATTAAAAAAATATGCGGACGATCTGAAAGATAAGATCGAAGGATTAAAACAAATTTCGCGCGTGGTGATGGTGGGTGATCTTGAAAGAGAGATCCAGATCAATGTGGATATGTACAAGCTGCAGGCTGCAAACCTAAGTCTGGGAGATATTCAGCGTGTGTTGCAATCGGAGAACTTAAATGCTTCCGGCGGTTTGGTACCGATGGAAGGCATGAAACGTAATCTTTCCATTAAAGGAGAATTTAAAACCGTTGCCGAGATCGGCGACCTGGTAGTGAATTCACCAACCGGCGCAAAATTATATTTAAAAGATTTAGCGGAGATCAAAGACGGAAATCACGAACAGGAAAGTTATGCCCGTTTGGAAGGAAAAAATGTAATCACGCTGAACGTGGTAAAACGCCAGGGAGAAAATTTAATTGAAGCGTCCGACAGGATCAACGAGATCGTGGAAGACATGAAGAAAAATAATTTCCCGAAAGATATGAAGATCAGCATCACCGGCGACCAGTCGGAGAAAACCCGCAGCACGCTGCACGATCTGATCAATACCATCATCATCGGATTTATCCTGGTAACATTTATTTTAATGTTCTTCATGGGTGTGACCAATGCTATTTTCGTAGCGGCATCGGTACCTTTATCCATGTTCATCGCGTTCATCTTTATGCCAACCATCGGCTTTACGCTCAACATGATCGTGTTGTTTGCCTTCCTGCTCGCATTGGGTATTGTGGTGGATGATGCCATTGTGGTGATCGAGAACACGCACCGGCTTTTTGATAACGGTAAGCGCGAAATAAAAGTGGCAGCGAAAATGGCTGCAGGAGAAATCTTCCTCCCGGTACTGAGCGGAACATTAACCACGCTGGCACCGTTTATTCCATTAGCATTCTGGAGCGGGATCATCGGTAAGTTCATGTTCTTTTTACCGATCACGCTGATCGTTACATTGCTTGCATCCCTGCTTGTTGCATACATTATCAACCCTGTATTTGCAGTTGATTTTATGAAAACGCACGACGAGGAAAAAGCAAAATACGGCAGACTTACCAGGCTTGCAAAAGTACAGTTGAGCCTGTATGTTCTTGCAGCTGTATTGGCCCATTTAAGCGGACATCCGGCATTTGGTAACCTGGTTTTATTCTTTGCTGCATTTATGTTATTGCACCGTTTCTGGTTGCACAAAATAATTGAAGGTTTCCAAACCAAAGCATGGCCGTCGTTTCAACGCGGTTATGCAAAAGTATTGCTGGTGTTCCTTAAAAATCCGTGGAAAGCATTGCTTGGAACCCTGGCATTGTTTGTTCTTGCAGTGATGTTTTTTGCTGCACGCAGCCCTAAAGTTGTGTTCTTCCCGCAAGGCGATCCTAACTTTGTGTATGTGTATGTGAAACTACCTACAGGTACGGATCCTGCGATCACCAACAAAGTGATGCTGAAAGTGGAACAAAAAGTAAACGGTGTATTGGGCGATTCAAATAAAATTGTAAAATCAATCATTACAAACGTTACCAAACAAACCACCGATCCTGCAGATCAGGATCAGAGCGAACACCAGAACCAGGGAAAAATTGCCATTTCGTTTGTTGATTTTGACAAACGCGAAGGACAATCCACGGCAAAAATCCTGGAAACGCTTCAAAAATTCGACTGGAATATTCCAGGAGCGGAAATCAACGTTACGAAAGAGCAATCGGGACCACCGGTTTCTAAACCGATCAACATTGAAGTGCGCGGAGATGATTTTGATGAGCTGGTGAAAAATGCAAGCGCATTAAAATTATACATTGAAAATCAGAAAGTGGCCGGAGTGGAAAAATTGAAATCCGATTTTGAAAGCAACAAACCGGAGATCGTGTTCAATATCGACCGTGAGCGCGCTAACCGCGAAGGAATATCGACCCAAACGATCGTGTTGGAAATCCGTAATGCAGTTTTCGGGATCGACCGTCCGTCCAAATTCCGCGATGCGAATGATGAATACCCGATCCAGATCCGTTACCAGTACGATCAGCGCAACAACATTGAAGCGCTGCGCAACTTAAAAATTACGTTCCGTGATATGAACATGGGCGGCATCATCCGTAACGTTCCGTTGTCGTCGTTCTGCGATATCCAATACAGCAATACCTACGATGGGATCAAACGTAAAATGCAAAAACGTGTGATCACGCTTTCGTCCAACGTAATTGCAGGTTTCAACGAAAATGAAGTAGCAGCAAATGTGGAAAAAGCAATGAAAGGTTATGTGCCAACAGGTAAAGTGGAGGTGAAAATGACCGGTCAGGCCGAAGAACAGGCAGAAACAGGTGCATTCCTTGGTAATGCCATGTTATTATCCTTAGGATTGATCCTGTTGATTTTGGTAACACAATTCAACTCCATCGGCAAGCCCTTCATTATTTTATCGGAGATCTTTTTCAGTATCATCGGTGTATTGATCGGTACGGCGCTATTTAAAATGGACATGAGTATTGTAATGACCGGAGTGGGAATCATTGCCCTTGCGGGAATTGTGGTACGGAATGGTATTTTATTATTAGAGTTTGCAGAGAAAGAACGTGAAGAAGGAAAAAGATTGTGGGATGCAGCAGCCGATGCTGGTCGTACCCGTATGACACCGGTAATTCTTACCGCTACTGCCGCAATCCTTGGATTGATCCCATTAGCAGTTGGATTGAACATCGATTTCGAATCGTTGTTATCAACCGGAAATCCGCACTTGTATTTTGGCGGCGACAGCGTTGTGTTCTGGGGTCCATTAGCGTGGACGATGATCTTCGGATTGGGTTTCGCAACATTCCTTACACTGTTGCTGGTACCGGCAATGTACCTGATCGCAGAACGCTTAAAACGCAAATCAGAGATCATCTTAAAACATCTGGGTTTACCACCGGTGGTGATGTACATCCCGTTCTTTATCCTGATCACACGGTTTGTGCTTTATATAAGAAAAGTAAAATTAGAGTACGGTGATTTAGATTATTAAAATTTAAAAAAAAGCTTCGCAGATTTTGCGGAGCCTTTTTTTTAAGTTTAAAGTTCAAGGTTGGAAAGTTTAAAGTTTGCTGTGTGCAGATGCTATGTGTACTTAACCGCAGAGAACGCAAAGGAGGCGCAAAGAAAAAGGGAGTGCTGTGTATGATAAGTGTATTTTTACCACTAAGGCACTAAGAAAAAGAAAGGCAAAAGAGGGAAAGTTAAAATTCAAAAGAACGGAAAAAAGAGCAAATCCGCTTCATCCGCAAGATCCGCATTCCATCACACACAGCAAAATCCTAAATCCCAATTCCTAAATCCTACTTCTTCTTCTTCACCTTCTTCTTCATCCGCAAGATCCGCATTCCATCACACACAGCAAAATCCTAAATCCCAATTCCTAAATCCTACTTCTTCTTCACCTTCTTCTTTTTCGCAGCAGCTTTTTCCGCTTCTTTCTGCCGTTTTGCATCCGCTTTTAATTGTCCTTTTGATTTGGTGTATTTTACCGCGCGGAACCCCAGGAAAACACCGTACGAGTAAATCATTTGTTGTGTTTTAATGGCGCGGATAGAAGATTGGCTCACATCCACATTTGCATAGATCCCGGTAAATAAAAATTTGCCGTTATATCCCGCACTCGCTTTTCCGCGGCCTACCAGCGGGAATGCGATCTTATAAAATTTACCCATTGGGAAACTATACGTTTGGTTCTGGATTCCCGCACCGGCCGCTACCAATCCCGAAAAATAAAAACTTTTTTTCGTCAGATCGAAAGAATATCCCAATTGCATTTGATAGGAGTAATTCCGGTTACGCTGCAGTTCCGTATAACTCCCGAAATAGTTTTTCACACTATCCGGGATCAGGTTATCCGCCTTAAGCTCATTAAATTTTAAAGACATCATGAGGAGCATGGAACCGGCACTTTTTTTCTGCAGCACCGTTTGATTAAATGCTGCGTTGTACGAGAATTTTTGCCCGTTAAAGATCATGATCGCATTTGCGCCAAACTGGTAGGCGCGAATGTCGCTGTTATAATTTTTCACAAGCTCTTCATCGCCTTTGTAATGGTAATAAAAGCGCTGGTAATCCTGGTAATAGGCTTCAAATCCAAACTTGGTCCCGTAAATGTTCATCTGAAATTGTTTGAAAGCAGATGTTGCCCTGCCCATTGTATCCAGGAAATCGTTTTTGAGTTTAAACGTATAGGAAGCCCCAATTCCGTAAATATTCAGCGAAACACCCATTGTAGGCGGAATGTAGGGGTTGAAGATCACTTCTGCGTCCTTCAGTTGCTGTTTGGTAAATGCACTGTTGTGCTGCGGCGTGATGGCATAAGTAAAATTGTTTTGATTTAAAAATACCTTGGCCGCAAATATGTTTTTGAACCGTTGCACGTAGTTGGTATCCGTATCGCCAGCATAAGCTGCGGCAGAGATCAGGAAAAAGAGAAAGAAGATCCGGAAATGTTTCAAGCGTTTTTTTGCGCTAATTTAGATGTTAAAAAAATACAAAACCTACCTGCTGTAAAACAAAAAATAAACAATCCCGTTGTTGGAAAGTGGTTTTGCTGGAAAAAATTTTAAAAAGTACGTTCACGCTATGAATTTACTTACTCAAACTGATTTCCCGTTCCGATAGCTATCGGAATGGTTCCAAATGGTTATATGTATGTCATTTCGGGCGGAGTCGGGAAATAAACTGCCTTCATAAGCTCGGGGGAGCCGGAAAACCGACGATTTTAATACTCAGTATACACATAGTCCCGATAGCTATCGGGACGTAATATTCGCTCCTGTTCGTTATCTGTACAAATTGTATTATCTTTGTGTTTGTATTTAATGCTACCTTAATTGATGGAATTTAAAGCCGGAAAACTGCTCGATCAAATTGAATACCCGAGCGACCTCAGAAAATTTAAATTAGAAGATCTCCCGGAGATCAGCGACGAATTACGCCAGTATATTATTGACGTGGTCTCTCAAAAAGGAGGGCACTTCGGCGCCAGCCTCGGCGTGGTAGAACTTACCGTAGCATTGCATTATGTTTTTAATACGCCTTATGATCAGCTGGTTTGGGATGTAGGTCACCAGGCTTACGGACATAAGATCCTCACCGGCCGCCGCAAAAATTTTGATACCAACCGCGTTTACAAAGGCATCAGCGGTTTCCCGAAACGTTCTGAAAGCGAATACGATACATTTGGCGTGGGTCACTCATCCACTTCCATTGGTGCAGCGCTTGGAATGGCGGTTGCATCGGCTTACAAAGGCGAAAAAGAGCGCCAGCACATTGCCGTGATCGGCGATGGTGCCATGACCGCCGGAATGGCGTTTGAAGCACTGAACCATGCCGGGATCACCAACTCTAATTTACTGGTGGTGTTGAATGATAATTGTATGAGCATCGACCCGAACGTGGGTGCTTTAAAAGAATACCTGACGGATATTACCACTTCCCATACTTACAATAAAGTAAAAGATGAGATCTGGAATTTGCTGGGTAAGATCAGCAAATTCGGCCCGAACGCACAGGAAATTGCTTCCAAAATAGAGAACGGTGTAAAAACCTCCCTGCTGAAACAAAGCAACATGTTCGAATCCCTGAAATTCAGGTATTTCGGTCCGGTTGACGGGCATGATGTGGAACGTTTAACAAAAGTATTACAGGATCTGAAAGACATTCCCGGGCCAAAAATTTTGCATTGCCTTACCATGAAAGGCAAAGGTTACAAGTATTCCGAGCAGGGAAATCAAACTGTTTGGCATTCCCCGGGTTTGTTCAATAAAGATACCGGCGAGATCATCAAGATCGTTCCGAAAGAGCCGCAACCGCCCAAATACCAGGATGTGTTCGGTTATACGATCGTGGAGCTGGCCGAAAAAAATTCAAAAATAATGGGCATCACACCGGCTATGCCAAGTGGTTGCTCTTTAAATATTATGATGAAAGCAATGCCCGATCGTGCATTTGACGTGGGAATTGCCGAGCAGCATGCGGTTACTTTTTCTGCCGGATTAGCAACGCAGGGATTGGTGCCGTTCTGTAATATTTATTCCTCTTTTATGCAGCGCGCCTACGACCAGGTGATCCACGATGTGGCGCTGCAAAATCTACATGTGGTATTGTGTCTGGATAGAGGCGGATTGGCCGGTGCCGACGGGCCAACGCATCACGGTGCATACGATCTGGCGTATTTCCGCTGCATTCCCAACATGGTGGTTTCTGCACCAATGAACGAAGAAGAGTTACGTAACTTAATGTATACGGCGCAATTGCCGGAAAATGCAGGCCCATTCTCCATCCGTTATCCGCGTGGAAATGGGGTAATGATCGATTGGAAAAAACCATTCCGCAAGCTTACCATTGGAAAAGGTCAACGCATCCAGAATGGTGATGACATTGCCATTTTAACCATTGGTCACATCGGAAATCAAGCTGTGAAAGCCTGCAAAATGCTGGAAGAAAAAGGCATTAAAGCAGCGCATTATGATATGCGATTTGTAAAACCGATCGATGAGGAATTGTTGCATGAAGTATTTACAAAACACAGCAAGGTAATTACCGTGGAAGATGGCTGTATCATGGGTGGAATGGGAAGTGCAGTGCTGGAATTTATGGCAGATAATAATTACAGTGCGCAGGTAAAACGCCTTGGCATTCCTGATAAATATATTGAGCACGGTGAGCAGCCGGAACTATACCGTGAGTGTGGCTTTGATGCCGATAGCATCGCAAAAAGCGTCATCGAAATGGTAGGCGTAAGCTTTGGCAAAAATAACACCATGGCAGGTTAAGGTTGATTACTGATTTCTGATGTGCAGATTACTGATTTGCTGTGCGCAGAAAAATTTCTATTTATAAACGGCTGTTTCAGAAGCCCGTTTCCGGTTTTTTCACTTACAGGAATTACACACCCCTGGCTCCTCTAAAGAGGGGAATAGATCCTACCAGTATTTATCATCACACACAGATTCCTAATTTCGTTTCAATTCGTTATCCGTACCACACACAGATTGGTATATTAGTAATAATTGGTATTTAGTAGATCACATCGTAGATCACACAGATTTGTAAATTTGTATTCATCCGTAATTTGTAACCACCCCGATTCGTAGTTTCGTTCCTGTTCGTTATCTGTACTTTGCAATCTCAAATAAAATTGTATATTTGATTATTAAAAAATTTTAGCTATGAACTATAACTCCACTATCCGGTACTCCATTCTAATAGCACTTGCTGCAACTGTTTCTTCCTGCGGCTCTACTGCATCCGATAACGAAAATGTTGCCGGTACAGATACTGCTGCAAATGTGAATTCCGGAAAAGATACCAAAGCACAAAATGTGTTTTATTCCATTCCTTCACCAATCGAAACAACCTCGCTTTTAAAAGCTGCAGGTGCAAAATACAATGCAAGTTATTTGAACCCGATCGAGAATGTTTCCAAATATTCTACTGCGGCTTCCAGGGCATTGAATTTAGGGATTTACGGATCGGATCTGAGCTTTACAAGTATTTTTGATCAAACACAGGAATCCATGCTGTACCTGCGTTGTACAAATAAACTGGCAACCAGCCTGGGCATCAGCGGAGCGTTTGATGAATCCACCACTTCCCGCATCGAATCCAACCTGGAAAACAGGGATTCATTATTAACGATCATTTCTGATTCGTACTGGAATGCTGATTCATATTTAAAAGAAAACGGACAACCGGGTGTTTCTGCATTGATCATTGCAGGCGGCTGGATCGAAGGTTTATACATTGCTACAAAAATTGCGGGGGATACAAAAAATGCAGACATCGTTACACGCATTGGGGAGCAAAAATTATCGCTTGATAATTTAGTGGCATTACTGGAAAGCTACAAATCATCCAACGATGGTGTGAATGACATGTACAACCAGTTTTCGGAATTAAAAAAGATCTACGACACCATTCCTGCTAAACCTTCCGAAACAACAACATCAACGGATAAAAAATCGGGTGTGACCACAATCGGAAACAATAGCAGCTACATACTTACACCGGAGCAATTAAAAGCAATTACCGACAAAGCAAACCAGATCAGGAATAAGATCATTCAATAAATCCATCACTGATGAAACAGATCCACTTCTCTAAAACTGTTACCTGTGCGTTGATCGCCATGTTTTCAGTTACTGCAGCAAGCGCACAACAATGCAAGGATTATGTGAAAAAGAAGTGCATGCCTAAGATCTCGCCGTTTACTCAAAACGGACAAATGAATACAGCCACACTTGCGGCCGGACAAAATACAGACATGAACCTTACGTTTTATGCCGGGCAGGATTACCGGATCCTGGTGTGTGCCGAAGAAATTTTAGGTGATGTTACGTTCCAGGTAATGGACATGTCGCACAAAGTGGTATTTGATAGCAAAGACAATAATTTCCCTGATTTTTGGGATTTCAAAGTAAAAAACACACAACAGTTTATTGTACATGTTACTGTTCCGGTATCCAGCTCTTCCGCTTCTGTTCCGCCAAGCGGCTGCGTTTCGGTAATGGTCGGCTTTAAGAAGGATTAATACTTGGTTCATTCGTTACACTGGTTCATCAGTTCATTGGTGTGCTATGCGCAAAGCTTTGTTCATTAGTTTATTAGTTTATTGGTTCATTAGTATGCTATATGCAGGTTGGTATGTAATGATTACTGATGCACTAACTCTTTAAAAACAAACACAGCACTCTCTTTTTTTCTTTGCGCCTCCTTTGCGCTCTCCGCGGTAAACACAGTAAACATACAGCATCTACACTTAGCAAACTTTGAACTTTAAACTTTGAACCTTGAACTGAAATTTAAAAAGCCCCGCAGATAAATTATCCACAGGGCTTTTTAAATATGAAAATGTTTCTTCGAAACTATCTCACGATCATTTTTTTAGTAAATGATTTATCACCATCCACAGTTACTTTCACGAAGTAAATACCAGCGCTCAATTTAGCGTTGTTTCCAACTGCAAACTGGTGTGCGCCTTCATTTAAATTTCCGTTGAAAACAGTTGTAATTTCTCTTCCCAATACATCAATTACTTTAATGTTGATGTTTTGTTTTTGCATCAGGTTAAATGCAATTACCGAATTTTCATCAACCGGGTTCGGATAAATGTTAAAGTCGATGTTGTTTGATACCTCATCAATTCCCGCAGAAACAGTTCCGCTGATATTGATATCATCCAGGTAAATGTTGTTACCGCCATCGCTGGTAAAGCGGAACATGTAATACAAATTGGTTTGTCCTGCATATCCCGCAAGACTGGCCGTTTGTACTATCCAATCAGCAGCAGCCGGTACGTAGTTGCTGGTAGTTGTTCCGGCAGTAGCCAATGCTGCGCCGGTAATGTTTTTACGCAATGTCCACGACAATCCGCAATTGGTGGAAACATACAATTGCAATTTATCCACGTTGGTGGAAAGGCGGTGTGCCGATGCAATTTTAAAGGTCATTTGAGGTGCCGTTCCTGCAATAGCGCTCATGTCGATGGATGGCCCGATCAGCTCATCCACGTAAGTAGCGGAGGTGCTCAGGTTGGTGATCATTACCGATTTAGAACCGGTTGCAGCAGCTGCAGTAGTTGTTACCCAGGTGTTTCCACCCGGTGATTGATTGCGCACCATCCAGTTGGTAGTAGGAATAGCAGCACCTTCAAATCCTTCCGTGTAAATAATTCCGCTGAAAGATGCCGTGTTTGAATTGACAGTAATATACCCCAGCTTTGTAGCGCTCACAGAACCCGAAGCATTTGTTACGGTTAAAGATGCATCGTAAATACCCGGTGTGTTGTATTGGATTACCGGTACCGAATCCGTAGAAGTGGATGGTGTTCCTCCGGGGAATGTCCAGCTCCAGGCTGTAGGATTTCCGTTCCAGGCAATGTCCGTAAAGGTTAAGCTGGCACCCTGGCAAACCGAGTTGGTCGCATTATCCGTCATAAAATCTGCATTACACAGTACAGAAGGAGTGCTTACACCGGTAGCCGTTAAGTTGGAAGTGGTCCACAGGCTGTTGCGCTGGCCGGTTGAACTGGTAAGCGCATTGCGCATCCGTGTTTTTTGTCCGGCAGTAAACATGTTGGAGCAATAAGCATATTCCATGTAATTCTGAACGTTTTCAATGATTCCGGATGTACAGGTAGCATCGCTTAACGAGCAGGCAGTGTGCCCTTTTGTAACAGGCGTATCAGTCACACCATCGTCACCGCAGGCAACGCCCGGGTTGTTGGTATTACCCCATGTATGCTGTAAATTTAAAAAGTGGCCGATCTCATGCGTTAATGCACGCGATGTGGAAACGTGACCCGTTCCGATGCTTCCGATGTAATCCGATAAGATCAACACACCATCAGTGGTAGAAGGAAAAGCAGTTCCCGGTAAATATGCATATCCGGCAACACCTGCAGTACCGATCGTTTTAACGCTCCATACATTCAGGTATTTGTTTCTTGGCCACGGATTTAATTTTGAACCATCGTCTGCCGAATTGGTCAGGGAAGAAAAAATACGATCGATCCCGTTGGTACAATTTCCGTTCGGATCTTTTTGCGCCAGGCGGAACTCGATTTCGCAATCAGCAGTAGTGCCTGTAAAAGCAGCAACCACAGCAGTAATGTCCGGGTTTAATTTACGGTAATCTTCATTCAGGATCCGTACCTCATCCTTGATCTGAGCATCCGAAATGTTTTCCGTACCGTTTTGGTGGAGCACGTGAAATACAATTGGAATGATGTATACCGGCAGCATTGCTTTTTCATCTTTGCTGTCTTTGTACTGTGTTCTTGCCGCTTGCTGATCAAGCGTTTCGAGGCGGTTTTGTTCAGCAAGATAATCTGCTTTTAATTGCGGGTTTGCATCTAACGAGCGTCGTACCATTTCATCGGTATAACAGTAATTCGTGTTTTGTGCAAGCAAACTTCCTGTCATTAAAACAGCAATTAAGGCGGCACCAGCTGATCGGGTAAACTTTTTCATGGGTTGTAGCATTAAATTAAATTTACATTTGTTTAGAGAGAATTAAAAATCTTAATCATAATCTTTAATGGAAGAGAGAACATGTTTTATGCTACTCAAATTATTTAACAATTTTATATATTTTTCGGAAACGGTCTTAGGATCCGAAAGCTGCTGATTCACTTTGTAAGCAATAAAATCATCGAGGCGGCTGAAATCCTCTTTTTTTGCCGCTCTGATGCCTTCCTGCATTTCGGTATCCACCACGCCCGGTGCGATCGAAAAGATCTTAAACCCTTTGTGGATGCTATCCAGCGGATGTTCTGCCCGTACCTGCTGCTCCATATCCACCACACGGCTTACCATGTCCAGTCCGGCCTTTGATGCACAGTATACGGACCAGCCGTCGATCGGATTTTTTCCGGCACCGGAACTGATGTTCACGATCACTTTTTCGGCATCCGTAGAATCATAACACTCGATAAAAGCATTGATCAGCACGCTTGGCGCGATCAAGTTGAGCGTATAATTCTTGATGATCGTATCCGCATCCTTTTGCCCCATTGGTTTAATAAAGCCCAATGCGCCCGCATTATTGATCAGATATATTTTTTGCGCATTTGCATGCAGCTCAAATTTAAAATCAGCCAGCAGCGTTACATCTGTCAGGTCCAGGTGAAAATGCCTGTAATTGGCATGTTCAATCGTTTTATTTCTCGAGATCCCGATCACAATATTGGAAGGGTTCTCCAGTAAATGTTCTGCAAATGCTTTTCCGATTCCCCTGCTCGTGCCGGTTATATAATAGTAATTCACACTGTATCAATTTAAAAGGAAGATAAAGCTACTTATTTAAAAACAAAAAAGCAAGAGTTTTTTACGCTCTTGCTTCTTATTATATCAGCCCTTCCGGATCACCCGAAAGGGAATTTGCACCTGTTTTACTATAAACCTATGCCAGTGCTTGTTTTAAGTCGGCGATCAGGTCCTCAATGTCTTCAATTCCCACGCTCAAACGCAGTAATGATTCCACCACACCGGCCTTGTCACGCTCCTCTTTCGGGATAGAAGCATGGGTCATGGTTGCAGGGTGGTTGATCAGCGATTCCACGCCACCCAGCGATTCCGCCAGCGAAAACACCTTCATGCTGGAAGCGATCTTAAAGGCATCTTCCTGTTTGTTTCCTTTTAATGAAAAGGAGATCATACCGCCAAAATCACGCATTTGCTTTTTGGCAATGTCGTGGTTATGACTGTCGGGAAAGCCCGGCCAATATAATTTATCGATTTTCGGATGTGTTTTTAAAAACTCGGCCACTTTGCGCCCGTTATAACAATGGCGCTCCATGCGGATGTGCAGCGTTTTGATCCCGCGCAATACCAAAAAACTGTCCTGCGGCCCCGGTGTTGCACCGCAGCTGTTGTGGATGAATGCTAATTGTGTGTACAGGTTTTCGTCGCTCAGGCACAAAGCACCCATGATCACATCGCTATGGCCACCTAAATATTTTGTTACCGAATGCATCACAATATCCGCTCCAAGCGCCAGCGGATTTTGCAAATAAGGCGATGCAAATGTATTATCCACAGCACAAATTAATTTATGCTCTTTTGCAATTTTTGCACAGGCTTCAATATCAATGATCTGCATGGTAGGATTGGTAGGGGTTTCCAGCCAGATCATTTTTGTATGCTCATTGATGTATTTTCTCACGTTGTTGGCATCCTTCATATCAATGAAATGAAATTTGATGCCAAAATTGGCAAATACTTTTGTGAACATGCGGTATGTTCCGCCATACAGATCATCACCGGTGATCACTTCATCGCCGGGACGCAATAATTTTGCAACGGCATCAATAGCGCCCATTCCGGAGGAAAAACACAAGCCGTATTTAGCGCCTTCCAGTGCTGCAATGCATTTTTCGAGCGCAGTACGCGTTGGGTTTTTACCGCGTGCATACGCGTAACCTTTGTGGTTACCCGGACTTTCCTGGGTGTATGTAGAAGTTTGATAGATCGGGGTCATGATCGCTCCCGTTGTTGGATCAGGCTCTTGCCCTGCATGGATTGCTTTGGTTCCAAAGCCTGTATTTTTAAAGTCTGCCATTGTTTTAAAATTTGAATGCCAAAGGTAATAAATTAGTAATTAGTCCTGAGTAATTAGTCGTTAGATTGGGTGGAAAAAAGAAGTAGGATTTAGGAATTGGGATTTAGGATTTTGCTGTGTATTTTTACCACTAAGGCAAAAGAAAAAAGAAGTAGACAAGGAAAAAGAAGTAGACAAGGAAAAAAAATAGACAATAGACAAAAAAGGAAGAAAATAAATCCGCTTCATCCGCAAGATCCGTGTTCCATCACACAGCACATTCCTAATTCCTTAATCCCAATTCCTGAATAATCATTAGTACATAAATAGATTTAGTACATAAATAGATTAACGTTTTTTAATATTTCCATAAATCCCTTTTCTGTATCTTTGTATTCTCAATGAAAACGATCCAAAAAATAACATCCATTTTTTTAGCGGCACTTTTTTTAGTGTCCAGTCTTGGCTTTACCGCCAATAGGATGATGTGCATGAAAAGCGGCCGGATCAAATTTTCATTGGTGCATGAGAAAGAATGCTGCCCTGAAACAAAATCAGGCATCCCGGTTGTAAAAGAAAAATGCTGCGAAGTATTGAACAGCGATTTTCATTTGCCCGACTTTCAAAACACACAAAAATCAACGATCGGGCAACCGCTGGATTTTGTTTTTCTTTTTATTCATTCCGGTTTTTCATACCGTGCAGTTGCATCGTCGCAACCATTGGCAATTTCATTTGCCGATCTTCCTCCGCCTGTATCCGGGCGCACATTGCTCACATTTATTTCCACATTTCTCATTTGATTTTTTGATTCATTACGATCAAACGCAACAGGCTGTGTAGCTTGTTGAAATGATGTTTTGTTAATTATCAAAAAAAATAAAATGAACCGGATATTCCATATACTGATCCTGTTCCTGTTTGTTTCACCGGCATTCGCGCAACAAATCAATGGCGTAGTTTCTGGTACAAACGAGAAAGGAATAACAGAAGCCTTACCAGGCGCAAACGTCTATTGGCAGGGAACAACCGTTGGTGCGGCTACCGATGCCAACGGACTTTTTAACCTTCCGCCTCCGCAAAATCTTCCTGCAAAACTCATCATCAGCATGGTGGGTTATACCAGCGATACAATGCTTGTATCAGCAATCGCGCAAAGCGATTTTAAAATTATTTTAAAAAATAGTGTGATGCTCAACACTGTTAACATCGTTGAAAAACAAAACACAAGCATGTATTCCACGATGAAACCGATCGGAACAGAAATGATCAGCGGAAAAGAATTACTGAAAGCGGCCTGTTGTAATTTATCGGAAAGTTTCAGCACCAATGCATCGGTGGATGTGGCATTTACGGATGCTGTTTCCGGTGCAAAAAAAATCCAGATGCTTGGTTTGGATGGAGTGTATACGCAAATCCTTTCGGAGAATATGCCTATGCTGCGTGGGCTTTCAGCTGCTTACGGATTAAATTACATTCCGGGTACCTGGATCGAAAGCATGATGGTAACAAAAGGAACGGGTTCTGTTGTGAACGGTTATGAAAGCATTTCGGGACAGATCAACCTGGAGTTTTTAAAACCCGAGAAACAAAAAGAACGCTTTTTTATTAACCTGTATGGCAATTTGAACGGTAGGGCCGAAGCGAATGTACACGCAGCAAAAAAACTGAACGAAAAATGGAGCACGCTTTTATTTACACATTCCAGCTCTAATTTTTTAAAGCAGGATCTGAACAAGGATGGTTTCCTGGATATGCCGCTCACGCAGCAATACAATGTATTTAACCGCTGGGATTATCACAATCAGAAAAATTTTGAAGCGCAGTTTGGAGTAAAAGCATTGTATGATAATCGCCAGGGCGGACAAACAAATTTTGATCCGCGCACCGATCGTGGAACTACCAAGGCCTACGGAATTGGTGTTACCACAAGGCAGGCGGAGTATTTTACCAAAACCGGATTTATGTTTCCTTCCACGCCTTACAAAAGTATTGGGATTCAAACGTCCGGGAAATGGACGCAGCAGGACATGTATTTCGGTTTGAGAAAATACACAGGCGAGCAAAAAAATTTCTACCTGAATGCGATCTATGCAAATATCATTCACACCACCGATCACAAGTACAAAGTGGGTGTAAGTTATTTGCTGGATGATTATAAGGAGCGTTTCAACGATTCGGCTTTTGCCCGTACGGAAAGCGTTCCCGGAGTTTTTGCAGAATACACTTACACGCACGCGGAGAATTTTTCGCTGGTGGCGGGTGCGCGTGCGGATTATCATAATCTGTACGGGATGTTTTACACACCGCGATTGCACCTGCGTTACAACGTAACCAAAAAAACAACGCTGCGTTTATCGGGCGGCAGAGGATTCCGCACCGGTAATGTATTTGTGGAAAATCAATCGGTGTTTGCCAGCTCGCGCGAAGTGGTGATCAAAGAAAAATTAAAGCCGGAGATCGCCTGGAATTATGGGATCAGCGCCAACCAGGCATTTAAATTGTTTGGCAACGATGCGTTTGTAAATGTGGATTTTTTCAGAACGGATTTTCAGAACCAGATCATTGTGGATCTTGATCAGGATGTGCACAAAGTGGTTTTTTATAATCTGGATGGCAAATCATATTCGCATAGTTTGCAGGTGGATGTAGGCATGGAGCCGCTGGAAGAATTTGCGGTAAAGCTTGCGTATAAATGGTACGATGTAAAAACCACGTATGATCACCAGCTGCTGGATAAGCCATACGGTCCGCAACACCGCGTGATGCTTAATCTTTCGTATGCTACCTACATGGAGATCTGGCGGTTTGATTTTACGACTAACTGGTTTGGCTCCAGCCGGATCCCTTCCACAGTGGGGAACTCCGAAGAATTCCGTTTGCCAACGCGATCGAAAAGTTATTTTTTAGTACAGGCACAGATCACAAAAAAATTCAGGAAACTGGAAACGTATGTGGGTTGTGAGAACATTCTCAATTTTACACAACCTCATCCGGTGATGGCTGCCAATGATCCGTTCGGAAAAAATTTCGATGCCTCGATGGTGTATGCGCCGATAGAAGGGCGGGTGGTTTATTTTGGCGTACGAATGAATATTAAATAGTACAGATAGCGAACAGGAACGCCCTTCGACAGGCTCAGGATGACAACGAATCTATGTGGTTACAAATTACGAATCAATACAAATTTACAAATCTGTGTGTTTATTGTGTTGAAATGCGATTGTAAAGAATTTATAAAATAATTAAATCCAAATTTTAAAAAATAGAAATCATGAAAAATAAAAGATCAATTTTAGCAGCAGTAGTCATGTTTGTATTGTTTGCAGCATCTGCGAAAGCTCAAAACAACACAGCAGAATTAAAAATAAAAACATCCGCTACCTGCGAGATGTGCAAAGCCACGATCGAAAAATACATGGCTTTTGAAAAAGGAGTAAAAAAATCGGAGCTGGATGTTGCTTCCAAAATATTAACGGTAACCTATAATCCACAGAAAACAACGCCGGAAAAACTCAGGATCGCGGTTTCAAAAAGCGGCTATGATGCGGATGATGTAAAAGCTGATCCGAAAGCATTTGCAAAACTCGAAGAGTGCTGCAGAAAGGGACAGGTGTGTACCGTGAAGTGATGGAGGATTTAGGAATTGGGATTCAGGATTTTGTGCTGCGTGTGATGTAATTATTCAGTATGCCTTTCCCGACTGTCTTAGGCTAAAGCTGTTTAAAATTTTCTATGTCCTTATAAAACGCAATTGCTTTCATAACAGACTTTCCGCCCGAACCTTCAATTAAAGTTTTTACCCACTTTTTATTAGCATTCTCCGGAGTCTGGTTTTTGTAAAGCCAATAAGCCAGGTATGTAAATGAAGCAGTCAGGAAAAATTGGAAGACAATATAACCCCAGCTTACTGAATACGGAAACCATTTGTCACTCAAATAAAATGTTGTCCATAAAGGGAATTGTAAAACCATAAAACGGCTGTGTTGCAATATGGATACTTGTAGTTTGGTTAATTTTTCCTGTATCTCTGTGATGCTCCCGTTATAATCAATGTTATTGGTCCAGATCAAATGTTTAATATAGTCGTACAGCGCTTTTATATTGATTAAAAATATAGCACCAATAGAAACGATAAAATAATTTGCTGCGGAAGAATAATGCGAAATCGCATAGAATAGAACCAGGCCCAATAAAATCAAATAAATAATTGCTATTATAATTCCTCTTGTTTTGAACCGGATTAAGGATCGTAATGCAAACTCAGCTTTTTGAGTAATTACTTCTTTTAGAAGTTGTTTGTTAATTACCAATGACTGATCAATTTTTTCGTACTGTTCTTTCCATAAAAGAACAAAATTTGCTTCTTCCATAAAATTTATATTTGTGAAAATTTTTGCTTTAAAACCGTTTTTATTCTCCCAATCTTGGTGGCTACGTTTGTTTCAGTAATACCAATAATTTCTGCCATCTCTTTGTGGCTTTTTTCTTCCAGGTAAAGTAACATCAGTGCCTTGTCAAGCTCTTTTAATTCAGAAATAAACCGGGTCAAAAAAACGGCGTTTTGTTCTGTTTCTTTATTATCCTGAAAATCAGCTACGTTGAATATACTCTCCGAAAATGGGGCATTAATTTTATTCCTTGACTTTTCTTTACGATAAAACGAAATAGCAACATTTAATGAGATCCGGTAAATCCAGGTCGAGTGTTTAAATTGTTCATCATAAGTTTCAAATGATTTCCATAATTTTAAAATAATCTCCTGAACAAGGTCTTTTCTGTCCTCCATGTCTTTACAAAATGATTTTGCTACTTTGTAAATAATACCTTTATTTGACTCAATAACTGAGAGAAAAGATTCGTATTTGTCATTTATTGTCATTCTCTCCAATTATAGGATTTCTTGTTTGCCTTTCTTAATTATACGCATAACAAGCTTAAATATCACAGCTGGCGCAAAATTTTTTGTAAGCAAAATGTCGGGAAACGGCTGAACTAATCTCCAGGAAGTACATCAATCACAGATTCGCAGTTTCGTTCCTGTTCCTGCCCGAATCGTTCAGGCGGGCGTTATCCGCACTTCTTGATCCGCACTTCTTGTTTTTTGTATGTTTTACCTGTATCTTTACGTTTAATAAATCTTTTAAAAAAAATCAAAAATGAAAACAATTAAAACAGCATTTGTAGCGGTGATCATGATCCTGATCGCGACTACTGTTAACGCACAAACAGCAAAGCCAACCGAAGTAAAAATAAAAACATCTGCCGTATGCGGGATGTGCAAAAAAACAATTGAAAAAGCGCTTTCAAAAGAGGCAGGAATTCAAAAATCGACATTGGATGTAACTACAAAAGTAGTAACCGTAGTATACGACCCGAAAGTAACGAGCCCTGAAAAGATCCGTACTGCTATTTCAAAAGCAGGATACGATGCTGACGCCATCAAAGCTGATCCGAAAGCATACAAAAACCTGGATGAGTGCTGCAAAAAAGAAGATGCTAAAGGATAATTCCAATTTATATGGCTTTAATTAAACCTGTAAAAGGAATCCACCCTTCGTTTGGAAACGATTGTTACCTCGCGGAAAATTCCACCATTGTTGGAGATGTTGTAATGGGCGACCAGTGCAGTATTTGGTTCAATGCAGTGGTGCGCGGCGATGTTAATTCCATCCGCATGGGCAACAAAGTAAATGTGCAGGATGGCGCTGTGATCCATTGCACGTATGAGAAAACAAAAGCCATTATCGGTAATAATGTTTCCATCGGGCACAATGCCCTGGTGCACGGTTGTACCATTCATGATAATGTGTTGGTAGGCATGGGCGCCATTGTAATGGACAACTGCGAGATCGGTAGTAATACCATTATTGCAGCCGGTGCAGTAGTACTGGAAAATACAAAAGTTCCGTCCGGTTGTATTTTTGCAGGTGTTCCTGCAAAAAAAGTAAAGGATATCAGC
Organism: Bacteroidota bacterium; assembly: GCA_025963715.1. GTDB lineage: Bacteria > Bacteroidota > Bacteroidia > 2-12-FULL-35-15 > 2-12-FULL-35-15 > 2-12-FULL-35-15. The sequence continues at coordinate 128,627 of JAOQAG010000049.1, forward strand.
CAGGAGTTGATCAATGGCGAGATCAACCGCATCGCAAATAATTATGTGATGTACAGCGGCTGGTTCAAGGAAGAGAAATAAATGTGGAATAAATGTGCAGATTTCTGATGTGCAGATGATTATTAGGACGCCCCTGCCAGGGCTTTTTTGTCCCTGGCAGGGGTAAAATAAGCGTTTAGCACGTCGGCTTTATTGATAATACATCGTTAAAAAAATTATCCCTGACAGGGTTTTACTCTGTCAGGGATTTTTATTTTCACGCAATTGTTATGCGGTTGCGTTTAGCCACAGATTCACAGATTAAAAAAGTAAATAAAAAATTTACACAGATTGTTTCAAAATCGCGTTGCGATTTACTCGTCTGTGTAATTTAATCCCGGGAAAAAAATCTGTGAATCTGTGGCTGTATTTTTTGCTTCGTAGGCGCTAGGCTCTGCCTGGTGACAAATTCAAGTGTCACCAGGCAGAGCCTAGCGCCTACAGATTTTATAGTGGTAAATGTTTCGATTGCACCGCTTTTCCGAAAAAAATACTGGCGGCATTATCAAAATTTTCTGCCGCGTCCGTTGTATAAAAATCAATGCTTTTTCCTTTGCTGCATTTACTTTCTATTTCGGGATGGCGCTGTAAATAATCGCCGAGGCTTTCTGCAACAATTTCTCCCTGGGAGAGGAGCGTAATTTCAGCAGGCAATTGTTTTCTGATCTTGTTGATCAGCAATGGATAATGTGTACAGCCCAAAATGATCGTATCGATCTCCGGGTCTTTTGCAAGCAGGTTATTCAAATATTTAGCGATAAAATAATCGGCGCCATCGCTGTCAAATTCATTGTTCTCCACCAGCGGAACCCACATCGGGCAGGCCTCCTGGCTCACGATCAGGTTTGGATAAAACTTTTCGATCTCGATCGGGTAGGAGTTGGAGATCACTGTTCCGCTTGTTCCCAAAACTCCCACATGGCCGGTTTTGCTGAGCTTTCCAACAATTTCGGTTGTCGGGCGGATCACACCCAGCACGCGTTTTTCCGGTGCGAGTGTTGGCAGATCTTTTTGCTGGATCGTGCGTAATGCTTTCGCGGAAGCGGTATTGCAGGCAAGCAGCACCAGGGGGCAGCCCATTTCAAATAAATGCTTTACGCATTCCAGCGTGTATTCATACACCGTTTCAAATGAGCGCGAACCATAAGGCGCACGTGCATTATCGCCTAAATACAAATAATCATAATCAGGTAACTGCTTTACAATTTCTTTTAAAACGGTTAGTCCGCCGTAACCGGAATCGAATACGCCAATAGGGCTTTTGGTTGGTGTGCTCACGTAAAAGGGATATTTAAATCAAAGGTACTAATAAAAAGAAAACCCCTCTCCGGGAAGGAGAAGGGTTTTTATGTATGGGGTTTCAATACTATTTTTTACCCGGTGCTAAGTTGGGTGATGGAGCAGGGGTTGGACTTGTATTAGTAATTCCTAATTTTTTAACAGCAAGGTTAAAAATATCATCAGCAGGCTCGTTGTAAATAACTACACCGGTGCTTGTATCCAATACATATTTATAACCGTTTTCTTTTGCGATCTGATCGATAGCTTTTTTTGCTTTTTCGTATACCGGTTTCGACAGTTCAGCACTTTTCTTTTGGTAATCCGCTTGTGCCTGTTGTTGGAAATCCTGGATCCGTTGGTTCAAATCGTTCAATTCTTTTTCTTTGGATGCACGTACTAATTCGGGCATATCTTTAGACGTTGCCTGGTAGGTTTCGTATTTCGATTGCAACTCTGTTTGCATTGCAGTTACCTGTTGCTCCAGCTGTTTTGCATAATCCTGTACAGCTTGTGTCGCTACTTTGGTTTCAGGCATAATGCTGATTAGCGAATCTAAATTTATATGTGCAATTTTTTGCGCGTTCGCGGTAAATGAGCAGAGTACAACAACAGCAGAAACAAGGGTAAGTTTAAAGATATTCTTCATAGTATTTATTTTTTTGGTTTAATTTTAAATTGATTAATTATTGAGTTTATTATTTTTTGGGAGTAGTAGTGCTGCTTTTGCCGCCTTTATAACCCATTTGTTCCAATACATCTTCGCTTTTATCGTTTTTTGCATTTGCATATAACATGGTGAGATCACCAGCTTTATCAAAGATTACGGAGTAACCGCCTTTTTCGGCAATTGCTTTTACTGCATTGTATACTTTATCCTGAATTGGTTTTACCAGTTCCTGGCGTTTTTTAAACAACTCGCCATCCACTCCAAAACGTTGTTTTTGCAAATCTTTTGCTTCTTTTTCTTTTGCTACAATATCCGCTTCCCGTTTCTTTTTCATGTCTTCGGTCAGCAAAATTTGTTCTGCTTCATACGCTTTGTACATTTTATCGATCTCCGCATATTTTGCTTCGATCTCTTTTTGCCATTGTACAGATACTTTATCCAGTTCGGCCTGTGCCGCTTTGTATTCCGGGATTTGTCCCAAAATGTATTCTGTATCAACGTATGCAAATTTCTGTGCGGACGCAACGAAGCAGCTTGCCAGGGCGATTCCGAGTGTTAAGATTATCTTTTTCATGTTTTCTCTCTTTTTTAGTACTGATTCTCCAAATTTCATTCCCAAAACCGGAAACGAATTTAGTAAATTATTACAACTCTCCAATAGATGCCCCGATCGTGAAATGGAACTGTCCTTTTTGCATGGTTGGATTGGTTGGAACATCATCCAGGCGCCAGCCGTAGTCGAATCCTAATAATCCAAACATTGGTAAGTATACACGAACACCTAATCCGGCCGAACGGTACACATCAAAGGGGTTAAATTGTTTTGCCGTTTCCCAGGAATTTCCTGCTTCCGCAAATCCAAGTATAAAAATGGTGGCTTGCGGATTGGTGGTGATCGGGAAACGCAATTCCATCGAGTATTTTGTAATGTAAGAAGCGCCGGTGGATGGTGATAACGACTGATCGTCGTATCCTCTCAACGCAATGATCTCACGTCCATCCAGTGCATAACCCGTTAAACCGCTTCCGCCAAGGTAAAAACGCTCAAATGGCGAGATGCCGACTTTGCTGTTGTAAGGTGCAAGGAAACCGAATCCGGCCGATGTTTTCAGGATCAGGTTACGTGCTTCTTTTCCATCCTGCCCGCGTTTATTGGTAATTGGTGTGTAGAACGTTGACGTGAATTTGTATTTCTGATATTCCACATACTTATAACGGTCCTGGTCGGATAATGCGGGGTTTGTATAATCAATGTTATTGAATGCCGAATACGGTGGTGTCCACTGGCCGGTAAGTGCAATCTGGGAACCGCCCGACGGGAAGATCGGGTTACCTCTTAAATCATTCCGCTGCAATGCCGCTTTGTAATAAATGTTGTTGGAATAACCGTTGCTGAATGTAAAGATGGAACCGAAATTATTCAATGTATAGTATTGATAATCGGCTTCCTGGTACAATGTAAAATAATCATCCGGAAATTTCAGGCGTTTTCCTAATCCTACGGAAACCCCAAAAATGTTCAGCGACTGGCGGTTTGGATTTGCAATCCTGCTTCCGTCGGTTGCAGTGATCTTTTTGGTTTCGCCGTTTGTTTGAACGGAATAATAGGTGGTAACGCTGAATGAGTTTGGTTTTTTTCCTCCCAGCCATGGCTCGGTAAACGACATGTTATAGGACTGATAATACAATCCGTTTGATTGTGCACGCACGCTCAAACGCTGGCCATCGCCGGAAGGCAAGGGGCGCCACGCATCTTTTTTAAAGAAATTGCGTGCGGAAAAGTTATTGAACGTAACACCCAGTGTTCCCACAATACGGCCACCGCCGTAACCTCCGGAAAGTTCGATCTGGTCGGACGGTTTTTCCTCTACCGTATACTCCACATCCACTGTTCCGTTTTCGGGATGCGGTGTTGGTACCACATTCATTTTTTCAGGATCAAAATATCCCAATTGTGAAAGTGTTTGCTGGGAACGGATCACATCTGATCTGCGGAACAGCTGGCCCGGACGGGTGCGGATCTCACGCAAAATCACGTGGTCGTTTGTTTTGGTATTTCCAACAATCGTTACTTTGTTGATGGTTGCCTGTTTTCCTTCGTAAATGCGCATTTCAAGGTCGATCGAGTCGCCGGTAACCATTGTTTCCACCGGTGAGACATTGAAGAACAAATAACCGTCGTCCATATACAGCGAGCTGATATCATTACCCGTAGGATTGTTGAATAATTTCGCATCCAGGTTTTCCTGATCGTAAATATCTCCCCTTTTAATGTTCAATACATCGCTCAGGTATTTGGAGGTGTATTTACTATTTCCCACCCATGAAATGTTCCTGAAATAATACCGGTTTCCTTCGCTCACATACATGTCGATAGTGATGTAGCGCTTATAATACGTGGTATCCCGCACGGCATGAAACTGTCGGAAGCTTTCCACCAGCATCAGTTTGCTGTGCTTGCCTTTGATGGTGCGGTGATAATCCTGCCCGATCATTGGCGTTTTGTGCAAAATAAATTTTGTTCCAGCTTTCAGGTATTTGAACAGCCGCAGGCGTTGCTTGTCGTTGTTACGATACATCGTATCGCGCACGATGGTGGCATCGCGAAAACCTTTGCCATTGTATTTTGCAATAAATGCTTTTTTATCTTTTATGTAATTGTCCTCGTCGTATTTTCCGTTGTTAAACGGGTTCCACCAGCGCTTACGTTTTGTTTCTTTGAACGTTCTGCGTAATTTAAATGTGTTGATGGATTTTGTACCGATGAAATTTACATTTTTCACTTTGATCTTGTGTCCTTTTTCCACATTGATCGTCAGCACCAATCCGTCTTCCGTTTTTTCTTCTTTTTTGATGTCCACTTTTACATCCAGGTAGGATTTATTGATGAAGAAATCTTTTACCGTGTATTTGGTGGAAGCAATTAAGGCATCAGTTACCACTTTTCCTCTCATCAATTTGATTTTATCGCGCAGGTCATCCGCTTCGCTTTTGGTCATTCCGCGTAACGCAAATTTAGAAAGGCGCGGGCGCTCCTGTACCACAATGTTCAGTGCAATGTTGTCGCCCTGGATACTGGTTGCTTTGATCTGGATGTCTTCAAAAAGCCCTTGTTTCCAAAGGTTTTCAATGGCGGTAGAAAATTTATCGCCGGGAACCTCTAATTTATCGTTTACGCTTAAACCTGTTAACAGGATGATCACGTGTTCGTCCAAATGGTCGGCGCCGGTTACTTTTATGGCGCTGATCGTGTATTCTTTCGGATTTGAATAATCAATGGCTGTAGAATCAATTCCACCCAACTGTATAACCTCTTGTGCTTTTACTCCAACAGAAAAAAGGAAAATAATAAATAAAAATGCTAATTTTTTGTACATAGTCATTATGAAATTAATTGCTCACTTGTTTTCCCAAATCTGCGCTCACGGTTCTGATAGTCAAGTATTGCTTCGTATAAATCTTCTTTTCTGAAATCGGGCCACAGTTTATCTGTAAAATAAAGCTCGGCGTAAGCCAGCTGCCACAATAAAAAATTACTGATGCGGTGTTCGCCGCTGGTGCGGATCATCAGCTCCGGCTCCGGCATACCGGCAGTGCATAAATGTGCATTGATGGTGTCTTCGGTAATCGCCGCGGCTGATAATGTATTGTTTTCCACTTTTGCAGCGATCTCTTTGATGGCATTTACCATTTCCCACCTGGAGCTGTAGCTTAATGCAAGTACAAGGGTGGTGCGGGAATTGGTTTTTGTGGATTCGATGGCTTCCTGTAATTCGTTGTAACAATCGGCAGGTAAGCTTTTAAGGTCGCCAATGGCCTGCAGGCGGATGTTATTTTTATTAAGTGTTTTTGTTTCCGCGCTGATGGTGTGCACCAGCAACTGCATGAGCGCCATCACTTCTTCTTTCGGGCGGTTCCAGTTTTCGGTTGAAAAAGCGTAAAGTGTCAGGTATTTTACTCCAAGCTCTGCAGCAGCTTCCACGGTATCGCGCACGGATTTTACACCGTTCTCGTGGCCGTAAATGCGCTGTTCTCCCTGTTGTTTTGCCCATCTTCCATTGCCGTCCATGATAATGGCGATGTGCTCTGGCAATTTGGAGAGATTAATGTTTTCTTTCAGACTCATTGGTATTAATTAGTAAATGCCGGGCAGGTCGGGGCTTTTTCTTTTAATTTGATTGTAAGTCCGATCCCCGCAAATGAATACCAGTCTTTAGTTGTAGGATTGCCGCGCTGACGGCCTACATTGCTGTAGTTTGGATCTGTGTTGATGCTCGGGTCAGATGCAACGGCAGCACCGTTGCCATGTGCAGCAGCCAGTTTTGCAGGGCTGTAATACTGGGTACTTACATCATCCAGGTAATCCGTAAAGGTTTTGCGCATTCCCCATTCGAGGGAAAGGCCAATGCTTTTTGATAAATTGGTTTTAATTCCAACGCCAAACGGGATCGATACCTGTGTCAATTTGTATTTCTTTTTGCTCGCTCCGCCCGGCAGACCTTGTCCTTCGGTTGCCAATGGCTGGAGTGAAAATTTATAGTTTCCGTAGGTGGCGATCGGGTTAAAATGAAATACGGCTATCCCTACAAAGATGTAAGGCGAGAATTTCCGCTTTTCGTTGCCTATCTGGTAATCTAAAAAGTTAAATTCGATCTGGCCGGAAAATTCGGTGATCTTGGAGCTGAAATTCAGGTTGCGTTGTTGCTGTGCCGAGGAGGTGGAAATGGCGTCGTCGGCCTGGATATTTCCAAATAACAGGTTGACGCGTGCAGCAAGGCGGGTGTTGATATTGTAACGGAATAAAAATCCGCCTGCAGGCTTGGTTTGCGGGCCAAAATGGATGAGCGGGTTAAGATCGCCGATGTAATAGGAGCCACCAATGAACACACCGACTTCGGCACTTTTTATTTTTTTTTGTGCAAAGGCCGAAAGGGTTGCTAACAGGCAAAAGAGATATGTGAAAAAATGTTTTTTCAAAACGGATGACCCCGATGGATAACTTAATTAGATGCGTTTTATTGCCTTTTTTGATAAAAGCAAACAAATATAGTGGATTTTTGCTTTGTGGGGAGTGTTAATTTTAGTTAATTACGTTTGTCCAGGCCCCACAACAGCTTGTTTCGCATGGTGTTAAAAAAGCTTTGATTTTCGAGTTTGATCAGGTGCATGTAAAAATCGGCTTTTTGTAAGGTAAGCTCCACCGAATCGTCGATGGTTTCGCTCCTGGAATCGAGTGATACCAGGTAATTGGGGCTTCTGCCCTGTATTTTTAATGTAATGATGTTGTTATCCGAGATCACAAGCGGCCGTACATTAAGGTTGTGCGGGGCAATGGGAGTGATCACAAAATTCTGTGATCCGGGCATTACCAACGGGCCGCCGCAGCTGAGCGAATAAGCTGTGGAACCGGTTGGTGTGGCCACGATCAAACCGTCGGCAAAATAAGAATTAAGATAATCGCCGTTGATGTAGGTATGGATGGTGACCATGGCCGATGAATCCTTTTTGAGGATGGTAAGCTCATTCAGCCCGTAATTAACTTCCCCGAACAGATTTTCCGGTTTTGTAACGCTTAACAGTGCGCGTTTTTCGATGCTGTATTTTTTGTTTACCAATGCTTCAATGGCATCGTTGATCTCTATTTTTGCCACGTTGGCAAGGAAGCCTAAACGACCCGTGTTTATTCCAAGAATGGGGATACCGGAATGGCGGACAAACGTAATGGATTCGAGAAAAGTACCATCGCCGCCCAGGCTGAGCATGTAATCCACTTTTGCATTGATATCCTCATGGGTTTCAAAGGTTTTGATGTGCCCGCTGATGCTTAGTTTTTTTTTGATGAAGGTATAAAACGGTGCGTAGATAAAGATCTCGGTTTTGAACTTATTGAGCTGATCGAACAGCAGCTGGATGTGTTCCGAAAGGTTATCGTTGGTAGAGCGTCCGTAAATGGCTACTTTCATCGTGGTTTTTTTTGTAAAAAAATGGAATTATATGTTGATATAATTCATGAATGAATCGTAGCGGTTTTTCATGTCTTCGGAAAACTCGCTTTGATGGAACGATGCTTTTACGTTGTAGTTATACCTGTAAAATGTTTGCAGGATAGCGGAAAGGTCTTCCTTGTTGATTTTCAGGGTTATTTCGATGCGTGTGGAATCGGGCAGCGGGTTCATATAGCTGCTTAGTATTTTTCCGTCGTTCCCTTCAATGATCTGTGCGATCTGGGTCATGGAATAATCATGGATGTTCATTTCCAGTACTACAATTCCGCCCGGCTCGCGTGTAGCGGCAAGCGTGGAAAACTGCTGCAGCAATGCTGTTACGGGAATCAGCCCGAGGTATTGCTGGTGCTCGTTGAGTACCGGTAACACCGTCAGCTTTAAGCTGGATACCATTTTTATGACCTCGTACACATGCTGATTTTCAAATACAAACGGCCGCAACAGCGATAATTTGCATTTGCCAAGCTCATCATCGGTAATGTTGAGATCCAGGATATCGGTATCGGAGATCAATCCAAGATATTCGTGCTTGTTTACGATGGGTAAATGAGATACTTTAAACTCATCCATCCAGTTAATGGCCATTAACCCGGTATCGGAAGTTTTAAGCGGTGGTATCTCGTCGGTTATAAGGTCTTTTGCCAGCATAAATTTGTAATGTGAAAGGTTCTGTACTTCTTGCTTCTTTGCTTTCCAACAGATAAATCAGAAACTTATTGTGTGACAGCTTTGCGCTGCATTTATTTTTTTATTTCGTGTGCCTTTTTGTAAGCTGGCACAAATATAACACCTTCTTTTTTTACAAAGGGTATATTCTAATTTTTTAGCTTTACACTTTCTTTTATTTATAGAGCCAATGAACGCAAAATTAAGTGTAAATATCAATAAAATAGCAACAATTCGCAATTCGCGGGGCGGTAATACGCCTAACCTGGTAAAAATTGCGCTGGATTGTGAGCGGTACGGTGCGCAGGGCATTACGGTACATCCGCGCCCGGATGAGCGCCATATCCGTTATAAAGACGTGCATGACCTGAGCCCCTTGCTGAGCACCGAATTTAACATTGAGGGGAATCCGAAAGAGCAAAAATTCATGGACCTGGTATTGGCGGTAAAACCTGCACAGGTAACACTGGTGCCGGATGGAACGGGGCAGTTAACATCCGACCACGGTTGGGATACGGTAACGCATAAAGAATATTTGAAGGATACGATCGCTGTTTTTAAAGCGGCGGGCATTCGTACGTCGATCTTTGTGGATGCGGATGTAAAAATGATTACGGGAGCAAAAGAAACGGGTACCGACCGGATCGAATTGTATACCGAAAGCTATGCAAAGGAATATTCGCAGAATAAGGAAGCGGCAATACAACCTTTTATTGCAGCGGCAAAAGCTGCCAATGAATTAAAATTAGGGATCAATGCGGGGCACGATTTGAGTTTGGAAAACCTAAAGTATTTTGCTCAGCAGATCCCGGGTTTACTGGAAGTATCGATCGGGCATGCGCTGATCTCGGATGCGTTGTATTTTGGTTTGGAGAATACTATACAATTATATCTGCGAGCGCTGAAAGTAAATTAGGAGTTAAAAAAAGAGTTCAAAGTTCAAGGTTCAAAGTTTGCTGTGCGCAGATGTGTTGTGTAAAAGCTGCAAAAGCAAATTGCAGTTGGCAAAAAGAAGAAAGAAAATTTAAAAATCAGGAAGAAAGATCATTAGAAAAAATACTAATGACTAATTACTCAAGACTAACGACTAGATGAAGTTACATTTTAGAAAATACGGGCAGGGACAACCTTTGATAATTCTTCACGGGTTATTCGGGCAGAGTGATAACTGGAATTCGCTGGCAAAACAATTTGGTGAAAACGGATTTGAAGTGTATGCCGTGGATCAGCGGAATCATGGGCTTTCGCCGCACAGCGATGAATGGGATTACCAGGTGATGAGTGATGATCTGCATGAATTAATTACAGATAATAATTTAACGAATGTTATTTTATTAGGGCATTCCATGGGCGGAAAAACGGCAATGCAATACACGCTGCAGCATCCGGACATGGTAGATAAATTAATTGTTGCAGACATTGCGCCTAAATATTATCCGCCGCAACACGGCGATGTGGTGAAAGCATTAAAGGCGATTGATTTTAATATCGTGAAAACGCGGAAGGAAGCGGAAGCCATTTTATCGGAGTACGTACCTGATTTCGGCACGAAACAATTCCTGTTAAAAAATATTTACTGGAAAGAAGACGGATTGCTGGACTGGCGTTTTAATTTAAAAACGATCCTCGAAAAAATGGAAAACGTGGGCCTTGCTATTACGGCCGACGAAAGTGTGGATGTGCCCGCATTGTTTATTCGTGGTGAAAATGGCGGATATGTGCTGGAGGAAGATCTGAATATGATCCACGATCTTTTTCCGCGCAGCATGCTGGAAACCATTGCCGGTGCCGGACACTGGGTGCATGCTGAAAAACCTAAAGAGTTTTTTGAAGCCGTGATGAATTTTATAAAGTAAAAAAAGGATTTATTTTATTTACTTTTGCAGCAACCAACTACTGCTCTTTTTATGAAATTCCGCTTCTCCCTCCTGTTGCTTTTTGCATGCTCTTTTGCGTTTGCACAAAATCTTGACTTTAAGAAAAATGTTTACCAGTGGCCTGATGCAAAACCCGATCTCAGTAAAATGTCGGCTTCGTTTGCAAAGGAAGATGTGGTGATCATAGATGAAAACGTGCAATTTTTTTTAGTGGACAGGATCACACAAACACTGAAAAAAAATTGTGTGATGAAGATCAATTCTGTAAACGGATCAGCACAATTATCCACGATCACACTCCCGGAATCCTTTGATGTAGCAGCAGATAAATACTTTTCCCAGCAAGGGCTGGACTCGAAAACAAAAGTTCCTTATATCTATAAATATAAAATTGTGAGCTATGCGGCCAGGATCCTGAAACCGGATGGAAAGGTAGTTGAAATTCCAATTGACCTGAAGCTGGATAATGTATACTGGACGTATTACGATGGAAGGCGCTTGCAGGATTACCTGTATCATTTCGCTAACAAAGGACTGGAAGCGGGCGATGTGCTGGAATATAATTATGAAGTGCAGTTCCAGGGACAATACGGGTACAATCTTTTTTATTTTAATAATGAATTGCCTAAGCAAAACCTCACGTTTGAAGTGCGCTATTCGCCGGTATTTAAATTTGAGGAATACGATATTGTGTGCAATGCAAATGGTGCCGACAGTGCACTTACGATCAGCTCGGTGTACGACAATGTGCGTGCAAAAAAGATCTGGATCTATACGTATCATTTAAAAAATTTAGCAGCGCTTAATTACCCGATCAATTCGAGGTGCGGAAAACAGCTTCCGCATTTGTTTATGGACCTGAGCTTTGTGAGTTATTATGGGATTTCGCACGTGCCTACTGATTTTGTTTATCATATTCACCGCGGGCCAAAGTTTGAATGGATCGCCGGTGCGAGAGGTGATTCGATTGGTTTTCAGCGTCCGTTGTACGATAAGCAGCATGCAGCGATCCGGAAATTCCTTACAAAAATTCCTGCGGATGCATCCAATGAAGTTTTTTACAGATCACTTTGCGACTCGTTGAACTCACAAAAATTTGTCAGTAACATTTCCATGAGATACGGCGAAAACCCGCAATATGCTGTTTCTTCCGGCGAATGGCTGGTAAAGGGAAAACTTATGGAAGAGCAGCTAATGGAATTGTATTGGGAATTGCTGAATGAGAAACACCGCCCGACTTATTTTATCAAACTGCAGGATAAACGCCTGGGCGAATTGCAATTTAATATACACAGTGAATACAAGTATGAACATGGGTTATACGGTTTGCAGGATGGAAAAGTGGTCAAGCTGATCCTTCCGCGATTTAATGGTTTGCAGTACAACGCAGAGGAACTTCCGTTTTACATGGAGGGAAGCAATGCTGCCGTATCGGGCACCAATTATCAGTATTTTGATATCAGCACGTTTACTACCGCCGGGGATTATGAGGATGTATCGCGGGTGGTCAACTTTATTAAAACACCCGGCAGCAGCGAGAATGAGAACGTACGTACCGAAAACGGCGTGTTCCGTATCAACCTCGATTCTGCAAACGTGCATGCTGATCTGAAAGAAAATCTGAACGGACAATTCTCAACGATCATCCGCCCCTTGTATGCGCATGATATTATTGATTCGACCGTGAACCCGGTTTATTTTAAAAAATGTACGGATAAGCCGCACGCAAAAAATGTAAAAATAAAACCGTCGTACAGCTCCAATTCATTTCCGTTCAAACATTCTTATAACTGCTCCGAAGATCTTGCGCTGGATGGCAGTTCCGCGATTCCGCTCAGCAACTGGTTTTCGTTTACACTCAATACCGGGATGATCACTCAGCTGCCTAATTTTGATTATTATGTGGATTTTAAATATTCGGATGTGTACAATTATATGCTGCAGTTTAACAAACCGGTGGATGTAAAAAATAGTGCTGATTTTAAAAAATCCCTGAACAATGCTTATTTTGAAGTGACTTCCAGCCTTACGAAACAAAGCGATACTTCTTATTTGTTATCGGTATCGGTAAAAATAAAACAGGATGCGATCCCGAAAGCAGATGGCCAATTGCTGGTTGATTTTGTGAAGGAATTGCAGGGGCTGAATAGTGCATCGTTGCAGTTGCAGTAGAGGAGTAGTTTTATCGCAGAGGGCGCAAAGGAGGCGCAGAGGCCGCTAAGAAGCAGGTGGTTTTAGCCACAGATTCACAGATTAAAAAGGAATAAAAAATTACACAGATGATTTCAAAATCGCAAGGCGATTTACTCATCTGTGTAAATTTAATCCCGGAAAAAATCTGTGAATCTGTGGCAACTTTATATTTTTGGCTGACGTACTAACCGCTTATTCTATCCCTGCCAGGGACAAAAAAGCCCTCGCAGGGGAATCGTGGTAGTAATTCTACAACAAAGCGGGTAACGCTAAATCCCAATTCCCCGTCCGAACGATTCATCCGGGCGGGCTTAATCAACAAATCCTAAATCCTTTTTCTTCTTACCTTCTTTTCCTTCTTCCTTTTCTCTCAGTGCCTTAGTATCCTTAGTGGTAAATTTGCATAAAAAAAGCGCCCCGTATGCTATTACGGGACGCTTAACCTAACCTTAATTTAATCTAATTATTCAATCACCAACTTCTCTGTTTTTCTGCCAGTTGGGGTTACACATACAAATGTGTAAATGCCTTTGCTTAACCCGCTGATGTTTATTTCAATCGGGTTGTAACCGATGCTTAGTTTTGTTTCGCTGCTATACACAACTCTTCCCATTACATCGTATAAGTTCATGCTTACCGTTTGTGCTTTTGTAGCTTTGTAAGTCAGCATAAAGTTTCCATCGCTAGGGTTCGGAGCGATCATCATGAAATCGCTGTTGTCAGCAACCTCATTGATTCCTGTTGTTGAGTTGTTACATGGAACAATAGCTACCGGAATTTTGGTCATGGTGCTAAAATCGATGTAGCATACATACTGAATGCTATCGATAAACGGATTACGGTTTCCTTGTAAAGAATCAACATAATCGTTGCGTGCAATTTCCAGATCATCCGGTGGATCCTGGTAATGCCATTTTTTCAATACATTCTGATCTTGTCCGTAAGGAATAGAAGAGCTGATATAGCTTGGCAATGCCCAGCTTGTAGCAGGTGCGCCACTGTATACGCAATCTGTGTTTGCAGGGCCTGAATAAGGTACGCCTGTGTATGTGATACACTCGTACATCATTGCACGGGCAGCATCTCCTTTATCAGCATCGCGTGGCTCAAATACTTTGTGTCCGTGAATATCGTTACCAACTTTGCAACCCAGGTAAGTGTAAATCGGTGCTCCGGCAACTTCTCCCAAAGGATAATTGCTGCGCATTGCATTTACCTGGATCTGGTTGGTTGGTGTTAACATGTGGTAATCGTTGTATTCCGGTAAGCTGGAATTATCGGGCACCATGTTTACCGTTGGCATCCAGCTGTGGCAATACGTGTGCTCACGGCTGTAGTTAGCGCCTGTCCAATCAAATGGCTCGGTATATACTTTGTTCTCACCGCTGTATACGCATGTTATAACGCGTTGGCCTGCGGTAGTATCACGTGCATAAAACTTAGAAACCATTAACGGTCCATAATTGCTGTAAAACTGGATGGAGTGAGGGTTTATTTTGTTGTGAAGCTCGGTTACAAATGCAGCATCCGCTGTATTTACAGTAGCACTGTAATATGTTGCAGGCTGCATCGATCCGCTTGTGGTTACACTTCCTGTTAAAGGAGCGGTTGTGTTGTAATTACGGTATGTACCGGTTCCGTTGTAAGCATATACTGCATAATAATATTGTGTGTTTGCCACCACATCATTTGTAGGAACAAAGCCGGTTGCAGTATTGCTTCCAACTACTTTTGAGCTCCCGATCACATCGCCTTTCTGGTACACAACGCCATCAACAGGCATATCGGTAACAGCTGCGCCTTTTCTTCTTAAGATCAGGTATCCGCCATCCGGTGCCGGAGCTGCAGGTGTAAATGATCCGCTGTAGCGGTATGATTTTACGGAAGTGAATGCTAAGCCGGTAGCTTGTGTTGCTGGCTCCGTTGCCAACGTTCCGCCCACACCGTACATATTGATGATGAATGGATTTTCTGTAGGATCGTCGTTTGCGATGTTGATCGCGGCAACGCGTGTTCCAGCAACAGATGGTGTAAAGTTGATCACCATACTTGCGCTTCCGGATGGTGCAACAGTGGAAGGAGAAGAAGCAACAGAATAATCTGCAGCATCAGCACCGGTAATGGTTACTCCTGAAATGTTAAGTGTACCAACTGTTCCGATGTTGTTGATCGTAAAAGTAGTTGGTGTCATCGTGCTTACAGGAGAAGAAAGAGTGTACGTTCCACCGTTTACGATGGTGGTTGTTCCCTGTTTTACATTGATCTGCTGTGCTGTAGAAACACCTGCAGTAAGGTTTACGTTATCAACGCCTACGTTGTTCCCGCTTACTTTAGCGGAAAAGTTAAAACGAACGTAACGGCTTGCGCTGTTAGGCATGTCCGTCATAGTAGCATAAGTAGCAGTCAATCCGGTTAACGTGTGTAATGTTGTCCAGGTAATTCCGTCAACGGATTCTTCCGTAAGGAATGTTCCCAACCATGGGCCGCCGGTATTGTTTCCGATGATATCATAGGTAAGTGTTCCCGGTGAACCGGAAAAGAAGATGGTTAATTTATCTCCTGTTGCCTGGAATTTAGCAGATGGTGCAGGATTTCCGGAAGCGCTGTAATACGTAAAGCCGCCTGATGAAGTCCAGCCTGTTGGCAACGTGGTTGTTGGAAACCCCGATGATGTAGGTAAGCTGGTTTGTGCAAAGCCGAACATTGCAAAACAAACACTTCCTATTGCCGTAAGTAATCGTTTTTTCATTTTTATTTATTTTTAATTGATTGTTATTTTAAATTCTAAAATCCTATTCGCAGTGAAACGTTGAATCGTCTGCCCATTCCCATAAATACGGTTGCAGTAGTTGCATCGAAGTTCATTCCATTGGAAGCATCGGAGATATAAGTGGTGTTGAGTACATTTAAAACACCGGCTGTAACGCCGAATTTCATTTTCCAATAATCGAAGTTATACCCTACAAAAATATCGAATAAGCCGTAGTTTGGCATTCTCCAGGAATCACGGTCTTTGTTATTCGGGCCACCACCGGCAGTATTATCAACCAATTGTGTGGCAAAAAAATCGGAATAATTTTTTGCAAAATAGGTATAACGCGGCTTGATGTATAATCCTTTAAAAATAGTGTAACGCAGGCTTCCTACAAACTGCTGCTGTGCTGCATTTCCTTCGTGTACACCTTTGGCGCTGAAATCCACGCTGGCTACTTTTACACCGTCTTCATCCGTAATATCAGCTTTTGATCCCGATGTCATTTTCCAGTCACCAAGAGAAACCAATCCTTCAAACTCCAGTTTTTTCATGATTTTATAAATCAGATCCAGCTCAACGCCTTTATGTAAAGTATTTAATCCAAGAATGTTGTAGTACAATGTTCCGTTTGGCCCGGACGCACTACCGGTTAAAGGCTTATTATCCCATACGGTGTAATATACATTCAGATTGGCTGCAAATTTTTGATGCCTGAAACCGTAACCGCCTTCAATGGCATATACAAATTGATTTTTAATATTGAGGTATTCATTGTTGTTATTATCAAAAACGCTGTTCATAAGCGGCGCCATATTCAGGTAGCCAAGGTTTACAAACACATTGTTATGATCATTGATGTTGTAATTTGCTCCTCCCTTTACCGTATAACCGGCATACAATTTCAATTTTGTTGTTGCATAGCGTGCTTCAGCCGATTGATTTGTATATTTTTTTGCATCCAGGATGTATTTCTGGTGCGTACCGCTTCCTACAAATGTAGTATCGCCACTCTGTCTAACGGTGGATGTTCCGTTAGTAGTAGAAGTTCCGTAAATGGCCGTAAGGCTGTTTGTTCCGTTGTAATAAAATTCATCACCATAACCAACAGACTGAGCGAAAAGTTTTCCGTCGATCACCAGATCTTTTTTCTTAAAATAATCTACACGCTGATATCCTGTTTCTGAAAATGATCCGGTAAGGAATGTTGTCCATTTTTTTATTTTGTATTCTGCCTGGGCAAATAATCCACCCCATCTAACAGTATTTACATTGTAATAGCTTACTTTATCGCCAACATGCTTTAATGCGTATTGAAAATTAGGATCACCGGCATAAATTCCTTTTGGCTGATTTTTATCCGATACACCGTTATCCGGTGAATAATCCCCACCCATTAAATTATAAATTGATCCGTAATGTGACCCTTTATAGGAGCGTGCATCAATACCGAAAAGGGTAGATAAATTTTTGTTGACTTTATAATTCCAGGAGGAAATGATCCCGTACCAGATGTGATCATTGTTTTGTGTATACAGGTAATTGGTGGAAGCGTTCTGGGTAGTGCTGTAATTGGAGCTGATCGAGTGTTCATTTTGCTCGTAAATCTTCTCTACGTTCAGCAAACCTGTGGTGGTATCTCTTGTGGCACTTGCTTTTAATGATGTTCCTCCGCCATGGCCGATAGAAAGATACAACACTGTTGATACTGTTAATTTTTCATTTGGCGTCCAGAAATGGGATACATTAAATTGCGGTTTATCAAAGCGGTTTACACGCTCATTAAATACACTACCGTGTGCATCCTTAGGAAAAAAAGAGATGTGCTCGGGGCTTGTTCCGCCATCACCTTCAATTGTTCCCCAGTTTGGGTTGTAACTCAGTCCGCGTTCACCTTGTGTGGGTGTGGTGTAACCACCGTGCTGCCCCTGGTATTTATATACAGAGTCGGTGTTGATACCTAATTTATCAGATAATTTTTTGCTATAAATTCCAACCGGTAATCTGTCGTAACGCTGTCCATGCGATTGAGGAGCTGCATTTGCGCTGATGCTGAACAACTGTTTTTTGAATCGTTTTTGTACTTTGCCGAAATAGGACCATGCATCCGTATATGTTCCATCAGCCCATTCGGTTCCCCATTTCCTTGATGCACCGGCTGTAAATCCCCAGCCACCTTTTAACTGCCCGGTATTAAATCCAAAGGATGTTTTATATAATCCAAAATCATTAACTTCCTGTTTAATGTTGGCGCTAAATTTCTGATCAATGCCTTTTGTGATGATGTTGATGGTTCCTCCCACGGAGGGGATCGCCAGTTTGGATGCGCCCAAACCTCTTTGCACCTGCATGGTGCGTGTAATATCCCCTAATCCGTCCCAGTTGCTCCAGTAAACCTGGCCGGTTTCCATATCATTTACAGGAATTCCGTCCACCATTACTGCAACATTGCGCTGGTCAAATCCTCTTACGTTTATACGGGCATCGCCGCTTCCACCACCGGACTCAGTAGCATATACGCCGGGTGTAGAATTCAATACCATTGGTAAATCGCGTGTACCCAGTTCTTCCTGAATCTGCTTTGCAGAAATGTTTGTAAACGCAATTGGTGTTTCACGTGTTTTAGCAACATCGGCAACTACCTCCACTTCGTTTAAGGTTGCTATTTGTAACGAGAAATCAAGGTTTAATGTTTTATTCGCAGCTTTTATTTTGAATTTCTGAGGCTCATATCCTACAAAGGAAATGGTAAGTGTGTACGTTCCCGCCGAATCGATTTTAAGTGTATAATTTCCATTAATATCAGTAACAGTTCCTTTGCCTTCAGCATATAAAACACTGGCGCCAATAATGGTTTCGCCGGAAACGGCATCCTTCACGGTTCCTTTTATTTCGGTTTGTGAAAACGACAGCAGGCTTGTAAATATAAAAGCGATAAAAAGGGAAATCTGTTTCATAAGGCAAATAAAAAAACGTCCTGTATTGCTACAGGACGTTCTGGATTATAAATTACTGAATGGAGATTTTTGCTGTTGTAAATTTTCCGCTTGCAAAAGTTACTTTTACGAAATACACTCCTTTTGGAAGAGAAGCTGTTTCAATAACTGCTTGTTTTTCGTTTTTGTTTCCTGTTTGAGCAAGTACTCGTTGTCCCATTACATTATATAATTCAATCAGTTGCATGCCTTCGCCGCCGCTGATGTTAAAATGATCGTTGTTAGCGGGGTTTGGGTACAATATCAAAGAAACAGTGGTGTTGTTTTCTGTAATTCCTGTTGTTAAACAATTACAAACGTGTGTTCCTAATTGTGTCCATGTGTCTTCAGATAAAGAATCCCATTGGTCAGTTACCACAAATTCCGAGCTTGGGTTGGTCATTACTCCTGTTTCCACAGTTGGTTTGCGGATCAGTGTGTGGTTTTCTGTCCAGTTTTCACCTGCGGATCCGTCGTAAGGAAAAGCATCGCTCCAACCGTAACCGGATGTCATGGCTGCATCACCAATTTTTCCTAAAAGGTCGATCATGGTAGAACCGTGGAACAAAGCAATAGCATCATTTCCGTTCATGTATGTAGGTGCAGGGTAAACACCGTCCAGCTGATCAGCCAATGCCTGCAACGCAGGGCTGCAGGCAGGAGAAGTGGATGTTCCGGTAGTTTGGCCGTTTGCGATCACAAATACATCGTGTGCTGCAATTGTTCCGGATAAATTTAAAACTCCACCGGAAGAAGAAGTAGAAGCACCGTTTGAGAACCGCTGGATATTGTATCCGCTCAGGTTAATAGGCGCGTTTGTAGGATTGTAGATCTCCAACGCTTTGTTATTTCCGGATCCTTCAACGTACTCGGAAATAAATAATTCGTTGCATTGTGCATTAACAGACAGGTACGATGCCAATGCAAAAACTGAAAGTAATAGTTTTTTCATGTGATGTTATTAATTAAGTTATGTTTTAAAGCCGAACGGGGGCGGTTTCGGAATTGTCTTCGGTTGAAGAATTCTTGTAGGGTGCTCACCTCCTGAAATTGACAGTACAAATGTATTACTTTTTGTTTAGATGTCAATACTCATTTCCCAATAGTAATTAACAGATAATGAAATGGTAACAAAAATTTGATGTGCTAGATTTTTGCGATTAAAACATACGTAAAGAACAGGGTAGAAAGTGTTAGCGTGATCCAGAATGTGATGGCGTGGATATTAATTTCCCCACCCGATAGTTTATGAAGGAGAGCTTTCATAATTAAAGGTTTTATTGTTTTATAAATAATGTTTGTTTGGTTGCGCCGTTGCTGCTTGATTTTAGAATGTATGTTCCCGCTGGCAGCGTGTTTAATTCAATTGTAAAAATGTTTTTATCCGGATTTTGTTCGCCGGATCTGAAAAGTACAACTCCCCTCAGGTCGGTGATCTCAAAACTTACCGCTGCAGCAGATGATAAACGAATGTTCAGCTGATCGGTTGCCGGGTTTGGATAAACGGTTTGGGAAAGTGCCTCTGTAATTGTAGCCGAAACAATGCCCGAATAACTGGTTTTGCCGTCAAAATCAGTTTGTTTTAAGCGGTAATAATTAATACCGTTTACCGGAAATTTATCTGTGTAATTATAATTATTTTGAGTGGTGCTGTTGCCAGCGCCTTTTATTTTCGTGACCGGCGTAAAATCCAGCGCGTTTTCGCTGCGCTCAAGCGTGAAAAAGTCGTTGTTGATTTCGGTAGCAGTTGACCAGTTTAATAATACAGTGGTATTGTCATTCGCTTTTGCTTTAAAGCTGAGCAATTCAATTGGCAATGGATTTAAAGCGCTGATGGAAGCCAGTGTAAACGGACTGAATGCTGTAACTGCCGCAGAGGTGATCACCGTTCCTGCGCTTGTGCTTCCGGTTGTTCCACCATTTCCATGATCTTTCCACATGGTGCCGTCCCAGCGTGCAACAAGCAGATCGGGCAAACCGCTAACGCTGCAGCTGCGCGGTGTGTTCCAGCTCAGGGTTACATTTACATTGGAGCTGCCGTTGGTGCGGTTAATGATCCAGTATTCGCATTCGCTGATGTGATCAATGGTCGGATCTTTCAACGTGCGGTTGTAAATAGGGTCCGGATCGGCGCTGAAATACTCTGCTGTAAAATGATCGGTTACCGTTCCCGGAGCGCCAATAGTTGCCGGTGCGTATTGTGCTGCTTTCCCAACCGGGAAAATAAAGGCATCGTTCCCTACTTTGCGAACCGGCCCGTTGGTGTAGCTGGTATTGCTTGCGTTGGTCGCGCTGGCATTGTCATCAAAAATAAGCAGGTTGGTAGCGGTCGAATTAATTAATCCGGAGGTGAAATTTACATTGTTTTCTATTTCCACCGGGTTGTTCAGCGTTAAAGATCCGGCAGTTTTGTTCATCACTATATTTCCGAAGATCTCGTTAAAACTGTTGGTGCTAATGGATTGCGCACCTGTTCCATCGAAATACACAATGGAATTGGTTTGTTTGAAAATGCTTTCTAAATCGTTATTGGTATAATTCCCTTTCAAATGCAGGATCCCGTAATTACCGGTATTGGTAAGATCCAGCTGTGCACCGGTATTCAGTACCAGATTTCCATTGATGGTGGCGGTGGTGGTATTAAATTTATTCTGGAATTGTGCATTTTCTAATCCCGATCCGATTCCGGTGATCGTTAAATTGTTGCAGGAAAATGTTGCCGTATTTAATAATGATAAGCTCAGGTTGGCATTGGTCACCGTTTTAGTAATGGCCACATTGCCGCCTACATTTAAGGTAGAAGTATTTTTTACCACCAGGTTTTTTACCACCGCGCTGTTGGAATTAAGCGCCAGCGTACTACATACGGCAGTTCCGGCAGTAACGCCCACTTCACAATCATTTGTAGCTGTTTGATCTACTACTACGTTGGTAGTCACATCCGGGATCTTAAAATTCTGCCAGTTGTTGCAATCAAACCAATCGGTATTGGCAGCGCCGGTCCATTGCCCGGCGTTAAAGCCGCTGTTAATAATTGAATATACCTGTGTGGCAGCACCATAATCCAGTCCGCCAGCGCTATATGCGGCGCAGGTGGCAGTGCCCGACCAGTTAGTAGTTGAGTTTAGCCGGTCCACCCAATCTTTTTGGGAAGCAGGCGTAACCGGTCCCGTGTATTTAATATTGGCAGTAGCAATTCCCGGAAGGATGCTGAAACATTTTAACACCGCAGGTAAATTGCCTCGTGTGGTTAAATTATCGTTGCAGGTCCAGGCAGTATACGTATTGATCCCAAACATTAAAATCCCGCCGGTGTAAGTGGCGTTGTGCGCGCCGGAAGTTCCTTTGTTCCAGGTGCCGCCCTGCATAATGTATACCTGCTCATCTGTACCGTTGAGGTTAAACGTTCCGAAACCGGAGTTGGGGT
The DNA here is from genome assembly GCA_025963715.1 of Bacteroidota bacterium. GTDB lineage: Bacteria > Bacteroidota > Bacteroidia > 2-12-FULL-35-15 > 2-12-FULL-35-15 > 2-12-FULL-35-15. Next base: position 150,509 of record JAOQAG010000049.1, read on the forward strand.
AAGTCACTGTCCAGCTTGCATCCGGCTGCAGCGGTGTAAATACTGTTTGATCAAGGATGCGCAATGTAATTACTGTTCCTTTTGGTATGGTAGAAGTAGTACGGGTAATGCGCACCACGCCTTCGGTATTTCCCCAGGTGTTGCTTCCGCAGCCTACGCGCTCAAATCCGTTATCGGTAAGGTCGATGGTGGTTCCGGGTGTAATGTCCTCGAAGCTTACAAAGCTGATCTCATCTTCGCCGCCTGCACCTCCGCAGGAATTCATGTTTACACACATGCCTACAATGGCAATATCGCCGGGGCCGAAATTGGTAACGGTGGTAATATCAAATAAGCTGCTTGTTGCAGATGATAAGCTTGTCGCGGAAGCGGTAAGTGTAAACCCGGTTCCTACCGCGGTATGTGTTACCGACGAAAACGTAGCAACTCCGGCAGCAGCTGTGGCTGTAACCGGCGACCCGGTTAGTGTTCCCGTGGAGGTAATGGTAATGGTTCCGGTAAATCCCAGATCGGTATTGCCGCAGGCATCCGTGGCGGTAACAGTTACAGCGGGTGTCATGGAGGTATTATCTCCGGTAGTGGTAGGTTGTTGTGTAAATTGTAATTGTGTGGCGGTTACATCAATCACATTTTTTCCGGTGGCGGATTGTGCAGCTGTAAAAGCTGCTTTTTGGCTGCTGCCGCTGCTGGCAAGCGTTAAGTTGGTGCTGGAAATGCTGAACCCGAAATGGTCGGCATCAAAATTACTGGCGCCAATACCGCAGTTGAGCGACATGCGCAGGGATAATGTTTTGCTGGTGTTGTCGGTAACGGAAATGTTAAGTCCTGTAAATTGGATCTGCGTTCCGGTAACGGTAGCAATTCCAACGTTGGTGCTGCCATCAAACAGTTCAATGGTTTTGATCGCCTGCAACCAGCTGCTTACCGTGTTGCTTACCTGTGCAATGGTAATGGCGTTTACAATGGTTGGTAAATTATCGGCATCGCTTAAGGTGGCGCCGCCATCGCGTACGGTAATTTGCCATACCTGCACACCGGTAGCCGATGTTAAAGGCGAATTTGTATTAACGGTAGAAGAGATGGTGAGTGGTTCGCCACCGGCGGTGATCAGGTCGGATGTGGCCGATGCGGTAACGGTTCCGTTACAGGTAACATTTTGCGACGTAGCGCCGGTGCTGCTGGCAACAATAGTTTCGGTGTTGTAAGTGGCTACTGCCAATCCGGCTTTTAAGCGCACATAAATAGTGGTGGTTGCTACGGTTGTTCCGGTAGGTGTAAGCGTAATGCTGCTGCCGAAGCCCGATCCGCTGGCCAGGGAAATTTCATAATCCGTTGGTGGTGTAAGGGTAATGGCAGCGGTAACACTTCCGGCAACGGTAAATGTTTGGTTGGTAGAAGGGCCGCTACTTACTACGTACGTAAATCCTGTTAAAGTGGCCGGTGTAACTGTAATGCCGGGGTTGCTTACAGTTCCGCTGCAGGTAACGGTTGGTGATGATACAGCGCCGCCGCCGCTGGTAATCACCGATTCGGAATTATAGCTGCCTGCAGCAAGTCCGGCTTTTAAACGAACGTATACCGGTGTAGCGGCTAATGTTGCAGCTGCATACGGGATGTTGGCGGTTGCGCCAAAAGTGATATTATCTGCAGAAACTTCATAATCCGTACTGCCGGTTACCAGTAAATTGGAAGGAGCACCGGTTAAGTTGGTACCGCTTATGTTATAGCTTTGTGAGGAGGAAGGCCCGTTTCCTACAAGGTAATTAAACCCGGTTAAGGTGGTGGGTGTAACGGTGATAGAAGGAAGCGTTCCAAAAGAAGCGGTAACACTTACGTTGTCGATGCCGATTCCCTGCGAATTACTACCGGTGGTATTTAAATTCCATCTTAAATAAATATCCGAGCCGTTGGCACTGCTTAATCCTGTAATATTAAAAGTGCTAACGCTAAAGGTAGCTTGTGGGGAAAAGCTGTATGCATTGGCGCCGGTTCCTATAGTTGCTGCTGCTACATCGCCTGCGGTAGCCGCGGTCCAGGTACTGCCATCGGTTGAATAAAAAAATTGTACGGATGCAGCTGCGGTATTGATCCGGTATCTTTCCAGGTCATAGCTGATAGCAAGTTGTGTAAGGGTACTTGCATTGGTGTTTTTGAAATAGGCCATTACGCTGCTTGGGCTGGTATAACTACCGGATGTCATAACACCTAAAGCTCTGTCTGTAGCTGCGGTAGTTCCCCAATTATAAGAGCCGCCGGTTGCAGGGCTTCCCGAGCTAAACTGAAATGATAAAGCGGTGGTTCCGCCTGCCCATGTAGGCGTGGCGCTGTGTTGCATTTCCCAGTTGGAAGGTGTGGTTGTGCCAGTACCCATACCATCAAAATTTTGGGTAATTGCGGTAGTGTTAGGTATGCTTGTTTGCGATACCGATTTTAAACTAAAAAGCAGGAGCAGTGAGAGCAGTGCTGTAATTTTGGAGAGAGAGTAGTTCATTTGACCCAATTAGCTTTTAAATGTTATCAGCTAAAGTGGTTTCGGAATAAGTTCCTGTGTTCGGAGGAAGCTTTCTTGTAGGATATTCACTTTAATAAAAAATAATTAAAGTGGTTTCCGAATTCTCTTTTATTAAAAGAGTTCTTGTAGGGTTTTCACTTTGAGTAGTTGAAGTAGTGTTAACATATTCTTTAACACCACTTTAAGTAAAGCAAATATAGAGCAAAATTTAGCCCCTTGTTTTAATAAATTGTTAAAAAACTATCAACAAAAGCCCAATTATGGTTTTTGCCGGATGGAGAGTTATTTGGGGGAGATGTTTTTTGGAAAAAAGAGGTGCAGATTATTGATTTGCTGTGTGCTGAAAAACAGATTTTTAATGAATGTACCCTTTCAGGGCTCTTTTGTCCCTGGAAGGGATAGATCAGCGATTAGTACGTCGGTTTAAAATGCAATTTTTGAACGTATTGTTTTCTATGTATCCTCTGCAAGGTTTTTTTGTTCTTGGAAAGGGGTAATAACAATCTGGTAGATGCCAGGTTCTGTTTAGTGACAACAATAAAATGTATCTTTTTACTTTTTAGAGCCCCGCCCGAACGATTGAAAATTTCGTTCAGTCGGGTGGGCAAAAAGTAACAATCCCGCACGTGCGGGATCGTCCTGTAATGCAATTTGTTTCTTCTGCTGGCGCGAAGAACCAAGCCCGGATAATTTCGCGTATGCTATTGGCCGCTTCGAAAATTTGATTTTTCTCACGCTCATTACCAGTATTGCTGAACAGGACAAAAAGAGTAGCGGAATGAGTACGACAACTAATTTTAATTATATAAAAAACATGATTTTTAGGTAGGGTTTTACCGGAAGGGAAAAGAGAATTTAGGAGCAGGATTTTGATCTGTTGCAGGATGTCGTAGGCGCTAGGCTCTGCCTAATGACGCTGCACTTTTTGTCAAAGGCGGAGCCTAGCGCCTATGTGGGTTTTACATTTCGAGTTTTAAATGTCCGCACACTTCTTTTAATACTTCGCAAGGATTTGTAATTGGATACACATTTATCTTTTTACTTTTTGGAGCCAAAAAGTAACAAAAACCTTTTTCGTCCTGTAATGCAATTTGCTTCTTCTGCTGGCGCGAAGAACCAACCCCGGATAATTTCGCGTATGCGGTTGGTCGCTCCGAAAATTTAATTCTTCTCACGCTCATTACCGGTATTGCTGAACAGGACAAAAAGAGTAGCGGAATGAGTAGGACAACTAATTTTATTTTTTTATAAGAATGATTTGGCATTAAGATGCTTAGCATAGGCTTAGCAAAATCCTAATTCCTTAATCTCTAAATCCTTAATCATTCCGGTCGTTAAAATAAAAAACTCCCAAACATAATCCGTTTGGGAGTTTTATCAAAAAAGTATTCTCTTACTTCCTAATCAACTGAATAAACCCTTTTTCATCATATTCTTTTCCTTCGGCACCTTTTGCTTTCAGCACATAATAATAGGTACCATCGCTTGCAGGTTCACCGGCGGAAGTGCGGCCATCCCAGCCCTGGTTTACGGCAGAAAGCTCCGCCATTTTAATTCCCCAGCGATCAAATACCGCGCAGGAAAATTCAACAATGCCTTCGCTTGTAACTTTAAACAGGTCGTTTTCGCCATCGTTGTTAGGTGTAAATACATTCGGGATTTGCAGGATGGATGGGTTTTCCAATACCGTGATCGTGAGCATGTACGTATCGGTGCAACCGTTGGCATTAACCGCTGTAAGCATTACCATGTATGCTCCCGGGGTTTGATAGGTATGATTGGGTGTAGTCACTGCGCTGGTGGCGTTATCGCCAAAATCCCATGCATAAGCAATCGCGGAAGCGGAGCTGTTATTACTAAAATTTACCGGCAGCGGATACACACCGCTGGTGGGGCTTGCGGTAAATAAAGCCGTTACCGAATCCACCGTTACGGTAATGCTGACGCTGCTGCTGCCGCAGGTATTAGTGGCCGTTACAATGTATGTACCTGAGTTGGATGCACTGATCGAATTCCCGGTTTGCCCGGTGGACCATGTATAAGTACCGCCGCCGCTGGCGTTGAGCATTACGCTGCTGCCTGCACAAATAGTGGTGGCGCTTGCGGGAGTAATAGTTGCAACCGGCGCATTGATAATGGTAACAGTACTGGTAGCAGTATCTACTCCGCAGGCATTGATCGCCGTGAGCGTATACGTTCCTGCAGTTGCAGCCGAAATAGAATTTGTAGAAGCGCCCGTTGGCAGCCATACATAGCTTGTTCCGCCCGAACCGTTTAATACAACCGAATTGCCTGCGCAGATAGTAGTGCTTCCTGCCGGAGTGATCAGGGCAACCGGCAATGGATTTTGTGTGATGGTAATAGTATCACTAGCTGTACCGCAGGTGGTGGTAGATGTTACAATGTATGTTCCGCCGCTTGTAACTACTAATGAATCGTTGGTTGAACCGCTCGTCCAGCTGTAGCTTCCGCTGCCTGTTGCATGCAATACCAAATTGCTTCCCGCGCAAAAGCTGGTGGCAGCGCTGTTGATGTTCGCTACCGGGCCGGTTGTGGTGTTTATCGTTTGTGTGGCTTGCGCCGATCCGCAACTGTTGGTAGCTGTAACGGTGTATGTTCCTGCTGTTGATACCGTAATGG
>JAOQAG010000002.1 GCA_025963715.1 Bacteroidota bacterium
TTGTTTATGGAAACAGAAATACTTTCTTCAGCTGTCATCCCGGGCTTGACCCGGGATCTGCCAATTAAGAACTGTGTAGGCGCTGCAAGTATTTAACAGATCCCGGGTCAAGCCCGGGATGACAGTATTATTTGTGAACATTGTAAAAAAACAACATTTTACTACAACATAACCAAAAATTATTATACAGATTAAAATCGCAAAGCGATTTTAATAATTGGTGTAATTCCTTTTTCACCTTTCTAATCTGCGTCCCGATAGCTATCGGGGCTGTGGCAACATACACCGGATTTATTTTATCAAACCCGTTGTAATTTTAGCACTCAATAAACACAACGGAATGCTCGGCCCCGGATGCACGCTGCCACCGCAGAAATACAGGTTCCTGATTTCTTTCGAAAAATTGGCATGCCGCAAAAATGCTGCAAATTTATTATTGGAAGCATTTCCATAGATGGCACCAAAAGCACTGGAAGTACGCGCTTCCACCACACGAGGATCAAGGATCATTTCGCAATCAATGTATTGTTCAACATCCGTTTTCAAAACGCGGTTCAGTTTTTTGATCATGTTTTTGCGTGCTTCCACAACCAATGCATCCCAATCCTGTCCGCTGTTATTCGGCACATTGATCATTGTAAACCAATTTTCACAACCGGCAGGAGCATCTCCCGGCGTGTGTTTCGATGTGATGTTAATATAGATTGTAGGATCGCTGTAAATCGATTTTTTCTCAAAGATCGTATTGAATTCTTCCGGATAATTTTCACTGAATAAAATATTATGTAATCCCAGTTCCTTAAATTCTTTTTTAATGCCCCAGTAAAAGATCACCGCAGAGCTGGATTTAGGCTGCCGCAATGTTTTTTCCGGCTTTTTTACATCCGGCATCAGCTTCAGGTAACTGTTGTAAATATCCATGTTACTGATCACCACATCGTAATGATCAATGCCAGCATCGGTTTTAACGCCTGTAACTTTTTTTCGTTCGGTCATAATCTGCCGCACCGGTGTAGAAAAACGATACGTAATTCCAAGGTCTTTCCCAAGTTTCAGCAGCGCTTCCGTGATCGCCACCATACCGCCTTCCGGATAATAGGCGCCTTCCATGATCTCCAGGTGCGGGATCACATTGAGCGTAGCCGGTGCCAGGTATGGACTGGAGCCGTTGTAAGTAGAATAACGGTTAAAGATCTGCACTAATTTTTTATCCGTAAATGCCTTTTCATTTGCTTCATTCATCGTTTCAAACGCACCAATCTTTCCGAAATTCAGCAGCCCTTTCAATACATTCTTCGTAAAAAAATTACGCAGTTTGTGCAACGAATTGTGCAAAAAAACATCCGCCGTTAAATGATATACATATTCCGTATGATCCAGGTATTTTAAAATCCGCTCCTTGCTATCGCCCATTATTTTCGACATTTCCGCAGCGTATGCTTCTTTCCCATGATAGGAATCCACGCGGGTGCCATCTTCAAAAAAATAGCGGTAAACCGGATCCAGCTGTATGTAATTAAAATACTCTTTTGGATTTTTGCCGGACAGTACAAACAATTCATCCACATACTGCGGCATGGTAAAAACCGAGGGCCCCATATCAAAACGGTATCCTTTGCAGCTTTCCGACGATAATTTTCCGCCTGCAAATGCATTAGCTTCGTACACAGTAACCGCATATCCCTTGTTACGCATACGGATCGCAGCAGCCAGACCGGAAACCCCGGCACCGATAACAGCGCATTTCTTATTATTTTCAGTGATCATAATCCTCCCAAAAATAATTGAATAATTTGTATGGCGAACAAAGAATTTAAGATGGCTCGCCTTTGGCAAGCGCTGACTGCAAATTTTTCTACCACATAAGGCACAAAGGAACACATAAGGCGTAGCGTAAATTTTAACCGCAAAAGAAACAAAAGAAAAACAAAAGGCGAAGTGTAAAAGCTAGCTCGACAAGCACTTTGGTATGGCGGATCTAACCTTATGTTTTCTTTTGTGCCTTATGTGGTGGATTTTTTTGTTTTTCACACAATACGTCCATTTGTCTGCTTTTTTCTCTACACCTTTTGTAGTATTTTTTAAACACAGATTTGTAATATTCGTTCCTGTTCGCTATCCGTACGTTTATATTTATTCGTTATTCGTAACCATAAACTTTGTATAATAAGCAAGAAAGGCCTATTTTTGCGTTTTTTTAGAAAACTTACTAATTATTTTTATTACAGGGTAAAGAAACTATTTTTGTGCACCGCAAAGGAAGCACAGATTGATTTAATTCAGATTATGATTTACGTAGGAAAACAACCACTCACAGCAAGCGACTTTTACAAGATACTTTACACCGCTGAAAAAATTGATCTTGACCCGGCAGCTCTCACGAAAGTGAAAGAAAGCCATGAATTTTTAAAATCATTTTCAAAAGATAAGCTCATCTATGGTATTAACACGGGTTTTGGCCCGATGGCACAATACAAAATTACTGAAGATCATCAGCTCGAGCTTCAATACAACCTCATTCGCAGCCACTGCACCGGCGCAGGAAACCGCCTGTCGGATATTCATGTAAAATCCGCCATGATCTGCCGCCTCAGTTCCCTGATGCAGGGATTTTCCGGCATTCATTTCGAAGTGGTGCTGCTGCTGAAAGACCTGATCAATAACGAAGTATATCCGCAAATTTTTGAACACGGTGGTGTGGGTGCCAGCGGCGACCTGGTTCAATTGGCCCATTTGGCGCTCAACCTGATCGGCGAAGGCGAAGTAACCTACAAAGGCGAATTACGCCCTACCGAAGACGTTTATAAAGAGCTTGGCCTCAAACCAATCACTGTTCATCTGCGTGAAGCGCTGGCATTGATCAACGGCACTTCCGTGATGACAGGCATTGGCATGGTAAATTTACTCCATGCAAAACAAGTGATCAACTGGAGCCTGCTTTCTTCCAACATGATCATCGAAATGGTGGAATCCTACAGCGACCATTTTTCGGAACAATTAAACAGCGTAAAACCACACATCGGCCAGCGTTTGATCGCACATGCCATGAACGTGGCCATGGGCGACAGCAAGCTCATCCGCAAGCGCGAAGAATATTTATTCGATGGCAAACAATACGAAAACGTAGAAGTGTTCAAGGATAAAGTGCAGGAATACTACTCTATCCGCTGCATTCCACAGATTTTAGGCCCGGTGTACGACACTATTTTGTATACACAAACCGTTCTCGAAAACGAAGTGAACTCCGTAAACGACAACCCAATCGTTGACAAAGCAAACAACAATATTTTTCACGGTGGAAATTTCCATGGCGATTATGTGGCGCTGGAAATGGATAAATTAAAGATCGCGATTACCAAGCTGACGATGCTTGCAGAGCGTCAATTGAATTTTTTAATGAATGAAAAATTGAATGGGAAACTACCTCCGTTCGTGAATCTTGGAACACTGGGATTGAATTTAGGAATGCAGGCGGCACAATTCACGGCAACGTCCACCACTGCCGAAAACCAGATGCTTTCCAACCCAATGTACATTCACAGCATCCCGAATAACAACGACAATCAGGACATTGTGAGCATGGGAACCAACGCAGCTTTGATCACTGCAAAAGTGATGGAAAATGCGTACCAGGTATTGGCAATTGAATTATTAAGCGCCGCACAAGCTGTGGATGCATTAAAATTTGACGGGAAATTATCCGGTGCTTCTCAAAACATCTACGACCAGGTTCGCCTGATCGTACCGCGTTTTGAAGACGATACCATTTTGTATAAAAAACTGGAAAAAGTAAAATTCCATTTGCAAAATAATAATCCGGCATTGATCGCATAACATAAATGCAACAGACAATTGGCAGTACGCAATAAAAAAGAAATAAACAGTTGGCAGTAGACAAAAAGAAAAAACAAACTTGAGCTTATGGATTTGCTTTAAGAAAACCGTCAACTAAACTACTAACGACAAAAGACTAACTACTACATACTATGAGATACGCATTAGTAACAGGAGGATCAAGAGGAATCGGACGCGCGATTTGTGCACAGTTTGGTGAAGCTGGTCATTATGTGATCATCAATTATACATCAAAACAGGACGAAGCAGAAAAAACACTGGCACTGGTTCGTGAAAAAGGTGGCGATGGCGAGATCATGAAATTTGATGTTTCCAACCAGGCAGAAGTGGATGCGGCATTGAATGGCTGGATCGAAAAAAACCCGGACAAAACCATCGAAATCCTGGTAAACAACGCCGGGATCCGCAAAGATCAATTACTGATGTGGATGAGCAACGAAGAATGGAACACCGTTCTGGGAATTGGCCTGGGTGGATTTTACAACGTTACCCGCATCCTGATCAAAGGAATGCTGGTGAAAAAATACGGCCGTATTGTGAATGTGGTTTCTTTATCGGGATTAAAAGGTTTACCGGGACAAACCAATTATTCTGCCGCAAAAGCAGGTGTGATCGGTGCTACAAAAGCATTGTCTCAGGAAGTTGGCCGTCGCGGCATCACGGCAAACTGCGTGGCGCCGGGTTTTATCAAAACCGACATGACGGAAGGCATCAATGAAAAGGATTTCAAACAATTGATCCCGATGAATCGTTTTGGTACTGCGGAAGAAGTGGCGGATGCTGTTTCCTTTTTAGCGTCCGACAAGGCAACTTACATTACCGGGCAGGTACTTTCTATTAACGGCGGCTTGTACAGCTAGATTGTTAAAAAATGTATGTAGATACATTCAAAAAAATTGACTAAATTTGACCTCCTTTTCAAAAAAAGGTTTAATTGAATATAAAAATTAAATGAATAACAGAGTTGTCATAACAGGATTAGGGATCTGGAGCTGCCTGGGTAAAAACCTGGATGAAGTGAAAGAATCGCTTTATACCGGCAAATCCGGGATCGGGATGGACATGGAGCGTAAAGCCTGGGGATACCGTTCGGGCCTTACCGGGATTGTGCAACGCCCTGAATTAAAAGGAATTTTAGACAGAAGAGCACGCGTTGGATTATCCGAAGAAGCGGAATATGCATACATGGCCACACTGGAAGCCATGAAAAATGCGAAAATGGACATGAGCTGGGTGGAGAAAAACGAAGTTGGGATCCTTTACGGGAATGACAGCTCCGCCAAAGCAGTAAGCGAAGCGATCGACACGATCAGGTTAAAAAAAGATACAACATTATTGGGTTCCGGTTCCATCTTTCAATCGATGAACTGTACCGTTACCATGAACCTTTCCACTATTTTTAAATTAAAAGGCATCAACTTTACCATCAGTGCAGCTTGTGCAAGCGGCTCTCATGCAATTGGCCTGGGCTATTTAATGATCAAATGGGGATTGCAAAAACACATTATCTGCGGCGGTGCACAAGAGGTAAACCCTTTTGCATTTGGCAGTTTCGACGGATTAAGCGCATTTTCCATCCGTGAGAATGATCCAACAAAAGCATCACGTCCGTTTGATAAAGACCGTGATGGTTTGATTCCGAGCGGCGGTGCAGCAACGGTTATCCTCGAAAGCTACGAAAGTGCGATGGAGCGCGGTGCTCCTATCCTTGCAGAAGTTGTAGGATACGGATTTTCATCGAATGGTGAGCATATTTCCAACTCCAGCGTGGACGGGCAAATGCGCTCACTCAACATGGCGCTGGAAGGTGCAGGCTTAAAAGCATCGGATATTGATTACATCAATGCGCACGCAACTTCCACTCCGGGTGGAGATTTCGCGGAAGCACAAGCCATTGACGCCGTATTCGGACAAAGCAAACCAATGATCAGCTCCACAAAATCCATGACCGGGCACGAGTGCTGGATGGCAGGCGCAAGCGAGATCGTATATTCAACACTGATGATGCAAAACAACTTTGTGGCGCCAAACATCAATTTTGAAAATCCGGATGAAGCATCTGCAAAACTAAACATTGTAACAAAAACAACAGAAAAGAACATTGACGTATTTTTGTCGAACTCTTTTGGATTTGGCGGCACCAACTCCTCACTGATCATTAAAAAAATCAAATAAAAACAAACTATATAATACCAATTACTCAAATGACACAAGAAGAAATTATTGCAAAGATCAATGAATTTTTAGTGGAAGAGTTTGAAGTAGATGCGGAAAAAATTATCCCTACTTCCAACCTGCGCGAAACATTAGAATTAGACAGCCTGGACTATGTAGATTTAGTAGTAATCATTGAAAGTAATTTTGGATTTAAAGTGGTTGCAGAAGACTTTATCAACATTCATACATTCCAGGATTTTTACGATTACGTGAACCGTAAAGTAGCAGAAAAAGCAACTGCATAAAGTAAAAGAGTAAACAGCGATCAGGCAATAGGGAAAGCAACAGGGATAAATTATTAATTTAAGATCACAGGCTAAATTAAAACCACCCTAATTACTAATCACTAACGACTAATTACTAAGACAATGGCAAAGTGGGAAGGAAAATCGAGAGGAACGGTACTCGGCCATAAAATATTTGTATTCATACTTAATCATTTAGGGCTAAAGCTGGCGTACATTGTACTAAGGTTTGTAGCCCTTTATTATTTTCTGTTTGCCCGTAAATCCAACAAAAGCATCTACTACTTTTTTCACGATGTGTTGAAATACAAGCGGACCACCGCTTATTTAAAAATTTACAAGAATTACTACATTTTCGGGCAAACCATTCTTGATAAAGTGGCCTTGCTGGCCGGTGTAAAAACCAAATTTACCATCAATCACGATGGCGGCACCAACCTCGATAAGATCGCAGAAATGGGGAAAGGCGGCATTCTCATCAGCGCCCACATCGGTAACTGGGAAATTGCCGGACAATTGCTCAACCGCCTCAATACCACCTTCAACATCCTGATGTACGAAAATGAAAGCGCCAACCTGAAACAATACATGGATGGTGTTCAGAAAAAGAAAAATGTGAAGATCATCGCGATCAAAGATGGCGAAATGGGACATTTAATTGAACTGCACAATGCATTCAGTAACAACGAATTAGTAGTAATGCACGGTGACCGTTTCCGGGATGGCGTGCAAACGCTGGAAGCAAATTTTTTAGGCAAAACCGCAAAGTTTCCTGCCGGACCTTTTATCATGGCAGCAAAATTTGGCGTGCCGCTTTCCGTTGTATTTGCCGTAAAAGAAACCAGCACACATTATCATTTTTTTGCATCGGACCCCATCATGGTAAAACGTTCCCGCGATCCAAAACAAACCGAACTTGCTGTACAGGAATTATTACAAAAATATTTAGTGGAAGTAGAAAAAATGGTGCTCCGTTATCCCGAGCAATGGTTTAATTATTATTCATTCTGGAAAGAACAGGAATAAGGAAGTTGGCAATAGACAGTAGGCAATAGACAATTTATGTACTGTGTGTGGAAAAACAAAAAAAGAAATAGACAAATTGCAGTAGACAAATGAAGTACTGTGTATAAAAATAAAAAACAGATAACAATCAGAAATGCAAAAGCGATAAAAAATGATCTTATCGCTTTTTTATTTTTTATAAGCGCTTAGCAAACTTGATTCCTGGTTCTTGCGTCTTAATTCTTTTCCACACACAGTACGTCCTTGTCTACTGCCAACTGCCTATTGTCTACTGAACTCTGATAGCACCCTGCTCCGAAGAATTATTGGCGTGGTAATTACAGAAAAAATAATAAACACCTGCCGTGTTAAATGTGTACGTATATGTATTGCCCGAACGGATGCGGCCACTGTCAAAATGCCCGGTGCTCGTTGCCGTATGGTCGGCATTATCTTTATTCGTAAAAGTAATGGTAGTTCCTACCGCTATGGAACGCTGCGATGGATGAAACGCCTGGTATTCCAGCCAGATCTCGTTCGGACCCGGCTCCCCTGTTGGTTTTTTAGAACAATTGGAGAATAAAATAAAAACGGCAAAAAACGGGATCAGTTTTTTCATGACGAGAGAAATTAATTACTCTTACAAATGTATAAAATAATAAGCAATACTTTTTAATTCAATCATTGAGACTTTTATTACACGTATTGTCATTCCGGTTTCAGTAGGCGCTAGGCTCTGCCTAGTGACATTCCACTGTCACTAGGCAGAGCCTAGCGCCTACCCATACACAGATCCGCAATTTCGTTCCTGTTCGTTATCCGTAAAGTAAGGAATGCTATTTTTTGGAAACCGGTACTCCCCTATTTTTCGTATTTTTGTAAATAACTAAAACAACCAGCGAATGCAGAAACAGTATGATGTGATTATTGCAGGTGGCGGCCTGGCCGGACTTACGCTTTCCATTCAATTGAAAAAAGCCAACCCGGATCTTTCCATCCTCATCATGGAATACCGCGACACCATTGCTCCTACTGCAGCACACAAAGTGGGCGAATCTACTGTGGAGCTGGCCACACATTACTTCCGTGAAGTGCTGGGCTTAAAAAATTACCTCGAAGAATTTGAACTACCAAAACACGGTCTCCGCTTTTTCTTTAAATCGGAAAACAAAAGTGATATTTCCAACCGTGTGGAATTAGGCCCGCGTTTAAAATTACCCACACCAAGCCATCAGCTGGATCGCGGTACATTTGAAAATTATCTTGAAAAACATACAAAAGAATTAGGCACCGAATTTATGCTGGGTGCGCGTGTAAAAGATGTTGTTTTTTCACCCGAAGGCCATAGCGTGATCTTTAATCACAACGGCGAAGAAAAAATATTGACAGCACGTTGGGTGGTGGATGCAACCAGTCGGTTCAGCCTATTGAAACGCAAATTAAAATTTGAAAAAGAAGCGCCGCACAATGTAAATGCCGTTTGGTACCGCGTAAAAGGTGTGGTGGATATTGATGAATGGAGCGATAATAAAGAATGGCAATCCTTCCTTGCGCCAAAGCTGCGTTACCTGAGTACCGTGCATTTCATGGACAAAGGATACTGGCTGTGGGTAATTCCGTTGGGCTCAAAAAATACCAGCATCGGGATTGTGGCAGATGAAGACATCCATCCGTTCAATACCATTAACACGTACGAAAAAGCGGTGGAATGGATCAAAAAGCACGAACCATTGGCCGCTACAAAAGTATGTCCGCCTAAAGAAGATCTGATGGATTTCCGGATCTTAAAACATTTCGCACACAACAGCGGGCGCATTTATTCAAGCGAACGCTGGGCCGTTACCGGCGAAGCAGGCGCCTTCCTTGATCCGTTCTATTCACCCGGCAGCGATTTTATCGCACTCAACAATACCTGGTTATCCGACCTGATCCTGCGCGATGTGGCGGGTGAAGACATTGCCATGCGTACCGAAATTTATGAACGCACGCACTTATCGTGGTTCGACAGCTGGCTGCCGATCTACCAGGATAAATATAAATTGATGGGGAACACCCAGATTATGGTGGTCAAAATTTTCTGGGATTGGGCCATTTACTGGTCGGTTCCCTGCCTGCTGTTTACCAACAAAGGTTTTACCGATCTCAAAGTATTAAAAGAATTATTCATGTCAGAGAACGGCATTGGCATTAAATTTCAGGAGCTGAACAAACGCATGCAGGATTTATTTTTGCAATGGCAGCCGCATGAACATGCCACCTTCTCCAACCGTTACATCGATCCGTTTGATTTGCAATACATGCGCGATTTTCAGGAAGGAATTGAAGTGCAGCACGGCACTAAAAAGTTGCTGGAGCAGATCAATCTCAATATGAAACGACTGGAAAATATTGCAGCGGAAATTTTTCGCCATGTTAGCCACCAGGTTAAAGGAACGCCGTTTAACATGCCCGTAAATCCATACACCATTAGCCTTACGGAAGAAGTAGATACCACCAGCGACAAAGCATTAATGCCCGATCCTGCAGTAACGAAGGATGTGGAAACAATGTGGTTTTATGAAAAAGCAACACACAAAGCTGCCGTTTAATGGATTCCACTTCGCTGATAGCGCTTAAAATCACACAGGTGAAAACCCTTTTTCAGGACGCAAAATTAATGGCGGAAGAAAAAGCGGATCTTACTGACGTATTGACTTACCTTTCCGGACTGGAGAAAGAGTTTAGCTCCGTGGCGTATGAAGCCGTGGCAATGACTTTTGCATTGAAAGACCTGGCAGATAACAAAACATTGGACCGCTGGAAATTATTTTTAACTACGGTAGAGGATCATCATTCATTATCCATACACATTGGCCTGGGCTGGGCATTGGCGCAACAGAATCACTCCCCGCTTCCATGGTTTAATCTGTTGGATAAAATACAGCGTTACCGTGTGCTCGATGGCATGGGGTATTACGACGGTATGCTGCGCCACCGCCAGCGTGTAAAAAATCCATACACTCCCGAAAACATTTCCGGTGCTGCGCTGCAATCCTACGACCAGGGAATCGGCCGCAGCATGTGGTACAATTATTTAGAAGCACCGGTAAAAATCAGTGAAGCGATCGCTAAATTTGCGCCTGCCCGGCACGCTGATTTATGGCGCGGTGTAGGCATTGCGGTTGCGTATGTGGGCGGGTTTGATAAAAAATTACTGGATACTGTGTTTGCAGAAGCAAAACAATTTCAAACACAGCTTTCGTCAGGCGCCGCACTGGCAGCGCGTACACGCATGCAAACACATACGCTTACGCAGGATCTTGAGCTGATCTGCACTACATGGTGCAACGCTTCTGCAGAAGATACAATGCAGTTAACCGAGCGTGCATTTACATCGGCCGCGAACGCAGAAAACGTGTATCAAACATGGATAACAATAATTGAGAAACAAAGCTTTCATCTGATTGATGAATTAAAATAAGGTCAAATGAAAAAAGAAGAACTTCCACAGGATAAAAGTGCACTGGCATCGATGACCCGCGAATTGATGTACGTAAAAGACAAAGAAGGCAAATACACCACCGATTTAAGCACCGGTTGGGAAGTAAAAAAAGATGCACTCGACAATGCATGGGACGATATCAGGGAACGCGTGGAAGAAGCACGCCTGGCTGTTAAGAACGGTGAAAAAAGCCCGATCTGTTATTTCATGGAATTGCGCATCATGGATGTCATTGTATTATCGGGTTACACCGGCTTTTGGGGATTTACGATCAAACGCCACATGAAACCATCGGTATTTAAATCGCTGAGTGAAAAAAAACTGGACATTTATGCGCAGGCATTTAATATAAGTATTGACGAACTGAAAAATTTTAAAGGAGAATAAATTGAAGAACGAAGCATTTGAACACATGCAAAGCGCCCATTGCGAAAATGGAGTGGCTGCAAGTTTACTACGGTATCACGGCCTGGATTTTATGACGGAGCCTTTGGCTTTTGGAATGGGTTCGGGCATTTTTTATTTACACATTCCATTTTTAACCATCAGCAACGGACCGGCGATTACTTATAGAAGTATGCCCGGCTGGATCTTCAGCCGTACCTGCAAATCGCTGGGTGTGAAAGTTCACCGTCAGAAATTCAGGGATGAAATGAAAGCGCAAAAATATCTGGACGATAAAATAATGGAAGGCGTGCCTGTTGGCTGCCAGGTAGGCGTGTTCAACCTCCCCTATTTTCCACCGGAATACCGCTTTCACTTTAATGCACATAATTTAATTGTGTATGGCAAAGAGAACGGTCATTACCTGATCAGCGATCCGGTGATGGAAACGGTAACCACCATTTCCGAAGAAGACATGCTGAAAGTGCGCTTTGCAAAAGGACCGCTGGCACCGCACGGACATGTTTATTTTCCGGAGAAAGTAGGCATTGTTACGGAAGACATGGTCAAAAAAGGCATTATCAAAGGCATAAAAAGAAGTGCCCGCGAAATGCTGCACATTCCCGGAAACATTGGCGGTGTAGCCGGAATTAAATATACTTCCAAACAGATCCGCAAATGGCGCGATAAATTAGGGCCGCGCAAAGCTGGCTTGTACCTGGGGCAAGTAGTGAGGATGCAGGAAGAGATTGGTACCGGCGGCGGCGGATTTCGCTTTTTATATGCTGCATTTTTGGAACAGGCCCACGCCTATCTTCCCAATGATGAGCTGCTGAATATTTCACAGGATTTTACAAAAGCCGGTGACCTGTGGCGTGCAAGTGCCATACAGATGGGTCGCATTTACAAAGGTCGTGTAGACAACGAGCAAAAGGATTTTGAAATTTGCGCGGACATCCTGGTAGAGATCTCTGATATTGAAAAACAGGCATTTCAAAAGCTGAAAAAATTAAAGTTGGGCTAGCATCCATTTCTTGTGAATTCACAAGAAAAAAACGGAGAACCCTGTATTTTCAGCATTTCCATGATTTCATTATTTTTTAATTGCTGGTAATTAGTGCATTCGCTGCTATATGCCGGATGTGCTTTTATCCAATGGTATTAGCTTTGCTTACGATTGATCACAAAAACGTTTTTAAGATCAATCACAACATTTAAATCCACTAAAAAAAACACTATGAAAAAATTAATCCTGGCAGTGATCGCGGTATGTACGCTGAGCACGGCAATAGCCCAAAAAGAACAAAAATATTCGAAGCTGTATTACAAAGACATGACCGTGGAGAACGGCGATATTAAAATTACTGTTGACAATGCGGTTTCTACCGATGGCGAAACAAAATTCAAATTGAAGATCACTAACAAAACCAATGATTTCCTGATCTTTAAACCGGAAGAAAGTAAATTTACGATCAATGGAAAAGATGTGAAAGCAGAAGAAAAATGGCTGATCATTTCGCCTAACGAATCGGATTTTCGCATTATTAATTTAAAAGGCGCCGGTTACAACAGCGTGAAGAGTTACACATTTACACTGGACGGCGTGTACAAAGTTTCTACCACTGCAAAAGGAATTGCAACACCGGATTATAAATTACCGGTAGCAAAAAACGATTTTACAACCGGACCTTTTACTGTAAAAATGAGCAAGCTTTACAAACAAAGCGATGCCACCAATTTAAAATTTGACATTACCTATACCGGTGATAAAGTTGCGGTTATATTTCCTGATAAATCAAGCGTAATGATGCCTGACGGAAAAGAATACGCATCAGTACCTGCCACAGGCTTACTTGCAAAATCGGGCCCGGTACTGCTCATCAAAAAAGGACAAACCGAATCGGTTACACTTAACTGGAACCGCATGGAAGGCGGAAAAGCAATGGACATGCAGAAAGTAGACATGCTGGTAAAATTCAATGAAATGTTTACAGAAACAACACTGGAAAAGATCAAACCGGAAACACTGGCTTTTGAATTTGACGAAGCAATGAGCAACGCAAAAGGGAAATAAAGTATCTGAATTTTATTTCAAACGGGATGCAGTTTAAATATTGCATCCCGTTTTTTATTTATTACCAAATTTTATTATCAAGATGGTAATCCATAAAAAAGCCTGTCATCCCGGGTCAAGCCCGGGATGACGAACAAAAAAAATAATTCCACAGTTAATAAATAACATTTTCCTTAAAGTTTTACTTCTTTGCATTCACATGCGATTATGTAGTAATTTTGGTTCTGTATTTGGTATTAACATCAAAAAACAAAAACTTAATTCCTATGAAAAAAATTTCATTAGCATTAGTAGCACTTATTGCATTTGTAAGTGTAACAACAGCACAAACCTACAAACGCATTTTTTACAAAGACCTGACCATTGAAACCAGCGATATCAAGATCGTGGTAAACGGTGCGGTTTCCACACCGGCCGGTTTAAAATTCAGGCTGCACATCTTTAACAAAACAAATAAGTACATTGTGTACAAACCATCCGAAAGTGTTTTCAAGATCGGTGGTAAAAACTACAATCCCGATGAAAAATGGATGATCATCCGGCCGAACGACGACGAATCCCAAACCATTGATTTAAAAGGCCCGGATTACATGACAACCGATAAATTTGATGTGGTCATGTCGGGATTATACACCTTCTCCACCGACGTAAAAAGCGTGAACACGCCGGATTTTAAATTGCCACCGGCTCAAAACGACATCAAAGCAGGCGGATTTAACATTTCACTTGTAAAGAATAAAAAAACAACAGCCCGTACTGATGCTACATTTACAGCAAATTATGTAGGTGATAAGATCGGCGTTTTTGAACCGAATAAAGTGGCTATGAAAATGGCGGATGGTAAGGAATACGCCAATTATCACTCCGATAAAAAACCGATCGTATTTGCAAAAGGACAAACCGCTGATTTTCCAGTGGCATGGAAAGATGTTCCTTCAACATCAGGCGATATGCAAAAAGACGAAATGACGATCATCTGGCGCGATGCATTTAAGGAAATTACACCCGATAAAATGCTTCCGCAAACGCTTACCATTATGTTTGACCAGGAAACTACCCAGGCCAAGAACAAATAGTTATTTTTTTGTATTTATTGAGAGAAGCTCGTCCTGCGATGGGCTTCTTTTATTTTAACGCTTTATTTTTTCTTATTTTTGTCATCTATGAAAAATGTACTGGTAGTTTATTTCACGCAAACGGGTCAATTGAGCAGTGCTCTTAAAGCCACATTAAAACCTCTTGAAAATGATCCCGGAGTGAATCTCCACTACGAACTGGTAAAACCCAAAAAAGCCTATCCGTATCCATGGAGCTACATGGAATTTTTTGATGTTTTTCCCGAAAATGTACACGCCATTCCCTGCGAGCTGGAGCCTTTCTCTGCCGACCTGCACAAGGATTATGATTTAGTAGTAGTTGCTTACCAGCCCTGGTTCCTGTCGGTTTGCGTTCCCATCAACTCGTTTTTAATGAGCGGGGATGCAAAAGTGTTGCTAAACGGAAAACCGGTAGTAACCGTGATCGCCTGCCGCAACATGTGGCTGAACGGGCAGGAGAAAATGAAGAAAAAGCTGCTGGAGCTGAATGCAAACCTGGTAGGCAACATCACCTTCGTGGATAAATCACCGAATTTGATCAGCTTGATCACCGTGCTGGCATTTGTGCTGGGAGGTGTAAAAGATAAATTCCTGGGGATTTTCCCGAAATACGGCGTAAAAGAAAGCGATCTGGAGAAAGCTCCCTCTTACGGAAATATACTTATAGATCACTTAAAATCAAATAATTATAATACATTACAGGAAGAATTAGTTAAAGATGGTGCCGTAGTGATCCGCCCCAATTTGATGATCATGGAAGGCCGTGGAAAAGTACTCTTCCCGCTCTATGCCAATTACATTTCTAAAAAAGGAGCATCCGGAAGCAAAAGCCGCCGTACACGCGTTCGTATTTTCGGGATCGTGCTGCCTACCGCCATTCTTATTCTTTCGCCCATCATTACTATTGCATCGCGACTTGCTCCGCTGATCGCTTCTAAAAAAATGAAAAAAGAGGTCATTTACTACTCACAAAACTCATTACGCTAAAAAAACGTACATCAGTAAAGAGTAAGATTTTACAAAAAAACACAGCGCAGTTTCCTATTAATTAATTAATTCGAGTAATTTTGCGTTTCGCACGAGTAAAAAGAACAAACACCGGTGATCTTTGTTGTATAAAGATCGCCAACTATTAACGTTTAAAAATTCTATGGATAGAGCTGTTTATATTAACCGCATTACAAAATATTTACCCGGAGAGCCTGTTAGTAATGATGAGATGGAGGAATACCTCGGATACGTTGGTGGAAAAAAGTCCCGTTCAAAATCAATCGTTTTAAGGAATAATAAAATTACTACACGCTACTACTCCCGCGACAAACAAGGCAACAGCACACATACAAACGCTGAACTTACTGTGGAAGCGATCAAAAAATTATGCACCGGCGGCTTTAAACTGGATGATATTGAGCTGATTACCAGCGGAACTACTTCTCCGGACCAGATCTTACCGGCACATGGCATTATGGTGCACGGATTGCTAAAATCCCGCCCGATTGAAACCATTACCTTTTCAGGATCTTGCTGCTCGGGCATGAACGCACTTAAATATGCCTTCATGTCTGTACAAACAGGCAATTCCAATAACGCGGTAACCACCGGTTCCGAAAAATTATCCACTTGGATGTCGAGCCAGAATTTCCAGGAAGAAGCAGAAAAATTGCAGGAACTGGAAAAAGACCCGATGCTGGCTTTTGAAAAAGATTTCCTGCGCTGGATGCTTTCCGATGGCGCAGCTGCTGCATTATTAACCAATACTCCAAATCCTGACGAACTTTCTTTAAAGATCGAATGGATCGAGATCTGTTCCTTTGCAAACGAAGCGGAAGCCTGCATGTACGTGGGTGCCGATAAAGATGCAGAAGGTAATTTGCACGGCTGGAGTGAATTTACGCCGAAAGAATGGCTTGAAAAATCCATTTTTGCCATGAAACAGGATACCCGCCTGCTCGATCAGAACATTGCTCAGCTGGGAACAAAAAAATACATTGAATTATTAAAAAAACACACGCTCGATCCGCAAAGCATCGACTGGTTTTTACCGCATATCTCTTCCGAGTTTTTCAGAAAAAAAGTAGACGACGAAATGGCGAAGTACGGTGTACAGCTGCCACAGGAAAAATGGTTTGTAAACCTAGCCCAGGTTGGGAACATTGGCTCCGCTTCTATTTTTATCGCATTGGAAGAATTAATGAACTCAGGCAAACTTAAAAAAGGACAGAAAATTATGCTTTCCGTTCCTGAAAGCGCCCGTTTTTCTTACGCTAACGCATTATTAACCGTTGTATAACATGACCGAAGTACTACAAAAACCATTACTCGAAGGTGCTGAAGTTTCTGCGCTTATTCCACAGAAACACCCCATCGAAATGGTGGATAAATTGTGGTTCAACGACGATAGAACAACCGTATCGGGATTGTCCGTACTCGAAAGCAATCTCTTTTGCAAAAACGGTTTTTTCTGCGAGCCGGGCATTATCGAAAACATTGCGCAAACCGCTGCTATCCGCGCAGGTTATATGGCGTACCTGCTGTGTAAAAAAGGCGAGATCACCGAACCGCCTGTTGGCTACATTGGCGCCATCAAAAAATTAGTGATCCACCAATTGCCGCCGGTCGGGGCCGAATTAAGAACGGAGATCACCGTTCAGCAGATCGTTTTTGATGTAACGCTCATCAGCGCAAAATCAACCATGAACGGAGAGCCCGTGGCTGAATGCGAAATGAAGATCTTTTTGAAAAAAAATTAAATTCCCGTAATTCGCTGTAATGTCTGCTAATGCCGCTATTCACGTTAACCGCTTAGTTAAAACATACAAAGGCGCAGATCATCCTGCTGTTGATTCCATTACTTTTGATGTTCCGAAAGGCGCTATTTATGGGCTTCTTGGCCCGAACGGTGCCGGAAAAACCACTACCATTTCCATTCTTTGCGGCTTGCTCGTCCCTACACAGGGGGACGTTTCCGTTTTGGGATTATCATTAAAAAGTCAGCTGGAAGAAATAAAAAAAAGGATTGGCGTGGTGCCGCAGGACATTGCGCTCTACCCTACTCTTACTGCATTTGAGAACCTGCAATATATTGGCAACATGTACGGTTTGAAAGGCAAATCCCTGAAAGAAAACATTAACAAACAACTGGAACATTTCGGTTTAATTGAAAACGCGCACAAATTTGTAGGAAATTTTTCGGGCGGAATGAAACGCCGCATCAACCTGATCGCGGGCATTTTGCACCAACCGGAGATTTTGTTTTTAGATGAGCCTACTGTTGGCGTGGATGTACAATCGCGTAATGTGATCACCGAATATCTGCATGAGATCAATCGCGCAGGCTGCACCATTGTTTACACATCGCATTTGATGGAAGAAGCGGAAAACCTCTGCTCCGAAATTGCGATCATCGATACCGGTACCATCATCGCATCGGGCCAACCGAAAGCATTGATTGCAGAAAATAACAGCGCCAATCTGGAGCAATTGTTTTTAAAATTAACCGGAAAAAAATTAAGGGATTAGGATTTAGGATTTGCTGATCAGGGATTAAGAAAAATATTAAGGAATTGGGATTTAGGATTAAAATAAAATATTAAAGAATTTATAATTAATATGTTGAATCAATTGTTTTCACTGTGCAGGATGCATTCCCCTCTTGAGAGGGGCCAGGGGTGTGTTCTGCGCGCAGCAATATAAACGAGTGCTAAGATTACTCTCCACCATACGAAAAGAATTGCTGATCCTGCTGCGCGACCGCGGCGGACTCGCGATCTTATTCCTGATGCCGATGGCGATGATCACCATCATGGCGCTCATCCAGGATGCACCGTTCCGCGATTACCAGGAATTAAAGATCCCGCTGTTATTGGTAAACAACGACACCAGCACATTAGGAAGAACCATTGAAAACGGATTAAAAACTTCTAAAATATTTGAAATCACCCAACAAAAACAATCCGAAGCAGCAGCAAAAAAACTGGTAAAAGGCGGCGATTACGAGATTGGGATCATCATTCCGGCCAACGCTACGGAATTGCTGAATGCAAAAGTGAATCAATTTGTATCAAAAAAATTAAGCGCCGCTGGTTTATCCGATTCCGTTCCGGCAACAACAGCAACTGTTACAGGAGATCTTAATCTTGTAATCTTTTTTGCGCCGGACACAAAAAAATCCTTCAAAGCTTCTGTATTAAGTACTTTACATCAATTCACATCCAAGCTGGAAACCCAAACCCTGCTGGATTATTTCAGTAAAGAGCTTTCTAAAAACGACAATGCCGCACCGGCGCAAACGCAAACTAAAATTGACGACCTGGTTGGTTTCAAAGAGATCAACACCGTGGAAACACCGCAGGAAACACTGCAGCTAAATTCGGTGCAGCACAACGTTCCGGCCTGGACCATTTTCGGGATGTTTTTTATCGTGATCTCCATGGCAGGCAGCATTATCAAGGAGCGCGACGACGGCAGCTACACCCGCATCCGCACCATGCCGGGTTCCTACGTTACCGTGATGGCGGGTAAGATCAGCGCTTACCTTTTTATTTGCCTGATCCAGTGCGTATTGATGTTGCTGGTCGGGATTTACATATTGCCGCTCTTAGGCTTACCCACGCTGGTAATTGGTAACAACATGATCGCTATTGCAATCGTAGCCATTTCCTGCGGATTAGCAGCAACCGGCTACGGAATTTTGGTCGGGACACTATTCAGTACACACCAGCAATCTTCAACATTCGGTGCAGTTTCCATTGTAATTTTAGCAGCGCTTGGCGGCATTTGGGTGCCGGTGTATGTAATGCCCGAAAGCATGCGCATGTTGTCCGAGATCTCCCCGCTTTACTGGGCGCTTAGCGCTTTTCATAAATTATTTATTGGTGGCGGAACAGTTGCCGCTATTTTGCCTTATGTGCTCAAACTCCTGCTCTTCTTTATTTTTACACTATCAGGAGCATTTTTGTTCAACAAAACAAAAAAACAATAATCCTTAAAAACAAAGCATTTTTGTGTTTGTTTATACCAATAAACCGGGTATATTTTGGTAATTTAGCAGCCCGGAAAAAAAGCCATGGAAATACACTACAAACAGGAAAAAAAACGCATTCAGCAGCTTAGCTTTCGTACGGAAGTTTCCGTACGCTTCAGCGAGGTGGATGCGCTGGGTATTGTATGGCACGGGCATTACCTTAAGTTTTTTGAAGACGGGCGCGAAGCATTCGGCAAACATTATAAGCTCGGCTACCTCGATATTTACGAGCACAAACTGGCTACACCGCTGGTAAACATCAATGTGGATTATAAAAAAACGGTGAAATACGGCGACAGCGTAATTATCGAAACCACCTACATTGATTCGCCTGCTGCCAAGATCCTTTTTAAGTATAAAATTTACCGCACCTCGGATATGGAACTCGTTGCAAAAGGCGAATCCACACAAGTGTTCATCAACATGGAACACGAATTATTCATCACCATCCCTCCTTTTTTCGAAAAATGGAAAAAGGAAAACGGCCTAGTCCAGAACCCGCAAAAAGGCTGATGAACCACAAAACGCATATAATTGCTGATAATATTATTTCACCGCTGGGCTTTACCAGTGCGGAGAATTTTGAGCAGCTCAAACAAATGAAAACCGGTGTTCAGCGTTTCGAAACAAGCGCGCTTTCCAGCGAACCGGTTTGCACTGCTGCGATCGACTCCGCCCGTTTGAATCGCGAATTTGGCAAATTGAATGTTACTAAGCCTTACACGCGGTTGGAACAATTGTTCATTTTATCCATCAGCGATGCAGTAAAACAAAACCCGGCGATTGATCTTACCAGTCCGAAAACATTGATCATCCTTTCCAGTACCAAAGGAAACATCGACCTGCTGCAAAAAGCCGAAGCGGATAAATTCGATAAAAAACGCTTATTCCTCTGGGAAACCGGGAATGTAATTGCGGACTATTTTAAAAATTCGAACAAGCCATTGATCATTTCCAATGCCTGTATTTCGGGCGTGCTGGCCATCATCATGGGAAAACGCCTGCTGGAAGGCAGCGAATACGATACCATTGTGGTTTCCGGCGCGGATATTTTGACGCACTTTGTAGTGTCGGGTTTTCAATCCTTCAAAGCCGTAAGCAACGAGGTTTGTAAACCTTATGACGCTTCCCGCGATGGAATTTCTTTGGGCGAAGCCTGCGGCACGATGGTGCTGACCAACAAACAGCAACAGCAATCCATTATTGTTACCGGCGGCGCCAGTTCCAACGATGCCAACCACATTTCGGGCCCGTCCCGCAGCGGCGACGGATTGATCCTTTCCATTGAAAAAACGCTGAAAGAAGCCAATGTACACCCATCGGAAATTGATTTCATCTCCGGGCACGGTACAGCCACGCTTTACAACGATGAAATGGAAGCACAAGCCATCACTACAACAAAATTACAGGATGTGCCGATGAACAGCCTGAAAAGCTATTTCGGGCATACATTGGGCGCAGCGGGCATCATCGAGGCAATCGTGGGAATCCATTCCATGAAAAATAACACACTGATCGGGACTTATAATTTTAAGGAATTGGGCGTTACACTGCCGATTAATATCATTAAAAATACACAAACAGCAACAATAAACAATTGCCTGAAAACAGCTGCCGGATTTGGCGGATGCAATGCAGCTGTACTGTTTCAAAAAAATACGGAAAGCAATTAATGGCAGCTCCCAATTACATAACAGCGTATGCAAAAATTCGCTCCGGAAAGGTGATCCTGAACGGAGAAACAGGCTATTCTGCAAATGCGGATGAACCGGCTGCTGATTTTGTAAAAGCGGCTTACAAACATTACGAGCTCAATTATCCAAAGTTTTACAAAATGGATCAATTGTGCCGTCTGGCTTTTGTTTGCTCGGAATTATTATTGCGTGCCAACAAAGTAACAGCTAATTATGCTACGGAAGATATTGCCATCATTGTGGCAAACAATGCAGCTTCACTGGAAATAGATACCGAACATCAATCCACGATTGCTGATGCGGATAATTATTTCCCAAGCCCGGCCGTGTTTGTTTACACATTACCCAATATCCTGATTGGCGAAATTGCCATCAGAAATAGCATAAAAGGAGAGAATACTTTTTTTATTTTTGATACATTTGATCCGCGTTTTATGAATTCGTACATTCATTCGATGCTGAACACAGGCAGGGCAAAATGCTGCATTGCGGGTTGGGTAGATTTTTACGAAAACAAATACGACGCTTTTTTATACACCGTTGAGCAAACAAACAACGGCTTAGGCATTGCGCACACAGAAGAACAACTAAATAATTTATACAAATAAAAAAAACAAAAATGGACGAATTAATTGACAAATTAAAAGGCGAAATCATTGAACAGTTAAACCTCGAAGATCTTAAAAAAGAAGACATCGATAACGATGGTCCTTTGTTTGGCGAAGGATTAGGACTGGATTCGATCGATGCGCTGGAGCTGATCGTGTTGCTGGAAAAAAACTACGGAATTAAAGTGGCAAACCCGGCAGATGGAAAAAAGATCTTCCAATCGGTTCGCACGATGGCACAATACATCCAGGACAATAAAAAATAGTTTTTCGCTGGCATTTAATTTTATAGTTGTTGTTGTAGGAAAATGTTATTTTTTAGAATAGTCACAAATAATACTGTCATCCCGGGCTTGACAGCTCAAGAAAGTATTTCTGTTTCCATAAATAATATTCTTCTGCAACATAAACATTTTATACAAATGCCCTGACTGACAAAACACCCGTATGAGCTCAAAAGTTTACGTTACCGGTATCGGAATAATTTCAGCCATTGGCAACAACGTGGCCGAAACGCTTGATTCATTTAACAAAATGCATTCGGGCGTAGGCACATTGGAGCACATAATATCGCGCCACCAGGCCGATACACCTGTGGCTGAAGTGAAGGCAAGCAATGCGGAGCTGGCTGTAATGGCCGGTTTCCCGAAAGGGCATGAAGATACCCGGACGGCTTTATTGGGAACCATTGCGGCAAAAGAAGCTGTAAAAAGTGCCGGTATTACCGATATGAAGGAGTTTCGCACCGGCATTATATCTGCCACCAGTGTGGGCGGTATGGGTATGACCGAAAATCTTTGGATGCAATACCTGGATACAGAGCAAAGCGGGCCATGGTTAAAATTTATTGAAAGTCACGAGTGCGGCGATAGTACAGAAGCCATCGCAGATTCGCTGGGGATCAGGGATTATTTATCCACCATCAGCACGGCCTGCTCTTCTTCTGCCAATTCCATTATGTTTGGCGCCCGCATGATCAAGCAGGGCTTGCTCGATCGTGTGGTGGTTGGCGGTGTGGATTCATTATCAAAATTTACGATCAACGGTTTTAGTACGCTGATGATCTTATCGAAAGAACAATGCAAACCCTTCGATGCAAATCGAAAAGGCCTGAATTTAGGTGAAGGCGCAGGTTTTATCGTGATCGAATCGGAGAAAGCGGCAAAAGGGAAAACCATTTTTTGCGAGCTTACCGGTTATGGAAATGCAAATGATGCATATCATCAAACGGCTTCATCGCCAGATGGTGCAGGCGCTTACCTCGCGATGGAAAAAGCATTTAACATAAGCGGGTTAAAACCTGCAGACATTGATTACATTAACGCACACGGCACCGGAACGGAAATAAATGATCTGTCGGAAGGCACTGCACTGGACCGGATGTTTGATAAAAAAGTACCGATGATCAGCTCTACCAAAGCATTTACCGGGCATACGCTTGGTGCCTGCGGCGGAATTGAAGCGGTATTTTCGATTTTAGCAATTAAAAATAACATGGTGTACCCGAATTTAAATCTGGTAACACCCATGCCGGAACTGAGCTTTAAGCCGGTGACGGAATTAAAAAAAGATCAAAAAATTAACAATGTGCTGTCCAATTCCTTTGGATTTGGCGGCAATACTTCCGCGTTGATTTTTTCGCGCGTGAAGGAATAAAATTTAGGATTTAATTATTAAGGATTTAGGATTTCCCGTTAATCAACAAAATGGAAGCATACATCAAAGGTATTGGAATTATTTCTCCTCAAAAAACATTTGACACACCGGATTTTTTATCCGATGTGGTGGAAACTGCTTCCAATTCATTGCGCTGCATCGAGCCTTCTTACAAGGATTTTTTAAATCCAACACTGGCGCGGAGAATGGGGCGCATTATCAAAATGAGCATCGCCGCTTCCAGCATTTGTTTTAAAGATTCGGGCGTGCCTATGCCAGATGCGATTATGACCGGAACAGCATTGGGTTGTTTGGAAGACACCGAAAAATTCCTGTTTTCCATCATTGATAACGATGAACAGTTCCTTACTCCTACTTCATTTGTACAATCCACACACAACACGGTAAGCGGACAAATTGCGCTGCAGCTGAAGTGTATGAATTATAATTTCACCTACGTTCACAAAGGATTTTCGTTTGAAAGCGCTGTACTGGATGGATTAATGACCATCGCGGAAGGCAACGGCAACAATGTGCTGGTGGGCGGCCACGATGAAATGACGGACAAATATTACCGCGTGTGTGACCGCGTCGGTTACTGGAAACAGGAAACCGTTTCCACGATGGAGCTGATCAACAGTAAAACCAGCGGCAGCATTGCGGGTGAAGGCGCTGCATTTTTTATGCTGAGCAACCATGCCAGCGCTGAAAATTATGCGAAACTGCGTTCCCTGAAATTTATTTACAAACCCGAAAGTCAACAGGATGTGGAGAACCGCATCATGGAAATGCTTGCTGAGAAAGGCTTAAAGCCGGAAGATATGGACGCGGTAGTTTACGGCATCAACGGCGATTTACGTTTCGATGGTGTTTATAATGACCTGAAAGATGGCATGTTTAAAAACAGTACCGCCGTTTATTTTAAACATTTATGCGGCGAATATCAAACCTCCGGCAGCTTTGCTTTGTGGCTGGCTTCCAACATGCTGAAAAAACAGGAAGTTCCTGCAGCGGTGCTGATCGGAGAAAAAAAGCATACCTCTCTCAAAAATGTATTGATCTACAATGGTTTTATGGGCGATGACCAATCGGCTTTTTTACTTTCACAATGTTAAACTTTAAATCATCCAGTGTTGTTTTCTTTCTGACAGTGATCCTTTGCGGAGCGCTGTACTATTTTTTTGATGTAAGCCTGTGGTGGCTTTTAGTGCCGGTATTGTTTTTTAAAGCGGCAATTATTTACGGCTCGGCCACCATTCAATCCAACTTTCATATTGATGCACTTTGCAGTGCAAGTACTGATAAAAAAGAGATCGCGATCACGTTTGATGATGGACCAAATGCTATTTACACTCCACAAATTTTAAAAATTCTGGCGGATCACAACGCTTCCGCGACGTTTTTTGTGATCGGAAAAAATATTGCCGATAACGAAGCGCTTTTGCAGCAAATAGATACAGCAGGACACATCATTGGAAATCATACCTTCTCTCACTCTTTTTTCATTGATTTTAAAAACAAAAAAGGATTTATTGATGAGCTGAATCAAACCATGGCAGCGGTTTACAAAACGACCGGCAGGCAGGTACGATTATTTCGTCCGCCTTACGGTGTAACCACGCCCAACCTGGCGCGGGCAGCAAAAGAATTGAATTATTCGGTGATCGGCTGGAACGTGCGTTCGCTGGATACCAAAGCAGATACTGAAGAAAAGATCGCCAAACGTGTGATCAGCCAAATAAAACCGGGTGCTGTTATTTTATTTCACGACACTTCTGCAAAAACGGTAAATGTGTTGAAACAAACCCTTAATTTCGCAAAAGAAAATGGCTTTAAAATTGTAAGCGTGGAACGGCTGCTGGATGTGAAGGAATATGAAATTTAGTTTGTAGTTGTTGGTTCGGAGTACGTAGACGTTACTTTTAAAAATTTCAGTTTTAAAGAATAATTATAGAATAAAAAAATAATCACAGCCTGTGCAATATGCAATTCCCCTCTTGAGAGGGGTTAGGGCTGTGTAAAAATCAATAAAAACGCTACTCAAATCATGAAAAAAATATTCTCCGTCATTTTCTTTTTTGCAACCATTACCGTTTTCGCGCAAGCGCCAAAAGGCTTTACCAACATGAAAGACACCACGGCTTTCAAACAAAAAATGGAATCGCAATCCAAGCTGACCAACACCATGGAAAGCGATTTTACACAGGAAAAATATTTAAGCGTGATGTCGGAAAACATTGTGAGCAAAGGTCATTTTTGCTTTAAAAAAACAAACATGCTGCGCTGGGAATATACCACGCCGTATACCTACCTGATCGCGATCAACAAAGATAAAATGTTCATCAAGGACAATGGAAAGATCAACAAGTATGACATCAATTCCAATAAAATGTTCAAAAGCATCAACGAAATGATGGTGGCGACGGTTCAGGGAAACCTGCTTTCCAACAAGGATTACAAGGCAAAATATTATGAAAGCGATAAGTTTTACCTGATCGAGCTTTTTCCGGTACAAAAAGCAGCAAAGGATTTTTTAAAAAGCATTCAATTGTACATCGACAAAAATGATTACGCCGTGGTAAAAGTGAAAATGACCGAGCCAAGCGACGATTATACTTCCATTGATTTTAGCAACCGCAAGACCAACCAACCGATCGGAGATGAGAAATTTATTGTTAAGTAGTGTTGTTGCGCTTTTGCTGGCGGGCTGCACCTTTGGTCATTACGGCAAATTAAAACAAGTACCGGCTCCCGCTTCCGGCGATCATTCAATGATCCCAAAACCTATTTTCGGGGATAATTTTAATTCTTTTTTATTCAAAACGAATATTACCGTTTACGGAAAAGATTTTAGTGGATTACTAATGACTAAACAAATGTCGCCGCAGGATTACCGCGTTATTTTTACCACGGAGCTGGGAATGAAAATATTTGATTTTGAATTTAAGGATACCTCGTTTACCCTGCATTTTTGCGTTCCGCAGTTCAATAAACCAAAATTATTAAAAACCATTCAGCGTGATATTGAAATGTTGCTGATGAATAATTTACAAGAGCAAAACTTTGATTATTATACGGATCAAAAAAATGTGTACACCATCGCGAAAGCAAAAAGCGAAGGCATGTACAATTATTATTTTACCGAAATAGCTTCTAAACACCTTGTAAAGATTGAACATTCGAAAAAACGGGTAAAAAAGACTATCTTTACACTTGGTAATTATGTGAATGATTTTCCGAATAATATTGTTATTCAACATTGTGATATTAAACTGAAGATAGAACTCAATCTCTTAAAAAAATAAAACGGCATCACCATGTTATTAAACAAATTTTTCAAAATCACCGACATTCAGCAAGCGGAAAAATACACGGTCAGCATTGAGATGAACCCTGCACACGAAGTGTACAAAGGCCATTTTCCGGGCAATCCCATTGCACCCGGTGTTTGTTTAACACAAATGGTAAAGGAAACCGTGGAATTTATCACCAAGAAAAATCTGACGATGGTAACCGGTGATAATTTGAAATTTACTGCTATTTTAAACCCGGAAGTGAACCCAACGGTAACGATGATCCTGGGAATAAAAACCAAAGATAACGGCGATCTGCAGGCTGATAGTGTTGTATCTGCGGAAACTACCACTTTCTTTTCGATCAAGGCTTCTTACAAGGAGAATTAACTCCCCCTTTTTCTACCACATAGGCACAAAGAAACACATAAGGTTGCTGTGAATGCCAGCGTGTTTCCCCCGCCCCTTTTTGAACCACAAAAGAAAACAAAAGAATCAAAAGAAGTAGATGTAACATGCCAACATGTTTCCCCTGCGCTCTTTTCTACCACATACCGCACAAAGAAGCACATAAGGGCATGATGTAACTTACCAACGTGTGCATTTTACACACAGATTAACAATCCGGTCTTTTGTTTTTCTTTTGTTCCTTTTGTGGTAAACCTTTTTTCACGCTACGCCTTATGTGTTTCTTTGTGCAGTATGTGGTGGCTTTTATTTATTTTTTCAATTATTTTCTGCGGTCAGAATCCGTGAATCTGTGGCTCATCCTTTAAGCGCATTTCTCCCCCGAAATCAATGCTTTTATTTGTTTCAAAAACCAAAAATCTTGCTATTTTTGCATACCCAAAAAAGTTGCCCCAAAAGGCAACCTTTTTTATTTGGTTTTGATTGATCATCATGCGCACTACTCAGGAAAAAGAAGTATATAAACAAAAGCTGGAAACACTCAATTGCTGCGTGATCATTCCCACGTACAACAATGAGCAAACCATTGCACAGGTAATCACGGATGTGCTGGCCTATGCCACACACGTAATTGTGGTGAACGATGGCGCTACCGATAACACAACGGAGATCCTCAAAACATTTGAAAATAAAGTTGACCTGATCTCGTACTCGCCCAACTGCGGCAAAGGCATTGCGCTGCGTACCGGCATTAAACGGGCACAGGAAAAGAATTTTCGTTACGCCATTACCATTGATAGCGACGGGCAGCATTTTGCCGACGATATTCCTGTTTTTATTGATAAAATTGAAGAGCAGCCCGATACACTCATCATTGGTGCCCGCAACCTGAACCAGGAAAACATGCCGAAGAAAAATACCTTCGGAAATAAATTCTCCAATTTCTGGTTCCGCTTTCAAACCGGCATTAACCTACCGGATACACAATCCGGGTTCCGGTTATACCCGGTAGCGCTCATGAAAAAAGCGCGCTACTTTACATCCAAATACGAATTTGAAATTGAAGTAATGGTAAAAGCTGCCTGGCGTGGTATTCCCGTTATCCCGGTTTCGATAAACGTGTTTTATGCGGAAGGTGACAAACGCGTCACGCATTTCCGTCCCGGCAAGGATTTTACACGCATCAGTATTTTAAATACCTATCTCACGATACTTACATTGCTTTGGTACAAGCCCATTCGCCTTGTAAAAGGATTGAGCAGGCAAAACATCAAGGCATTTTTGCAAAAGCATTTTTTAGATGCCAATGAATCCGTGATGCGCAAATCATCAGGTGTTGCATTTGGCGTGTTCATGGGTATTGTACCCATCTGGGGCTACCAGTTTGTGAGCGCGCTTATCCTGGCCCATTTTATGAAGCTCAACAAAGCCATTGTTGGTTTGGCAGCGCAGATCAGCGTTCCGCCCATGATCCCGTTTTTGGTATATGGCAGCTTAAAAACCGGGCAGCTGGTATTGGGTAAAAATATTCATGAAAGCATTTTTAATTCGGGGATCCATTCCGTTTCCGCTATCTGGGAAAACATGAAAGTGCATTTGTTCGAATATATTATCGGCAGTATGGTTTTCGCTGTTGCGATGGCTATTTTATTCGGGCTGATCACGTATATTGTACTAAAGATCATCGGTAAAAAAGTATTGGTAAACGTGGAAGAAGGAACATCGCTGTAAAGAAATAAAATAGATACACACATTCAATGGGAAGCATATTTACATACATCTACAAAGTTTTAAAAAGAAGACGCGTGCTGTTTTTTCTGCTGCTGCTGGGCGCGGCAGGATTTGCCGCTTACTTTTCTTCTAAAATAAAACTGGAGGAAGATATTACCAAAATGATGCCTACCAATGCCAGCGTAGAGCGTTTGAACACCATTTTTAAAAATTCAAAATTCCTGGATAAGCTGGTGGTAACGGTTTCCATGGCTGATACAAGCAAGCCTGCCGAACCGGAAACACTGATGGAATATACCGACAGTTTGGTGGCGGGCATTCAAAAGATCGATACGGCGCTTGTAAAAGACATTACCTACAAAGTAAACGATGATGTGATGTACGATGTGTACAACACGTTTATTGATAACCTTCCGGTATTTTTGGAAGAAAAAGATTACACAACACTGGATCATTTGATCACGCCTGCAAAATTGGACACCACGCTGGAGCGCGATTATAAAACATTGCTTTCGCCCGCGAGCGTGGTATTAAAAAAGAACATCCTGCGCGATCCTATCGGTATTACGCCTTACGCGTTGAAGCGGATGCAGAACCTGCAGTTCGACGATAATTTTGAGCTGGATAATGGTTATATTTTTACAAAGGATAAAAAACATTTGCTGTTCTTCATCATCCCAAAAGCAAAATCATCGGAAACGGCAAAAAACATTACGCTGATCACCGCGCTTGACAATACGCTGGCCAAGACCATCGCGGAAAGCAAAGGGAAGATCCATGCTGAATATTTCGGCAGCACAGCCGTAGCGGTTGGAAATGCGGTGCAGATCAAAAAAGATGTATGGCTGACGCTGAGCATTACGGTGATCGGATTATTTTTATTCATTACATTTTTCTTCAAACGCATTGAAGTGTTTTTCCTGATTTTTATTCCCGTTATTTTCGGGGCAGGCTTTTCGCTGGCGCTGCTCTACCTGATCAAAGGCACCATTTCCGGCATTGCCATTGGTGCAGGTTCAATTGTACTGGGAATTGCGATGGATTATACCATCCATTTTTATTCGCATTTCAAACATGTAAATTCGGCGGAAGAAACCGTGAAAGACCTTGCGTTTCCATTAACGCTTGGAAGCACTACCACCATTGGCGCCTTGCTGGGATTAACGTTCGTTAAATCCGAAGCCTTGCAGGATTTCGGGATGTTTGCGGCGTTTACGTTGCTTGGTGCAGCCTTGTTCACGCTTATTATTTTTCCGCACTTTATGCGCCGCAAAAAAGAAGCGCAGCATGCAGCAGATCACGACAATCACAAACTGAACATCATTGAGCGCATTGCCGGGTATAAGTTTGAAAAAAATAAATACCTGATCGGGTTGATTTTGCTGGTTTCTGTGGTTTCCCTTTTCACAGCACAATACGTACAGTTTGAGCCGGACATTCTGAAAATGAATTATGAAAGTCCGGAATTGGCCAAATCCGAACAAAACCTGAACGCGATCAGCAGTGTAAACCTTAAAAGTATTTTTCTTGTTTCGAGCGGAAAAAACCTGGATGAAGCATTGGCGAACAATGAAAAAAATCTGCCTGCACTGGGTCAGCTGGAAAAAGAAAATGTGCTGAGCAAATATTCAACGATCAGCACCATTTTATTATCGAAACAGGAACAGGAAAAACGCATCACGCGCTGGAAAAAATACTGGACGGTTGAAAAGAAAGCGAAACTGAAAGCTTTACTAATAGAGAAAAGCGCACCGTATAAATTCAGGGAAAATGCATTTCAGCAATTTTACGATGCCCTGGATAAAGATTATCAGCCGGTTGGCATTGAAGCATTCAGCGGCTTAAAAGCCACTTTGCTGGATAATTACGTGACCGAAAAGGCAGACGGTGCTACTGTAGTTACCGTTTTAAAAACCACGGCAGCCAACGAAGATCAGGTGTACCATGCGTTTACAGAAAGTAAGGATTTAGTGGTATTCGATAAAAAATTCCTGACGAATAAATTCATCGACATCATCAAAAACAATTTCAACCTGATCCTCGGAATTTCGTCACTGCTGGTATTGATCATGCTCATCCTTTCCTACGGACGCTTCGAATTAGCCATCATTACTTACATTCCAATGGTACTGAGCTGGCTGTGCATCCTCGGCGTGATGGGCGCTACCGGAATTAAATTCAGCATCATCAACATCATTATCTCTACATTTATTTTCGGCCTCGGTGATGATTACAGTATTTTTATTACCGATGCGCTGATGAACGAATACAAGACCGGGCAAAAGAATCTCGATTCGTATAAAACAGGGATCTTCATTTCGGCCACTACCACCATGATCGGGATCGGTGTGCTGATCTTTGCTTCGCATCCCGCCTTAAAATCCATCGGGCTGATCACCATCATTGGCATGTTTTGCGTGCTTATTATTTCGAATACGATCCAGCCTGCATTGTTCAAATTTTTCATCACCAACCGTACCGATAAAAAGCGTGTTCCGTTTACACTAATCAGCTTATTCCAATCGGTATTTGCTTTCTTATGGTTTACGTTTGGTTGCTTTACGCTGATCCCGCTTGGTTTTGTGATCGTGAAATTACTGCCGCTTCCGAAAAAAACGCGGTTAAAAATTTTCCACGGTTTGCGTTACGCCTATACCAAATCCATGATCTATGTAAATGTGCATGTGCGCAAACGCATCATCAACATACAGAAAGAAAACTTTAATAAACCCGCAGTGGTGATCTGCAACCACCATTCGGTGATCGATTCATTGTTGATGCAATCCCTGAATCCCAAATTGATTTTGATGGTCAACGACTGGGTCTGGGATTCGCCGTTCATGGGTCCAATCGTACGCCTTGGTGGATTTATTCCGAAAGCTGCAGGCTACGAAGAAAACCTGGGTAAGATCAAACAATTGTTTGACGACGGTTATTCACTCGCCATCTTCCCGGAAGGATCCCGCTCGGAAACCCCTAAAATAGGCCGTTTCCACAAAGGTGCATTTTACATTGCCGATAAATTGAATGTAGACATTGTTCCCATCATCTTCCATGGAAATGCATTTGTACAGGGAAAAGACGATAGTTTTTTATTGAAACCCGGCAAAGTAACCGTGAAATATTTGCCGCGCATTGCCGCAAACGATGGATCGTTTGGCGATAATTACACTGACAAAACAAAAAATATCAGCAAATATTTTAAAGCGGAATACGCGAAAATGCGCACAGAGATTGAAACGGTGGATTATTTTTACAACCGCCTTACCAAAAATTTTATTTACAAAGGTCCGGTGCTGGAGTGGTACATGCGCATTAAAGTGAAACTGGAAGATAAGTACCGTTTGTTTGAATCGCTATTGCCGAAAAAAGGAACGATCACGGACATTGGCTGTGGATACGGATTTCTGCCTTACATGCTGGCATTTATGAGCGAAGACAGGATTGTGATCGGGACGGATTACGACGAAGAAAAAATTGCTGTCGCCAATAATAGTTTTTCGAAAACAGCCAACATGACGTTTTTTGCAGCCGATGCAACGGAGATGGAATTGCCGAAAAGTGATGCGTTTGTTTTGAGCGACATCCTGCATTATTTACCAGTTGTTGAACAGGAAAAACTGATCGGTAAATGCATCGGCAGCTTAAATCCGCATGGTATGATCCTGATCCGCGATGCCGACAGCAGCAAAAAAGGCAGGCATTGGGGAACACGCTACACCGAATTTATATCCACCAATGTAGGTTTTAACAAAACAAAAAATAAATTAGAATTTGTACCTTCCACGTTCATAACGGATATTGCAAAAAAACACAACTTAAACATTCAGCAAATAGACAATACAAAATTAACGTCGAATATTATTTACGTTATAACGAATTAAAAATGGCACAGTACGATGTAGTAATTATTGGGAGCGGATTGGGTGGATTGGAGAGCGCATATATTTTAAGCCGCGAAGGTTATAAAGTGTGTGTGTTGGAAAAGAACAGGCAGCTCGGCGGCAGCCTCCAGATCTTTGTTCGCGATAAAGCGATCTTTGATACAGGCATCCATTACATTGGCGGTTTGGACGATGGACAAAACTTAAATCAGTGTTTTAAGTACTTCAACATCATGGATAAATTGCACCTGCACCGTATGGATAATGATGGTTTCGACCGTATTACCTTTGATGATGATGAAACGGAATACAAGCATGCACAAGGCTACGATAATTTTGTAGAGCAGCTTTCTGCACAGTTTCCCGGTGAGCGCGAAAACCTGATCAACTATGCCAAACACATCCAGGAAGTGTGCAACTACTTTCCGCTTTACCAGTTAAAACAAGACGATGCACCGATCATCGGGACAAAATATTTAGATGTAAGCGCCAAAGATTTTATTGCTTCCATAACACCGAATTTACGTTTGCAGAATGTGCTGGCGGGCTCCAATCCGTTGTATGCAGGCGATGGGGCTAAAACGCCATTGTATGTGCATGCGCTTGTTGTGAATACTTATATTGAAAGCTCTTACAAATGTGTGAACGGCGGTGCGCAGATTGAAAAACTCCTGACCAAAAACATCAAGAGCATGGGCGGCGAGATCCGCAATTATTCGGAAGTGAACCGCATTGTGGAAAAAGATGGCCTGATCACACATGTAGAATTAACAACGGGCGAACATGTTGAAGGAAAACATTTTATTTCCAACATTCATCCTTCCACCACCATGAATTTACTGGAATCGGATAAGATCAAAAAAGCATACAAAAATCGTTTGCAGGGATTGGATAATTCCTCTTCCGCATTTATTGTGGACATTGTATTGAAACCCGGCACATTTAAATTTTTAAATCACAATTATTACCATTACAAACGTAATAATGTGTGGGACAGTGTACATGTGCACGGAGATGCATGGCCCGACGGTTATTGCATTTTTGTTCCGAAATCATCCAAATCAGATCTGTATGCCGACAGCTTTACCATCCTGAGCTATATGAGATACGATGAAGTAAAAATGTGGGAATCAACTTTTGCCACCATTCCGCATTTTCGAGAAAGCCGCGGCGAAGCATACGAAGATTTTAAACGCGATCGTGCAGAACGGTTGATTCATGAAGTAGCGAAAAAATTTCCGGAGATCAGAAATTGTATTAAATCATACACCACTTCTTCTCCCCTTTCGTACCGTGATTACATTGGTGCAAAAGATGGTGGTTTGTATGGCATTGCAAAAGATTATCATGATCCGCTGCGTACTTTTATTTCACCGAAAACAAAGATTCCAAATTTATTATTCACTGGTCAAAACCTGAACATGCATGGCGTACTGGGCGTTACAGTAGGCGCTATCCGTACCTGCGGCGAGTTTGTAGGGCAAAATTATCTGATCGGGGAAATTAATAAAGCTTAGTACGGATAACGAACAGGAACAAAACTGCGAATCTATGTATCTACTAAATACCAATTTTTACCAATATACCAATCTGTGTGTTTACGGTGTTTGATAAATCCAAGTACATTCACAATCGAAGACTGTCATCCCGGGTCGGCGCCCGGGATCTCATAAATGTTTGTTGTATAATCGCTTGTCGTTTTTAATTGGCAGATCCCGGGTCAGGCCCGGGATGACAATATGAAATAATAATTTAGATTTTTAACAAACACAGTATCTGCGCACAACAAACTTTAAACTTTTGAACTTTAAACTTTGAACTAAAAAAAATGAAACTCTATTTTATAAAACTCATCCTGGCAATCCTCCCCTTTTTCGCGCTCAGCGGCGATACATGGAAAGTAAAAACATCGTCTGTTACATTTAAAATTAAAAATGCGGGATTAACCGTAGATGGATCTTTCAGCGGTCTTACCGCCGATATTAAATTCAATCCGCTTAAGCCGGAAGAAGCAACTATAAAAGCAACTATCAGCGCTAAAAGTATTAATACCGGTACCGATATGCGCGATAATCATTTACGCAAACCGGAATATTTTGATGTTGAAAAATTTCCGGACATTACCCTGCAATCCATAAAGATCGGGAAGACCGGCCCTATCACATTCAACGGTACATTTAAGCTTACCATGAAAGGCATTACAAAAGAGATCACATTTCCTTTTAATTTTATAAAAATTCCGGAGAAAACCGAATTCAAAGGGAATTTTACTATCAACCGCCGCGACTATGGCGTAGGTGGCAGCAGCATTACTATGGCAGATGAATTAACAGTGTTTATTGCCGTGCAGGCGGAATGAAGAAGTTCAATTTGGAAAGTTTAAAGTTCAAAGTTTGCTGTGTGGCTCCTTCGGAGCGGTTTTTACCACTAAGGCACTAAGAAAAAAAGAAGAAAAAGAGTTTTTGCTGTGACTCCTTCGGGGCTGTCATCCCGGGCTCAGCCTGTCCCTAATCACTCAACCACAGATTTGTAAATTTGTATTCATTTGTAATTTGTAACAACAGTAATATTTGCTCCTGTTAGTTATCCGTACAAAAAAAATTTTAACTTTGCGGCAAGCTGCTGATTATAGGGGTCCTAATGGTGGTCGTTTTACAGATTACTTTAATGAAATTCGGAAAACGCCAAAATAAAAAACCAGTAAAATCAATACTTTCAAAGGCTTGAATACCTCAACCTGTCCGGGTGGCGAAACTGGCAGACGCACCATCTTGAGGGGGTGGCGGGAAACCGTGGGAGTTCGAATCTCCTCCCGGACACAAAAGCCTGTTTAATTTCCATACGGATTTAAACAGGCTTTGTTATTTCGTACCATTGCTTTTTGGAAGCGTGATGATAAAAGTAGAGCCCAACCCCGGCGAGCTTTTTAAACGGATCGTTCCTTTTAATCGCTCAATGCCTGTTTTTACAATGTACAGGCCCAAACCCGAGCCTTTTGATTTTTGCGTTCCTTTGTAATACACATCAAATACTTTGTCATGGATGGCACTGTCGATACCCATACCATTGTCTTCAAAAACAATCATCACTTCATTTGCATTATCAGAAACAGTGATCCGGGAAACAGCCTTGTCTGCATTTATATTCCGGTATTTAATGGAATTTTCGATCAGGTTTTGAATGATGGGTTGCAAAATAAGCCGACTCGATATAAACGGTTCGCTTAAATTAATATTTACCTCAAATTTAACTTTCGAAAAACCATCGTAGTATTGAAAACGATCGAAGATATCATCGATCATACTTTTAAAGTTAACATCATCATCAAACTTCGAAATGTCTTTGATCGCCATGCTTTGCACCAAACCGATCAGTGTATCATCCAGTTTTTTAGTAGATAACTGGATCATGTCCAGGTATTGTTTCGCCTTTTGATCCGTTATTTCCAGCTTACTCACATTGGTCAGGCCGATGATAGAAGACAGCGGGCCACGCAGGTCATGCGATGCACGGTAAATAAATGTTTCCAGGTCTTTGTTGGCAGATTTTAAATCCGATTCCGATTTACGAAGTTGCTCTTCTGCATTTTTCTTTTCTGTGATATCTCTCGAATAACAGGCAGTTCCGATGATCGTTTCCGAGCTGAAGATCGGATAAAAAGAAATTTCCGAAGTGTAATTTTCCGATTGTTCAATTTCAGTAAATGCTTCTCCGGTAAATGCCCGCTCATAATATCCTTTAAACCGGTTGAGCTGTTCAGGCTCAAAACCATTCGCCAACACATTTTCTCCTTTTGCAAGCACTGCTCCCGAAAGGAATTTAACCATATCAGCAAAAGCCGAATTAAAAGTGATCAGCTTGAAATCCCTGTCCACACTCCACATCAGGTCCTGTGTGTTGTTGATCAGCGAAGCTAAATTATTACGATCAAATTCCCTTTCCTGCTCTATCAGCTTTCTGGTGGTAATGTCCCTGCCGGTAATGCAAATGGCCTGGATCTCATTATTTTTTATTACCGGTGAGATCGAAAAACTAAACCAGGCGATCTTCCCGTTTTTTACATCATACGGACGCTCGTATTGAACTCTTTCTCCGTTCATTACTTTTACCATCACTGATTTTAAAAGATC
The DNA here is from genome assembly GCA_025963715.1 of Bacteroidota bacterium. Taxonomy (GTDB): domain Bacteria; phylum Bacteroidota; class Bacteroidia; order 2-12-FULL-35-15; family 2-12-FULL-35-15; genus 2-12-FULL-35-15. The sequence continues at coordinate 36,786 of JAOQAG010000002.1, forward strand.
GAGCCTTGATTTTTCGAAATTATTAAACACGTTTTGACCAATTTCGATCTCCGTATCCGAATTTAAGAACGAATAGCGGAGTGCATTGGTATTAAAGGCTTTTACCGTAAAATCTGTATTTAAAAGCACAAAACCTTCCGATGCATTTTCGAAGATCGCGTGAAGATCGGCTTCCGATTCCACGATCTTTTTCTCTGTTTCCATCCGCAGGTTTTCTTTTTCAAACAGGTCCATTGCAAATGAAACATCACCGGATGCTTCCTCCAGCAACGCAATTTCTTCTTTATCAAAAAAATGAACGGAAGAAGAATACAAATTAAACGTAGCAACAACAACTCCGCCCTTTTTCAGCGGCAGCACCATGCAGGAGCGAATGCCGCGTTTGGCCGCATACGTTCTCCAGCCTGCCAGTTCCATGTCATTTTCTATATCATTGCAAATGTAGGACGTGCCGGAATTCACTACAAAAGACTGTGGCCCCTTATCATCATACGGAACATCTTTAAACAGCGGAAGGTCTTCTGCGTTTGTTCCCCGCTCTTCGATCATGTTTATTTTTTTATGTTCCCGGTCCAGCATCCCGATCCAGGCCATTTTAAATTTGCCAAATTCCAAAGCTATCTCACAGGCTTTTCTAAAAAGTGTTTCCTCCTCTTTAACATGCACAATGGTTTGATTGATCTGGCTGATAAAAGCATACAAACGGTTGAGCTTTATGATTTTTAATTCCGAATCTTTTTGTTCAGTTATATTATCCACCAAAGCTACAATGTGATCTTTCCCGGGGCTGTAGATAGAAATAGAAAACCATCTTTCCAGCACAGATACATACGTTTCAAATTTTTCAGGTTTGCCGGATGAAACAATCCTGCCGATCATTTCAAAATATCCAGGATCCGATTCCCGTAGCCCGGGCATTACTTCAGATGCTTTTTTACCCGTAATATCCTTTAATCCGGTTAATGATTCATACGCTTCATTAACAATAACGTAGGTATAATCCACCGCCTGATCATTGCTGTCAAAATTTATTTTGCAATAAGCAAAGCCATGCAGCATATTGTTAAAAAGGCTATGATAAAAATCTTCGGTAAAAACCATTTGACTTTTTTTTGTTTTCATTTACCAATAAAAATAGAGTATTTAGAGCATCCGAATGTATAAAATCAAACCATTTTGCTTTCAGATGTAAGGTTTGTTTTCTTTTTGTGATCGCCATTTTCGAACGAATAAAGAAAAAACGAAGCTCTGATCTCTCTATTGAAAGGCAATACGAACAAATATGTATTGTTTTTATTGCCTCCTTGTTTTGAGTGACGAAACGGGCATTATCAGCGGGTGGTTGCCACAGATTCACAGATTATTTTAGTTAATCACATTAACACAGATATAAAATCGCAAAGCAATTTTGAAATCATCCCTGCAATTCTTTTTTAATTTTTTAATCTGTGAATCTGTGGCAACCGGAAAAGTGGTTTTATAAGAAAGGTTACCGACTTTTTAAAGCGTGTGTTTATGATCAGGCAGCATGTTCTGCAACGTCCAGTCGAGGCGCTTTACAAACGCCGCTTTGCGCACCGGGCATTCCTTTAAGGAACAGATCGGACAGGAGATCGGCAGGCAGGGGTCCGCATGGATAAAAAATTCCACTTCGCCTTCCAGCTTATCTTTGATCAGGTTTTCCACCGCGGTTACTTCCGTGTGTGATTGCTCCAGCTTATCATACCAGGGCAATGTAATGTGTGCATCAATGTGCAGGTGCGAACCGTATTTTAATACACGCAGGTTGTGCATATCGATCCATTTTTCTCCCCTGTTTTTGTTCAGGATCGCCACCACTTTTTCCAGCTGTACATAATCCGCTTCGTCCAGCAAATTATTTACCGATTCGCGGATCAGCTGATAGCCCGTAATAAAAATATACGCGCCAAATAAGATCGCGATCAGGTTATCCAGCCAATACAGTTTTGTAAAAAATATCACGGTCAGGCCGATGACCAAACCAACGCTCGAAACCGTATCCGTTAATAAATGTTTTCCATCTGCGATCATCAGCGAGGAATTATGAATGTTCCCTTTTTTTACCAAATATTTTCCCATGAAAAAATTGCAGGTTCCGGCAAATAAAGAAATGTACACACCGATGTCCACCGACTCCACCACCTTTGGATGAAAAAATCCCATCACCGATCTGATCACGATCGCCACACCGGCAATGATCACCAAACCACCTTCAAATCCAACCGCTAAATACTCGATCTTGCCATGTCCGTAAGGATGATTTTCGTCCTTTGGCTGCGCCGCGTAATAAATGCTGAACAATGCAAAACCTCCTGCAACCACGTTGATGATACTTTCCAGCGCATCCGTTAAAATAGCATTGGAATGAGTAATAATGTAGGCAGCAAATTTAACAACCATCAGCACAATGCTAAAGAACAGCATGGTGCGCATGGTTTTAATTTTAAAAGAATTGCTCCCGGTAATCATTTTGTAAACTTAACAAAAAGGGTTGGTGCAGCAGCGATCAGTTGTAAATAAAAAATTAAATGATTATCAGAATTTTATACCAAAGGACAGTTATTTTATTGAAAAATATTAATTAATACGTCATTGCGAGGGCTTTTCGCCCGAAGCAATCTCATTGTAGTTTTAT
>JAOQAG010000010.1 GCA_025963715.1 Bacteroidota bacterium
AAGATGTTTATCAATAAGTCAAAGATACATTTTGAAAGCAAATCACAACTCTTCACGTCAAAGGAGGAACAAGAACAACGATGTTTATCAATAAGTCAAAGATACATTTTGAAAGCAAATCACAACCCGGGAATCGAACCGGGTACACACCGCCTGGATGTTTATCAATAAGTCAAAGATACATTTTGAAAGCAAATCACAACAAGCCCAGTCCATCTTCGTTATTGCATCCAGATGTTTATCAATAAGTCAAAGATACATTTTGAAAGCAAATCACAACAAAACATCGGAAAGTATAAAAAATATCGCGATGTTTATCAATAAGTCAAAGATACATTTTGAAAGCAAATCACAACCAGCTTTGGAATTGGGGCATTATAATAAATGATGTTTATCAATAAGTCAAAGATACATTTTGAAAGCAAATCACAACAACACCGCCATGCATGCTATCAAGACATGCGATGTTTATCAATAAGTCAAAGATACATTTTGAAAGCAAATCACAACAAGGGCCATGTGATGTGGAATCGGATTTTCGATGTTTATCAATAAGTCAAAGATACATTTTGAAAGCAAATCACAACCAAAGGAAATACATTGTATTGATAGCTCGTGATGTTTATCAATAAGTCAAAGATACATTTTGAAAGCAAATCACAACCGATCAATGCTTTAAATGCGAAGAATACATGATGTTTATCAATAAGTCAAAGATACATTTTGAAAGCAAATCACAACAGGCACCTCAACATCGTAAGCATTCGCAATGATGTTTATCAATAAGTCAAAGATACATTTTGAAAGCAAATCACAACAAAGGCAACGCATTTTGATCAAAGTCCAAAGATGTTTATCAATAAGTCAAAGATACATTTTGAAAGCAAATCACAACTATGAAGACTTCATTAAAAGAATAAATAAGGATGTTTATCAATAAGTCAAAGATACATTTTGAAAGCAAATCACAACACAAAACAAATAAACCGAATAAACCACAATGATGTTTATCAATAAGTCAAAGATACATTTTGAAAGCAAATCACAACATCACGGCGGATTTTGCGGCAAGCCGTACGGATGTTTATCAATAAGTCAAAGATACATTTTGAAAGCAAATCACAACGATGCATGCAAAATATCTTCCCATTTAGCGATGTTTATCAATAAGTCAAAGATACATTTTGAAAGCAAATCACAACAGAAAATCAAATTTTAATTTTGCAAAATTTGATGTTTATCAATAAGTCAAAGATACATTTTGAAAGCAAATCACAACAACAAGCCGCAACACCTCAACGCCAGGTTGGATGTTTATCAATAAGTCAAAGATACATTTTGAAAGCAAATCACAACGTGTCGTAACTTCTAAGTAAAGCACCGGTAGATGTTTATCAATAAGTCAAAGATACATTTTGAAAGCAAATCACAACGCCTTTGCTTATCGCCGTAAAATCAGTAATGATGTTTATCAATAAGTCAAAGATACATTTTGAAAGCAAATCACAACAATAAATAATTTCATAAATTTGTAATAATGATGTTTATCAATAAGTCAAAGATACATTTTGAAAGCAAATCACAACGCTTCTAATTCTGGATAATCAAATCCAGTTGATGTTTATCAATAAGTCAAAGATACATTTTGAAAGCAAATCAAAACCACCTGCCCGCTTGGCTTTGTAATTTTGGTGATGTTTATCAATAAGTCAAAGATACATTTTGAAAGCAAATCACAACTAGTGGTATCAAATGGACTTAGTTTATACAGATGTTTATCAATAAGTCAAAGATACATTTTGAAAGCAAATCACAACAAAAAACAGTTGCGCTATTTCAAATCGGACGATGTTTATCAATAAGTCAAAGATACATTTTGAAAGCAAATCACAACTATCTCGCAATCTTTTAAAAAGGGAACTAAGATGTTTATCAATAAGTCAAAGATACATTTTGAAAGCAAATCACAACTTATTATTTATTTTGTTTTTGCCTGGATTAGATGTTTATCAATAAGTCAAAGATACATTTTGAAAGCAAATCACAACTGGGTTCCATTTGATTGGAAAAATAACAGTGATGTTTATCAATAAGTCAAAGATACATTTTGAAAGCAAATCACAACCGTTTCAACTCGTTTGCAAGTGAATATTTGGATGTTTATCAATAAGTCAAAGATACATTTTGAAAGCAAATCACAACATGCGTAAAACATCACCTGTCTCATACTAAATTTAAACAAAAAAATCCGGTATCAAACCGGATCTTAATAAATTATAAAATTGAAAAATTTTACGCCGTCCTTGTTAAAATCAATTGTGGCAGCGAGTATACTTCATTCTTCTCTTCCTCCAGATCTTTTGCATTTGTTACCTGCCGGATAGTATGCTGAATTTTATCTGCACAAATCGTAATGAATGCACCCTTTACGGCGTGCTCGATCGCATATTGCACCGCCTCCACTTCATCCGAAATAATTTTTACCGGCATTTGTTTTACCGAATTTATTCCTTCCATTAAAAAATGTGTAACAGATTCCTGCGTGCGTCCGCGCAGATCATAATCATGCTTGATAATAATTTCATCAAAAATTTCCGCTGCCAGTTTACCCATCTTTATAATATCTTCATCTCTCCTGTCGCCGGTTGCCGAAAGCACTCCCACTTTCAAAGGCGATTTTATTTCATTCATAAATTGCTGCAGCTGATAAAATCCGTCGGTGTTATGCGCATAATCGATCATCACATCAAAATTTTTGAAATTGAAAATATTCATTCTGCCCGGCGTTGTGGATGCCGACGGAATAAATGTTTTTAATCCTTCACGGATCTCATCAGCGCTCATTCCTTCAATGATCGCGGCTAGTGTTGCAGGCATGATATTTTTGATCATGCAGCTGGCTTTTCCTTCCATGGTTAGCGGAATATTTACAATCTTTTCGATGTTGGTTTTCCATTTTCCTTTATACACCACAAGATACCCATTCTCCACTACAGCAGCTAATCCACCGTCCTCACAATGTCTTTTAATGCGTTCGCTGTTTGCATCCATACTGAAAAGTGCCACATTGCAGCTTGCAATTTTCCGCATGCGGTACACCAGGTCATCATCCGCATTCAAAATCGTGTAACCGTTATCAAATGTACTCCTCACTACCACACTTTTTACTTTTGCCAGCTCATCAATCGTGTGAATGTCACTCAGTCCCAAATGATCCTCCGTAACGTTGGTTACAATGCTGATGTTGCAATTATCAAATCCCAATCCGGCTCTTAAAATTCCGCCGCGGGCGCATTCCAGTACTGCAAAATCAATAGTCGGATCAAGTAATACCGTTTCTGCACTTGCCGGACCGGTACAATCTCCTTCCGTGATCAGGTGATCCTGGATGTAAATTCCATCGCTGGTAGTATAACCGGTTTTGTATCCTTTATGTTTCATCAGATGCGCCGTTAAACGCGTGGTGGTGGTTTTTCCATTGGTACCGGTAATCGCAACCAATGGGATTCTTCCGTTCTCATTTTCAGGGAACATCATTTGCATGATCGGTTCTGCTACATTGCGCGCAATGCCTTTTGCAGGACTTAAATGCATACGCAAACCCGGGCAGGCATTCACTTCTACAATGCCGCCGTTTTTATTTGTCAATGGCATTTCCACACCGTTCGCCACCACATCAATCCCGCAAATATCAAGGTTGAGCAAACGCGCCACACGCTCTGCCATAAATTTATTGAAAGGATGTACGCTATCCGTTACATCCGTGGAAGTACCGCCGGTGCTCATGTTGGCCGTATCTTTCAAAAATAAAATTTCTCCAACCGGAATTACAGATGATAATGTTAATGCATGTTTCACTAAAATGCTTTCTGTAATTTCATCGACGTAAATTTTCGTCATTACTTTTTCATGCCCCTCGCCTCTCAATTCGTTTTCATTTTCTTTTTCGATCAGCTGCGCAACCGTTGATCTGCCATCGCCCATTACCGAAGCAGGTGTGCGTTTTGCAACCGACACCAACTGGTAATTAATTACTAAAAAACGGTAGTCGGATCCATTGAGGAATTTTTCCACAATAATATATTTTGATACTTTTTTTGCAATGTTAAAAGCGGCAATTGCATCCTCAATTGTAGTAATGTTTGTAGTAATTCCCCTTCCGTGATTTCCATCCAGCGGTTTGATCACCACCGGAAATGTGATCGTATCAATCGTGTTTTGCAATTCTTTTTCATCCACCATTAAAATTCCTTTCGGCACCGGAATGTGTGCTTTCGAAAGAATGCTTTTTGTTTCATCTTTATCTGCCGCCATCTCAATACCAATTCCACTGGTTTCGCCGGTAATGGTTGCACGGATCTTTTTCTGTTTGTTGCCGTAGCCAAATGTAACCAGCGATGCATTGTTCAATCTCCGGTAAGGAATGTTGCGCTTTTCCGCTTCCGCGACGATGGCACCGGTGCTCGGGCCGAAAGTCATTTTTTTGTTAATGTATCGTAATTCCGAAAGCTCTTCTTCCAGGTCAAATGCTTCATTTTTGATCAGCGCTTCCGCGATCCGGATGGCCGATTTAGCAGCATAAACACCCGCCTTTTCATGCACGTAGGAAAATACGACATGATAAATTCCACGAATATTTGTAGAGCGCGTTCTCCCGTAACCGCACTCCATTCCCGCCAGCGACTGAACCTCTAATGCTATGTGTTCGATCACATGCCCCATCCATGTTCCTTGTTTTACACGTTCAAAAAAACCACCATCGTGCCCTTCCGAGCAACCGTGCTTGTACATGCTTGGCAGCAATTCTTCCAGGCGTTCCGAAAAACCGCCAATTTTACTGGTCGGGAAATCTTCCAGCTCTTCAAGATCTAATTTTAAAACAATTAATTTTTTGCGGTAGTTCGACCAGCGGTTAGGCCCGCGCATCACTTTTATATCAATAACTTTCATAAGAATAGGGGTTTTTAAACTTGAATGCCTTTTCTTTGAGAATTTCATGCCAACCGGTTTTTATTCCTCTCATCCCTAATTACACATTTTCCACGCCCCAAAACGGGAAAAATTTCCCCTAAACCCAATCCCCGTAATACCTTTCTAACATTCATTTAACCTCACAATGATGGCATAGTATTTTAGATACAGCAGTATGTTTAACTAAATTATACGATTTTGGAAATGAGCTATCATAAAAATAAAACCTGCATTGAAGAATGCCTGAAATGCGCCGCGATTTGCAATCACACTGTTTACGCCTGTTTGCAGGAAGACGATATTAATAAATATAAAAAATGTATTCAGTTATGCTCGGAAGCTGCAGCCATGTGCTACGCAGCCGTACAGATGATGAGCCTGGGAAGCACCACTGCCCGCCAGGTATGGGGTTTGTGCTCCGAAGTGTGTATCGCTTGCGCCGATGAGTGCAGAAGACATATTGATTCCGTTCATTGCATGGAATGCGCTGAAGCCTGCGATGTATGCGACGAATGCATGAGCATCTAGGGAAATACTATAAAATAAAAAACTCCGGTTATTTTGGGAATAAACCGGAGTCTGGAATGCAGAAAAGTTAAATGCTACGAAAACCTTGCCTGCTATGTTGAGGTAATTACACTGTGACAACGCAAATTGTCAAACATTTATTTTATGCTGATCATTTTTATAAATTGTTTTTCCATTGCCTTTGCATTGCCTTTGGTCATGTATTTTTTAGATTGAAAATACAAACGGTACATTCCCAATATGGATGAAATCACCTGCAAGGCAAGCACCAACGCAGGTATTCCCTTTTTGAACACTCCTTTTTTTTGTCCGCGTTTAATAATTGCGGCAATTTCTGTCACCAACAGTTCGTTGGTTGCTCCCTGGTAAAAAAACTTATGTTCGATCATACTCGATTCAATTTTGAACCAGGTAAAATGAATGAATCTGTTGAAACGCTTATTTTCAAAAAAGTTTTCGATGATGTGATCGAGGATCTTTTTCAAATGCACTTCCGGCTCTTTCTTTTCTTTAAACAGGTCCTGTAATTTATTCTCAAATGAATTCCGTTCCCGCCTGATCACCGCATTTAAAAGATCCTCCTTGGATTTAAAATGATGGTAAAAAGCACCGCGTGTCATTCCTATTTTTGCCGCGATCTGCTCCAGCGTAACAGCCGTGTAACCATCTTTAATAAAAAGACTGATAGCACTGTCCAGCAGATCATCGATCGTTTTGGCGGTATCTTCTTTTGTTTTCCTCACGCTACAAATATACATACATTTGTGTATGTATAATTAAAAATAATGTTAATTTTAAATTATGAATCATTTTTACCGTTCAGATTTCATTTCAAACCGTTCAACAAAAACCGGGAACAAAAAAAGCAGGCAGGCGTAAATTTGCAGCAAATACATTCCCGATGAAAAAACTGATCCTGTTCGTTCTTATCCTGTTATCCGCTCACATTGGTGCTGCCAGGGCAAACGGAAGTAGTATAAAAGGCGTACTCAGAGATGAGCAAAATGCTCCCATTCCCTTTGCTACTGTGATCTTAAAGAACAGCAGCGATTCCGTTTTGTACAAAGGAGAGATCAGCAATGAAAAAGGCGAATTCAATTTTGAGAATGTAAAGCAGGGAAATTATTTTTTGCAGGTACAAATGACCGGCTACCAAAAATTCACAAAACTAAACATCAATATTCCCGAAAACAGTGAGGCGATCGACCTCGGGACCATTATTGTTCCACCTTCGTCCAAAGACCTGCAGGCAGTAACCATACAGGGCGAAAAACCATTTATTGAGCACCAGGTGGATCGCACTGTGGTGAACATTGAGAACAGCATCGTGCAAACGAACTCCTCCATACTGGAAGTAATGGAAAAACTGCCCGGCGTATTGGTAGACCAGGATGGCAACGTAAGTCTGAAAGGCAAACAGGGTGTAATTATTATGATCGACGGAAAACCAAGCGCTTTATCCGGGCAGGACCTGGCGAATATGTTACGCGGTATGTCTTCTTCCAATATTCAAAAAATTGAGATCATTACCAATCCATCCGCAAAATACGATGCCGCAGGAAATGCGGGGATCATTAATATTGTGATGAAAAAAAATAAACTGGAAGGTTTTACCGGCAATGTGAGCACCGGGTTCGGACAAGGTCGTTACTCAAAATATAATGCCGCGCTAAGTCTGAATTATAAAAAGAACTGGTTTAATTTATTTTTCAATTACAGTTATTCCAACCGCAAAGGGTTTAATAACCTGGTGCTCAACCGCAAGTTTTATGAAGGCGACACATTGAATACTGTTTTTCAAACCAACGATTACATTATTTTTCCATTCAATACACACACGCCTCGTTTAGGTGCAGATATTTATCTTTCTAAAAAAACAACGCTTTCCTTGCTCGGTACTTCGGTGATCAACAGTTTTAACCCTTCTGCAAATAATCATACCGATATTACAGACGGGCACAACAATCGCGTGAGCAGCTACGATTTCATAAACGATTCAAAAGATAATTTCTATAATTATGCATTCAATGCGGAGCTCACGCATCAGATTGATACAGCGGGGCAGGAAATTTCGGTGGATCTCGATTACGCAAAGTACTGGAATACCACCAACCAGTTATTTACAACTACTTCCAGAAATGCCGCCGACAGTATCATGGATCGCACCTATTTAGTGGGGAAACAGGACGGCGCACTTTATTTATATTCCATAAAAGCGGATTATTCCAAACCGTTGAAAAAAAATGCGCGTTTTGAAGCCGGAGTAAAATCAAGCTATGTAAATTCGGATAACAACATGCAATTCCTGAACAGGATCAACAATGTAGATTATTTTGATACCGCCCGCAGCAGTCATTTTTTATACAGCGAAAATATAAACGCTGCTTATCTGAATTATAAAAAAGAATTTAAAAAAATATCGCTGCAATTGGGCGTACGTGCCGAACATACTGCTGCGCATGGCAAGCAGGTGCTTGACGGACAAACATTCAACCGCAATTATGTGCAGGTATTTCCAACTGCATTTGTAGATTATAAATTAAATGCGAACAACGATATTAACCTGAGCCTGGGCAGAAGGATCGACCGGCCGGGATATGAGCAAATGAACCCTTTCCGCCGCCTGATCGATGCCACGACTTATAGTGAAGGAAATCCATATCTATTGCCGCAACTGACCTACAATTCGGAATTGACGTATTCGTATAAAAATGTATTTTTCATTACTGCCGCTTACAGCCTCACTACTAATAACATCACGGAAGTACTGATCCAGGATTCACAAACCCGCACCACCATCCAATCAACTGTAAACCTTAACCGTTTTAATTACGGAAGTTTGAATATTTCCTATTCAAAACGCTTAACGCCTTGGTGGACAACCAATACAAGCATACTCTCCTATTATGGGATTTATACCGGTACAATTAATAATTACCAGATCAATAAAGGAACACCTTCTTTTTATGTAAACACAAGCAATAGTTTTTCTATCAAAGATGGTTTATCAGCCGAATGCAGTTTTGAGTACAACTACAAAAATTTATATGGCGTAACACTGGTAAAAACCAGTTATAATTTAACGATCGGTGTTCAAAAAAGTGTTTTGAAAAAACGCGGTTCTATTACACTCAACGTAACAGATATTCTCTGGAAAGCATACCCAAGTGGTGATACACAATTCGGAAATGTAAACGAGGAATGGACCGCGATCCGCGATACACGCGTAGTAAATTTAAATTTTTCGTATAAATTCGGGAAAGGACAAGGCGCGAGAATGCGGAGAAATACCGGTGCTGACGATGAGAAAAACCGGATCCAAACCAATTAAATATTATTGGTTATTAGGAATTTATATCAAATCTGGCACGTCATTGCGAGGGCTTAAAATATTTTTTTAGTACAAATTCGGGATACTCATTTAAGTATTTAATAAAAAACTAAACGTGGAACCGGCACCTAATTCGCTTTCCACATTTATTTTTCCGCCTTGTGCTTCAATAAACTCTTTGCTGATGGCTAGTCCCAGACCGGTTCCCGTTTTATTACTTCCCGGCACCTGGAAATATTTATCAAATATTTTATCGCGGTAACGGCTGTCGATCCCTTTGCCATTGTCTTTTACAGCAAACAAAACCCGCTCCTGCTCTTGTTTTACAAAAATCGTTATTTTACTTTGATCGGGGGAATAACGGATCGCATTGGTTAAAAAATTGATCAGCACCCAGGCCGTTTTTTCCGTATCTGCATTTACTCTTGGCAAACGTTCGTTCGCTTCTGTTACAATTTCTATTTGCTTTTGCTCTGCCTGTATTTTCACAGCATCCATGGCATACTGAATAATCTCATACGGATCGCTTTTTTGAATGTTCAGTTGAATATTCCCGGTTTCCACCTGCGATAAATTCAGCAGCTCGCTGGTTATTTTCAGCAACCGGTTGCTATCGTCTTTAATGCTTTCGATTAGTTGCTGCTGCTCTTCATTGATCTCACCTGTTTTATCATTTTCAAGTAATTGCAAGCTCATTTTGATCGACGCGATCGGCGTTTTTAATTCATGCGAAATGGTAGCAATAAAACTCGTTTTTGCAAAATCCAATTCTTTGAACGGTGTTATATTTTTTAATACGATCACATGCCCGATCAGTTTTTTTTCTTTTTCTCCCGTTGGAATAATAGTAATATTTATGATCTCCTTTTCAAAAAAACTTTCTTTATTATCAGCAAAAATATTGATGTGCTTTTTCTCCGGTTCTGCCGGTTTCACAATCAGATCCTGGATCAGCGAGCGGACCAGGTCGTTGGTAACAGATACATCCTGCGCTTGTTTACCAATAATATTTTCGGGTTTTAATCCTGTTATTTTCAGCGCCTGGTCATTCACAAAAATAATTTTCATTCCTTCATCCAGCCCGATCACCGGATCATGCATATTGTTGACAAGCGTTTCAATTCGCTTTTTCTCAAATAATAATTTCGACAAACTGCTATTGTTGTATTCCTCCAGTTTTTCGGACATGGAGTTAAATGATCTTGCCAGTTCGCCAAATTCATTGTGACTTTCAAAATGCACGCGTTGTGAATAATTTTTCGCTGCAATTTGCTTAATACTATCCGTTAATTCTTTGATCGGGTTGGAAATATTATTCGGTAAATTGATCAGTAATGTAAACGCAATAATAAAGCAAAACGTTCCCGTGATAGCGATCCACCATGTTGCACTGTGCGCTGTATCCTTTGCCACATTGCTTTTCCGCTGGATCGCTTCCATGTTCAGCTTCATGATCTCCGAAATATCCTTACGGATCAATGGATGAATGGAGTTGTCGGCAATATTATTTTTCAGTAATGCAAAATGCTGCTCCAATAACGCAGTCGCTTCTTTTTCACCGATCTCCGTAATGTTTAATTCCTGCTGTTTCAGATTGGACTCAAACCTTGTAAACGCTTCTTTATCAGCAGGCAGCTCGTCCAGTGCCAGCATCATGTTGCGCGAGTATTCCAGTGTATTATAATTAGCCACCAGAATATTTTTCGTATCCGATTTAAGCGCATTGATATACGCCGCACCCACAACCGATAAAATAATGATCATGATAAAAAGCAAGCCGACACCCAGCGTTAATTTTGTTTTAATTTTCATGATTTTAAAATCAAATGATCCTCTTTAAATTTTTTTTAGCAAACACAGTAACTACAGAGTCTTAAGACTTGATACTCACTACTTTTTAACACACAGCTAATTCCTAAATCCCAAATCCTTATTCCTTAATTATTTAACATACACAGTCTTGATACTAACGACTTGATACTTGAGACTCTTTTCAACTAAGAATTACAAGATCCACATCCGCTGCGCTTAATTTTTTCAATAATTCGTTAAAAATAGTAGTAGACAAAATTACTTTAAATAAATTTAAATGCGGTTTTCCTATGCACAAAGTCGTGATGTTTCGCTGTTCCGCCACTTCCAGGATTGTTTTGGAAACATTTTCGCTTTCCACCCGCACTATTTCAGCGCCCAGCTGCGTGGCCAGCTTAAAATTATTGATCAGGTGGCGTTGTTTGTCCAGCGCAATTTTATCGCTGCTTTCGGATGGAATTTGCACATACAGCACGTACCATTTGCAATTATAATAACTGGCCAGCCTCGCCGTTTTCCGGATCACATTTTTCGCCGTTTGCTCGTTGCTGCTGATACACGCTAAAAACTTCTCGTGCCGGAAAGCATTATTTTTGGGAACTTCCGATTCCACCTTTCGCTCCACCTGGCTTGCCACCGCTTTTAACGCCAGCTCACGCAATTGCAATATCTGATCCGGTTTAAAAAAATTAGTCAGCGCCGTCTGGATCTTATCACTCGTATAGATCTTCCCTTCCTTCAACCGTGCGATCAGCTCATCAGCAGTCAGATCTATGTTCACCACTTCATCCGCCATCTGCAACACGCTATCCGGGATCCGTTCTTTTACTTCAACGCCGGTAATGTGTTTTATTTCTTCATTCAAACTTTCAATGTGCTGGATATTCACCGCACTGATCACATTGATGCCCGCGTCTAAAATATCGACTACGTCCTGCCATCTCTTTTCGTTTTTACTACCTTCCACATTCGTATGCGCCAATTCATCCACCACCACAATTTCCGGTCGCAGACTGATCACTGCCGGTACATCCAGTTCTTCCAGCTCTTTGCCTTTGTAAAATAATTTCCTTCGCGGGATCAGTGGTAGTCCTTCCAGCAGCTCATGTGTTTCCTTCCGGTGATGCATTTCAATATAACCAACCTTTACATCAATGCCGTTTTTCAATAAAGAACTTGCTTCCTGCAGCATACGATACGTTTTACCCACACCGGCGCTCATGCCGATGTAGATCTTGAATTTCCCGCGCCGCGATTTTTTGATCAGCTCCAGGAAATGCTGGACGTTTTCTTCTTTATTAGTTGAGTTCAAAGTTCGAAAGTTTAAAGTTTGCTGTGCGGATCGCTTGCGCGATTATTTTACTACAAAGGCACTAAGGCGCAAAGAAAAAATGTATTCAGAGAAATATTAATACCTGGTCACAAGCTAATTCACATAGTCCACATGCAGCAAACCAATGAACCATTGAACATTGAACCAATGAACGCATTTCAAACACAGTTCAGGCATCGCCCCCTCTCTTGCGGAGAGGGGATGAAGGGGAGAGGTCCTAGATTCTAAACAACACAGCAAAAATAATCCGGTTCTCCGATCTCACTAAATCCGGAACCCAACCTGCAGGCAAAGCTGTTGTTGTATATCCCGACGGTGATGTAACACCGCCATGTCCCGCAAAATACGGCACACTCGATTCCCTGTGTACATATTCCACTCTGAACGAAATACTCTGGTTCGGCATCCATTCTAAATTCGTGGAAGCATCCCAGCCTTCAAACTGATCGCCGGGATTTGCACTAAACGGATGCGTTCCTGCAGTTGTTGTTGGATTTGTTGGATTCGGCAACGGGCTTGCATCTCCTGTTGGATAAAGCACTAAATAACGGCCGGGGTTCGACATGTATCCGCCTCCGAACGTCCATGCGAATTTATTTTTATGAAACCAGATCCGGTTATAAAACATTGCGCTTGCAAAATATTGCGCAGGACCTTTTACCGAATCCGTCGTAAATCCATTTACACCATCTCCTTTTTCAAAACCAATATCTCCTGTCAACGAAAATGCCATCTGGCTAATTCCTTTTGATCCTTTGTTATGATAATACCTTACCAACAAACTATTATCGGAATGGAATCTATGTCTGCCCGGTAAACCTGCAGCATCGCTTCCCCAATAATCATTTGTAAGCAATTTTACATTTTCATTCGGGCACCACGTAATATTTCCGCCTAAACCGGGCATTTCATTAAACATTCCGTAACTCTGCCATCCGTTGATCGCCCACAATTCCACTTTTAATTTAGCCGATGGAAATAATTGCACACGCAAACCATTGAAAAACCAGGGCGTATTATCCGATGTAAACGATGCCTGGTATTCCCAGTTCTCCGATTGATAATAAGAGTTCAAACCAATGTACGACATAAACATTCCCGCATCCACATTGATCCCGTGCATCACATTAAAATGATAACCCGCATAACCTTCGCTGATGTAACGGTACACATTCGCCAGGTCATATTGTCCGCGGAACGGGCTGTAATCATTGCGCGGAACAACGGTTGAGCGCGTTCCGAACTGCGTCATGATCCTTCCCCGCGCGCCTTTGTAATAAAAATCGCCGCCCAGGTTTACACTCGATACTTCCATTTCATTGTTACGTGCCAATGCCGTAGAACCCACCACCGTATGGTCAATTGGGTTGTTGCCGGAATAAGTATAATTCACATCCACCATCACAGTGGGCGTAAAATAAGGAATGTGAAAAACCGATGAATCCCTGCGGTCGCTACCATTCTGCCACGTTTGATCCTGCCCTTCAAATGCAATTTGTGATTTAACGGAATCTTTTTGCGCCATCAAACTCAGTGTTGATCCGATGAGTACGATGGAAATAAAGTGTGTTTTCATTTGTTTTATTTTTTTGTTTGTTTTTTAGTTTACAGATTGACTTGCTAAATAATTTACCCTGTACATTTTATGAACAGCATCATAAGCTGAACTATTTTTTAAATCATTAAATTCAACATCCAGCAGGTCATGAAATTTTATGTTTCCCGGAAATGCCTTTTTAAGATTGATAAGTGTTAAAGGATATATTTCAGAACTGAGCGTAGTGCTGAAAAAATAATGCGGCACCAGCTGCGTTGTTTTACCTGTACTGGAAACAACCGGTACATCTGCAATATAGATCACGATCGTTCTATTCTCAACGATCAAAAATTCCTGGTCGTTATTTTTGAAAAAACGATACGTCTTTCCATCACAGGCACGATAACCGAAGATGCTATCCTTTTTTAATTGCGTTTTTTTATTTCCACAAATCACATCCACGTAATTTTTTGCTAAAAAATGATTCAGCTTTATTTTCCCCGCTGATGAATCACAATTGATTTCATAGGAAAGTTTATTGTTAGTATAATCCGTGGCATTCATGTACATTCCGCTTTGCGCGAACAACACTATCGGTGCAAACACTAATTGTATAAAAAATAATTTCAGCGATTTCATGATAATTTGTTTTTTAGAAAACATAACACAGTCTTGCTACTTGATACTAACTACCTGATACTATTTAATTCTATATTCAATTCCAGCACATTTACTTTCTCTGTCCCGAACATTCCCCACAACGGTTTCTGAATATTTTTTTCAACAAGCTGTTTTACTTTTTCTTCCGGGATCTTTCTTACTTGCGCAATCCGTTTCACTTGCACCAAAGCCGCTTCCGCCGAAATATCCGGATCCAGTCCGCTCCCCGATGCGGTCACCAGGTCCGCCGGAATATCTTTTTTCTGCAGATACGGATGTCGCACTAAAAACGCATCGATCCTCGCCTGCACTTCTTTTAAATAATCCGGGTTGCTCGGACCTTTATTACTTCCGCCACTTCCCGCTGCATTATAATTTACTGCAGAAGGACGGCCTAAAAAATAAATTGAGTCCGTAAACGATTGCCCGATCTTTTGAAAACCCACAATCTTTCCGTTTACTTCCACCGTTTCGCCTTTACCTTTTGCAGGAGCAAATTGTGCAATCCCCGTGATCGCAAGCGGATACAGAACCGAGAAAAATACAAGGCAAATAATTGTTAACCTGAATGCTGAAAAAATACCAGAGAATTTCATTGTATAATTTTTTTAAATAAATAAGGAAACAAATAAATCGATCAGCTTGATCCCGATAAACGGAATGATAATACCGCCCAAACCATAGATCAATAAATTACGTTGTAAAATGGCGCTCGCACCAATCGGTTTATACGCAACTCCCTTCAATGCCAATGGAATCAGCACCGGAATGATGATCGCGTTAAAGATCACCGCCGAAAGAATCGCACTTTGCGGACTGTGCAGATTCATAATATTTAATCCCTGCAAAGCCGGAATAGAAGCAATGAACAAAGCCGGAACGATCGCAAAATATTTTGCCACATCATTCGCAATGCTAAACGTGGTCAGCGTTCCACGTGTCATCAATAATTGTTTTCCAATCTCCACGATCTCAATTAATTTGGTCGGATCATTATCCAGGTCCACCATATTCCCCGCTTCTTTTGCCGCCTGCGTACCACTGTTCATCGCCACGCCCACATCTGCCTGCGCCAGTGCCGGTGCATCATTCGTACCATCACCCATCATCGCCACCAGCTTACCGCTTTGTTGTTCTTTTTTGATATAATTCATTTTATCTTCTGGTTTTGCTTCCGCGATAAAATCATCCACACCTGCTTTTTGGGCGATAAATTTTGCGGTAAGCGGATTATCTCCCGTTACCATTACTGTTTTTACACCCATTTTCCGCAGGCGCTCAAAACGTTCCAGGATGCCGGTTTTAATAATATCCTGTAATTCGATCACACCCAATACTTTCTCATTTTGTGACACTACCAGTGGAGTTCCGCCATTGCTCGAAATTATTCTTACTTTTTCAGCAACTTCCGTTGGAAAAATATTTCCCGCCTTTTCAGAAATCGTTTTGATCGCATCATATGCTCCTTTCCGGATCCGCGTGTCTCCAAAATTAATTCCCGAACTCCTGGTTTCCGCAGTAAATTTGATGTACGTAGGATTGTTGATTTCGTAATCACGCGGATTAATTCCCGCCAGCTCAATGATCGATTTCCCTTCCGGCGTTTCATCCGCCATCGAGCTTAATACAGCACTTTTAATTAATTGCTGTTCCTCAATTCCATCTGCTGCATAAAAATGCGTCGCCTTCCTGTTCCCGATCGTGATCGTTCCGGTTTTATCCAGCAGCAATACATCAATATCACCGGCCGTTTCCACAGCCTTCCCGGATTTAGTGATCACATTTGCACGCAATGCCCTGTCCATTCCGGCAATCCCGATCGCCGATAATAAACCGCCGATCGTGGTCGGGATCAAACACACAAACAACGAAATAAATGCCGCGATCGTGATCGGTGTATGCGCATAATCCGCAAACGGTTTCAGCGTTACACACACAATAATAAAAATCAATGTAAATGCCGCAAGCAGTATCGTTAACGCAATTTCATTCGGCGTTTTTTGTCGGCTCGCACCTTCCACCAACGCAATCATTTTATCCAAAAAGTTTTCGCCCGGCTCGGTTGTTACCTGCACTTTTATTTTATCCGACAGCACTTTCGTTCCACCCGTCACGCTGCTTTTATCCCCCCCCGATTCCCTGATCACCGGTGCCGATTCACCCGTAATAGCACTTTCATCGATCGTTGCAATTCCTTCAATGATCTCCCCATCGGTCGGAATAATATCGCCCGCTTCACAGATAAACACATCGCCTTTTACCAACGATGCCGATGAAACAATTTTTATTTCATCCACTTTAAATTCGCCCAGCGGAAATATTTTTTTCGCCGGTGTTTCTTCCCGCGTTTTTCGCAAGCTGTCTGCCTGTGCCTTTCCTCTTGCTTCTGCCAGCGCTTCCGCGAAATTGGCAAACAACAACGTGGCAAACAGAATTAAAAAAACAGTGAGATTATATACAAAGCTTCCCTGCTCTTTTTCTCCGCATAAGATAGATGCACACACTAGCAACATCACGGCAGTTCCAATCTCTACCGCAAACATCACCGGATTTTTATACATGTTTTTCGGGTTCAGTTTTATGAACGACTGTTTTAAAGCGCCTTTCATTAAAGCACTATCAAACAACGACACGTGATTTTTATTTTTCATTTTAAAATTTCTTTACAATTAATTCATGCTGAAATATTCTGCGAACGGGCCAAGCGCCAATGCCGGGAAGAAGGATAAAGCCGCAATAATAAAGATCACTGCAAACACCATGATCCCGAATGTGGATGTATCCGTTTTCAACGTCCCTGCGCTTTCAGGGATGTATTTTTTTTTTGCTAATAAACCTGCAATTGCCAGCGGGCCAATGATCGGGAGGTAACGGCTCAGTAACATTACAATTCCTGTAGTAATATTCCAGAATGGATTATTATCACCTAATCCTTCAAAACCACTTCCGTTATTCGCAGCACTCGAAGTATATTCATACAGCATTTCGGAAAAACCGTGATGCCCCGGATTATTCAGCCAACCGCTTGCTTTGCCATTGTACCAATATCCCATATCGGTGTTATGCGCTGTAAAATAAGCAGCAAGCGCTGTTCCCGCCAGGATCAGTAATGGATGCAGGATCGCAATGATCGCCGCAATTTTCACTTCACGTGCTTCTACTTTTTTACCTAATAATTCAGGCGTTCTTCCTACCATCAAACCCGAAATGAATACAGCGAGTATTATGAAAATATAAAAATTTAAAAAACCTACACCTACTCCGCCATAAAGCGAATTTACCATCATCCCAAGCATTGCCAAACCTCCTGTGAGCGGTGTAAAACTATCATGCATCGCATTTACCGATCCGTTGGAAGTTACCGTTGTGGTAATCCCCCAATACGCCGAAGCTGCCGAACCAAAACGGACTTCTTTTCCTTCCATGCTTCCCATCTGCTGGTCGATCCCCATTTTTGTGATCGCGCTGTTGCCTTTCATTTCCTGCATTACCGCCGGGATCAGCAGCATCAGAAAACCGATCGTCATCACACCTAAGATCATCCAGGCTAATTTTTTACGTTTCAAATAATAACCCAATGCAAACACCATCCCGATCGGAATTAAAATGATCAGTATATTTTCTACCGCATTTGTCAGGTATGTTGGGTTTTCCAGCGGGTGTGCCGAGTTAGCCCCAAAATACCCGCCACCGTTCGTTCCCGCCTGCTTGATCGCCACCATGGCCGCCGCCGGGCCGCGCGAAACCTGCACCGTATCACCCTGCAAAGTGGTGATCGTTTGTTTTCCTTCCCAGTTCATCGGTGTACCGCTAAACACAAGGATGATCGCAGCAATAAAAGAAATTGGAAATAAAATGCGCGTACAGCTTTTTATAAAATAATCATAAAAGTTACCCAGCTTCTCCGATTGCCTGTCCTTCATTGCGTTGAAAACCATTGCACATGCTGCCATTCCCGTTCCTGCAGTTACAAATTGTAAAAACATAATTCCAGCAACCTGCGATAAATACGTCAGTCCGCTTTCACCCGAATAATGCTGCAAATTGCAGTTCACTAAAAAAGAAATAGTGGTATTAAATGCCAGATCCGGCGACATCGACGGATTTCCATCCGGGTTGAACGGCAGCCAGCCCTGGTTCATCAAGATGAAAAAACAAAGAAAAAACCAGATCACATTAATGATCAGCAGCGCATACAAATGCTGCTTCCAGTTCATTTCCGCTTTTGCATCAATTCCGCTTGCGCGAAAGAACAAGCGTTCCAGCGGGTTAAAAACCGGATCTAAAAATGTTTTTTCACCGGCATATACTTTTGCAATGTATTTTCCCAGCGGGATCGCTAATCCAACAGTAACAATAAACATAGCAACAATGCCAAAAATTTCTGTATTCATTTTTTAAAGGATTTAATTTTTCAGTCACAGATTCACAGATTTTTTGGAAGTAAGCCAATAAATAATCTGTGTAATACTTTTTTGTTTTTTTATCTGTGTCCCGATAGCTATCGGGACTGTGGCAGAAACCATTAAAATTTCTCCGGTTTAAACAACACATACACCAGGTAACAAAACATCACAATGGATAAAATAAATAGTGCGGTCATGATTTATATTTTTTCAAAAAATTGAACTGCTTTAAAACACAAGGCAAACAAAGCCATGGTTACGATCATTAAAATTATTGTTGCCATTTTTTTATAGGATTAAATTCCGGATGCATTCACCTGTTTTAAATATTCCGCTTTAAGCGATGTTGGAAATAAATTATGAATGTTGCATTTATGCAATTCCATAAAACACGAAACCGAATACACAAACACATTCGATACGGCATTTTTCACTTCCGCATTTCCGGTTTCCAATAACATTTCCGCAACACGAAAACATTTTTTTGCTCTTGCAATATTTCCACTGATGATCATTTTTTTTGTTACCGAAGCAAAACGGTCCATTTGTTTGTAAATGGTAGTGACTTGATTTTTCATCTGAATTAAGATTTGTTTTCCCCCACATTCCAAAACACATTCCGGTTTGCCATAAACCAGCAAAACAATTGTAAATAAAGGGAAGTAGAGAAATAGCAGAATTCCGGAAATAAAAAAAGCCTATCAAAACGATAGGCTTTTATCAAAATGGTAATGATAATATTTGGCAGTTAAAACATTCTCCCAAACAAATTACAAATAAACACACTTCCCATTCCTTGACTCTTCCGTCTTGTTCAGCAATAGCGGGAATGAGCGCCGAACTAATGAAACTGAGAAAAAAGATGATTTTGTTTTTATCAAATCAGTGCGGAGAATTAATTGGCGATCATTAACCGCGGTTCTTCTGAGCGAGAGCGGAAGAAGAAATTGCATTACAAGACAGGTCCCGCACGTGCGGGATTGTAACTTTTTGCCCGCCCGACTGAACGAAATTTCAGTCGTTCGGGCGGGCCTTCAAAAAGTTAAAACCCAGAATAACATTCTCCAAAAAAATTTATCATTAATAAACCTACTCTCCCTCCAACTCTTCCGTCTTGTTCAGCAATAGCGGAAATGAGCGCCGGACGAATAAAACCTAGAAAGAAATTGCTTTCGAATATATCCAATCAGTGCAGAGAATTAATCGGCGATCATTAACCGCGGTTCTTCTGAGCGAGAGCGGAAGAAGAAATTGCATTACAAGACAGGAAAGGTTTTTGCTACTTTTTGCCTTCAAAAAGTAGAAGAAAGCATAGCCACACAGCATTAAAAGAATAACAGAAAAAACTCACTGAATCTGATACTCCTCCAGTTTCCTATACAGCGTAGCAATCCCAATCTCCAGCAAACGCGCAGTCTCCGCCTTATTACCTTTCGTATGGTTCAATACTTTTTGTATGTGTAATTTCTCAACGCTCGCCATCGAAAACGCAGAAAGCATTCCGCCCGGAGCAGCAGTTATATGCTGCATTTCATAAGGAAGCGAATCGCAGGTAAGCACATCCGCATCCGACAGGATCACGCTGCGCTCAATAATATTTTTCAACTCACGGATATTCCCTTTCCAGGAATGGAGTTTCAATTTTGCAAGATATTCCTTGCTCAAAACAACATCCCGCTTGTTGATCTTCAATGAAAAAACTTTTGCAAAATGATTTGCCAGCTCTTCTATATCCTTTATCCGCTCACGCAATGGAGGCAGCACGATCTGGAATACACTCAGGCGGTAATACAGATCAAGGCGAAATCGTCCTTCCTCGCTTTCCTTTTGCAGATCACGATTGGTAGCCGCAATAATACGCACATCCGTTTTTATCGTTTTGGTATCCCCTACTTTTATAAACTCTTTCGCCTCCAGCACACGCAATAATTTCGCCTGCAGATCTAAATTCATTTCACCGATCTCATCTAAAAAGATCGTTCCGCCATTCGCCTCTTCAAACAATCCTTTTTTATCTTTCACTGCTCCCGTAAATGCACCGGCTTTGTGCCCGAATAATTCACTTTCCAGCAGCTCTTTACCAAACGCGCTGCAATTGATCGCAATAAATGGTTTGGAACTGCGCGCACCGGCAATATGGATCGCTTGTGAAAACACTTCTTTTCCTGTGCCGGTTTCACCCAGCAACAAAACAGTAGCATCCGTTGCCGCTACTTTTTTGGCAAGCGAAACCGCTTCCATTATCTTTTTTGAATCGCCAATGATCGTATCAAACGAATATTTTTCTCCAACGCGTTCCTCCAGATGTTGCAAACGCTTTTGCAGATTTACTTTTTCGATCGCCCGGTGCAGCAGCGGAATTATTTTGTTATTATCATCACCTTTCGTAATGTAATCAAACGCCCCATTCTTGATCGCCTGCACGCCATCCGGAATATTTCCGTAAGCCGTTAAAACAATGATCTCAGTAAGCGGATAATTTTTTTTGATCTGCAGGCTCAACTCCACTCCATTTGCATCCGGAAGTTTAACATCGCACAGGATCACATCCACCTCCGTCTGTTCCAGCTTTTTCAACGCTGATTTTGCATCCCCGCATTCCAGCACACTAAATCCTTCCAGGCTGATGATCCGCGCCAGCAGCTTTCTTAGCTTCTCTTCATCGTCTATGATCAGGATTTTTTTCACAAAAAAAATTTAGCGTTTAAAATAAATCTCCACAAAAGTACAAACTATCCCACACTTACATTAAATTATTAATTGACCCAACGCACTCAGCTCAAAAACATTCTCCAACTCAAATCTTCAACAATAAAAACTCCCATTCCCTGATTCTTCCGTCTTGTGCAGCAATAGCGGGAATGAGCGTAATACAAATTATTATTTCGAAGTAATAAATCGTGTACGCGAAATTAACCGCAGTTCTTCTGAGCGACAGCGGAAGAAGAAATTGCATTACAAGACAGGTCCCGCACGTGCGGGATTGTAACTTTTTGCCTTCAAAAAGTTAACATCCAGCATAGCATTCTCCAACTCAAATTACAATTTTTTGCCTTCAAAAAGTAGAAGAAATAGAAACATCCAGAATTAATCATTAAGGCATTTAATCAAGCACAAAAAAGCCCGGATAAAACATTATCCGGGCAATTCCTAATTCCTTAATCTATAATTCCTTAATCCCCCTAATCATTCACCACAAACTGAAACGTCAACTTACTGATCTTCATATAATCCTCCCCCGTCTTCTTAATATCATCATCATCATCATCATAATTCCACACCACATTGATCGTAGTC
Source organism: Bacteroidota bacterium (assembly GCA_025963715.1). GTDB lineage: Bacteria > Bacteroidota > Bacteroidia > 2-12-FULL-35-15 > 2-12-FULL-35-15 > 2-12-FULL-35-15. Next base: position 21,876 of record JAOQAG010000010.1, read on the forward strand.
CCCGCCGTCTGATACTCCACCAGTTTTAACAAAATCTGCTTCACCGAAATGATCGAAGAAGAGCTCAGGTAAAACAAATTAAAATTCAACTGAAAGCTTGCCGGTAATTCCTTTTTATATTCCTCCAGCCAATCAATTACCGGGCGGTAAAACTCTTTACTATCCTCCGGAAACGACTTCCCTTCGATCTTAAAAACCCCAGCTGCAGGATCCAGTAAAATATAGGGTGTATTCCCTCCTTCGGGTATTTCTAATCGATTCATGATTAACCTGATACTTTTGAATGTAATGAAAATAATGAATACTCTTTGTTCAGCATCTCAAACTCAAAATCCATATTATTGCCGGATTTTAAAGCAATTGTTAAAAAACCAAGTCCTGCACCGCCTTTGGCCGATAATTCGCCATTGGAAAGTACATCCATGTATTGCTTTTTAAGATCCGAATCGTTCAATGATTTTATGGCGTTCAAACGCTTGTTCAAACGCTCTGCCTGTGCACTTGTAATGATGTTTCCCGAATGTATATTGAATTCATTTCCAACCCGGCCAATGATAAAATACGTCATCTGATAACCATTGTTATCCTTTTCGCCGTGTAAACAAATGTTTTGAAGGGTTTCAATAACGATATTAAAGATCTTTTTTACAGCACTTTTACTTACCGCCAGGTTCTCCATCTGGGTTTCCACAAGCGTGGAAATGGAATTTACTTTATCCTGATCAAGCTCGCCGATATTGGAGATCAGCACTTTTTTGTCATCACCCGTATACAAAGACCTGATACTATTTACCTTGGCAGTAAAAACAGCTTCCTCAACAGAACCACTCTTATTTAAATCCATATAATAGTTAATCTTGATCTTTTATAACGGCAATATCCGAAAATTTACCCAATTATAAGAAATTAAATCCAGTATTTTGAGGTAAAAGCCCCTTTTTTATCCGAAAATGTAGCCCAAAAACATACAAAACACCTGGAACCAAATTAATTAGGGTACCCCATCCCGGAAAATTAGTAAACACGGTACTTTTTGGGTGTTTTTGAAACATTGCATCCAAAACGCAATTATCCCAGTTTTCCCTGCAGATTTTCCCAATTAGTCAATTCCGCCTCCAGCTGCTTTTTCATCTGCTCATAATTCGCAAATGCGGTTTTATCGTTGATCACCGTTTGGTATTGCTCCGGATCAGCCAGTTTTGTATCAAAGATTTTGATCTCATTTTCCAACCGCTCTATCTCTTTTTCTGATTTCGTGATCTGCGATTTCAATTGCTTCTGCTCTTTCTCCCGCTCCTCTGCTGCCACATCCACTTTCGGTTTTTCTTTCGGTGCTTCTACCTTCGCTTTTTGAAACGGATTCTTCGACGAATTCATCTCGTTCAAACGGCTCATTTTTAATTTCTCCATGAACTGGTTGATATCGCACAAATGCTCATTCACATGCCCGCTCTTAAACTCGTACATTTTATGCACCAGCCCATCCAGGAAATCCCTGTCGTGGGAAACAATAATTACCGTACCCTCATAATCCATGATCGCTTTTTTCAGGATCTCCTTACTTCTGATATCCAGGTGATTCGTCGGCTCATCCAGCACCAAAAAATTATACGGCTCCAGCAACAGCTTGCACAGCGCCAAACGCCCACGCTCACCACCACTCAGCACACTCACTTTTTTATCAATATCGTCACCGCCGAATAAGAACGAACCCAGCAACGTACGCACCTGTTTCCTGATCTCCCCCACCGCCAGCTCATCAATCGTCTGGAAAACAGTTTTGCTCTTATCCAGCCTCTCCGCCTGATCCTGCGCAAAATAACCCATCATCACACTGTGTCCGTTCTGCACCAAACCTTCATAATCGATCTGGTTCGCGATCATTTTGATCATCGTACTTTTTCCTTCCCCGTTCCTTCCCACCAATGCAATTTTTTCTCCTTTTGTCAGGATGAAATTCGCACCGCTGAAGATCTGCTTATCGCCGTATTTTTTTCCAGCATCTTCCACCGTCAGCACAATCTTACCCGAATGTGCCGGAGGCGGAAATTTAAAGAACATCGTAGCATTATCACTTTCATCCACTTCCACAATTTCCATGCGGTCCAGCTTCTTGATCAGCGATTGTGCAAAGGCTGCTTTACTTGCTTTTGCACGGTATCTGTCAATCAGCGCTTCCGTCTGGTCAATCACCTTCTGCTGGTTTTTAGCAGCACTTTCCTGCTGTTCCCTGCGCTCTTTACGCAACACCAGGTAACGCGAATAATTAGTTTTATAATCGTAAATTTTTTGATTCGAGATTTCGATCGTGCGCGTTGTCACATGATCCAGGAATTGCCTGTCATGGCTGATCAGCATCACCGATCCGCTGTAAGTTTGCATGAATTCCTCCAGCCACTGGATCGATTCAATATCTAAGTGATTTGTAGGCTCATCCAGCAATAAAATATCCGGTTTTTGTAAAAGGATCTTTGCCAGCTCGATCCGCATCCGCCATCCACCGCTGAATTCGGCCGTAGAACGGTTAAAATCCGACGCCTCAAAACCCAATCCTTTTAATATCTTTTCAATCTCCTCTTCCTTGTTTGCCGCACCAATAATTTCCAAACGCATGTTAATATCCGTCAGCTCATTGATCAGGTTTGTGTACGCATCACTCTCGTAATCCGTGCGCGTTTCCAGCTCATGCGTCACCACATCCAAACGCTTTTCCAATTTCTGGATCTCTTCAAAAGCCGTTTCGGTTTCTTCAAAAACAGTTCTTCCCTGCTGATGGATCATATCCTGCGGCAAATAACCGATCCTGTAATCATTCGGCTTCGAGATCTCCCCTTTTGTAGGGTTTTGCTGGCCCGACAAAAGTTTCAACATCGTGGATTTACCAGCACCATTCTTGCCCGCAAGTCCGATCCGGTCTTTCGGGTTGATCAAAAAACTAACATTGTCAAACAAATCGTAACCGCCAAACGTAACTGTTACTGAGTTTACTGAAATCATTTTAATTTAAAATTTAGGCGGCAAATTTAGTGAAAAATGCCTTACAAACGCCTAAATTAGTAGCTGCAAATAGCCATTATGTCTAAAATAAAACCTTCCGTTTTTCAGATCAGCAACTTCAAAGGCAACCGGGATCCCAAACCCGATTTCTATATCAAAACATTGCCGCAGCATCGCAAAGAACACCCTTTTGTTACCACACCGCATGCCCACGATTTTTATTTATTAATGGTTTTCACAAACGGCAGCGGCACACACACCATCGATTTTAACACCTATCCCGTAAAAAAAGGAAGCGTATTTTTTATGACACCTTCCGAAGTGCATTCCTGGAATCTCAGTGATGATACCGATGGTTTTATCCTCTTTTTTAACACCACTTTTTACCTGATCGACACCATTCCTAAGCAATTATTCGAACTCCCTTTTTTTAAGCTGAAAGATAAAGTTCGTCACGGGCTGCTTGATCCCAAATCATTAAAAGAAGTAGAGATCATCGCCAAAGCAATAGTAATGGAAAACGAACGGGAATCGGCATTTCAAAAAAACATACTCCGCGCATACCTTGATGTGATGCTGTATAAATTATCCGCACTGTTAAAAACAAACAGCATAGATAAAACAATTCCGGCTTCACTTATTCCAGAGCTTCAATTGCTCATCGAACATTATTTTATGCAGCATCAGCCGGTTGCTTTTTATTCTGATAAATTAAGCGTAAGCACACAACAGCTAAATACCATCACCAAAAATTATCTCCATAAAACAGTAACCGAACTAATCCAGGAACGCATCATCGCGGAAGCAAAACGCTTATTGGTGTATTCAACACTTACCGTCAGCGAAATCGCTTACCAGCTCAACTTCAGCGATAATTCCTATTTCAACCGCTTCTTCAAAAAAGCCGAATCCGTAACACCCGAACAATTCCGGAAACGTTTCCTGTGAAAATCAATCACAGCCAATACGTAAAGGAAGTAAACATAGCATACACACAGATTCGTAGTTTCGTTTCTGTTCGTGATCCGTACCACACAGATTCGTAAATTGGTATTAATTCGTAATTTGTAACCATCCAGATTCGTAATTTCGTTCCTGTTCGTTATCCGTACCCAGCAAACTTTGAACTTTAAACTTTTGAACTTTGAACTATAATAAGTACCATAATTTGCTAAAAAAGTACCATTGCCGGTTTGATTATCCATGTAACTTTGCATTGTAAAACAACAACAGCCATGAGCTATAAAGACACAAAAATGTACAGCATTTTAAGTAACAAATGCCCGCATTGCCACGAAGGAAATTTTTTTGAAGACAACAATCCTTACAAGCTTAAAACATTTGCACACATGAACAACCGCTGCCCTGTTTGCAATGAGGATTTTAAACGCGAAACCGGATTTTATTTTGGTGCGACCTATGTAAGTTATGCACTCACAGTGGCATTCGGAGTTGGATTGTATATTTTATTAAGCGTGATCGGCAACATGGATACCGTACCGTTTCTCATCACATTCAGTATCTTATTAATAATTCTGTTGCCGGTATTTTACAGGCTGGCACGTCTCACGTGGATCAACATGTTTGTCGGGTATAAAAAAACAAATAAGGCGAATTAAATTTGCGTGTGACCAGGTTTTATTTCAGAAGAATTACTTATTGAACACAGCAAATTTTCTTCGTGCCTTTGCGCCTTCGTGGTAAAATTTATGATAAAATTATTTTCCCTCGATCCTTTTTACCAACGATGAAAAAGCATCCGAGAAAGAAGTCTTAAAACGGCTCCTGTCCAGTGCCGTAGAGTTATCTGCATTTTTATTCAGCTTGTACGAAAACACAAATGCCGAATCAGGTCCATTCCAGCCTCCCATTTGCCCAAAACGAATGTCATTAAAAAAGATCGATGAATCGTGCTGCGACATTACATAATAATTTTTCGAAAAATGCTTTAATATTTTTATCGATTCATCTTCCTCGAAACGCGCCAGCAATTCATCCTTTTTGTTCACATGATAAAACTGAACGTCTTTTGTTTTATCAAAAATCGAATAATAACCAAACCAATATCCAGTCGCATCCGGAGAATAACTCATCCATAAAAAATTATTCAATGCCGTCGGTGTTGTTACCACTTCCGTTACCGCGATGTTGTTTTTTGCAAGCCCGGCCTCCATCACCGAATTGATATGCCATTTGTTTAAGATCGTAAACACCAGGTACAGCGTACTGATCCACAAGCCCGCCTTGTTCCATTTAATACGGCGCTGTGAGCTGTTTTTTGCGATCAACGCAACCAGCACACAAATTAAAAACGGTAACGTATAAAATATATCCGCCACAAAAATAGTGTTGAACGAAACGCGGTAATTGCTGAACGGTTCAAACCATCCCGTACCATAAGCCGTAAGCGAATCCAGTAAAATATGAGTAAATAAGCCTGAGAAAAACAACAGCGTCCAGCGTCCCTGCGATACATCCGGCCGCTTATACCATTTGTAAAAAAGCCAACCCAGCAATGGCGCCATAATTAAAATAAACAAAAACGAGTGCGTGATCCCGCGATGCACCATCAACTGCTGTGCATTCGTAAAACACGGAGAAGCAAACACATCAAAATCCGGGATCGTATCCGCCAAAGCGCCCCATAACATGGCTTTACGCCCGATCTTTTTTCCTAAAACCGCCTCGCCGATAGCTGCGCCCAGTACAATGTGTGTAAGTGAATCCATTCCTTTTTTTGTATTTGCTCAAAGATACTAAACAATAATTTTTATTAATATCTTTATCAGGTTAATTACCGGATAATAATCAAAAATAATTACATCATGATCCAGCAATCCACCTTCGACTTTTTAAACAAATTAAAAAAGAACAACAACAAAGAGTGGTTCGATAAAAACCGCGACACATACGAGCTTGCAAAAAAAGATTTCCGAACCTTCATTGATGAGCTCATCCGGGCCACTGCAAAATTTGATCCCGCAATAAAAATGCTGGAAGCAAAAGATTGTGTGTTCCGCATCAATCGCGACATTCGTTTTTCCAACGATAAAACGCCGTATAAAACAAACATGGGCGCCAGCATTTCGCCCGGAGGGAAAAAATCATTTTCTGCCGGTTATTATTTTCACCTGCAACCCGGTGCGTCCTTTTTAGCCGGTGGCATGTGGCAGCCTCCGGCTCCGCAACTGAGCGCCATCCGCCAGGAAATTGATTACAATACAGCTGACTTTAAAAAGATCATCAATAACAAGGAATTCAAAAAACAATTTGGCGCATTATCCGATGAAGACAAAGTGAAAACCGCACCAAAAGGCTACGAAAAAACTCATCCCGAGATCGAACATTTGAAATTAAAAAGCTTTATCGTGGTTCGCGATCTAAAAGACAAAGAAGTGCTTTCAAAAGATTTTATCAAAGAAGCAACCGCTGCTTTTAAAGCATTACACCCATTCGATCTGTTTTTAAGAAAAGCCTGCGATTAAACACAAAAGCCCTGCTAAACAAGATTAGCAGGGCTTTTAAACATTTACACATTCACTCCCGAACAGGCTTAATAAATCAAAAAATTTTACATCAGTAAAAGATCACAGGCAAAACACAGCACTATATTTGCACATTAATAATCAGTAATCATCTCCACACAGTACGTCCAATCTGCACATTTGCACATCAGAAATCAGAAATCAATAGTGCCACAAATCGCTCTCATATTTAAAAATATTCTCCTTTATAGATTCAGATTCCAGCACTGCCTCCGTACCGGTTTTGTATTGTGCAATCGTACGGTCATACACATTTGATTCTTTGTAAACGTAGCTCGAAAACATGCGTTTCTCAAACACTTCGTCATAGCTCATGCGCGCAGCATCATTCCAACGGTTAAATACCGCAGATCGCACTAAATAAGGCCGTGCATCCGGAAAATAGATCCAGAACAACGGTTTCATTCCCACTACTTCCCCGTCTTCCGACTTTTTTTCGGTCAATGGACAAATTCCAATGATCCTCGCTTCCATTACCGAGCGCTGTTTGTCAAAAAACCAATCCTCTTTGATCCAGTATTGATAAACACTTTCAGAAGTGATCTCTTTTTTCAGCGGAACAGTAATATAGTTGCCGGGATTATTCGCATCCTCCACCTGGTTCGTGGAATCCCACTGAACCAACAAATTGCGGACTTCCTCTCTCGTCATAGGCGTTGTAAACTCATCATCAAACGCCGGATTAGCATACGCTGTAAGGTTACTTTCCAGAATCGCGCATTTCAGCACATCAAACAAACTCATTAAACATACCTTGGGCTCGGTCGGATAATACAAGGGTAAATTTAATTTCTCACGCAAGTCGAGCACACGCCACGTTCGCTTACTCCACATTACATCTGCTTCCCGCAGACTTGCATAGCTCATCGGGAACGGACGTGCCGTTCGGTCCATGTGACAAGGGTCGGGCGTTGTTGACGGGCCTGCAACTGATGGTTGTGGCGTACATTGTGCAAACATACCTGCCGACGCTATTAAAAGCGGCAACAGCATTTTAAATACCAGTTTCATTTATACCTCCATTGGATTAGTTTCATCCGGATACAGGGAGTGGATAGTATCCGGTAATGAAATAGTTTGTAACGAGTAGTCTATTCGTTTTTCATGCAGGATAATAAAACGGAGCAGCAGAAAATTTTATTGTATTTTATAAAAACTGATTTATTGTGCAACACACATAATAAAAAAACAGCCCTTACAAATGAATGTAAGGGCTGTCCTTCTATTTTTTATTTCACTAGAAGTGGAACAAATCGTGCTCCCACGTGAATATATCGTTTTTCACGCGATCAGATTCCAATAAAGCATCCAAACCTGTTTTATACTCAATGATCGTTCTGTCATACACGTTTGATTCTTTACGAACAAAACTTGAAAACATACGTTTCCAGAAAATATCTTCCAGGGTTCTGCGCTCAGCGTCGTTGTGACGCATGAACACTTCCTGGTTTGCAAATACGGGGCGTGCTTCAGGGAAATAGATCCAGAACAGAGGATTGTCACCACCGGTAGACTCACCTGTTTCTGTTTTCTTTTCAACCACAGGACATAGTCCAATGATCCGCACATCCATTACCGAACGTTGTTTGTCAAAAAACCAATCCTCTTTGATCCAGTATTTCCAGATTTTATCGGAAGTGTAATCAATGTCTTTTGTAGGTGCCGAAATAAATGTTCCCGGATTATTCGGATCCTCAGCCTGGGCTGTTGAATCCCAGTGAACTAATTTTTTCTCGATTTCACTTTTGGTCATGTCGTAACGAAACTCATCATCCAAAGCAGCACGGTCAAAACAAGTGATCGTACCATCTTTTATTGCCGCATCCTTGATTACGTCAAATAAACTTTTTCTGTCCAAAATTGGCTGAGCAGGGTAATACAAAGGATGATTGATTTTTTCACGAAGATCGATCACACGCCAAACACGTTTGCTCCACATTACATCTGCTTCACGCAAATGCGCATAAGGAATTGCACGTCTGGTGCGCGTATTCTCTTTAGTGTAAACACCATCAGGATATTTAGGCGCCTTAGGCGCAACTACTTCCTGGGCGTAGTTATTAATTGTCATTACTGAAACAATTAATGCTACTAAGAAAAATTTTAATTTTTTCATGATCATTCCTTTTAATACTATTTTATTTGATTTTTAATACACAACCCGGTATTGAACGAACTCCTTCCGGAGCCTGCACTTTTACCTGTTCGATCAAAACTTTACCGCCTGATTTTGCTCTTGTCAATAGATCTCTCATCTGTCCGGTTACTCCCGGGCCAGTTGCCGAATAATCAACGAAAGCACCGTTTACGTTCATCGACATAACCCATGATACAACAGGGAATTTTAAATCGAATACGAAATCTTCCAGTTTCGGGATCAATCCGGCTGCAGATTGCAACTCACCTTTGCTTACTTTTCCATCACCTGTAACACCGGCAAATGAAGCCGTCGGGCTAGGCACTTTTTTTACACGGAACACCACTGGCACTCCCATTGGCTTGGTAGTACCGTCTTTTTGAGCAACCGATACAGAGATTTTACATTCACCCGGAGTAGTTACTCTCACAGTGTAATGTCCTTGCCCTAAATCCTTGATTGATCCTCCTGACATAGATGGTTTTACCTGTGAAGGACCTGCACCTGCAACAGAAATGTCAACAGGGTTATCCACACCAATGTAAAATACGTTCATCTTTGTTGGTGAAATAGCCAATGATGGTTTTGCCACCATGTAACTTCCACTGAACGGATATGATTTCATACTCCCGTCCGGTGCCTGTACTTCAATATTACCTTTGTACTCCTGGAAACCTTCAGCACCTGTATGTGCTACGAATTTACCAACACCTTCTGCTACCTGTACATTCGGTTGACCATCTACTTTTACAGTAGGATTCTGAGCAGAGTTATGTGCAGAGATAAAGATATCCGCAGTGTAATCATCACCCTGCATGATATAGTCGGAATGAGCTACAACTTTAGCTTCAACCTTGTCGAAAGCGAAATCCTGTCCGGCTACTGATTTTAACAGTAAGCTAACCACATCGCTTTCTGCATTTCTGATGTCGTTCTTGATCGCAGCAAAAATACACATATCAGCTGCCATTGTTGTGTGATCGAAGTTATTGAACTCCCAATGCACTTTTCCGTCATCGGTAGTTACATCATCAATATCCAACCCAAGCTTAACGCTTTTTACTTCTTTTTGGTAGGTTTTTATCTGTTCAGGCCCCAGGCCTTTCGGCGTTTGTAAAATATTGTCTTTAAATGCTTTTATAGCATTTTTCAACTTAATAGCGGGAGCATCAGCAGCCGGTTCTTCCGGATTGTCACCTAATAAATAATGCGTTGGCTTATCATAATTATCCTTGCTATCCAATGCTGCTAAATGGAATGTATCAGACTCAATCCCTTTTGTGATGCCCTGAACCCGTGAATATAATTCAGAACGGATATCATCCACCATTTTGCAAAGGCTATCAGCTTCCTTTTGCACTTCCAATGCTTTCGCATTAAAGTGCTCCGTTTTAGCTTTGCTATCCTGCATTGATTGTTTAAATTTAGCGTAGAGCGCTTTGTTTTTACCTTCAAAAACCGAATTGGTTGTATTCAAGCCATTCTCTACGATAACGAAGGCATTCAGAATTTCTTTGGATACGTTAAGTGCCAACAGTGCTGTTAACACCAGGTACATCATACCAATCATCTTCTGCCTTGGAGTTTCTTTACCACCTGACATAGTTTATATTAGTTTTCTTAAATTTATAATTAGTTAAATTATCCAACAATAATGAAGAGTTCCAACATTCTTCATTAAAAAAAATAATAGGCGAACGCCTATTATTTTCTCATTGCGGTAAGCATATTACCGTAAATTGTGTTCAATGATTCTAAGTTATTAGACAACTGACCAATTTGTTCTTTGTATTTTTTGGTATCGTCAACTGAATCATTCAGATTTTTCATCAAATCAGATAAACCTTCGTAGAATTTAGAAGTTGCTTTTAAATGATCGTTAGAACCTTGCAATTGCAATTCATACGATGCATTTAATGCTGATAAATTTTTAGAAACTTTAACGATCTGCTCACCTAAAGAAGCGCTGTCATCATTTGTTACAGCTAATCCCATTAAGGATTCAGCAGCTTTAGAATATGCGCCGGATAATGTAGCAACATTTTTAGAAGCTGATTGTACACTTGATACATATTCATTTGTAGCAACAGAAGCATCAGTAATGTTTGAAAGCTTACCAGCCTGATCGCTTAAAGAACGCATACCTTCGCCTAAGCTTGCAATAAGCTCGGGTCCAATCTTCGCATCTTCCAGCATATTATCCAACTGCTCAGTAATCGTTCCTTTGTCTTCTTCAATTTTATCGTGTTCTTTTTCACCTTCTTCACCATGCATTCCTGCTAATTCAGGATAAACCAAACTCCAATCCACCTCTTCGTGTGGTGGCTCAAATGCCGAGAAAAAGAAGATAACTGCCTCTGTAGATAATCCAACAACAAGCATTGGACCCGCACCCGGCCAGTGCATAATTTTAAACATCGCTCCAACGATTACAATTGCCGCACCAAATCCGTATAATTTGGCCATGAAACTTTTCCATTTTTTACCACCCATAATTTTAAAAGTTTAAAAGTTAATTAATAATTGATTATTTAGTTTAGATTAGAGATTACTACATATTAAAAGCCTTCACCCGGAGCATCGCCTCTGTTACGGCCAAGGTAAGTTTGAACACAACGGAACCCAACATAACATTTTGCAGTGTCCTGGTATTCATAAGTTCTCGTACTGGTTTGCAGATAGTATCCAACATCTTTCCACGAACCACCTCTGATTACTTTACGTTTTAACACGTTTGCTTCATTATCCTGAGCTTCATAAACATAATCAGGATTCAAGTCATGGTCAAAATCGTAAGCCGATTCATCAAATGCATTGCTGGTCCACTCTGCAGCATTACCTGCCATACAATACAAACCGTAATCATTTGGATTGTAAGATGCAATTTTCACAGTATGGAATCCACCGTCATCGATATAAGAACCACGCATTGGTTTAAAGTTACCTAAGAAACATCCGAGGGCATTTCTGATATAAGGACCGCCCCAAGGGTATGGACTTAATGCATTTCCACCACGTGCTGCGTATTCCCACTCTGATTCTGTAGGTAAACGGAAGTCATTTACATAAGACTGGCCATTACCTAATAACCAGTTGTTAAATAATTGGGTTCTCCACACACAAAATGCGCGTGCTTGTTTCCAGGTTACACCTACTACAGGATAATCATCATATGCCACGTGCCAAAAGTACATATTGGTCATTGGCTCATTGAATGAATACGTAAAGTCATGCACCCATGCTAATGTATCAGGATAAACATTGATCACATCTTTTACAATGAATACACTTCTGTCTTTGTCTTTTGTTTCTCTTACACTGTAATTCCCCTGACCATCAGAAATTGCATCTTTTACATCATAATGTCCTAATGTTTTATTATCGCCAACGCTGGTTGACTGACCGCCGTTTAAGAAATCACGTCCTTTATCATCCGGAGTTTTAGAAGGCTTGAAACGGTTGCTTTTCTGAGCTGCCAAACGCAAATTGATCCAGTAATATTCGTAATTCAGTTTACGTGTATCAATTTCTCTTCTTCTGTAATAGCGTTCTTCAGGAGGTAAATACATAAATTCCAATACCTCTCTCACATCCTGATCATCATACGCAATTTCTTCATCCCAGTTTACCAATGGAGGATCGATTGGTTGTTCGTAATCATCTGTTTCTACTCCATGCTCTGCTCTTCCGTCTTCAAACAATGCTTTATGAGCAATTGAATCTCTTACCCAATAAACAAACTGACGGTACTCGTTATTTGAAATTTCTGTCTGGTCGATGTAAAAAGCCTGAACGGAAACCGTCTTCGACTTTGTGGTGTGTGCATAAGGAGTATCCTCATCACTTGGCCCCATATTGTAACTACCCATTGGGATGTACAACATTCCGAACGGATCGATATCGAACCATTCATCACGAGGGTGAACACCTACAAGTTCTCCAGTGCCTTTATTACAACTACTAGCTAAGGCAATAACAGAACTTAACAAGAGCAATTTTTTCATTTTTTTTGTTTTAGTTTATATTAAACCCCTTTTTGTTAAAAAAATCATCACACTGTTAAAAAATAGTATGATGATTTAGAAAAGAAAATAGGGTAGTTTAAACGGTACTTATGCGTAAAAGTTACAAATTTATTATTTTTTACAAGAACCTTACGTTCTGGTGGCTTTGTCTGTGTGGCGGCTTTTCGAATTTTTGACAGAAACCTAACATGATTTCATGTGTTCCATTGCTGTATGTTTTAATCTGAGACAATGTAACATCGTAAGAATAACCGAATTTAACTGTTGTCTGATTGTTTTTCAACGGCCACTCTAAACCTGCCATGATTGGAATAGCATCTGTTAAACGGTAAGAAACACCAACAAACACCATATTTCTCCATTTTGCCAGCAAGTTGATATCCACCTGTGTTGAAGAAGCATCCGATTTAGTTAATACACCCGGTGTTAAGCTGAAATCTCTTCCGATATCAAATCTGTAACCAGCCATGATATAATAGTGACGTGCCATCTGGTATTGAAAATCATATACTCCGGTTGCAGCGCTTCCACCTGAATTGCTCAATGTTTGATCAGGTAAGTGAAGTGATGACAAACCAACATACAATCTGTTTGTATTATCTGTAAAATACAATCCGAAACCAACATCATAAGTGGTTGCAGAAGTACCGCCCCAGGGAATCGACTGATCTGTACCAGGAGTAGCAGATGTTGTTCCGTCAGGAGCAATAAAATTGCCTTTAATAGACTTTTGAATCATCCCTGCATCAAGACCAATGCCTAAAGTACCCAACCCTCCAAGCGACAAATGGTATGAATAGGACAATTTAGCCTTTAACGTTTTATCAAAACCTAACTGGTCCTGGTCAACTGTTAAACCAATTCCACCACCCAGGATCTTACCATAATCCAAGCTGATCAGCGCCGTCTTAGGAGCTCCAGGGAAACTTGTCCACTGCTGACGGTAAAAGATGGTTCCACATAAGGCATGGTTAATACCTGTGTAGCCTGGATTTACAGACAGCTTGTTAAACATGTTCATACTGAATTGCGCGTCCTGCTGAGCAAAGGCGATCAATCCGGTAATCGATAAAGCAATAGTAGTAAGGGTTTTTTTCATGTTTTACTTCTTAAAAGTTAACAATTTTTTGTTGCTTAGTTATGATTGTTAGGTCGCTAAATTAAGTATTATGTTTATAAAAACAAATTTTTTAAACATTTTATTGTTCATAGCTATATTTTTTTCTCAAAGACTAACCTAATTTTTGAAATGTCTGCCACCATTTGTCCGGCATTTCGTCCTGGCAAGCGGTTTCATAATCGCTGTAAGAGCATGGTACCATGTGATGCCGCTCGAACTTGATCTTGTGATTTACCGGATATGGTACGTCCATCCACCACCTGTCGCTCTTGTTGCTCTTGTAAAATACAATCTCGTGCTCGTGGTTGGTAATGGATACGCGGTATTTGGTGTATTCCGATTTATCAACGATCGGGTAATCCTGCTTGCGGTTATAAAACCCATCAATAAAGTACCAGATCATTTGTGCAGCAAGGTGTGCCGTTTGTTTGTTATTGTCGAATGCGGGGTTAATCTCATAAAATCCGATGGAAGAGAGTTTATCGCTCATTCCGGCGTAGCGTGTGATCTGGCAGGCTTCCTCTCCATAAAAACCGTTGGGTGATGCATTTCCATTACCGGGCGCATCACTCTGCCGGATGGACGAAACATCAAAACTGACAACATCTGCATTGCGGACAATGGGTTCTACATTTTCGATGTGTTTGCGGACATGGCCCAGGCGGTGTGCATCAAAATAAAGTTTATCCATGAGCCCGATAGCATTCTGCTCCACAAAATAAGTTTGAAAACCTACGTTGCTGTAGTTGAACAGGATGTTGGGCTTGTGTAAAATGATCTTGCTTAAATAACTTTGCGAATTGAGCTCTTTGTCGCCATCACCAATATCGAAGGCAGAATCAACGGAAACGATGTTGATGGTTTGCTCCATTTTCTGATACGCCAGGTAGTTGCAATAGGTAAGATCCTGAGACCCCCCGATGACGATGGGAATGATATTTTTTTTGAGTAATTGCGCGAGCACATCGGTTACGGCAAAGTAGGTATCTTCAATGGTATTGCCTTTGCGGATGTTGCCAAGATCGGCAATTTTTGAGGAATAATTCCCCTGAAATAACCTGTAAAGATTTTCGCGGACATAATCGGCAGCTAGTCCGCAACCCTCATTATTAACCGCTTTGCGGTCTTCTTCCACTCCGATGATAGCAAGCTGCATGCCTTCCAACTCCGGAAAATCATCTGCCTGCACGTAAGCTTTGATCAGCTTACCATAGGAAGATGCGGTGTACAGGCTGGCGCCGGTAAACTGAGCTATATCGATTGGTGTGAAGTATTCCTGCATAATACCGATAAATTTTACAATCGTAAATTCTTCCTGTTCCTTAGACGGACCTGTTTTATTTGGTTGCCTGTACGACAAACGCAGATAAAACAAGCGTTATTCTTTCGGATTTAATTCTATAACTGCGTGTTGCTGTAAAAGGAACACGATTTTTGCATTTATTTTTTTGCTACTGTTTTTTTAACGGCCGTTTTTTTGACTGCCACCTTTTTCACAGCTTTCTTAGCGGCTTTTTTCACAGCTTTTTTAGGCGTTGCTTTTTTTGCTGCAGCTTGTTTAAATGGTTTTGCGGCTGTTTTTTTCTTGAAGCGGTTTCCTTTGCTTGCGTTTTTTGGATCAGCTGCAATATCAAGACATTCCTGCAAGGTTAATGCTTTCGGGTCGATGCCTTTCGGCAATTTAAAGTTGTTATCTCCGATCACGAGGTACGGTCCCCAGCGACCGTTGAGCAATTGTACTTCCGGATTTTCAGGGAATGTTTTGATGTATTTATCAATTTCCGCCTGGCGTTTTGCAAGGATCAATTCGATGCAACGGTCTGCAGAAACAGTCATTGGATCATCTTCTTTTTTGAGGGAAACGAAAATGCTGTTGTGACGGATATACGGGCCAAAGCGACCAATTGCCACGACCATTTCCTTGCCTTCGAATTCGCCTGCCACACGTGGTAATTTAAAAAGATCCTGTGCTTCATCAAACGTAATTGTATCAAGGCGCTGATCCTTGCGAAGGCTGGCAAATTTCGGTTTGTTATTTTCGTCATTTCCTTCGCCAAGCTGTGCCATCGGGCCAAAACGGCCAATCCGCACGTATACATTTTTCCGGGTTACGGGATCAACTCCTAACAGGCGTTCGCCGGATGCACGCTCTGAATTTTCGGAAGTATTTTCTACATTTTTATGAAAAGGCGTGTAAAAATCAGCCAGCATTTTTGTCCATACGATCTTCCCTTCGGCAATGTCATCAAACTCTTCCTCTACTTTTGCGGTGAAGTTAAAATCCATAATCTGCGGAAATTCTTTCAATAAAAAATCGTTTACCACCATCCCGATATCGGTTGGAAATAATTTTGTTTTTTCAGCGCCCGTACCTTCGGAACGCACTTCATCAGTGATTTTCCCGGCTTTTAATGTGAGCACATTAAAATTACGCTGAACACCTTCTCTGTCCTCTTTCACCACGTATTCACGTTTTTGAACGGTAGAGATGGTTGGCGCATACGTAGACGGACGGCCGATTCCCAGTTCTTCCAGTTTTTTCACCAAACTTGCTTCGGTATATCTTGCAGGATGGTGCGTGTAACGCTCCATTGCCGTAATTTCATTTGCTTTGAGCTTCTCTCCTACTTTCATCGGCGGAAGCATTCCAGCCTGATTTTCCTCGTCTTCATCATCGGTTCCTTCTAAATAAACTTTCAGGAAACCATCAAATTTTAACACTTCACCTTGTACTACAAATTTTCCGGTAGTGCCGGAAGCAGTGATCACCACAGTAGTTTTCTCCAATTCGGCATCGCTCATTTGAGAAGAGATGGTACGTTTCCAGATCAGATCATACAAACGCTTATCGGCTGAATCTCCATCTATTGTTTGGTTTTGAATGTACGTTGGACGAATGGCCTCATGCGCTTCCTGTGCGCCTTTTGATTTGGTTTTGTACTGGCGGATGTTTAAATATTTATCTCCGTAATTGCCGGTGATGGTTTCTTTAGCCTGATCGATGGCGGTTCCGGAAAGGTTCACCGAATCGGTTCTCATGTAGGTGATTTTTCCACTTTCGTATAAACGCTGCGCAACTACCATTGTTTGAGCAACCGAAAAACCAAGCTTGCGGCTGGCTTCCTGTTGCAACGTTGATGTTGTAAATGGCGCAGAAGGTGATTTTTTTGTTGGCCTTGTTTCGAGGCTATCGATTGTAAAATCAGCATTTTCGCATTTTTGTAAGAATGCGCGTGCTTCTTCGAGTGTTTTAAATTTTGTAGATAATTCGGCTTTTACATTGGCGTTACCCGCCATGAAGTTGGCTGTTACCTTATAAGAGGAAGTGCTTTTAAAGTTCATGATCTCGCGCTCACGCTCCACGATGAGGCGAACGGTAACGGACTGTACACGGCCTGCAGACAGGGACGGGCGCACTTTTTTCCACAGCACGGGTGACAATTCAAATCCAACAAGGCGATCAAGGATCCGGCGTGCCTGCTGTGCATCCACCAAATGTTTATCGATGGTACGCGGATTGGCGATGGCATTTTTAATTGCGGGCTTGGTGATCTCGTGAAAAACGATGCGTTTTGTATTTTTTTCAGTTAATCCGAGCGACTCGTATAAATGCCAGGAAATGGCTTCTCCTTCACGGTCCTCATCGGTTGCTAACCAAACCATATCGGCACTTTTTGATAATTTTTTTAATTCGGCGACCACTTTCGCTTTGTCGGGAGAGATCTCGTAATTGGGTAGAAATTTATTTTCAATATCCACTCCTAATCCTTTTTTTGCAAGGTCACGTACGTGGCCGAAGCTTGATCTGACAGTATATCCTTCTCCTAAGAATCCTTCAATAGTCTTGGCCTTTGCAGGGGACTCCACAATCACTAAATTTTTGCTCATCTATATCGAGTTATTAGAGTTTACGCATTTTGAAAATGAAGTAGTACTTTGAGTAAGTGATTTTCAAAAAGCGCTGCAAAGAAAACAAATCAAAATTGAATTATCCAAATTTTGATTTGCATTTGTCAGACTATATATATAAATATATATATAAATTTTTCAAATTTTTTTAAAAAATATCAAATCGCGCCATTTTGTCACGCGCTTATTTTTAATTATCTTTGCCAACTGAAAAAAAGCATACACATTTTAATTGCGGTTGCGCCGATGGTGCAAAAGCAAATCGAATAAAAAAGAGATGAGCGAGAATAAAGTTATTGATGAGAGCAAACAAGGCGAAGCTTTGATGATTGAACAACCGGTGCAGCCGAATGGGAAAAAGCTGTTCCTGGAAAGTTATGGCTGTGCGATGAATTTTTCGGACAGCGAAATCGTTGCGTCCATATTAAAGGATAAGGGTTTTACAACCACACAGGATTTTTTTGAGGCGGATGTGATCTTTGTGAATACCTGCGCGATCCGTGAAGGAGCGGAACAGCGTGTACGGCAGCGCTTAACGGAATATAAAAAAGCGAAGAAAACCAATCCCGACCTGATCGTGGGTGTATTGGGCTGTATGGCGGAGCGTTTGAAATCTCAATTTTTGGAGCAGGAAAAGCTGGTGGATATTGTGGTGGGGCCTGATGCTTACCGCAGTTTACCGGAGCTGATCGAGATCGCGGAAACGGGACAGAAAGCGGTGAACGTGCTTTTATCGAAAGAAGAAACGTATGCGGACATTGCGCCGGTACGTTTGGGTTCGAATGGTGTAACAGCGTTCATCAGCATTACGCGCGGCTGTGATAATATGTGCGCCTTTTGCGTGGTACCGTTTACACGGGGCCGTGAGCGCAGCCGCGATCCGGAAACAATTATCCGCGAAGCTACAGAGCTTTTTGAACAAGGTTACAGGGAAGTTACACTGCTGGGGCAAAATGTGGATTCTTATTTATGGACGGGCGGCGGATTAAAAAAAGAAAATCCTTCGGCGGAGGAATTAAAGGATGCAACCACGTTTGCACAATTACTGGAACAAGTGGCACTGATCAATACGGATCTGCGGGTGCGTTTCAGTACATCGCACCCGAAAGATATGGGCGATGAGGTGTTGCATACGATCGCGAAGTATAATAATATTTGCAGCTACATTCACTTACCGGTGCAATCCGGAAATTCAAGGATCTTAGAGATGATGAACCGCGGTTATACGCGTGAATGGTATTTGGGAAGGATCGATGCGATCAGAAGGATCATTCCGGATGCAGGCATTTCCATGGATATTATTACGGGATTTTGCTCGGAAACAGAGGAAGAGCACCAGGATACTTTGTCGCTGATGGAAGCTGTAAAATATGATTTCGGATACATGTTTGCATACAGCGAGCGCCCGAAAACACTTGCGGAACGGAAATATCCGGATGATGTGCCTGCGGAAATAAAAAGCAGAAGGCTGGCAGAGATTGTGGAATTGCAGGTAAAACATTCGGCGGAGCGTACGAAAGCGGGTGTTGGAAAAGTTCACAGGGTACTGACGGAAGGCGTTTCAAAAAAATCGAAGGAACAATTGTTTGGAAGGAATTCACAGAATACGGTGGTTGTGTTTCCAAAGGAGAATTTTCAAAAAGGAGATTATGTGAACGTTTACGTAGAAAGCTGTACGGGCGGAACGTTGATTGGAAAGGCTATCTACTAAATACTAATTTGTACTAATGTACCAATCTGTGTGGATGCTGTGTGTGATTGGAACGCAGATTTATTAGGATTGTTAAGATTAAAAAGGATAGCTGTGTTTACAAGTACCGCTTATAATAAAAAAGATAGTTGTGTCTATTACTAAATACCAGTTTGTGTTTGGCTGCGGGAGGAAGGATTTCTGTTGAAATTAACATCGTATCTAAAAGTGTAATCAACAGCTATGATGATTTAGTAATTTTTTAAAATCGTATTGGGAATGACAATTCAGGAAATAAAAAACAGGTTTGGAATTATCGGCAGTTCGTCGGCGCTTGACAGGGCAATTGATATTGCAAAGCAGGTGGCACCAACGGATCTGACGGTACTCATCACCGGAGAAAGCGGAACGGGGAAAGAAGTTTTTCCGCAGATCATTCATAATTTAAGTGCGCGTAAACACGGACAATACATTGCGGTAAACTGCGGTGCGATGCCGGAAGGAACGATCGATTCGGAATTATTCGGACATGAAAAAGGTTCGTTTACGGGTGCACATGAAGCACGCAAAGGTTATTTTGAAGTGGCCAGCGGCGGAACTATTTTTTTAGATGAAGTTGCGGAAATGCCGATCGCTACGCAAGCACGTTTGTTGCGTGTATTGGAAAGCGGCGAATTTATAAAGGTTGGTTCTTCCAAGGTGTTGAAAACGGATGTGCGTGTGGTGGCGGCAACGAATGTGAACATTCAGCAGGCGATCGAAAAAGGGAAATTCAGGGAAGATCTATTTTACCGTTTGAATACGGTGCCGATCACGGTGCCGCCTTTGCGCGAACGCAAGCAGGATATTCATTTATTGTTCCGGAAATTTGCTGCGGATTTTTCGGCAAAATACCGCATGCCGACGATCAAACTGGATGCGAATGCGGAACAGATTCTATCGAATTATTACTGGCAGGGAAATGTTCGCCAGCTCAAAAATATTACGGAACAAATTTCGGTGATCGAGCGTCAGCGCGATATTGATGCGGAAACACTGATCAAATATTTGCCGATCCATCAAACTTCCCAATTACCTGTATTGGCAAGTAATGTAAGTGCAGGCAATGATTTCAGTGAACGCGATATTTTGTATAAAGTGCTGTTCGATATGAAAAAGGACATGATGGATCTGAAAAAAATTGTGGTGGACCTGATCGAAAATGACAATCAGCTGAACCAGGATTTTCAACCGGAGAATGCACACCTGATCAAGAAATTGTACCAGGAAGTAGGCTCGCCGGAAACAACGATCCAGTTGGGTTACAACAATACAACACCTGCGATCATCAAGCCAAATGAAGATAATCCGACACAGGTAATCGAAGTGGAAGAAACGCTTTCGCTGCAGGAAATTGAAGAGGACATGATCAAAAAAGCGCTGATCAAACACAAAGGAAAACGGAAAAATGCGGCGAAGGAATTGGGGATTTCGGAGAGGACGCTTTACAGAAAAATCAATGAATATAATATTAAATAGATTATTGAGGAATTAGGATTAAGGAATTGGGATTGGGTGTTAGTTGTGAGAAGTTCGTTGTTGGAGGTTCGAAGTTCGGAGACGGTAAAAAGCAAGCAAGTGTTAAATTAAGGAATTGGGATTAAGGAATTAGGATTAGGTGTTAGTTGCGATGCTGGTAGTTTAGTTTGTGGTTAGTTGTTCGGAGACGGTAAAAAATAAACAAGGAATAAATTGAAGAATTTCTTTTATATAAAAAATGCATTTTTTAAAACGCTGGTATTGAGCTGCGCTGTTATGTTTCTTGCTGCTTTCAGTGGTTGTAAGGGCGTGCATTACGGTTTGAGCGGAGCAACTATTCCGCCTGAAGCGCAAACAGTATCGGTGCAATATTTCCAGACGGTTGCAACATTGGCGCCACCTACATTGAGCCAAAGTTTTACGGAAGCGCTGCGCGATAAACTGAGTGCGACAAGGCTTGCATTGGTAAGCAAAGCAGGCGATCTTAATTTTGAAGGCAGCATTACGGGCTATGCCACTACTCCAATTGCGATCCAAAGTACTGACCAGGCCGCGCAGAACAGGCTGACTATTTCGGTAAACGTAAAATATACCTGTGCTTTTGATGAGAAGAAAAATTTTGAGCAGGTATTTACACGTTATGCGGATTATAACAGCTCGCAAAGCCTAGCAGCTGTAGAATCGCAGCTGATACAGGATATTGATGAGCAGCTGACACTGGATATTTTTAACCGCGCACTTAATGATTGGTAGTGTGGAAAGTTGAAAGAAAAAGAAAGAAGGCAGTCGACAGTTGGCAAAGTAAAAAAGGCAATAAATAAAAAAAGGAAATAAGACTGATTAAACTTTATACAAAAAAAACGAATTTGAACCGGAATCAATTTATATCGTACATGGAAGATCCTGATAAGTTATCGGGGAATGACGGTGTATTGCTTTCGGGACTGGTGAAGGATTTTCCTTATTTTCAGACGGCTTATTTACTTTATTCAAAAAGTCTGCACAATCAAAACAGCATTCATTATAACAACCAGTTGAAGGTCACGGCAGCTTACGCGACGGACCGGAAAGTGCTGCATCGCCTGATCACGAAAAAAGCGGAACCGGCGCTTGAAAAAATGCTGGAGATCGTTCATTCGCCTGTTGTGGAAGCAATAACGGAGGAAATAAAAACAGAACAAGCGGTAATTGAAGTGGTGAAAGCGGAGCTTGTAACACCAGTTGAATCGCCTGTGATACCAGTAACGACCAGGGAAGAAAAGAAAGAAGAAATTGTTGTTTCAGAAAAGATAATTGAACCGGTAAAAATAGAAATTCCGGTTGTTGAAGTACAAAAAACGGAAATCAAAGAAACGATTGTTCCGCCTGTAATTGCTGAGGTTAAAGAAAAGAAAGAAGTTGTTGCAATTGAGTCAAAAGCAGAAGAACCGAAAGCACCCGAAGAAAAAATTACGACAGAAGTAAAAAACGACAGCGGGATTATTCCGGAACTGCAACTGGAGTATTTATCGACGGCGGCAGATGCTCTGATTGAAATGGAGCTGTTGAATACGGAACCTTTTGGGGAAGATGATCATGTGATTGCCGAAGGAGAAACGGAAGAGCCGGGGGTTGAAGAAACAGCAGAAAATGAGCCGCAGGAACGTGTGGAGTCGGATTTTGTGCTGAATACCCCTGTAGTGCGTGTAATTGCTGAAATAAAGGAAGAAAAGGCCGAAACACAGCAAGCAGAGGAAAATTTCAATCAAAATAGCCCGCATTCGTTCTCGGAATGGTTAAAACATGCTGCTGTGGCGGATGATTCAGCTAAAAAAGAAGAACCGGCACCAAAAACCAGGCAAAGGTCTGAAACTGGCATTTTTAGTGCGTTTGACCTGATCGATAAGTTTATCAAGGAGGAACCGAAGATCACGCGCCAGAAAACCGAATTTTACAGTCCGGTGAACATGGCCAAGCAGAGTGTAGCGGATGATATTACGTTTGTGAGCGAAACTCTGGCTAAAATTTACGTTTTACAGGGAAATTATACCAAGGCATTGCATGCTTATGAAAATTTACGCTTGAAATATCCAGAAAAAAGACTTTACTTTGCAACCCAAATTAAAAATTTAAGAAAACTCATTAATCAACAAAAAGCATAAGGCATGGCAACTTTAATTTCAATAGCAATCATCATTGTTTGTATTCTTTTAATCCTGATCGTATTGGTTCAGAACTCAAAAGGCGGCGGACTGGCATCTTCTTTCTCTTCATCGAACCAGGTAATGGGCGTAAGAAAAACAGGAGATTTTTTAGAAAAAGCAACATGGACATTGGCTGTTGCATTGTTGGTATTAAGTATTGCATCAGCGGCGTTTACAAAAACTCCGGATGCGAATGCTGCAGGAAAAGTAGATTCGGCAACACGTAAAGTGGGTGCTAATACAAGTGCTCCTGCTCCTACAGGTGGCCCGGCTGCGCCTGCTCCAGGCGCGGCTAAACCAGTGGCACCTGTACCAGCACCAGCGAACAATGTACCGGGACACTAATTATTTCAAGGAAATACATTTAAAAATGTCAGAATGTCCGCAGACATTTCTGGCATTTTTTGTTTACTGCTATATTGTCCGTTATCCCATTAATACAGCATTTGGTATAAAATGTGACTAGCAGGAAGCACAAAAAAATAACAATAAAAGTTTAACTATAAATCATAAAAATCAACATGGCAAAATTAAGTATCAAACCGCTGGCAGACAGAGTAATTGTAGAAGCTGCTGCCGCTGAAGAAAAAACTGCAGGAGGAATTATCATTCCGGATACTGCGAAAGAGAAACCACAAAAAGGAAAAGTGATTGCTGTAGGCACCGGAAAAAAAGACGAGCCAATGACTGTAAAAGTTGGTGATATTGTGTTGTACGGAAAGTATGCCGGAACTGAGATCCAGGTAGAAGGAAAAGATCTGCTGATCATGAGAGAGAGCGATATTTTTGCAATCGTTTAGTATGGATAACGAACAGAAACGAATCGGGGTTCAGCGAATAACGAATTAAACGAATAACGAATCTGTGTGTACGGATAACGAACAGAAGCGAAATTATGAATCGGGGTTCAACGAATAACGAATTAAACGAATAACGAATCTGTGTGTACGGATAACGAACAGAAGCGAAATTACGAATCGGGGTTTGACGAATAACGAATTAAATGAATAACGAATGTGTGTGTTAAAATCAAATATAGTAAACACAGATACTAATCAACCAATTAACAAGTAAACTAATAAACTAAATAAAATGGCTAAGGATATATTTTTTAATGTAGATGCGCGCGACCAATTAAAAAGAGGTGTGGATGCATTGGCTAATGCGGTAAAAGTAACATTGGGACCAAAAGGACGCAATGTAATTATTGATAGAAAATTTGGTGCTCCAAGCATCACTAAAGACGGTGTTTCGGTAGCGAAAGAAATTGAGCTGAAAGATCCTGTTGAAAACATGGGTGCACAAATGCTGAAAGAAGTGGCTTCTAAAACAGCGGATGCTGCCGGTGATGGAACAACTACTGCAACGGTATTGGCGCAGGCAATTGTTACTGCGGGTTTAAAAAACGTTGCTGCAGGCGCGAATCCAATGGATTTGAAACGCGGGATTGATAAAGCGGTTGCTGCTGTGGTAGAAAACCTGCACAAACAATCGCAGGAAGTTGGTAACGACAATAAAAAAATTGAACAGGTAGCAACGATCTCCGCGAACAACGACAGTACTATCGGTAAGCTGATCGCGGAGGCAATGAAACGTGTGAAAAAAGAAGGTGTGATCACAGTTGAAGAAGCAAAAGGAACGGATACAACTGTGGAAGTTGTGGAAGGGATGCAATTCGACAGGGGATACCTTTCCCCATATTTTATTACTGATGTAGAGAAAATGCAGGCGGTATTGGAAAGTCCGTTGATCTTAATTTATGAGAAAAAAATCTCCTCGATGAAAGAATTATTACCTGTGCTTGAAAAAGCGGTACAAACGGGTAAACCGATTTTGATCATTGCTGAAGATGTGGACGGCGAAGCATTGCAAACACTGGTTGTAAACCGTTTGCGCAGCTCCTTGAAAATTGCTGCTATCAAAGCTCCGGGCTTTGGCGACAGAAGAAAAGCAATGCTGGAAGATATCGCTATTTTAACAGGTGGTGTTTTCATCAGCGAAGACCGCGGATTCAAATTGGAAAATGCGGAATTGAATTATTTGGGTAAAGCGGAAAAAGTAACGATCGATAAAGACAATACTACGATTGTTGGCGGTGCCGGTAAAAAGGCCGACATCACTGCCCGTGTGAACCAGATCAAATCTCAGATTGAAACGACTACATCGGATTACGATAAAGAAAAATTGCAGGAACGTTTGGCTAAATTAGCTGGCGGTGTTGCTGTATTGTATGTTGGTGCTGCTACGGAAGTGGAGATGAAAGAGAAAAAAGACCGTGTGGACGATGCATTGGCTGCTACACGTGCAGCTGTGGAAGAAGGAATTGTACCGGGAGGTGGCGTTGCTTATATCCGTGCTACGGAAGCGCTTGAAAAACTGAAAGGTGCAAACGAGGATGAAAATACGGGGATCGCGATCATTAAACGTGCGATTGAAGAGCCATTGCGCCAGATCGTTGCTAATGCAGGATTAGAAGGTGCTGTGATCGTTCAGAAAGTACGTGAAGGTAAAGGTGATTATGGTTACAACGCCCGTACTGATAAATATGAAAATTTATTGGCTGCCGGTGTAATTGATCCTACAAAAGTTACCCGTATTGCATTGGAAAATGCTGCTTCAATTGCTGCGATGCTGTTGACCACGGAATGTGTGTTGGCGGAAGCAAAAGAAGATGCTGCTGCAATGCCGATGGGGAACCCGGGGATGGGTGGCATGGGGGGAATGATGTAATTATTTATCTTTTTAATATTAAAAAACCTCGTGTAAATTACACGAGGTTTTTTATTTTGTGATTTGTTTTCTTTACTTCTACTTTTTGGCGGCCAAAAAGTAGCAAAAAGCCTTTTTATCTTGTAAGGCAATTTCTTCTTCCGCTATCGCTCAGAAGAACCGCGGTTAATAATCGCCAGGTGGTTCTCAGCATTGATTCGATATAGGCGAAATGACTCTTTGTTTCGGAAATATTTGTAGGCGATTATTCCCGCTATTGCTGTACAAGATCAAAAGCGTCTACCCGGGTGAGCAGTATTTTTAATAGTGATCAGGCGCTATGTTTATACTGTGTGTGACAACACACATGAACTAGTTGATGAATTTGCACGATGATCAGATCATAATAAAATCATAAGCGCCACAGGCGATCCTTTTTAACATCATAAAAAATCATTTTTGATCTGCGTTCCGATACACAGCAAGCATTAGTGTAATTCGTCCGGCGATTATTCCCGCTATTGCTGCACAAGATCAAAAGCGTCTACCCGGGTGAGTATCGTTTTTAATGACGATTGCCGCGCTGTGTTTGAGTTACTAGGAAATACTATTATTATTAATTATCTGTTTGATAGATTTGCACTAAAATCAGGTCATAAAAAATCATACTTCGCCACAGGCGATCTTTTTTTATATCATAAAAATCATTTTTGATCTGCGTTCCGATACACAGCAAGCATTAGTGTTAACCGGATTGTGTAGTGCAAAGAATTGTAATTTTTATTTGGTTATACTAATTCAAAAAAACAAAACCCCGTGTTTGTTACACGAGGTTTTATTTTATGGTTTGATTCGTCTAACATTTATGAGATCCCGTGTCGGGGCACGGGATGACAGCATTATTAAAGATTTGTAATTAAACAGTAATGGTTTATTTACTCAACAATTCTTTTACGATAGTGGAAATTATTTTTCCATCGGCTTTACCGGCTAATTGTTTGGAAGCAACGCCCATTACTTTTCCCATATCGGCTGGAGATGATGCGCCAAGGGTAGCGATGATTTTTGCTACTTCTGCGCGGGTTTCATCTTCGGTCATTTGTTTTGGCAAATATGCCTCGATCACTGCTGCCTGCGACAATTCCACTTCTGCAAGATCTTCACGGTTTTGTGTTTTGTATACATCCGCCGTTTCTTTGCGCTGCTTTACCATTTTTTGCAAGGCTTTTGTTTCCGATTCGTCGGTGTAGCCTTCCGAAGATGTTTTTAATAATAAAATCGCGGATTTTACAGCGCGTAATGCTTCTAATTTTGCTGCTTCTTTTGCAAGCATGGCAGATTTAATGTCTGCGTTTATTTTTTCTTCTAAAGCCATTTTTTATAAGTTTAAAGTTGGAAAGTTTAAAGTTCAAAGTTTCTGTGTGTATTCTGTGTTTGTTAAGCTTGAAAGTTTCTGTGTGTATTCTGTGTTTGCAAAAATTGCGGTGTAAACCTGTATGTTTTTTGAAACGGACAATAAATTTAAGTGTTTAAAGTTAAACAAAATTAGTGTTGTGAATTAATATTAAATTTGGGATCGGATTTCAAAAAAAATAAAGATGGCGGATTTTAAAATTGAAATAGCAAAACCTTGTCGCGCCAGCTGGAAAGATATGACAGCAGCGGAACAAGGGAAATTTTCTACGATCCAGGCGAGAATGGATTCCACCAGGAAATACGAGGAACTGCAGGACAGCATTGCTACCTACAAAAAACAACCAAAATAATTTCTTAGATTTTGCTGCTCTAGAATTTAGGGCAGGGAACGATCAATCGTTTTTTCTTTTTCTTGTTGAGCTTGCACAACTGGTATGCAACAGCAATTTCGTGCGCACCATTGGTCATGTTGGTAAGCTTGGAAATGGTGTAATCGTAGCTGTAGCCGATATTAAGACGATCGGTTTTGATGCCTATAATTACCGCAACAGCATCGTTGTTACTGTAACCGGGTTTGTAGGCTTTTAAGCCGGGAATCCCGCGATACCATACTCCTAAATTAAAAACGTATTGTGAGTAATAAACGCCGACATCGAGCTGATCGAATTTATTTTGTCCGTAATAATTAAACGCTGCTGAAAAGGATTTTCTCTGAAACTCATCTTTCTCATCTTCATTCACAAAATATTTATAACCGCCGTGAACGGAATATTTCACGGGTAAAATTCCATCGGGATCACCGATAAACGATTCGTTGGGCTTGTTGAGGTGATACACGGAAACACCCAGCCAAGCTTCTTTTGTATAGGCCAATGCACCGGCACCGATATCGAAAAACGTTTTGGTTTGTGTGGGTGTTTCTACTGTTGCTACTCCGTTCCCTCCTCGCGCGATCTGGTCGCCAAACAGCAGATCGCCGAAGTTGATGCTGCGGATGCCGATGCCGGGTTGCACGCCAACGCGCATGGTAATTCTTCTTGTCAGCGTTACTTCATACGCCAGCAAAGGATTAATGATGGTGGTTTTTAAATTTCCGGATCCGGCTACATCGGTACCGAACACCAATCCAACGCCAATGCTGTTTTGCGGAATGTAATGATCAAAAGAAACCAAATAAGATTTGTAGGCTTTTGAAATTCCGGGCCATTGGTTGCGGTAAGTTGCTGAAACGCGCGAACATACATCTGCACCTGTAAATGCAGGATTCAGATACAGCGGCGAGGAATAGAACTGGGTAAAGTGCATATCCTGACCGGCGAGCTTACCGGAGGTAAGGAGCAAAATAAAAATGAAGAGTTTATAAAAATTTTTCATCGGACACGATTTGTTAATCTGTATGATAATTCATTGTCGGAGTTCAAAACAACATTGGTTGTAAATGGCTCGTATCCCACTGCTTTTAGCGTGATCTGGTATTCTTTGTTCGGCTCGGAGATCACAATTATTTTCCCGGTCTGGTCGTTTGATTTATAAATTCCGTATACTTTTTTTCCGGAAGGATCGGTCATTACGAGCTCTACTTTTTTAATGATATTGTTTTTATCGTCGAGCACATGTGCGCTGTAAACATTCAATGGCAAAGGGTTTGGAGAAAAAGTTACTTTGTAAATATCCTGCGAGCCAAATCCGCCTTCGCGTTCGGAAGAAAAATAACCGGCGGTTGCATCTTTGTTAAGTACGAAAAAAATATCGTCATCGCGCGTGTTGATCGGGTAGCCAAGATTTTCGGGCTCGGTAAAATTTCCGGCTTCATCAAAATTGGATTTAAACACATCGTAACCGCCCATGTTTTTGTGGCCTTCGGAACTGAAAAATAAAATATTCCCGGAAGGATGTACAAAAGGCGCATCTTCATTATATTCGGTATTGATGGTAGGGCCAAGGTTAAACGGGTTTCCCCATTTGCCATTCGGTAATTTTTTGATCATGTAAATATCTTTTCCACCATATCCGCCGGGACGGTTACTGGAGAAAAAAATGGTGTTGTTATCCGGCGAATAACAGGCGCTGGTTTCTACGTATTCCGGTGAGTTTACACTGGCAGTAAGAATTACCGGCGTGCCCCATTTGTTCATTTCAAATGTACTTTCGTAGATGTCACCTCCGCTCAGATCAGGGCTTGTACGATAGATCAGTAATTTTTCACCATCGGCAGAAAGGCCTGTACAGGCGTCGTGCAACGGTGTGTTGATGTTTGTATCCAGCATTACGGGATATTGCCAGGTATCGCCAAATTTTGTGGATACATAAATGTCTTCGAAATATTCGCCCAGCGGATCTTTTTTATCATGCACATTGTTTTTTCTCCTGGAAGTAAAGATTAAAAAATCTTCCTGTCCCGGGATCAGGGGTGCATACTCTGCATATTCTGTATTGACAGTGCTTCCAAGGTTTTCTATCTGGATGTTGTTATCTTTTTTTCCTTCAAACAACATGGCATTGTAACATTTACTGATGAGATCGTTGATCTCTTTTGTGCTGTGCTCTTTGTCATCTGATTTTAATTCTTTATAGTGAGTAAAGCAGGCAATTGCTTTGTCGTCCTCCCGTAGCAAATGATTCAGCCTTCCGAGATAATAATTTGTTTCCGGAAAATGTTCCGGATTTACTTTATCAAAATATTTTTTCGATTGCATTTTCAAACTACGAATATTGTAATTGCAAATACCAAGCTTGTAATTGATCTCTTCGTTGGTGCTATCAAGTGCATGCAATTTCTGGTAGATCTCCAATGCTGCAGGGTAATTGCCATATTCCAATGCCTTATCCGCTTTCAGCCACAATTGATTGTCGTGCATGGAAGTGATCTGTGCAGAGGAAAACCGCGCCAGCACGAAAAATACAATAAGTAAAAAAATCCGTTTATCTGATAAGTGTAACATCACCTGCTTTATTGAAAACTTTTCCGTTGTTTAATTTTATGTATGCTTTCCAAATATATACATCCTGCTGACATAATTTACCTTTGTAATAACCATCCCATCCTTTTTTAATATCGAATGTTTCGAAGATCAGCTCACCCCAGCGATCGAAGATCTGTAATTTATAATCCGTTACACCCGATACATAAGCGAAAAACACATCGTTGGTAAGGCTACCGATATCATATCCTCCACCACCCGGTCCGTCAGGATCCGGCGTAAACGCAGTTGGGAAGGTTACATCTGTATTTGTTGTAACGGTAGTGTATGCCGTATCAGGGCAACCCAATGGCGATGTGGCGATCAGCTGCACCGGAAATGTTCCAATGGTCGTATATAAATGTTCGGGGTTAATGGCTCCGGATGTGCTTCCATCTCCAAAGCTCCAGCTATAGCTGCTTGCTCCCACCGACTGATTGGTACATACAAGCGGATCGTAAGGCAGATCCAGCGTTGTAGAATTTACGGAGAATGCTGCAACCGGGAACGGGTTTGCCTGGATCACCAGCGGCGATGAAGCATTGGTGCTTGTACAGCCATTTCCGGTAGTTACAGTGAGGTACACGTTGTAAATTCCCGGTGTGGTGTATACGTGTGTAGGATCGGATAATTGGGATGATGTTCCGTCGCCGAAGTTCCAGGACCAGCTGTGGATCTGATCCAGCGGATTTCCGGTTTGAGAGCTATCATAAAACTGGATCGTATTGGGTACACACACAATATTCGAATCGGAGAAAATGATGAGCGTTGGTGGCGGACTGTACAGGATGGTTATGGAATCCATCACGGAAGTACCGCAGGAATTGGTAACGGTTACCACGTAAGTTGTGGTTGGCGTTGTGGGCGTAACGGTAAAGCTGCCCGGGCCTGTTCCCAGTCCATTGTTCCATGAATATGTAAGCGCGCCTGTTACACCCGTTGCCGTTGCCAGCACGGATGTGCTTTGTCCCGGACAGATCAGCGTAAGCGGACTGGTTACATCCACATTGGCACTTGTTAAATTCAACACAATGGTGGATACGGTATCCGGCGTACCGGCACATCCGAGCTGATCGTAAGCAATAACGGTATAGGTAGTGCTGGTGCCCGGAGAAACAGCCAGCGTTCCGGAATTAACGGCACCCGAGGGCTGCCATGCATAAGAATAATTTCCTGCACCGCCGGTGGCTGTAGCTGTGACCGATCCTGTTGAGCCAAGGCAAATAGTATCTGCACTTCCGCCGCTGGTGATTACCTGCGTTGGCTGTATAAGTGTTACGTTGCTTACTACCACACAACCATTACCGTCCGTAGTAGTGAGTGTGTACGGCCCTGCGGCAAGATTGTTTGCCGTGCTGCCTGTTTGCCCGTCGGACCATAAGCAGGAATACGGCACGGTTCCGCCGCCGATGCTCACCGTTGCACTTCCGTTGGTGCTGTTATAACACGTTGGATTTACAACCGTTGCAACCGATGTTGCAAGCACAGGAGGCTCTGTAATGTTTACGGATATAGATGCCGGGCAATTGTGCTGATCGGTAACGCTTACCGTATAACTTCCCACCGGTAAGCCGGTTATGCCCGGAGTTGAAGCTGCTCCCGGCGACCATAAATAATTATAGCCGGGTGTTCCGCCTGATGCTGCGGCAGTGATAGCGCCATTGCTTCCACCGTTACAGGACACATTTGTAAATGAAGCAGCTGTTAATACAACTGGTGCAGGCTGACTGATGGTTGTGGAAACAGTAGCGATACAACCCAGTGAATCGGTTACGGTGATCAGGTATGTACCGGCAACAAAACCAGTTCCTGTAGAAGCGGTACCACCATAAGGCTGCCAAACGCTGGTATAAGGAGATGTTCCGGAAGTAATGCTTGCTGTTGCACTTCCGTCGTTCATACCAAAACAGGAAACATTGGTTACCGATGAAATGGCAACTGTTGGGCCCGGAATATTTGTAAGTGTTGCAGAAATGCTGCTTGCACAGTTTGCCGAATCCCTTACTACCAAAGTATATGAGCCTGGCCCAAGGTTATTGATACTGGAGGTGGTTGCACCGCCCGGTGTCCAGGAATACGTATATGGCGCTGTACCACCCGATACCATTGACGTTAACACGCCATTTGGTAAACCGCAGGATGGATTTGTAATGGAAATAGTAGATGCCACAATGGTGGGCTGAGAAATAGCTACTGCTGAAATAGCCTGACAGCCATGTGAATCGGTTACGAGCACAAAATAATTACCGGGCGATAAGCCGGAAGCTGTTGCTGCTGTACCGCCTGAAGGCGCCCAGAGATAGGAATAAGAAGGTGTGCCGCCTGCAGGTGTAACTGTGGCTGTACCGTTGGATCCGGCAAAACAAGTAGTACCCGAGCCGGTGCTGGTGGCTGTAAGTACCTGCGCTGGCTGCATGATGGCAATGGTAGCTGTAGTGGAACAGCCCTGCAAATCGGTTACGGTTACAGTATACGTTCCCGCTGACAAGCCCGTTGCGGTTGCATTTGATCCGCCATAAGGCGCCCAGCTATAAGAATAAAATGGCGTTCCGCCGCTGGCATTTACCGTTGCAGCACCATTGGATCCGCCAAAACAACTTACGTTGGAGGAGGATGAAATGCTGGCATTGAATACAGGCGGTTGCGTAATGGCTACCACTCCGGAAATGGTACAGGAGCTTGAATCCGTTACGAGAACGGTATAGGTTCCGGCATTGAGGAAATCAAGTGTGGAAGCGGTGCTTCCTCCCGGTGTCCATGCGAATGAATACGGAGTTGTACCACCATATACGGCAGCATCTGCAGATCCGTTACTGGAACCTGCACAGCTTACGTTAGTTCCGGTCAGGATCAATGAAAGCGCTAATGGTTCTGTAAGTGCAGGATCGGTTATCGCCGATGAGGTACAACCGTGTGCATCTGTAACGGTTATAGTATACGTTCCGGCAGATAATCCCGTTGCGGTTGGCGCAGAACCACCCGATGGCAGCCATGCATAACCGAAAGGCGCTGTTCCGCCCGTTACACCTACGGTTGCAGTACCATCCGTGCCGCCGTGGCAGCTGATATTGGTTGTGGAAACAATGGCAGCTACCGGACTTACATTGTCGTTTACAGTAACGGTATCGCTAAGCGTACACCCGTTATTATCGGTAACTACTACTGAGTAGGAACCCGGAAAAAGATTGCTGGCCGTATCATTTACGATACTGCCCGGTGTCCAGATAAATGTATATGGCACTGTACCGCCCGTGGACGTTGCAAATGCTTTTCCACTGGCCGTGCTGCAATTTGCATTCTGGCTGCTGGTAGCAAGTGTGAGCTGTGTTGGCTGTGTGAGTGTTACAGAATTTGTTACAGAACAATTGTTATTGTCTGTAACGGTTACAGTATATGAACCGATGCTAAGGCCTGAAAGATTTTGTCCGCTTACGCTTCCCGGCATCCAGCTGTAGTTATAAGGCGGAGTTCCGCCTGTAGCAAGCGATGCAGCAGCACCATTGGATCCGCCGAAGCAGGAAATATTAGTTGGTGTAACGCCCACTGCAAGTGCCTGAACAGGCTGGCCTACAGTGAATGGCAATGTCTGGATACAGCTATGAGCATCTGTTACCTGCACAGTATATGTATTTGCAGGCAGGCCGGTAACGGATGTCCCTGTACTTCCACCCGGTAACCATTGGTATGAATAAGGTCCGGTTCCACCGGTTGCACTTGCGGTTGCGCCACCATCGGTGCCACCGAAACAATTTACGGCAGTGGTTGTAAGCCCGATCACAATTGCTGGCGGCTGGGTAATGCTTGGTGTTGTGGTTGCGTTCGATTGGCAACCGTTTATATCTACTACGGTAACAGTATATGTACCTGCACTTAAGCCGGTTGCTGTAGGAGCGCTACCGCCTGCAGGAGTCCAGTTATAGGTAAAAGGACCGGTACCACCAGCTACACCAACGCTTGCGGAACCATCGGACCCACCGTGGCAGCTTACATTAACGATGGAGAAAATGGTTGCAGAAGGACCCGAATTATCATTAACATTGGCTACCTGCGTGGCTGTACAGCCGTTTGCATCGGTTACAGTAACGTCATAAGCACCGGCAAGCAAGCTGGTTGCAGTAGCGGCGTTACCACCGCTTGGCGACCATACATAGGTATACGGACCCACTCCACCCGAAACTGTAACAGATGCAGATCCGGAGGGGGTGCCACAATTGGCATTAACAACAGATGTGACAGGCATTATTTGTACCGGCTGCGATACCGCAACAGTATTAGTGCCTGTACAGCCATGCGAATCGGTTGCTGTAACAGTGTATGTTCCTGCAGCCAGGCCGTTGGCCGTTGCTCCTGCAATGTTACCCGGCATCCAGTTGTACGTATATGGTCCTGTTCCACCCGAAGCTGCACCTGTAGCAGAACCGCTGGCTGCTCCATAACAAGCTGTTGGAACCGAAGATGTAGCAATAGTTACAGGTGCGGCAGGTTCTGTAATCACAACTGTACTGGTAGTTAAACAACTGTGGTTATCCCTGATAGTAAGTGTGTATGTTCCGGCTGCAAGCCCCGAAATGGAGTTGGTAACAGCACCGCCCGGCGACCATAAATAAATGTAGTTTGGTGTACCACCCGAAGGAGTTGCAGAAACAGCGCCATTGTTACCGCCAAAACAAGCGACAGGTACAATAGGGTTAAAGTTGATTGCCAGCGGCGCCGGTTGCGGTACGTTTGCAGTTGCTGTGCTGGCGCAGCCTTTGGAATCGGTTACGGTTACGGTGTAAATTGTACCGCTTGCGAGGCCGGTTGCAGTGGCAGTGGTTGCACCGCCCGGCGACCAGGAATAAGTATAGCCGGGACTTCCGCCGGAATTGTGAACAGTTGCAGATCCATTATCGAGGTAATCGCAGGTTTCGGCTACTGTGGTGATGGATGACAGAACTACCGAAGGCTGGATCAGTGTAACTGTACCGGTTTTTGTACAGCCGTTTGCATCTGTTACGGTAACGGTATAACTGCCAATTGGTAAACCGGTGGCTGTTGCTGCGGTTCCGCCAACAGGGCTCCAGCTGTAGTTGTATGGCAGTGTACCGCCTGTTACATTAGCTGTTGCAGTACCATCGCTTCCGTTAAAACAATTCACATTTGTTTTGGTAATGGTAATGGCCAGTACTGCCGGTTGCGTAATTACAAATGTATTGATCACCTGGCAGCCTTTGGAATCGGTTACTTTAAGCGTATAGGTTCCTGCGGCACGTCCGCTGATGGAAGAAGTTGTAAGTCCGCCGGGTGTCCATAAATACGTATACGGCGGCGTACCACCTGCAGACGTTGATACAATGGCTCCGTTGTTTCCGCTTGCGCAGGATACATTGGTGATCACACCCGTAACACTAACCGCAGTAGCGGGTTCTGTAATGGTTACCTGATTTTGTACGGTACAGCCATTGTTATCGGTAATGGTAACGGTATAGGTTCCGGCTGCTACACCTGTTAATGTTTGGGTGGTAGCGCCACCTGGCGCCCATGAATAGGTATAAGGAGCTGTTCCACCGGTAGGACTGGCTTTTACAGAACCGTTGTTACCACCGGTACAGCTTACATTCACCAGGTTGATCATGGTAACGGCTAATGGTGGAGGTTCGATAATTACAGCAAATGCATTAACGCTGCAGCCTTTTGAATCGGTAACGGCAACGGTATAAGTCCCGGCTGCTAATCCGCTGGCGGTGGCTGTTGTAGCACTACCCGGCGACCATGCATAACTGTAAGGAGGAGTTCCGCCAGCAGGCACAGCCGTTGCTGTTCCGTTAGAAGATCCGCTGCAGGTAACATTGGTAAGCGTTGTAGTTGCTGATAATACAGTAGGTTCAGTGATGTTGACAGAGTTTGTTGCACTGCAACCTCTTGCATCGGTTACGGTTACGGTATAACTGGAAGCATGTAATCCTGATGCCGTTGAAGATGATCCGGCACCACCGCTCCAACTATAGGTATACGCCGGAGTACCGCCTGTAACGGTAGTTGCAGCGGTTCCGTTGTTTGCGCTAAAGCAGCTCACATTTGTTTGTGCAATGGCAATGGCAATGGGCGCCGGTTGTGTAATGGTATATGGCGCAGAAATAACACAGCCTTTTGCATCGGTTACGGTGATGGTATAGGTGCCTGCTGCTTGTCCGCTAATGGTGGCGGCTGTTTGTCCGCCGGGAGCCCATAAATACGTATACGGAGCTGTACCTCCAACGGCTGTTACAGTAATGGCGCCGGTGCTTCCGGCCGGACAGGATGCATTGGTGATGGAAGAACTTAAGGCCAGTGGCGTTGGTTGTGTAATGGTGGCGGTTGTTTGCGACGTACAGCCAATGCCGCTGGTTATGGTAACGGTGTAGGTACCGGGCGCCAGGTTGCTTGCCGTAGCTGTATTTTGTGGCGGAACGGTATTCCAATGATAGGTAAACGGACTGATGCCGCCGGTCATGGAAGCAGTTGCGGAACCATTTGTTCCGCCAAAACAATTGATGTTTACCGGTGTGACCACCGGCGTTCCGGTAAAACCGATAAAATATATTTTCACCACATCGGAGCCTGCAGGGCACGTTCCGTTGCCGGTAGTGGTAAGTGTAAGGTTTACAAAACCGGTAGCAATTTCTGCTGCGGTTGGTGTGTAATTCGCGTTAAGCGTGGTATTGCTTGGGCTAAACGTACCGCCGCCACCCGACCAGATGCCACCGCTGGCGCCTGTTATAGCACCGTGCAATGTTGCAACCGGGCTTTGCGAACACATGGTATCATCCACACCGGCATTAGCAGTAATAGGAGCAGTAAAGGCTGTAACGGTTACTGTGGCTGTAGAAGAAGGACATCCGGATGCATCCGAAACGGTAACATTATAAGTACCTGCTCCTACGCTGATGCTTTGTGTAGGATTAACATTGTTCCAGAGGTATGAATATCCGGGTGTACCGCCGCTTCCGTTTGCCGTGATGGTGGTGGAAGTCTGGCCGAAACAGATCGTAGGATTAATGGGGACAATGTTGACCGTGAGCGGAGGATTGATGGTTACCCTGACTGTATCGCAACTGGATTGCGGATTACAGGAAGCCGACATACCACATACTACATAATCCACGTACGGCGGAGGAGAAACGCCGGGTGTAACTGTTGGCGTCATACATCCGGAAATACAGGACAGGTAACTGTTGTAAGCACCGCTTGCACCCGGAAAAATGGAATGCCATGTAACGGTAGCTGCATTGTAACCGGAAGCAGACAGATGTCCGACACAACCGTTATTGATGGTAATGTTGGTGCCACCTACCGCTACCGGCGGGTTAGGACAGTTCACTACGTTGAACTGAAAATCGCGGAGCGTGGAGCTGACGTAATTTCCATTGCGGTATTCTTTTACCACCACGCCCACTACAAATTGTCCGAGCATGGTAGGTGTGCCTGTAAGCAAACCGGTATTGGGATTTAAATTAAGCGGAACTCCACCTAAAGGATTGGTTGGCCCGTATCCCGGTAAAAATACGATGGGTGTAAAGGTTGCGGTGTTTGAAGAATACGTTGGATCCAGGGGACCAACGCCGGTATCGCCATCATAAGGCGTATAAAAGGAATAATAAAGCGAATCGCCATCTGCATCGGTAGCTGCATGATCAAACACAAAAGGATTGTTGACACACAGGAAAAGCGGCGGGAAATTATTAAAAACGGGATTGCTGTTTGCCTGGAAGCTGTTGCAGGAAACCACTACGTTATCAAATTTATAGATCTCGGAAGTAGGCGAATTGGCATCGAAATGCACGCGGATCACGATCTGCACGGTGGTTCCGAAAACGCCAATGGCGCTGGCCGTTGCGTTGGTAAAGTCATCGGCAATAACGCCGCTTACACCAAACGGGATCAGCGGGCCACCGTTTACACGATAATATACAAAGATGGAATCGTTGGCATCGAGCGTACCGTTTTCGGAAAGATCGACACGCAGGTTGGCTGTGGAGCAACCGGAAATATTAACGGTTTGCGAGGTCCAGGTTTCGGATGCATTATTAGCTCCGTCGATCTCAAACACATTGTTGTTTACTCTTGCGGCAGCAGGTGCCGGAGATCCCGCAGCGATGCTCCATGCGGTAGCGCCGTTATCTACGGTAGTATTGTTGGCCAGTAAAAAATCTTCGTACCATGTAACCGGTTGTCCGGGAATGTAAGCGTAAAAGCTTTCGCCCACACAGTTACAAGCGGCATTTACGTTGAGGAGTGTTAAGTTACGGGCAACTACCTGGTAGGACAAATGATATCCGCCGGGATTGGGCGGCAGGTTGTTAACTGTGGTTGTATAAATAGCCTGCTGCACGCATGGCAGCGGTGTAGGCGGTACGGCGCAGGGATCGAGGTTGGAAGGAACGGAGGTAACGGTTCCGATGGACATGGTAATGTCCTTGCTTGGGGCGAATGTTGCTCCATTGTATCCGGCAACGTTGATGGTAACGGACGAAGGAAATGCTGCGGACGAAGGGCTGCAATCGCGGTACAGCTTTAATGTAACGGTATAGCTGGAGCCTCCGTTGTATACATAGGTTAAAGAACCTCCCACGATGTGCGTTGAATACGCAGCAAATGAAATGCTTAAAAATAGAATAATGAATAGGGTGTGTAGCCGTTTCACCATGAGCCTCTTTCTTTTTTAAATCTTTGTATCTATTTCTATCCCGCTTTACGCGAAACAAATTTTTTAGTTTCTATTGTTGATTCTTTTTCAGCAGAAATTAATATTGAACTGTCGAATTTAATATAAAAATCAAATATTTTTATATTAGTATTAGCAACTTTGTACTAAACCCATAACTATTTTATTGAAAATCTTGATTCGTGCGTCATTGCGAGGGCTTTTCGCCCGAAGCAATCTCACTCTAGTTTATATTCTGATATGAGATTGCTTCGGGCGAAAAGCCCTCGCAATGACGTTCTTAAAATAATTTATTTTCATAGTATAAATAAAGTCCAAGTACTCAATTATTTCATCTAGTCTGCTAAAAGCAGGATCCACGCGTCTTTTATGCCTGCCGCTTTTGCATCATTTGCTTTTTTTATTGCTTCTTCTTTGCTCACCTGGCGCGAAATAAATACGTAATTGTATTTTTTTGTTTCGGAATAAACCCTGCTGCTTCCTCTAAAGCCACTGTTATTCAAGCGTTTGGCTTCTGCCTGTGCAAAATCCTGGTACACAAATGTTCCGGCGATCACATAATATCCTTTTGCAGGCTGCTGATTATTTTCGTCTTTAAAATCTTTTACACTGTTGGTTACGATCCACACACCGTTATCCATTACTTTATTTGAATTGGAAGAAACGGCGGTTGCATTTTGATTCTGGTTCTGATCCGGGCTGGTGTTTTGGTTTACAGAATTTGTGCCTGAAGTGTTTGTATTATTAGCTGCAGTATTGTTATTTACAGCTGAATTATTTTGCTGTTGCTGCGCCTGCTGATTCAACTTATCATTCAGCATTTTTATTTTTTGTTCGTTACCGGCAATCTTTGCCTGGCTTTGCTCCAATTCATCTGCAAGACTATCGAGGCGTTTTTCATAAACGGGATTTTCTTTCGGTGTTTCTTTTGCAGCGGTTTCTTCGGGTGCTTCTTTCTTTTTATTTTTTCCGAATTTATAATTCACCATGATCTCGCTGGTCATGCCTGCATATTTGCCGATATCACCGATCACAAAATCGTAGGCATATCCTACATACAATTGTTTGTACAAACAAATTCCGGCGTTGGCACCCACAGCGTAATCGCTTTTGTAGGTTGCCCCGATCCAGAATTTATCTTTCCAGTCGAAATTTAAATTGCCATCGTATTGCATCGGTGCACCCGGAACAAAACGAACCAATGCCATTGGCGCAAGGGAAATTCCTTTGTCCTTCGAAATGTAAAATTTGTATTTGAGCGTACCCATGTAATGGCGCGCCTGCGTGTAATAAGCGCGGACATCGGTATTGTCCACATATTTTATTTTATTACCAGGCAATTGCGGAACGGCAGCGCCAAATTCTAATCCTTTCCAGATAAAAGCCAGTCCGGCGCTTGCATCCAGCACGGTTTTACGTTGTGTTTCGGTAAATAAAGTGGGATCGGTTGTGTTTTCTACCAATGCCTGTGAGTAGTTCATAGTTTGATCGATGACGCCTACCGACACTCCTAATAATAGATGCATATCATCGTTGATGTTCAGACGGTACGAATAATTAAGATCGCCACCCATGCGGTTGGACAATCCTTTGCGGTCGCTGATAAGGCTTAATCCCAGGCCTACTTTTTTATTGATATTTCCATCCAGCGTAAACAGGTTGAGCTGCGGAGCGCCTTTAAATCCGGTCCATTGTGAGCGACTAATGAGCATTGCATTTACGGCATCATCGGTACCGGTAAATGCAGGATTGTATACCATTGGCTTGTAAAAGTAATGACTGTACATGCCTATCTGCTGGGCCTTTGCAAGCACAACACTAAAAATAAACAGGGTACAGATCACTAATTTTTTCATTTTATTTGCTTCTTACAAGATCTATCGAACCTTTGATCACCAGATTGCTGCTATCCAGCTTTAATGTATAATAATAAGTACCGTCGGGCAGATCGGCACCGTTGTATGTTCCCTTCCAATCATTCGCATATCCTTTTTTTGTATACACTTCGTTACCGTATATATTATAAATGTGTACTTCATTGTCGGGGAAGCTGGAAAGATCCTGGATGTACCAGCTGTCATTAATTCCATCGCCATTCGGGCTGATGAGGTTGGCCACCATGCCGTTAAATACGGGAATGATGACGTTTACCGTTACCGCATCCGTATTGATACAGCCAAATCCATCGGTCACAGCCATTATATAAGTAGTGGTGGATGAAGGCGTTGCCTGTGGGGTAAAAATGGTGTTGTTATTCAGACTGGCAGCAGGTGTCCAGAATA
Organism: Bacteroidota bacterium; assembly: GCA_025963715.1. Taxonomy (GTDB): domain Bacteria; phylum Bacteroidota; class Bacteroidia; order 2-12-FULL-35-15; family 2-12-FULL-35-15; genus 2-12-FULL-35-15. The sequence continues at coordinate 63,050 of JAOQAG010000010.1, forward strand.
CGCTACCGGTTCCCATTCCGTGCAATACGGCTGATTGTCCGGAAGTAATGGTGGTATCATTTCCGGCAGAAACCGGCGCCGGTGTAACCACTATTATTTCGGCGGGCAAAGAAGTATTCGCGCCACAGGTTCCGCTTTGTGCGGTTGCTTTGTACAATGTGGTTTGTGTTAAGTTGGAATAATTCAAGGTTGCAGTTGTATTTGCAACAGGCTGCCATGTCACACCAAAATCCGAAGAAGAGATCCAGCCGGTTATTGTTCCTACGGTGCCTGATAATGTAAGTGTTCCTGAATTAGACCCAAAACATACGGTATCGCTTCCCGAAATGGTTCCTGCATCCGAAGCGGCATCAATATTAAAGGAAACCTGGGAAGAGGTATCGGAGGGGCAAGCAGGGCCATTTTGAACGACTGCCCTGTAAATGGTATTTTGGGTAATGCCGGAATAGGTAAGCGCCGTGGTGGTATCGGGTACATTTACCCAGGTGGCGCCGCCATCGGTTGAATATTCCCAGAAGGAAACATTCCCGGTATTGCCGGACAAATTGAGCGTTCCGGGGCCGGAAGTGACGCAAAATGTACCGCCGCCGGTTACGTTGCCGCCAACGCTTGGCTGATAAACAGTAATGCAGGTAATGGTAGATGTATCGGGCGGAAATGCACCGCTTTGAACGATGACGCGGTAACAGGTGGTTTGAGAAAGACTGGAATAGCTTTGTGCCGGGGTTGTATTTCCGGTGCCGACCCAGGTGGTTCCATCAATGGATGCCTCCCACGTGATGATGGTACCGGTGTATCCGGTTACGGAAATAAAACCGGAATTAACTGAAGAACAATACGTTGCGCCGCCGGACGTGTTCCCTCCCACTGATTGGGCATTCGCGAATGATGCAGCCAAACAGCACAGGATAAAAAGAAAAAAGCCCTTTGTAGAAATGTTCATAAATGTAAATTGTCGCGAATTTATCAAAATTTACGGTCAGGAAACTTCAGAGAGAGAATTATAATAGAAGTTTCGTGATTACTTTACGCAAATATAAAGAAGTTAGTTGCCTTTGTTCATTTCTTTATGATTTTGGCTTGCGTGTGTAAGGAAAGACATTCTTTTAGGGGAAAGAGTTGCAGGGGGCGATTGTTCTACAACTTTTAACACAGAGGAAGGTGGAGGTCACGGAGCTTTATGCTCGCAGGCTCGGCTTTTTTTTACCACTAAGGACACTAAGAAGGTGGAGAGCCGTGTGCTGGATGTTGCCCGCAGGCTCGCCTTAATTTTTTTCCCGCAGAGGCGCCAGAGAACGCGGAGCTGGGTGTATGCTGTGTGTGGTTTCTCGTAAAGGCGCAAAGTTCGCAAAGGCTATACTTAAAAAATATTCTTTTTTCTTTGCGATCTCTGCGCCTTCTTTGCGCCCTTTGCGGTTCAACCGGAATGCGGTTAAAACAAAAAAGTCCCGCAACCTGCAGGACTTTCTTCTCGTTTATTTGTTCAATAATTAATCAACGTTGTCGTGTAAAAAAGAATTGTTTGGTTTGATCTCCACTTTTTTATCATCGCCTTCCGATAAGGTATAACGGGATACCTGTGATTCGGATGAATGCGGTGTGGAATCCAGATTAATGTTCCGGCGTTTGTAAGCAGGCTCATTTTCCAGTTCGGATAAACCATTCGGAGATTTTAATTTAAAGCTCAGCTCTTTTAATTTAGCAACGCGCTCCTGTGCTTTTCTTAATTGTTCATCTCCTTCAGCTTTTGCAATGATGGTATTCTCATCTTTGCTTTCGATCACCGGTGTTTGGTTATTCATTACCGGCTCTTCGTTAAAGCTGGTGATCTCGGTTGCTTCATCGATTGAAACATTGCTGTTGTTCGCGATCTCAAATTCGAAGGTTACTTGTTTCGGCTCTTCTTTTGCAAGCGGTGTTTCTTCTTCTCTTACAAACATAAATGGCTCGTTCTCGCTCGGCACTTCTTCCACTTTTGTTTCTTCCGCTTTTACTTCGGTAGCAACCGGAACTATTTCTTCTGTTTTAGAAACGATCTCTTCTGTTTTTGCTGTTTCATTTACAACCGGCGTTTCTACTTTTTTCGGCTCGTCCATCAAAGAAAATACTTTTCTTTCCGGTGCTTTCTCGAAAGAGATGCCTGCATCTGCATGGGAATTAAATCCGGTTGCGATGATGGTTACATTTACTTTATCACCCAATGAAGGATCAACGCCGTAACCTTTAATTACTTCGGCAGTCATACCGGCAGCATCCTGGATGTAATCCGTGATCTCGCCTAACTCGTCCATCGTGATCTCATCTTCACCACAGGTAACATTTACCAATACGTAACGTGCACCTTTGATGTTGCTGTCGTTCAGTAACGGAGAAGCCATTGCCTGCTCCACCGCACGTAACGAGCGGTGTTCGCCGCTTGCCTGTGCCGATCCCATGATGGCTACACCGCTTTGTTTCATTACGGTTTTCACGTCGTTGATATCCGTGTTGATCTGCAATGTGGTGGTGATAATATCCGCGATACCTTTTGCAGCGGTAGTTAAAATATCATCGGCATGACCGAATGCCTCGGTTACTTTTAAGTTACCGTAGATCTCACGTAATTTATCATTGCTGATCACCAGCAATGTATCCACGTTTGATTTTAATGCTTCCAAACCTGCATCGGCTTGCGCTTTCCGTTTTTTACCTTCAAAGCCAAACGGGATGGTAACGATGCCTACCGTTAAAATTCCCATTTCTTTAGCAGCCTGTGCAATAACAGGAGCAGCACCTGTACCGGTACCACCGCCCAAACCGGCAGTAATAAATACCATTTCGGTGTTGTTTGCAAGCAACGCTTTTACTTCTTCTATGCTTTCGATGGCTGCATTTTTACCAACTTCCGGTAACGATCCTGCACCACGTCCTTTTGTTAAACTTGAACCCAAAACAATTTTTAACGGAACAGGGCTAATGTCCAGTGATTGCTGATCGGTATTGCAAACAATAAAATCAACACCTTTAATGCCTTGTTTGTACATGTGGTTTACGGCATTGCTTCCGCCGCCACCTACTCCAATTACTTTTATAATTGATGAGTTGTCATGAGGTAAATCAAATTTCATCATTTTGTTATTTATTTAGAACTATTGTTATTATTGCCTTTTAGAAAAATATACTTCTTTTCAAAGTATAAAATTCCTGTATTTTTTAATATAGATTTAACACGTACTCTGTTAGTTACTAACTATGTAATGTTAATTTCATTGTTATTTTTTCGTTATCCCTGTGTGGAATCTTCATCAAAGAATTTTTTCAGCTTATCAAAAAATCCGGTAGACCTGTCCTTTGAATGCCCTTTTATCGTTGGTATTTCAGTGGGTGCTGCCGCGATGTTGCTTTGTGCCTGTTTATCAATCCGCTGCAATTCTTTCATCACTAAACCAACGGATGTAGCAAACATCGGAAGTGTTACATCTTCGGTTCCTTTTGCAAGATGTTCGTTCGGGTAACCGATGCGCGTATCCATTCCGGTGATGTATTCCACCAATTGCGTAACGTGTTTTAACTGAGCGCCACCGCCTGTTACAACGATCCCTGCAATTAATTTTTTCTCGTAGCCCGAATTTTTTATTTCGTAATACACATGCTCAACGATCTCTTCCATACGCGCCTGGATGATTGCAGAAAGGTTGCGGACGGAAATTTCCTTGTGCGGACGGCCGCGTAATCCCGGAATAGAAACAATTTCATTCTCCTGGTTCTCACTTGCAAGTGCTGATCCGAATTTAATTTTTAATAATTCGGCCTGACTTTTTATGATCGTGCAACCTTCTTTGATATCTTCTGTAATTACGTTTCCACCAAATGGGATCACGGCAGTGTGACGAATAATTCCGTCCTGGAAAATTGCGACATCGGTTGTACCGCCACCGATATCCACCAACACAACGCCTGCTTCTTTTTCTTCGTTGCTCAACACAGCATCCGCGCTGGCAAGTGGTTCCAGCGTTAAGCCGGATGCTTCCAAATTTGCTTTGTGCACACATTTGTAAATGTTACGCGCTGCTGCGATCTGCCCGGTGATGATGTGAAAATTGGCTTCCAAACGGATGCCCGACATCCCGATCGGATTTTTAATTCCCTGTTCGTTATCAATAATATATTCCTGCGGCAACACGTGAATGATCTCTTCGCCGGGCTGCATCACCAGTTTGAACATATCATCGATGAGCGCATCAATATCTTTTTGTGAAATTTCTTCCTCAATACTGGAACGCGTTTTAATTCCGCGGTGCTGCATACTTTTAATGTGCTGCCCGGCAATACCTACGTTCACTACTTTTATATCCACACCTGATTTGTTTTCGGCATCGGCAACAGCAGTGCGGATCGCCTGCACTGTCTGGTCAATATTCTGAACAACACCACGTGCAACTCCGTACGATTCGGATTTACCCATACCAAGAATTTCGATTTTTCCGAATTCATTCCTGCGGCCAACGATCGCCACAATTTTTGTTGTTCCGATGTCTAAGCCTACTACAATTTCTGATGGTTCCATTGTTTGTTTAGTTTACCTTCCGTTTGGGAAGTATTTGTATTTGTTGATTTTTATTTTTTTTGTTTTTTTCTGCTGCAGGTTTCGCTGCAGCCGGTTTATCTGCCGCCACCGGCTTCTCCGCTACTGGTTTCTCTGCTATGTTAGGAACGGCATTTACTTTTACAGGAACCGCCACTGCAACAATCTTCTTCGTGCAAACGATCTGATTTTTAAATTTCAAATTGATCACTGAATATTTATCCCACCAGCCGGTTGTATTTAAGCCCTGCTGATAAAAGGTCAATAATTTTTTAAATTTTTCATCCATAAAAGTCGTGTCACCAAAAATTATTTTCTGATTTCCGGCCATTGGTACAATCTCCATATCGTTCTCGCTGTTCACATAGATCTGGCGGATCTGTGCTTTCCAGAATGTATCGGCATCAATGTATTTTGCCATTGCGAATAATTCATCCAGCTTGCTCACGCTTCTCAATGCACTGTCTTTGCCAATCTCATCAATTGAATATTTATAACGTTTTGCATACGGTTCCATTAAATTTCCGCTGGCAATAATTACTTTCATCGTGTATTTATCCGAGAGCGGCATCAGCCTTCCATCGTCATCCAGATAATAACTATCGCCATCAGCATTTATTATCCGGATGATCGGGTTGCGCTGTTTTACATCCACTTTTACCACGCCATCAATGCTCATGGAAACTTCTGCTTTGGAAATTACAGAGTTGCTGTTCAGCAATTGTTCCATGTCGGCAATATCTACCGTTGCTTTCGGTTGCCCGATGATGGAATCGCCGCGATCTTTTAAAATGGCTTTTATGTCAGCAATGTCAATAAAATAAAGATCGTTTTCCTGGTTTACGGAAACTTGCAAATCTTTACACGGCAATGCAGCCTGCTCCTTGTTTACAAAGCCCAGACTTACCAGCAGGCCGATCACCAGCAGGCACCACATGGTTATAAATGCTATTTTTTTAAATTTCTTCATTCAATTATTTAAAGCAAATCAGCTTTTTAATTTTAATTCCAATGCATTCCTGATCGGCTCCACAAATGTGTCGATGTCGCCAGCGCCCATGGTAACCAATACATCCAGCTGACGATTGCCAATTTCTTCTACTAATTTATTTTTCTGCAAAATCATTTTATGCTGCGATCTCATTTTATTCAGCAGCATTTGTGATGTTACTCCTTCGATCGGTAATTCACGCGCCGGATAAATTTCCATTAAAATACATTCGTCCAGCAAATCTAAACTCGCTGCAAAATCATCCGCAAAATCGCGGGTGCGGGAAAATAAATGCGGCTGAAAAATTCCGGTAATTTTTTTACCGGGATACATTTCTTTTACCGAATTGATGGTTGCTTTCAGCTCTTCCGGATGATGTGCGTAATCATCAATAAAAACCAATGAAGGCGTCTTGATATGATAATCGAATCTCCTTTTTACACCGCGGAATGTTTCCAATGCTTCGCGAATGAATGCTTCCGAAATGTTCATCTGGCAAGCTACTGCTACTGCTGCTACTGAATTTTCGACATTATGCAATCCGGGCAAACCCAGCGTCATGTTTTCGAAAATAGCGGTTGGTGTCACTACATCGTAATGATAAGCGCCGTTCTCTATTTTTATATTTTGTGCAAAATAATCTGCGGTATCGTCGCTCACCGAATAGCTGATATTTTTTTTGCCGGTATCAATTTTTGAAACAATGCTTTTTTTCAAAATTAATTTCGAACGTACTTGTTTTGCGAATAATAAAAACGATTCTTCCACGTGACTTTTATCACCGTAAATATCCAGGTGATCTGCATCTACGGAAGTAATCACGGCGATCTCCGGATGAAGCGTCAGGAAAGAACGATCATACTCGTCAGCCTCCACCACTACCAGTTTGGAGTTTGGAGTTTGGAGTTCTCCGCCCGGATGATCCGTTCGGACGGGGTTGCCCGTGCTAAGCCCGGAGCTGAGCAATAAATTTGTTTTATAGTTCTGCGTGATACCGCCTAAAAATGCAGATGGATCAAGGTTCGCCGTTTTTAAAATATGTGCGATCAGTGAAGACGTTGTTGTTTTTCCGTGCGTGCCTGCAACTGCAATTGTATAAGATGCTTCGGTAATTAAACCCAATACTTCCGAACGTTTTTTTACATTAAAACCCTTGGTCGTAAAATAAATATATTCGCTGTGATTGCCTGGAACGGCAGGTGTGTAAACGATTAAAATTTGTGATTTTAATTCCGCGTCCTGCGATTTAAAATTTGCCGCGATCAAATCAACATTGTCTTCAAAGTGAATGTCAATTCCTTCCGCGATCAGCTCGCTTGTTAGTTTGGTTGGTGTTTTATCATAACCGCTCACATTTTTTCCCATCGCTTTAAAATAGCGTGCAAGGGCGCTCATGCCGATGCCGCCAATGCCAAGGAAATATATGTTTGTGAACTGTTTCAAATTATGGTTCAAAGTTTAAAGTTCAAAGTTTGCTGTGTTTAACCAGCGAATAACGAATTAAACGAATAACGAATCTGTGTGTATGTGTATGCGCTTATGCTGCGTTTGTTATATTATTTTTTACTACTATCTACTAATTACTAACGACTAAATACTAATTACTATCTACTATTTACTAAATGGATTACTTCATTCGCGATCACATTTGCAGAATCTGGTAAAGCCAATCCTGCGATGCGTTCCGACAGCTTAAAACATTCTTCTTCATCTTTAATTAATGCTACTGCCTGTGCGCATAATTTTTCGCGCGCTTCACTGTCTTTGATGATAATGGCTGCATTGTGTGTTACCAGCGCCATTGCATTTTTTGTCTGATGATCTTCCGCCACGTTTGGCGATGGAATTAAAATGGTTGGCTTTTTCACCAAACACAATTCGGACACCGAGCTTGCTCCTGCACGCGAGATCACAATATCGGCAACGGCATACGCGTAATCCATTTTACGGATAAAATCATAGGCCTGCATTCCTTTGCCATCGTACTTTGCAAGGGCTTGTTTGGCTGTTTCGTAATATCCTTTTCCGGTTTGCCAGATGAGCTGAATGTTATTTTTTTCAAACGTTTCCAAACAATTCACAATACTTTCGTTGATGGTGCGCGCACCTAAACTCCCCCCGATCACTAAAATTGTTTTTTTATTTCCGTCCAATCCGAATTGCTCCAAACCTCTGTCGCGCTTGCCTTCCATGCTTAAAATATCCTGGCGCACAGGATTCCCGGTCAGGATGATTTTTTCTTTCGGGAAAAATTTTTCCATTCCTGCATACGCTACACAAATGCGGTTTACTTTTTTTGAAAGTAATTTATTGGTAATGCCTGCGTATGAATTCTGTTCCTGGATCAATGTCGGGATGCCTGCATTTGCAGCCGTGCGCAACATCGGCCCGCTTGCGAAACCGCCTGTACCAATAACAGCATCGGGCTTGAACGACTTCAAGATCTTTTTTGCTTTCATCAAGCTGCTCATCACTTTAAACGGAAAAGCAAGATTGGAAACGGTTAATTTGCGCTGGAAACCGGAGATCCACAAGCCTTCGATCTTATAACCGGCGGCCGGAACTTTTTCCATTTCCATTTTCCCTTCAGCACCTACAAATAAAAATTCGGTATCGGGGCGCAATACTTTTATAGCGTTGGCAATGGCAATGGCCGGGAAAATATGTCCGCCTGTACCTCCACCACTCACAATAATTCTAAGCGGTTTCAAGAGCGCCTCCTTTCTCTGCTGCAATTTCTGTTTTATTTTCTGTTTCTGTTTCGCGGCTCACGCTCAAAATAATTCCTAACGAAATGCTGGTAAACCAAATGGATGTACCGCCCATACTCACCAACGGCAGCGGCTGACCGGTTACCGGGAATAAATTCACGGCAACGGCCATGTTGATCATTGCCTGGAAAACCAAACTGAATGTTAATCCGATGGCGAGCAAACTTCCAAACGTCCGCTCGCTTTTATTGGCAATGCGTACGCCCCGGAAGAGCAGGATCACGTATAAAAATACGATGAGCACGGCAGAGAGCAATCCCCATTCTTCGATCACGATGGCATAAATAAAATCGGATGCGGCCTGCGGTAAAAAATTACGCTCCATGCTGTGTCCCGGGCCTAACCCAAACACACCGCCGGTTGCAATCGCAATCTTGGCTTGTTCTGCCTGGAAGTTGCTTTCACTATCTCCCTTTCTAAAATTCTCGATGCGGGCTTTCCATGTTTCGCCGCGTTTAATGATCGTAGGAAAATGAAAGATCAAAACAATTAATAAGATCCCGAACACCAAACCGGAACCAACCAGGATCAGCAAATGTTTGGTGTTCATACGCCCGATGAACATCAGCACCAAACAGGTTAAAAATAATAACGCTGCTGTGGAAAAATTGGCGGGTAAAATAAGTAAACAAATAAGTCCAACCGGGATGATGATCGGTAAAAATGCCTGTTTAAAATCTTTGATCACATCCTGCTTGATGGAAAGCATACGCGCTACATACGTGATCAGCGCAAGCTTTGCAAAATCGGAAGTTTGGAATGTTAAGGACGTTCCGGGGATCGACAGCCAGCGTGCGGCTTCTCCGGCGCTTACTCCTTTTATTAATGTGTATAATAATAAAGGGGCCGCCAAAATAACAGCGATTTGCGAGATGCGTGAAAAATAAGAATATTTTACTTTATGCACCAAATACATTAAAAAGATCCCGGAGCCTACAATAAAAATATGCTTGATGAGGTAAGAGCCTGTATCGCCATTTTTATAGCGATAAGCCAATGCCACAACAGAACTATAAACTACCAAAATGGATAATAAGGAAAGCAGCACCACGATGGTCCAGATCACCTTATCTCCTTTTATGTATTTGAATAGATTCATTTATTTTAATTTACCAGGTTATGTTGCAGAACAATCTTGTTATGGAAACAGAATTCCCTCCTCAGTTGTCATCCCGGGCTTGACCCGGGATCTGCCAATAAATACTGCTACCATTTATGAGATCCCGGGTCAAGCCCGGGATGACAGTATTTTTTTGTGAATATTCTGAAAACAACATTTTCCTAAAATAATATTATTTATTACTGTACTAAAAATTAAGCGGTCATGTTTTTCACCAGCTCTTTGTATTCATTCCCACGGTTCTTGTAATTATCAAATGCATGGTAGCTTGGACAGGCGGGCGAGAACAACACAACGTTGCCCGGCTGCGCATACGCATTTGCTAATTGAACGGCTTCTTTCACATCTTTTGCTTTTGTAAAAAGCATGTTGTGTCTTGAATAATGCGTCAGGATCTTATCACTGTCAGTACCCAAATACACAATCGCGATCACTTTATCTTTTACCTGTTTAAACAGCACCGAATAATCGTTATCCCTGTCATCTCCACCAATAATAAGCACTACGGAGGTTTCAATGGCTTCGAGGGAATTACGCGTTGCGGTCAGCCGGATGGATTTTGAATCGTTGATGAAAGCAATCCCATTAACTTCATCAACAAATTCCATGTGGTGATCATCCTCGGATGACCGCACACGATCACGCGATAATAACGTCAAATCCAGTTTGGAATGATAGTTCTTTATTTTGCTGTTTTCCGACATAGCTGATCGTGCTTTAAAAGATGAATACAAAAAAATTACAATGCGCGAACGGCTTCTTTAAATTGTGTTCCGCGGTCTTCATAATTTTCAAACAAATCGAAGCTGGCGCAGGCAGGAGATAACAATACGGTATCACCTTTTTTTCCCAATTTGTATGCTTGCGCTACTGCTTCTTTCGCAGAGTTTGCTTCGGTGATGGTTTCTACCATTCCGCCAAATGCTTTGATAATTTTTTTATTATCAGCACCCAAACAAATGATCGCCTTTACTTTTTGCTTCACCAAATCGTTCAGCATCGAGTAATCGTTTCCTTTGTCAACACCGCCAAGGATCAGGATCACAGGATTGTTCATACTTTCCAGCGCATACCATGTAGAGTTTACGTTGGTTGCTTTTGAATCGTTGATGAATTCAATTCCGTGAACGTTTCCAACCAGCTCCAAACGGTGATCGATGTTGTGGAAATCAGTAAGACTCTCACGAATCGTTTCTTTACGGATCTCCACCAGTTTACCTGCAACTCCCGCCGCCATGGAGTTGTAGATATTGTGTTTTCCTTGTAGTGCTAGTTCTTGTATTGTCATAAATAAGGGATTTGTGTTGTTTGTATTGATGATTAGTTGATTGTTTTCTTTTAAATATGCTCCTGTTGTTACTTCTGTTTTTATTGAAAATGGATACTGTTTTGCTTTTATATTTTTATTCTTCATCGTATTCATTGTTACTTCATCATCGAGGCAATAAATAAATGCATCGGCTTCTGTCTGGTTTTGGATCACTCTGAATTTTGATTCTGCATAATTCTCCAGTTTGTAATCGTAGCGGTCCATATGATCGGGCGTAATGTTTAACAGGATCGCGATGTCGGCTTTAAAATCAAACATCCCATCCAGTTGAAAACTGCTCAGCTCCAGCACGTAATAATCGAAATCATTTTCCGCCACCTGCATGGCGAAACTTTTTCCCACGTTACCGGCAAGGCCCACATTCAATCCCGCTTTTTTAAACATGTGGTAAGTGAGCAGCGCAGTGGTTGTTTTTCCATTACTTCCCGTGATGCAGATCTTTTTTGCATTGGTGTATCTTCCTGCAAATTCAATCTCCGAAATCACATTGATTCTTTTTTCACGCAGCAGTTTTACCATGGCTGTATGATCAGGAATGCCCGGACTTTTCACCACTTCATCTGCATTCAGGATCAAACTTTCCGTGTGCTTTTCCTCTTCCCAGTCAATCTTATAATTTGAAAGAACGTCTTTGTACTTTTGTTTTAATTTTCCTTTATCGGAAAGAAAAACTTCGTATCCTTTTTTTTGTGCAAGCACTGCGGTACCAACTCCGCTTTCGCCGCCACCAAGGATCACCAACCGTGACCCCTCCCTAGCCCTCCCCACAAGGGAGGGAACTGATCCGTCTTCGTTGTTTACCTTTTCATTCATTTTAATATTTCGCTTCCAAACGGTACTGATACTATTTCATACGCTGCTCAAGTTTCGCCCCCTCTCTTGTGGAGAGGGGATGAAGGCCCGCCCGAACGGATGAATCCGTTCATTCGGGCGGGGAGAGGCGTTTATCTTAATTTCAATGTTACAATTGTTAATACCGCCAGCATGATCCCGATGATCCAGAAGCGCGCAACAATTTTTGATTCATGCATTCCCAGCTTCTGATAATGGTGATGCAGCGGTGCCATTTTGAATAACCTGTTTTCGCGCGCGAACTCAATTCCGTGTTTTTTCTTCATGCGTTTGAAGTACGCCACCTGCATCATCACCGATAAATTTTCTACCAGGAACACGCCGCATAAAATCGGGATCAGTAATTCCTTACGGATAGCGATGGCGAATACTGCAATGATCCCACCCAATGCAAGACTTCCGGTATCACCCATGAATACTTGTGCAGGAAAGGAGTTGTACCATAAAAATCCAACACAACCACCAACAAATGCGGCGATAAAAATTACCAGCTCGCCGGAATTCGGGATGTACATAATGTTTAGATAATCGGCAAACACCGTGTTACCTGATACATAAGCGAGGATCCCTAGCACTACTCCTATAATCGCAGAAGTGCCCGTAGCCAGCCCATCGATCCCATCCGTAATGTTGGCACCGTTGGAAACCGCGGTAACAATGATGATCACAAACGGAATAAAGATCAGCCATGCCCATTTTTTATAACCGTCGCCCATAAAAGCAAGCAAAGAGGAATAATCAAACTCGTTGTTTTTCACAAACGGAATGGTTGTTTTCATCGATTTGGTTTCGTCCTGGGAATATGTTGCCAATTGTACGATCTGCTCTGTTTCATTAACATTCGTAACCGTTTCAGCACGGTGTGTTTTTTCTTTGATCACCACTTCGTCATTAAAATAAAGTGTAACGCCTACAATTAATCCGATCCCAACCTGTCCCAGCACTTTGAATTTTCCGTGCAATCCTTTTTTATCTTTTTTGAATACTTTGATGTAGTCATCCAAAAAGCCAATCGCACCCAGCCATACAGTGGACACCAGCATTAAAATAATGTACACGTTGTGTAATTTTGCAAACAGTAATGTTGGGATCACGATCGCGGAAAGAATAATTAAACCGCCCATTGTAGGTGTTCCTTTTTTCTCCAGCTGCCCCTGTAACCCCAAATCACGAACGGTTTCCCCTACTTGTTTCCGGTGTAATAAATTAATGATGCGTTTACCAAACACCATCGAGATCAGCAACGATACGATCAATGCCAGAGCGGCACGGAAGGAGATGTATTGAAATACTCCGGCTCCCGGAAAATTAAAATGCTTGTCTAAAAAATGAAATAAGTAGTAGAACATTATTTAAGATTTTATTTGTTGTTGTATTGTTTTGCTGATCGTTTTTTAGTTCAAAGTTTAATTTCAAAAGTTCAAAGTTGCTGTACGCAGATGCTGCAGTTGATGAGCTTTGTGAGGTTTTAAAGTTTTAATTCTTTGTTTTTTATCGTTCAAATAATTTTAAATTTTCCTGCAGCACCAGCATGTCGTCAAAATCATGCTTCACACCTTTGATCTCCTGGTATTTTTCGTGTCCTTTACCCGCTACCAGCACGATGTCTCCCGGATTTGCGTAAGAGCATGCTGTTTTTATCGCTTCACTCCTGTCGGTGATGGAAATTGTTTTTTTATAATTCACACCGTCAATTCCAATCTGCATGTCCCTGATGATCGCTTCCGGTTCTTCACTTCTCGGATTGTCCGATGTAAGAATTACTTTATTGCTCAGATCGGCTGCAATCCTTGCCATTAGCGGGCGTTTCGCTTTGTCCCTGTCGCCGCCGCAACCCACTACGGTTATAATTTGCTCGTTCCCGGTGCGGATATCGTTGATCGTTTTTAACACATTGATCAATGCATCCGGTGTGTGTGCATAATCTACAATCCCGATCACACCATTGTCTGTTCTCACATATTGAAAGCGGCCTTCCACCGAACCAAGCGTGCTTAATGTTGTGAGCACATTTATTTTATCTTCTTTCAGCAAGATCGCTGTAGCGTAAACTGCAAGCAGGTTATAAGCGTTAAAGCTTCCAATTAATTTGCTCCACACTTCCTGGTTATCAATGTTGAGCAACAAACCGCTGAACTGATTTTCCACCACGCGGCATTTGAATTCCGCCATGGAACGCAATGAATAGGTATGTTTTGCAGCGCGTGTATTTTGCAGCATTACTTCGCCATTTACATCATCGCGATTTGTTAATGCAAATGCATCAGCGCTCAAGCCGTCAAAAAATTTCTTTTTTGCTTTGATGTATTCATCAAATGTTTTATGATAATCCAAATGATCGTGTGTAATGTTGGTAAACACGCCGCCTGTAAAATGAATACCAGCAATGCGGTTTTGAACTACTGCATGCGAGCTCACTTCCATAAAACAATGCGTGCAGCCTTTGTCGATCATCTGGCGCAGCAATGCATTTAATTGTATTGCATCCGGTGTTGTATGCGTTGCCGTGATGACATCGTTATTGATCTGATTTTTCACAGTGGATAACAAGCCTGTTTTGTATCCTAATTTTTTAAATAAATTGAACAGCAATGTAACCGTGGTGGTTTTTCCGTTTGTTCCGGTAACGCCTACCAGTTTTATCTTTTCAGAAGGGTTGTCGTAAAAATTACCGGCAACAATTCCCATTGCAGCAGTGGGATCTTTTACTTTTATATAGGTTACTTTTTCATTTAATTCAGCAGGCAGATCTTCACACAAAATGGCGATAGCGCCTTTTGCAATTGTATCGTCAATGTATTTGTGGCCGTCACTTACGGTGCCTTTTATTGCAATGAACAAACTGTCCTTTTCAATTTTGCGGGAATCAAAACTGAGCGCGGTAATGGCTACGTTTGTAGAGCCAACCACTTCAATGATGCCTGCTTTGTAAAGTATGTCCTTTAATAATTTCATTGCTGTTAAATCAATTGTAAAATAATTTGCGTTCCTCTTGTAAATGCTGTTCCTGCCGGGATCGACTGGGTTGAAACTGCTCCGCTACCAATAATTTTTACACGGATGCCGTATTTTTCCAGCACATAAAAAAGATCTTCTGCTGTCATCCCCACCAGGTTCGGAATAATGCCGCGCTTCAATGCTTCTTCCGTGTATTTCGGTTGTAATACAATGGAAATGGAATCGTTTGAATTCGGCGAAACCCATTCTGCTTTATCATCCGGCGAAGTAGTTCTTACTTTTAATACTTTTAAAATTTCACTGATATCATCGTGACTGCCTTGTTTTGTAACCGGCGCCCGCAGTGCATATTGCGGCTGTACGGCGTTGATCTCCTTGTGAATTTCCAAGCTGGTAGAATATACTTTATCGGCTACATCTTTAAACACCGGGCCTGCTACAGCGCCACCATAATAAGCATCTCCGCTTGGTGCGCTTACTACCACAATGCAGGAGTATTTAGGATTATCAGCCGGAAAATATCCTACGAACGAAGCCTGGTACGTCATTTTTCCATTCACCAAACCCATTTGCGCTGTTCCGGTTTTGCCTGCGATCTGGTATGCCGATCCTTTTAATGCTTTTCCTGTTCCGTTCAACACCACTGCTTCCATCATTTTTTTTGCTTTGTCCACTGTTTTTTGCGAGCAGATGGACTCATTGATCACTTCCGGTGCAAACGTTTTTACCACTTTGCCTTTGTTCTTAATTTCTTTCACGAACATGGGGCGCATCATTTTTCCGTTGTTCGCAACAGCGCTGTAAAAATTTAAAATCTGCAGCGGTGTGATCCTGCTTTCATATCCGTGAGAGATCCATTGCAAAGAGATCTGCGACCATGTTTTATCTTTTGTATCTTTAAAATACGGCACAGCTTCTCCCGGAATGCTCACTCCCAAAGGCGTATTCAAATTCATTTTATTCAGCCGATCGATAAATTTTTGCGGATCTTTTGAGTAATAACGTGTGATCAATTTTGTTACACCTACGTTGGAAGAATGCTCAAATACTTCGAGTACGGACATTACACTTTTTTCCGGGCGCTCGGCATCGCTTACTTTCCGGTTGCTGTAATAACACGTTCCATCGCCCACATCCACTGTTTCGTTCAGGTTCATGTTGTAATCTTCCATCGCTGCGATCAGTGACGCCAGCTTGATGGTAGAACCCGGAACCGTTGCCACACCCACTGCATAATTCAGATTTTCCACATACATGGAAGTATCGCCCGGTACACGTTTTAAATTCGCAATTGCTTTTACTTCGCCGGTTTTAATTTCCATCAACACCAGGCAACCGTGATCAGCACCGTGTTTGCGCAAACAATTCATCAGTGAATTTTCTGCAACGTCCTGCACATTAATGTCGATCGTGGAAACAATATCATCACCGTCTTCCGGATCTACCTCGTTATCATCATTGATCGGGCGCCACACATTTCCGGCAATTTTTTGCATCAAACGGTGTCCGCTTTTTCCCTGCAATGTGCTGTCGAAATAACTTTCCAATCCGTATGGTTTTCCGGTTCCTTCTTCATTGATTTTCCCGATGGTACGCGCTGCCAAAAACTGGAATGGGCGTTCCCGCTGATTTGTTTGCAGGTAAATAAAACCACCGCGGTTTTTTCCTCTTCTCAGGATCGGGAATTTTTTCATCTTCTGCAGGTTCGTATAGGAAACATCGCGCTGAAGCGTTAACCATCTATCGCCATCCTTGCGTGCCTTCCGCAGCATTTTGCGGTATTCTTTCATCGATTTATCCCCGAATAAATTAGAAAGGGAAATTGCCAGTGAATCTACATTGTCATTAAAAACAGCATCCGTAATTCCATCTGCATTCACATCCATATCCGCTTCGAAATACGGCAATGAAGTAGCAAGTAAGCTTCCGTTCACATCGTAGATATTTCCGCGTACGGCTTCTATATCAATAAAGCGTGTAGAAAAGCTTGCTGCCTGCGCTCTCCACTTGTCTCCTTCAGAAAACTGGATGATAAAAACTTTGGAAATAATAGCGACACCGAAGAGGCATATAATAAAATATATGAGATATACACGCCACAGTATGTCTTTTTTAACGTCCAACGATTTAATCTTTTTGAGGGGTTGTACTAACTGCTTTAACTACGATTTTTTTAGGAGGCACCACACTCTCCTTAATTCCTGTTTGCTGCGCAGCCAACGACTTTGCAACTTCTGTTTGTTTACTTTTTACTACCAATGAATCTTTTACTACAATGTATTGTGTCTTTAATTCTTTGATCTCGTTGGTAAGCTTGTTTACTTTCCTTACCTGGTCATCAGCATAATATCCGTTTGCGATGTAGCAGATGGCGAGGAACGACAAGAAAAAAATGAAAGGAAAATTTTTTATGGTTGTTTCTTTCGATAAAAAATTTCCGCTTACTACATTGGAAACAGAACGCACCACTTTATTTTCCCTTGCAGGCTTCTGAGGCTTTACAGGCTCTTTCGCTTCTTCCGGTTTTGCTGGCTCTTTAAATTTGTTCCCCATTTTTGTTCAGTCGACAATGGACAGTAGGCAGTAGACAATTGTTATCAATAATTTTGTATTCTTAGTCTTACCGTTTGCCTGCGCTGCAATTTTTAATTGTCTATTGTTATTTATTTTTTTCCTTGTTTACTTTTTCTTTGTCGACTGTTGACTTTCTTTTTTGTCTACTTCTTTTTATTTTTCTTCTTGTCTATTGTCGGCTTAACTTCTTCCACTTTCTCAAATCCTTCTTTCTTCTCCGCAATCCTTAATTTTGCACTTCGCGCCCTGCTGTTAATTTCATTCTCTGCATCACCGGGTACAATTGGCTTTCGCGTGATCTGTATAAATGGCGTGATCTGGTTTCCGAAAAAATCTTTTTCTACTTCGCCTTCAAATTTTCCGGTGCGTGTAAAGTTTTTCACCAACCGGTCTTCCAAAGAATGATAAGAGATCACCACCAATCTTCCTCCTGGTTTTAACACATCCAAACTTTGTGTTAATAATTCCTGCAGCACATCCAGCTCTTTGTTCACCTCTACTCTCAGCGCCTGGAACACTTGTGCGTAATATTGATTTTCACGTCCGCGTTTTACACATTTAATAATGGCGCTTTTCAGATCGTTTACTGTTTCAATGGCTTTTTCTTTGCGCGTATGAAAAATGATCGATGCCAGGTAACCTGCATTTTCCACTTCACCATACATTCTAAAAATGCGTTTCAGATCTTCCTCACTATAGGTTGCTATAATTTCAGCAGCTGTGAGTTTTGCATTCTGATCCATGCGCATGTCCAGTTTTGCATCAAAGCGCGTGGAAAAACCGCGTGTAGCCTCATCAAACTGGTGCGATGAAACACCCAAATCGGCAAGCAAACCATCAATCGGCAATGCATTGTACAGCTTCAAAAAATTTTTCAAATACTTGAAATTTTGTTTGATGAGCACAAAGCGCGGATCGTCGATCTTGTTTTTTACGGCATCATCATCCTGGTCGAACGCATACAACTTACCAGTTGTTAAATGCTTTAAAATTTCCCGGGAATGTCCGCCGCCACCAAATGTTACATCCACATAAATTCCTTCGGGATTGATCTTTAAACCATCAATACACTCTTTTAAAAGAACGGGATTATGATATTCCATTATTTATTTTCCGGATCTGGCGGCGTAGGAGTGATTCCACCCATTACATCTTCAGCAAGCTTTTCAAAGTCTGCTGTGCCATCGTTAATAAATTGCTCGTATGCTTTTTTATCCCAGATCTCGATCCGGTCACCGGCAGCTGCCATCACCACATCTTTTGCAATTCCGGAAAACGTCATCAGGTCTTTTGAGATCAGCAAACGCCCTGTACTATCCAATTCCACCGGCATCACACCGTAATTGAACAAGCGAATGAACTCTACATTTTTCTTTACGAATTTGTTGAGCTTGTTCACCTCTTTCACCATTTCATTCCACGTAGCCATTGGATACAGTTCCAGCGATTTGCTGAAAATGCTGCGCTTCATTACGAAGCCGCCATCCAAAACAGCAGTGAGCTGTTTTTTAAACGCAACGGGCAGCATGATCCGTCCTTTTGCATCTGCACTGCACTCGTATACTCCAAACAGGCTGTTCATATTGATTTGCGGCTTAGTGGCGTAAAAATAAAGAATTATTTACCACTTTCTACCACTTTCTACCACTTTTGATTGTTTTTGTTGAAAACTTTTGGTTTTGAACACGTTACGGCAGGCAAAACTGATTTCAAAAAAAGTTCTGAAATGGCTTTGAATAAAGATTTTTAAGGATTTTTGAAAGATAAAACCGGCTTGGTGGGAGAAAATTCCGGGATGATAAGTTTGGCCCGGGCAGGAAACCGGATCGGAAAGGCACAAAAAAAATACGTTTTAATTAAAAAACGTATTTTCAAAAATGAATTAACCGGTAAAAATTATCACGGCTAGTTAATACTATAACTACCATCAGGAAATACTTCTATAGATAAAAGGGAAGCATTATGTTTATAGTTAAACATGAGAACTATAGGAGCATTTCCAATCTTTCCTTCAACCGTCACTTCCGTATTGTCGTTAAGCTCAAATAAGCTTATATTCTGAGTGTAGGGAATGGTCACTTTTTTCTTCTGATCTTTGGAGCCAGACATCCAGCTAAGCGTGAGCTCAACTTTCATTCCTGACATATTCAGCACTGAAACATTGCATGCATTTCTCATAATTTTAATTTTTGTTTTGAATATTTTTGTTTATTGCCACTCCATAATATCATTTGGCATCAGCACCAGCTTTCTATCCTGCACAGAAGATCTATAAACCACCGCCAAACGCTCTTTACCTGCTTCGATCTGTATTTCCGTATCTTCCGTTATATCTTCCAATCGCGGACGGACCTGCATCGCTGGCTGTAACACGTATGCCTCATCTCCTTCGGGCCATGTAATTTTTAAATGAACCGCATGGTTATTATTATTCACGATCGTAATACTTTTTATCTGTTCCATAGTATATAAAATTAATTCACGCTTACTCTTCAAGGTTTTCAGCATTCCCTTTTAATTATCATTCAAATATATAACTCTGTTTTTGCTCTCCAAATTATTCCGCTTTAATCTTTCATAAATTCTTCCTGCATATTAATATCTTTGTGCGTGTTTCAAACATTCATACATACCATTCCCGGCAATGCAACCCTTAATATCAGCGGACTTAACAGCCGTTATAAAAACGTATGCATTTTCGATTCTAATAAAAGCGCGAATGATAATAAGTACACATTACACTCCAAACTCATTGCTATTGGCGCATCGCAGGAGCTGACCGTTAAGAACGGAAATAATGCACTGCAACAATTACAATCGTTTTATGATCACAACAAAGGCTGGCTGTTTGGTTATTTGAGCTATGACCTGAAAAATGAGATCGAGGAATTAAACTCTGCCAACCACGACGGATTGCATTTTCCATCGCTTCATTTTTTTGTTCCGGAAGTAGTGATCGAATTAAAAAATGATGCTGCGCTTGTTCATTATAATGATGGGGTGATCAGTAAGGAAAAAGCGACAGAAATGGTAACATTTGCTTTTTCACAACAAGCACCTCATCGCGAAAGCGAAACACATACAACCATTAAAAGCCGCATTACACAGCAGCAATACATGGATACCGTTAACCAGCTAAAAAAGCACATCCTGCGCGGCGATATTTATGAAGTGAATTTTTGCCAGGAATTTTTTGATGATAACGCCATGATTGATCCTGCCGGTATTTTCGAAAAATTAAACGCCATTTCCGAAGCGCCATTTGCTGCATTTTGCAAATTTGGGGAGCACTACGTTTTATCTTCCAGCCCGGAACGTTTTCTTAAAAAACAGGGAAACATGCTTACATCCCAACCCATCAAAGGAACGATCAAACGCTCCAGCGACAAAACCGAGGATGATGAATTAAAAACACACTTGCGCAACAATTTAAAAGAACAAAATGAAAATGTGATGATCGTGGACCTGGTGCGCAACGATCTTTCACGCATCGCCAAAAAAGGAAGCGTACAGGTGGATGAATTATTTGGCGTGTATTCTTTTAAGCAGGTGCATCAGCTGATCTCCACGGTAAGCTGTGAGCTCAAAGAGAATTGTTCCTTTACAAAGATCCTGCAGGCAGCCTTCCCGATGGGTTCCATGACGGGCGCCCCAAAAGTACGCGCCATGCAGCTGATCGAGCAATACGAAAGCATGCAGCGCGGGGTGTATTCGGGCGCCATCGGCTACATAACACCCAACGGCGATTTTGATTTCAGCGTAGTGATCCGCAGCATTTTATATAACGCTTCCAATCATTACCTTTCGTTTATGGTAGGCAGCGCCATTACCGCTAAGGCTGATGCAGCGCAGGAATATGAGGAATGTTTGTTGAAAGCAAAAGCCATGTTCGAGGTGCTGGGTACTTAACCGCAAAGGGCGCAAAGAAGGCGCAGAGGACGCAGGAGATCTTCGTTTTAGCACAGAGAAAAAGGAGTAAAAAAGAGTTGCACGGAGTAAAAAAATGCAATACAATGTAAAGCACTAACTTTTAATAAATTACGTAGCGCCAAACGCAACTGACATCCTGCTTTTTGCTTTCTTTTGTTGTTTTTGTGGTGAATCCATACAGCACCCACGCAGAACTTTGAACTTTAAACTTTCAAACTTTGAACTCCCTTCCTGTAAATTTGTCACCTCCCCTCCCAACGGAACAATTATTGACTATCGGACATCCAAATTAGTACCGTATTTTTACTCCAAACCGGTAAAAATCACTATTTTTGCAATCCTTAAAATTAAACGAAAAACGATTTTAGAATGTTAGATTTTTTCACAAAAAGCATTTCCAAGTTATTTGGAACCAAATCCGATAGGGATTTGAAAGAAATACAACCTGTTTTGACGCGGGTGCTGGAAGAATACCCAAAATTGGCAGGCTTAAGCAACGACCAGTTACGTGCAAAAACAGCTGAATTCAAAAAACGCATCATTGATTTTGTAGCTGCAGAACAAAACGAGATCGATGAGATCCGCAAACAAATAGATACCGACCTTTCCCTGGAAGTGGAAGAAAAAGAAAAAATGTACGAGCGTGTGGATGAGCTGGAAAAAGTGATCCTGGATAAAAACCAGGAGATCCTTGATGAGATCCTGCCGGAAGCTTTTTCAGTTGTGAAAGAAACCGCACACCGCTTTAAAGAATTAAAAACGATTGAAGTAACCGCTACGCAAATGGATAAAGACATTGCAGCGAAACGTAAATCGGTGGAAATAAAAGATGGCAAAGCATTTTGGCACAACACCTGGGAAGCTGCGGGAATTACCGTTACCTGGGAAATGGTGCATTACGATGTACAGCTGATCGGTGGGATTACCCTGCACCAGGGAAAAATTGCAGAGATGGCTACAGGAGAAGGAAAAACGCTGGTTGGAACCCTGCCGATGTATTTAAATGCCCTTACAGGACGCGGTGTTCACGTTGTAACCGTAAACAACTACCTTGCAAAACGTGACTCCCAGTGGAACGGGCCGTTATTTGAATTTCACGGCTTAACGGTTGATTGTATCGACTTGCACGAACCGAACTCGGAAGAACGCAGACAAGCATACGCTGCTGATATTACCTACGGAACCAACAACGAATTTGGTTTTGATTACCTGCGCGATAACATGGCGCGTGCCCCGGAAGATTTGGTACAACGCAAGCACAATTACGCCATCGTGGATGAGGTAGATAGCGTGTTGATCGATGATGCGCGTACACCGCTGATCATTTCGGGCCCGACCCCAAAAGGCGATAACCAGGAATTTGCACCGCTGAAACCACGTATTGAAAAAATTGTAAACGCACAAAAAGCGTATGTAAATACAGCACTGACCGATGCCAGAAGATTATTGGCAGAAGGAAATACCGGCGAAAAAGAAGGCGAAGGCGGAATGGCTTTATTGCGTGCTTACCGCGGATTACCGAAAAATAAAGCCTTGATCAAATTTTTGAGCGAATCCGGCATGCGTGCCATTCTTCAAAAAACAGAAAATTATTACATGCAGGATCAATCCCGCGAGATGCACAAAGTGGATTCGGAATTGTTCTTCGTGATCGATGAAAAACACAACTCTATTGAGCTTACCGAAAAAGGACTGGACCTGATCTCTTCTTCTTCCGAAGATGCGAGCTTCTTTATCCTTCCGGACATTGGTTCTGCAATTGCCGTATTGGAAAAATCAGTAATGCCGGCAGAAGAAAAAATTGCAAAAAAAGAAGAGCTGATCCGCGATTATTCTATTAAATCGGAGCGTGTACACACCATTAACCAGTTATTGAAAGCATACACCTTGTTTGAAAAAGATGTGGAGTATGTGATCATGGATGGCAAAGTGAAAATTGTGGATGAGCAAACCGGCCGTATCATGGAAGGCCGCCGTTATTCCGACGGATTACACCAGGCAATTGAAGCAAAAGAAAATGTAAAAGTGGAAGCGGCAACACAAACGTATGCAACCGTTACACTGCAAAATTATTTCCGTATGTATAAGAAGCTGGCCGGTATGACCGGGACGGCAGAAACAGAAGCGGGCGAGTTTTGGGATATTTATAAATTAGACGTGGTGGTAATTCCTACCAACCGCCCAATCTCCCGTAAGGATCACGAGGATTTGGTATACAAAACCAAACGTGAAAAATACAATGCAGCCATTGAAGAGGTTGTGAAAAACGTTCAGGCCGGAAGACCGGTACTTGTTGGTACCACTTCTGTTGAGATCTCCGAATTATTAAGCCGGATGTTAAAATTACGCGGCATCAAGCACAACGTACTGAATGCGAAATTGCACCAGCGTGAAGCGGAAATTGTACAGGAAGCCGGTTTGCCCGGAACCGTTACAATTGCTACCAATATGGCGGGTCGTGGTACGGATATTAAATTAGGGCCAGGCGTAAAAGAAGCTGGCGGATTAGCCATCATTGGAACGGAACGTCACGAAAGCAGACGTGTTGACAGGCAGTTGCGCGGTCGTGCCGGACGCCAGGGTGACCCGGGATCATCCCAGTTTTTTGCATCACTGGAAGATGACCTGATGCGTTTGTTCGGATCAGAACGGATCGCGAAAATGATGGACAGGATGGGAATTGAGGAAGGCGAAGTGATCCAGCATTCGATGATCACCAAATCCATTGAACGTGCGCAGAAAAAAGTAGAAGAGAATCACTTCGGTACCCGTAAGCGGTTGATCGAGTTTGATGACGTAATGAACTCCCAACGTGAGGTAATTTACAGAAAACGCCACCATGCATTGTTCGGCGAGCGTTTGGCAGTAGACATTGCCAACTCTATTTACGATACCTGCGAAACAATTGTAGGCGAATACCATGATGTGAAAGATTTTGAAAATTTCAACCTGGAAGTGATCCGCGTACTGGCAATTGAATCGCCGGTGGATGAACAGGAATTTTCGAAAAAGAACGCAGAAGAATTAACGCAGCTGTTGTACCAGAAAGCGGAGTTGAACTACACGCAGAAAAATGATTTTATTGCAAAAAAATCATTCCCTGTATTTAAAGATGTGTATGAAACACAATCGCAGCGGTTTGAGAACATCAGTACACCGATCTCCGATGGAATAAGAACATTGCCGGTGGTGATCAATTTAAAACGTGCTTTTGATACACAGGGCCGTGAGCTGGTGTTGGGAATCGAAAAAGGAACCGCGCTTGCGATGATCGATGATGCATGGAAAGAACATTTGCGTGAAATGGATGAATTAAAAACATCCGTGCAAAATGCAACGTATGAGCAAAAAGATCCGCTGCTGGTGTATAAGTTTGAATCGTTCAATTTGTTCAAACAAATGGTAAGCGACATCAACAAAGAAATGATCTCGTTTTTAGTGCGCGCCAACCTGCCGTCGGAAAACACACCTATCCAGGAAGCACGTACACAGGCGCCTCAACGCAAAGAGCAGGTAGTAACCAACAGGACGGAAGTGAACAACGACCAGCCTCCGGTACAGCAAAAAATACAGCCGATCCGCGCTGAGCAAAAAATTGGACGGAATGATGCGTGTCCTTGCGGAAGTGGTAAGAAATACAAAAACTGTCACGGACAATAAATAAATTTTAGAATCATAATAAAAATAACCAATGGTAAACGTTGGTTATTTTTTTGCGCTATGCTCGCAGCATGTACAAGGCTCGCAAAGGGTGTGGCCGTATAAATTTTTCGTAAGATGGCAAGATGCCATCAAATAAAATGGCACGAGTGGGACACTCGCGCCTGCATTAAAAATATGTAAGCATAGCCTTTGCGTTCTTTGCGCCTTTGCGAGACCATACACGCAGCGCCTACACAGCTCCGCGTCTCTGCGGGAAACCTTTCTTCGCGAGAAATAAAACCGCGAGCCTGCGGGCAATTACCCGAAGAAGAATTTCTCCGGCCGCAACGAGATTTTTTTTACCTCACGGAGATCTCCGTATTTTTTCACTGCCGCGATCACCTGGATGATCATTACCACAAATAGGAATAAGGCCGGTACAATACGGTTGAAACGAATGAGCGTTAATGCCGTAGTGCTTTGAAAATTACCGTTGTGTACTAAAAAATAAAATGTAGGCATACAAAACAATAATCCCACGATGAACATCATGGAAATGTATTTTTTATAAAACACATCCTTGCCTTTTAAGATCGGCAATAGCGCCACCACCGGTAATGCCGATGTAAACTGGTATTCCCACACGGTATTGTAGCTCAGGAAAAATGTAAGCGAAAGCGCCATTACCAACAGCAGTGTACTTTCCAACCTGATTTTTTTATCGCTGATGAGCGCTACACCGAAGGACAATACAAATCCAAGATAGATCGGTATTTTATAAATGGCAGAGCTGAGTTCTTTTCCAAGAATGGTTTCGATGAACACCGGCAGGGAAAACACATCGATGTGCATGAGCTTGTAATCCGATTGCGCAATAAGGTTGAGCCAGTGAATGCTATTATCCTTCATGTATTCATTGAGCACAAACTGGTTTTTGTAAATGTTCATGTGCTCTTTTATAAAATCAAAATCCAGTACCAGGTTACCGAGTTTTGTAAGCCCCATTCCCTGCGGATTTAACAAGGGATCCGCAATAAATATGAACGATACGGCTGCATAGATCAAAATGGCTTTGATGGTGGTTCTGCGTGTTTCTTTCATCAGCAAAAACAAGGGCAGCAGCAACAATACAATGGGTTTACTGAAAAAGGAAATGAGCAAGCCTGCCATTAATTTATTGCGTGCCTGCTGATCATTTTGTCCGTATGTAAAACCATAAATTGCCAGCAATATCAGCGTAAGCGCCAATACCAGCGGCGCGTGCATGTTGCCTACATACAACAGCCAGAATGTTGGAAAAGCGCACAATAAAATAAAATAGCTTAACCGTTTGTGTACAATGTTGCTGGTGGCAGCCGCAATTAAATAGCCGCAATATGCCATGATGAGCAGCGAAAAAAGAATGAAGAGCCAGTAGCTTGTCCATGGACTAAAAAACGAAAACCAGGACGCCACAAAAACACTGAATGCCGGATGCGCCAGGTACCACGTGGAATGCGGACCGTATGCCGCTCCGCCCCAGCTATCATATATGCTGCGGCGCTCCTGCAGGTTCAGATACGATTTAGGCACTGCAAAATAATCGATGCCCTGCACCTGTGCATGTTCGGCGCCAAAGAAAAAAGGATTGAACCAGCCCCAGTGCAATGCTCCCAGCATCAGCACAACAAAAACAATAGTTGCAAAAGGCAGTAGAATGGAGCGGTTTTCTTTCATTTGCTTCAAAAATAACGAAATTTCTTTTCTTATCATCAGATGCTAAATTCTATTACCTTTGTGCCTCTAAAAAATGGCATTATTCGGACTCTATAAAAGATCAACAAACCCAAACGCAATGTCGTTTTGGGGACACATTGATGCATTGCGCGGACACCTGTTCCGTTCGGCGCTGGCGGTCCTGATTTGTGCCGTTGCTTTGTTCTTTTATCCCGAATTTTTATTTGATAAAGTACTCTTCGGGCCGCTGCAAAGTAATTTTATTACCTACCGCGCATTCCGGCATTTAGGTCTATGGCTGCACAATCACTGGCCATCATGGTTAACATGGCTGGCAAATGCACCGGATGCAAAGGATCTTGATTTCGGGCATTATACTTTCAAGCTGCAAAGTTTGGGCTTGTCCGATCAGTTTACTTCCCAGATGTGGATCGCGATCGTTGGCGGGTTGATAGTGGCTGCACCTTATGTACTGTGGGAAGTATGGCGCTTTATCAAACCGGCATTAAAGGATAAAGAAAAAAAAGCATCCACAGCATTTATTGTTTCAGCAACGTTTTTATTCCTGCTGGGCGTATTTTTCAGCTATTACGTGATTGTTCCGCTGATGGTGAATTTCCTTGGGAATTACCAGGTAAGCACCATGATCGAAAATAACTTCACATTTGATTCCTACATCTCCACCGTAACAACGCTTACACTCTCGGCCGGGATTATTTTTGAATTACCGATCATGGTATTCTTCCTGACTAAATTCGGCATCATGACACCGCAATTCATGCGTAAATACCGCAAACATGCCATTGTAGTGATCCTGATCGTTGCCGGAGTTATCACACCTTCACCCGATGTTACTTCTCAGTTACTTGTAGCATTTCCCTTGTATTTCTTGTACGAAGCAAGTATATTTGTTTCTTACTTTGTAATTAAAAGAAAAGCAAAAACCGAATAGTCCGGAGCTCCCGTAAATAAATGATCGCTCATTTATTTTATTCTGTCTGTTCGCATTTAATCCTTTAAAATCCTGTTCAATAATATGAGTACAGCTGTAAAAGAATTTAATGACTACCGCGCAAAAATGAACGAAAAGATCCTTTCGGCAGATAATACCGTGCTGAAACGTTTATTCAATCTCGATACCAATACCTATGCAGAAGGCGCTTTGCCTGTAAAAACAAAGGAGTTGCTGGGTTTGGTAGCATCTATGGTGCTGCGCTGCGACGACTGTATCAAATATCATCTTGAAAAATGCAAAGAGAATGGTGTAAGCACTCCGGAAGTATTTGAAGTGTTTGCCGTAGCCAATATTGTTGGCGGCACCATTGTGATCCCACATACCCGCAGAGCTGTTGAATTCTGGGAAGAACTCCAAAACGCTTAATTCCCGGTTGTTCCCACTCTCCAAATATACGCTGCTAAGGCTGGTGTTGCTTACCGCGATGCTGGTGTTTGCTATGGCTGATGGCCGGGCACAAACTACCAAAGTAAGCGGCAAAATCGTAGACGCAATTTCCCGCGAGCCGCTCCCGTTTGTAAACGTTATTTTTAAAGGCACCAATATAGGCGCTACCAGCGATGTGGAAGGAAATTTTTCCATGGCCACGGAACAAAAAGTGGATTCGATCGTGATCTCTTATGTAGGTTACAACAAAGTAACGCGCGTTGTAAAAAAAGGCGTTGCACAAACCGTCAACATCGGTTTATCACAGGGAGTTGACCTGGTGACTGTAGAAGTGCGCCCCGGCGAAAATCCGGCATGGCGCATCCTGCGCAAGATCATTGCCAACAAAGATCACAACGATCGCGAAAAGCTGGATTATTATGAATACGAAGTGTACAATAAAGTGGAGTTCGACCTGAACAACATCAGTGAAAACTTTAAGGACAGTAAGCTGATGAAGCCTTTCTCCTTCATCTTCGATAACATTGACAGTTCCAACGCCAAGGAAAAACCGTATTTGCCGCTGTTTATGACAGAAGCCTTATCCGATTATTATTACCGCAAAAATCCGCAAACACACAACGAAGTTATCAAGGCCAGTAAAGTGGCGGGCGTTCAAAATGCCAGCGTATCGCAGTTTATGGGCGATATGTATCAGAACGTCGATATTTACGAAAACCAGATCTTAGTACTGGGCAAAAATTTTATCAGTCCGATCTCCGATAACGCGCTGCTGTTTTATAAATTTTATCTGATCGACAGCATGACGATCGACGGACATAAATGCTACCAGCTGCAATTCAAACCCAAGCGAAAGCAGGAGTTAACGTTTAGCGGAAACCTGTGGGCGGCCGATACTTCCTTCGCGATCAAGCAAATCGAAATGAGCATTGCGGAGGATGCCAATATTAACTTTATCAACGCCACTAACATCGTGCAAACGTATACACAGGTAGAAGACAGCACCTGGATGATGCAGAAAGAGCGTTTGGTGATTGACTTTAATCCTTTCCCGATAGACAATAAGAAAAAACCGATGATGGGCGTGTATGGGCGAAAGACGGCATCGTACAGCAATTTCAAGATCAACAGGCCCCGGCCGCAAAAGCAATATTCACTTACAGAAAACCTGGTGGTGGACGATGATGCGTTTAAAAAACCGGAATCGTACTGGAAAGAACACCGGCTGGACTCGCTGAGCCGGAATGAAAAAGAAATTTACCACATGGTGGATACCCTGCAAACACTGCCAATCTACCATACATGGGTGGATGTACTGCAGATCTTCGTATCGGGTTACAAGGTAAAAGGCAATTTTGAATACGGCCCGTATTACAACATTTTAAGCTACAACGAAATTGAAGGAACGCGCCTGCGCTTTGGCGGACGGACGAGCAACCAGTTCAGCAAATGGTACGAGCTGAGCGGTTATGCGGCATACGGTGTGCGCGATGAAAAATTTAAATACAGTTTGGGCTTCCGCGCTTTTATCAGCAAAAAGCCGCGCTCCATGGTGGGCTTGTATTATAAGAATGATAACGAGATCCTCGGGCAGAGCCAGAACGGTTTTACAACGGATAATATTCTTGCATCGGTGTTCCGGATAGCGCCGCTGCGCAACCTTACCAATGTGAAGGAAACGTACTCGTTCATAGACAGGGAATGGTTTACGGGCTTTAACACCAAACTGAGTTTTTACAACCGGCAGATGATGCCGCTGGCGGATTTTCATTACGAGTATCAGAAAACATCTTCGGAAACGGCTTACCTCGATCACATTACTACGTCCGAGATCCGTTTACTGGCGCGACTTGCATACAATGAAAAATATGTGCAGGGCGAATTTACGCGCGTAGCGCTGGGCGTTACAAAATATCCTGTGATCCAGGCGCAATACACATTGGGAGTAAAAAACCTGTTTGGCGGGAATTACAATTATCAGAAATTAACTGTAAACTGGGATCACCGCGTGCGTGTGGCACCGATTGGTTATTTTGATTATGTGCTGGAATATGGAAAAATATGGGGAGCTGTTCCGTATCCGCTGATGGAGATCCACGGCGGAAATGAAACCTACATCTACGACCTGTACGCCTATAACGCTATGAATTACTACGAGTTTGTGAGTGATGAGTATGCTTCCGCGACATTCTCCCATCACTTCGACGGGTTTTTCCTGAACCGGATCCCGCTGATGCGAAAATTAAAATGGCGCGAGGTGATTGGCGGAAAAGCATTAATTGGCAAGGTTAGTGATAAAAACAGGCAGCTGCTTAATTTTCCGGATCACCTGAGTGATTTACACACTGGCCCGTATTTTGAAACATCGGCAGGGATAGAAAATATTTTTAAAGTATTGCGGATAGATGGTGTGTGGCGCTTGTCGTATTTGGATAATCCGCGTGCCATTCCATTTGTGATCAAAGCATCGTTGCAATTTAACTTTTAATCATCAGCACATGATCTTAAGAACCGAGAATTTAGTGAAGCGTTACAAAAACCGTACAGTTGCAAAACAGGTAACGGTAAATGTAAAACAGGGCGAAATTGTGGGGTTGCTTGGGCCGAACGGTGCGGGTAAAACCACTTCGTTTTACATGATCGTGGGGATGATCAAACCCAATGAGGGGAAGATCTACCTGGATGACAAAGACATTACCGCTGAACCAATGTACAAGCGGGCGCAGCTGGGGATTGGTTACCTGGCGCAGGAAGCATCGGTATTCCGGAAGCTGAGCGTGGAAAACAACATCCGCGCTATTTTGGAAATGACCAAGCTGACAAAGGCGCAGCAGGCAGAAAAGCTGGAAGAATTACTGAACGAGTTCCATTTGCAGCACATCCGCACCAACCTTGGTGACCGCCTTTCGGGTGGTGAACGCAGGAGAACGGAGATTGCGCGTTGCCTGGCAGCCGATCCTAATTTTATATTACTGGATGAGCCGTTTGCGGGTGTGGACCCAATTGCGGTGGAAGATATACAGGCAATTGTAGCGCGTTTGAAAGAAAAAAACATTGGGATCCTGATCACCGATCATAATGTGCAGGAAACCTTACAGATCACAGACCGCGCTTACCTGCTGTTTGAAGGCAGCATTTTAAAAGCAGGAACGGCAGAAGAACTGGCGAATGATGAGCAGGTACGCCGGGTGTATTTGGGTAAAAATTTCGAATTAAGAAAGAATAAACACAGCACTCCGGAGGAAAATCCTTTATAAAAGCTATTCAGTAACAGCCGATTGCGATTTAAAGCTTAAAAAAGTTAAAAAAATCTTTTGCACTATCTAAAAAGTATTTATATTTGCAGCCCGATTGAAAAGAACGCGAGTTTGATCGATCAAAAATAATCAGCACAATGGGAGCTTAGCTCAGCTGGTTCAGAGCATCTGCCTTACAAGCAGAGGGTCACTGGTTCGAACCCAGTAGTTCCCACAAGCAAAATCCTTGCAGCCATTAGGTTGTAGGGATTTTTGCATTTTAGGCACTTTGCTTAAAAACTGGATTTTGAAGTAGGAAACCACAATCTCACCTGCAAATTAACTGCAAATTTTTTCAGATGAAAGCTACAAAACTGTAGCCCATGTCAACATTAAAATTGAGCCTTGATACAAGAAGGTCAAAGAAAAACAAAACCTACCCGCTAGTCTTTAGAATTTCAGTAAATGGACAATCCCGTGACATACCACTTGGTCACTCAATACTGGAAGATGAATGGAATAGCAGAACTGAAACTTTAAAGAAATCAGCACCAACTTATGAAGTTCTGTCTGCTAAAATTCAGGATTTGCAAATTAAGTATTTAAGCAAGATTATTGAATATGAAAAAAGCAATCCTAATCATGTTACAGCACACACTTGGAAAGAAGTTCTTTAGATCAAGGCAAAAATGAAAATTTTTCCCACGATGCTCCGCAGCATGTAAACCAACTGGAGGTGATTCAATCTTATTAAAAAAAGGAACTCGCATTAATTCTGAATTTATCCGCGTGGTTTTAAGAAGAAACAAAAATGAAGAGCCTATAATCGTTACAGTTAATACAGAAGGCAGCAAGGGTGGCAAATTTGTTGAGATTGATCCGGAACGGGCTCAAGCCAATCAAAATGCAAATAAATGTCCTCCCGGGTTTGAAACGTGGTGCGTGCAAAAAGAAACAAAAAGTTCAAGAACAAGCCATCGGTCCTACGCACCATCTGGCGCGTCCCCGCTACTTGTTCCGGCCACCGCGCCGTTCTGAATTTCTTTTTCCCTTGATCAGTTTGCTCTGTCTTCTTCCGGATCGTGTAATGAATTGAAATCGTACTCACGCTTTTCAAAATATTCTGCTGCCAGTCTGTAAAAACAATAGAATACTCATGCTGCAGACAATTTCGGCCTGTGGAGTAATAGCGGGAATGAGCGGCAGAAAATTAAAACTACGAAGCGATCAATCGCATACGCGAAATTACCGCGGTTTTCCTGCAGCGCCAGCGGAAGGAAAAATTACCTTACAGGCCAGTCCCGCACCTGCGGGATTGTTACTTTTTGCCTTCAAAAAGTAAAAGCATATTTAATTGGTGCAAAGTTCCCGATACTCATTTAATATTTGAAAATAGCCGGAAAAATTTTCGGCTATTTTTTTTGCTGTTTCGGCTATGCTATTCGCCAGACAATACAATTTCAGTGAGATACAAGGCTATTATCCACTATTTTTACCCGGAATGGATAATAAAATCCAACAACCGCATTCTTCACTCTTACAATCAGCTACTTGCAGCGAATGGAAACAATTATCAATAAACAAAACCTTGCCATTAAAAATTTATCTCAAAAAGTATGGGAACACTTAAGCATTAGAGTAAACAATTATTTGTTATTTACCCTATCAATGATTCATTCATTGATTCATAAGAAGCCACACATATTAACAATCTGTTTTTTTCAATAATTAAAGCTTATAAGGAAATAAAATACTCACAAATGTTAAACTGCATTCTATGAAACAATTATTTTGTACTCTAACACTAGCGTTTATTTTCACTTGTGCAATTTCGCAAACTTCCTATACATGGAATGGAACAACTTCCACTGCGTGGAATGTAAATACTAATTGGACGCCCAATGGAATACCAGGTGTTGCAGATAATATAACAATTGTTACAGGAAGCAATAATTGTAATCTGAATGCTGACACTTCTATAACCAACATTACTATAACGAGTGGAACTTTGAACCTTGGCAATTTTACGCTTACGTCAACAGGAAACGTTCTTTTGACCTCAGGAACAGTTAATAACGGTACTTTAACTGTTAATGCAGGAACAGCAAATACAGCTACCCTTACCAATACCATTTTCAGTTCTACAGCAATATTGAATATTACAACAGGCACCATTACATTAAATGGAGGTACTTATGGTAATAGTGTATCTCTGAATCAGATCGGTGCGACTCAAACTACCGGAACCGGAAATGCTATTTTCAACGGAAGTTTTACCATGACAAATAGTGGAAGCAATAATTTCAGGATCAATGGCAATTGCACTTTCAATGGAGCAGTTACTTACAATAATTCAGGGACAGGTTATTTACTTCCTGAACTTACAACCGGTAATACATACAATTCTGCATTGTCGATCAATAATACAAATACTTCCAACATAAGAATGTGTTATAATGGCACAACCAATTTTAATAGCAATATCATAGTAAGTAACACTGGTGGAGGAAATGTGTATTTCGGGGAGCAGCCTGCTGCCATCTGTAATCTGAGTTCAGGGAATACATTAACAACTGGAGGTGCGGGCTTTACTACAGGAAATCTTTTCCTATACAGGCTGAAGCAACTCGGAGGTACGGCACAAAATATTGTTCTTACGGGTACAGCTCAAATTTTAATATTACAGGGTTCTGTATTCAGCGGTGATCTGATAGTTACTTCTCCAACAATTGCTCTTTCGAAGGGAACCTATAACGGTACAGCGATATTCAACAAAAATGGTTCAACAAACGATGCTACTGCAGGAGGAAACACATTTAATTCAACTCTTACAGTTAATCATACTGGTTCCGGATATTTTTCTTTTGGTAACGGAATAGCAGATATTTATAATGGAGATGTATATGCAAACAATACAGGTACTGAAAGGATTATTTTTGGGCACAATTCTCCTGCCAACCAGTTCAATGGAAATGTATATGTTTCTCAAAGTGGAACGGGTGTTGGGATTTCATTGGGATGGACAAGCAGTCCTTCCACTACTGTAATAATGGCAGCAGGAAAAAGTATTTTTATTGGTGCTGGCGGATTTACCAATGGGTTTCTGCAAATGTATCACCTTCAGCAATTAGATGCTACTGCCATTAATCTTACTACTACGGGAACATCTTCGATCATTTCTTATCAGTGCACTTTCACAGGTGCGGTAACACTAACAGCACCGGATATTTTCCCTTATGGCGGAACATATAATGCAGCTGCAAATTTTACAAAAACCGGTGGTACAACAGGTAATCACAACAACGGCAATCAGAATATATTTAATGCACCTCTCACGATTAATCAGCAAAGCAGTACCGGATATTTTTTATTAGGGTTCAATTCAAATGATCTTTTTAATGATAATATAATTGTAAATTCTACAGGTTCCGGTGGGATTTCTTTTGGTTGGGCAAGCGGTACAGGTACCCCTACACTTGCGGCCGGAAAAACAATTTCTGTCGGAGGAGCAGGTTTCAGCGCAGGTTATTTGCAGTTTGGAACTTTTACACAACTTGGAACAGCTGCTAACACGCTGAATTTAACAGGTACTTCTTCTTTTTATATTGTTAACTCAACTGGGTCTTGTGTTTTTGGAGGACCGTTGGATATAACTGCTCCTGATCTTTATATTCGTGGCGGGACATTTAATGGCGCTACTACATTCACAAAAACAGGTGGCGGTTCAGATCATAATAATGGAGTGCAGAATATTTTCAATGCTCCTTTGACCATTAATCAGCAAAGTAATACAGGATATTTTTTACTCGGTTATAATTCTAATGACCTTTTTAATGATAATATCATCGTAACATCTACAGGATCCAGTGGGATATATTTGGGATGGACCTCAGGTACAGGTACGCCAACTCTTGCGTCAGGAAAAACAATAACCATAGGAGCAGCAGGCTTTAGTTCAGGTTTTCTGCAGTTCGGATCTTTCACACAGCTGGGGACAACTCCAATATCACTTACATTTACCGGCACAGCTTACGTTGAAATTACCTTTGCTTCTTTCAATTCTAATTTTGGCGGAGATTTTACAACTACAGCTCCTGATATTTATGTTCGTGGCGGAACATTTAATGGTGTAGCAACATTTACAAAAACAGGCGGAGCCGCTAATCATAATAATGGGATTCAGAATCTCTTTAATTCTACTTGTGTTATAAATCAGCAAAGCAATACCGGATATTTTATGCTGGGTTATAATGCCAATGATATGTTTAACGGAGATATTACAGTTACATCCACAGGAACAGCCGGAATTTATCTTGGATGGTCAGGTGGCGGAACAGGCTTTCCTGTACTGGCCTCAGGCAAAACCGTTCTTGTAGGAGCCGCTGGTTTCAATGCAGGTTTTCTGCAATTTAACCAATTCACGCAGTTGGGCTCTGCTCCGATCAATTTAACCTTTACAGGCGCAACAACTTCTATTACGTTTGCACATAATAGTGTTTTCGGTGGAAATTTCACATCAGCTACACCTGATATTTATTTTAACGGTGCTACATTTAACGGTGCTGTAAATGCTACAAAGACCGGTTCTGTGGGTGATTTCGGATATGGAGGAAATGTTTTTAATGCTGTTTCCACCTTTGTTAATTCAGGTGCAGGCTTTTTGGTTTTGGGAAATACGCTTGCTGATATATGGAATGGAGATGCAACATTTACAAATACGGGAACTGAAAGAATTCTTCCTGGCTGGAACTCTCCGGGCAATCAGTTCAATGGAAACATATTCGTTAATTCATCTGGCAGCGCATTGGGTATTAATTTTTGCGGGAGCGGGTTGGGATCAGCTACAATCGCCGCAACAAAAACCATAATGGTAGGAACAAGCTATGATGCCGGCTATCTGATCCTTCAAAAAATAACGCAGTTGGGAAGCGCTGCAATTAATCTTGTATTATCTTCCACGGCTTCTTATATTCAATACGGACCCTCTTCAACTTTAGGTGGAAATGTAACTTCCGCAAGTCCGGGATTGTTTTTTAATGGTTGTACTTTCAACGGAGCAGCCACATGTACAAAAACCGGAGCTTCCAATGATGCGAGTATCGGAAACAATATTTATAATGGTGTAACCAGCATGAATAATGCAGGAAGCGGCTACTTGTTATTTGGCAACGGAAACAGTGATCAGTTCAATACTACCACTGCTTTCAATAATACAGGAAGTTCTCATATTTATGTTTCTTACAATAGTTCCAACAATATTTTTGGAGGCGTGGTTACTTTCAATAATAGTCCTACAGCAGCCACATCGATGATCTATGTTGCTAATACCGGTGCAAACAACTCTACTTTTAATGATAATATCATTGTGAATTGTAACAATGGAAACGGTATTTCTTTTGGTTCAGGAACAGGCACAACAACACTTTCAACCGGAAAAACGATAAGTACGGGTGCCGGAGTTTTTAATAATGGATCACTTACATTGAAAAATTTCACACAAGTAGGCGGAACTGCTCAAAATATTACAACTACTGCAGCAAGTACTATTGTATTCGGGCCTTCCTCCACCTTCAATGGAAATGTTACTACACTTAGTCCGGGATTGTTTTTTAATGATTGCACTTTTAACGGGGCAGCTACGTGTACCAAAAATGGTGCAAGCAATGATGGATCGGTCGGGAATAATATTTTTAATGGCATTACAACAATGAATAACATAGGCAGTGGTTATCTTCTTTTCGGCAATGGAAATAGTGATCAGTTCAATACTACCACTGCTTTCAATAATACAGGAAGTTCTCATATTTATGTTTCTTACAACAGTTCCAACAATATTTTTGGAGGCGTGGTTACTTTCAATAATAGTCCTACAGCAGCCACATCGATGATCTATGTGGCTAATACCGGTGCAAACAATTCTACTTTTAATGATAATATCATTGTGAATTGTAACAATGGAAACGGTATTTCTTTTGGTTCAGCAACAGGTACAACCACTCTTTCAGCCGGAAAAACGATAAGTACGGGTGCCGGAGTTTTTAATAATGGATCACTTACATTGAAAAATTTCACACAGGTAGGTGGTACTGTTCAAAATATTACAACTACTGCAGCAAGTACTATTGTATTCGGTCCTTCCTCTTCCTTCGATGGAAATATCACCACTGTAAGTCCGGGGGTGTTGTTCAATGGCTGCACTTTTAATGGTGCTGCTACTTCAACTAAGAACGGATCAAGCAATAATTCAAGTAATGGAAGTAATATCTTTAATGGCACTACTACTCTTACGGTTAACAATACCGGTTATTTAGTTATGGCAAACGCTTTAGGTGATACTTATAATGCGGATGTGACTTTTGTTCAAATCAGCACAGGCCGGGTTTATCCTAATTATAATGCAGCTTGCAATTATTTTGGAAATGTAACAGTAACTTCACCTGCAGCGACAGCAATTACATTCGGTTCAAATGTCAGCGGAGTTGCAATATTTACAGGAGCTGCCGCTCAATCTATTAATAAAACTGCCGGCAGCGCTAACCCTGTTTTTACAAGACTAGTAATGAACAAAGCTTCTAACGCAGTTACACTAAATACACGTATTAATATTTCTGCTACTCTTACCATGACAAGTGGAAATATCAATACAACCTCCGTCAATATTTTGAATATGGATGATTTGTCTGCCACTACTATAGGGAATGCATTGAGTTATGTTAACGGGCCAATGAATTATGATATGGCATTTTCAGGAGTCAGAATTTTAAATTTTCCGATAGGAAAAGTAAATGATTGGCGTCCTGCGGTTCTTACGCTCACCCATAGTACAGCAACTTCTTATACATACAATGCTGAAGTATTTAATGCCAATGCAGAGGCTTTGGGTTGGGCATTACCGGCAACAGTAGATACTGTTTCATTTATTCATTACTGGGATATAAATCGTACTGCAACCGCTGCACCCGGAGTATCAGTTCCATTAACGGCATTAAGTGGAAACCAGATCATCACTTTATATTTTGATACAAATGATGGTGTTCGCGATGGGGCAAACCTTACCATATGTAAAAACAAAAATACTGCTCTCACTACCTGGTTTGATATCGGAGGAGCAGGTGCTCCGCCTTATGCAGCCGGTGCGTACCTTTCAGGAAGCATTACTTCCACTTCATCACCAACTGCATTTAATTCTTTCAGCAGATTTACATTAGGCAGTAAACTGGCGGGCTGGAATCCGTTGCCGATAGAACTCCTTTATTTCACTGCAAGCCTAAAGGGAGCAGAAACGCAATTGGATTGGGCAACTGCGACTGAAACTAATAATGATCATTTTGAGATTGAAAAAAGCAATGATGCAATTATATATAACTACCTGACTTCCATTACTGCAGCAGGATCTGGTAATAGTACCTCATTACAAGAGTATCGCTGCATGGATGAACATCCATTTAATGGAATAACTTATTACAGGCTGAAACAAGTGGATAAGGATGGGACTTATGTCTATTCCGCAATCACTTCAGTTGAATCCAATAATGATAATTTCATTTCGTTTTATCCCAATCCAACCAAAGGTCTTATTACAGTTAATGCCAGCGAAAGCTTTCTCCAGAGTGATATTTCAATTGTTGATGAATCAGGAAAACAAGTTGCTTTCTATCACGGAATTCCTGTATTGAATGGGCAAATAGATCTTTCGGGCATGACCACAGGGCTTTACTATATTAATGTATATAATGGTTCAACTATCGAGAGAACTAAAATTGTTTTACAGGAGTAATCTCCAAAGCTGAAGGAGAAATCAAACAATTTTCTTATAGAAACTGAAGTGGAAACAGAAAAAGAGAGAATAGATAAAAAATTATTTTGAATTGACATGAGGATTGCATGAAAACACATCTCCCTTTTTAAGGTTGCAACGAACGTTACCTGACTAATTTGTTATCATTTATTTAACATTTTTACACTTCTGTTGTGGAATTTGTATTCATCAGACTCTACTTCAGTAAAAGTGTAAATGGCTTGTTGACCATTAACATCGCCTTCAATAATCGACAGCCTTCCATTTCTTTGAATACTATGCGATTGCTTTATTGGTGTGTCCATTTCTTTTTTTTGTCAAAGGAAGTAAGCCGCAGACTAATTTCCGAAAATGTTCTATTTTTTCACATTATATTTGATATAAAAATGGAATTCGCATAAATCACAAAAGCCTTTCAGGAAACTGAAAGGCTTTTGTGATTTTGTAGCAATCTTGAATTAAAAGCTCATTAAGAGTACGGCTCAAGCCAGGTTATTTTACCTTATAATTAACAAAGAAGATGAGGTCTTTATAGTTTTTTCCAACAACATTCGGAATCCTTATTTTCATCTTATTATTATTCTCCTTTGTAATTCCTCCATTATTATTTTGCTGGTAAACAAGTTTTTTCGAAGCATCCATTGTAAAGCAATTTGGTCCTATGCCCGCTATGTCATCCACATTTGCAAAATAAGGGAAATGCTCTGCTTTCAATTCTAAAATAACGTCGGCATTATTAGCCGGCAATGAAAGAATATTCCATTCATTTGGAAAATCGTTTCGAAGGCTAAATACCCTGGTGAACCCGCTACCGCTCATCGCATTTAATGCTCCAATCAGAGTTGTTTCTACCTGGGTTTTAAAACCGCCCTCGTAATCTGCCGTATAGCTGATATGAATTATTACGTCGGAGATCGTTGTATAATCGAATGCCCGTTTCGCCTTTGGCAATGATAAAGTCCAGGTGCTAACAGCGCCCGCCCCCTCAAATGGCAGGTAACGTTCGTCCCTGAAATTCAGTTCGAACTGGCCGCCGTCATTCTGCGCATTACTGGTTGCGATCATTGCACAACCTTTAAAGTCGAATGAAAGCAAGCCGCTGCTGCCTGTATCTTTTCTGATGTTACTTCCAGTGAGCGTTAATGTTGCCCCGATATTTGTATATGGGCCTGCAATACATGGAATGGTTACCCGAACAGACTTTATGATCCGCCTGAAATACCCGGGATAGCTTAAATCAAAAACGGCCTCCGGGATTGAAAAGCCAACGCATTCACCGGTTTCCTTCAGTTTATATAGTAGTTCCGGCGCGATCTGGAGCATGCTAAAATGCTGCGTGATCTCTATTTTTCGCTTGTCGGTATCAATAAATTCTTTTTCGAGTTGCAACAACTGTAACATTAAACGTTCACCGGCTAATAACCCGCTTTGATCACTGCTCCAATTATCCGATTGAATAAAATCGCCTAGAGCAGGTGTGCCAAAACGCTCAAATTGAAATGCTCTTTGTGCCTGCAAAGCAAAATCATTGGCTAAATTAAACGCCATCCGATATAGTTTTTGTAGCTGCTGTACCTGGAAGGTGTAATGTTTATAATTCGTGAATTTTGTGGTGTAAAAGTCATACAGTTCTTTGTACTGATCGATGTTTGTTGTATGCAACTCCAGATCAAATTCAGCGATGGCCACCGCTATTTCCGAAGCTCTCAATTGTTCATCCATCCCTTTCAATTCCTGGCTGGCTGTGTCCTGCAGAAATTTCCATTCCTGCTCACGTCGTTGGTGCGAACCTTCTAAGCCTGCAAGTATTGCTACATTATCAGCTATTTTGGCTGTGGCATCCAGCGCGTTCGCAAATTTACTGGCACTACTGCTCAGCTCAACTCCGCCATACTTCATGGCAAACGGGCTTCCTACCTGGGGGGCAAGAGCAAGACCGCCCGACAGGAATTGTAATACTCCTTCCGCTGCCCTGATCGAACCCGAGGTCCATTTAGCGATCTGCTCCACATTTTCCCATTCAATGAGCCCTTCTTCAAGAAGTCCCTGGTAATGCGCTTTGCGGTTCTCTATATTCGTCTTGCTTTCCAGCAAATTTGCATAATTAGCGTTTACCTGGTCAATTTGTCGTTTCTTGTTTTGTGTGGTTAAGGTTAATATATTCTGTTCATGCCTCGAGCGAAGTAAGGTCAATTCCTCGCCATCTCTTTTTTCTATTGCAGCAAATAATGCACTTCCAAAGCTTTGTACTGTACCGCAAAATTGTTTTGCTTTTTCGATCAAATAAACAAAACGCTGATTTGGAAGTTGTCCTCCCATTGCTGCAGCTATTTCATCAAACGACATTCCTCCTGCAACCATGCGCGCAAGCAGTGCCGGGTCTATTTCCGGGGCAAAAGACGGCATTAGTTTTTTCACGCCGTTCAGATCCATGCAATTATTTAATTTATAAATGCGATCATTTACCCTGTCCCAGTACTGCATGAAATCTTCGTTGTGCGGGAAGCAAAAAATCAGGTCTGAATCAATATCAAAATAATTTTGTGGTTTTGCTGATCTTTCTTGTGTTTTGTTCTGATTGGAAAAATTTTCAATCACGTTCCCTGAATTAGCACTATTCGATTCGTTCACAAGCGACAAACGTTTTTCCGAACCGCCAGAGGAAGCATTTGACACGCTTTTTTTGCGCGAGATCACCAGGTTTTCGGCTTTCTTATACACAACGCCAAAAAGATTATAGATGAACTCGGAATTTTTATTTACGTCAATGTCGCTGTATGTCAATACTTTCAGATCCTTACATTGTCCTGTCTTTTCAGGCTTATCACCCAGGATAGTTTTTACAATATCGTACAAATGCCTTGCTTCACTGGTGCTTTCTGGCGTGTATTGTTCAAAAAGGTAATCAGCCCAATCCATCAGATTGTCCAGGTATTTCATCACCACGTTTTTTTGATATGCTCCAATTCGAAGCCGGGCAATTGCATGTGGATTACCGGGATTACGCTGGTACATTTCAATTGCATTAGGATCGCTGTATATTTCCTTTAGTTTTTGGATCCCAATGTTTCTAAATGCTGCAAACCGCCAGTTGACATCGTGAGGGAATGCTAATTGCTCAAATTTATCCTTGATGGCTGTTGGGTTATAAATATAACTGTACCATTGATTTGCTTCGCTGTATTTTCCGGCAGCATTCAGGTTGCCTGCAATACGCATCGGGATATGAAAGAACAGTTCGAAAAAGTAATTTCCGAAACTTTTACTGTAATCAATCTGAGTTGAAACCTGGCGTTGCGTATTATAATCCATCAGGTCATCCAAACTTAGAGATATTTTATCCCACATCAGTTGAATGTGTTCAGGGTTCAATTTATACCCCTCATCACTGTTTGGAAGTGTGGGAGTGGTAAGTATAGCCACCATATCTTTTTGCTGGATCTTGTAATCATTTACGCCATCCGCATAATCGTTGGCTCCGTTGGTAACAAAAAAATCGGTGAACGCATCATAATAGGTATTGTATTCTTGCCTTAAAGACACCGTTTGATTGGTTCCCGGCAGCGTGGAAGAGAACATTTTTTGATCCGCCAGTTTGATGAGCGTTTTCCGGTATTCCAATTCATCAACCGGGATGTAATCGATCCGATGCAGCAGATCTACATCACCGCTGCCAATCTCATTATTTGAGTCCTTAAAGAATATAAAACTGTTTCCAGCTGAATTACCCGTTTTTAAAGTATAATGCTTTCCCGTGGGATCAAAGGAATAGATAAAACTCAACTTGTCAACTCCAACTGAAATCGTTAGTGTTTGGGAATTGATTTTTATAGTCGCCGGTGCACTTTGTTGATTCGCACTGCTGGCAACATCTACAATTTTATCAAAACGGTTAAAGGAAAAATCAACGTCAAACGGAACGGAACCTATTGAAGGTACTTTTAGTTTTAATTTCACCGTTTTAGTAAAGCCGTCAAATACGGCCCGCGTATTTTTATATACCGCTTTAAGAGCATGCTTTTTATCTGTCCAAATATGATCGAGGCGCAATAAATTACTGTCTTGTGTTTTTGATGGATAGGGTTTGCGGTAAACGATCCGTTCAAATTCCTTTAATGCATTTTCTCTTATTTCATCACCTTCCTGTGTCAGCTTTGGCGGAGTACCGATAACTTGTTTTTTATATTTATCACTTCTTAAAAAAGGATCAAAAGGGCTGCTTGTCCGATAATCTAATTCTATCTTTTGCGGGGCACACCATTTTTTGTCAACCTGCAAAAAAGAATAATTGGTATATACATCATAGGTGTACATTTTAATGTCTTGCGTTCCATCAACAACATCGGAGATATCTTTTCGCTGAAAACTGGTCCAGAAAACATAGAGTTTGCCATTGTACCGGATAGCGGATATATCTTCGGCAGGAATTGCAACATTCATTTTTTCCCAGTTGGACCAAAGCGTTCCACCGTTCTCCAAAAAGTCAACATACCTGTAATAATATTCTACGGGTTGTTTATTTGTTTTACCAAAAAGATAAATTCTATTATTTTCGGTATCGTGATAAGCCCCTGCTATTTTTAATTCCGCAAGGGTCATAATTTGTTGAATATACTTTTTATATGCATTTTCAACCACTTCCGAATTTAGTTTTTGTTGTAACAACTCGTCTTCCAGCTCTTTAAATTCAGGGCTTTTGTTGTCCCTTATTTCGGGTTCCACATAATTTTCCGGGAATAAAAATATTTTCCGGTTCGCCTCCCAAACCCGGTAGTTTTTGCGCCATTCCCATTCCTGTTTTTCATCAATATCCAACACAATAGAAATTGTTCCATCTTTGGATTGCTCAAATCCCAACAGGCATCTGTCGATGTATACTTGTAAACTATTAGTAGCTGCTACAATACGCGGTAAAGTAAAACAGTCTCCCATGCTAACATCGAGCAGGAAATAACGATAGAGATCTTCTCTGTCCTCAAATCCAAAATCTTTTATCCGCAAATCAGCATTAAAAATCACATAATTGCAAAGTGCATCACGTTTATTGCTGCTCAATTTGTTTTTGAAGTCCTGAACCTGGATCGCCCACGTTTCATTGCTATTGAATTTTGACCGGATGGCATTTTGGAGGATCTGGCTTTGGATCGCCAAATTGGCTGAACTGTTGTCTGTTTTCAGTTTGTCGACCTGGTCGCTGTTAATATTGAGCTTTTTGGCCCAATCGAGGCGATCCCACAGGTCCTGAATCCCTTTGACCGATCCCATTGTTTGAGCAACAACAACCGATACCTGGGTCAGGTCAATTTGTTTCCATTTAGCGATGGATTTTTGGATCGCTACCGGCAATGGATTTTCTTTTTCTATTGTGTGTAACGTAAGCCAGAGATCAAAATTCCGCAGCGTTTTGGTTTCGTCTATCCAGTTACCCAAACAGGCCAGTTCTTTTATCCATTCCATGTCTTCCCACTTTCCAAATCCAAGTTTCGGATATACACAATCCTGTATTTCCACCACCAGGATCTTGATGGTGTCCAGATCGATTTTGTATTTACTTGTTAAGAAATCCAGTCGTTCCAGCCGTTTCCTGATATTCGAAAATTGGATATAAGTGGCGTCGGTAGTTACCCCTGCAAGGTTGATGAATAAATCATCCAGCTCCGGATCGGAGATTTCGATAAAATA
The DNA here is from genome assembly GCA_025963715.1 of Bacteroidota bacterium. GTDB lineage: Bacteria > Bacteroidota > Bacteroidia > 2-12-FULL-35-15 > 2-12-FULL-35-15 > 2-12-FULL-35-15. The sequence goes on from JAOQAG010000010.1 coordinate 107,616, forward strand.
TTTATAGTAGGATAATGCATCCAGATCAATGGAAGTCCATTTATTGAACAGCAACGTAAATTTGTTTCCGTTCTTGAATTTGTCGCTGGTGATCAAATCCTTGATTTCTTTAGCGGTTAATGCTGTTTTGTCTTCTTCAACAAGCACAGGCGTTTTTAACTCTTCACCAAAAAGATAGATCAGATCGTCAATGCTGATTTTATTTTCCCCGAACGTATCCAGGAACTGTACAAATGCAGGAATATCTTCATTCAGGTTTGTGAAATATTTCACTGTACCCTTGCCCCATACTTCCAACAGATCCACAAATGCTCCAACAGATCCAAGCCCGGTCCATTTGTAAAGTTGAACATACCGGTAAACCTGATTAAGAGTGTTTATGTTAAACACGATGTTAATAGGTCCGTTAGGAACTGTGGGAGTTCCGATGGTATCTTTCAGCAGATCAAGACAGGCCTGCATGTCGGTTGAACTGACACCAAACGCACCTTGCAACCGCATTAATAAATTGAACGATTCATCGCTTGTGTTTGCCAGCAAATCATCCAGGTGAGCCTGTTCATCAGTTATCCAGTCGGCAGGCAATAGTTGTTTCCATGAAGGGATCGTGGGATCATCGCTTGTTTCCACTAACCCGTTTAAAATCCCAACTAAAACAGGAACCTCTAATTGTAAGCAGTCCTGAATTTTCCGGAATGAAGCCAGGTTCAGGATCGCAGCATCATTCAGCGTAGCGTGGTTAATTCCATAGGCCTGAAGAATCAGATCCAGCTCGTTCAATGTCCACCCGGTTAATCTCCATAGCCGAACCAGCCGGTGAAGATCTCCCTGCCAATTGGCTAACGTACTGCTGAAATCAATATGGAATTGCTGAATATCTCCTGCATCTTTTACCTGGACGATGGATAATTTACCGTCCCAGAATTTCATATCCGTCAGCCGGTCGGTCTCATCTGCTGTTAAGCCGCTTTTTTTCCGGAAACTTAATACATCCGTATCTGCTTTGGCATTAAGATTTTGATTGATGATTATGCCGTATTGCTCCTCCGAAAGATGTAAACTTTCAATAGCCAATATGTGTTTTTCATTTACACCGGGCATTGGATACAGGTATTCCAGCACCTCAAGCCTGGTAAGCTTGAAAAAAGAGAGCCAGGTACGCACCTCATCCAGGCTCTGATTGTAGGGCAATGAAAATTCCAGGCCCGGTTTTTCCTGGAGGAGCCTGTCAGCGATCGTTTTATTTGTGCCGGATTGTTTCTCAACAAATGCAGCAAGCACTTCATTAATAATTTCAATATAAGGAATGCGAATATTGGTATTATCGCAGGTTAATTCCAGTTTCCATAAATCGGGCCTCCTGACTTTCAGGTGAATTGGATTCGTTTCCTGGATCAGCTGCACATCCGTTCCTCCTTCATTCTTAACCAACACCCGCTTTTCTGTAAACCGCATCAGGTCCACAAAATAGGCGGCCGGACTAAGAACGGATTTACAACTATCACATTCGCAGTAATTTTGAGAGCCAAATAAATCTTCAATACTGTCTATATCTTTTAACCCGTTTACTTCTTTTACCCTGTTCCAATTGGAATTTGTACCCATTCCACCGGCCACGGCCTCTCTCACCGGGGCAAGATTTTTAAGCGTATTCTTCAAAAAGGGATTGGAGATGATCTCGCAATAGGATAAATATCCGTTGATCGCGGCTGCATGGTAGTATTGTGCTTTTTGTTTAAGAGCCGTCGCATCGGCCGCTTCAATATTCAGTTCACGCATAAGCGTTTGCCGGGTGGTGGTTGCGGCTTTTTTCACAGTGATTTCCTTTTTGAGTAGCAGTGCGGCCATGCTGCTGTCGTTGCTTAACTGCAATGCTTGTTGTGCAGTGGATAATTCACGGATCAATTCAGGTGTGGGTCTCGAAATTCCAAGAATTTGCTGATTCAGCTCACCCGTTTCCAGGGCTATTACCGGTTCATTTTTCAGATCAAAAGATTGGTTGTTTTCATAAAACACCCGGAACTGACTGCTCGGAACAGGTAGTAAGGACGAATCGAGCGCTAACCACTCCGGTTTTTCCATTACCCGGTACATAAAAAATGCAGAAGGATTTTCAGCTTCCACGGTTGCAAGTACATCGTCCACATACGATTCAATGTCCTGCGCACCGGGAATCGTGATCTGCTCTTTTTGAAGGATGTTTAACAGCGTGTTATTGTTGTACCGGATCAGATCACTGGTTTTGTGAATGCCTTCTTTTGAAAAAACAGTAAGCACATCCGCGCTACTCCGGGTTGCGCGTAGAAGTCCTATCGTATTTGTTAATACTTCCGAATCCGCATCAGTCAATTTTTCCTGCTGCAGCCATTGTGTTATTAACATTGTTTTCTGATCAACGGATGACGAAAAAAAATGATCCAGTTCATCGTCTTTAACAGTCCGTTTCAGGTTACTCAGGCTGGATAAAGATCTCAGCTTTCTAAGGTTTTCTGCAGTGGCCTGATCGGTAGGAGCGTCGTCCGCTGAACCGGCATTCCGGTCGATGATGATCAGCACTTCTTTTTCAGCACTGTCTATATTCCACAACACGGAGTCCTCTGTACTGTGGATCAGTTTACCGTCTGCAAAAATCTTAAAATAAAGATCCGGTCTTCGATCAAAAAATAATTCCCTGAACCGGTTTTCGGTAAAAGTTATTTGAAAAAAACCATCAGCATCGCTGATCGATTCCCCTACAAAATCATCAATGAATAAATCTTTGTCCCAGGCTTCGATGCGTAAATCCGGGAGTGCCTCATTGCTTCTGTTTTTTAACGTACCGCTAATGTTGAATGTTTTTGTTGCCATGGGTTTATTATTTTTGTTTTTTTATTGCTCGCTTTCTGCTGAAAGTGTATTTAATCCTGCCTCATCACTGTTTATTATTCGCCCAATGTTTGTCAGAATTAATTAACGTGAAAATTGTTACAGGTAATGATACCAACTACCAACTAGGATTAGGGGCCAGTTAATCTTTTCACTAGTGCCTTCTTTCCTTCCTCTACTACTTCGTCCACAAGTTCTTCTCCATGTTCAATGACTTTATGCACTTCCGGAACGTGTTTAGCTACCTGTTCAACTATACGAAAACCCGTCCTAGCCTTATTTACTGCTTCATTTGCTTTTGGAGCGGATCCTAGCCATAAAGGAGATGTTACTATTATCGCAGCTATTAGTGTCCCTGCAGTAAGTTGGGCGGCCAAATTTGGATTACCACGATTTTGCCTGTTAAGAAAAGCATCCTTTGGTGTAACTCCCATATACCCTACTGCCCTGTCTACCGGATTCATCTCTTTCCCAGTATTTTGTCTGTATCCAGCTTTGACCTCATCCACAGTCATCCAGGTTGGTGCTGCATTTGAGTTTATTTTACGTGTCATTCCAGTGTGATCCAGGGCATCTTTGAATGTACTCTCCATCCACTTTTTCCACACTCCCGCACTTGCAGCCCAGGGCTGAGTTCCTGTCGCTCTATGGCTTGTATTTCCAGTAACATGCATTAAATTCCCGATTTTCAATTTTCCTTCAAATCCAATTGTAAAAGCAATGTCCTCTCTTTGCAGGCCGCTATCCTTGGGAGGTTTTGCAGAACTTATCAGTATTTTGAATGTAGCTCCTTCTTCCTGTATTTTTTTATCTACAATTAGTTGACTATCTGTTAATTTTTGGGGCTTATCACCTTTTGCTTCTATTGCAATCCAATCTCCATTTGGATTTTGATAAAACCTATCAAATCGCCTTATGGCTTTTGTCCCATCGTTCAAGGTTATCTCTACACTTGTTTCCGTATTATATCCAATTCCTTTCTTATCTAGAATAGGGTCTATTGTAGCGGTAAGAACGGAGCCTTCCGAAATTGTACCTTTGGGATCTATTAAATTAATGGGTGAATTTTTAGTATAGGCATATACGTTTATCCCCCCTTTAATCCCAATCGGATCACTACTCAACCACCTACCCAGCCAAGGCAAATAATACCGCGCGTTGTGGTATTCCAAGCCTGTTTCTTCATCGCGTTCCATACCGGTGTAGCGGTAACGTTTGGCAGCAGATTTAATGGTAGCATTCGTTGCCTGGTAAGCCGTTGTGCCAAAAGGATGGTATTCTTCGTAAGAAATGAGTGTCGCATTCGTGTCTAACTCCAAGGCTGCAGACCCCAAATGGTTGTGCAATTGATAACGCACGAGTTGTTTTTCGGTGCCGTCGTCTACATCATTGCGGGTTTCCACCATCACAAAACGGTGTCCCTGATCCATCAGGCTCAGGCTTACCCGTTCCAGACCGGCATCCGTTCCACTGTACTTTTTATACCACTCGTAACCTGCCACATAAATGCGTTCTTCTTTTTTTGTCGGCTGTCCGCCGCCAACAGCCTGGTTTTCGGTTATTTTACGAATGCGCTGCCCGCTGCCGTCATATTGGTAGTAAGTTATTACCGGAATGTTATCACCGGTACAATGCTGTCGCGAGGTTAGGACTACCTGTTCTTTAAAGTTCCAGCTTATTTTCTCCAAATGCGGCAGCTCTTCCATAAACCCGTGTGCTGCATGGTGTTTATAGTTGGTGTAATTAGCAGGGTTGCCATTGTCTCCAATGTTTGTGCTCTTTAACCGGTTATTGGCTGTTTCATAATCATAGCTTCTTGTCCAGTTACCACCTGCAGCCAGGTGTTTCATTTCCAGGACATTTCCAACTTTATCGTACTGATAACGCTGGGTGTAATTCCGTACCGCCATGGGATCACCCGAATTCATAGTGAACAGATATGGCTTATCATTCCAGTTATCGCAGGTGCCAAAATTGAGTGCCGCATTGTTTTCCCTGCCGCTTGCTTCTACCAAGCGGTACAGCGCATCGTAGGTATATTCACTAACAGGCTCAATGAGCGCATTCGCGAAAAAACTAATGGGAATGGCTTTGTCTTCTATTGCAGTAATGTTCCCAACAGGATCGAAGGTATAGAACAGGTTTTGCAGGACCTCATTATTCTGCCGTTTGCTTTCCAGTTGTTTCAGGCGAAAAGTTTCCTGATCGTAATAAAACCGGGTGCTCACATCATTGCCGTAAATAATTTTTTCACGCTGTCCTTTTTCGTTGTAGTCGATGTCTTTAATATACGTAGAGGGAACAACGTCACCGGGATGCAGAACATTTTCGCTGTTCAATAATCCCGCTTCGTTGTAAGAAGGTATAATCACACTTCCATCGGGAGCCGTTTGCCGGGTTATTCTGCCAAGCGCATCTGTTTCTGTTGCAAAAACAAATCCCGGCCCGGACTCCAGGCCGGTTAACAGATTCGCATCGGTCCAGTTAGCGACTTCCTTATAGTTGCCGAATAATTTTCGGGTACTTGTGATCGGCTGACCTTTGAAATCATAATCGGGTGTGTCGGTTAATCCACCGGTATCATAATGCTCTATTACTTTTCCCAATACATTCCTGAGCTGCAATGCCGCTTCGTTGCTTCGGTTGGGGAGTAACAGACTTTCTCCATAAATTACACGGTCAAATATGTTATTTAACAATTGATCTCCGGGATTACCAACTGTATTTATCACCATACTTTGGATCGGCCGGTGCAATATATCATAGAAATACCGGAACTCATGATCACGTTCATCCCAGGTGCGAAGCGGATTTCCGGCAATGTTGGCCAGGAGCCAGCGCTTTCCGGCATCCATGCTTTGCTGATACGCCACGTTGCCAAGCATATCGTATTTGTACTGCATCACTTCATTTCCCTTGTTCATGTTTTGGGATGATTCACGCGCATCATGAACGGAACGCAGGTTGCCTTCTAGATCTAAAACTGTTTTCGTCAGGTAAAACTCATCAGCATTGGTTGTGCTGTTGATCGTCTGTTCAATGGATAAAACAGGCCTGCTCAATGTGTCAACATGTAAAACATTTGGGGTATTGGCATGTTTGGCAGCTTTGAGAGCGGCTTGTTTTTCGCGGATGTCGGCACCAAGAGCCATTCGTTTTGCGTACCATTCACTTTCCAGAACTGTATCATTTGCATCGTAGATCGTTTGTTTCCAGGAATCGAATTCAACGCTGGAAAAGGTGCTATCCGGCATTTCTGTTTTGGTCAGCCTTCCGGCGGCATCGTAATACATAACAGGTGTTACGCCTGTTTCAACCAATTCTTTATAATCTTCGTATTGCCATGTTGTCGAAAAGTAAGGCTCGTATTGTTTTACAGCATTGCCTTTATTGTTTTTGATCGTTCTTCCGTTTCCAATCCAGCGGAGCTGCCGGGGATTCGATAACGAAGAGTCTGTTTCTACAATAACAATACTATCATCCGGCTGTACAACCACCTGCTTCGCAATGCCTGGTTCCGCCTGCACTTTTTTCATCAGCACTTCACCGGTACCGCTGGAATATTCAAAGCCAATCTGTACAGGCGAATCTGCTTGTTGCTGAAAATGTTGCTCCCTGGTAATGGCAGCTGCTATGGCAGGTTTACCGGAATTAGTGTACGCTTCAAAATCATAAACAAATCTTGAAGAGGCACGGTTCAATAAATTCTTTCCGGCACTAATGAGTTGTATGGAATCGGGAGCCTGAAAAAAACCAAGTACTGCGGCTGATTCTGCGGCATCTGTTATTTCTGTTATGCCGGTAAGCTCATCTGCTTCATTACCTTTCCCCATTACAGCTACTGCTTTTACCAGGCCCAACTCATCGCTAATGACTTCAGAAAAATTACCATTGATGTCTTTCATCCTTTTGGGAGAAAGTGTGCGAAAATTAAAACTGGCTACACCCGATTTATTTCCCAAAGCATCTTCCGTTTCTTCAATGAACAGAAAATAAGTGCCGTAATAACGCACCCTGGTTATGGCTCCGTAAGGATCGGTATAAGAGATGGGAGTGTAAAAACGATTTTGTGCATCACTTTGATTTTCTGCCGCTGTAATTAATTGATTGGTGCCCGAGCGGATCCACCAGTTATTGTCGCCTTCGCTGCTCATGAATTTGCCTTCTGTTAAGAGTGCGGCATTGACTTTAGTTCCAAAAATATCGCTGACTAATTCGGGCGTGTATGCCAGCTGATAACTTTCAAAAGGAAGGGCCAGTGATTCTAACTGATGTAAAGGCAGCGCAGCTGTCAGATCATTACGCAGGTAATTGGTGCGGACGTGTTCAATTAATCTTTTTTGCGAAGTGTTCAATGAAGGATTTACTTCTACCTGGTGATAAAAGACTTCATTTGAATTCGGAAGGATCTGTTCAAAATCCTGTAATTTGTAAAAGCTGTCGGTCTTCGCAACATTTTTCAGTTCAAAGGTTTTTATTTCCGAAGCTAAACGGAGGCGATGTATATCTTCATCCGTCACATCATTGGTAAACTGATGTTGGGTATAAATAATAACCGTTTTGTTTTGTTCCTGCTGTGTTTCTACCGGCAGTGAGGCATCCGTGATCAATCGCGGATAAACTACCGAAGCCGATTCTAAAACATTGCCGTATTCATCTAATTTTATGTTTAAGCTATGGGCTATCCGGGGATCTTCCGCATTGCGTTCGTAGCTATAAGTGATGGCTTCGCTTTCCTTCACCACAAAAACGGCATGTTTATTTTTGCCTTTGGGCTGCAGTAATTCAATTACGCAATTATGTGTAGCTACCGAAAAAGGAGTGAGTTCTTTTTTACGGGCCTTATCTGTATGGCCAAATTTAATGGCATCCCTTGCAAAGGTTTCTGAACGCAGCGCCATTCCTTTGCAGGCCCTCATTGCTTCCTGCCATTCCTGCGCCGAAAGATTGTCAAGGATCGTTGGATCAATTCCCGGAGCTGAAACCAATCGGGCATCCGGCAACGCAAATTCATAATGTGTTACCGCAAAAGTTTGTCGTTGCATTTCCTCATACCAGTAATCTTTTGCAAACTGATCAAGGATTTTTTCTTTTTGTAAAAAAGCACCCGTATGATTCCAGGTTTTTGAAACAACAGGTTCCTGGTGCAGTTGTTCATCGGTAATATTTGATGCCCCGCTTTTTATCCAATGTTCAAAGGTTTCTGCATCCGTTTGTTCCACCATTCCAAAGCCTCTGAATTCTCTTTCCGCGTGGTCGTAATAACCATGGCGGTACTTGTATTCACTTATAAATTTGTGCCCTGATATTTTATCTTCTGTTGTTGTTTTGGAAACGCAATGAACGGGGAAATGTAGTTTTGTGGCCCAGGGCCTGCCTGCTAATTTATCTTCAAGATAGAATTTTGTGGATGGTGTATATTCCAGCGATACTTCTTTGCCAAGGTTATTTTTATAAGAAACCATGATGTGAGGTTTCTTGCTGTTCATCAGGTCAATGTATTTCAATGGAGCATTGGCATCTTTTGATAATGAGCTTGACCATACGATGCAAGCTACTCCATTTCCTAATAAATCAGTAATCGTAATTTTTGCCTGGGAATGTATTTCCGGAAAGGAGGTTATTTCAAATGGGAGAGCGCTAAAACGATTACCACCAAGGTTTTTCCAGCAGGAAAATTTGTTTTTGCCTAAATAAATAAGATCCGCCGTGCCGGAACCGTCAATATCTGCCAAATGCAAATAAGCAGGATTAAATGCATCCTGATGGTCGAAGACGGGAGCATGATCCAACGCTACTTTTGCTCCAAATTTTCCATAGCCAATGTTGGGCCAGTAACACACTTCACCATTTCGGATGCGTACAATATCGGTAAGGCCATCCCCCGACATATCCGCTAAATAAATGGTTTGTTTTGCATCCGCAAAAACAATAGTGGGTCCGGCTTCTTCATCAAATGATTTAATGGATGTTCTGGCTTCGGAATATCCATCCCTTCCTACCGATTCATACCAGGTAAAAACCTGATCTTCTGAAATTACTACTTCGGGTTTTCCATCCCCATTCAAATCCAGCATCCGGGTATTGCCATCACCGAAATCAATATTTGGTAATGCTTTGAATGAACGCAAGCCATTCCATTCATTTTCATCATTCAATTCAAAATATCCTTTGGGTTCGGTGCCAAAACTCACTAATTGCTTGCCGCCGTCAGCATCCAGGTCGGCTAATTGTAAATGTCCGCCAAGTCCTGTAAAAGATGGCTTCGAAGAAACCAATTTTGCCTGTTCAAAATTTCCGTTACCCAGGTTATGTTTATAGTACCAGCCATTTGCCTGTTCGGTAAGAATACCGGAGAGGCCTTCGTTGTACAGATCGGTAAACTGGTAAGTATGCTCATCTAATCCAACAGGCGCATGAACCAATGCATCGGAGGAAATGGCTTTTATTTGATTGCTCCATTCATGCTTTTGGTATTCAAACTCCATGGGTGGGAGTTTTTTATGGGAATAGGAATTATCCGGTTTTTTAATATAGCCAAATGATGTAATAAATTTCAGAAACGTAAAATCCTGTTCTGAAGAAACATCATATTCGAAATTGAGAGATTTGACCAATCCGTCATATTCATTGTTACCAGTAAAATGGTTGAATAATAATACTCTTTTGCAGAGTCTTGTAGTTCTGATTTCAAATCCGGATTTGTATTCAGAAAAAGCATCGGGCCTGAAAGTCCAATCATTTATTTTGTCGAAAGGCGAAACATTGTTATACTCGCCATAGTCGAAAACAGTTGAAAATAAATAGTCGGATTCGTTTGGGAATTCGTCATCAAATTTTTTGTATGGTGTTTTATTCCCATAAAGTACTTTTTCAGGATAACGATTGGTATATGTGATCAAACCATTTTTCACACGATTCCGATTATGGATCAATGATTCGTCAAAGCCGGTTTCATCTTCTTTTTTATAAACGTATTGCGTGCAATTTCCTTTGTCATCAAACACAAATTCGGGCAACCATTCGTATATTTTAGTGGGATCAGCCGGGTTGGCGACAATGGCATTATCTGTCCATCCAAAAAGTGTCGTTGTATTTTCTCTGGTAATAACACGCCATTTTATTCGTTGGTTATTTTTTTCCATCCAGCGTTCTATTCGCGCAAATAACCCTTCAATACGGGGTTTATAGTTTCTGATCTTAAAAAGTCCGTCGGATGAATCACGTTCGTTGAGTATATATTCTCCGTGTACATCCAATTGGAAACTCCCATCAGCTTTCTTTTTAAATTCCGGGACTAAGTCTTCTGCCTCAGAGAACAGGAAAACATCCGAATCAATCAGATCAGCATATTGAGGAAGCCCTTTATCTGTTTTTCGCCTGATTGAGCCTAAGCTCAAATTCCAACCAAGGCCAAAAACACCATTGCCGGCGCCTGAATTATAGGAGAGGTTTAATGATGGCGATGCTCCCCGTGCCGCCCCAAAGGGGAGAGGTATCGAAAAAGCGGAAGTACCGTTAACTGCATTTACTGAAAATTTTTCATCTATGCCCTTGATGGCCCCGCCTCCTTTTGGTAAAGAGATAGAGGGCACTTCAATAGCATTGGATTTTGTTTTTCCCCTATCAGTACCGAGAAACTGGCTTTTTTGATTTTGTGATCGTTCGCTCATGTTTTAATTAGTTGGTACTGTAAGTAAAGGCAATTGTGCTGCTACAAACAAGCTAAAAATTGAGTGACAGTCTTTTTATTTTGCCGAAGCCGGTTTTTTGTTTCTTGTATAAACATTTTTCCGGCACTGTCATATATTAATGTGGCCAGTAACAACCATATACTTGCTGTGAGTGGGTATACAGCTTGTCTTAATCTTTGATAATGGAATTACGTGCTGTTCAAATGTAGTGTTTCATGTTCATAGAAAAAGGGCGGTAAACCGCCCTTTTCAGAATAATCATAAATCCTCATCAGGATTATATTAATATTATTTGACTATCGGAAAGTTTATACCAAATGCTTTTATTTTGTATGGTTATGTTGCAGAACATTATTGTTTATGGAAACAGAAATACTTTCTTAAGCTGTCATCCCGGGCTTGACCCGGGATCTGCCAATTAAGAACTGTG